>JBATRF010000038.1:0-666499 GCA_049292455.1 Thiolinea sp.
CGAAGTCTTAACATCCACTGAACTGTCTAACTACCTAATTTCTCCACTTTAGCTCACTAACTTATTGTTTTCTAAGTCGTTTCGCTGTCGTGTCGTCCTCAAGAAGTTGCGCATTATACAGACCCCATCCACCCCGTCAACTGCCTTTCTGAAATTTTTCAAAATTATTTCAAAGTGACTTTGGCGAACTTTCTTTTGCCGACTTGGATAACAGCAACAGTTCCTTTTGAGATCAATAGATTACGGTCATCAACCTTCACACCATCGATTTTTACGCCGCCTTGCTGAATCATGCGAAAAGCTTCTGAAGTACTCTCAACTAAGCCCGCATTCTTTAAAAGATTCGCAATGGGCAGCTCTGCAGTTTCGGTTTCTAGGCTTAATTCAGGCAACTCATCGGGCAAAGCCCCTTTTTGGAAGCGCGTAATAAAGTCTTCCTGAGCAGCTACGGCCGCAGCCTTAGTATGGAAACGAGTAATTAACTCTTCTGCTAATAAGAACTTTACATCACGCGGATTGAAACCATCAGCCACATCTTGGCGCAATTTTTTAATTTCAGTTAAGGGGCGGAAGCTCAGTAAATCAAAGTAACGCCACATCAACTCATCCGAAACCGACATGATTTTGCCGAACATATCGTTGGGCGCATCGGTGATACCGATATAGTTGCCTAAGGACTTAGACATCTTATTGACGCCATCCAACCCTTCTAATAGAGGTAAAGTAATGACTACCTGCTGCTCTTGCCCATACATCCGTTGCAGCTCACGCCCAACCAACAGATTAAACTTCTGATCCGTACCGCCCATTTCTACATCGGCGCGCAAAGCGACTGAATCATAACCCTGCACTAAGGGATATAAGAACTCATGAATCGCAATCGGTTGATTCGACTTATAACGTTTGTTGAAATCATCACGCTCTAACATACGTGCGACTGTTTGCTTGGCAGCTAGCTGAATCATTTCAGCCGAACTCATCTTACCCATCCAAGTGGAATTGAAGGCCACTTCAGTCTTGTCAGGATCAAGAATTTTGAATACTTGTTCCTTATAAGTAGTAGCATTCTGGTTAACCTGATCCTCTGTTAAAGGCGGTCTTGTGGCTGATTTTCCGGTGGGATCACCAATTCGTCCGGTAAAGTCGCCAATTAGGAAGATAACTTGATGCCCAAGCTCTTGGAATTGGCGCATCTTATTAATGATGACGGTATGCCCCACATGCAAATCAGGGGCTGTAGGGTCAAATCCGACTTTAATACGGAGAGGACGGCCTTGCTTTAGTTTTTCAACCAGCTCAGATTTGACTAAAATTTCTTCTGTGCCGCGTTCTAACTCATTCAGAATATCGGAGGACTGCATCATCAACTTGGTTCCAATGATTGACAACAAAACGGATTTACCCTAAAAAGCGCGAAGTAGCTTACCACGAATCATCTACTTAGCTAATGCTCCGTGGTTACGGACTCTCAATAATATGTGAGTCAATTTGTTTAATTTTTCGGTTGGAAGCCTTTCTTAAAGTTCAGACATTAGTTAATGTCTCTTGGTTAGCCTTGCGCCAAGTATAGGTTTTTAAAGCCTATTTAAACTGAGTGGCTACAAAGGTTTATACAACGGAGTTGTTATTTTGTTAAATACCAGCAAAAGACCTTCGTCTCCTACAAACAATAAAAATAATAACAAGTGGAGTCAGGCAATGGAGCGTTACAACCTTCCGGTTGGCGGGATAGAAATCGCTATCGGTCGGAAAGAAACGACTAAACTGGACGAAGTTAATGCAATCACCAGCTCATCAGAAGTCCGAGCTCAAGTCAACCAAAGGCAACAAACGGCTTTAAATCAAGCAAAAGCCCCCAAAAGCCAAGCCAAAACTAGCCAATCTAGCTCGCCCCATCATTCAACAGATCGACGTACCAAACCTTTTAAGGCTAAAAAGCCTCTGCGCTACTTGCTATCACGTTCCTTAGTTGTTGTCGCAGTCTTGGCGGCTCTGGGCAATATCCCAGCCTACTCAACCGTCATGTTGCTAGACCCGACCAATGATAACGAATTAGCCGATGAAGCTCAGGCAGCCCTATTACGCGATGCGCAAAATACTGAACAGCTGAATCTTCCCTCAGTGACAGAAACCTATGCGGGCTACGAAATGGACGCCCTACCCTCTGCTAGCCACGGCGAATGGACTTTCTATCCAGTGGTTGCAGGTACAAATATTGAAGAAGTGCTCGCTGAACTCAATGTATCAACGGACTTAGCCGCACTCACTACCGATCCTGAAAACGCAAAAACCCTAACCAATCTACAAGCAGGCAACAAAGTTTTCGTCCAAGTTAGTGATGAAGCTGTCAAACAAATTATCTATGCAACAGGTAAACGTACTGCCTACATTATCTCGCTCCAGGATGGTAAATATGTAGGGCGTTGGGATAATGAAGTCTTTGAAGAGCAACATAATCGTGTAGCTTTCACAGTACGTAACCCCTTCCACTATGAAGCGAATAAAGCAGGCCTACCGATTTCTATCACCCGCCAACTTAGCAAGGTATTCAAAGAAGACATCGACTTCCGCCAGATTGCAATAGGTGATCAAGTTAGCGTGATTTTTGAGGATTTTTATTATCAGAGCGAGCGCATCTTCTCGCAGAATGTCTTGGCCGCTGAATTTAACCACAAAGGCGAAGCCTATCAGCGAATTCGCTTTCAGCTAGAATCCGGTAAAACTCGCTATTTACGTCCTGACGAAGAAACCGAATTGAAGCAAGTGGCCTTCAATCGCTTACCGCTGCAAGGCGCTGGGCGCTTATCTTCAGGTTTTGGCTCACGACTGCATCCGGTACTTCGTTTTCGGCGCATGCATTCCGGTACAGACTTCGCTGCACCTTATGGCACACCCATTTATGCAACCGGTGATGGTACTGTTCAGTATGTTGGGCGCAAAGGTGGCTATGGCAAAGTAATTGAATTAAGTCATGGCGAAGGTATCAGCACACTTTACGGGCATATGTCTGACTATCAGAAAGGTTTAGCCAACGGCGATTCAGTCAAACGTGGCGATGTGATTGGCTATGTCGGCTCGACTGGTACTTCAACTGGCAATCATGTGCACTACGAATTTAAAGTGAATGGTGAGCCACAAGATCCGATGGTGGTAGCTTTACCTGAGAAAGGCGTACTTAGCCCTGCGGAAATGCAGGATTTTAAAGAGTATGCACGCAACCTTACCAATCAATTGATCAAGCTTCGTGAAACTGCTTCGATTGAGCGCAATGTACGCCGCGAGTTTGGCGGCTAGATTCATACCAAGAAGAGGCTAGTCTAAATCAGCCTCTTCGATCCAAGCCATTTGGATAGCTTCTAAAATCTTTTCATTCGAGCGGTTGGGATCATCAACAAAATTGCTTAAGCCCAACACCCAAGTATGCAAATCGGTAAAGCGGATATAGCGCGGATCTATCTCAGAATGTGCCTCTAGCAGCTCAAGCGCAATATCTAAAGTATCCGTCCATTTCAAAGCATCCATCTCAAACTCCTTTAATGCGAACCTTCCGAAACCATATTGATCGTATATTTAGGAATCTCAATCACTAAATCCTCATCAGCCACCAAAGCCTGACAACTCAAGCGCGAATCAGGATCAACGCCCCAAGCTTTATCCAAATAATCCTCTTCCTGATCCGTTGCTGCTGCTAAAGAATCAAAACCTTCACGGATATAAATATGGCAGGTGGTACAAGCGCAGGACTTTTCACAAGCATGCTCCAGCTCAATCCCATTGCTCAAAGCAGCATCACAAATACTGATACCGGAAGCGACTTCAAACAAAGCACCTTCAGGGCATAAATCTTCATGTGGGAGGAAAATTAGTTTTGGCATGGGCGATTGAATCCTGTATCTGATGAAAACTCGTCTACCTTATGGCCTGCCATCGCAGCGCGTACTGAAGCATTCATCCGGCGCTCTACATAGGCTTCAGCGACTTGCTCCAATGCTTTAATCGCTTGCTCAATGGCGCGCACATCCTCACCTGCACGTGCAGTGGCTAACTCCGCATGCTTAAGCAGTAAAACATTGCGCTCGGTTTCAGTTAATAACTGTTCACCATCGGCTTTTAAGGCTGAATCTAAAGCCTCTAATACACGATCTGCTTCCACTTGTTGCTCGCGTAAGCGCCGCGCTTCCATATCGACGTGCGCATGTTGCATCGAGTCACGCAGCATGATTTCAATTTCACTGTCGCTTAAACCATAAGAGGGTTTAACCTCAACTGCCGCCGTCACTCCAGTAGATTCTTCACGCGCACTCACACTTAACAAACCGTCCGCATCCACTTGAAAAGTCACTCGAATTCTCGCTGCTCCCGCGACCATTGGCGGAATCCCACGCAACGAAAAACGAGCCAATGAGCGACAAGCATCCACCGTTTCGCGCTCACCTTGGAGCACATGAATCGACATCGCGGTTTGGCCATCTTTAAAGGTCGTAAACTCTTGAGCACGTGCAACCGGAATCGTGGTATTACGTTGAATCACCTTTTCGACCAAGCCACCCATCGTTTCTAAACCTAAGGACAGCGGAATCACATCCAACAGCAGCATGTCAGCATCGGGCTTATTCCCCGCCAAAATATCCGCTTGAATCGCCGCACCCAAAGCCACGACTCGATCAGGATCAATATCCACGAGCGGCTCGCGCTCAAAAAAAGCGCCTACTTGTTCGCGCACTGCTAAAACTCGTGTAGAACCACCGACCATGACTACTTCTTGAATTTTTGCCTTGTCTAAACCTGCATCGCGCAAAGCACGTCGACAAGCAACCAAAGTCTTTTTCACGAGTGGAGCAATTAATTCGTTGAGCTGAGCGCGACTGATTGCGCCTTGCCAAGCGCCCAATTGCACAGCAATAGTTTCTGTATTACTTAAAGATTCTTTGGCTTCGCGTGCTATGAATAAAGCTTGGCGTAGAACCTGTGCATCTTGAGTTGAGGTCTCCCCTGCTTGCTGTAAAAGCCATTCAGCAAGCACATGATCGAAATCATCGCCACCTAAAGCTGAATCGCCCCCCGTTGCAAGTACCTCGAATACACCTTGATGCAAGCGTAGGATGGAAATGTCAAAAGTACCGCCACCTAGATCATAAACAGCAATCACTTTACCATCGTTGTTTGCAAGATCTTGGCGATCTAAACCATAAGCCACTGCCGCAGCAGTCGGTTCATTCAATAAGCGATAGACATGCAAACCGGCTAATTTGGCGGCATCACGGGTGGCTTGGCGTTGCGCATCGTCGAAATAAGCAGGCACAGTGATCACTACACCGGATAAGTCTCCACCTAAACTGGCTTCAGCGCGCTCTTTGAGCGCTCGCAAAATTTCAGCCGACACCTCAACGGCAGTGACGGCCCCTGCGCTGGTTTGAATCCGTGGCACACTCGCTTCAGTATCAATGATTTGATAAGGCAATTGTCCGCTTAAGGTTTGTACATCGCTAGCAGATCGACCCATCAAGCGCTTAATCGAAGCAATAGTATTGAGTGGATCTTGTAAAGCTTGCTGTTTCGCACTCCAACCCACTTCAGGGCTAGAATTCGCTTGATAATGCACAATCGAAGGTAATAAATGTTGGCCTGCAGAATCAGCTAAGGTCACTGCCACACCGCTACGCACAGTTGCCACTAAAGAATTAGTCGTACCTAAATCAATCCCCACCGCTAAACGATGCTCATGTGGTAGAGTCGCCATTCCGGGTTCGGCAATTTGCAGCAAAGCCATTATAATTCATCCTCTAAGCGTTCTAAGCGAGCCTTTGCATCTTCCAGCAAGCGCTCATAAAAACGCATTTTTAGCCAAGCGGCTTTGGCAGTTTCATAAGCTTGTTGTTGCCAAGCACTCGCAAATTCAGCTTCTAAAATCTGCAACTCAGCGTTTAAGTTTTTGGTCAATTGCTCTAAAGCAGCCAAAGGCTCAGGGGCTTCTTCAGCTTCTTCGATGGCTTCGCGCCATTCAATTTGCTGCATTAAAAACACAGTGTCATTGGTGGTATCACGATCATCATTGAAACTAAGGCCTACTTGCTCTAGCAAATAGCGCGCCCGCAAGCGTGGCTGGCGCAAGGTATTATTGGCTTCATTTAATAGTGAAGTGATTTGCAACGCGAGCCGTCTTTCTTGCTCGGTGCCGTGGGCATAACGATCAGGGTGATAGCGGGCTTGCAACTCACGAAAGCGTTGGGTTAAGGTCGCTTGATCGATTTCAAATTGAACTGGCAGACCAAACAGGGCAAACCAGTCACGCGGCAAATCCTGCAACATAGCGCCCCGCTTTAATTAGACAGTAAAGCTCTCGCCACAGCCGCAGCGTGCTTTCTCATTCGGATTGGTAAACTTAAAACCTTCGTTTAAACCTTCACGGGTATAATCCAACTCAGTCCCATCTAAATAGACCAAGCTTTTCGGATCAATAATCAGCTTGACCTTGCCTGCTACAAACACCGTATCAGTGTCTTCCAGCACATCCGCGAACTCCATCGTGTAAGCCATACCCGAGCAGCCGGTGGTTTTCACCCCCAAACGCAAGCCGATGCCTTTGCCACGTTTAGCTAAAAAGTTTTCAACCCGTTCAGCAGCTGCTTCAGTCAGAGTAATCGCC
Organism: Thiolinea sp.; assembly: GCA_049292455.1. Classification (GTDB taxonomy): domain Bacteria; phylum Pseudomonadota; class Gammaproteobacteria; order Thiotrichales; family Thiotrichaceae; genus Thiolinea. Next base: position 6,647 of record JBATRF010000038.1, read on the forward strand.
ATCGTTTAGCCTTGTTGCTTAGTCTGATAGTCTTCAATCGCGGCGCGAATCGCATCTTCAGCCAATACCGAGCAATGCACTTTCACCGGTGGCAGCTCTAATTCAGTTGCAATATCAGTATTTTTGATCTGTTTGGCTTGATCTAAAGTTTTACCTTTAACCCACTCAGTCAACAGGCTAGAAGAAGCAATCGCTGATCCGCAACCGTAAGTTTTGAACTTAGCATCTTCAATAATGCCATCAGCATTCACTTTAATTTGCAGCTTCATCACATCGCCACACGCGGGCGCACCCACCATCCCTGTGCCGATTTGCAAGTCAGCCTTATTGAAGCTGCCTACATTGCGCGGATTTTCGTAATGATCAATAACTTTTTCGCTGTATGCCATATTTCACCTCTAAAATTAATGGGCTGCCCATTTCACGGTACTTAAATCAATGCCTTCTTGGTGCATTTCCCACAAGGGTGATAATTCTCGTAAATGATTCACTGCTTGATGCAAACTTACTAAGGTTTGGTCAACATCGTCTACGGTTGAGAAGCGGCCAAAGGTCATACGTAAGGAGCTATGCGACAATTCATCACTTCGCCCTAGTGCACGCAAGACATAACTCGGCTCTAAACTTGCACTGGTACAGGCTGAGCCGGACGATAAAGCCAAATTTTTCAGCGACATCATTAAGCTTTCACCTTCCACAAAGTTAAAGCTTACGTTTAAATTTCCGGCGATACGCTGCTCTAAATCACCATTTAGATAAACTTCATCAATATCCTGTAAACCGCTCCACAAACGATCACGCAACATCCGTAAGCGCTCATTTTCAGAGGCCATTTCTAATTTAGCGATGCGGAATGCTTCACCCATACCCACGATTTGATGGGTGGGTAAAGTGCCCGAACGCATGCCACGCTCATGGCCACCACCATGCATTTGCGCCTCAATCCGCACCCGTGGTTTACGCCGCACATACAAAGCACCAATCCCTTTGGGGCCATAGACTTTATGCGCAGAGAAACTCATCAGATCCACTGGCATCGTTTCCATATCAATTTCGACTTTGCCTGCGCTTTGAGCCGCATCCACATGGAATACAACTTTATGCGCACGGCAAATTTCGCCGATGGCTTTCAGATCCTGAATTACGCCAATCTCATTGTTGACATGCATCACCGACACAACGGTGGTATCAGGACGAATCGCGGCTTGGAATTTTTCTAAATCCAATAAACCATTCGGCTCTGGATCAAGATAAGTGACCTCAAAACCTTCGCGCTCTAATTGGCGGCAGGTGTCTAGCACCGCTTTATGTTCGGTTTTGACCGTAATAATGTGCTTGCCACGGCGCTCATTAAAATGCGCAGCCCCTTTAATCGCTAAGTTATCCGACTCAGTAGCACCACTCGTCCACACAATCTCTTTGGCATCGGCATTAATCAAAGCAGCTACTTGAGCACGTGCATCCTCAATCGCTTCCTCAGCAGCCCAGCCAAAAGGATGGCTACGCGAAGCAGGATTGCCAAACACTCCATCCATCGTTAGGTATTGCATCATTTTTTCAGCAACGCGCGGATCGACTGGCGTTGTTGCAGAATAATCAAGATAAATAAGCGCTGGCACTCGGCTCATAACTAATAACACTCAAACCTTAAAAAACGAACGGAATTAATGAGATAGTGAAGATAAAAATTCAATTTTCTGCTTTTGACGCTGTGAAGCTTCTTTCACTTCCGCCCGCGAAGTCATATCAGCTAGGGTAATTTCTGATAAAAACATGCGAATCTGGTTGCTCAAATCCGACCATAAATCATGGGTCAAGCAGCGCTTATTGCCTTGGCAATCACCTAAGCCCCCACAACGAGTCGCATCCACACTCTCATCAACTGCGGCAATAATGTCAGAGATAGCGATTTTCGCCGGATCCCCATTCAACTGATAACCACCACCGGGGCCGCGCATACTAACCACCAAGCCCGCTCGGCGCAATTTTGAGAACAATTGCTCCAAATAAGAGAGCGAAATATCTTGGCGCTCAGAAATTTCTGCTAGCGAAACAGGTTCGCCCCCATTATGCAGAGCCAAATCCAGCATCGCAGTGACCGCATAACGCCCTTTGGTTGTCAGTTTCATTGCATCAACTCCATTAAGATAGCCATATGCTAACAATACCCGACAAAAATAGTCAAGTATCGGGGTGGTTTTTAGCAAAACTAGCGTTAACACTAAATCACTGTTTAGATGGAATAAGAATCATCTTTACTAAAACAGTCCGCCTCTAATTTCGGCATGGGCTTAATATCTAGTTGCCCACCCAAACGCCGCACCTCAGCACACAAGCAGTCGGTACGCTCTTCCATTAAATGAATATGATCCAGCATCCGATTCACTGCATTTGCGACCGGATCTGGCATATCTTGAGTCGCCCCATAAGCATCAAAACCTAATTTCTCAGCTAAAGCTTCGCGGCGTTTTTCATCCGAGCTACGTTGGATAACTTCTCTGCCCGGAATACCCACCACGGTTACATTTTCCGGCACATCTTTAACCACAACGGCATTTGAGCCAACGCGCGCGCCATTATGCAAAGTAATCGGGCCAAGCACTTTCGCGCCTGCACCCACCACCACATTATTCATTAAAGTCGGATGACGTTTACCCGGTTTCCAACTCGTGCCCCCTAAAGTAACCCCATGATATAACGAGCAATCATCGCCAATTTCCGCCGTTTCACCAATCACGATACCCATACCATGATCAATGAAAAAGCGCCGACCAATCGTCGCACCAGGGTGGATTTCAATGCCGGTATACCAGCGCGGCACATTGGATAAGAATCGAGCTAACCACTTAAAATTATGCTGCCACAACCAATGATTGAAGCGATGCCAAGCAATCGCATGTACCCCCGGATAGGTCGTGACGATCTCAAACACATTGCGTGCTGCGGGGTCGCGGTCAAAGATGCATAGTACATCTTCACGGATATGCTCGAACATAAACCAACCTTTCCTCATTGAATGGGCAATTATGGTAGTGCAATCAAGCAAGCGGGTCTATTCAATTAGTCTGAATCAGGTATTCAAAGCTAGTTAAGCACGCCCTACCTCCCCCGCCAAACCGGCTCACGCTTCTCCGCAAACGCCTTAAAGCCCTCCAAATTATCCTCACTATCATACAAAGCATCGACGGTGGCAAATTTGCGCTTGGTAATATAGTTCATCGCATTCTGAAAGCTCATTGCTTCTGCTTCACGCGCTACTTCTTTAATCGCCGCAAATACCAACGGTGGACCCGCAGCCAATAAACGCGCCACTTCCCAAACACGAGCCATTAAAGCCGCTTCATCTGCCAAAATCTCATTCACCAAGCCCCAACGCTGCGCCTCTTGCACCTCCATCCAGCGGCCCGTGAACAATAAATCCATCGCCACATGATAAGGAATGCGTTTCGGGAGCTTCACGGTTGCCGCATCCGCCAACGTGCCCGCACGAATTTCCGGCAAGGCAAAGCTGCTATGCGCACTGGCATAAATTAAATCCGCTGCAAGCGCCAACTCAAAACCACCACCCACCGCCATACCATTCACAGCAGCAATCACGGGCTTATTCAAATCGCGCAGCTCTTGCAAGCCCGCAAAGCCCCCCACGCCGTAATCGCCATCCACCGCATCGCCATTCGCTGCGGCTTTTAAATCCCAACCCGCCGAGAAAAATTTATCGCCTGCCGTGCGCACAATCGCCACCCGCAATTCGGGATCATCGCGGAAGGCTTTGAAGGTCTGCCCCATTAAGCGACTGGTGGCAAGATCAATCGCATTAGCTTTGGGGCGATCTAAAGTCACCTCCAGAATCGCACCTTCGCGCCGTGTTTTGATTACTGATTCAGCCATGCACACGCTCCTCGTTGACACATATACTTAATAAAGCATCCGCCGCATACGCGCCTTGCCCAGCAGCACACACAATCAGCGGGTTAATATCCAATTCTTGAATGCGGTCTGCGTTTTCCATTACAAATGCTTGGAGGCGTAAAATCGCCATCATTGCAGACGGCAAATCCGTAGCAGGTTTACCACGATAACCTTGCAATAAAGCCGCACCTTTTAATTGTAAAAGCGCTTGTTGAATCTCAGCCTCGCTACTCGGCAATAATAGCGTTTGACTATCGCGCAGCAATTCCACCCAAATCCCACCCAGGCCCAGAGTCATCACCAAACCAACGCGCTCATCCCGATGAAAACCGACTAATAATTCGGCAACACCGCCCTGCACCATTTGCTCTAAATACAAACCTTCTCCGACATTCCCCAAATTCGCAAAGGCTTCACTTAATTCAGCCGCATTACGCAGATTCAAGCGCACCGCCGCTTGCTCAGTTTTGTGGGCAATGCCAAGTGATTTGAGCACCACGGGATAGGTGAAATCATCCGCCGTTTGCAGCGCTTCCTCTAAATTTTTAACCACTTGCCCACGCGGAATCGGCACACCTGCTGTGGCTAATAGTGCTTTTGCTTGCGCTTCATCCAAGATTGATTGTGGCGCTTGACTAGCTTGCACCACCAATACAGGGGCTTGCTTAGACTTTTGCCAATACATCCCAATATCCGCTGCAATTTCCGCCGCAATCATGGTTTCTTCAAAACCGCTTAAAGCTGCAATACCTTGAAAAGCCAGACGCTCAACATAAACCTCCGGCAGATTTTCCGGCAGGCTCGCGACTAACACAGCCTTTTGCTGAGTAGTTTGCACTGCTGTTTCTAAAGCCCGCAAAGCGACTAGCCAATCGTCATGCTCACAACGTTCAGGATGCGGGAAATCCAAAACCAACAAGCTCAAGCCGAAACCGATTTTCAGCAGATTGGTGAACGCTTGGGTCATTTTGGCCTCATCGCCCCAGACATAAGTCTGATAATCCAATGGATTATTCACCGTGACTTTGGAGCCGAGTACCATTTCAATCGGGGCTTTTTGTTCTGGCGTTAAAGCTGGGAAATAGACTTTGCGATTTAAGGCAGCATCAGCTATTAAGCTCGCCTCACCACCCGAACAACTTAAAGAAGACAAGCTATACGCATCCAAACTACCATGCACATGCAAGAGTTTGAGTGTTTCTAAAAAGGCAGCAATGGAATCCACTTGCCCAAAACCTAAACGCTTTAAGAAAGCTGAGGAGGCAGCCTGCGAGCCTGCTAAAGAAGCCGTATGCGTGAGAGCGGCTTGTTGGGCTTGGCTCGATTTACCGACTTTGAGCACCACCACGGGTTTGTGTAGCAAACGTGCTTTTTCAGCTAAAGCTTCAAAGCCTTGAATCGAATCGAAGCCTTCAATATGCAAGCCTAACGCCGTGACACGCGGATCGTCCAAGACCGCCAAGGCCAAATCAGATAAGCCGACTTGCATCTGATTGCCTGCCGTGAGTACATACGCGATGGGCAAGCCACGCTGCTGCATGGTGAGATTAATCGCAAGATTGGAGGACTGCGCGAGAATCGCTACACCCGTTTGCTGCGGCGTCAAACGCTTGCCACCATGCTGATCAGGCCAGAGTAAGACGCCATCGGCATAGTTAATCAAGCCATAGCAATTCGGGCCAAGCACCGGAATCGTCGCGGCGGCTTGTAGCTCAAGCTCTAAGCGCTCGCCTTCTGCATCCGCCTCACGAAAACCGGAGGCATAGCACACCGCACCACCCGCACCTTTGACGGCTAAGTCAGCGACGATATGGGGGGTGAGTTGGCGATTTACCCCAACGAAGCAAGCATCGGGAGCAGCAGGTAATTCAGCAATGCTACGATAAACCTTTAAACCTGCCATTTCGTCGCGGGTCGGATGCACAGGCCACAACTCACCTGCATAGCCAATGCGCTGACATTGCAGCAAGACATTTAAAGCAGAATTGCCACCCACCACCGCTATCGAGCGCGGTTGCAACAGGCGCTTTAAGTCAAACGGGCGCTGCATTTAAGACCCCAACGGGCGCAGCAAATGGCGCGAGATAATATGGCGCTGAATCTCCGACGTGCCATCCCAAATCCGCTCCACCCGCGCATCGCGCCAAAAGCGCTCCAGCGGCAAATCACTCATTAGACCCATACCGCCAAAAATCTGGAGTGCTTGATCGGTGACTCGTGCCAGCATTTCGGTGGCATAGAGTTTAGCGCTAGCAATTTCACGGTCTGCCTCCAAACCTTGATCCATTTTCCAAGCCGCCGCCAGCGTCAAATACTCCGCCGCATCAATCTCGGTAATCATATCGGCCAGCTTAAACGACACACCCTGAAAGCGCCCAATCGCCTGCCCAAATTGCTTGCGCTCCGCAGCATAAGGCAGTGCTAATTCAAAGGCACGTCGTGCACGTCCCACACAAAACGCTGCCACGGTTAAGCGTGTGCCATAGAGCCATTGATTCGCCAGCTCGAAACCTTGATGCACTTCGCCCAACACTTGCGCGGCAGGAATGCGGCAGTTGTCGAAATTCAAAATGCAATTGTGATAACCGCGATGGCTGACCGATTGATAACCTTTGCGAATCTCGAATCCGGCAGTACCGCGATCCACTAGAAAACAGGTAATGAGCTTTTTCTTGCCATGCGTGGTTTGTTCTTCACCAGTGGCGACAAATACGATCACAAAATCGGCAATATCGGCATGGCTAATGAAATGTTTCGAGCCATTAATCACCCAGTCGCCGCCATCTTGTTTGGCATAGCACTTCATGCCGCGCAGATCCGAACCTGCATCCGGCTCGGTCATCGCCAGTGCATCAAACCGCTCACCGCGCACCGCAGGCAATAAATAGCGTTCGCGCTGTTCACCTTCGCAAGCCATTAAAATGCCGGAAGGCCGCCCGAAAAACACCGACAAGGCCATTGAAGGTCGACCTAGCTCACGTTCCAAGAGCGTAAAATCAACATGATTTAAACCGCCGCCACCGACTTCTTCCGGCATATTCGCTGCATAAAAACCCAAGTCACGGCATTTATCGCGAATCTCCAAACCCAACTCTAGCGGCACTTCGCCCGTGCGCTCAATTTCGGCTTCGTGCGGGTACATTTCCTGCTCCACGAAACTACGCACAGTGTCGATGATCATTTGCTGCTCAGTGCTTAAACCAAACTCCATACTTAGCCTCCAATGGCGCGTCCGGCTCCGTCGGGCTTGGGTAAAGCGGCTTGTGCTTGCGTAATTGCAGCCAGTTTTTGTGCCACGGCTTCACTCGGCAAACTGGAACTACGTGTCTGCAAATTCACATGCAGCAACATATGTTCAGCCGTGGCCAGCAAGCGCCCATCGGAGTGTTGGATACGATTGAATAAATGTAGCTTTTTACCGCTGCCTTGTAAGACTTGGGTAGTGACTACAATCGGCTCCAAAGCACGCACTTCATCCAAATGACGAATATGTGTTTCCACCGTGAAGTAAGAACCACCCGCCTCGACATAGGCCGCATCCACCCCAATCAAGCGCAAGAATGCATCGGTCGCATCGCTCGACACTTGCAAATAGCGGCTTTCATTCATGTGATTGTTGTAGTCTGTCCAATCGGTGGGGACAGTGTGCTCGACAGTTTTTATTGGCTGGCTGTGATCAGTATTGGCGCTTTGTGTGTGACTTGCGGCTGCATCGTATTGGGCTTTTTCATAAGCGGCTAAAGACTTGCCTGCGCCCCAATCATGCGCTTTGAGTGCTTGCAGAATCGCGATCAGATTATTGTCGCGAATCCGCTCCAACTCACGAATGCTGTAATGCCCCGACTGCGCATCGGATTGACCAGCAATCAAATCGACCAATTCATCGTTAAACTCCGGTACGTCGGTGAGTTTGGTCCAAGGCCAAGTTAAGCACGGGCCGAATTGCTCCATAAAATGGCGCATACCTGCTTCGCCGCCCGCAATCCGATAAGTTTCAAACAAACCCATTTGCGCCCAGCGCAAGCCAAAACCATAACGAATCGCATCATCCACATCTTCGGTACTGGCAATCCCATCACTCACCAGCCACAAGGATTCGCGCCACACCGCTTCCAACAAACGATCGGCAATGAATGCTTCAATTTCCTTTTTAATATGCAGTGGATGCATACCAATGCTGCGATAAAAAGCTTGAGCACGCTGCACCGTTTCAGCAGCAGTTTGCTTGCCACCGACCAACTCTACCAAAGGTAGGAGGTAAACGGGATTAAAGGGATGTGCCACCAATAAACGTTCGGGATGCTGCAATTCCGCTTGTAAATCAGTCGGTAAAATCCCTGAAGTGGAGGATGCAATCACTGCTGATGGATGCGCAGCTTTTTCAATCTCGCGATAAATCGTTTGCTTGAGATCAAGGCGTTCCGGTACTGCTTCGACGATCCAATCCGCATCTTTCACCGCGCTCGCAATATCCGGCGCCAACTCAAAACTGGCTTCCGTGCGGCGTGGAGCCATTGTCAATTTGGAATAAGCATGGCGGCTATTATTCAATACCGCATCGATCTTTTGCGCGGCGGTGGGATCGGGATCATAAATCTTAACCGGAATGCCATTTTCTATCAGGCGGGCGACCCAGCCCGCACCAATCACGCCACCACCAATCACCGCTGCTTGTTTAATCTGCTGCATGGTTTGCTCCTTAAGCCCAGCGCTTGGTGAGTTGCATTTTTTGGCGCACATCATTTGGCGTCATAATCTTGCTGCCCATCGCTTCGGCAATGGTGACGGCACGTTTGACTAAATCGCCATTGCTCGCCAGCACGCCCCGATCTAGCCAAATATTATCTTCTAAACCGACGCGAATATTGCCGCCCGCGAGAACTGCCATTGCCGCATAAGGCAATTGATTACGCCCGATTGAGAAAGCCGAAAACGTCCAGTCTTTCGGCACGGCATTCACCATTGCCATGAAGGTGGAAAAATCATCCGGCGCTCCCCAAGGAATCCCCATGCACAGTTGAATCATTGCTGGGTCTTCAATCAAGCCTTGATCTTTGAGCCATTTTGCAAGCAGAACATGCCCGGTATCGAAGGCTTCGATTTCAGGGCGCACGCCCAGTTCCTTGATTTGCCTCGCCATTTCTTTGAGGGTGGCGGGGGTATTGGTCATTACATAATCGCCTTCGCCGAAATTCATCGTGCCGCAATCCAGCGTGCAAATTTCGGGCAAGAGTTCGCGTACATGCGCTAAGCGTTCGGTCGCACCCGCCATATCTGTGCCTAGTTCCGCTGGTGGTAAAGGATTCTCCACGCTGCCCAAAGTCAGATCGCCACCCATACCCGCAGTGAGATTGAGCACCATATCCACACCCGATTCGCGAATGTATTGCACCACTTCGCGATATAAAGCCGGATCACGCGCGGGGCCGCCGGTTTGCGGATTACGCACATGAATATGCACCACCGCCGCGCCTGCTTGCGCCGCTTCAATGCAGCTATCAGCGATTTGGCGCGGCGTCACAGGCACTTTAGGCGAACGTCCCGTAGTGTCACCAGCGCCCGTCACAGCGCAAGTAATAAACACATTCCGACTCGGATTCAGCATAGCGAACTCTCCTCAATGGCAATTGCCACATCATGGCACTCTGCTTTAGCCTATGATTAGCCTGAATCGCAAAAATTTTGGCAAAATACGCAATGAATCTCTTCACCCGCTCAAATGCTGCTCTGAAAATTACTTTGGTCTTAGCGTCGGATTCGTCGTTGATGTCCTTGGCATCGGTGCTGGATGTGATGCGCGGCGCAAATCGCATGGCGCAACGCCAATTATTCGAGTGGCAAATCGTCACGCCCAATAATCAAGCCGCTATTCTTACATGTGGCCTAGCTATTCAGCCTAATGCGCTTTTGACTAAGCAATTGCAGGGTGATGTTTTAATCCTGCTCGCGGGTTTTAATCACGAGCAGCATTTCGATAAAACCACCTTGCGCCAATTGCAGAAGATCATTCCGCGCTTTCGCTGGATTGGTGGGATTGAGTCGGGGAGTTGGGCTTTGGCGCGTTTAGGCTTATTGGATGGGCGCAAAGCCACCACGCATTGGGAGGATTTGGAGGATTTCGCGCTCAAACATCCGAGCATTCAGGTCATGCCCGACCGCTTTGTGATTGATGGCAACACCTTTACCTCAGGCGGCGCTTCGCCGAGTTTCGACTTTATGCTACACCTGATTCGCAGCCGCTATGGGCAACAATTGGCACTCGAAGTTTCCAGTATTTTCATCTACGACGCGGTGCATACGGGTAATGATGCGCAGCCTCTAGTGTCGCTAGGTTTATTGGAAACCCAAGAGCCGCGCATTGCCAAAGCGATTCGTCTTATGGAAGAACACCTCGAAGACCCGCTCAGCATTAAGCAAATTGCGCAACATTTAGCTCTGTCGCTGCGCATGCTCGAATACCTATTTCGCGAACAACTTAATCACACCCCCGCGCAATATTACCTGCACTTGCGTCTGCAAAGTGCGCGACGCTTGGTCACGGATACGCGTTTGCCAATTCAGGAAATCGCCTTGCGCACGGGATTTAATTCGCTGGGGAGTTTGTCGCGCTGTTTTCGGGAGGCGTATCAACTCAGTCCCATGCAATATCGGCGTAATTTCAAACAGATGAACAAGACTCCAAGCTAGCCTGCAAGGCTCCATACAAAGCATTGCAGACGATAATTTGTTGAGCTTGCGCTAAGTCTTCATGGTATAAAACCCGCTCCTGAGCATTGAGTTTTTCTAATAAAACCGAGCGCTGCACCCCTGCTAATAAACCGCAACTCAGTGGTGGCGTATACCATTGATCATGTAGCTGGATAAAGACATTACTACGCGAACCTTCAGTTAATTCGCCCTTTTCATTGCAGAATAGATAATCAAATAAATCGGCTGCTTTAGCTTCAACCAAAGCCTTGTTATAAAGGGCGCGGGCGCTAGTTTTGTATTGCAAAAAGGGATTGTTTGACTCAACTTTAATTGGATAAAACGCAATTTTCACAGGCTGTCGTACTGGCTCTAAAGCGGTGATTGTTGTAGCTAATTGCCCCTGCGCATTGAGCGTGAGGCGCAAACGAATTCGCTCAAGCTCACTTTCTTTAATAACTTCATCAATGCAGGTTTGAACTAGTTCTGGCGTTGGTACAGGCCAGCCAAATGCCGCCGCACTTTTTTGTAGACGCGCCACATGCTGATCGAACAAAGCAATCTTTTTTCCCTCAACACGCATGGTTTCAATCAGCTCAAATACTTGGGTGTGTCTGGTGAAGAAACGCGCTTTGAGTAAACACTCCTCCCATTCTGCCGAAGCATCGGAATCATAAGTAATCCCCGCACCCACCGAAAGTTGCAAAGGCCAATGTTGAATGCCTAAGTGATCCAGTGTTGGCTCAGCCGTGGTTTGCACGGTGCGAATCGGCACGCTCAAACTGAGATGGATTTTCTGATGATCAATCGGTTCAATGAACCCAATCGTGCCGCAATAAGCCCCGCGTGCACACGGTTCTAATTCGTCAATAATTTGCAGCGTGCGCCGTTTGGGTGCGCCTGTGATTGAGCCACAAGGAAATAAAGCATTGAATAGGCTGGATAAACTCGGCTGAGTTGTTAACTCCGCTTTTACCGTGCTAGTCATTTGTAGCACTGCTCCATAGCGCTCGACTTCAAATAAACGCGTCACGGATACATGATGCACCTCAGGCAAGCGCGATAAATCATTGCGCATTAAATCGACGATCATCACATTTTCGGCGCGGTTTTTGGCGTCATTGGCTAATTCAGTGGCGCGGCGCTGAGTGTCGGCTTCATTATTCGCCACCGCCGCTGTACCTTTCATAGGGCGACAGGTCATTTCATTCGCTGTCATTTCGACAAATAATTCTGGAGAGCAAGACAGCAAACTATTCTTCGGCAGTAATAAAAAAGCGCCATATGCGATCTTCAAATCCCGCACCAATTGATAATAAACCGCCGCCAACGCCGCATCGCCTTGGGCAAAGCTCAGCAATTCACTGTGTAACGGAAACGTGTAATTCACCTGATAAGTATCGCCCGCTGCAATCAGCTCGCGAATCATTGCAATATGCTCAACAAACTCGGCTTGCTGTACGGCTGGCGTCGCAGGCGTGAGTTGTGTCACCGCATCTTGCGCTTGGCTTAGTAACCACGCTATTGCTTGCTCGCGATTCAGTAATTGTGGTGCAGGAAAGGCTAGCGCTTGTAGCCAAGGTGTTTGCGTTGCTTTCTGGGATAAAACCAATCCATCTGCCACACTAAACGCTGCTGCCGACTCAAACGATAAGGACACCACCACCTGCCCCACGCCCGTTTTCACCCAAGTTTCGATTTCAGTTAAAGCAGCGTGCAAGCGCTCACGAGCATCTGGCTCATCACCTTGAACGGCCCAGGCTTTTAAGGGCTTGGTGTATAAGCGGCTTAACGCTTGGGCGTTGCTGCCATCGAATAATAGGGCGGAACAGTGGTTTAAAGGGCGCATCGGTTTATTAATTTATGGCTAGGCGGGCGCATCTTAGCAGAGAAGTTTTAGCGTCCCTATTTCCCTAGAAAAAAGGCGCGGTTCAAGCACACAAATGCCGACTCACTTAGTGCTAAGATAGCTTGCTTAATCAATAAAATATTAGGCGCACCCCATGACTTGCAATCGCCACTGGACTCACGAAGCCATTAGAAAAATCGAGGCTGATATTCAACGTTCCGCCGATACGCATTTAATTAAACTGCCCCTCGCCAGCCTGCAAGGTATTGATATTTATCTCAAAGATGAAAGCACCCATCCTACTGGTTCGTTGAAACATCGCTTAGCGCGTTCGCTATTTTTATTTGCGCTCTGCAATGGCTGGATTAAACAAGACACCACGATTATTGAATCGTCTTCCGGCAGCACCGCCGTGTCTGAAGCCTACTTTGCGCGTTTATTAGGCTTACCGTTTATTGCGGTGATGCCGAAAACCACCGCCCGCAAAAAGATTGAGCAGATTGAAATGTTAGGCGGGAAAGCACATTTGGTAGAGCGCGGCGATCAAATTTATGCCGAATCGCATCGACTCGCGAAAGAGCTAAATGGGCATTATATGGATCAATTTACTTTCGCCGAGCGTGCCACCGATTGGCGCGGGAATAATAATATTGCCGACAGTATTTTCAGCCAAATGGAGCTGGAAGATCATCCGATTCCGGCGTGGATTGTGATGAGTGCGGGCACGGGCGGCACGTCATCGACGATTGGGCGCTTTATTCGCTACAAAAAATACCCGACGCGCTTATGTGTGGTTGACCCCGAAAACTCAGTATTTTTCGATTATTACCACTGCCGTGATAAAGACTTAAAGCACGATTGTGGCAGCAAAATTGAAGGGATCGGTCGCCCGCGCGTGGAGCCGAGTTTTGTTTCAGGCGTGATTGATGAAATGCGCCGCATTCCTGATGCCGCCAGCATTGCGACTATGTATTGGTTAGAGCAGCGCTTGGGGCGCAAAGTGGGGCCTTCGACCGGCACGAATTTGTATGGCGTGCTGCAACTAGCGCGTGAAATGCAGCAGCGTGGCGAACAAGGTTCAATAGTGACTTTGCTCTGTGATAGCGGCGAGCGCTATTTGGAGACTTATTATAATCCCGATTGGGTAAGGCAGCAGATTGGGGATTGCGGGGTTTATCAGCGGGAGTTGGCGAATTTTTAAAGCCTAAAATGGGGGCGGACTTACTTAACTTCATGTGCCATTTTGCCACACTAACTTGATTTTGACTTTCTCTAGCACCATACTCTATTCATGTGCCACTTTGACACGCTGGAGATATAAAATGACGACTTTATCACCCCGTATCACCGCGAGAGTTGATCTGGAAACTCAGGATTTATTGACTAAGGCAGCTGCTTTAGCAGGTATGTCGAGCATCAATTCGTTCGTGTTGAGTGCTGCGATTGAAAAGGCTAAGCAGATCATTGAACGCGAGCAAGTACTGAAATTAAGCCGACATGATGCGACGCTTTTAGTTGAAGCTTTGGATAGACCAGCCATCACTAACAGCAAACTCAAAGCTGCTGCTGCACGCTATCAAGCCAAAACTAAATAATGGAAACGGTAATTTTAGATAAAGCTAAACATGATAGAAATCGCTTCGACTGCGGCATTGAAGCACTCAATAACTATCTGAAAGTGATCGCGAGCCAACAGGCCAAAAAAGATAACACACGTACTTTTGTGCTCGAAGCGGCTGAAGACACAAGCCAGATTGTTGGCTTTTATACCTTGACACTAACACCGATTGATTTAAAAGCTTTGCCACCAGCTCTACAAAAAAAGCACCAATCTTCAAGTTCGGGAGGCTTGATTGCACGCTTGGCGGTTGATCAGCGCTATAAAGGGCAAGGCTTTGGTGAGTGGTTGCTAGTCGATGCCTTAAAAAAACTGCTACAAGCCAGCGATACAGTCGCCTTTCCGGTAGTGATTGTGGATGCTAAAGATGGCGCGAAAGCGTTTTATGAAAAGTATGGATTCACGGCTTTTCGGGATGCGGAGAATAAATTGTTTATTACGATTGCGGATGTTAGGGATAACTTATCGGCAAATTAGCCTCCTAAGAACCCCCAGCTAAAAATGATAGGTAACCCTGTTATTTTCATCAAAGCTAATCAGCTTTTTCTGTTGCATCTGGTTGATTAAACCAGCTACTTCATTAGCTGCCAATTTTTTGGCAAAAACGGCGTCAGTATAAGTAATCAGCGATTGGCGCTTAGCAGGTCTGTTGTGAGCACTTTGTTTTAGTAGGTCGGTTAGTTTATCAATGCTACTAGGCCCATCCTTTGGTTTGCTAGAGCTAGACTGCTGTTGCTGCTCAAATAATGATATCTGGATTAAGTCATCACAGCGATAAGCTTTAATTTTATTATTTTTCAAGTGACCGACCAACGCATCATAACCCTTATCTTTAGAGACGATGTAAAAGCTATGCTTCGGGTTTTGACAGGCGAGCTGACCGACGTAATAAGCGAGGACAAAATCTAGAGCATTTTTTCCAGATACATTCACTTCGATAAGTTGCGTCTGATCTTTAAGCTCCATGAGCTGCTTCACCAAGCAAAGAGGTAGGCTGTGCTGCTTGGCTCCCAACAAAATTAACAAATCGACTGGCTGGTCTTTTAATAAGCTCAGATTAAGATTGGGAACATTTTCAAAATCGACGAAGAGATGATGGCTTATCGGGTTGTTAGTCATTTTTAAATCGCTTTAAGCTTGAGCGCTCAAAGCATCTTTGCTTAACAAGCACGCCAGATCAATTTAGCGCGATGAGCTAACCTTTTTAGGTGTATCAACCTAAACCTCTAATCTAGAAAACACCGCATAGAGCGTAGAATAATGTAAGGTATTCTCCATTATTTCACAGCGCACACAGCCCGGAATCGTCTTAGCCAAATAGTCTGCCATTTCTTTAGGCGACCAATTGTCTTCAGCTCCATGCCAGATGTAGGTGTCACAGGTAATCTCACCCAACATAGTTGCCCAAGCTTGTACATAAGCCCTGATGTCGCGCGTATAACCCTTCACATTGCCCCCAAAACACTCGCGCAACACTTGAGTCATTAGCGCTTGAAACTCAGGGTTAGCTGCCAACACTTTGTCCTGTCCTGCTGCACTGGCAAACAATAAACGGTACAAGGTAGGGGGCGAAAATTTAGCTAGCAGTTTTTGCCAATAACTCAAGCCGATGAATAAGGTAGGAAAATTTTTTGCTAACTGGAATACGGGCTTACCGACCATTGTCTCGATAAAATGGCCTGCCTCCAAAGGCGCAGCGGCGGATACTAAATGCAGCTTACGCACCGCCTCCTGCGGCAAATAACGACAGACTTGCAAGGCCACAAATGCACCAATGGAAAAGCCTATGACGTCCACTGGTTTGCTATCCGATTTTTGTAAAATCGCGGCGGCTAAAGCTTGGTAATACGCTTGTTCATCTAACGCAGGATCAAGCGTAAAGCGGTCAAAACACAGCAAAGTCAAACCCTGCTGTTTGCCATACAGATCAAACACCTCACACTCTTGGGGTGAACCGGGTGCGCCGTGAAAATAAATGATCAGCCGCCTGTTCTCAGCCCCAAACTGGCGGAAACTCAACCCATGCGATGACACTGGACTAGTTTTATCAATCAACATCTAAGTCAACTCCAAACTCAACTGCTCCAACGCCCAAGGCTCAGCAAAATGCACCCCAATCCCTAATAACCTCACAGGCACAGCACGCCGCTCCCAAGCCTGTTTAATCAACGGCAAAAACAAGCGTTCCTCGACCAAAGAATTGGTGGTTTGAGCAGTGGTTAACACGAAATCATGAAAACGTAATTTCACCACCAAGCTTTTCGGGACTAAGCGCTGGTTGGCTTGTGCTTTGGCGAGGCGCTGTTCTAAGGCGACAAATAAAGCAGGCAGCTCGGCATAGCAAGCCACTAAATCGGGCAAGTCAGTGACGAAAGTATCCTCAACACTGATGGATTTATAGCTGTTATCCACACTCACCGAGCGCAGATCAATGCCACGCGCCAGTTCATACAAGCGACTACCAAAACGCCCAAATTCATCGCACAACCGTTGCACCGACCATGACTGTAAATCCGCACAAGTTCGCACGCCCAATGAAGCCATGCGCTCTGCCGTCACCGTGCCCACCCCCGGAATACGTTTCACGGGCAAAGTCAGCATAAATTCCGCAATCGCTTGCGGTAGAATCACATATTGACCATTGGGTTTGTGCCAATCACTCGCGACTTTGGCGAGGAATTTATTCGGTGCAATGCCTGCTGAGGCATTGAGTTGCTGCTCCTGCCAAATACGGGCGCGGATTTCTTTAGCGATCAGTGTGGCGCTGCCTTGATGCTGGTGAGCACGACTCACATCCAGATACGCCTCATCCAAGGACAGCGGCTCCATCAAATCGGTGTAATCGGTAAAAATGGCTTGGATTTGCTGCGACACTTCACGATACACCGACATGCGCGGCGGCACACGAATCAGTTGCGGACATAAACGCAGCGCGGTTTTCATCGGCATGGCGGAGTGCACACCGAATTTGCGTGCCTCATACGAACAAGTCGCCACCACGCCCCGCGCATCGGGTGCGCCACCCACCGCTAAAGGTTTGCCGCGCAATTCGGGATTGTCGCGTGCTTCAATGGCAGCGTAGAAGCAGTCCATGTCAATGTGGATGATTTTGCGAAGTTCAGCAGCGTTCATGCGTACAGCATAGCAAAACTCCCTACTGCAAAATAACTCGCTCTCAGTTAGGCTAAGACCAAAACTACCCAAGCACCGGGAGCACCCATGAAACAACCCAATTTTCTGATTTTGATGGTCGATCAAATGAGCGGCTGCATGTTGGACGAAACTATGCTCCAGCACCTGCACGCGCCCCACATCAAGCGTTTAATCGCCCAAGGCGTGAAGTTTGAAAATGCGTATTGCGCCAGTCCTTTATGCACGCCCGCACGCGGCAGTTTTATGACAGGGCAATTACCGTCGCGTTCGGGCATTTATGATAATGCGGCGGAATTTCCGGCGAGCACACCGACGTTTGCCCACTATTTGCGCATAAATGGCTATCAAACGGCTTTGAGCGGCAAGATGCATTTCGTCGGGCCGGATCAGTTACACGGCTTTGAAGAGCGCTTAACGACTGATATTTATCCCGCCGATTTTGGCTGGACACCCGATTGGCGCGACCCGCTCACGCGCATTGACTGGTGGTATCACAATCTGCATTCGGTCACTGAAGCAGGCACAGCGGAAATTAGCAATCAGCTCGAATTTGATGACGAAGTCGCCTACTTCGCACGTTTGAAACTGCATCAATATGCGCGTCGACTTGACCCACGTCCGTTCTGTTTGACGGTGAGTTTCACCCATCCGCATGACCCTTATGTGGCGCGGCAAAAATATTGGGATTTATACGAAAACACCAAAATCCCCATGCCGAGTGTGCCTGCAATTCCTTATGCCGAGCAGGATAAACATTCGCAGCGCCTTTACGATGCGGTGAATTATACCCACTACAACA
Organism: Thiolinea sp.; assembly: GCA_049292455.1. GTDB lineage: Bacteria > Pseudomonadota > Gammaproteobacteria > Thiotrichales > Thiotrichaceae > Thiolinea. The sequence goes on from JBATRF010000038.1 coordinate 24,662, forward strand.
TCACCGACGAGCAAATTTACCGCGCCCGCCGTGCGTATTGCGCGAATATTAGCTATTTGGACGACAAAATCGGCGAACTGCTGCAAGTCTTGGATGACTGCGATTTTGCGGATCATACGGTGATTGTATTCTGTGCTGATCACGGCGATATGCTCGGTGAGCGCGGCTTGTGGTACAAAATGTGTTTCTATGAATATGCGATGCGTATTCCGCTGGTGCTGCATGCGCCTGCTCAATTCCAAGCCCGCAGTGTGCAAACGCCAGTCGCGGCGCAAGATATTCTGCCGACTTTAATGGAGTTAGCGGGCGCTGATCCGAGCAAGGTCGCATCGCCCATTGATGGCACAAGTTTAGTGAGTTTAGCCAAGGGACAAGAGCAGCTAGAGCGGGTCGTACAGGCCGAATACTGCGCGGAAGGCTCGGTCGCACCCATGATCATGCTGCGCCAAGGCTCGTTTAAATTTAATTATTGCGAAGCTGATCCGCTGCAATTATTTGATTTGGAGGCTGACCCACAAGAGCTGAATAATCTCGCCAATAATCCGGCTTATGCCGATGTGCTGCAAAATTTCCAGCAGCAATTAAAAGCACGTTGGAATCTAGTTGAGTTCAAACAGCAAGTCATGCAAAGCCAAGCGAATCGGCATTTGGTGGATGCGGCGAACCGGAAAGGCAAGTTCAAATCATGGGATTTCCAGCCGCAGCAAGACGCGACTCAGCGCTATATGCGCAATCACCTCGACCTAAATGTGCTCGAGGCGAATAATCGTTATCCTAAACCTTCAGGCCACTAAACTTTGCAAGGCCGCTTGTATCCGCGCAAAGCTGGCTTGTGTGGATGCGAGCTGATGGCGTCCGTGCAAATAGCCATGCGTTAAACCTTTTTCCTCCTGCCAATGCGCCTCGCCACCCGCCGTTCGGATTTGGGTACAATACAACTCGGCATCACCAATAATCGGATCAAATTCAGCACTGAAAATAATGGTTTTGGGCAAGCCGCGAAAATCTTTATCCGCTAGTGGCAATTCGGCAAGTTGCTTAGGAATTTCCTGAGTACCCAGCCATAGGCGCAAATAGTCGTACATACTGGCAGTGGTCAATAAAGGAGCATCAGCATAGCGCTCGTAGCTGATTAAACTGTAATCAGAACCCAAGGCCGGATAAATCAACACTTGAGCCATCGGCTGCTTTGCACTATTGCGAGTATGATGCGCGACATAGGCCGCTAAACAACCGCCCGCGCTATCGCCCATCACAATCAGCGGCAACGTTTCTGCTGCCGCAATCGCCTCATAAGCGAGTAGCGCATCCTCCAAAGCAGCGGGATAAAGATACTCAGGCGCTAAGCGATAATCGACTGAAGTGAATGTAAAGCCTGTGCCTGCACAAAGATCGGCGCAAATCCCACCGTGGCTATCCAAATCACCCAAAACAAAACCGCCGCCGTGAAAATAAACAATATGCGCAGCAGGGTTTATGTCATTCGCCTGATAAGTACGGATCGGCAAATTGTGTTTGGCAGTTTTAAGTTCGCTATCTTGTACCGTGATGTTTGTTGGATCGCCACTCGCTAAACCCGCCAACATGGCATTGTAAGCTTCGCGCTGCTTTGCAATCGGCAGGCTAGAAAAATCAATCGGAAACGAGGCTTCGACTTGATGGATGAATTCCCAGTATTCAGGACTGAGCAAATGCGTATAACTTTCTGTTGAAATTCTAGTAGACATGGCTGGTATTACAACTCTACTTTTAATTAATAAATGACACTGTTACAGTAATTTAAGAGGAGCTTACTGTACTTTAGAACAATTTGCCGAAAGGTGAGTTTTTCAGCCACCGCATTATTGATCGTGACTAGCGCTCAATAACTACAATTAAACAGTTCGTGGAGGAGATGTGTATGACTGCTTTAAAACAGCTCGAGCAGGATTTAAGGGCGGGTCGGCTATCGCGACGCGACTTTCTAAAAGCAGCCGCCTTATTTGGCTTAAGTGCCGCTGCCCCTGCTGTACTCTTTGGAACACCGGCTTATGCTGCCTCCGAACCGAAAAAAGGCGGTCACCTCAAAATCGGCACGGGTCACGGCTCCACCACGGATTCGCTTGATCCCGCCACCTACGAAAACAGCGCCACCCAATCCTTAGGCAAAGCGATTCATGGCTACCTCACCACGCTGGATGCCGATGGCAAATTGCAGCCGGAAATCGCTGAAAGCTGGGAAGCCAGCGATGGCGCGAAAAAGTGGACGTTGAAACTGCGCCAAGGTATTGAATTCCATAACGGCCAGAAACTGACGGTTAAAGATGTTATTGCCTCACTGAAACACCATGCAGGCGCTGATAGTAAATCGGGCGCAAAAATTATCGTGGATGCTTTCACCGATATTCAAGGCGATGGCGATTACACCCTCGTGCTGACTATGAAAGAAGGCAATGCGGATATTCCGTATCAGCTCGGTGACACTCACTTAGCGATTTTGCCTGCCAATGCGGATGGCAAATTAGATTTATCCGGTGTCGGTTGCGGTTATTACAAACTGAAAAGCTTCGATCCCGGCGTTAAATCGGTAGTGGAAAAATTCCCAAATCACTGGGATGCTGGCACGCCACATGTCGATTCTGCTGAAATCATTACCATCGCCGATGTCGCCGCGCGGGTTAATGCTTTGACCACGGGTGAAATTGACGCAGCAGACCGCTTGGATGTAAAAACCCTGCCGCTGTTAGCCCGCAATAAAGCAATTCGTATTATTGAAACCAGCGGTAATGCGCATTACTCCATGCCAATGCGCTGCAATACTGATCCCTACAAAAACAATGATATACGTTTGGCGCTGAAATACGCGGTTGATCGTGAAGCGATGCTCAAAACCGTATTAGGCGGGCATGGTTATATTGGGAATGACCATCCCATCGGACGCGCAAATCGCTTCTTGAATAAGGAAATGCCGCAGCGTGCTTATGACCCTGACAAGGCGAAGTCTTTACTGAAAAAGGCGGGTGCGGAAGGCTTGAAAGTTCAGCTTAGCACTTCGGATGCTGCTTTTGCGGGCGCGGTGGATGCGGCTGTGCTGTACAAAGAACATGCTTCGAAAGCGGGCATTGATGTGGAAATCATCCGTGAGCCAAGTGATGGCTACTGGGCGAATGTCTGGATGAAAAAACCGTTCTGCTTCTGCTATTGGGGTGGTCGGCCGACTGAAGACTGGTCATTCTCCACCGCTTATGCCGATGGCGCGGAGTGGAATGATACGGTTTGGAAAAACGACAAGTTCAACAAACTCTTGGTCGAAGCACGCTCTGAATTGGACGATACCAAACGCGCAGCGATGTATGGCGAAATGCAAACCTTAGTCAGCGACGATGGCGGCACGATTATTCCGCTGTTCAATAACTACCTGTACGCGATTACCGATAAAGTCGCGACCCCTGAAAAAATTGGTAGTGATTGGGACTTGGATGGGCAACGCGCCATTATGCGTTGGTGGAAAGTTTAATCGAGTGACTTACGCTTTAGCTTGGTTGATCCAGCCAAGCTAGGGCACTATTTGTTTTGCTCCGCCCGATAAGGGGACCTTGTTCATGTCCAGCATTTTACGCTTAATCATTCAGCGTCTGGGTCTCGGTATGTTGGTGTTATTTGCCGTCTCGTTGATTATCTTTTTGGGGGTTGAGCTATTACCGGGGGATTTATGCCAAGCCATCCAAGGTAGTTCTGCCACTGAATCAACGATTGCCGCTTGCCGCCGCGATTTAGGTCTAAATGATCCCGCCATTACTCGCTATTTCCATTGGCTCAACAATATCCTGCATGGTGATTTCGGCAAATCCTTAGCCAATAACCGTGAAATTTCCGAGCTAATTGGTGTACGTCTTGGCAATACCTTTTTTCTAGCGATTGTTGCTGCGGTGATTGCAGTACCTTTGTCATTAGCCTTAGGGATTTTGGCGGCTTTATATCGGAATAGTTGGTTTGACCGCACCATTAATGCGCTGACCTTAACTTCGATTTCTTTTCCTGAGTTTTTTGTCGCTTATATTTTAATTTTGGTCTTTTCAGTCACCTTGGGTTGGTTCCCTAGCCTCGCTAATGTCAGCCCCGATACGCCATTTTTTGAGCGACTGTATAAAGTTTTCCTCCCCGCCTTGACGCTCACCTTGGTAGTAATGGCACACATGATGCGTATGACTCGCGCGGCAATTATTAACCTGATGGCTAGCCCCTACATTGAAATGGCAAAGTTCAAAGGTTTAAGTCGGGGGCGGATTATTTTGCATCATGCGCTGCCGAATGCGTGGGCGCCGATTGTGAATGTGGTGGCTTTGAACCTCGCTTATTTGATTGTCGGTGTGGTGATTGTGGAGGTGGTGTTCGTCTACCCGGGCTTGGGTCAGTTGATTGTTGACTCGGTACAGAAGCGTGATATTCCGGTGGTACAAGCGTGTAGCATTATTTTTGCTGCAACTTATGTGCTGCTGAATTTGACCGCCGATATTCTCTCCATCGCCACCAACCCAAGGCTGTTGCACCCACGATGACTACTAACTCCTCACCTAAGCTGCAAGTCCAATTCACCGAACCACCGCCACCTGCTCGCCCCGGCAAATTCAAAGTCGCGCTGCGTGAACTGTGGCGTTCACCCTTCAGTGCCAAACTCGGCATTCTGATTGTATTGGCTTATGTTTTTGTGGCGATTTTTGCGCCTTGGCTGACCCCTTATGGCGAATCCGAAATTGTCGGCGGCCCGTTTGAACTCTGGGGTGAAAAACACCCACTCGGCACGGATAATCTAGGTCGCGATATGCTCACGCGACTTTTATATGGTGCACGTAATACCATTGGCATTGCGCTCATCACCACCCTGCTTGCCTTTTTTATTGGCGGTATTACCGGAATCTTGGCGGCTATTTTAGGTGGCTGGGCGGATCAGATTATGAGCCGGATTGTCGATGTCTTAATGGCGATTCCGTCGTTGATTTTCTCCTTATTGCTGCTAACCATTTTCGGCACTTCCATCCCCGTGCTAATCATTATTATTGCAGTGTTGGATTCGACGCGGGTGTTTCGCTTAGCACGAGCGGTGAGTTTGAATGTCGTGGTGATGGATTATGTGGAAGCGGCACGTTTACGCGGCGAAGGCTTAGGCTGGATTACGCTGCGCGAAGTCTTGCCGAATATTATGCCGCCGCTGGTGGCTGAGTTTGGTTTGCGCTTCTGCTTTGTGTTTTTGACGATTGCGGGTTTGAGTTTCTTAGGTCTGGGTATTCAGCCGCCGACTGCCGATTGGGGCAGCATGGTGCGTGATAATGCCACTTTGATTTCCTACGGCGATATAACGCCTCTGCTGCCTGCGGGCGCAATTGCGCTGCTCACGGTCGGTGTGAATTTCATTGTGGATTGGTTCCTGCAAAAAACCAGTGGATTAAAAGATGGCCAATAATACCCCAGCAGCGAATGATGAAAATGATGTGCTTTTAGAAATGCGCGACTTGCGGATTGACGGGATGCGCGACGACCAATGGCACGAAATCGTCAAAGGCATTGACCTCACCCTGCATCGCGGCGAAGTCTTAGGCCTAATCGGCGAATCGGGCGCAGGCAAATCCACGCTTGGTATTGCCGCAATGGGCTATGTTAAGCCCGGTTGCCGTTTTTCGGGTGGCTCCATTACTTTCGACGGGATTGATATGCTCGCCGCGAGTGAGGACAAGAAGCAAGCTTTGCGCGGCATGCGCATTGCTTATGTGGCGCAAAGTGCCGCCGCTTCCTTCAATCCCGCGCACAAGCTGATTGATCAATTTGCTGAAATTCCGGTGCAGCACCATAAAAGTAATAAGGCAGACGCTTATGCCGACGCCAAAGACCTGTATAGCAAATTGATGCTACCCGACCCTGATCATATTGGTTTTCGCTATCCGCATCAGGTTTCGGGCGGGCAATTGCAACGCGCCATGACCGCGATGGCAATGTCGTGTCGCCCCGATTTAATTATTTTCGATGAGCCAACCACCGCTTTGGATGTCACTACCCAAGTGGAAGTGTTGGTGACGATGAAAGATATAGTCGAGAAATTTAATACCGCTGCGATTTATATCACCCACGATTTAGCCGTTGTGGCGCAAATGGCGGATCGGATTATGGTCTTGCGCCACGGTGAATTAGTCGAAGAAGCGCCCACGCGGATTATGCTCGCCAATCCCAAGCAGGATTACACCAAGTCACTCTGGGCAGTGCGCTCCTTCCGCAAAACACCTACGCCACCGAGCACCGAAGCACAGCCCATTATTAGCGTACAGAGCGTCACAGCGGCTTATGGCATGTTGGATATTCTGCATGATATTAGCTTCGATTTGCATCGCGGCAAGACCGTTTCCGTCGTCGGCGAATCGGGTAGCGGCAAAAGTACCACTGCCCGCGTCATTACCGGCTTATTGCCGCCACGGTTGGGGCAAGTATTATTTCAAGGCAAACCACTCCCGCCGGATTATCGCAATCGCAGCAAAGATCAATTGCGCCAAGTGCAGATGATTTATCAAATGGCGGACACTGCGATCAATCCGCGTCAACGCATTCGCGACATTATTGGCCGCCCGCTAGCGTTTTATTTAGGGCTGGATAGCAAACAAGTCGAAGCTCGCACTCGTGAATTGCTGGATATGATTGAACTCAATCCGAATCAATTTATTGACCGCTTCCCCAGTGAATTATCCGGCGGTCAAAAGCAGCGGGTGTGTATCGCGCGGGCGTTAGCGGCAGAACCGACTTGTATAATTTGTGATGAAGTGACTTCGGCTCTGGATCAATTAGTCGCGGAGGGGATTTTGCGCTTGTTGGATCGATTGCAACGTGAATTAAATCTGGCTTATATGTTTATTACCCATGATTTGGCGACGGTGGAGGCGATTTCGGATGAGGTGGTGGTGATGCTCAAGGGCAAAATCGTTGAGCAGGGAACGAAGCATGATATTTTCTCGCCTCCTTATCCTGAATACACCGAAAAGCTGCTGTCTTCAGTGCCGCAAATGGATCCGAATTGGATGACGAACTTGGTGGCGCAACGTGGAAAATTCTAACAAAAAGCTTACATGACATAGCAAGCCTACAATTGAGTGTTAGTATTCTTAGCCACCTCTAAGGGTATATTGCCGATAATTATGTGATTATAACTATCGGCAAAGATTACTACTTAACTTACCCTAAACACCTTCATCACCTCATCCCCCAAGTGATTAATCACCTTTACCGCAATGCGCCCAGAGCTAGGTTTTTTAAACGGTCGGGACGTATCGCTGTTTAAGCTTTCCCAGACTGCTTCATTGACCTCGGCTTTTAAGGTGGTTTTGAGCGCTTTGTAGGGGTCGTTTGCGCCTAGGAAATAGGCATGACGCACGAAGAAGCTTTCTTCGTTGTAGTCCGTGTCAATAAACCAGCAGGCAATGCCATCGGCATTATCGCTCACCACTTCACCCGTTTGCGGTTTGAACACATCCACGCCCTTAACCTTCACTTGCATAGTGCCGTCGCCGCAATCGCTTGGCTCAATATCCGGCTCGCCGAAGATCACAAACAGATTGCCTTTTCCGGTGTTTTTCAAATCTTCGGACATATGCAAATCGGCATTCATACGCGCTTTTAACACTGGAATACGTCCGAGTTTATTGAATTCGGTGGAATGCGCATCGTAGTTAAAAGCGCAAGTCACCAATACATCAAACTTGGCATCGCCTGCTTCGCGTGCCGCTTGGACTAAATCTTGGCGTGACACCGTGCCAAATTCAGGGCCGATAAAAATACCTGCGCGTTTTTCCGTTTCGCCTTCTGGATAAATACCTTCGGCACAGATTAATTCCCCCGGCCATAATTGCAGACTGGTAAAACTCATGCGATCTTCTTTATGCGCTTGTTGCACACCAGCGGCTTTGAGATTATCCAGCACCATTTGCTCAAAGCTTTGTACTTCATTGGCTTTTTGCGCTTTGGCAATCGGGTCAATCAGCTCATCATTTTCATCCACCCCTAATACGCGATGCGGCGATAAACTTTCTACGGTAAAAGGCCCGGCTACGCGCACTTTATTTTTATCTTCATAGGGTTTGTCGTAGAGGTATTCGTAGTCAGCTTTGGCGGCGATGGATTTATCAATCTCTTGCTGGCGGGCAATGCGTGCTTGCCACCAGTGTTCGTGGAGTTGTTTGACCTCTTTTGACCATTTCGGATCGGCTTCGCGGGGAATTTCCCATTCTTGCCACTGCTTTTGTAGCGCTTGATTGAGTTGCTCGCGTAAGGGTTCAAGTGTGTGTTGGTAGTGATCCCAAATCACGTCAATGTCGGCATTATTGGCAATGGATTTTAAGGTGATATGCGGCACGCGCTCATACACAAAGCCGTGGCGAATATTATTAGCGGTGGCTTGAGTAGACGGCAAGGAGCGGGTGATTTCGGCTTCTTTGTGTTGTCCGTCTTTGCTGTCGGCGAGTAGGTAGTAGGGGTAGCGTGCGCCCATAATGCGTGAGCGGGCAAGGGCTAAGGCTACGCGGGAGGTGTCGATGGTGATCCAACGTCTGCCCCATTGTTCGGCGACGTAGGCGCTGGTTCCGCTGCCGCAGGTGGGGTCTAGGATGAGGTCGCCGGGGTCGGTGGTCATTAGGATGCAGCGTGCAATTACATTACTTGCTGTTTGAACTACGTATAGTTTGTCATAAGCAAAACCTGAATGTCCTGTATCCGACCATACATCCTTTAGAGTCGCCACAGGATAGTCATCTAAAAATCTAACATAATTTAAGGTCTTTCCTGTCGAGTAAATCCTATTAGAAATTGCCAATCTGCGTAATCCATCTGGATAGTTAGGTTTCCAATGACTGTTTTTAGTGGGTAGATATTTTGTACCTTCGTACACAAAAGGAGTTTCTTCTTTTGCTGCACCTTGACCACATAAGTCGCTGATGCGGAAAATTTTACCTTTTAGTGAGCTTATGTTTTCGATGTCTTCACTAGTTAATCGCCTTCTTTTACCAAGGCTCAACTCTATATTTTTATAGGCGCTACCTTCTTCATCTGGGCCTTTTTTAGTGTCAAATAAGGGACGATATTTATTTACACTTTTATCTTTAGAGTACCAAATTATGTAATCACCTATTCTGGATAGCCCGTTCGTAGCTAATCCGCCAGTCGTAGTAAAATAAATTGTATTTTGGTAGTTGCTTTCCCCAAACACCTCATCCATCAAAGCCCTAACTCGATGCACATTCTCATCCCCAATCTGCACAAAGATCGAACCCGATTCGGTCAATAAATCCCGCGCTACCGTCAACCTATCCCGCAAATACGTCAAATACGAATGAATCCCGTCGCGCCACGTATCCCGAAATGCCTTTACCTGTTCCGGCTCGCGGGTAATATGCGTGGTGTTGCCATCCTTCACATCGCGGCTGGTAGTTGACCACTGAAAATTAGAGTTAAATTTAATTCCATACGGCGGATCAAAATAAATACACTGCACCTTCCCGCGTAATCCCTCACGCTCCGCTAAACTCGCCATGACCTGCAAGCTATCGCCTAAAATCATGCGGTTGGTCCAATGCGCATCATGCTGATAAAACTCAGTCCGCGCAGCCTCACTCGGCACACCATTAAAATCCGCAAATAGCGCAAACTGATCATCCGCTTTCGGCTTAGCTTGTTCCGATTGGCGGCGCAGGTCATCAATCAACACCTGCGGATGCACTTTCTCCTGAATATACAAAGGCGGTGCATTCACCACCAAATCCGCACCATCCTGTGCATCTTTGCCGCGCCACATCAATTGCGGATCAAGATCACGATTGCGGCGCTCATACGCGACTCGCACCGGATGTTGATCTTCTTCACGCATGACCGATTGAAATTCAGCGGTAGGAATATTTTTGCGCGTCGCTTCATCGTGTTTAAAGGAAGTAACGGTTTTAGTGGTTTGAGGTTGTTTAGCCATTGTCAAAATCCTTGTTATGAGGCGCGAGTGGTGTAGTGGTTGAGCGCATTGATTAAGGTTTCTTCAAAACTACGCTGCATTTCCCACACATCGCGCAATTCCAAAAACGCCCAACGTCCATAGCTGTGCAAGTGATTCACTCCCGCAAGCCAATAGTTTTCCACCGCATTTTGTTTGTCCTTCACATCCTCGCCGCGCAAGCCCTTGATTTCTACAATTAGGTTTAATAAATCCGGTTTGCCATCGTCAATCTGTACAATAAAATCAGGGCGATAGACCCGCTTAGTCGAGCCAAATTGATAAGGCACTTCAAAGCCTAAATTATGATTTTTCACATAGGCTTTCACTTGCGGATGCGACTCCACCACACGACAAAACTCGGCCTCCCAATCGCTATCTAAAATCGCCCAGTTAATATGACAATGGCGCGAGCTGGTTTCCCAGCGGGTCGTTTTGGAAGTATTGAAACTTACATGGCGTGTGGAACCCGTTGGGTTATACGCATCTAGCAATACTTTTACCGGACGCTCCCCCACCATTGCAGCGGTAATGCCAGCAGTAATGCGCTCACAGGCCATATCCGCTAATTCTTGATACATGAGTTGTGCCGGATAAGTATTGCCTTTGCACACCAGACAGGTATCCAGCCATTGTTTACAAATGCGCTTGAGCTGCCCGAATAAATGCAATTTAGGCTCTTCGCCCGGATCACGCCATTTGGTATAGAGCAAGCGTTTGGTGAGATTCATGACTAAAGTCGCAGTGCGCAATTGATCTAAATGATCTAAACGTAAATCCACTGCCTCGCCAATAATGCCCGCATTTTGGGTAATCGAAGGCCCGACTAATTCAGGCGTGAGGGTTAACACTGAGTTTTCATTAAACTGAGCGCTCAGATGTTCTTCCGGTAATTCCACGCGGTAGCCTGCCACGCGCGGAAATTGAATTTCTAAATGATCACGCTGCGGACTGATAGCTTTAACCTGAATAGTCTTGGCGGGTGGCTTGGGTTTAACCACCACAGGCTTAGCCGTGAAATCAAAGGGAATGCCTAATACATCGGCATACTCCACATTAAACAGCCCTTCTTCGTTTAATGAGTAGTCCTGCCGCCGCAACGCACGTCCAATCACCTGTTCACACAAAAGCTGTGTACCAAACGCCCGCACCCCTAATACATGCGTAACCGTATTCGCATCCCAGCCTTCAGTTAGCATCGACACCGATACCACGCAGCGAATCGCGCCACCCAACTTGCCCGGCTTACCTACCGTGTTCATAACTTCGCGTAACACGGCTTGATCACTGAGGTTATCCGCTTTAGCGCGATCACCTGTACGTTCAATAATTTCGCGCCGGAATTGCTCTAACTCAGTCGCCGCCATTTTCCTAAAGTTATCGTCTAACGCTTCGCCCGACTCCAATTGTTCGCTATCAATCAACAAGGTATTAGGGCGTGCTAACGGATTACCTGCCTCATCAAAATTACGAAATAAGGCAAAATGCCCATTGGTAACGGCGATAGAACCCTCTTTGTTTTCACGCGTAAAACCCGACATATAGTCATAAACCAACTTGGAAGTAGAGGTGTTATTACACACCACAATAAAGCAGGGTGGTTCCTCGATTCCGGCTTCTTGCCAAATCTGGAAGGTTTTTTCGTAGTGCCCATATAAAGCATCAAGTGCGCTATTCAATAAAGTGGGCAGACTTAAAGGATCAAGCGATTCGGCTTTACCGCGCCCTTTTTTCGGCATACTGGTTCTAATGTGATTCCATAAATCGCGATAGCGCGGCATATCGCCCCCCGGAACATTATCCGCAACAGGTACGCGCGGCAGCTTGACAATGCCACACTCAATCGCATCCATCAGCGAGAAATCGCTCATTGTCCAAGGAAATAAAGTGCCTTCCGCATAACCTGAACCGCGTAAAAAGAAGGGTGTCGCCGACAAATCAATCACTCGCTGAATGCCTAGTTGCCGTTTGACAATTTCTAATCCCGAAATCCATAAGCGAGCTGCTTCATTATTCTTTTTGGCTTCTTCTTTTTCCTCACCTTTTAAATCCTCTAACTCATCGGTATTGGGCTTTTCACGGTAGCAATGATGCGCTTCATCATTGATAACCATGATATTTTTCATTCCCATTAAATCAGGAACTACGCGCTGTAATAATTGCCCATCCGTTTCCAAGGTATTCAACGCGTCGCCACGTCCCTGTAATAAAGAGCGCCCACCTTTGGATAACTCAATATGGTTACGATGTTTAAAGGCATGGTAATTGGTAATCACCACTTTAGCCTGCCCCATTTGCGGCCATAAATCAGCCGGAACTAGTTCACGGGTTTTATAGTAATTATCAGGATCATTCGGCATTAACACCCGTAACCGATCTTTAATAGTTAAACCCGGCGTGACGATTAAAAAGCCCTGTGTAAAGCGCTTACTAGAGCTGTACTCCTGAGCATTTAGCGTTTGCCAAGCGATGACCATTGCCATTACGGTAGTTTTGCCCGCGCCCGTTGCCAGCTTCAACGCAATACGCATCAATTCAGGGTTAGCGTCTAAATTAGCACGCTCAATCCGATCTAGAAAAAACTTGCCGCGCTTAGCAAATTTAGGCGCAACTTCAGTTAACCAAATCAGAGTTTCCACCGCTTCAAGCTGGCAGAAAAATGGACGTACTCCATTAAACTCATAACTGCGCCAATGCTTTAGTAGGCGTTTCGTAATTGGTGCAACTAACCATTCTGATTCTGGTTTCTTGCGCCAAGCATCGATTTCGTGGCGTAGCTCATTAATGATTTCATTCGCACTATAATCCTGCTGACTCTCACTCGACATTTCCGCCATAGCAAATATCAAGTCATCTTGAATCGGCTTATCTTTGCGTTTTTTAGGCTTAGGAATCGGCGTAATAAAATCAGCGCGCCGACGATTTTCAATAATAGCTTGAGTAGGCTGACCTTGCTCGTCCAACTCCCAATGACGGTTGGGGTAGTGATAAGGCGAATTTAAAATCGGGTGATCGAAGAATGGGTTTTGCATAAGAGCTTGCTTTTTTAAGAGGTGACTATTTATATAGCTATCTATTACTCAATACAATGGATTGACATTTAGGGCAACACTTGCTTTTAGAAAATTGAAACTTGTATGCTGGCAGTAGCGAGCCTTGCTACCTCATCTCTTCCGATTGGCACATTCTGCAAAAAAAACGTATGGTGTGCGCATTGATAGAATAACAAGCTAATTTCGGAGAATTATCCATGTGGGACGTGTTGCGCACCCGTGGTTTTTTTGCCTTTATCACGATGGTGTTTTTGAATGCCTTTGTCGATTTAGGGCATAAAATCCTGATTCAGAACACTGTGTTCAAGTTGTATGACGGCCAAGAGCAGATCATCTTGTCAACCTTGGTCAATGCCTTGATTTTGCTGCCGTTTATTCTGCTGTTCACGCCGACCGGATTTTTAGCCGACAAATACCCGAAAGTTCAGGTGATGCGCTACAGTGCTTGGGCTGGCTTGGCCATCGCCATCCTGATTACAGTGAGTTATTACTTAGGCTGGTTTTGGTTTAGCTTCGCGCTCACCTTTGTCTTAGCCATCCGTAGTGCCTTTTACTCGCCTGCGAAAATGGGCTATATCCGTGAACTGCTCGGCGATAAGCAGTTATCCCAAGGCAATGCCTTTGCCCAATCCACCGTTACCTTAGCGATTATGCTGGGTACTTTGGTGTTCTCGATTCTGTTTGAGTTGTCTTTGCCGAACAAATCGAGCTTTGAAAATGCTCAAGAAATCCTGCAAGACTTCGCGCCCTTGGGTTGGTTGTTAGTCCTGATCACGGGCTTTGAAATCTGGTGTGCGTATCAATTACCCACCACGCGCAACACCGACCCTGAGATGAAATATGTTTGGCAGGATCATTTAAAAGGTAAAACCGGCCTAGCTACGTTTAAATGGGTGAAAGGCAATCAGCTGATTTGGCTATCGATTGTGGGCTTATCGGTGTTTTGGGCGGTGGCACAAGTCATCTTGGCGACCTTCCCTGCTTATAGCAAAGAATATTTGGATATGACCAATGTCGCCTTAGTACAAGCGCTAATGGCTTGTGCAGGTGTCGGTATTGTCTTAGGTTCACTCTGGGCGGGGCGCTTATCACGAACTCATATTGAAACCGGCTTAATCCCCGTCGGTGCGCTTGGGATTATGCTCAGCGTCGCCTTGATTACTTGGTTTGAAAACTCGTGGTTACAAGCCGCTAATTTCTTATTCCTTGGAGTTATGGGTGGCTTCTTTATGGTGCCACTCAGCGCTTTAATGCAATACCACGCCCCCAGCCAACATTTAGGGCGCGTACTAGCCGCTTATAACTTAGTCAGTACTGCAGCCATGCTGCTTTTCCTGCTGGCTACGATGGCCTTGGCTTGGTTTGGCATCGGCAGCAAACATTTATTTACTATTTTGATACTAGTGACGGTCGCGGGCGCGCTCTATACCGTTTATAAGCTGCCGCAGTCCTTATTACGCTTTATTGCTAGCCGCTTTTTCCACGCAGCCTACCGCTTAAAAGTCATTGGCTTTGAAAACCTGCCTACGCGCGGTGGGGTTCTATTACTGGGCAATCATATTAGTTGGATTGACTGGGCCTTAGTGCAAATGGCTTGCCCCCGCCAAGTGCGCTTTGTGATGGAGCGTGGTTATTATGAGCGCTGGTACTTAAAAGGCATCTTAGATGTTTTTGGCGTTATCCCGATCACCAGTGGTTCGAGCGCAGATTCAATTGCCGAAATCTCCAAGCTCTTACAAAAAGGCGAAATGGTTTGCCTGTTCCCAGAAGGCACGATTAGCCGCACTGGGCAATTGTCTGAATTTAAACGCGGCTATGAAAAAGCAGCTCAAGGCACCGATGCAACGATTATCCCCTTCTATTTGCACGGTTTATGGGGCAGTCGTTTCTCGCGCTCTAGTGGTTTCTTGCGGGAAGCACGTCAATCAGGTTTGAAGCGCGATATTATTGTGTCCTTCGGCCAAGCCTTACCCAGTAGCACACCTGCTTATGAGCTAAAGCAGCATATTTTTGATCTGTCGTTTACTTCATGGGAAGCCTATTCTTCGATCATAGACCCAATTCCAGTTAGTTGGGTACGCTCAGCGAAGCGCTTAAGTTTCCGAATGGGCGCTACCGATGTCACGGGCGAACCACTCAGCAATAATCGTTTTATGACGGCGGTGTTTAGCTTTGCCAATATCATTCGCCAGCGTAGCCCTGAACAAAATATTGGTCTGCTGCTACCGACCAGCAGTGGTAGTGCGATTGCTAATATGGCGGTGCTCACTTTGGGCAAAACGGTAGTCAATCTGAACTACACGGCTAGTGCTGAAGCCTTGGCGAGCGCGGCTGAACAAGCTGAACTAAAAACGCTCTATACCTCAAAGCTGTTCCTGAAAAAACTGCTGGAACGTGGCATTGATATCGCAGCTGCTTTGCCGAATCTAGATTTGGTCTATATGGAAGAGCTCAAAGAGAGCATGACTAAATTCCAGCTGATGCGCACCATGATTGCAGTGGTACTAACGCCGACACGCATGCTCCAAGGTTTATATCTACGTCAAGTGAGTATGGACTCGACGGCTGCTATTCTGTTCTCCAGTGGCAGTGAGGGCGCGCCCAAAGGTGTGGAGCTTTCACATCGCAATTTAGCGATCAATTCCCGTCAGATTGCTGATATGCTCAATACCCGTGAAGATGATGTACTCATGGGCACACTGCCCGCTTTCCATGCGTTTGGCTTATTGGCGAGTACTTTCATGCCGCTATCAGAAGGTATCCCGATTGTTTGCCACCCCGACCCTACTGATGCAGTGAATATCGCTAAAGGTATTGCTCGTTACGAAGCGACCGTACTATTCGGTACAGCGACCTTCTTAAGATTGTACGCACGCAATCAGCGGGTGCATCCACTGATGTTTGACTCTCTGCGCTATGTGGTCGCAGGCGCTGAAAAATTGCCGCCCGAAGTACGTCAACTCTTTAGTCAGCGCTTTAATAAAGCCATTTTAGAAGGCTATGGAACTACCGAAACTTCGCCCGTAGCAAGCGTGAATGTCCCAGATAAACTTGATCCAAATAGCTGGCGCGTTCAACCTGGTACTCGTGATGGCACAGTGGGTATGCCTTTACCTGGGACTAGCTTCCGTATTGTTGATCCAGCGACGATGGAGCAATTGCCAACAGGTACTGATGGTTTAATTCTGATTGGTGGCCCGCAAGTCATGAAAGGCTATTTGAAAAACCCAACGAAAACCGCCGAAGCAGTCGTCGAAATTGCGGGTCAGCGCTGGTATAAATCCGGCGACAAAGGCCATTTAGATGAAGATGGCTTCTTAACTATCGTTGATCGCTATTCGCGCTTTGCCAAATTGGGCGGCGAAATGGTGAGCCTAACCGCGGTTGAGCAAACCATTCGCCAAGCACTTAAAGACCCTGAGTTGGATTTAGTCGCAGTCAACTTCCCTGACGAGAAAAAAGGCGAAAAAGTCGTGCTACTGATCGGCGGCGAACATGATCCTAAAGCAGTCAAAAAGCAGCTGATCGAAGCAGGTATGAATCCCTTGATGATCCCTGCCGAAATCTATGAAGTGGAAGCCGTACCGAAATTAGGTAGCGGAAAAACGGACTTTGCCACCGCCCGCAAAGTTGCACTAAGCGCGATGGCTTAAACCTAGCCAGAAGAGCTGTAAGATTTGTTACAGCTCTTTGCGTAAAGCGATTAAGCGTCCAAATACACGCTGCGCCCATTCAAGGCAGTCTTCAGGCTGCTCTTCGATAGGATGACGACCACGATACAGCAAGCGATATTCAGGCTTAACACCTTCGCCCGTATGATAATTATTTCCCGCCCATTCATCTTGGCCAGCCTTTAAGGCTTTTTGGACATCAGCGCCCCCGCCTTTTTCCGCCATTTGCCAAGCTGATTTTGGAAAAAACGGTAGCGGCTGCTGGAGGCCTAACCAATAGCCTTCTAATAGCAGCTCAAGCTCTGCTGCAGCATCAGGTATTTCGGTTAATTGCCAAACTTTATCGACCGTATAAAGCTGAGTAGTTGCTGCCCAAGCAGGCGGACGCTCACACAAATTCAAAGCCAAATGCTGAATCCACACACTCACCCATTGCCACACACCCAAATGCCCAAAATGGTAGAGCTGAATGCCTGCAGCACTCACGGAAGCAACTTGCCCCTGCAAACTAAATGCACCTAAATTGAGATTTAGATCGAGAATACGTTGCTCAGCGGGCTTGGGTAGCTTTTCAAGCAGCGTTTGCACCTGCTCCATTTGCTGCTCAAACAGCAACTCACCCGGCTTCCCATGCGGTAATAAACCTTGCGCCCGCAACACAGGCTGGACTTGCCAAGCTTCGCCGCCCTGTTGTAAATGCCGCAGTGCCTGTTCACTGATCAGGCTATCAGTAAAGGCTTCCAGTACAAACGGCTCACGCTCAGCCAATTCATCAGCTACTTCGGTGAGGCGCAAATCAAATTGGCGCTGCAAAAAAACACGGGCAGGATTCCGATAAAATTGAATCAGCTCATTCAAACTAACTTGGCGTAATGGCTCGTCAGGTTCAGGCAACTTGGGATTATCCCAAAAACAGGCAGCGATCTTTTTCTCAGCCTCATGCTGCTGCAAGGCTAGTAAATCTTTGGAATAGGTAAACAGTGATCCATTTTGAAAATAACGTAGACTAAACGCTTGCAATGGATGGCGCGTAATAAGCTCATCAGCACTCAAGCCAAAGCGTTTTTCCAAATAATCCAATAACTCACTCACCAAGACTGAGGGCATTACTTCGCTATTGTCTTGAATGCTTTGCCCCACATAGCTGATATAGAAATAGTCACGCGCGGACAACAGGCTTTCTAAAAATAAGTAGCGATCCTCTTCGCGCCGCGAACGATCACCTTTGCGTTTTTTGTCGCTCGCTAATAAATCAAAGCTCAAACGATTATCTTGACGCGGAAAGCCACCATCTTGCATGCCCAACAGCGCAACTACCCGAAACGGCACGCTACGCATCGGCATTAAATTACAGAACGTAATCCCCTGCCCTAAAAATCCCGACTCTTGACTGGCTTGCTCTAATTCACGTCGTAGGGCCGATTTAAATACTGACCAAGCGACTGGCTCTGTAAAACCAGCAAGTTGTGCACTGTTTAAGACGTTATCAATGCCCTTATAGACGGTTTGTGTTTCAGCCTCCCGTGGGAAGAGCTGTTCAACAATAGTTCCAAAACGTGCTCCCCAATCATCCAAAGTTGCACGTTGTGTTGCCCATTTAGAAGTCGAAAACAAAATATGTAAGCATTGCTGGAAACGCTCTAAGACTAAAGCTTGGCTGCCTTCCAATTCGTTATAGGGTAAAACGCCACCTAGCAACTGATGTCCAGGTAAAGCATACCCAAGTAACAAGCGATCTAAGCCATACATCCAGGTATGTTCAAAAGTACTTTGACGTGCGAACTGCTGGCGAAACTCAGCATCCACTCCCCAACGAATATTCACCGCCCTTACCCATTCACGGCATTGCTGGACTTGGGCTTCATCCAAACCAAAATGCTCACGAATTTCAGCATATTCGAGCAGGGTGAAAATACTTTCCGCTTCAAACCGGCCTTGAGGTAGTTCCAACAATTGCGCACAAGCTGAGCTAATCGTCATCGCTTGCGAAAAACGTTGATCAGCAATACTAAAAGGCAAAGACACCACTGAACTATTAAAAACTGACTCAATAAAGGGCGCATAAGTATTAATATCGGGCGACATCACGACCACATCGGCTGCACTTAAATCAGGATGGCGCTCTAAGATAGCTAGCAGCTGATCATAGAGCACTTCCACCTCGCGCATGGGCGAATGGCAAGAGTGCACGCAGATGGATTGATCATATGCAAAGCTGTGCTTAATCTCTTCAACTTTAGGAATATCTTCCAAATTCAGAATATCGTTCTGGATAATCTGCAGCAGGCTATCAATTTCAGGTTCAAGGAAATTTTCTAATTCCTGCGGATAAGGCTCTGAATTCCTCAAGATTTCAATAAAATCGCGCCCTTGTATTCCCCATGAAGCTAGCAAGGGATTACCCACCATCACATAATCTTGCTCGGTAGGTTTATAGCGTATGCGGCGCTTATTCGATTCAATATCGCCCCAATAATGTATCGACGGATTCATCATAAAAAAATGGATATCCACCCGCTCAGCCACTTTTGCAATCAACTCAATATAAGCAGGCGATAAAGCAGGAATAGAAAAAAAAATAATATGCGGCGGTAACTTTTCAGTAGGGAAATTTTCAAGCTCATGTAAAAAGCGGCTCTGTAGATTAACCCAATGCTCTAAATGCTTATCGCCAATGACTAGCTGCCAAAGTTTTTCTTGCCAATTCTCAGGAGTCGTCTGCTTTTCCCAATCTCGAACCCAATCAGACCTGAAAAACAGATAACCATCAAACACACTTGCGACCTGCTGAGCAAGTTGCCAAGCACTATCATCTTGATCAGATTGTAAATAATGCCCTAAAGAAGTTTGGTGCAATGCTGCATTCTGCAGAAACTCTTGCAACAGTCGCCAGCGCAACACCTCAACTGAGCAAGGATTATGTTCTGGGATAGTTAAAACCCTGCCTAACAAATCCCAAGTTAGCTCAGCAGGAAATAAATACTTTACGTTCGCCGCAACTCCAGTGTGCTGCGCTAGCTGCATCGATAGCCAGCGTCCCATGCCTGCGTTTTGTACGATTACTGGAGTCGGTTCAAAGAGATTTTGCATAGGCTGAGCTAAATGTTCTGCAAAACTGTGAGCTAAACTCTCTAAACGATTACTGTGGTACAAATAAAGCATAGGGGATCAATCAAGCGCTGAAAATCAATTCATATTATGACATAAAGCACTTATTCCCAGACCGTTTTTACTGTTACAAATTCACAATCTGCAATCCTAGTCTTGCTATTATCTGAACTTTTCTGGACAATTCGCCATGCTGTTGGCTCTGAGCAATTCTTATAACAACAAATTTTACCCCAGTTCTCAAACTTAACCTAAATTCTGATGCTGTCTTGTACACGGTAGAGCGGTAGCGTTTTTAAAACATGCCATTTTTTCTAAGAAAAATACTAACCTTATTAATCGCTTGTGGCTTAGCCTGGCTAAGCGTGGCCTTTTGTTTGGGTGGAATTGTACCTTATGACTTTGTTGAGTCGAAAACTCCACCTAGTGCATTGACGGATCAATGGCGAGTTTTGGGTGCAGATCAACTAACCGCAGCCTCTGAACGTGCCTTGTTAGGCAATAATTTGAGTAAAGCGGAGCAAGCAGCATCTAAAGCTCTACTACGAGATCCTACTCATGGCGGAGCAGCCACCCAACTAGCCCTCATTTATTTACGCCAAGGTAAAACGACAGAAGCTGATCGGATGGCGGAGCGTGCGAATTTACTCTGGCCTAGCCGCTGTTCAACGAATTTGATTTTATTTAAGTATTGGAAAGAAAGAGGCAACCCAGAAAAAGGTTTAAAAACTTTGCCTGAAGGATGTAAAACCTAATGCGTGCCTTTCAAGAATACTTATTAGTGTTCATTGCTTCAGCGCTAATTTTATTTGCACCGCTCATTCGTAGTGGCAAAACCTCTTTAGCACTAATGATCATAGAGTTGCTTGGCATTGTCTTACTGCTCATTATCTTTTGGGGCAATCTACACAAAGGTCGCTTACAGAAACCTGTAGCTTGGTTTTTAGTTGCTAGCACAGTTGTCGCCTTAATCTATTTAATACCCATTCCAAGCTCCTTATGGGAAAACTTGCCTGGCCACTCTTTTTATACCGAGCATCTTGGGTGGCTCAACCCTGCAATCGCTAGTTGGAATTACCAAGCTTTATCCTTAATACCCACTCGAACCATAGCAGGCTTATTAGCTTTACTAGCCCCTTTAGGAATCTTCTTAACAGCTATTAGCCTATCTGAGCGTAAGCTTACGTTTTTAGTTTGTATATTATTATTAGTGGCTTTTGGCCAAGCCCTTTTAAGCATGGGGCAGTATTTTATTCAAGACCGTGATTTATTTTTTAGAATTTGGTCAGGTGGAGTACCGCTAGGCACTTATATTAACCAAAATCATTTTGTGGCGTTTATGGAGATGGCAGAGCCTTTAGCCATTGGTTTAATGATGATGGCTATACTTAGTCAAAATATTGGTATCACCCTTAAAATCATCCTCGCTACTATTTTTGGTCTAGTTTCGTTAGCACTTACGTTTACCCCGCTATTAACGACATCTAGAACCGGAGCAGCTTTATTAATTCTTAGTATTTTCTTGTCTTTCTGGGCAATGACCACGCCAGAAATTCGCAAAAGAGTAGCTGCTCCGATTTTTGCTTTACGCTTTATCTTATTAACTCTAGCTTTAGCTATTCAATTCAAGGTTCTGCAGCAGATTGTCACTATTACTTATGCTGATCGCTTAGCGCCACAGGCAGCCTTGGGCGATTTACGCTGGACTTTATACAGTACAACCTTCAATGCTATTCAAAATTTCTTCCCTTTTGGATCAGGGCCTGGGACAACCCCACAAGTCTATCAAAACTATCAACCAACCAATATCAATGCCTTTGTTAATCACACGCACAATGATTATTTAGAATTATTATTAGATTTAGGTTTGTTTGGGGCTTTAATGATTGGCGTACTCATACTCATTTATAGTTGGCGTTGGCGCCAACTTTGGCAGGATAAAAGCTCTGGATTTAAATTATTAAAAACAGGCGCGGGGGTAGGCATTTTATTAGCACTACTTTATAGCCTGACAGACTTTGGTCTACATACACCTGCCAACGCTGTTTTCTTCGCCTTCCTTTTCGGTGTTTTTCTGCACAATGAACCCTCTTCGCAAACGCAAATGATGATAAGCGATGGACAAAAACAATAAATTAAGCTGGGATCTGACTCCTCGCCAAGTTTGCGATCTTGAAATGCTGTTATGTGGTGCTTTTGCGCCCCTAAAAGGCTTTTTAAATAAGCAAGACTATGACAGCGTCATTGAAAGTATGCGCTTGGCTGATGGCAGTTTGTGGCCAATACCTATCACCTTAGATGTGAGCGCTGCTTTTGCTGAAAAAACTCAAACTGGCGAGCAAATAGAGTTGCGTGACCCAGAGGGAGTTTTGCTGGCGCGCCTGCAAGTCGAATCTATTTGGACGCCGAATAAAGACCTAGAAGCTGAGAAAGTTTTTGGTGGCAATGACCTCTTACATCCGGGTGTTTATTATTTACAACATAAGGCAGGCGCTGTTTATCTGGGTGGCACGATAGAAGCTGTTGAGCTGCCTCAACATTATGATTATCGTCAGCATCGGCATACACCGGCAGAACTAAAAGCTTTATTTAAAAAACTAGGCTGGCATAAAGTAGTTGCCTTCCAGACACGCAACCCGATGCATCGTGCGCATCAAGAACTGACCTTTAGAGCTGCACGCGAGCTAGAAGCCAACCTATTACTTCATCCAGTGGTGGGCATGACTAAGCCGGGTGATATTGACCACTTCACGCGGGTGCGTTGCTATGAGCAGCTGATTAAGCACTACCCAGAGCAGACCACCTTTTTAAGCTTGCTGCATTTAGCCATGCGGATGGCGGGGCCGCGTGAGGCGGTATGGCATGCCTTGATTCGCAAAAACTACGGCTGCACTCACTTTATTATTGGTCGTGATCATGCGGGGCCGGGTAAGAATAGCCAAGGCCAAGACTTTTATGAGCCTTATGCAGCACAACAATTAGCTCAAGAATTTGCAGATGAAATCGGCATTAAGATTATTTCCTTTGAAAATATGGTTTATGTGCAAGATCGCGCTGAATACTTACCTGAATCAGAAGTTCAAGCAGGTGAAATCGTTTTAAACATTTCCGGTACTGAATTCAGACGGCGTTTACGCCAAGGACTGGAAATACCTACCTGGTTTTCCTATCCAGAAGTGATTAATGAACTGCGCCGCTCCTACCCTCCTCGCCATCAGCAAGGCTTTACGGTGTTTTTTACGGGTCTATCTGGGTCAGGTAAATCAACTGTGGCTAATGCATTGATGGTGAAGCTCATGGAAATGGGCGGGCGTCCAGTGACTTTGTTAGATGGCGATGTAGTTAGAAAGAATCTTTCTAGCGAGCTTAGTTTTTCTAAAGAACATCGAGATTTAAACATCCGCCGGATTGGTTTTGTCGCTAGCGAAATCACTAAGAATGGTGGAATTGCCATTTGTGCACCTATTGCCCCCTACTCTGCTGTTCGGCGTGAAGTACGTGAATTAGTTGAAAACTATGGCGGGTTTATTGAGATTCATGTGGCGACTCCGATTGAAGAATGTGAGCGCCGGGATCGGAAAGGCTTATACGCCAAAGCGCGTGCTGGCTTGGTAAAGGGCTTTACAGGCATTGATGACCCGTATGAGGCTCCAGAAAAGCCTGAGCTGAAATTAGACACAAGTGAAATTACGCCGGATGAGTGTGCGCACAAAGTGTTACTCACGCTTGAGCGTTTGGGTTTTATTAAGTATTGATGGTACTCAACTAAGATGACCCTAACCTGTTTCAAAGCCTATGACATCAGAGGTAAGCTCGGTTCTGAGCTTAATAATGATATCGCCTATCGAATAGGTCGAGCCTACGGTCAATTTTTGGGTGAAGGCAAAAAAGTTGTAATGGGTAGGGATGTGCGTCTGACCTCAGAAGCACTCAAGCAGGCACTTACCCAAGGTTTAATGGACTCAGGGATCGATGTCATTGACTTAGGTATGACAGGTACCGAAGAAGTTTACTTTGCTACTTTTCATCTCGATGTTGATGGTGGCATTGAAGTCACTGCTAGTCATAATCCGCTAGATTACAATGGCATGAAGCTAGTACGTGAAAGCTCTAAACCTATTAGTGGTGATACAGGCCTACAGACTATTCAACAATTAGCTGAAACTAATCAATTCTCACCCGTCACCAAGCGCAGCACACTCACTCAGCAATCATGCCTAGCTGACTATGTACAACACTTATTAAGCTATGTTGATCTAAGCAACTTCAAACCCATTAAATTAGTCGTCAATGTAGGTAATGGAGCGGCTGGGCATGTGGTTGATGCCTTAGAAGCAGAGTTTCAACGCCTGCAAGTGCCCATTACGCTCATTAAACTACATAACGAGCCAGATGGCACCTTTCCGCATGGTATCCCCAACCCGCTCTTACCCGAATGCCGTGCTGACACCAGCAATGCTGTACTAGAGTATCAAGCAGATATGGGCATTGCATGGGATGGTGACTTCGATCGTTGCTTTTTGTTTGATGAACATGGCCATTTTATTGAAGGCTATTATATCGTCGGATTGTTGGCAGAAGCGTTTTTAAAAAAACAACCGGGTGCAAAAATCATCCATGACCCACGTTTAACTTGGAATACAGTGGATATCGTAGAGGAAAATGGTGGCATACCCATTCAATCCAAAACAGGACACGCCTTCATTAAAGAACGTATGCGGGCTGAGGATGCGATCTATGGCGGCGAAATGAGTGCTCACCACTACTTTCGCGATTTTGCTTATTGTGACAGTGGAATGATCCCTTGGTTATTGGTTGCCGAGTTGCTGTGTACAACAGGTAAAACACTTTCGCAGCTTGTGGGTGAACGCATGGTAGCCCACCCTTGTAGCGGCGAAATTAACTTCCATGTACAAGATGTACAAACCAGCATCGCTAAAATCAAAGAGCATTTTCTTGCTGATAAGCCAGAGATGGATAATACAGATGGCTTGAGTATGGTCTTTGTAAATTGGCGCTTTAACTTACGTGGCTCGAATACTGAACCGGTATTGCGTTTGAATGTAGAAAGCCGAGGGGATGTTGAATTAATGCAGAATAAGACTCAAGAAATTAGCCAATTAATAAAAAGCCTATGACAACTACTTCAATCATTCCCGTTATTTTATCAGGCGGCTCTGGCACACGCCTATGGCCGATGTCACGGCAGCTACGCCCTAAGCAGTTTTTGCCAATGGTTGATGAGCTAACCTTATTTCAGAATACGCTGACTCGTTTACAAGACATTCCGAAGCTTGAAGATGCACTGATTGTCTGTAATGAAGAACATCGTTTTATGGTGGCCGAGCAATTACGTACCCTAAATCTGAAACATCAAGGTATTTTGCTTGAACCTATCGGGCGGAATACAGCACCTGCTATTGCTTTAGCCGCACTTTATCTTGCCCAACAAGGTAAAGCCGACGCGCTGATGCTAGTATTGCCCGCTGATCATGTCATCCAAGATAAAGCCGCTCTTGAGCAAGCTATCCAAGCAGCCGCCCAAGCAGCCAATGATGGCTACTTGGCAACCTTTGGCATCGTCCCGCAACGCGCAGAAACTGGTTATGGCTATATTCAACAAGGTACAAATATTGCTGGCCTCACCGCTAAGCGTGTAGCCGCCTTTGTAGAAAAGCCCGATGCAGCTACGGCAACTGCTTATAGCAATAGTGGTGCCTATTTGTGGAATAGCGGCATGTTCCTATTTCGTGCAGATCGTTTGTTAGCAGAATTGGCTGAACATCAAGCTGATATCTTACAGCAATGCCAAGCCGCCTTAGCTCATCCTAATCACGATGTTGATTTTGTAAGGTTAGATCAAACTGCATTTGCAACCTGTCCTTCGATTTCGATTGACTATGCAGTGATGGAAAAAACCAAAGATGCAGTGGTCATACCACTCGATGCTGGCTGGAGTGATGTCGGTGCATGGTCAGCAGTGTGGGAAGTTAGCCAGCAAGACGAAAATAATAATGTGCTACGTGGCGATACCCTCACTCACAATGCTACTAACAATCTCGTTTATGCTGAAAGCCGTTTAGTCACTTTGGTGGGGGTAGAAAACCTGACCATAGTAGAAACCAAAGATGCGGTATTGGTAGCACATCGTGATCAAGTGCAAGATGTAAAACATATTGTAAACCAGCTACAAACACAGCAACGCCCAGAAGCCACGATTCACCGCGAAGTGAATCGCCCGTGGGGAACTTACGACTGCATTGATGGTGGCGGGCGGTTTCAGGTTAAGCGCATTATGGTCAAACCAGGCGCAAAACTCTCACTCCAAATGCATCATCACCGTGCTGAGCATTGGATTGTAGTTAGCGGTACGGCGGAAGTGCGCTGCGGTGAAAAAACATTATTACTTACTGAAAATCAATCCACTTACATCCCTCTAGGTGAAGTTCACTCCTTATCTAATCCTGGTAAAGTGCTTTTGGAGATTATCGAGGTGCAATCGGGTAGTTATTTGGGTGAAGACGATATTGTGCGCTTTGAAGATGCTTATGGGCGTATTGCGCCAAAATAATTGGAAATAATAATGACTGGAATAAAGAAAAAAATTGCTCTAATTACGGGTGTAACTGGACAAGATGGCGCCTACCTTGCCGAGTTTCTGCTAGAAAAAAATTATACTGTTCATGGCATTAAGCGTCGCACATCCTTATTTAATACGGATCGTATTGATCACCTTTACCAAGACCCACATGAAACAGAACGTAAATTCATTCTACATCACGGCGACTTGACTGACTCAACTAGCTTGATCCGTATTATTCAGCAAGTTCAGCCGGATGAGATTTATAACTTAGCGGCTCAAAGTCATGTTGCAGTGAGCTTCGAAGAGCCTGAATACACAGCAAACTCCGATGCTTTAGGTGCTTTGCGTATTCTTGAAGCTATACGTATTCTAGGTTTAGAGAAAAAGACTCGCTTCTATCAAGCATCCACTTCTGAACTGTATGGCTTAGTGCAAGAAATTCCTCAAAAAGAAACTACGCCATTTTACCCACGCAGCCCCTATGCTGTCGCAAAAATGTATGCCTACTGGATTACGGTGAATTACCGTGAAGCCTATGGCATGTATGCTTGTAACGGCATACTGTTTAACCACGAATCCCCTAAACGCGGCGAAACCTTTGTAACTCGTAAAATCACTCGAGCATTAGCTCGAATAAAACTAGGTTTACAAGATCGTTTATACCTCGGCAATATCGATGCCAAACGTGATTGGGGGCATGCACGCGACTATGTGGAAATGCAATGGTTGATGCTGCAACAAGAGCAGCCTGACGATTTCGTCATTGCGACTGGCGTGCAATACAGTGTGCGCGAATTCGTGAATATAGCCGCCGCCGAATTAGGCATGACTATCCGTTGGGAAGATGAAGGTATAGATGAGAAAGGCTATGACACCCCTAATGGGAAATGCATTGTCGCCATTGATCCACGCTATTTCCGTCCTACAGAGGTAGAAACTCTATTAGGTGATCCTAGCAAAGCCAAAACCAAGCTAGGCTGGACACCACGCACTAGCTTTGCCGAATTAGTCAAAGAAATGGTGCAAGAAGATTTACGCATTGCTGAGCGTGACGAATTGGCGAAAAAGCATGGCTTTGGAGCATTTAACTACCATGAATAAAGATGCAAAAATTTTCGTTACGGGTCACCGTGGTATGGTGGGTAGTGCTCTAGTACGTCGATTGGAGGCTGGTGGCTACACCAATATACTCACCCGCTCGCGCGAAGAACTTGATTTACTAAATCAAGTAGCAGTTCATCAGTTTTTGGCTGAAGAAAAACCAGACTATATCTTCATTGCTGCCGCCAAAGTAGGTGGTATACAAGCCAATAATACTTATCGTGCTGATTTCATTTACCAGAATCTAATGATTGAAGCTAACCTCATTCATGGAGCACATTTAGCTGATGTGCAACGCTTAATGTTTTTAGGTAGTAGCTGCATTTACCCACGTGATTGCCCGCAGCCGATTAAAGAAGAGTATTTACTGACTGGCACTTTAGAACCTACCAATGAGCCCTATGCAATAGCTAAAATTGCGGGGATTAAAATGTGTGACGCTTATAATGCGCAGTATGGGCGGCAGTATGTGAGTGTGATGCCCACTAATTTATATGGGCCGAATGACAATTATGATTTGGAAACTAGTCATGTTCTCCCTGCCCTGCTGCGTAAAACTCATGAAGCGAAATTGCGTGGTGATAAAGAATTAGTCGTATGGGGAACAGGCACACCACGCCGCGAATTTTTGTATGTGGATGATCTGGCAGATGCTTGTGTGTTTTTGATGGAGCAGGGTTATGTAGGGTCGTTACTGAATATTGGCACGGGTCAAGATGTGACCATTCGGGAATTAGCGGAGACTATTATGGAAGTGGTGGGGTTTGAAGGACAGTTAGTATTTGATAGAAGCAAACCGAATGGGACAATGCGTAAGGTGTTAGATGTGGGATGTTTAAACAAATTAGGCTGGAAACATCAAGTGGCCTTGGAATATGGCATATCTTCTACTTATCATTATATAAAAAATTAAATTAAATGCTAAGAAAAAATATCTTAGCTAACTATATCGGTACAGGAGCCACTGTTTTAGCCCCTATCTTGGCATTACCTTGGTATTTGGAGCTATTGGGAAAAGAGCAATTTGGCTTAATAAGCTTTATTATGATACTCCAATCGTTACTCGGATTATTAGATGCTGGACTAAGCCAAATACTTGTGAGGGAAATTGCCACTAGATTTGATGGCTCGTACAAAGGAAAATTGAGCACAATTTCACTAGTAGTTAGTTTTGAACGAGTCTATTGGCTCTTGTCTATATGTATTGGAATAATAACTTTACTATTAGTGGATGTTATTGTTGGACACTGGCTCCAGTTAGATAGCTTGCCCATTATAACAACAAAAACAGCGCTTTATGGCGCAATAATAGTATTTATGATACAATTTCCGGCTTCAATATATCGAAGCACTTTAATAGGAATACAATATCAAGTCCTATTAAATAAAATATTATTTTTTAGCACATGGTTCAAACATATTGGGGGTATTCTAGTATTAATTTTAATACCATCCATCTTGAGTTATTTAACTTGGCAGATTTTTTCAATAGCATTAGAAACTTTAATTCGGCGATATTTTGCTTGGAAAATAATTGAAAAAAAATCACAGAAAATTAAACCAAGCTATGAAGAAATAAAAAACTTGTGGATACCTGCGTTAGGTATGTCAGTAAGCGTTCTATTAGGTGCTTTAACCGTACAGATGGATAGAATCATTTTGAGTAAAATGACAACAATCGAACAACTAGGATATTACACAATAGCGGCAACAGTTGCCATTGGCTTACTCCAGTTAATTTCGCCATTATTTCAAGCTGCCTTGCCAAGAGCAGTACAAATGAAAAAAGAAGGAGAGTTAACTGCATTTAACATAAAAATACTAAAAATTATACTAATTATAATAACCTTTTCTATTATTCTCTTTTCGATAGCAAGTGAAACACTATTAAGCATGTGGATTCATGACGAAGAAGCAGAGTTGATCGTTCATCCTATATTAAAAATACTTTTAATAGGAACAGCACTAAATGCCATATATAATATAGGCTATATGAATTGGTTAGTGCGCAAAAGAACAGATCTTATTTTACAAGTCAATATCGTCTCACTGATTATTGCAATAGTATTCACGCCTATTTTTATAGAATGGTATGGCACTATCGGTGCTGCTTTAAGTTGGTTAGTAATAAACTTAATTGGATTTATACTAAGTTTAGAAAATTTAATTCGGAAAAAAAATGAAAATATTCATTAGAAAAATATATTGGATATTATCCACGCAATTTGGCATCAATTTTAAAATCATGCTTAGGTCTATATTAAGTATCCCAAGATATATATCAGATATTATTAAATTCAGAAAATACTATCATGGAAAATTGACACTTACACCTTGCTTGCATGATTGGTATGAAGAAGCAGGAGCAACAAAAAGTGAATATTTTTGGCAAGATTTATATGTAGCACAAAATATTCACAAAATAGATCCCAAAAAGCATGTAGATATTGGTTCAAGAATAGATGGTTTTGTAGCTCATGTAGCTAGTTTTAGAAACATTGAAGTATTCGATATTCGCCCAATTACAACTAATATTCCAAATATTGATTTTAGGCAAGTTGATTTCATGAATGAAATACCAGAATATCTAGTTAATTATTGCGACTCCATATCTTGCTTGCATGCTTTAGAGCATTTTGGCCTAGGACGTTATGGTGATCCAATTAAGCCTCATGGGCATAAAATTGCACTTAATAATATATCTAAAATGTTGCTACCAAATGGTATGCTTTATCTTAGTGTGCCAATCGGTCAAGAACGAGTAGAGTTTAATGCAAATCGTGTGTTTAACCCTTTAAGTATAATAGAAATTGCCAAAGATAATAAGCTATCTTTACTTTCATTTTCTTGGATCAAAGACAGAGGATATCTAGTAGAGTCGACCTCTCTCACCGAAGACATCGACACCTTAATTAATCAATATTATAACCTAGGCATCTTTCAATTCATTAAAGAGTCAGAATGATGTTTTTCCCAAAGAAACTAAGATCTATATTAAAATCAGATAAAGTCCTAGAAATAGGCCCTGGCTCTCACCCACATCCTAGGAGTAATGTATTTCTTGAGCTTAGATTTGCAAATCCAGAGGAAAAGTTAAAGCAACGGGGAGGAATAGACCAAGAGGCAAACTTTGGAAAGAAACCTATAATTTACTATGATGGAAAAGAATTTCCTTTTAAAGATAATGAATTTGACTATGTGATATGCTCTCATGTAATAGAGCATGTGCCAAATCTTGAGTTTTTTATGAATGAAATTTTTCGGGTTGGTAACGGAAAAGGATATATAGAATACCCATTGATAACTTATGACTATCTTTATGACTTCGAAGTACATCTCAACTTTATCAAATATAATAGTGAGGATAATACCTTACTATGGAAGAAAAAATCATCAACTCATTTAAATGATTTTTTGCCAATAACTGCACTACTTCGTCAAATGCTGGCTTTGGGATGGGATGATTTATGTTCATCAAATAAAGATTTTTTCTTTGAAGGCTTTGAGTTCAAAGAAAAATTTTATATTAGAGAGATTCAAGAAATATCTAAATTACTCCCTCTGTACCAAACAATTAATAAAAAGAAATTTTTTAGAAAACGAATAAATCAGGTATTAAATAAAGTTAAAATTTAGAGTAACTCATGATAATCTCAAATATTCTAGGTGGCCTTGGTAACCAAATGTTTCAATATGCGAATAGTAGATATTTGTCTATTCTACATAACCAACCATTATTATTGGATATAAGCGACTTTAATGGCTACTCACTACACAATGGATTTGAACTAAATCGCATATTCAATATCTCAGCTCAGATCGCACAACCAAAGGATGTAGAAAGGATATTGGGTTGGCAACGATCTAAAAGTATCAGGTATTTTGTTAGAAAAAATAAGCTAAGATTCATTAGGAATAAAAATTATATTTTAGAACCTTGTTTTAATTATTGGAAAATAATCAATACGCTTGACCCACCATATTATCTAGAGGGTTATTGGCAATCTGAACTTTATTTTATGCAGATACAAGATATTATTCGAAATGACTTTTCATTCAACGAAGTGCTTACAGGTATAAATAAAGAGTTATCAGAAAAAATTAATAGTACTAATTCTGTAAGCTTACATATAAGAAGAGGGGATTATTTAAACATTAAAAATAAAAAAATTCATGCTCCTTGTCCATTACGATATTATCAAGATAGTATTAGAATAATTTTGGAACAAGTTATTAATCCTTCGTTTTTTGTTTTCTCTGATGATATAAATTGGGCGAAAGAAAATCTGATCCTTGATTTTGATGTAAATTATATATCACATAATACCGGGCTGATGAGTTATAATGACATGAATTTAATGAGTTTATGCAAAAATAATATTATCGCCAACAGCTCTTTTAGTTGGTGGGGGGCTTGGCTTAACGCTAATCCAAATAAAATAGTTATTGCCCCAAAAAAGTGGTTTGAGGTTGAAAAAGACACTAGTGACTTATATCCAATAGGATGGATATTAAATTAATATAATTCTATGGCAATGAAAAGCTTATCACAAAAAGAAATTTATACTTATCTGCTAGGTGTAGTACTTATATCTATACTACAAGGGAGCTCTATTGGAGTTAATGGTGCCTTTTTAGATACACTTTACTATTATGATTTATACCGATTAATAGAAGAAAATGGCTTGATTTACACAGTCACTGCTATATCTACTCAAAGTGGAAAATTTGAACCAATTATAGCTATTGTTTTTCAAATTGAAAGCTTTTTATTTGGACCATCGATTAGTGAATTCAATTTCCTAATTATTAATATGATAGCCTTAAATGTTTTATTAGCCATTTCTTTTTTTGATATTATAAAAAATAACACAAAAAGCCTTCTAACACTATTAATAATTCCAGCAATAATAATTAGTGGGTATTTAGTATTTTCAAAAGGATTATGGTTTTGGCGAAGCTTTATTGGACTTTTCTTCTTCATTTTATTTATCAAAGAAAGAAATATTTTTTATAAAATAGCTTACATTAGCTTATGTTATCTATCACATACTTCTTATGTTATTTTTATATTAATGTATCTAGTTATTGAATTTCTCTATAAAAAAGGGGGGTTAGCTTATTTTTTAATATTAACTATAGTTTCAATAACACTATCATTAATTGCCAATAAATTTCAAGAAATTTTTAGTTTTGTAGTATCCAATTCTGATCCAACAATTTTTTTTTCTGATGGTGGAAATCATGCTATTAAGGTATGGCTTTCTGTCTTTTATAGCATGACAATACTACTGCTTTTATATAAAACCGCTATTAAAAGCAATATGGTAATATTATATTTATTTTGCTTATTATGTGTAGCTATAAGTATAGTGAGTTACAATAACTATCATTTTATGAATAGGGTTTTTCTACCAGCCTCTTTAATGATTGGATTCTTACCTTTTGCTTTTTCATCTAATAACCTTAATATAAAGCTAGCAAAAATCATGGTGGTTCTTACTGTATTGCCGGGAACTAGATTAGTATTGAATTTATTTGCTGGTAATTTTTATGAATAGAGATTTTAGCTCAATAAACCTAACAGAAATACTAGAAAAACTAAAAATTATAAAGAATTTCGATCTCCACTCAGGCGTAAGTGTAGTTATCCCATGTTATCAGGCAGAAAAAACACTGATTCGAGCAATAAATTCGATCATTGAGCAAACATTGCTACCAAAAGAAATAATACTAATTGATGATGCTAGTACAGATAATACGCCATTTTTGTTGACTTCTTTTAAAGAAGCGAATCCAGAGCTGATAAAGATATTACTTTTAGCTAACAACAGTGGTGTTTCCCATGCTAGAAATTGTGGTTGGAAAATAGCGTCTCAACCTTACATATGTTTCTTAGATGCCGATGATGCATGGCATCCAATGAAAAATCAAATACAATACGAATATATGATAAAAAATAGGGATGTATTTATGAATAGTTTAAAATCATCAAGATTTGATTTAACTAAAGACAATTGTAAAGTAAGTAAAGTAAGTAAAGTAAGTAAAGTAAGTAAAGTAAGTAAAAAGTCCCTCATTTTTAAAAACCCTATTGTTACATCGACTGTAATGTTAATAAATACATCAGAATATTGTTTTACGGAAAATAAGCGTTATGCGGAAGATATATTTTTGTGGCAAAGAATAATTTTCTCGGGGAAAAAAATTACTCTAATAGATAATTACTTGGCTTACTCATTTAAGCATCCGTATAGAGGTGAAGGGTTAAGTAATAGACTATACTTAATGGAAAAAGAGGAGTTAAAAAATTTTATTTTTTTATATAGTAAAGGCTATATCTCGCTCTTATATCTTTTTTACGCTTTTATATTTTCGTTAATTAAGTTTATTAAACGTATTTTATTTTGAAGTCATGAAGGATATGAAGAAACTTGATGGCGTTATAATTGCGCAAATATCAACAGTGCCTTTTTTTATTAATACACAATTAAAGCTACAACTTTTGACTATGGCTTCTTGTGGTGCAATTATACATATAATTACTAGTGATGGATCAGAAATAAATGACTTGAAAAATCTACATAATAATATCTTTATTCATGTTGTGGAAATAAAGAGACACGTATCTATTTTAAGTGACATCCGGGCTCTAATCAAAATAATAAAAATATTTAATAGTGAAAAATTTAATATTATTCACTCTACAACTCCAAAAGCTGGATTGATCTCAGCACTAGCTGGTTACTTCTCAAAGATAGGAATAAGAATTCACACTTTTACTGGACAACCATGGGTCAATTCCACTGGATTCAAGAGATTTCTTTTAAAGAAAATAGACCAATTGATTATTAGCCTAAATACTAATTGTTATACAGACAGTGCTAGTCAAAGGGAGTTCTTAATTAACCAAAAAATAGCTAAAAAAAATTCAATTATGGTTATTGGTGATGGTTCGTTGGCTGGAGTAGATATCAATAGATTCAACGTAATAAATTTTTCCTGCTCCGATAAAAAAGCACTTCGTAGCTTATTAGGAATATCAAAGAATGATATAGTTTTCATTTTCATTGGCAGAATTAACTTAGAAAAAGGAGTTATTGAATTATTAGAAGCATTTAGAGAAAGCCAGAAAAAATATAATCATATCCATCTTATATTTGTTGGACCGTTCGAGCAAAAAAATATTTTTTTAAAAGAAAAGATCAAATTAACTCCGCATACACATATTATTGAATATACAAAAACTCCCGAAAATTATTTATCTATTGCGCATGTATTATGCTTGCCTAGTTATCGCGAAGGATTTGGAACAGTTATAATTGAAGCTGCCGCAATGGGGATTCCGACTATTGGAACAAATATTTATGGTATATCTGACGCAGTGAAAAACAAAGAAACTGGATTTCTCGTAAATTTAAAAGAACCTAAGTCGCTTGAAAGTGCGTTAAATGCTTTTATAATGGATGATATGCTTCGAGAAAAAATGGGCGCAGCAGCTAAGAAGCGTTGTGATCAACTATTTTCGAGTGAAGTAGTTAATGCAAAAGTGATTGATGAGTATGTAAAATTATTAAAAATGAGAAATGAGAAATGAGAAATGAGAAATGAGAAATGAGAAATTAATTCTTCTAACAGGATCGACTGGTTTTATCGGCTTAAGCATCGCTCAACACTTACATCAACAAGGCCATGCACTCACTACAGTAGCGCGCCGTCTTACTGATATTCTCCCACCAAACATCCAACAAACGCGCATAGATGATCTGCTCTCGAACATCGACTGGACACACAACCTCAATGGTGTAGATACAATCATCCACCTCGCCGCCCGCACTCATGTCATGCACGATACTGTTAGCGACCCTTTAACCGAATTCCGCCGCACCAATACCTTTGCAACCCTGAACCTCGCACAACAGGCTGCTGCTGCTGGAGTACGCCGTCTCATATACATAAGCTCTATAAAAGTCAACGGCGAAGTTACTGTAAAAGGGAAACCCTTTACTGTTGATACTTCCTTTACTCCCTCAGAATTAGAGCCCTATGCACAATCTAAACAAGAAGCTGAACAAGGTTTAATAAAAATCGCACAACAAACTGACCTAGAAATCGTCATCATCCGCCCTCCCCTAGTTTATGGTAAAGGTGTAAAAGGCAACTTCCGAAGCATGATGGACTGGCTACACAAAGGAAGATACCTCCCCTTAGGCAGTATACACAACCAACGCAGCTTAGTTGCCCTACCTAATCTTATTGACCTAATCACCACCTGCATACACCACCCCGCCGCCTCAAACCAAACCTTCCTTGTCTCTGATGGCGAAGATCTATCCACCACCGAACTTCTGCAACGCCTTAGCTATGCATTAGGTAAACCTGACCGTCTGCTCCCGATCCCTCAATCATGGTTAGAAACCGGTCTAACCCTAGTAGGCAAACACTTCATTGCCCAACGTCTCTTCGGCAACTTGCAAGTCGACATCAGCAAAACCCGTAACGTACTTAGCTGGATACCACCTGTTAGCATTGATGAAGCGCTACGCCAAACTGCCGAAGCCTACTTGCAAAGTAGACATTAACAGGAAGTAGCTCCCTATATTCCCTGCAATTATTTTGACTTCATTGAGACTTTTATCATGCTTTTGTACGAATTCCATGATTCATATTGACTTGATAAATATATTTTTATACTGATGTCTGCATTGTTACAGAAACATAATGGCGAGATTATTATGTGCATTTGGTAAAATAATCTCCCTATACATATTATGATTCATGAGGATGGAAGATTAAATAAGTTTAAATTGTCCTGTCTTGTGTACTGCATCTATTAAGCCATAACTATCTACTATAATTGACTATGATCATTGCCGATATTGGTGTGTACTTTTCGGTCATGATTTAGAAGAGTT
This sequence comes from Thiolinea sp., assembly GCA_049292455.1. Classification (GTDB taxonomy): domain Bacteria; phylum Pseudomonadota; class Gammaproteobacteria; order Thiotrichales; family Thiotrichaceae; genus Thiolinea. The sequence continues at coordinate 61,081 of JBATRF010000038.1, forward strand.
GAAGAAGGTTCGGTTGATGGACTCGCCGATGACCTTGTCATGAATCTCGACGGACTTAGAAAAGCAAAAGATCTTACACGCCAAGCGCTTGCGCGTTCGGAAGTTCAATTTTTGCCGCTCAATGCTCTGAGTAGAGCGTTTAGTGATCAGGTGTTTGTCCTCAGGCAGGTAGCGTTGATACACCTCCCAACCGTCGGTACAGTACAAGGCCATGCGCCACGGTTCGATCAGGGTTAATAAGCGCTTCAAGGTATCATCAGTGCGCGCACCTAGGGTATACACCAACACTGTTTTCAGATGAGGAAACTATGCCTACCAAAGCCAACGCTGCTGTTTCTTGTTGCCGACATACGACCACTGCTCATCCAGTTCACAGACGAGCTGAACCTCATACTGCTCCACCAAGGCCTGAATCGGCAAGGGGTTGACGGCGGCGGGTCTGAGTTTTTTTAAGTGAGCCACCACCGTGGTGGTGCTCACCCCCAGCACACGGCTGGTGTCCCGAACCCCACTGCCATTCAAGGCCATCGCCACAATCTGCTCAGGAACCCTTGCTTATGGCCTTCATAGCGATAGTCGAGTTGAAAGCAACGCAGATAATCGCGGCAACGGTAGCGGGCTTAACGACTTCGTGTTTGTAAATGAGTTCGCTAGTACAGTAGCGGCAGTGGACGGTGACAGATGCCATGATTTATCCCAAGAAAACAAAACGATGACTTTAAAGTCTTAGCTTGCCCTCTTCAACTCCTCTAAATCATTACCACCTACTTTTCCACCAAAAAACTGCAACAAACACTCCATCGCCCAAGGTTTCTATGGTGGCCTGCAGGCATCTCTGAGATTATATGTTAGACTGTGCATGCAGTATCTACAAAAGAATCCAGAACCCTGATAACCTTGCTTTGTTATTAGCTGTAACCAATAACCGTAAAACTTACAATGCACATAATATGACTCGATTACTCGACATTGTCTTCGCCAGCATTGGATTAACTCTAGGCTTACCATTCTTACTTCTACTCACCTTTGCTGGCTGGTTAGATACTCGCTCGCCACTGTTCCGCCAGCCTCGTGTTGGGCGCAATCAACAGCCTTTCATGCTAGTCAAATTCCGCACCATGCGCGTTGGTACAGCATCAGTTGCCACCCACCTTGCTAGCAGCAGTGTTATCACTCCTTTCGGTAGTTTCCTACGTCATACCAAGCTAGATGAGTTGCCACAATTGTGGAATGTTCTCTGGGGTGATATGAGTTTGGTTGGCCCACGCCCCTGCCTCCTCAACCAATACGAGCTTATTACTGCTCGTGAAGCTTTAGGAGTATTTAATGCTCGTCCCGGTATCACTGGATTAGCACAAGTACAGGGCATTGATATGTCCACCTCGGAAAAACTTGCTCAAGTGGATGCAGAAATGCTAAAGACACTAAGCCTAAAAGCCTATATCTGTTATATCTTGCAAACCGTAACAGGTAGCGGGCAAGGGGATAGAGTCAGGCCTTAAATGAAAACCTCATAAGCAACAATAAAATAATAATACTTCCCACTAAAAACCTTTAAAACTCCTTTCATTTATAGCCTCAATGATATCTATTATGACTACCTTTTTCTTTAATCTAGATCGCTGGCAAAAACGCCTTCTGATGATGTCACTTGACCTACTGCTAATTCCTTTGGCAGTTTGGACGAGCTTTGCATTGCGACTGGGTACTTGGAACCCAGCACTTAATGATGGTATTTGGATGTTAGGTCTTGCACCTATTATCACTCTACCGATTTTCATCAGGCTAGGGCTATATCGAGCAGTAATACGCTTCATTGGTGGCCAACAAGCGGTCATGGCCGTGCTAAAAGGTGTGACTTTATCCACCATGATTTTAGCCTTGATTGCTGTACTCGCTGATTGGAAGGGAATACCACGCTCTATATTCCCTATTTATTGGGGGACTGCATTTTTGTTTATTGGTGGAAGCCGTTATTTAGTTCGGCTTTTATATGCTCATCATTATTTAAAAAGTGAAAAAACACATATTATTATTTATGGTGCAGGTGAGGCTGGCATTCAACTAGCCAACTCTTTAGCACGCAATGAAGATTATCGGCCTGTTGCTTATATTGATGATAATCCGACCTTAAATAAGGCAATTATTCAAGGCTTGCAAGTTTATAAGCCTATGTTACTACCCAGCCTTATTGAAAGACTGCAAGTGAGTCAAATTTTTTTAGCAATGCCTAATCTTAACAAAGCTCGCAAACGGGAAATTTTGCAATTTTTGGAACCTTTTCCTTTGCACGTACTCACCATCCCTAATATGTCAGAATTAATTTCTGGCGAGCGCCGTATTGATGAGGTACGTGAGATTGAGGTTGATGAGTTATTAGGAAGGGAAGCAGTTGAACCGGACTTAGAATTATTAAGCGTTTGTATAGAAGACAAAGTCGTTATGGTCACAGGCGCTGGTGGCTCTATAGGCTCTGAACTATGTAGGCAAATTATTCGCTTGAAGCCTAGCAAATTAGTTTTGTTTGAAGCTTCAGAATTTGCTCTTTATAGCATAGAGAGTGAGCTATTAGTTTCATTAGGAACTGAAGCCGCCGAATTTGATAAAGACAACTTAATTCCAGTCTTAGGTTCAGTACAAAATCAAGCGCGCTTAGAGGAGATCATGCGTCAACATAAAGTGAACACAGTCTATCACGCTGCCGCCTATAAGCATGTTCCACTAGTTGAACATAACCCCCTAGAGGGTATATCGAACAATACTTTTGGTACTTTATATACAGCCCTAGCCGCTAAAAACTGCAAGGTACGCCATTTTGTACTCATTTCTACCGATAAAGCGGTGCGTCCAACCAATGTGATGGGTGCGAGCAAACGTATGGCTGAACTTGCTCTACAAGCCTTAGCACAAGAGCCTAGCCAAACCATTTTTAGCATGGTGCGCTTTGGTAATGTCCTTGGCTCATCAGGCTCTGTCGTACCTTTGTTTCGCAAGCAGATTCAGTCAGGTGGCCCTATCACCATTACTCATCCAGATATCATTCGTTACTTCATGACCATTCCTGAAGCTGCCCTCTTAGTGATTCAAGCAGGCGCCTTAGCGCGTGGGGGTGAGGTATTTTTATTAGATATGGGTGAACCGGTTAAAATTGTTGATCTTGCCAAGCGCATGGTACATTTATCAGGTTATAGCCTTAAAGATGAACAAAATCCCCAAGGCAATATTGAGCTAAAATTTACTGGCTTGCGCCCTGGGGAAAAACTTTACGAAGAGCTGTTGATTGATAGTGAGGCTGATAAAACCAGTCATCCAAAAATTTTTAAAGCCCATGAAGACTACATACTTTGGAAAAACCTAGAGCTAACACTTAGAGAGCTTGAGCAATACTCCCAAAAAAGAGACTTGCAAAACATTCAAACTCTACTTGAAACCCATGTTTCTGGCTTCAAAGGCTCTCTACTCTCACCTACTTTACTCAATACTAGTAAAGTGTTTTTACCTAATTCAAATATCACCTTTCTTGCTACTCGATGAAGCAGCTGGTAAGCATTAATACTCATCCTCTCTAAATAGACCCTAATATAATGACTCAGTTAACAACTAATGTAAGCATGTCAGCTAATAATCCAACCGATGATAGCGAAATCCACTTTCGTGACTTAGTAAGAGCAGTCATTCGGTATAAAAAAATCGCACTAATTACTGGTTTAGTGGTTTTTCTAGGTTTCCTAACCTATATTTTTCTAGCAACGCCAGTCTATAAGGCCAAGGTTTCTTTTTTACCACCTACACTGGGTGATGTAGCACCGCTAAAGATTCCATCACTCACTGAGCAGCCTACAACAGAAAAAGATGCAAGCCTAGCCACTAAAATTTATACGGACTTTGAGAAAAACCTTAATTCCTTGAAGTTAAGGCGTGATGTCTTTAATGATATGAAGTTATTGCCTTTACTCAAAAAGGGGGCCAATGAAACTACCAATGTCGAAGCAGTGTTCAATGATTTTAACGAAAAAATAGCGATTGAAAAACCAACGGCGAAGAAGGATGCACCCGCTGTACCCGCAATTCACCTCACTTTAAGAGGTAGTGATCCAAAACTTATTGCTGAAGTATTAAATCAAACAAGTACTCTAGTGCAGTCAACGACTAAACAAGAAGCGATTCGCGATATTTTAGAACAGGTTACCTTTAAAAAATCACAATTAACTCGCGAAATTAATGAGTTACGTGCTAAAGCCGAGCGGCAAAAGAATGATGCGATCATCAAGTTTCAAGAAACAGATAAAGTTGAGCGTGAGAAGCTTGAAGATCAAATCAAGACTTTGCGCGATAGTGCTAAAACCAAGCGGATGGATCGCATCACTGAACTCACTGAGGCAGCCAAAATTGCTGAAAGTATAGGGCTAGTTGAGAAATCAGCTTTACTGGATAGTTCAATCAGTGTGGTGAATGAGCGCAATGCTTTTTATACTGAAGTAAATACTCAACCACAGCCTTTGTATTTGCGCGGCTCTAAAGCCTTACGTTCAGAAATCAAAGAGTTAACCGAGCGTAGTTCTGATGATCCATTCATTCCTGGCTTACGCGATTTAGAAGATAAAGCGACCTTATTAAAGACGAATCGCCAAGTAGAAGCACTACAAGCCCGAAATAGTAATGATGCTTTCATTGAAACTTTACGCGATAAAGAATCAGAGCTTGCAGTATTAGAAGCCTTTAAGATCGATCCTAACCAAGTTAGCGTCGCCACGTTAGACCAAGCCGCTTACCCGCCTGAAAAACGTGAAAGCCCAAAGCGCGCTAAGATATTAGCGATAGGAGCGATTGCTGCTATCGTCCTAGGTATAATTGCAGCCTTTATTGCCAATTTCTGGCATTCTTTCCGTCTCGAAGAAGAAGGAACTGCATAATGGCGCAATACATCTACACCATGAACGGTGTCGGCAAAGTCGTACCGCCGAACCGTTTCATTTTAAAAGACATCTATTTAAACTTTTTTCCCGGCGCGAAGATCGGGGTGCTTGGTTATAACGGTGCGGGTAAGTCTACTCTGCTGCGCATTATGGCTGGTATTGACCAAGAGATCGTTGGTGAGGCACGCCCACAACCGGGGATCAATATTGGTTATCTCTCGCAAGAGCCACAGCTAGATCCTACTAAAAATGTACGTGGGAATGTTGAGGATGGCTTGAAAGTTATCAAAGAAGCGCAGGAAAAGTTAGAAGCGGTCTATTCCGCTTATGCGGAAGCTGATGCTGATTTTGATGCCTTAGCGGCCGAACAAGCGCGTTTAGAAAATATCTTGCAAGCGGCTGATGTGCATAATCTTGAGCACACGCTTGAGGTGGCTGCCGATGCCCTGCGTTTGCCACCTTGGGATGCGGAAGTTGCCAATTTATCCGGTGGTGAAAAGCGTCGGGTGGCTTTATGCCGCTTGCTGCTGTCTGCACCAGATATGCTGATCCTCGACGAACCGACCAACCATTTGGATGCTGAGTCTGTGGCTTGGTTGGAGCGCTTCTTACAAGAATTCCCCGGCACCGTTGTGGCGGTCACACATGATCGCTATTTCTTGGATAATGTTGCAGGCTGGATTTTAGAGCTGGATCGCGGTCAAGGCATTCCTTGGGAAGGTAACTACTCCTCTTGGCTAGATCAGAAAGAGCGCCGTTTAACTCAGGAAAAGAAAGCTGAGCAGGGTCGCTTAAAGGCGATGAAGGAAGAATTGGAGTGGGTACGGTCGAATCCAAAAGGCCGCCAAGCCAAAAGCAAAGCACGCATGCAGCGCTTTGAAGAATTGTCTTCTAGTGATTATCAAAAGCGCGCTGAAACCAATGAAATTTATATTGCCCCCGGCCCCCGCTTAGGCGATTTAGTCATTGAAGCTAGCAATATTAGCAAGGCTTTCGGCGATCGTGTTCTGTATGAGAATCTGAGTTTCACTTTACCGAAAGGTGGCATTGTTGGCATTATCGGCCCGAATGGTGCAGGTAAAACCACCCTCTTCCGTATGATCACGGGTCAAGAGCAGCCCGATGCGGGTGAGTTTAAGGTCGGTGATACGGTGAAAATTGCCTATGTCGATCAGTCACGTGATGATCTTGATCCGACTAAAACAGTTTTCCAAGAAATCGCTGATGGCCACGACATTATGAATGTGAATGGCTATCAGATTCAGTCGCGGGCTTATTGCGGGCGCTTTAATTTCAAGGGCGACTCTCAGCAGAAACGCATCGGCGATCTCTCCGGTGGTGAGCGTAATCGGGTGCATTTAGCTAAACTGCTGAAATCAGGCGGCAATTTACTGCTCCTCGACGAACCGACCAATGACCTCGATGTGGAAACTTTGCGAGCGCTAGAAGAAGCGCTGCTGAACTTCCCCGGTTGTGCAGTGGTGATCTCGCATGATCGCTGGTTCTTAGACCGGATTGCGACGCATATCTTAGCCTTTGAAGGTGATTCACAAGTCACTTGGTTTGAAGGCAATTATAGTGATTATGAAGAAGACTATAAGCGTCGGCATGGCAATGAATTGAACCCGCAGCGGATCAAATACAAGCGCTTGAAAACTGCTTAAGTTTGTCAAAGTCTAAACAGAAAAGCCCTCATTCGAGGGCTTTTTTATTTCTGCTGTTTACGGCATTAGATGCTGCATTCAGAGACTTTCAGCACTTGCTCCGGCTTAATCGTCGCGCGCTTATCTTCCATATCGTTATAGCGTTTGATCATGATCTTTGACGAGCCAGTCACGCGACTAATCCGGTCAATTGAGTCATTATCTTTAACAGTGTAGAAGAAGGTACGAACGCCTTTTTTGTCTTTGTAGGAGGTTGATTTGCTGAGCTTTTTGGAGGCTGACTTACAGCTTGGGAGGAGGCGTTTTTCGATGGCTTGCGGGGTGAGTACACGCTCTGAGCTTTGTGATCGCAAGCGCTTGCCGGTAATGGTGGACTCTTCCGCTGGGTCGTCTGCTGCAGTTAATTGATCTTGTACAAAGCTAGCTTTTTGGAACTGAGCCGCCGCCGCCATATTCGGTGTGAATAGCACTTGGCCTCTATTATTAGAAAGCTTGCGGTAGGCATTCATCACTTGAACTAAATAGCGACGTGTTTCTTGGTAAGGCACGTTCCAACCATGTCGATCAACCGTGCCTTCGCCTGAATTGTAGGCCGCAACTGCATGATAAACACTGCCATCATAGCGGTCTAATAACCAACGTAGATAGCGCGTACCTGCATGCAGATTATGCGTAACACTTTTGTTAGTTGCGCCAAAACGCCGTGCGGTTGCTGGCATTAATTGCATCAAGCCATAAGCACCTTTATGGGAGACGGCTCGCGGGCGAAAACAAGTTTCTGCAGTAATGACCGCCTGAATTAACTCGGTACTTACCCCATACTGCATAGAAACTGCACTAATCAGATTTTGGTAAGAGCTCGCTTTTTGGCGAATCGTGGTGGGGCTATTTTGATCGCAAGTTCTCAGCGCACCGGCTTGAACATTGGAAGTGATGGACCATCCTGTAACACAAACTAAAAACTGCACACAAAACCATTGGGACAGTCTCATTCTCATCCTGGACATCTCTCTATTAACCATGCGCAAACATACAAAAAAGCCTCTGTTAAAACGGCAGATAGCTTAATCGCACTTAATGCTTCCTGAAAAATCATGGTGTTATATAACAGGCATTGATAAAGTCGCTAATCTTTATTTTCGATTGAAAATTAATTTTTCTAATACACCCTATCGAAAATTGATCAGCTTGTGGTGAGTAGAAATTCCTAAGTCAAAGTGAAATATAGTAATTTTTTACAATTTGTAACAATTTTAAACACTACAATTTACCTATCATTCTCAATAAAAAATTTTATGCTGCCCGAAATTTACCCTGCCCGAATTGAACTGGATGTGAATGGCCTACCTTTCGCAACGGATTATGGTGATCGCTATTTTTCGCGTGAAAGCGGTTTGGCTGAAACCCGTCACGTTTTTTTACAAGGCAATAAGCTACCTGCTGCTTGGCAAGATAAAGATCAGTTTGTTATCGTTGAAACAGGTTTTGGGACAGGTTTAAACTTTTTAGCTACCTGGCAAGCTTGGCACAACGACCCACAGCGCTGTAAAACGCTGCATTATATTTCGCTTGAAAAGCACCCGATTCCTAAGCTGCAACTCAAAGAACTTCTCAGCATTTGGACAGATTTAGCCGAATTGACTGATGAGTTACTAGAGCAATATCCACCCGTATTGGCTGGCTTTCATCAACTCCAGCTTGCCAATCAGCAAGTGAAATTGACTCTGTGCTTGGCTGACGCTTTGGACGCTCTAAAAGAAGTAGTGGTGAAAGTGGATGCTTGGTATTTAGATGGCTTCACGCCTGCTAAAAATGCTGAACTGTGGTCACCCGCTCTCTTTCAGCTGCTCGCCGAACACAGTAAAGAACAGGCTACGCTAGCGACATTTACGGTTGCTGGGCAGGTGCGGCGTGATTTGCAAGCAGCAGGCTTTCACTGTGAGAAGCGCCTCGGCTTTGGGCAAAAACGTGAAATGCTCACTGCACTCTTTCAGCAAGCCACGAATAAAGGCTTGGAAGCAGCCTGGTTTAGTTTGCCTAAACTGCAAACCGTACCCAAAACAGCCACAGTGATTGGAGCTGGAATCGCAGGCTGCCAAATTGCGTATGCTTTAGCGTCACGGGGTTGGCAGGTGCAACTGATAGAGCGCCACACAGAGCCAGCACAGGAGGCTTCTGGGAATCGCGCAGGGGTATTAACGCCGAAAATGACGGCAGAACCCGATTGGGGCGAGCATTTTTATCGCCAATCTTTTTTGTATGCTCTGCGTCAGCTAAAAGCTTTAGCCGGTGAAACTACTGATAATGAGCTTGAGTGGTTGGCTTGTGGCGCCCTGCAACTCAATCACAATGCTAGCGAAGCTAAACGTTGGCAAGCGCTAAAAACCCGAAACCTGCCTGAAGATTTTATTCAATTAATTGATGCTGAAACTGCAACTGTTTTAGCCGGAATTCCTTTAGCCGTAGGTGGAAGTTATTTTCCAGAAGGCGGCTGTTTATATCCCAAAAGTTTATGCAAGGTATTGATTAAGCATGCCTTGATTAACGTACAAACTCAAACTGAAGCCTTACATTTAGCTCAAACTGAAACTCAGACATGGCAAGTTTGGAGTGCCCATCAGCTGCTGACTGAATCAGTCATTGTGGTCTTAGCGAATGGTAAAGATATAGGGCAATTCTCGCAAACTAGCTTTTTGCCCTTGTTGCCAGTACGTGGTCAGACAACTCAAGCACAAGCGAGCACTCATACTAATCAACTAAAAATTACTTTAGGTCATGAAGGCTATTTAACACCGGCTATTCAAAATCAGCATATTTTTGGTGCTAGCTTTGAGCGTGGTAAGGCAGTTCCCACTCTCAAAACCAGTGATGATGAACTCAATTACCAGCAGCTGAAGCATTACCTACCTGCATTCGCAGACGAGCTAACTGGTATTGAAAGCAGCCATGCGGCTATTCGTATGACTACGCCTGATCGTTATCCTTATGTAGGGCCTTTGCCTGATCTTGAGCTATTTCGGCAGGCTTATGCAGGAATTCATCATGGTAAGAAATATAAAGAATGGCCTAGCGCGCCTTATCAAGCAGGCTTATTTATCAGTGCGGGCTATGGCTCACGCGGTTTAACAACCTCACCTTTATGTAGTGAGTTATTAGCTGCCTTGATTAATGCGGAACCATTACCGCTAGAGCGCAGTCTGTACTATAAATTGCATCCAGCACGATTTTTATTAAAGAAGCTTCAACAAAATCGCGATTGACCCTAATGGATTGAATGGGTTACAAATCGAGGGTGACCCGTCTATAGTCATGTTGGAGCTTCTGAGATTCAGTTGCTTTTCTAACCCCAAACACAATCAAGAAGGAGAAACCCATGAAAAAAACTTGGCTGCTAACCTTGGCATTATGTATGGCTTCAGGTGCTGCTACGGCTCAGCAATGGGAAGCTAAATGTACAGATGGCAAAAACCTGCACTACCTACAAACCTTGGGTGGGGAAGGCTATCTATATATGACTGTCAGCTTGCCTAACAATGAAAAGCGTGTATTTCCCTTCGCACGGATGCGCCAAACCATGTTCAATGGTGAAGCGATTTGTGGCGAGGCAGCGAATGGCTTAAGAACTCGTACCAATAAGCCAGTCACTCAGTACTGCGTGAATCGTGTTTCTAAGATCATTTATATGAAATACCAAGACCCTTTAGAGCAACAGCCTTTAGCCAGTGGCAAATTCTGTGATGCTACTGTTCTGCAACGCTAATTGAGTGCAGCATCCGCCATCTCAGTTAGGTGGCGGATAAAACAAAACTCAAGGCTTGGCTTTATCGGACGCAGTAGCCACAGCTTCAGTCTTTTGGCGAGCATCTTCCAGCTTTTGAGCCAGTTCTTGATTGCGCTGTTCTAACTCTTGCTTTTGTTGTTCTAACTGTTGACGCTCGGAACTGAGCTTTGCTGACTGCTCATGCAGTGAGCGCAAATTGGCAAGCATGTCCTCATAACGTTTCCGTTCTTTAGGCGATAAAGCTTTCAACTCTTTTTCCGAGAGCACTAAACCCTCTGGAATAGCGGGCACTTCAGCTGGCTTCGCTTCCACCTTAGCCTCCTTAGATTTTTCCGCATTAGCAGCTTGAGCAGCGGGTGTAGGCTCGCTTGTAGCCTCTACTGGCTCAGAGGGTGAAGCATTATTTGTAGCATTCGCAGTTTTATCTTCATCAGGCTGTTTGGCAGCCAGCTGCTGAGCTTCAGCGATATTTAATGCGCTTGAGGCTAAGGAGGGGGTGCTTTGTTTAGTGAGCAGCCATAATAAACAGAGTGTCAGCACTGCTAATGCTAAGAGCAGACTTAACAAGCGACTATTGCTTAGGTACACGTAATTTTTCCTTATTTATGACTAGCAAATAACTGTTGCCACCAACGCTGACGATTACGTGGAACAGGTACTGTATGCGGCAAATCTATTGGTTTTAATTTAGAGATAATCCATGCCGGTAAAGGCTGAGTTCCCTTACTGCCACACATAGTGCCTAAGTTATGCGGATCGAAGACTTTAATCAAGCTAGGCTGCTGAAAATCATCTACATAAACAATCCCGCAATAGTCTTCGGCATGCTCTTTTCTGAGCAAGCTATCGAGCTCTTGAATAAAATGTTGTACTTCGAATGCTGTAGCCGCTTGTGCAGGTGGCAGCTCACCGACTGCATACAAATACCAAGTTTCTTGTGGATTACTCAAAACGGTTTGCCAAAGCTGATCCAGTTGTGACCACCTTAAAATGCCTTGAAAGCTCCCGCGAAACACATGAAGAAAATCAAGGTTTTTCTCAATCATTCCTACTCAACCTATCCACAAATAACTAAAAATCCGTACACACAATCTACTATAAATACAAGCAGTTAGTAGAATTTGTCACAAAATCTGCACAAAACCTGCAAATTCATGCACATAGACTACTTATGTATTAAAGAACGGTAATTGACAGCTATAGGAAAGCTCCCTAGGATGCGCACATCCCACCAAACTGGCCAAATAAGCTATGAAAGGTGATTGCTAGCGGCAATTTAAGGCTAATTTAACCTATTTTTTTGAATTTTGGAGAATAATCTAATGAAAAATGTTACCGTCAGTTTATCCGCTTTAATGTTAGCCGCTGGTCTATTAGCAGGCTGTGGTGAGAAAGCAGAAAACGCAGCAACCCCAAGCCAAACTACTGAAAAAGCAGCACAAGATGCCGCAGCAGCTACTGAAAAAGCGGCTGATGCTACTGCAGAAGCAGCCAAAGCCACAGTTGATGCAGCGGCACAAGCCACTCAAGATGCAGCCAAAGCAACTGCAGAAGCCGCTACTACTGCGGTTGAAACAGTAAAAGATGCAGCTGGCAATGCAGTTGAGGCCACGAACGAAGCGGCTAAAGCGACTTTAGATGCAGCGCAAAATGCAGGTCAAGCTGCAGGTGATGCAGTAAAAGCTACTGCTGAAGATGCTGCTGCTGCGACTGCCGCTGCTGCAGGCGCAGTGACTGAAGGTGCTAAAGAAGCTGTAAAAGCAACTGCTGATGCTGCGAGCGAAGCTGCTCAAGGTGCTGCAAATGCAGTGACTAATGCTGCCGAAGCAACTAAAGAAGCTGTTGAAGAAGAAGGGGAAGAAGCGAAGCCAGCTGCTGCGACTGAAGCCCCAAAAACTAACTAGTTTTTAATTTATAACTGGGAGCTTACGCTATGAAACAAGTTGTTATCAGTATCTCGACCATTTTCCTGGCTGTCGGCCTTATCAGCGGCTGTGATGGAAAAAAAGAAACGGCACCAGCGGCGACTCAAACTGTAGAGTCAGCAGCTCAAACCACTACTGAAGCAGCTAATCAAACAGCGCAAGTCACCACGGAAGCAGCCAAAGCAACGACTGAGGTTGCAGACCAAGCCGCTACAGCAACTGCTGAAGCGGCTAAAACCACTACTGACGCTCAAGCAGCCACTGAAGCGACTACAGCAACAGTTGATACTGCAGCACAAGCCACTACTACGACTACCGAGTCAACAGCTAAAGTAGCTACTGATACAGCCAGTCAAGCCACTAGTGCACCTGAACAAACAGCAACCGCTACCACTGAAGCGACAAAACCAGCTGAACCAGCGACTGCGACTGAAACAACAGCAGCGGCACCTACACAAGAACCCGCTGCGACCGAAGCAGCCCAACCAGCCGATATGGTGACAGCGCCAACAACTAGCACGACTACTGAAGCACCGGCTACACCTACGCAAGAGCCAGCAACTACTGAAGCCGCAAAACCAGCTGAAACAGCAACAGCCCCAACGGCTAGTACCACTGAAGCACCAGCTACAGAAGCGGCCAAGCCAGCTGAAGCGATAACAACCCCAGCTGCTACTACTGAAGCTGCTGCACCTACACAAGCACCTGCTACGACCGAAACAGCAAAACCAGCTGATGCTGCGTCTCAAGCAACTAATTCAGCTACAGCGACCACTGATACTGCAACTGCGAGTCCTGCTCCGGCGCCAACTGTGGAAGCTACAGCACAACCAGCTGCAACTACTGAAGCCGCAAAACCAGCTGATGCTGCAACAACTAGTACAGCAACAGAACAACCCGCAGCTTCAACTAGCGCAACCACTGAAGCTGCAAAGCCTGCGGATACCGCTGCTGCACCTGCCACTCCAGCGACTACTGCTCCAGCCACCCAAGCCGCTCCAACAGCAGCCATCAATGGCGAACAAATCTATCGTTCCTTATGTTTCAGCTGCCATGATATGGGCGTGGCGAATGCCCCTAAGTTAGGCGACAAAACAGCCTGGGCTCCACGCATTGCGACAGGTATGGATACAATTTATACCAACTCACTCAAAGGCAAAAACGCTATGCCTGCTAAAGGTGGCAATGCTGCCTTGAGTGATGATGAAGTGAAAGCGGCTGTAGATTTCATGCTCTCTAGTGTGAAATAAGCGTTTTAAGTATTCACCTGAAAAAGCCTCCTTGATGGAGGCTTTTCTTTTTCCTAGCCCTGTCCTGTATAATCAATTTTTTTAGCTAACCTGTGCCCGTGTCAGCCACATGAACAGTGATTTAAACCAGCTTCACCCCTATCCTTTTGAAAAAATTCGTAGCCTCCTTAAAGGGGTAACGCCCGCGAATCAGCCTGCCGTTTCACTTGCGATTGGTGAGCCTAAACACCCTACGCCTGCGTTTATTCACCAAGCAGTGATTGAGCACTTAAACGGTTTAGCTAGCTATCCTGCGACTAAGGGCGAGGCTAATTTACGTCAAACGATTAGTACTTGGCTCACCCAACGCTTTCAATTGCCAGCAGGATCGATTGATCCCGAACAGCAGGTGTTGCCTGTGAATGGCACACGTGAAGCGTTGTTTGCTTTTGCCCAAGCGATTATTGATCGTAAAGCTAAGCCTGCGATATTGATGCCGAATCCCTTCTATCAAATTTATGAAGGTGCTGCCTTTCTCGCTGGGGCTGAGCCGGTTTATTTGAACTGCACCGAAGCGCATGGCTTTATCCCTGATTTTGATGCAGTGCCTGCGGAACTGTGGCAACGCTGCCAATTGCTGTATATCTGTACGCCGGGCAATCCGACTGGGGCGGTGATGTCGATTGCGCAATTGCAAAAGCTGATTAATTTAGCGCAGCAGTATAATTTTGTGATTGCCTCAGATGAATGCTATTCAGAATTGTATTTTGATGAAGACCAGCCGCCAGTAGGTTTGCTGCAAGCAGCAGCGCAAATGGGGAATAGCAGTTATAAGCATTGCGTGGTATTTCATAGCTTGTCGAAGCGCTCGAATGCGCCGGGGATGCGCTCTGGGTTTATTGCAGGCGATGCCGAAATTTTAGCGAAGTTTTTGCTGTATCGGACTTATCATGGTTGTGCGATGCCACCACCTTTCCAAGCCGCCAGTGTAGCGGCTTGGCAGGATGAAGCGCATGTGCGTGCGAATCGTGATCAATATCGTGCTAAGTTTGAAGCTGTCTTGGAAATATTGTCGCCGGTGATGACTGTAAAAAAACCCGATGCTGGTTTTTATTTGTGGCCGAGCACGCCCATTGACGATCAAACTTTTACCAAAGAATTGGTCGCGCGCGCGAATGTGCATATTGTGCCGGGTAGCTATTTATCGCGTGAAACAGCTGCAGGGAATCCGGGGCAAAATCGGGTGCGGATGGCCTTAGTAGCCACACAAGCAGAATGTATTGAGGCGGCACAACGTATCCGCCATGTGATTGAAAATTTGTAAGATTTGCTTTGGAGAGATTAATGTCTGATTTGCAAGCGACCATCGAAGCTGCGTTTGAGCGCCGCACCGAAATTACCCCTAAGAACGTAGATGCGACTACCCGTGATGCGGTCAACTCCGCTTTAGAATTGCTGGATAGCGGCAAAGCACGCGTAGCTGAGCGCCAAGATATTGGCAAATGGGTGGTGAATGAATGGCTGAAAAAGGCTGTGCTGCTTTCCTTCCGCATTAATGACAATGTGGTCATGGCGGGTGGCTGCACTCAATACTATGACAAAGTGCCGTCCAAATTTGCGGATATGACTAGCGAAGAATTTGCTGCCAGCGGCATTCGTGTCGTCCCGCAAGCAATCGCACGCCGTGGCTCCTTCATTGCATCAGGCACTGTATTAATGCCCTCCTATGTGAATATCGGTGCTTATGTGGATACTGGCACGATGGTAGATACTTGGGCAACCGTCGGCTCCTGCGCGCAAATTGGTAAGAATGTGCATTTATCCGGTGGCGTGGGGATTGGTGGCGTTTTAGAGCCGCTCCAAGCAGCGCCCACTATTATCGAAGATAACTGCTTCATTGGTGCACGTTCAGAAGTGGTTGAAGGCGTGATTGTTGAAGAAGGCTCAGTGATTTCAATGGGCGTTTACATCGGTCAAAGCACCCGCATTTATGATCGTGAGAATGACCAAATCCTCTACGGGCGTATTCCGGCGGGTTCAGTGGTTGTTTCTGGCAACTTGCCTTCAGCGGATGGCAAATGCAGCTTGTATTGCGCTGTGATTGTGAAGCGGGTGGATGCGAAAACGCGTGGCAAAGTCGGCATTAACGAGCTGTTACGCGGCATTTAAGCGGACTCTTGCGTGATTACTGGCGGATTGAGTCAATCCGCCAACTCGATAACGATTGGCTCACCCTCACCTTGCTGGACGGCTATCTGATGCACTAGCACGCACACCATGCTCAACAGCCATGACAGCGGCAGTAATTCGCGAACTGACATTGAGCTTGCGCAAGATAGCTTTCACATGCAATTTGACCGTACCATCAGAAATACCTAAGTTGCGGGCGATGACTTTGTTGCTTTGGCCTTCCGCTAGCAGAGTTAGAATTTCATATTCGCGCGGAGTCAGTTCAGAGAAAGGGTTATCTGCTTTACCGTCATGCAAATCGCTATTTTCACCACGGACAAAACGGGCAAGTACGGGTGTTAATTCAGGCGCTACAGCCGTATTGCCTGCCAAAACATCACGTAAAGCAATCACGAGCTGATCAGGCTCAATATCTTTTAATAAATAGCCGCGTGCACCACTGCGTAGCGCTTCTACCAAATCATTTTCATTAGTGCTGGTCGTGAGCATAATGACTTTGAGTGTTGGGTGATTTTTGCGTAATTGGCGCAGCACCGCTAAGCCATCCATATTCGGCATGCGCATATCCAGCAGCACGATATCAGGATTTAATTCCGCAACTTTGCGAATCCCCTCTTCGCCACTGCCGACGGCTGCTACCACATTAATTTCACGGCGCACCAGCAAGTCCTGCAAGCCCGCACGAAATAAAGTGTGATCATCAATCAGCAATATTTTTTCATTCATGTTTAGTGTCTCCTTGCAGATTGATTCAATTCGCATTGGCCTGTCTCCCGACTAACTCAGAAAGTTGACGTACCGGCGGTGCATCAAAACTCAATTGCATTAAAGTACCGCCTTCATCGGGGTCGCTTTCAAACTGGATTTCACCACCAATCTTCCCAGCCCGCTCTTGCATGATTTGCATGCCAATATGCTCACCGGTGGTAGGATTCGGCTCAAGTAAAGGCTCTGGCAAGCCAACACCATCATCCTCCACCAAAATACTGCAACGCCCTTCCTCAGAACTATACATCAGAATCCGCACGGTGCTGGCCTTGCTATGCTTACGTACGTTGGTGAGCGCTTCTTGGACAATACGAATCACTTCGACTTCAACGTCTCGATCTAAATCCTGCAAATTCCAATTGTGATAGAAAAACACATCGAACTTAGTTTCCAGCTTGAAACGCTCAGTGAGCTTTTCTACCGCCCGCACCACACCTTTACCATCAATAGGCGCCCGAAAATGGGTAATGAGGCTACGTAACTCTGCATAGGCTTCATCGATATTTTGCTCTAAACCTTTCACTTCTTGCCAAATAACGCTCTCGTTACCCGTTTTTAGCGAGTCATCAAATAAGCGAATTTTGAAACGTAAACTGGCTAAGGTTTGCGCTAAGGAGTCATGCAGCTCGTGCGCCATGCGAGTACGCTCTTCCATGATTGACAGCAGACGCGCATCTTCTTCAACACTGGCTTTTTCAATCGCCATGCCTAAATGTTGGCCGATACTGGTCAGCAATTCGTGCTCTTCTTCAAGGCGCACAAACTGATCACGTGATACAAACAAGTTATACATACCGAGCGCTTTCTCTCGATAACTCAGCGGAATCGCGAGCATTTCGATTTTCCGCTCTTGCTTAAACATCGGGCGCCCCAAAATCAAACCACATTGACGCATATCTTCGCGCGCAATAATGGCCTGCTCACTAGCAGCACGCCCACATAAGCAATCAGGATGAGGCAGCTTAGACTCCAAACTAGCGATATGAGCATCTAAACCCACATAGCCGACTAACTTCATTTTACCCTCAGAATCTAATAAACGGACGGCGACGGCTTCCGCTTTAAAAACTGCTTGGAGTGTAGTTAAAAAGCCTTTGAGCAAGTCATCCAAGGTATTGGAGCGATTCACACTAGCTGCTACCTCATACAGCACGCTGAGGTGATGATTTTTCTGGGCAATGAATTGTTCTTGGCGATTGAGGCGTTGCTGCTGCATGCGCGACACGGCTTGATAGTCATCAGTAATCGCATTGATTTGCTCGCGAATGCGGATTGAGGGGCAACCACGGCGTGTGGTGGGCATGCGGACGGTTAAATTCCCTTTACGCAGCTCTTGCGCCCAAGCAGACAGATGTGTGCCGAACAGCACAAACTCCGACCACATCCAATACAATAAGGTGAGTACGCCTGCACCTGCTATCACCCATAACACCGTCATTACTGGCGGAATCCACGGAGATTGGGCATTGGTATGCACCACCCAAAAATACAAAGAACCGATGCCAATAAACCAAGTCAGCAATACGGTAAGTGCGATACGCGCACGTAAAGGAAAAGCAATAACAGGCTTGGTACTAGGGGGTTTATTTAAGGATTGAGCACGCAAACCGACTGGGCGGGCGCTATTACTCGGCTCAAAAGCGGGTTCGGGTTTAGGGCTGTCAACGACGGTGCTGCCCATACTGCTTAAACCTGTGGTGGGCGGTAATGAGGGTCATTCGGATTCATAAATACAAACTCCATATGTCCCTCTAAATCGACGAAATCTAACCAAGCTCCTTTCAATAAGGTGGCTGACTCAGCATCAATGATTACACTAACCCCTTCGGCTTCCACTAGCACATCACCAACCTGCTGGGCATCATCAAAACCCATTCGATAGTGAAATTGCCCATCTGTTTTGCGCTCAGCAGCAATGCGTAGAGGCAAACCTTGTGCTTGGGAGTGGACTGCTGAAATCTGAATTTGTTCGGCGGCTTCTGGGGTGATAGTCATCATGCGGCTTGTTTCCTCTCTTTCGCTTGGTTACGCACAAACTCTACAAAGCGCTGCGCCCAAGGGTAGCGACTGGTGTGGCGCAAATGAGTATACGAAGCTAACAGATTTTTATAGATCCAGCCATCATGCTCGCCATCAATCCCCTGCCCGCGCTTCACTTTATAGGCATACTGCCCCGCTACGCTTAAATTTTCGAGGCGTGAATAATGAAACTCATGCGCTTGCACTCGCTCAGAAGGGGTTGCCGTCCTTGGCCAAGGCATAGCCTCTGTTTCTTCCAAATGCACATAACCGCGCCCTTGCGGTTTGGTATACATCACCGCATCACCCGGAATAATTCCTACCATCTCGGCTTGCTGGTTCTTCCACTTTAAACTGCGTGCTAGGTACATCAAACCGCCGCATTCTGCATAAGTCGGTAAACCAGCCTCAATCGCTACGCGAATTGAATTGCGCATACTGTGATTCGCGGCGAGCTGCTGCATCTGTGTTTCTGGAAAACCACCACCGATGAAAAGGCCATCGATACTAGGCAATTGCAGATCATGCAAAGTATCAATTTTAACTAGCTCAGCACCGGCTTGCTGCAAGGCTTCTAAATCACCTGGATAATAAAAACCAAAGGCCGCATCTTGGCAAATACCGATCCGTACTTTAGGACTGTTACTAACCGTACTTTTAAATAGATGCGGCTGAATCGGCGCAGGTAAAGTGGGCGCTTGTTGCGCAATAGTTACTAATTTTTCGAGATCGACTTGATCGGCGACTAAGCCACGAATCCTTGCAATTTGCTGCTCAGCATCGAGACGCTCATTGCTCGGCATTAAACCTAAATGGCGCTCTTCAATCTGTAGTTCAGAAGACTCTTGGACTGCACCTAGGACTGGAATTTCAGTGAAATACTCAACGGCTTGGCGCAATTTGCTTGCATGGCGGCTGCCACCGACCCGATTAAAGATCACACCCGCAATATTCACTTCACGATCAAAAGCCAAATGCCCGAGCAGAATCGGCACTATCCCGCGTGTCATCCCACGTGTATCGATAACTAGGATCACGGGGGCTTGCAGGAGCTTCGCTAACGCTGCATTGCTATCTGAGCCATCCAGAGCAACTCCATCATATAAACCTTTATTAGCTTCAATCAGGCTGAGATCAGCGCTGTGGCCATAATGCTGAACGCAATGCAGAATTTCGTGATGGTTAGCGGTATTAAAGTCTAAGTTATAGCAACTCCGCTGGCTGGCAGCACTGAGCCACAGTGGGTCAATATAATCGGGGCCTTTTTTGAAAGGCTGGACTAGAACGCCTTGCTGTTGCCAAGCCGCGCAGAGGCCAATAGACAAAGTGGTTTTGCCGGAAGATTTATGTGCTGCGGAAATGAATAATCTTGCCATTTATGCAGTGTAACGCAAGTGATTACGAGCCTGCTCTTACCCAAAAGAGAGAGTAATTTTACCGATAGAGATAGAAGAATTTTAAATGAAGGGGAATTTAGAATATGTTTTCTGTGTTCAGCGCTACAAGGCTAGCAAATAGCTTGCTAGCCCCGAAAGGATGCAAGCTTACTTTACATCTAATAATTCAACATCAAATACTAAGGTGGCATTCGCTGGAATTAAACCGCCGCCTGCACCTGTTTCGCCATAAGCCATCGCAGCAGGAATGGTTAAAGTACGTTGACCGCCAACTTTCATGCCAACCACACCTTGATCCCAACCTTGAATAACTTGGCCGCCACCTAAAGTAAATTCAAATGGCTCACCGCGATCATGCGAACTATCGAATTTAGCACCGTGTTTATCAGCTGCTTTTTCATCGTAGAGCCAGCCCGTGTAATGCACTGCTACTGCTTTACCCGCGACTGCTTCTGCACCCGTGCCTGGTTTTACATCATTACTTTGTAAGCTAGTAATAGTTGAAGCACCCGCCGCTGGGGCAGGAGCTGCCGCTTCAGTCGTTGTGCTAGCCGTTTGCGCTGCTGCAGGATCAGCTGGTTTGGCCGCTTCAGCAGGCGCTGCTTGAGTAGCGGTATCAGCGGCTACTTTAGCTGCTTCGCTTGCCGCAGCAGGATCAGCCGCTTTAGTTTCTGTCGTAGTAACCGTTGTAGTAGCGGTTTTGTCGCCACAAGCAGCCAATAAAGCCCCAACTGATAACAGAGTTGCGAGAGATAAACTTAATTTTTTATTCATTTCAACAGGAGTCCAGAACTATAAAGACAAAAAAGAAAGCGTATTATGCCTATCTTTTCTGAGCTTTTGCAGATGGCTGTATCAGATAGCATGCACTACAATCACAAACCTCTGCCCTTACTTAGTGAAAAGCGCAATGGTTTCTTTTTCCTTAACACTCGCCCGCCTCTTAAAAGCACTTTATAACTCGTGGGAAGACCCGTATTTTCGGAGCAATTTATTACTAGTGATTGTAATTTTATTCTCTGGCACTTTATTTTATTGGCAAATTGAAGGCTGGAGCATTATTGATTCTTTATATTTCTGCGTAACGACTTTAGCGACTGTAGGTTATGGTGATCTGCATCCAGTCACTACCTTTGGTAAAATTTTCACAATGATTTATATCGTGATTGGCATTGGTCTATTTATTAGCTTCTTCACCCGACTCACCCGTACTTTATTAGAGGTGGATGATAAGGATGCTGTGGAAAAAGGCGTGACAACCACACATACTGAGACTGAACAAAAACCACCTAAAAACTAATCAGCGCTTTAGCAAGACATAAACCGCACCTGTTCCACCATCGACGGGGCGCGCTGAATGAAACGCTTGGACTCGATCATGTTGACGCAACCAATGATTCACTTTGGTTTTTAGCACTGGGCCGCGATGATTCGAACGATTGCCTTTGCCGTGAATAATGCGCACGCATTCACCTTGCAGTGGGTAAACAGTCACCAAAAACTCAGCTAAATAGGCGCGGGCTTGGCGAGTATTGAGACCGTGCAAATCAAGCTCTGCCGCTACCCGATATTCGCCACGGCGTAATTTATTAAAGACTCGATGTTGTACGCCGGGACGCAAATAGCTCAGCATATCGCCAGGCTGTAATTCGGTCGGGTCATATTCATCCGAAAACATATCCAACAGCACTTGCTGTTCGTCTTCGATAGTTTTGATGGGGATAGCGGGCGGCTTAGTCAGGGCTAGTTCCGCCTGATTTAGCGGTTGCAGGGGCGCTACATCCTGCATAGACTCCCGAAATAACGATAAGTCATCAGCGGGAGGTGGCTTGGGTTGATTTTGCATTGAGCATCCTCCTGCTAACTGAAACTACATCCACCTAAGTGTTTAGGACATCATGAATATATTGCTGAGCAATGATGACGGCTTTCAAGCACCCGGCCTCACCGCTTTACGTCTTGCGCTCGCTGCCCAACACCATGTTATCACAATCGCACCGGATCGTGACCGCAGCGGCGCTAGCAACTCACTGACCCTCGTGAACCCACTACGCGTCCGTGCACAGGGGGAAAACCTCTACAGTGTGAATGGTACCCCAACGGATTGTGTCCACTTAGGTTTAACCGGATTGTATGCTAGTCCGCCCGATATTGTGATTTCCGGTATCAATTCAGGGCCTAATATGGGCGATGATGTGCTCTATTCCGGCACAGTCGCGGCGGCGATGGAAGGACGCCATTTAGGTTATCCGTCGCTAGCTGTCTCCATGAACTCCAGTGACCCCAGCAACTTAGCCAGTGCAGTGAAGGCGGTGTTGCAATTATTGCCACTCACTCAAAGCTATCCTGATCGTAGCCATATGATTTTAAATATTAATGTGCCGAATCTACCTTGGGAGCAAATTCGTGGTTTTAAAGTCACTAAGCTAGGCAAGCGCCATTATTCAGAGCCTGCAATTCGTACTACGGATCCACGCGGCAAGGAGATTTTCTGGGTAGGCGCGGTAGGCGGTATTGCGGATGCCGGTGAAGGCACTGACTTTCATGCTGTCGAACAGGGTTATATTTCGATTACGCCGATTCATAGTGATTTAACGCGCTATCAAGCGTTAGCTTGTACTGAACAATGGTTAAAGGAAGAACAACATGGCGCTGGGTAGGTTAGCTATCGAAGGTATTGGTATGACCTCGCAGCGTACTCGAGATAGGATGATTCTGCGTTTGCGCGAACAGGGCATTAAAAACGAACAGTTGCTGGAAGTGATGCGTAAGGTTCCACGCCATTTGTTTATGGATACTGCGTTGGCGACGCGCTCTTATGAAGATACTGCCTTACCGATTGGGCATGGGCAAACCATTTCGCAGCCCTACATTGTGGCACGCATGACTGAACTCTTATTAGCCAGTGAAAAACCCTTAGAGAAGGTCTTAGAAGTGGGTACTGGCTCAGGCTATCAAGTCGCCATTTTGGGCAAACTAATTACTAAGGTGTACACGGTCGAGCGTATTCAACCGCTTTACAAACAGGCGCGCGATTTATTAGACGAATTAGGCTATCGCAATGTCCGCACTAGCTTGAGTGATGGTAGCTGGGGAATCGCCTACGAAGCCCCTTTCGATGGCATTTTAGTCACCGCCGCACCCGAAGAAGTCCCACAAGCATTATTAGAACAGCTAGCGATGGGTGCGCGCCTCGTTATCCCCACCGGCAAGCAAGGCGCAGCTCAAGAGCTAAAAGTGATCACGCGCATCAGTGAAACCGATTATCAAGAACAAGTGATTGAACCTGTCCAATTCGTGCCTTTGGTGCGCAGTTAGCCGCTGGCTTTAGGAAAATGCGACGATGCTGAAACTTTTTTGTTGTTTTTACGACAAACTAGACTATAGACAAGAGCAAACTCAAAGTTTAACGGGCATCTACTCTTGGCTAAAACACCACTAAAAGTATAGTGATTGTGTGCTACGCATTACCAACAGTCTTGATTCCATTTATAATTACGGACATTATCGAATTGGGAGCACGTTTTCTTAAGGCAGAGCTCAGTATCTGCACAAACCACAACGTGTATTGATAGTTTGATTCGTGGCCTCGACTGGTTTAGCTGTTTGCAATGTGGCTGCTCTCTTTTTAAGCGTTTAAATAATACAGGTGTATCTCATGGACAGAACAATCAAGCTTCTCGCAGCAAGCTCCGTCGTCATGTTAACAATGACAGCTTGTGCGCCAGGCTACTCGCCTTATGGTGCTACTGATACTAGTGGTAGTAGTTATAACGGCGGTTACAACAATGGTGGTGGCGCCACTAAAGCACCCGTAACTCATTCACATGGTGGTAAAGTTCACTCGCACGCCTTACCTGGCACTGGTTTACGCCATACTCATGCAACGGGCGGTGGCGGCGGCGGTTATGTCAATAATAATGGTGGTGGCAGCGGCGGCGGTGGTTATGTTCCACCTTATCAAGGTTCTAATCAGCAATACAATCCAGGTAACAATAACGGCGGCACACCCCATTCACATTGTGGCCGTGTACATAGCCATCCCTTACCAGGTCAAGGTTTAGCGCATACACATGGTAATCCTGCCTGCCCGGCTGGTGCAGCTTCAGGTGGTGGTCAACAAGGCGGCGGCCAACAACAAGGTGGTGGCGCTCAACAGGGCAATAATAGTGGTTACGACTACGCCTACAACAATAATAATGGCGGTGGTACTACTTACGATTACTCTGGACAAGCTGGCAATGGGAATGGAACTAATAATGCTGGCAACAACGATAGCTATTACAGCTATGGTGGTTCTAACAGTGGCGGTAATAACAATAACTCCAACTATTACGACAGCACCCAACCGAAAGCGCCATCCAATTATTACGACAATAGCTCGAGTGGTAACTCTGGCGGCAGCTATGACTATAGCTCACCTAACGCGAATGGTGGCTCAAGCTCAGGTAGCTATGACTCGTATGCTGGCGGCAGCAATAGTGGTGGCAGTAGCGGTGGCTCATTCGCGCCGAATAACTACTCAGGTGGGAATAGCTACACAGTGAAGCGCGGCGACACTGTTTTCCAAGTCATGCGGAATACTGGTGTCTATTGGAAAGACATTATTCGTTTGAATAATTTACAAGCTCCGAATTATCAAATTAATCCGGGTCAAGTATTGAAGTTGAAATAAAGCGCTCACTAAAGGCTCATGTTTAATAGCATGAGCCTTAGTTTAAGGATTAAGCAGAATTAACAAACACCTTCTGTACAAGGTTTTTGTGCGCCTTTATCTGAAAGCATATTTGCATCTTTATTGATGTAGCCTTTCAGTTGATCGACAGTCACCGCTCCCATATGCGTATCAATAATTTGACCTTGCGGAGAGACGATATAAGTCGTCGGTACACCATAAATTAAACCCAAAGCAAACATAGTGCTATCTTGAGTGGGCACGACTGTATAGTTGATGCCCTTTTGGCGAATAAAACGACGCAAATCAGCATTAGGGGTTTCCCCCGCATCCATGCCTAAGACCACCACATTGTTGCGATACTGGCTGGCTACTTGCTTGAGCGCCGGAATTTCAGAGAGACAAGGCCCACATTGTGGCGACCAATAATTGACGATCACCCACTTGCCTTTATATTCAGAAAATTGATGTTGTTTTCCGTAAATATCTTGGAAAGAAAAATTTGGTGCTTGTGCAGACACTACTGCAGACATTAGCAAACCAGAAAAAACAGTTGCCCACTTCACAAATTTCATATGCGTACGCCCTCAAACCTTTGACCTAGTAATTGAAAACAGTCCATGCGCAACTCGTTATTATTTTGTTATTAACACATGACCGACTAGAGGTTTTTATTTAAGTTTAAATTTTGTTATCAACACCATTAGAGATCAACGATTTTGTTAACTCGTTTGTGCAAGACCGGTAATAGATAGCCCGTTTAGAAGCCCTCAAATACATCGGTAAGATTATGGATAGACTGCTTTGATTGCAAGTTGTATTTCCACAACATTTTGATAGTCAAACAGTTTTTTTTATCTATAAATAAAAAAGGTCGTGGCATTTATAACTACTCACGACCTTGTTGTCTAAGCTAATAAATTTTAGCTCTTTTTAGTAAAGCGACGAAACGCGAACATACCCAACAACAGAGTTAGTAGCATCTGGCTCCATTGACTTAAGGTGGGCACCGAGACTTGGGTACTAATAGCCGTGAGACGTTGATCTAAATAATCAGGCACGCCATTGCTATCGGTATCCACTGCATCAGCTGGATTACCATCTTTATTAGCATCTGCTACTTCTTTGCTAGTCATCACACCGTCACCATCATCATCCACATCGAGATAGTCGGGTGTACCATCCTTATCGGTGTCAGTGTTCAGAACGCCTGCTGTTTTATAGTTTTCATAGGTCGTGAGAACGCCGTCATTATCATCATCGACATCGAGAGCATTAATGACGCCATCGCCATCACTATCAGCTGGCTTGGTTACATCAGTACCTACTTCCTTATTGTCTGGCACACTGTCACCATCCGTATCAGCCTTACTAGGATTAGTGCCTAATTTGCCTTCTTGGATATTCGTTAGACCGTCGCCATCATCATCCGCATTTGGATTGCTGGCATCATTAGCATCAAGGTAATCAGGAATTAGATCACCGTCCGTATCCAGTGGGCTAGTTTGTGGATTACCATCGGCGTCTTTATTGTCATCCTCGGCTTTGGTAAGCTTTCCATCGCCATCATCATCAGTATCCAAATAATCAGCTTTGCCATCACCATCGGTATCAGTTGGCTGAGTCGCTGGATTCTTATCAAGATCTAAGTTTTTATCTTCAGATTTGGTGGGGACACCGTCGCCATCATCATCTGCGTCTAAGGCATTAATTTTACTGTCCGCATCCGTATCCACTGGCTTAGTGACATCAGTGCCCACTTCTACCTTATCTGGGATACCATCTAAATCGGTATCCACGAGTGTAATGCTAGTTCCAAGTGTTTTTTCCTGCGCATCAGTTAAACCATCACCGTCGGTATCAGTACCTGCTGCATTGGAAGTAACCGTCACAGTGACTGTACCAGTGGTATTGCCACCCTTGCTGTCAGTCACTACATAAGTGAAGGTATCCGTGCCGGTATAACCGGTTTTTGCAGTGTAAATAACTTTATTCGCCTGAATACTAACGGTTCCTTGGATGCCATCCACTGCGCTTAACAGCGTTAAGCTATTGCCCTCAGCATCAGTATCATTAGTCAACACATCAATCGTTACTGAAGCACCGGCCACGACTGTTGCGCTATCAGCAACGGCTTTCGGTGCAGTATTCGCGGCAGAGCTGTCATTAGCATCAATCGGATCAGGAATACCATCGCCATCCGTATCACGTGGATTGGTTTGTGGATTGCCATCTCCGTCCGTATTATTGTCTTCTGACTTGGTTGGCTTACCGTCACCGTCATCATCGGCATCTAAATAGTTAGGGATCGTATCGCTATCAGTATCGGTCGGCTGGGTAGCAGGATTTTTATCAGCATCAAGGTTTTTATCTTCGCCTTTAGTTGGGATGCCATCGCCATCGTCATCCTCATCTAAGGCATTGATTTTACCATCGCCATCGGTATCCAAAGGCTTGGTAATATCAGTGCCTACTTCTGTTTTATCAGGCACACCATCAAGATCAGTATCTGCAACCGCCGGGTCGGTTCCTAAAGCTTGCTCTTCAGTATTACTTAAACCATCACCATCCGTATCGGTACTAGATGGCTTAGCAGTAATCGTTACTGTAACCTTGCCAGTGGTAGTGTTGCCTTTGCCATCAGACACCACATAAGTGAAGGTATCCGGGCCTGTATAATTGGTATCAGCTGTATAAACAAGCTTACCACCTTGAACGAGCACCGAGCCAAAATCACCATCCAAAGCACTTTGTAGGCTGAGAGTATCACTTTCTGCATCAGTGTCATTGGCGAGCACATCAATCGTTACTGCACTTCCTGAAACTACGGTTGCACTATCATCTACAGCCTTAGGCGCTGTGTTGACAGCTGCACCACCTGTACAGTCAGCTGCAGTGCCATAGTTACCTACATAAGCGCTCAAAGTACTGCTATCTGCAGCCCAGCTTAGGTTACTAAACTCATTCCCCGGATTCGTACCGCTTGAATTTTTTTCTATATCAAAGGGGTCTGTTTTATTCACTATTAGGGTAACTGGCCCTAAGCATTTACCTGTATTGGCAAAGCTAAAAACCTCTTGCTCAACACCAGCTTCCCATTTAAAAGTACGCGAATCAGAAATGTTTGCAGTGAATGATAAATAATCATAATTAGGGTTTTCAGTGGGCGCATAGACCTTTGAATTGTTTGCCCAAATTACGCCTGTGTGCTTGGGCGTAATGCTACTTACCACAAACCGATCAGGTATCTCAGCATGTGGTACACGGACTGTTACTTGAGCTGTTGTAGAAACGTCAGGTGATGGCGTGGAAATCGGGCGCATGTACACTTTATAAAGGCTATTTGTACCATCCCAACGAATACTAAATTCAATGCCCTCAGTTGCTGCAAATGCTTGACCTGCTTGAGTAAAAAGAAGTGCTACCACCCCCTTAATAACAGCCTGTTTCAGTGACTTTTTCATAATTATTTACCACTTTTTTAATTCTTATTAAAGCTACTTAGCTTTCACCAAAGGCAGACTCATTGGCCTGCCTCTAGCCTCAGCTTGCTAAGGTAACTGGCTTCTTACAATGTAATTGGCGTTATAACCGGTATTCCCTGGATATGACAAGACATTGCCGACCAAGATGTTAGTGTCATTATTCGGACCGGTAAAAATAGTCTGGCCATCCATACTGAAATCGGTTGCACTGTAACCACCCACCACGAAATTACTGCTAAACAAGGTGTTCAAAGGAGCACTTAAAATCAGTGAATACACAGGCCCTGTATCTTGACCCACGCCCGTGCTAATCAATTGCGAATCCATATTAGCATCGCCCGCCCACAATACACTCACCGTAGTACCTTTAGGTTGCGCACGCCCACTAACCGCTCCGTAGGTCTTGGTAGCAGCGGTTGTAAAGTCGACTAAAGTCGGTGTCGCGGTCAGTGCTAAGGTAGCAGCAGTCATGACACCTAAATGATTACGGTGACGAATGGCTACATAGTAGTTAGCAGGCAAAGCATCATTAATTCTTAGGGTAGTGCTGCCTGTTTCTGCATCAACCACATCGCCATCACGCTGCACGAGTGCAGCTTTACGGCTTAGTACTGTTTTGCTATTGGCACTAGAACGCAGCTCAATCAGTACCCAATCCACCGGCGCATTGTTCCCAGTTACCGCTAGCTGTGTCGCTGAAGTAACTTCGGTTCCCGCGTAACTGTAAGGTGCTACTGTATAAGGTTGTTTAGTCGGGATCAGGTTTTTGGTGCGCAGATCATCACGCATTAATAAAGTCGTACTGCTAAAGGCACCTTGGAGGAGGACTCTTAATTGCAAGTTGACTACATCCACCGTGGCATCTAGATAATCAGCGATTTTGTCCTTATCAGCATCCACTGCATCCTCAGGTAAGCCATTTTTATTTGGATCATTGCCTTCATTGGCGGACAAAATACCGTCATTATCATCATCCATATCGAGATAGTCAGGCTTGCCATCCTTATCGGAATCGTCATCCGTGGGCGAACCACCATTGTAATTTTCACTACTGGTCAGTAGGCCATCACCGTCATCATCAGCATCTAAATAATTAGGCAGGCTATCGGTATCCGTACCTAAGGGATAAGTGGATGGATTCTTATCACCATCTAGATTCAAGTCTTCACTCAGAGTAGGAATGCCATCGTTATCATCATCGGCATCTAAGATATCAACTTTGCCATCGGCATCGGTATCGCGTGCTTTCGTACCAGTACCAAACTCTTGCCCATCTAAAATGCCATCATCATCACTATCAGGATCAGTGGGCGATGAGCCAATCAGTTGCTCTTGTTCATTGGTCAAGCCATCTTTATCCAGATCACCTTTGACCCCATCAGCATCGTTCGCATCTAGATAATCAACTTTGCCATCACCATCACTATCGCTGGCATCTTCTGGCAAGCCGTTTTTGTTGGGATCATTGGCTTCACTAGCGGATAATTTGCCGTCGCCATCATCATCAGCATCTAAATAATCGGCCTTACTATCTTTATCGGTATCATCATCTGCTGGCGTGCCACCGTTATAATTTTCACTGCTGGTTAGCACACCGTCATTATCATCATCGGTGTCTACCGCATTAATTTTGCCATCAGTATCGGTATCAATAGGCTTAGTAGGATCAGTCCCTACTTCGACATTATCATTTAGACCGTCACCATCAGTGTCCAACTTAATCGGATCAGTCTTAGTCGTATAAAGTTCGGCAATGTCGCTCAGGCCATCACCATCCGTATCCGCTTTTAAGGGGTTAGTTTTGGTGGTATTAACTTCAGCACCATCACTTAAGCCCTCACCATCGGTATCACTTTTGAGTGGATCAGTTTTAGTCGTATTGACCTCAACGTTGTCGTTTAGACCATCACCATCGGTATCCGCTTTTAAAGAGTTAGTTTTAGTGGTATTGACTTCAGCACCATCTGATAAAGTATCGCCATCGGTATCCGCTTTAAGTGGATCAGTCTTAGTGGTATTGACCTCGACACCATCTGACAAGGTATCGCCATCCGTATCCGCTTTGAGTGGATCAGTTTTAGTCGTGTTGACTTCGACACCATCCGTTAAACCGTCACCATCCATATCAGCTTTTAAGGGATCGGTCTTAGTAGTATTCAGCTCAGTGCTGTCGCTTAAGCCATCATTATCCGTATCTGCTTTGAGTGGATCGGTTTTAGTGGTGTTGACTTCCGCACTATCGCTTAAACCATCACCGTCGGTATCCGGCTTTAAAGGATCCGTTTTAGAGGTATTAACTTCAGCGCCATCACTTAAACCATCATCGTCAGTATCCGGTTTTAAAGGATCGGTTTTTGTCGTATTGACTTCAACACCGTCTATTAAACCATCCGCATCGGTATCCGCTTTGAGTGGATCGGTTTTAGTGGTAGTTAGCTCGACGTTATCACCTAAACCATCGCCATCCGTATCGGCTTTGAGTGGATCAGTTTTAGTGGTATTGACCTCGACACCATCTATCAAACCATCACCGTCAGTATCCGCTTTGAGTGGATCAGTTTTAAGCGTGGCTTCGACGCCATCCAATAAACCATCGCCATCGCTATCAAGGCTCACTCTACAGTCAGCAGTACCTAGGCCATAGTTACCCGAATAATTACTCGAAGTCGTGCTATTTATTGTCCATCCTATGTTCTCAAAAGAGTTTCCTGGATTAGTTTTTGCCGAATTTAATGCGGGTGGGACTGGATCAAACGGGTCAACTCGATTGACCATAAGAGTCACAGCGCCTAAACATTTGCCACTGTTTTTAAAATTAAATACCTCTTGTTCAACATTCGCTTGCCATTTGAAAGCCTGAGGATCACTAATGTTCGCCGTAAATGACAAATAATCAACGCTTGGATCTTCAGTGGGTGCATAGGCTTTTGAGTTATTGCTCCAGGTCACACCGGGATGCATCAGATTAATCGTTGGAATTGTAAAACGATCAGGTGACTCGGCATGAGGCACACGAATTGTCACTTGAGCAGTCGTAGAGAGATCGGGTACAGGCGTAGAAATTGGGCGCATGTAAACCCGGTACATGCTATTCACCACGTCCCAGCGTATAGCGAATTCCACCCCTTCAGTAGGTGTAGCAGCGAATGCGTAGCCTGTTTGTGCAACTAAGAGCGTTGCAATCCCCCTAATAACGGCCTGCTGTAGTGACTTTTTCATAATTATTTTTGCCAGTTTTTTTAATTATTATTAAGTAAACTTAGCGAGCAACTGAATGCAGGCCATGCATGAGCCTGCATTCACAACTACCCTACTAAGGTAACTGGCCTCGAACAATATAATTGGCGTTAAAACTTGTATTGGTTGGATAAACCAACACATTGGAAACTAAAACGTTAGTATCATTATTTGGGCCAGTAAAGATCGTTTCCCCATCAAGGGTGAAATCCGTGACATTGTAACCACTCACAACGAAATTACTGCTGAACGAAGTATTTAAAGGTGCGCTTAATATTTTAGCGTAAACCACCCCTGTATCCTGTCCAACCCCAGTACTAATTAATCTAGAGTCCATGTTGGCATCACCTGCCCAAAGCAAGCTAAACCCCTTGTATAGCACCCGCGCATTATCACCATACACTTTGGTATTGGCCGAGCTGAAGTCGATCAAAGTCGGTGTCGTCATCAGCGTTAAAGCGGAAGCACTCATGACCCCAAGGTGATTACGATGACGAACTGACACATAGTAATTACCCGGCAAAGCGCCTTGGACACGCAAGGTAGTACTTCCCGTTTCAGCATCAACAATATCGCCATCACGTTGCAACAGTGCCGCTTTACGATTCAAGACCATTTTAGCATCAGTGCTTGAACGCAGCTCAATTAATACCCAATCCACTGGCGCATTGTTACCAACAATCGCTAACTGGCTAGCTGCAACTGACTCGCTACCGGTATAACTATAGGGCGCGGCCGTATACGGTTGCTTGCTGGGAATATAGCCCTTAACACGCAAATCATCGCGCATTAATAAAGTGCTACCACTGAATGCACCTTGCAGAAGCGCACGCATTTGTAGCGTAATGGAATCGACGGTGGCATCCAGATAATCCGCTAGTTTGTCTTTATCCTCATCTAAAGCGTCGTCTGGTAAACCGTTTTTATTCGGGTCATTACCCTCACTCGCAGATAAAATACCATCATTATCATCATCACTATCGAGATAGTCTGGCTTACTATCTTTGTCGGTATCATCATCAGCAGGCGTGCCACCATTATAGTTTTCTGCACTGGTTAAGAGGCCATCATTATCATCATCCTTATCTAAATAATCAGGAAGGGTATCGTTATCGGTACTGGTTGGATAAGTAGCAGGATTCTTATCGCCATCAAGGTTTTTATCCTCGCTCGCGGTCGGAATACCATCATTATCATCGTCTAAATCTAGGGCATCAATCTTGCCGTCGCCGTCAGTATCAATCGGCTTTGTAGGATCAGTACCCACTTCAACATTATCAGGTACACCATCACCATCACTATCAGCCGCTTCTGGATTGGTACCTAAACTGGTTTCGAGCGTATTGCTTAGACCGTCACCGTCTTTATCTCCATTCGGCCCATCCACCTCTGAAGCATCGAGATAGTCTGGCATACCATCTCCATCGGTATCGGTTGGATTAGTCGCTGGATTTTTATCACCATCAAGGTTTTTATCCTCACTCGCACTTAGTTTTTTATCACCATCATCATCATTATCTAAATAGTTAGGAATCTTATCGGCATCGGTATCCAAGGGGTTAGTGGAAGGATTCTTATCTGCATCTACGTTTTTGTCTTCCGTAGCTGTTGGCACGCCATCGTTGTCATCATCAGTATCTAAAGCATTGATCTTGCCATCCAGATCTGTATCCAACGGCTTGGTGGGATCAACTCCTAACTCGGTACCATCACTCACACCATCACCATCAGTATCTAGCTTGCTAGGGTCGGTTTTGGTCGTATTGATCTCAGTACTATCACTGATGCCATCACCATCCGTATCCGCTCTGAGCGGATTGGTTTTGGTGGTATTGATCTCAGTACTATCACTGATACCGTCACCATCCGTATCCGACTTCAGTGGATCGGTTTTAGAAACAGTCACTTCGTAATTATCAGATAAACCATCGCCATCCGAGTCACTGACTAAGGGATCAGTTTTATTCACATTAACTTCGACGCCATCACTTAAACCATCGCCATCCGTATCCGCTATCAAGGGATTGGTTTTTGTCGTGTTGACTTCGACGCCATCACTTAAACCGTCCCCATCACTATCTGACTTCAGTGGATCGGTTTTAGTGCTATTTAGCTCTACATTGTCACTGATCCCATCCCCATCGGTATCCGCCTTAGTAGGATCGGTTTTAGTGGTATTCACCTCAACTGCATCGGTTAAGCCATCCCCATCGCTATCCGTTTTAAGCGGATCAGTTTTAGTGGTATTGACCTCCACACCATCACTTAAGCCATCACCGTCACTATCTGACTTCAATGGATCGGTTTTCGTGGTATTGATTTCTACGTTATCACTTAAGCCATCACCATCTGTATCCGCCTTAGTAGGATCGGTTTTGGTAGTGTTAACTTCGACTGCATCGGTTAAACCATCACCATCACTGTCCGTTTTAAGCGGATCAGTTTTGGTCGTATTGACCTCCACACCGTCACTTAACCCGTCACCATCACTATCTGACTTGAGTGGATCGGTTTTAGTCGTATTTAATTCGGTACTATCGCTTAAGCCATCTCCATCGCTATCTGCCTTAGTAGGATCCGTCTTCGTACTATTCAGCTCGACACTGTCGCTTAAACCGTCAGCATCGGTATCGGCTAGCAAAGGATTGGTTTTGACAGTATTGACTTCATAACCATCAATCAAACCATCTCCATCCGTATCCGGCTTTAAAGGATCAGTCTTGGTGGTATTGATCTCAACGCCATCACTTAAGCCATCGCCATCACTATCGGCTATCAATGGGTTGGTTTTTGTCGTGTTGACCTCAACACCATCGCTTAAACCATCACCGTCAGTGTCGGCCTTGAGCGGGCTAGTTTTGGTGGTATTCACTTCAACACCATCACTCAAACCATCGCCATCGCTATCTGGATTATTGGGATTAGTCCCTAACTGACCTTCCATCCCATCTTTCAGACCATCGCCATCGCTATCCAAACTATCCGAACAATTGGCCGAGCCGCCATAAGTGCCTAAATAAGCATTACTTCCCATATCCCAGCCAATATTACTCAACTCATTGCCTGGATTGGTCTGCGCGCTATTAGTGCCGCTATTAAATGGGTCAGAATCCTCCATTAATACTACAGGACCGAGACATTTACCGACATTTGCGAAATTAAATACTTCAATTTCTTTATTAGCAATCCACGCAAAGGCATTAACTTGGTCGGCTCTGAGGGTGAATGACAGATAGTCATAGGCCCCATTAGTCTCTGGAGGCGCATTAACTCGCGAACTGGATAGCCAAGTAGTATTCGGAACAGTGGAAATTAGACCGCTTACCTTAAAAGCAGTTGTTATTTCGCTAGAATGTGGTACAACTACAGTCAATTGACCATTTAAATGAGCATCGGGTGTAGGAGTAATCGTCGGACGCATAAAAACATGATAACGATCATCAGCAGTATTCCAGCGAATTGAAAATTCAACGTTGCCAGCCCAGGCCGCATTGCTACTTGCTGCTAATAGAAAAACTGAGGCGCTTAGCCCTAGATACTTACGTAATGTGAAGGTATGGGTACGCATTTGCCTTATCTCTTTTTATATTGATGCAAAGACCCTAGTGCAAGCCTGTGCCTGCCCTAAATGACTACCTGATTACTTTAAAGTACTGTTTAAAGCACTTGGGTGAATCAATATAAATACCCTTAGAAACTTTTAAATAGCCAGACAATCAAACTACTTTCTTAAATTGAAGGTAGAGTTATCTATTTGCGCAACTCTTATTATTTAGGCGCAAGCTCTCTAGGGCAAACTAGTTGTTTACCCTAATTAAATTCTCAATGGCCTTAAAGCAGTCTTACTTTAAGCACTTCGGCGAATCGCCATAAACACCTTTAAAATTATTTTCCCCAACAGCGCCCCAACCTAAATTAGTAAATTGATTGCCCGGGTTAGTTTGCTGAGAATTATTAGGAATATTAAACTTATCATCATTAGCCATAATGCTAACGCCGTTTACACAACCTTTTTCATTCGCAAATGAGAAGACCAAGCGCTCTTCGTTAGCCTTCCAATCATAGTTTTGGGAGCTATTGCCTTGAGCACCGATATAAGAGAAGGAAATATAATCGTGCTTAGCATCTTCTTTAGGTGCATCAACACGCGAGGCCTCAATCCAATCAGCGCCCTCTACACCAGCTACTACCTTGACAGGTTTGAATTTAGCTGCATGCGGTACTTTTAAAGTTAATTGGCCGGTTAAACTGATATCAGGCTTGGGAGTTGCGGACGGTTTCATCCACACTTCATAGCTTTTGCCATCATCAGAAACGGCGACTTTATATTCAAGGACGGCTTCAGCGAAAGCTGAACTGGCACTGCAACTTAAGCCTAAGGCGATTAAGGCCGCGAGGAAAGAGGATTTCTTTTGACTTGTCATGAACCGGAGCTCCAAAGGTTTTATTCTTTTTAGGAGCCAATTGTAACAATCGGTTACACCAGTTTGCTCATTTTACAGACAGACGGACTAGAGGGCGGCAGCCTAAACTGCCACCCTAAATCACTACTTGGCTAAGCTACCTGCAGCGATATAGTTGCTATTTCTATCCTTATTGGTGGGGAACAAAAGCACATTCCCAAATAAGGCATTGTTGTCATTCCCTGGTCCCATAAATAGGGTACTTCCATCCATATTCAGATCCGTATCCAAATAACCTGACAAACGATAGCTACTGTTCAAGCCAGTATTGGCCGGTGCTTTGAGTACCGCCGTTAAGATGGCATTGGTATCGCTGCCAATCCCCATCAGCACTAAACGCTCATCATGCGTCACATCACCTGACCATAGCAGCGCTAAACTGCCACTTTCTAAGCGAGCATTAGCACCGGCTATCTGTGTCGCAGACAGGCTGAAATCAATCACCAATGGCGTTGCACTAAAGGCCAGC
The DNA here is from genome assembly GCA_049292455.1 of Thiolinea sp. Classification (GTDB taxonomy): domain Bacteria; phylum Pseudomonadota; class Gammaproteobacteria; order Thiotrichales; family Thiotrichaceae; genus Thiolinea. The sequence goes on from JBATRF010000038.1 coordinate 97,299, forward strand.
GCATTCGCCGTTCTAACACCTAGATGATTGCGATGACGCAAGCTAACTACGTAGTTACCAGACGCTAGACCCTTAAAGTTAAGCACTGCAGATCCTGTGCTCGCGTCAACCACATCACCATCACGTTGCACCACCGCCGCTTTACCCGCCACAACGGTATTTGGTTGAGCAGGATCACGTAGCTCGATTAGCACCCAATCCACAATGGCCTCTTTACCTGTCACTGTCGCTAAATCTAAATTCAGCTGCTCGGTACCTGGGTAATTGAACGGGCTAAGCCTATAAGGCTGGGTCATTGGCAATAAGCCCAAACTCCTTAAGCTATCCTGCATTAAGCCAGTGGCACCTGCATACGGGCCTTGTAACAAGACCTTAGTTTGCAAGCTAATCCCATCATTGAGCTTATCATCCGTGACTGCGATTTTTAGGCTGCTGGCGCTACTTAAACCCTGATCATCCATGACGCGTACTTCAATATCATAGACATTGTCATTGCCTGCATCTAAAGGCGCTTCAAAGTCGGGTTCTTTCACAAAACTCAGCTCACCGGTTTGCGCATTCAACTTAAAGCGTGCACGATCTGCACCACCCGAAAGCGCATAACTAATACCCTTACCTTCTTCATCACCTGCATCAGGGTCAAAGGCATCGACATTCAGAGCGCCCATTTTACCTTCTAGCACTTCATTCAAGTCGTTATTGATAATGGTTGGTGGCTCATTAATATCTTGCACACCGACTGCCACAGGGCGGACATAATCCTTACCCCCAGCCGTTGCTGTGATATCCAGATCATACGTATTGTCGCCACCGCTATCAGCAGGTGCTTCATAATCACCCGGCGCTAACATCGGAGCTGCTTTGCTCACACTGGTGGAGCGCGCGCCAATCACATTAGGATCGCGGAACTTCACTACGGTACAGTCGATAGTCGCACCTGGATCAGGATCTTGGATGATAAACTGGCTGCCATCTGCACCACCACTAATGACATAAGTGATTGGATTCCCATTGTCATCGGTCGATTCAAGATAAGTAATCATTGGCGCATTTTCATTGACCGTCATATCAGCACCTGTGCCATTAATCAGATCAGTACACACCGTCACCTTACCATTCCGTACACCAGAGAACTCAGAGGTGCTACCTAAACTGGTTGGGCTCGTTTTCTCAGTTAAAGTGACCGCGATGTTCGCCCCTACTGGTACGACCTGATTTGCATTCAATGTGCCTTTAAAATTGAGCTTGCTACCACCGGCATGGCTAATATCCACATAGCCTAGGTAAATTTCACCTTCACCATGCTTAAGTACATCGACGGTGGTATTACGGAAGAACTCAACACGATAGCCATTGGTATTATTCGGCACATCCAGATCAAAATCATAAGCAACGACCTTCGTGCCATTCGAGCTAACCGATGAGCCTTCCGCTACCTCTGGATAGTTCAAGAGCTTGTTTGGCCCTGTATCAACATCTAAGTCATCATTTGCAGTAACGCCATCAACGCCAAGGTCAATACCCAAGCCACCATTATCGTGAATGCTATTTTGGCTGTACGTATTCCCGATACCATTCCCCAGATGCGCGATACCTGCCCAAGTATTATTCGCAATCGTGTTTGCGATGACACGGTTATTCAGCGCTTCGTTCATCAGGCTCACACCGTACTGGCTGTTATTGACTAGGCTCACCCGCTCGACCACTGCATTATCAACATCATCTAAGACAATACCGCTACCTGCAGCATGACTCACGGTGACATCGCGCACCGCTGAACTGGTCGCTGACGCGAATAGATTCAAACCATTGCCGGTACTGGCATCTAAGACAATCGTGCCACTGCCTATATTGGCAAGCTGAGTACGACCATCAATTGCGGTATGCGCCCGCTCCAGATTCAAGGAACCACCAGTCAAACTAATGATGGCTTTATCTGCCAGCAATTGCGTAGCCGGAATCATGAAAATGCTCGTTTCAGTACCTGCTGGATATTCAGCAGCCAACGGTGTAGGTAAGGCCTGTAGCAAGCCAGTCGTAGAAAGCTGGCTATTATTCAATAAGAATTGGCGCAAGGAGCCTTGACCCGCATCATTAGTATTCACCACGGTACTGAAGTTAAAGCCAAAACTCACGCCAGTCACTTCACCATTCGCAATAGTAATTGGCTGTACCGATTGGGCTATCGTGCCATCCGCAAAGGTAAAGTTACTCACATTCAGCACTTGGGCGCTGGTATTTGCTGCAGCATCCGCCTGATTCGGTAAACGACCGCCTACTTCATTCAAGACCGAATTAGTGCCATCGGTACGATAGGTTTGGACGCCAAGATCAGTGCCTATCGAACCGCTCCGACTGGAGTGCACAGTATTGCTAACCACCCGCACAAAATAATTACCATTTGCTAGTTCAGTGAAGGTATACACGCCCTGCTCTGAGCCTGAGCTAGCCGTGGTTGTACTGGCAACCTTCACACCCGTGGCATCATACAATTCAATCACTGCACCATTCAGACCTACCGTACCCACGGTACTTAAAGGCCGACCTGTACCCCCGCCATAATTCAAGTCTTCAAAGATCGTGCCTTTGATTTCCCCATTAGCAGTGGAATAGTTCACAGTGGGCGAGAACTCGGAGGTACCAACGGTTTGCACTGTTGCAGTCGCGGTTAGGAGATCACCACCCACCACGCCTGTAGGAATTGGTAAGGTGAAACTGAAAGCCTTCATCCCGGTATGTACGTTGCCATCAGCATCTGTGGGTAGCGCGCAATCAGCCGTATCGGTATCAGCGGCGGCACCTTCAACTAAGCTAACTAGGAAGGTTTGGCCTTCACCATAATCTTTCGTGCGACCAAACTTATTTGAACCTGCTGCTGCAGTACCGACCGTGATATCCGACTCATAGAACTCAAGCGTAGCACCCTGTGGGGCACAACCTTTGATAGTCATCTTGCTGCCGTCTAAACGTGCCGACAGCAAGGCTGGGAAGTTGACACTGTCATTAGCATAGCCCGCATCAGCATCCGCAGCATCATTGGTGGTTACATCATCATTATTGAGATCAATACCTAAGCCCAGATTGGCATAAATAATATTACGGCGGGAAATATTGTTCTTAGCATCTGCCCCTACAATCGCAATACCATCGCCTTGGTTATAGGCAATCTTATTCGCATCTGAAACTGCAGAACCGCCAATCACTAAGCCGCTTGAAGCTTCGATCCACACGCCTGCCCCATCATTACCCATGGGAGTGACTGCATCACTGGCTAAACCAATCCGATTACCCGTCAACAGGCTAGCACTGAAAACCTTACTATTCGTACCCATCGTAATAATGAAGACACCGTGCGCGCCATTTCCCGAGATGGTGTTATTGCTGACAGTGATACCTGTCACACCATTTTCAATATCAATACCACTCAAGCTATTCCCAAGGTCTAAGTTACCAGCCTCATTGAGTCCGATGATATTGTTAGTAATGGTCGTATTCGGACTGCTGACCAAATGGACGCCACGGGTTTTATTGGCTGAAATCACATTGTTGTGAATCACTACTCCATTGGTCGATGAAGTCTCAATACCCGCTTGGGTATTGCCTGCGGCCGTAGTGCCGTCCGCTTTCAAGCCCACCAGATTATTTTCAACCCGTGTATTAGAGGCTGCACCCGTTATGAACACGCCAATGACTTTGTTGGCAGCAATCACATTCCGATCAGCTATTGCACTACCACCGATGCGCACATTGGCCGAGGTCTGTACGTAGATACCGTGCAGATTATTACCCATTGCTACAGCGCCAGAAACATCTAAACCTATATAGTTACCGGCAATGATGGTGCCGGGGCTAGAGCTATTCCGAATACCACTGATTTTATTGCCTGCAATTATATTTCGGCCTGCTGCGCTGCTATTACCAATCACCGCGTTTTGTGTATCTGCGAGGAAAATACCGTTATCTGTATTACCCAGATTCACTGTGCCGCTGATATCAGTACCTAAATAGTTACCCAGAATGCTAATTCGATTCGTACCAAAGCGCGTATTAATCCCATCTTTGAAATTCGCAGAAATCACATTGCGTTCTGCTGCCGTTGTTCCACCAACGACCACATCGGTAGTAGCTTTGATATACACCCCATAACCGGTATTACGTAGCGCACTAGTACCTGTTGGATCAGTACCTATTAAGTTTCCAGTGATCGTTGCTACCGCGACCGTATCTAACCAAATGCCAGAACTCACATTATAAATAGGCGCTACACCTGTAATAACATCGTTCCCCGAAATGAGATTATTCCGAATCGTAATCGCTGAACTAGTAGCAGTTCCCGTCACTGGCTTACCCGCATAGATGCCTGCATAACTGGCACCCTCACGATTATTAGAGCGTGCGCTCATACCACTAGCATCCGTACCAATATAGTTGCGACTGATCGTTGCCGTGGCCACGCCCTCTAGACGGATACCATCTCGGGTATTTCCAGAGACAATATTGCGGTCATCATCGGTATTGCCACCCACTTGTAGATTGCTAGCGCCGATTTTCACGTACAAGCCATTGGTGCCATTGGCAGTCACTGTCGAACCATCTGTAGCTAAACCGAGGTTATTACAAACCACTGACATATTATCGGCATTAGCGGTGCCCAGAACGCCTGCTTCCGTGAATTTACCAATCGCAAAACCACGCACGACGACATTGGCAGCATCAATGGTTAAACCACTGATATTCACACCAGCATTCGAGCCATCTAAACCGATTTTAAGAGTGCGTCCACTCACAGCACAGGAGGCACCAGCTTGGGTGGCTGCATTCAAAGCTGTGGCAGCGCCCGTTAAACTAGGTAATACACTAGTCGGTGTAATGAGATGCGGCCCTGCACCAGGAATCATAAAGATACTGTTTTCTAGGCCAGCTGCTAGACCCACTTGGGCTAAATTCGACTCTCCACCTAACAAGTTAGCATTGAGAATGAACTGCCGTAGCGAACCTTGACCCGCATCGTTGGTGTTCACAATCGTATCGAAGTTGAAACCGAAGTCGATGCCCGATTTCGCGTTATTGACTGTGACTTTCTGTAGATTTTGCACCACTACCGTACCAGCCAAGGTATAGGTTGTCAGGTCTAAAACTTGTGCGCCGGTATTAGCTGGCCCATCAGTTAAAGTTGTATTGTGACCACCCACCTCATTAGCCACAGGACTAATACTATCAGTGCGATAAGTTAATACGCCCAACTCAGCACCCGAGCTACCAGCCCGAGTCGAGTTAACCGTATCGCTAACTACACGCACATAATAATCGCCGGTAGTCAGTGCATTAAACGTATAGCTGCCATTGGTAGTCAGCGCTGTCGTAACTAAATTACCGTTGCTGTTATACAGCTCGACCTTAGCCCCAGTGATGCCTAGCCCCGCTGAAGCTGTTTGATCACGACCGGCACCGCCACCGTAATTCACATCCTCAAATACCGTACCTGAAATACTAGCCGCTGCAGGCGGATCAAAACCGAAGTTTTTATCGGTCTCTACCGCATTGGCTCCTACTGTGACATTGGTGAGCGGATTGGTAGTACCGATCACATAGCCTGCTGGTAGATCGGTGTCGCTAGTATCTACTTGAATACGATAAGTCTTGCTCGCATCGATATTAATTAAGGCATAAGCACCATTGTTATCGGTGCTGACGGTAGTGACTAAAGTATCGTCATTATTCACGCCGGGCGTGCCATTCTGATCATACAAGGCGACACTGATCGCAGCGATACCGGTTTCAGTAGCGCTATCAAAGCTATTGTTGCCATTGATATCTTTATAGACTTTGCCAGTGATGGTGCCTGTGCTGGTACAGGTTAGGCCATTCACAAAGCGCCCCGGCACAATGATATCTTGACGGCTAGTGCTGGTTTGATTCCATAACCAATAGATCGCTTGCTCTGGATATTGAGCTTGACCATTCGAACCGGCTACACGGTCAATAATTTTTGGCATTAATGCCTTCATGACCGTGCGTTGATCAGCCGTCAAATTAGAATTGAGATCAATATGAGTACTGATAACACTTGCTAGATTTTCACCATAGTAAGTGTAATACCAAGTCATATACGTCATTAAGTCATCTAGGCGACTTTGCTGTTTACCGTTATTAGTGACCGGCGCAAGCGCAAAAATAATATCTGGATCTTGTAAGGCACTATATAAGCGCGCCAGTTTAGAGTGTTGTAGCGCAGTTAAACCTTGGCGATCGGTACTATTGACTTGATAGCTATCATTAGTGTCTGGGCTAGACTCTGCACGTTCAGCACAATAACCTGTGACCAACTTGTTATTGAATACAAAGTTATAAGCATTTGAATGTGCTCCGGCAAAGCTTTCAGTCGCAAGACCGGTTAGCCCGTTATTCAAGCAACCGCTTGGAGCCGTCAAAATAAAGCCGAAGTCATTGCTAGCCATCGTTGCACCCGCTACTGGGCTAGTGACTGCAATAGTCCAATAGGAGCTAGTTAAAATAGCATCTGAATCAACACTGGTATCTGTTCCTGTATGCAAGCTAGTAATAGCCCAGTCAGACTGCGGTACCTTGGCTTCAAAATTGGCAATTCTTAACTGGTAAGTGGTGGATACAGCTAAACCAGCCGCATTGGTGAATTGGTAATGCCCATTTTCATCGGTGACTGTAGTTGCCACCACCGCACTAGTCGCTGGATTGTATAACTCGACCTTAGCACCTTCGATACCAGTACTCGCAGCTTCGTTTTGAATGCCATCATTGTCGCTATCGAACCAAACCTTGCCGCTCAGGGTGGTGGTTGGGGCAGCAATATTAACTACATAATCTTCCACTTCACCATTGGCAGCGGCAGCAATCGCATCTAAACCAGCAGTGCTAGACCATCTAAAGCGTGCATGCGTTGAACCCAATGTTGCTGTGACGGGTACATTAACTGCGAAGCCAATACTTCCAGGCCCCGACTGGCTATCTCCACCCGCATTGTCTTGTTGATTAGTAATCGCTTGCTCGCCACTATCATTGAAATCGCCATCCGCATTCCAATCAAACCATGCCTGTAAATAGCCACCACTACCCGCTACGGTTGCTGTCAAGATTGAAGTTTGACCTGCCCTTAAAGCAGGAATAATGATTCCGTCTTCGTCATCAGCACCGTTGTTATCGTCCCCGCTTGCATTAGCATTGGCTTGGCTTGCGTTTTCGGCATCAGGAATAGCGCTACCTAAATAATGACCTGCCACAATGCTATGCACAGGTGATCCGTAACTTAGTGGCGAATCGCCATAATCACCAGTAACTACCCCACAAGCACAAGCACGCGGGCTGCCATCCCAGTTTTTATTGCTGGCGACATTGTTATATAGATCCATGACTTGAGCATCGGTTGGCTGTTGATTGATGATGTAGAACTCGTCGTAATAGCCCTCAAAACCAGGTAGGCGGAAATTACCTAAAGCATTCTGAATCCCACCAGTGAAAGCATTCGTTCCCTTTAGAACACCATTGATATAGAGCTTCATCCCTTGCGAACCGAAGCTGACTACTGCATTCACCCATTGGCTATCAGTTTTAGAGCCTTGTGATTGATTGGTGTAATAGGTTTCACCTGTGTCAATTTTGTAAGTAGTGCCACCAAACACTAATTCAGCAGTGACCGTACCGTTACGATATTCAGTGCTCGGCTTGAGTGCTATTCTAAATTTATTATTGCTATCCCAACCGCGCTCTAATAAACGCGCATCGCCCCAAATACTGTTGTAGTCATAGAACCAAATCGAAACAGCCCCACTACTGAGTGCATACTCTGGGATCGAAGGTACTTCGGCATTCCAGCCATCATTACGAACCGAAGTACAAGCATAGGGCTTATTATCCTCAGTGATCAGAGTTGGCGCACCGACAGCATTATTATGCTTACTAGAAGAATCTAAATTGACCCCACCACTGCCACAATCATCAAAGCGATACTCCCCAATCACACCCAGAGTACTTGTGGGTGAAGCAACTGTCAGCTTGTAATCCTCAACTTCGCCATCTTTGGCAGCGCCTGTTGCAGCTAAATTATTGCTAGATGACCAGCGGAAACGTGCGTAGGTAGGATTCGTGCTTGCAGTGGCCGGTACGGTAACACTGAAGCTAATTTTGCCTGCGGTTGAATCAGTATCTAAAGCAGCATTGTCTAATAAGTTTTGTGCAATTTGCTCGTCAGCATCGAGGAAATCGCCATCCGCATTCCAATCAATCCAGCCTTGTAAATAACTACCACCGGCTGCTAGGTCGCTGACATCAACTGAAATAGTTGCAGCTTGTCCACGAATGAAACTCGGTAAAGTGACCCCATTCTCATCGTCAGTTCCATTTGCATCATCCCCATCAGCATTCGCATTGCTTAAAGCACCGTCTTCACTATCAGGCGCACCGCTACCTATACTCATACCTGTTACGACGATATGTTTAGCGAAGCCATAACTGGTCGGCGCATCAGAATAATCCGAAGCTTGAGCGAGTGGGAACAGTTCTGAGGCACAACTCGCGCCATCATTATGAGTGTAAGGGATAACACCTGATGGGGTAGCAATATGTGTATAAGTAGCGCTTGGATTAGGCGTATCCATGCCCGAAATATCAATCCGATATAAGCGCCCGTCGCCATTACGTGCACCGTACAAGTTCCCAGTCAGATCGCCATAAACCGCACCAAATGTACCTGTCTGCGTCGATGGCAATGGAGAGCGTGATAAAGGATCACTAATGTAGTGAATAGTCCCTTTTGGATAGCCTGTACTGGCATCTAAGGAGATACGAACTAGCTGAGTACCACCACCCAAGGTAGCGGCTCTGCCATAAATAGCATAGATCCATTTCTCATCAGCTGTCAGCACAAAGTCCTGCGGCCCAGTCGCGGTCAGACCCACCGTATCAATAAAATCAACGACGGTCGGTGGATTAGTGGTGACATCGATTTTATAAAACTTAGCATCTGAACTGCTTATATAGAAATAGCCACTATTACTAAAAGCCCCGCCTGCATAATTTCTATTAAGTGCTGGTGGCACAGGCAAACCTGCGGTAGAAACTGGCCAAGGCAAGACGGCGCGCGCACCATTAGAGCCAATCCGCACCATGCCACTCACCAGATTCTCTGCAACAATCGGCGCAGCTCCATATAAATAGCCATCCTGTGCTCGATACGCTAAGTTGGAATAACGTATCGCCTTAACCGGAGTACCTGGCGGAATAAGCTTATTACTTAGTTGATAACTACCCGTGCTAAAGGTCATCTTGCGCAAATGCGAAGTCACATCGCCCTCTGCGACTGAACCATACCAAATGGATGGATCACAAGTTTGCGCGGGCAGAATGGCTACATTCGCCTCATAGTCTTCCACTTCACCATCGGGAGCCGCACTGGTTGAATTTAGATTTTGAGCACTAGACCAACGGAAGCGAGCATAAGTACGGGTAGCTGCTGCATTAGTAGGTGGTGTTACAATAAAGTCGATAGCGCCAGCATTGGTATTTAGGTCTTTTTCATCGCCATCGGTCAGATTGGTGGCGACCTGTTCACCCACATCCGTGAAATCACCATCCGCATTCCAATCGATCCAAGCCTGTAAATAAGCACCTGTCCCTGCAGCAGTCACCGATATTTGTGACTCTACACCTTGCCACATTGGGTAAATGCTCACGCCATCTTCGTCATCATTACTATTATTATCGTCGCCATTGGCTAAGGTGTTCGCTTGTGAACCGCTTTCGGTATCAGGAACGCCCGCACCTAAATAGATACCTGCTGCCGGTGTATGCACTGGGCTGCCATAGCTAGCAGGCGCATCCCCATAGTCACCCACAGCGCCACCACAGGCACAAGCCCGCTCACTGCCATCCCAGTTTTTATTTGCGATGATATTGCTATAAAGCTGTTGTACCTGAGCATCATTAGGCTGTTGATTGAAAATATAGAATTCGTCGAAATAGCCTTCCAGACCTGGTAATTTAAAATTACCTTGTACATTTTGTAGGCCGCCTGTGTAGGTATTCGTGCCTTTCAACACACCGTTAACATACAAGCGCATACCTTGCTCGCCAAAACTAACCACAACATGCACCCATTGAGTATCGTTGAGCGAGCCATTGTTTAAAGTCGTGTAAAAGGTTTCGCCGGTATCAATTGAATTCCCATTTAACTCTACTACAACCGAGCCATGCATATTGTCAGTGGTACGTTTCAGCGTAACATTAAATTTCTCGCCCCATCCCTTTCTGAGTAAGTGAGAATCGCTGTTTTGCCAGACATTTTTATGATCGTAGAACAGCATCGATACAGCTCCACTGGCTAAGGCATAGTCAGCGATATGCGGGACTTCAGCAGACCAGTTGGGATTAGAGAGCGCGGTGCAAGCGTAGTTTTTATAGTCTTCAGTTAATACTTGCGCTGAGCCGACCACATTATTATTTTTGCCTGAGGAATCGATATTCCAACCGCCACTGCCGCAATCATCAAAACGATACTCACCCACCACACCCAAAGTGGGGGGCGTCGTGTCTAAATCAAAACCAAAGTTTTGATTAGCGGTAGTTGTATTAGCTGTCACCGCCACATTCAATAAGGGATTGGTGGTACCGATCACTGCACCACTAGGCAGATGGGTATCAGCAGTATCAACTTCAAGCCGATAAGTGCGTGAGGTATCGACCGTGCTAAACGAATAAGCCCCCGTGTTATCACTGTCAGTGGCATAAACTAAACGGTCATCTGCTGGATTATTTGCAGTGCCATTTTGATCATACAGGCTTACTTTAATCGCATTAATGCCCGTCTCAGTGGCCGAATCAAAACTATTATTTTTGTCAGCATCGGTGTAAACCCGACCACTGATCGAGCCTGTGCTACAAGCAGACTCGACTAATACCACATCATCAATAATCAGCTCGTTAGCAGGCCCTGGTGTGTTGACGACTCCGTTAGCCGTACACCATTCTTGTGACTGCATTTCGCACCAATCTGTACCGACATGCCCATAATTGACGAAGGAAATTTCTGAAGTCGTCGCGGTAGCAGTGAATTCGATAGCATAGCTCTTCATGCCCTCTTGGCTACCCGGTGCTCTAAAATGAATCGATCCGCCAGGCGCTTCTACCCGCATCACCCCTGATATATAGGTATAGCTGGTGTCACTAGTCTGCTCAGGAATTGCCTTAAAATAGAGGCGATACGATTTTCCAGGTTGGGTTGCGAATGAACGTGTCAGCTTGGGTGGTTCTGGCCCCCAATGAGAGGCTACTCCCCTATTAAAATCATCCGCTACATCACGCATCGCGATAGCATCAATCGGCGACGTTAAATGCCCATTACTATCAAAGGTAAACCCTTGCGGGAAGGCGGGCGAAATGCCGCGCAAATGCCCACTACCAAAATAAATGGCTTGGAATTTGGTTGTTGAAGCTCCAATCATGGGGGCATCGACTACTTGAGCATAAGTGTCTGTGCCGCCCCCTGAGCGCGTCCAGTTACGAATAGGCTGGCTATTGGGTGCATGAGTACCCCAAAGTGGGCTACCCACAATATCGCTGAAATCATCTTGGAAAACGACCTGCTGGCAAGCCATTGGCTCAACATTAGTGACCACGCTAATACTTTGGCTATCGAGCGGGATGGGTAGGTAAACAGGGATTGAATAATCCTCAACCTCACCGCTATTCGCTAAGCCAGAGGGTGTGCTCGTGCTAACTGTTGCATCAGTAGTTAAGCGCACCCGAATAAAGGTTGTACCTACCTTGATATCAGTTGGAATACTCGCCCAAGTTAAATTCAAAGTTCCATTCACCAGATTGGTAGGCACTGCAACTGAAGTCGCTTCATCTGCCTCGAAACTACCGTTTTTATCAAAATCAATCCAAGCATACAGATTGCCTGCTGAGCTGGTAGAGTTCGTGACGGTATAGGGCAAGGTGTAGCTCGTATCAGTCTGCTTCAGTACAGGGAAACGAGTTGAATGGGCGGGGCCACTGGGCGATACCGCACGTGGTGCGCCATCATCATCAAAACCGACACCATTGGCATCATCACCAAAAGCATTAAAACTTGGTTGGCTAGCAGGCTCAGCATCGTTGCTGGCACCTAACTTCAAACCATTTACTAAAATGTGACCTGCACTGCCATAGCTGGCCGGTGCATCGCCATAGTCTTTGGTGCTAGTCGTACTGGGTCCATCAAAACCGAAATTGGCGGTTTTAACAGAATTAACCAGTGGGATTAAGCCTGTTAACGGGTTGGTCGTACCTAAACTAAAACCGCTCGGTAACTCAGTGTCTGCTATGTCGACTTCAGCACGATAACTGACCGTAGCATCCAGATAAGAAAAGATATAATGCCCATCTGCCACTGTTGAAGTGGTCGCGACCAAACGATCATCAGCCGTATTAGCGGGCGTACCTTTTTCGTCATACAGCTTGACGGTGATAGCAGGAATGGTCGTTTCAGTACCCATATCATAGGTATTATTCAAATTAGCATCTTGATAGACATAGCCACCAATCGCCCCCACTGAACAGGCTGCTTCAACCAGCTTTACGTTATCAATGCTTAACTCATTGGCCGACTTACCTAGAGGATCATCAACTCCACCCACCGTACACCAAGGATTGGCTATCACATTGCAATAGCCATTGCTATTAGGCCCAAAGTGGCCGTAATTCAAAAAGCTCAGCGTGGATTGGGTGGTGGTAGCCGTGAAATCAATCGCATAGTTTAAAATACCCTCGTTACCACCTGGTGCTTTGAAATGAATTGAGCCACCGGGAGCATCCACACGCATAACACCTGGGATATAATTGCCTGTTTCACGTAAGGCCGAAAAATAAAGGCGATAACTCTTGCCCACCGTGGTAGCAAACGAGCGGGTCAAAGTAACCGGTTGAATACCCCAGTGACTGTCCCTGACAGTAGCGGTGGATGCAGTAGGATCTAAATCATCGATAGTGTCGCGCAGGGCAATGGCATCAATGACAGTTAACAGCTTGCCTTGTGTATCAAAACTGAAGCCAGTCCCTATATTGGGGCTGATATTCCTGACATCACCATTCCCAAAATAAACCGAAGTACCATAACCGAGTCCCCAATCCATGAAACGCGCATAGGTATCAGCGCCACCGCCTGCAGTTGACCAATTACGAATCGTGACTGGATTGCTCCGATTCGGCGCCCAGAAGTTAGTTTCTGAAGGCGTTAAATCATTAAAATTATCTTCAAAAACCACTGATTGGCAGGCCAAGGGGGTGGCAGCAGTCGCAATGGAAATGCTTGGGCTATTCGGCGGAATATCCATATGCACGGGTAAAACAAAATCTTCCACCTCACCATTAGGCGCAATACCTGTAGGTTGTAAGGCCTTGGTTGCATCGGTTGTGAAGCGCAAGCGTACATAAGTAGTACCCAACTGAATATCAGCTGGAATCGTCGCCCAAGTTAGCGTGGTATTAGTATTATTCGAGCCGGTCGGCACATCGACAGAAGCTAGTTCATCAGCATCGAAACTACCGTTTTTATCGAAATCAATCCAGCCACTTAGCTTAGCCACACTACCAGTCTGATTCGTGGTACGAATTAGAGTGCTATAGCTACTATCCGTCATTTGCAAGACTGAGAACTTAGGAATGATCGAACCAGCTGCTTGGGGTGGTGGGCCATCATCCTCATTGCCATCTGCATTCGCACGAATCGAGTGAGCGCTCGCACTTTCAGCATCAGGCAGCGTGCCTAAATAAAGATTAGTAGCCCCCAATTTATGCGCAGCCACACCGTAGCCTAGAGGCGCATCGCCATAGTCATAACTACTAGTGCAGCTTTGTAATGACTCAACTCCATCCACCCAAGTGGAACCTGCTTCATAAGTGATACGCACATATTGGCTACCACCTGCATTAGCATTAATTACCACCCGCGATAATTTATCTAAGGGCGCTGTACCTAAAGTACCTGCGCTACCAAAACTACCTTTATTGTTAAAAACTTGCCCGTCTAACGACAGCTCAATTTTAACCCGTGCAGCATTATCAACCGGTGCTAAGGAAAGAAGAATAGGCGAATCAGCCGGAACCACCGCCCCTAAATCTAAAGTCAACACGCCATTCGTTTTGATTTTTGCTGAATTGCTTGCCGTTGCTGTCGTATTAACTGCTTGTAGCGTACCCATCGCTTGATTCGCATTCTCGACCTCAGCCAAGCCATTTCCTGTTGCGCTGGTCGCATTGGCAGCTGTATTTTGTAGCGCTGCATTCTCAGGACAGATTTTTAAACTGGATAAAGTTTTATAGGGGCTGGTACACGTATCCGGGGCATCTAGCTCTGTGGGCTTGGCAAAAACTTGGCGAATCGTATTGGTTGCAATCGCATTGTAATGATCAAATAATTGATTACTGGTCTGAGTTTCATCATAAAAATTAATCGGATTAGACGGATAGGTGCCTGTAAACAGCCCTTGATTACGGGTTTCGCCTGAGAAAAATAAAGCGCCAGTACCAGTCAATGCATTATTATTCGTAAAATTTCCACCGGCAATTTTTGCATTAAGCCCATTAAAGAAAAATTGATTATTCTGGAAAGGGCCTCCTGCCGTGCCAGAAGCATTGGTAATTAAAATAGTACCGAAATTAGAAAAAAGTGGATTATTATTATTAAATCCGTCATAAGAAACAAAGGTGCAATGATTATTGATAACCGAGTTCGAATTAGCATTCATGAACTTCTTCGAATAAACCCGCCCGTAGTTATTAAAAACTCCGTTGGGGTTAAAATTACCTTCCATTTCAAGGCGATAATTATTCTTTAAAGTCGACCAAGAGTCGGTATTAAAATCCTGCTTAGCTAAGATAAAACCATCATTTTCTAGAACTGAGCCGTTAGATAGCTGAAAGCTATTGTTCATCACCATAGTGGCATTAGCACGATTCCTAACCGTGGTTGCGCCATTAAAATTTAAACCGCCGGTAAACTCCCATAAACCATAATTGTCTAGGGTCGTACCATAGTTATAAGAAAAGGTCTGAAGCTTAGTCGTACCATAATTAATCAAAGTGCCAGCAGTATTATTTAAGTTACCGGGCATGAAGCTAGCGCCACTCTCTACGCAAATAGTCGAATTCGCTGAGAAGTTATTAATCGTACCAGTATAAGTACCACTATTTATTTTTAGGGATTCGCCCGAGTTTAGGGAGTAGTTGGCGCTAGTACCGTTGTTGGTGTAGGTATAACTACTGGCATTACACCCCAAAGCGAAGGACTGATCACTGGCGAATAACAAAATTAAGCCGAACAAGAGCTGTATTAGAACACTGCCTTGAAGTGCACGCGTGAGACCCATGCCAATTACTCCATTATCTTTATGATTATTCAGCTTTGATAAGCTTGAGATTTAAGCATTTTTATCTAGCTTGTCGTTCAACCAGCGACAGCAGCCTAATTGATTTAGGGTCTTAGATAGAACCCTAGCTACAGCCCTAGGCCTGTTTGTTAATTACCTAATTTTTATAGTTTTTGACAAACAGCGCCCGAAATTAGTCGTCATGATACTATATTAATTTAATTGATTACAAGATAAGGAGGATTTTCCCTGTGAAAATAGCCGAAAGTCGAAGTAAACTGACAGCTTATCTTGAAAAGACTAGCTTTTTAGTAACCACTGCCAAGCACGATGTAGTTACTGGCAAAAGAACTATTGCTAGGATGAGTGAGCACATTGGTATAAATTAAATTACTATCATTACCCGGCCCTACCGCGAGGGTTTCGCCATCTAAATTCAAGTCTGTAGCCGCGTAGCCAGTTAATTTATAGCTGCTATTAAAAGCCGTATTAGCACTAGCCCGTAGCACAGCGTTCAAAATCGCATTGTTGTCATTGCCAACCCCGACACCGACCACCCGTTTATCTTGGGTAATATCACCGGCCCAGAGCAAGCCTTTGGATTTATCCGAGGAAAAACGAGTCTGCCCTGCCGTTGCAAATACGGGCTGAGTAAAGTCAATCAAGCGACTCGTAAAACTTAAGGTTTGTGGGCTAGTGCTGATCACTGTTAGATGATTGCGGTGGCGCAAAGCGATGTAGTAGCTTGCTGGGCTAACATTCAAAAAGGCTAAACTGGTTGAACCGGTTTGCACATCCATCACATCGCCGTCAGCTTGCAAGCCTAAAGCTTTTTGGGCACGAATTAAGCTGGGATTAGCGGCATCTCTTAGCTCTACTAGCACCCAATCAATCAAAGCATCGCCATCCCCCCCAATCGATACGCTAGTCAGTGAGCGATTCAAGGTTTCAGTGCCTGCATACGAAAATGGGGCAGTGCTATAAGGTTGTTGCAGTGGAATTAAGCCCTTGGTGCGCAAGGCATCCTGCATTAAACCGGTGCTTGCGTTATAAGCGCCTTGCAAATAAGCGCGTACTTGCAAATTAACCCCAATCTGCATGCTCTTCGGTGGCGTAGTTTCAGCGGCCTGCACTGCCAAGCAAAAAAAGCCATTAATTAATATTATTGATAACCACTTGACTATTGCAGATGGCAGAAACACTTTTAACATTTTAGTCAACCTCAGTTAACGCTCGACTCTTGCTATTAAAAAATTATTGTTAGAAACTAACTGAGTCGCCGTTATTATAATTTTAACTTATAAGCCTAGCGCGCTAATATTAATAAAACAATGCTTAAACGACGGATTGAATCAGGCAAGTTACTTGCCTAGCTCCTCACATCCGGCTAGATTGCAGCTATGAACTGACAGGAATTTACTCATGGATAACACCGTCACGATCTACCATAACCCTCGTTGCTCCAAATCCAAGCAGGCTTTAGAACTGCTGGAAGAAGAAGGCGTAAGCCCAGATGTTATCAACTACATCAATAAACCGCCAAATGCTGATAAGCTGCGTGAATTGCTTGGTATGCTTGGAATCAGCGCGCGGGGTTTATTGCGGAAAACTGAGCAGGAATACGCTGATCTCAAGTTAGCGGATACCAGCCTGACTGATGAACAACTGATTCAAGCGATGGTCAAGCATCCGAAATTGATTGAGCGCCCGATTGTGGTGGCGGGTGGTAAGGCGGTGATTGGACGCCCGCCGGAAAAAGTATTGGACCTCATATGACCCCAACCAAACAAGTCTTAATTCTCTATTACAGCCGGAATGGCTCGATTGCGAAGATGGCGCAGCAAATTGCGCGTGGCGTAGAAAGTGTGCTGAATACTGAAGCACGCTTACGCACAGTCGCGCCCGTGTCTGAAGTTTGCGAAACAGTCGCAGATAGCATTCCCGATGTAGGCGCACCTTATGCCAGTTTAGAGGATTTAAAGACTTGTGATGCCTTGGCTTTAGGTAGCCCAGGCCGCTTTGGCAATATGGCAGCACCCTTGAAGTATTTTCTAGAGAAAACCAGTAGCTTGTGGTTATCCGGTGATTTGGTGGGTAAGCCAGCCGGTGTCTTCACTTCGACTTCTAGCTTGCATGGCGGGCAAGAATCGACTTTGCTATCAATGATGACGCCACTGCTCCATCACGGCATGCTGATCACTGGCTTACCTTACACTGAAGCTGATTTAATTAGCACTCACTCTGGTGGCACACCTTATGGACCAAGCCATGTCGCGGGTAGTGATAATAAAAGCACTTTAAACGATGAAGAAAAGCGTTTGTGTTTTGCTTTAGGCCAACGCTTAGCAACTTTGGCACATAAACTATGAAAAACTTAATTGGCTTATGGCGCGCCTGCGCAGTCAGTGGCTTATTGGGTTTAATTATTCTAATCGTAGTTTGGAATGGCTGGCTATCGACTACTCAGCAATTCCCGCGTTCCATTGAGATTTTCATCCTGTTGTTGCCACTGTTGCCTTTGGTACGTGGGGTTATTCGCGGCAGCAATCGTAGCCATGTATTTTCGATTTTAGTGGCTCTGCTGTACGCCACTTTAGGGGTTTGGTATTTATTTTCACCCCACGAAGCCGTCTATGGCTGGTTAATGATACTGATGAGTAGTTTGCTTTATATTGGTGGCTTTATGAGCGCAAAACTAACCGGAACAGGCAAACGCGAACCAAAACAAGAAGGCTAAAAAAATTCACATCAGCTGCGCACTAGGGCTTGGTAGCGTAGTTTTACATCAAGGAATAATAAAAATGAACAAGCATTTATCAACAGTGATCGCAGCTATTTTGGGCTTGGCTGCGACTAATCTTGCTGCCAATGAAGCACTCTGGGCAGACATTCAAACCCGCCAAGCCAGCGAATCAGCGATTCAACAGCGCCTGCTTTCTCTGAATGAAGCCAGCTTACAAAGTTTATTGGTCAACTCAGGTTCAGAGCCGAGCTTAAGCTTGCCGTTACCGAGTGGTGGCTTTGCAAAAGTACAACTGCTGCCGGTTGAAACCCTAAGCACCACTGTAGCTGCGCAATTTCCTGATTGGCAAACGTGGAAAATTAAAGGTTTAGATGGACAAGTCGCTTCTGGGCGTGCTGAGCTAACCGCTCTAGGCTTCACCGCAATGCTGGTGATGCAAAATGGCGATACTTTATTTATTGACCCAACCATGGCCACTACACAAGCGGCTGAACGCTCTTATCGCAGCTTAAGTAAGCAGACCAATTCAGGGCTATTTAAAAACAATTTCCAATGTAGCACGCATGAAACTGCAGCTACTGAAACTCATGTTGAACAATCGCCAGTGCTAGCAGCACGTGCTGGCGAAGATTTAAAAACCTATGATATTGCGATTGCCGCTACTGGCGAATACACCAAATATCATGGCGGTAGCAAGACCACGGCCTTGAGTGCGATCACCACCACCATCAATCGCATGAACGAAATTTATCAGCGTGACTTAAGCATCAAACTGCGCTTGGTGAGTGGTGTGACTACGATTTACACCGATGCAGCCACTGACCCTTATTCAAGCTCGACTTCTACCATGCTTAAAGAGAACCAAACGGCACTTGATACCATGATCGGTAATGAAAATTACGATGTAGGTCATGTATTTACGACTGGCGATGGCGGAGTAGCTATTGTCGAAGGCGCTTGTCGGGCTAGCTATAAAGCCCAAGGTGTAAGCGGCTGGGATACACCTACCGGCGATATTTTTGCGATTGATTATGTAGCGCACGAAGTCGGCCACCAATTCGGCGCCACACATACCTTTAATACCGATGCAGGCAGCTGCTCAGGGAATAATCGGATTGCGAAAACCGCCTATGAACCTGGTAGTGGTAGTACTGTGATGTCCTATGCAGGCATTTGCTCACCCGATAACCTGCAATCGCATAGTGATGCTATGTTCCATTCTGGCTCGATTAGCCAGATCACCACTTATACCCAAAGCAGCACGGGCGCAACCTGTGCGGATAGCAGCAGCTTAAGTAATGCCAACCCAGTCGCTAATGCGGGGCAAGACTATACGATTCCGGCACGCACCCCGTTTACGCTAACCGGCAGCGCTACGGATAGTAATAGCGATACGCTCAGCTATTCTTGGGAGCAAATTGACCTCGGTACTGCCTCTAAAGTAGATATTGATACCGGCGACAATGCTTTGGTTCGTACTCAATTGCCTTCTAGCTCAACGAGCCGGACTATTCCGCGCTTAAGCGATTTACTCTCCAGCAGCCATACCTATGGCGAAACTTTATCGAGCCAAACCCGCAATATGAATTTCCGTCTGCAAGTTCGTGATGGCAAAGGCGGCATCGGCGCTGATGAAATGCTAGTCAAAGTACAAGATACAGGTGCAGCTTTCGAAGTTACCGCTCCTAAAAATGTAGCCTTAACCGCAGGCAGCAATTTGAACGTGACTTGGAATGTCGCCAAAACTGATCAAGCACCGATTTCATGTAGCACGGTGGATATTGGGCTGAATATGACCAGCACTACCGCCAATGAAAACTTCCAAACCCTGCTGAGCAATACACCGAACGATGGTGCAGCTAGCGTTAAACTACCGGCTACTTTGGGCACTAAAAACACGATTCGCGTGAAATGCAGCACTAATATTTTCTTTGCGCTTTCCGATGTTAGCCCGACTTCGGCGGGTTCTGGGGGTGACACGGGGGGCGTTTATACGAATGGCGGCACTGGCTCCTTCCCCTTAGAGTTCGTGTTTCTGGTAGGCTTAGGCGCTTTCCTCCGCCACCGCTTTGCTGCCAAAGGATAATCAGGATGAAGAAAACCAATCAACTATTAAGCATCATCGCTTTATGTAGTTTGAGCTTAAGCTTAGGAGCTTGTCGAGAAATGCCTAGTAATCCAGCAGGAGCCAGTGGTGCAGCAGTTCCTCAGCAAACCAGCTCTAATGAAGACGCACAGTTTGTGAAAATGCTGAGCGATTTGCAGAGCAAAAATCCCAAGCAAGATGCCCAAGCTGCCATCACACGTGGTGACCGCTATTTCCTGTGTAATGCAGGGCGAAGCCGTTCCGTACCCGGTTTAACCGCTGAAGTCTATGCGAATGCGCGTGAACGCTGTTCCACGACTAAATGCTTAGATGGGGTCACTGATGCCTTACATGGAGAGAACCACGCCAAATACCTAAGCGCTGCTTTAGAGTATTCGGCGCAGTGGAATCAAGTAATGGTAACGGCTTGCTATTAGGCGGTTAAAGCCTGAATGCCTGTCGGTGTGCCCAAAATCAGCACATCGGCAGGACGTAAAGCAAATAAGCCATTAGTTACAACACCAGGAATCTGATTGAGCTGGCTCTCTAAGGTTTTAGCATCAGTGATAGCTAAGCCCTGCACGTCAATAATCAGATTGCCGTTATCAGTCATGCAATTCGGGCGCAGCACTGGCTGGCCACCTAATTTCACAATCTCGCGAGCGACTAACTCACGCGCCATCGGAATCACTTCAATCGGCAACGGAAATTTGCCCAAGACATCTACTAGTTTAGTGCCGTCCGCAATACAGACAAACTTATCACTCGCGCCTGCTACGATTTTTTCACGGGTTAAGGCTGCACCACCGCCTTTAATTAAATGTAAGTGGTGATTGGATTCATCCGCACCATCCACATACAAAGCTAGCTGCCCTGCTTCGTTCAAATCCAACACGCGAATGCCATGCTTTTGTAAACGTTCTGCGCTAGCTATCGAGCTTGCGACCGTGGCTTCGACTTTGGCCTTCATGCCTGCTAATAAATCAATAAAATGATTGGCAGTGGAGCCAGTACCAATTCCAATGATAGAACCTGCTTCCACATACGCCAATGCGGCTTCAGCAGCTGCTTTTTTCATTTCATCTTGAGTCATCGTGCTAGTTCACCTAATGCTTGCCTTGGGAGTTTCGCCTATACTACCTGACCCGCAACCGTTGCGACTACTGAGCATCATGAATACAGCTGATAAATCCTTGATCGAACGCATCCTCACGGCGCGCGTTTATGACGTGGCTAAAGAGACTCCGCTAGATTTCGCCAAAAATCTGAGCCAGCGTTTAGATAATCAAATCTTCCTCAAACGCGAAGATTTACAACCCGTGTTTTCCTTTAAAATTCGCGGCGCCTTCAATCGCATGTTCCAATTAAGTGCTGAAGAACGCGCGCGCGGTATCGTCGCAGCGTCGGCAGGCAATCATGCGCAAGGCGTTGCTTTAGCAGGCAAAACCCTCGGGATTAGAACTATTATTGTGATGCCCAAAGTCGCACCGGATATTAAAATTAATGCGGTGAAATCCTTCGGCGGCGAAGTGGTGATTCATGGCAATAACTTCGATGAAGCCTTTGCGCATGCTCGCCATTTAGAGCAAATGGAAGGCATGACCTTCGTGCATCCTTTTGATGACTTGGATGTAATCGCTGGTCAAGGCACGATTGGAATGGAATTAGTCCGCCAACATCCTGATCCGATTGATGCAATCTTCTTAGCAGTCGGTGGTGGTGGCTTAGTCGCGGGCGTAGGTAGCTATCTGAAATACCTATATCCCAATACCAAAATCATTAGCGTCGAGCATGAAGAAGCGCCTACTCTGCATGATTCAATCAAAGCAGGTAGCCGCGTACAATTAGCTCAAGTCGGTACTTTTGCTGATGGTGCAGCGGTTAAATTGATTGGCGAACAGACCTTTGAAATTGCCAAAGGCGTGGTTGATGATGTCATGCTGGTCAATACCGACGAAACTTGTGCAGCGATCAAAGATGTGTTTGAAGATACGCGTACTTTGCTCGAACCAGCAGGTGCTCTAGGCGTTGCGGGGATTAAGAAATATATCGCCGAACACGGCTGGCAAGGCAAACATTTAATTGCGATCACCAGCGGCGCGAATATCAATTTCGACCGTTTACGCCATGTTGCGGAACGTGCTGAATTGGGCGAAGGCCGCGAAGTCTTATTAGCGGTGACGATTCCCGAAGAGCCGGGTAGTTTTAAGCAATTCTGCCATGCCGTCGGCAGCCGCTCGATCTCTGAATTCAACTACCGCTATGCTGATTCAAAGGCAGCACAAGTCTTTGCAGGCGTGAAAATCGCAGCGGGCAAAGGCGAGCGTGAAAAACTCTTAGCTGAATTGCGCGCACAAAACTATTCCTTCGTCGAC
This sequence comes from Thiolinea sp., assembly GCA_049292455.1. GTDB lineage: Bacteria > Pseudomonadota > Gammaproteobacteria > Thiotrichales > Thiotrichaceae > Thiolinea. Next base: position 119,880 of record JBATRF010000038.1, read on the forward strand.
ATGACCGATAATGAAGTTGCGAAAGTGCATTTACGTTATATGGTCGGTGGACATGGGCAAGGCGTGGATAATGAATTGATTTATCGCTTCATGTTCCCTGAGCGCCCGGGTGCTTTACTGCACTTTTTAACCAGCATGAGCGCCGGTTGGAATATTAGTCTATTCCATTATCGCAATCACGGCTCTGACTTTGGACGGGTGTTAGTCGGCATTCAAGTTCCACCCGAAGAGCGCGCTGACTTTAATCAAACACTGGAACAACTCGGTTATGAATACTGGGATGAGACGGATAACCCGGCTTATCAGCGGTTTTTGGGTTAAACCACCTAATGATACAGCTAGCGTGTTTAAAAACTTAAGCACGCTAGCTTGTAAATAAATCTACATCAACAACTGCTCGGTCAAATGCAGAAAATACTCTCTTGACCAGATCTTCAAGGCTTTAGCATCAGAAATGAATTTCTCAACATCTTGCTTAGCACTATCAAAATCTACCACCTGAATACGTTGTTGCAACAGAGTGTTTAACTCTACTTTAGAAACAGTATCTTGGCGGATTGCTCCGCTTTCGTAAGCGCGTCTTGCAAAATGCTCTAAATTAGGTGCTACCTTATGGCGTACATGCCATTCGAAATCGAACCAGTCACGTCCTTTGACGCGATTTTTCCATTGGCGAAAAAGTAGTGCATGTAATTTGCCTGCAAACAAATCGGGTAAAGAAAAGCATTTGACGTAAAACGAAAAGGGTTGCAGCAATAACTTTTCTTCGGTAGCAAACCCTAAGGGCGGTAAAGTATCCACTTCTAGCTTGATCTTAACTTGGCGATTACTGCTAATGTTTAGATTGAATACTTGCGTATTGTTTTTCAAAAAAGCCGATTCGATTTGGCTATTGGCAGTTTTCTGCTTGGTTGAAATCTCGACGGCTACGCCTAAAGCATGGAATTCCTCAATCACAGCCTTGAAATAGGGTTGCAAGGAAAAGCTCGCATTCGGTTGCAATAGCGAAAAATCCAAATCCTCTGAAAAACGAGGCAGACCATGAAAAATCCGCAAACAAGTGCCACCATAAAAAGCAGCATGCTCAAAGAATCCCGCACGATTTAAACCTGCTAAGGTGATTTCTTGCATCACTTCTCGAAGCGCTTGGTTTTGCTGATCGACTGAAACTGAAGGATAGCGATTCAACATTTGTTGCAACACGGTTATTGCCATTGCTTAATCGCCTCATAAAGGTGTTTTAACAACTCAGGTTTATGTCCAGTTTTCTGATAAGCAGCAATGACTTCTAAGTCAATCAGCGATACCTCATCAGCAGCGAAACGCAGGTCGTCTAATAAAAATTGCTGCATCGCTTTGACCGAATGTACCCGTAGCTTACGTGTAAGCGCTAAACGATCACATAGAGCTTTAGCGGGTGTTGCTAACAAGCAGTATCCACCTCCCATCACTTGTGCTGATTGAATCCCAATTGGGTATAACTCATCAGATAAATGTTGGTAGGAAAAGCGCCCAAGACCCGTTTCTAACACTCGGCTACGGCGCGTAGTCACAGAAGTTATTTCGACTACTGCCTCTGGGATCAGCCCGTAGTGCCATAAAGCATAGTCCAGCGATACGCAGGAAGGACCATATAATAGATTCGCTACTAACAAAGGCTCTATGGGTTTTCCACTAACTTCGGGGACTACGACATACATACCGCGCTTCACTGGCAATAACACACCTTCATCCAACCAGCGTGAAATTTTGTTATTGGGCGTTTTATAGGCTGCGAGTACTGATAGTACTGTTTGATGCATAATTGGAATATTGCCAAAAGGCTTAAGCTCTGACTCAGTAGTGTGCATGCCATTTCCGTCAGAAATGATTAGTTAGTTGTATTTAATCAAACTAACTATGCATAAGCAACGGAATTTTATCTAACGATTTAAGCTATATACGCAACGTCTTCAGCTGCGCTCACCCTGTTGTAGGCTTAAATGAATGGCTTGTCTGCTAGTAACTTTTAGGCTAACTAAAAGTTTCAACAATTAGCTATTACCAACAGCTAGTACTGCATCGCTGATCTCAGGAAAATCCTCATCTTGCTTTGGCTGATTTTTCAGAAAATCCAATAAACTATATCGTGTAATTGGTTCAATAATTAGATACTTACCTTTGCGATGAATAATGGCTTCTGAGCTTTCCAACTCAAACTCTCTTGGGATATGAACTGCTTGATTACGCCCACTGCGAAATAGGCGAACATAGCGCTTTTCGTACATGTGCATACAATTTCCTTCAGAACTAAGTAGTTAGTTGTATTTAATCAAACTGAACCTGCACAATCAACGTAACCTTGCATGGCAATCTATTCAAATCGCATCATCCCTCTCTAGAAATCTCTGATCGATAATAAATGGCCTATTCATCTTAGTGTGAGCTGGATGATATGCGATGTTTGGGCTAACTATTTAATTTACGAGGAATATCTCCAGGCTCTTACTACGACTCCAATAACTAAAAATAAGAGACCGGCTCTCTTTCTATCTTGGGTAGCCCTGATAAATGATGCTACTATGCTCAAATTCAAATCAACTTCATAAACCCATTATCATCGATCTTTAAAAAGACGAATCAATAGGAGGGCAATATGGATCTAATTGATCAATTACGAGCATTAGCTACACGGATTGAGGCTACAAAAAATCTAATTCAAACGGAAGAAGCTACAAAAAACTCTATGATTATGCCCTTCATTCAATCATTGGGCTACAATGTTTTCGACCCTACTGAAGTTACTCCAGAGTTAATAGCGGATATTGGAACTAAAAAGGGAGAAAAAGTTGATTATGCAATATTAAAAGATAGTAAGCCCATTATCATTTTTGAGTGCAAAAAGGCTGGCGTAGATTTGAATATCAATCATGCGAGCCAACTTTTTCGATATTTCCACGTTACAGAAGCACGCTTTGCTGTTCTAACAAATGGTCTTATTTATCAATTCTTTACTGACCTAGAACAACCTAACAAAATGGATGCTAAGCCGTTTTTAGAGTTTAACTTACTTGATTTTAAAGACCAGGAAATAAGTGAGCTTAAGAAATTTGCAAAAAGCAGCTTTAATATTGACACTATTCTTGCCACAGCCAACGATTTAAAATACACCCGCTACATCAAAAATCTACTAGAACAGTGGTTATATGAGCCATCTGAAGAATTTATCAAGCTCTTATGTACTGACTTGCTAAATGGCAAGCGCTTTAACTCAACTGCAAAAGAGCAGTTCACTCCTATTGTATCAAGAGCCTTCCAAAACCTGATAAACGACCAAATTAATGATCGCTTACAAGGCGTAATGTTACAGACCAAGCCCGCTGCTAATAGTACACATGCCGAAATAGACGTAGCTCCAGAAGTAACCGAACCAGAGAAAGAGGCGGCTGCTCCAATAACGACTCAAGAAGAAATAGATGGATACAATGTTATCAAGGCTATTTTAAGAGATGTCATTCCACCACAAAGAATCACTTTACGTGATGCTCAAAGCTACTGCGCCATTCTATTAGACGATAACAATAGAAAGCCTATCTGTCGCCTACGTTTCAACAACACAAATAGACTGGTTCTAGGATTATTCAATGATAAAGATGAAGAAAAAATCCCACTTGAAAGTATCGACAGTATATTTTCCCACGCAGAGCGATTGAGAAGTACAGCACTAGCTTACTAAGAAAATATCAAAATACTTACCAAATTTAGCCCTAGAAAATGTTAGGGCTAAGCCAAGAGCAAACACACCAAGCCCGCTAAAAAATAATAAGACCCATATTGAAACGACAGCGGCTTTTTAAAACTTTCAGGGAAAAACTGGTTGAGCATCGGGAAGAAGTGCCGTGCTGCGCCAATGACTAACACAGTCACACCCGCCAGTATTAGCAAGACACCGGCTACAGCAATTAGATTTTTCATAGGTTATTTCGGATAAAGAATCATCTGGGTACAGCGGAATAGTACCATAGTCTTACCCGTTTCTTGCTGTGTGATCACTGCATCCCAAACTTGAGTGGTGCGTCCGCGATGGGTAGGCTTGGCGATGCATTCCACCATCCCTGAACGGGTCGTGCTCAAATGATTGGTTTTCAATTCCATTGTGGTGAAGCCAACAGCACCCTCTGGCAAATGCGCTACACACCCTAAACCGGCAGCATAATCGGCTAAAGTCACTAAACTGCCTGCATGTAGAAAACCATTGGGTGCGAGTAGATGTGGAGCTGCCTCCATTTCGGCAATCACTTCGCCTTCTTGGACGCGAGTGAACACAATCCCTAAATGGCCGGTGAGTGTGCCAGCGGCTAAGCTGTTGTAGTAATCCAGATCAAATCTATCCTTCATGCTTAGCTCCTGTGTAAAATTCTGGCCACTGCCGCTTCACGACTTCGCCATCACTGGCTAAGGCAATGCAGGTATCTAAAATACCGATTTTTTGCCGCGTGAAGTTTTTATCTTCACGCTTACGCTGCTCAGCGCGCTCCTCTAAAGCGTAGTGCATAGTTTGATAAGCGGTATTTGCAATCGGTGTGAGCAGGTCAATTAAATGCGTACAAGAGACTTCGGTACTAATTCGCGCACGCACTTCTTTAAGCCAACCTTTGCCCATGCGCATACCGATTAAACGCGGCATCACTCGGGCAGCCTGAAAGCAAATCGGGAAAGGCGTTTCATCCGAAATCGCCACTGCATCATGAATCATGAAATCCAAATCCAGCGTCAAGCGCACCTGCATATTGTGCACATTTTCACCTGCCTGAATCAGCCCACCGCGATGCTCGGGGTCATAGCTGCAATCGTACGAACGCTGATCGGTTAAATGCGCTTCAATATCCCACAAGCCATCCTCGCGCTTAAAGCCTTCACACTGAATACTGCGATGATGTAATTTTGTGCGCTTCACTGTTTCAGGCAATGGCATCCTCTTTCACCTTCCTTTATCCAATAAAGCGCTAGACTGCTGAGCCTAAAGCACGTCCCACTTTTGAAGCAGGTAAACGCCCCAAGCTCTCCGAAATAAACCGCCCGGCCTCCAATAATTTGGACATATCCACACCCGTTTCAATGCCCATACCATTCAGCATATACAGCACATCTTCGGTGGCAACATTGCCGCTTGCACCTTTTGCATACGGGCAACCACCCAAGCCTGACACTGAGCTATCAATCGTCGCTACACCCAGTTGCAACACCGCCAACAGGTTCGCTAAGCCCTGTCCATAAGTATCATGGAAATGCGCTGCTAACTGCTCCACTGGTACACGCTGAGCGACTGCCTCAATCATGGCTTGCGCTTTTAAAGGTGTACCCACCCCAACCGTATCACCCAAAGACACTTCGTAACAGCCCATGTCATACAGCTTGCCTGCTACTTCCGCGACTTTGGCAGCGGCAATTTCACCTTCATACGGGCAACCCAGCACACAAGACACATAGCCCCGTACTTTAATCTGATTGGCTTGAGCTTGCTGCATGACTGCTTCAAAGCGCTCTAGGCTTTCGGCAATGCTGCAATTGGTGTTTTTCTGCGCGAAGGTCTCCGAGGCAGCGGCAAAAATGGCAATCTCTTGCACACCTGTGGCTAGTGCGCCTTCCATACCCTTGAGATTGGGCACAAGCATGGGGTAACTCACCCCTGCCCGTTTCTGAATCCCCGTATAAACCTCGGCACTGCCTGCCATTTGTGGAACCCATTTCGGCGAGACAAAGCTACCCACTTCAACCACGGACAAACCTGCATCCACCAATTTTTCCACTAAGGCAATTTTGGTTGCCAAGGCGACTGGGGTTGGTTCGTTTTGCAAACCATCGCGAGGGCCGACTTCGACGATTTTCACCCGTTTAGGTAGGTTCATGGCTTTGCTCCAAACTCAATAACACATCGCCATCTTTGACCTGATCGCCGACTTGGAAATAAATCTCTTTCACTTCGCCTGCATGTGGTGCTGTAATGGTGTGCTCCATTTTCATCGCCACTACGATCATTAAAGCATCACCCGCTTGCACTTGATCACCGACCTTGACTTGTACCGCAATCACTGCTCCGGGCATGGGTGCAGTTAAATTACCGCCGTGTGCGCTCTGCTCGTCGACTTCGTGTATCGGATCATGCAAACGTAATTCCCACGTTTTACCCTCCCACAATACTGTGAGATTATCCAAAACTTTAGCGCGGAAGGCTTTTTGCCCTAAAGTCACCAGCCATTCATACTCACCCAGCCGCTCTCCCATCAATAGATGTTCGCCCTGCGGGGTCTGCAAATAATAGCCGTCCGCGCGATGTGAGCCTTGCACCGCATATAGCGCTTCACCCAATTGGAATTCAAAACTATCAAAACCATCCAAATTCATCCGCCAATTATCCGCCACACTCCACGGCGAATACGGGTCGGAGCTTTGCGCTTGGGCTTGAGTTGCTTGTTCTTGGCGGGTGACTAATGCGGCTAAACAAGCCGCCGCAAATATTTCATTCGGTGGAGTGCTCGCTTTAGGGAATAGCTCGTCCAAATGCTGCTCAATAAATCCGGTATCCAATTTCGCCGCCGCAAAATCCGGCAAACTAGCAAGGGTCGCAAGGAAAGCTAAATTGGTTTTCACTCCACTAATATAATAATCACCCAAAGCCGCTTGTAAGCGTTTCAAAGCTTGATTGCGATCCGCACCCCAAACGATGAGTTTGGCAATCATCGGGTCATAAAACATACTGACTTCATCGCCCTGACGTACGCCGGTATCAATGCGCACATGCTCGGTTTCAGTCGGTGCGTGTAGATAAGTAAGTGTGCCAGTGGCAGGTAGGAAATCACGCTCCGGCGTTTCTGCATAGACCCGCGCTTCAAACGCATGCCCGTTAATTTTGAGCTGCTCTTGAGTGAGCGGCAGCGCTTGACCCGATGCAACTCGCAATTGCCATTCCACCAAATCCTGCCCCGAAATCATTTCCGACACCGGATGCTCGACCTGCAAGCGGGTATTCATTTCCATAAAGAAAAATTCGCCGCTTTGATCGAGCAGAAACTCCACCGTGCCAGCGCCGACATAACCAATCGCTTTTGCCGCATTAATCGCGGCTTGCCCCATTGCCTGACGTAGCTCAGGTGTCATTCCGGGCGCGGGGGCTTCTTCAATCACTTTTTGGTGGCGGCGCTGAATGGAGCAATCACGCTCAAACACATGCACTACATTGCCCAAGGTATCGGCAAACACTTGCAATTCGATATGGCGCGGCTGCTGTAAATAGCGCTCAATCAACACGCTATCATTGCCAAACGAAGAAATGGCTTCCCGCTTGGCAGAGGCTAAAGCAGCATCAAACTCGGCGAAGTTTTTCACTACGCGCATACCCTTACCGCCACCGCCCGCACTAGCTTTGATCAGTTGCGGATAGCCGATGGCTTGCGATTGTTCGCGTAGTAATTCGATGGATTGATCGACGCCGTGATACCCCGGAACCAGTGGCACTTGCGCTTCAGTCATGAGGCGCTTGGATTCGCTTTTGAGTCCCATTGCAATAATGGCTTGGGTCGGTGGGCCAATGAAAACGATGCCTGCTTGTTGGCAGCTTTCCGCAAATCCGGCATTTTCGGATAAAAACCCGTAGCCCGGATGGATGGCTTCTGCACCGGATAATTTGGCGATTTCTAAGATTTTCTCGCCGCGTAAATAACTGTCCGTAGCAGGTGCTTCGCCTATCCAATAAGCTTCATCACAGGCTTTAACGTGTTGAGCCTGTGCATCGGCGGTGGAATAAACCGCGACCGTTTTAATGCCTAAGCGTCTAGCAGTGCGTGCCACTCGGCAGGCAATTTCGCCACGATTGGCAATCAGGATTTTAGTGAACATGATTTTCTCCTTACATCCTGAAGATGCCAAAATTCGTATCTTCAATCGGGGCATTGAGCGCTGAGGCCAAGGCCAAGCTCAATACTTTGCGGGTATCTTTGGGATCAATAATCCCATCGTCCCACAGCCGCGCACTCGCGTAATAGGGATGGCCTTGGGTTTCGTATTGCTCGCGCACCGGACGCTCAAACTCGGCTTGCTCCTCCGCCGTCCAGCTTTTGCCTTGCGCTTCTAACGCATCATTGCGCACTTGGCTCAATACTTTGGAAGCCTGTTCGCCGCCCATGACGGAAATACGCGCATTCGGCCACATCCACAAGAAGCGCCCACCATACGCCCGCCCACACATGGCATAATTCCCCGCACCAAAACTGCCACCAATAATCACGGTAAATTTCGGCACTTTCGCACAGGCGACCGCTGTGACCATTTTAGCCCCGTCTTTAGCAATACCGCCATGCTCGGCTTTTTTACCCACCATAAATCCGGTAATATTTTGCAAAAACACTAGCGGAATCTTGCGCTTAGCACACAGCTCAATAAAGTGTGCCGCTTTCACTGCCGACTCCGAAAACAAAATGCCATTATTCGCCACAATCCCAACCGGATAGCCATGAATATGCGCAAAACCGCAGACAATGGTCGTGCCGTAGAGCTTTTTAAACTCGTCAAACTCGCTACCATCCACAATCCGGGCAATTACCTCGCGAATATCGAAGGGCTTACGCGCATCTTGCGGAATAATTCCGTATAACTCGTGGGCTGGATATAAAGGCTCAGTAGGTTTTTGCACTTTCACCGACATCGGTTTGGTGCGATTCAAATCCGCGACAATTTCCCGTGCCATACTCAAAGCATGGGTGTCATTCAACGCATAGTGATCAGTGACACCTGAAATACGCGAGTGTGTATCCGCACCGCCCAATTCCTCAGCACTCACCACTTCACCCGTCGCCGCACGCACTAAAGGCGGGCCACCGAGGAAAATTGTACCCTGCTCTTTGACGATAATGCTTTGATCGCACATGGCAGGTACATACGCACCGCCTGCGGTACACGACCCCATCACCACCGCAATTTGCGGAATACCCAACGCTGACATGGTGGCTTGGTTATAAAATATGCGCCCGAAATGCTCACGATCAGGAAACACTTCATCCTGCAACGGCAAAAATGCCCCGCCCGAATCGACCAAATAAATACAAGGTAAGCGGTTTTCCAACGCTATGGCTTGGGCACGTAAATGCTTTTTTACGGTGAGCGGGAAATAAGTGCCACCTTTGACAGTCGCATCATTGGCAACAATCATGCACTCCTGCCCACTCACCCGTCCGATTCCGGCGATCACACCTGCCGCTGGCACTTCATTGTTATATAGCCCGTAAGCAGCGAATTGGGAGATTTCTAAAAACGGTGAGCCTTTATCCAGCAAGACGCGGATACGTTCACGCGGTAATAATTTGCCGCGCTCTAAATGTTTTTGGCGGGCTTTTTCACCACCGCCTAAACTGATTTGGGCGACTTTGGCGCGGAGGTCGTCGACTTGGGTTTGCAGATAAGAGTAATTCGTTTGAAATTCAGCACTGCGCGGGTTGATTTGGCTACTCAAAATCATAATTCTGCACTACTGTGATGGAATGTGGGAAAAGCATAAATTACGTTTACGTAAACGTCAATAAAAGAGCAGTGATTTGCCGATAAAGAATAAAACGCGGTGATTTAAAAACGAATGGAATGATAAGCGCGGGAAAAGAGGAGGATTTAAAACTAGTCCCAAGCTACCTCACCCAAGCTAGGCTTAGATGAGGTAACTTGCAGAGCTAGCCAGACATGCTAACAGTCTGTGCTTTTTTTATACTGAAACTTAAGCGGCAACCGCTTTCTTGCGTTTGAAATAACGAATGGCAAGTGGCAAGGCCACCACTAAAAGAGCCATGCCATACAAAGTCCAACTATTGATGGATTGGAATAAAATCGACCAATCGCCCCCTGACATGGACAGCGCACGGCGCAGGTTATCTTCAAATAGATTGCCAAGCACTACGCCCAAAATCACTGGGGCGAGTGAAAACTCCAACTTGCGCAACACCCAACCCAAGACACCTAAACCAATTACCATATACAAATCAAATGGATTGCCCACCACCGAATAAACCCCGATAAAGGCTAAAACTGTAATCAGCGGTGTCAGGTACTGTTGTGGAATGGTTAAAAGGCGGGCAAACAAGCCAACCAAAGGCAGATTAATCACCAGTAACGCGATATTGCCGATATACATAGAGGCAATGAGGCCCCAAGCGATTTCTGGTTTTTGCTCAAATAATAAAGGCCCCGGCGTGATATTAAATAATAACAGCGCCCCCAATAGAATCGCTGTTGTCCCCGACCCCGGAATCCCCAAGGTCAGCATCGGAACCATTGCCCCACCTGCTGAGGCATTATTCGCAGATTCAGGGGCAGCCAGCCCACGAATATCGCCCGTGCCAAAACTTTTGCCCGACTCTCCTGCTAAGCGCTTTTCTGTGCCATACGACACCGCCGACGCGACCGAAGCGCCTGTACCCGGCAAGACACCTACAATAAAACCAATCAGCGAACTGCGTAGCATTACCCATTTAACCGCAAAGATATCCGCCCACGAGACAAAGGTTTTATCCACAGGTAATGTTTTGAGTGTGCCGCGTGCATACGACTCCACTAGATGCAGCAGCTCTGCCATGCCGAATAAGCCAATCACGATCACCAGAAAATCAATCCCTGCCATGAGATCAGGGCTACCCAAGGTAAAGCGCATCACGCCAGTATTCGCATCGACACCAATGGAAGCAATCATCAGACCAATCACGGCGGCTAATAAGGTTTTAATCGCACTTTTGCCCACTAATGCCGCTAAGGATAAGAACGCAAACACCATTAACGCCACATAATCAGCCGGACTAAATCTAACTGCAAAAGCGGCTAACATAGGCGCGAATAAGGTCATAAGCACAATCGAAATAGAGCCGCCCACAAAGGACGCTACCCCTGACAAGGATAAAGCTCGCCCGGCTTCACCGCGTTTCGCCATCGGGCTGCCGTCTAAGGTGGTCATCACCGCTCCGGCATCCCCGGGCACATTTAATAAAATGGACGAAATGCGTCCACCGTATTCAGCCCCGTAATAAATACCCGCCAATAAAATCAAAGCTGATTCCGGCGGAAAACCTAAGCTATACGCAATCGGCAATAAAATAGCCACGCCATTAATCGGCCCAATGCCCGGCAATGCGCCGATCAACGTGCCTAAAAAGCACCCGCCTAACACTAACAATAAGTTAAACGGCTGCAAGGCCACGGCAAAGCCTTGACCTAAGCCGGATAAAATAACATCCATGATGAATCCTCTTAGATCAAACCTTTAAACACGCCAGCAGGCACATTCAGCTCTAATAATTTAGCGCTAACCAGATAGCCAATCACACTCGTCGCTACCCCAAAAATAATTGCCTGCTTCACATTGCCGCCCAGTAATTTAACCGAAGCGCCACAATACAAAGCGGTCGCAATAATGAAACCCGCATGCTCAAACAAGTAGGCATAGCCAATCAATAACAACACCATGAGCAGAATGCGCACTAAAGCATTTTGGGTAATATCGAATTCGTGGACTGTGGGTTTAACAATAATCCAAAGGCAGCATAAACCCGCAACGACGGACAAAATACGCGGCCAAGACTCTGGACCTAAAGGATCGTATTGGAAAGGCGCTTTAATAATCATGAAAGCAGCCCATCCATAAGCCATTACTACAAGTAGAGTAATGGCAGCGAAAATTCTGTCTGCCATTGCGGTCTCTCTACTTACTTCTTAACTTCAATTAAGCCCATTTCGGTCGCCAAAGTACGGAGTTTAGCCACGTCTTGCATGACATAATCTTCCATTTCTTTACCCGTCAATTTCAGCTCAAACAGACCTTTGTCTTTGACCACTTTATTGAAGGCATCACTTTCAAAGCTTTTCTTAAATAGGTCTACCCAAGCGTTATAAGCTTCGTCAGAGGCTTTTTTGCCCATGTAATAGCCACGAATAATCGCCCATTGCACATCGTAACCCTGCTCTTTAGCGGTCGGGATTTTGTCAAACGGTGCGGGTAAACGATCACTGTGCATCACGGCTAAAACACGCATTGTGCCTGCTTCTAAATGTGCCGCCATTTCCGCAAGATCACCTGTGTAGACACCGATATTGCCACCCAATAACGCGGCAATCGACTCACCACCGCCATCAAACGCGACATAGCGCATTTTCTTAGGATCAGCGCCCACCGATTTAATCAATAAAGCGGCCTTCATCCAATCTTGTGAACCGACTGAACCGCCCGCACCGACAATCACACTCGCTGGATCAGCTTTTAAAGCTTCCATCAAACCTTTCAAATCTTTATACGGGCTATCGGCTTTAACAATCACCGCACCGTAATCAGTGCCTGCGGTCGCAATCCAACGCGCGTCTTTTTCAGTCCACTCGCCGTATTTGCCCGTGGCAATATTCAGCAATGAACCGCTAGAAAAGGCAACGACAGCATTAGGATCATCAGTACGTGTGGTGTTAAACAGGTTATACGCAACCGCGCCGATACCACCGGGCATAAAGGTGACTTGCATGGGTGCTTCAAGGGTTTTGGCTTCCAACATACCCGTTTGAATAATGCGACAAGTCAGGTCAAAACCACCGCCGGGCTTGGCTGGGGCAACGCATTCAGGTTTTTCAGGGGCAGCTGCCAATACAGCAGTCGGTAGGGTAAATAGTGCAGCGGCTAAACTCGCGGCTAAGAATAAGGGTTTCATGTTTCTCCTCCCAAAACATAAGTTGTTCAACTAAACGCATTTAGTGTAAAACCTAAAACTGTCATGGAGCTGTCATGCACCCTATTAAGTATTCAGTTGAGCTTCATGCACTGATTCACACGGTTGTTGTTTCGAGGTCTTAGATGCGTTTACTGCTGGTTGAAGACACCGCTGATTTAGCAGAAGCCATTGTGGAGCGCTTAACCCAAGATGGGCACGCGGTAGATTGGCTTAACGATGGCGAACAAGCGCTTAAAGTTTTGAGCTATCAACACTATAGTTTAGTGATCTTGGATTTAGGCTTACCCAAATTAGATGGGATGCGCGTACTTAAACACTTACGCACCGAAAATAATAAAACCCCCGTACTGGTACTCACCGCGCGTTCGGGTATTGATGATCGCGTACAAGCCCTTGATATTGGAGCCGATGATTACTTAGTTAAACCCGTGGATTTACGCGAACTTTCCGCACGTTGTCGTGCAGTCTTGCGGCGCAATCATGGTGAAGCGGCTAGCATTGTGCACTACGGCAATTTGCAATTTGATCGCTCAGCTTCGCGCCTGATTATTGACAATGAAGTGATCGAATTGCCGCGCCGCGAACTGTGCATTTTAGACCTGCTACTGAATCATCAAGGCCGAGCGTTGAGCAAAAGCCAACTCGCCGATCAACTCTGCTCCTTCGCAGATCATGATGAATTGCCCAGTGATAATGCCATTGAGCTGTATGTCGGGCGCTTGCGTAAGAAACTCACAGGCAGTGGTGTGAGCATTAAAACACTGCGTGGCATTGGTTATTTACTCTATGTTGAGTAGTAAAGGCTCGTTACGCACCCGCTTGTTTTTATTGTTTGGCTTAGTGCTCTTGATTGGCGGTATTTTCTTGTTGTTTGCGGCGAATACCTTGGCGCAACGCTCGGTGGATCAGCTTTACGATAAACTACTGGAAAGTGCCGCGCTTACTGCGGTCGACAATCTCAGTGTGGTCGAGCAGCAATTGCATTTTGATTTGCCCTACGCCTCCCTCGCCACTCTTGCGCTCTCAGAAGATGATCGCGTTTTATATAGCCTGATTGATAGCAAAGCCCAAATCATTACCGGCTATGACTTTGTACAGCCCACGATGCCGGAGCAAATGCGCGAACAACATCAGCAAGGCTTACCTTATTTTTTCAATCATCCCTATCAAGGTGAGCTGTTCCGCTTTGTCGTATTGGAACGGCGCTTGTTGGAATTAGGAATGCAAGACACCATCTACCTACAAATGGGGCAAAGCCGTTTAGCGCGTGATCAACTCGCCGCCGACTTAACCTTCAAAGCGACCTTAGGGGTGGGAGGCTTGATTATTCTAGGCTGGCTATTTGTGTGGCTCACTTCGGGCTGGTCATTGCGCCCCTTACTCAAAATTGAGCAAGAACTCACTACCAAGCAACCGACTGATTTAACCGCGCTTAGCACTCAAGTCCCTACCGAAACCGCGCATTTAGTCGATGCGATTAATAAGTTCATGGGACGCTTGCAGCGCAATCAGGATCGTAACCATGCTTTCATTGCTGAAGCCGCGCACCAATTACGCACACCACTCGCTAGCCTCCAAGCCCAAGCCGAATTGGCTAGTGAAGAACAAGATATCGCTACCCTGCAAAAGCGTAGCCAACGCATTTTACGCAACGCGCGTGAAACCAACACGCGCATCAGCCAGCTCCTCAATTACGCCACACTGGCTCACCGCGCGGATGTATTGTTGCCTGAGCCAATTGTGTTGAGCGAAGTAGTCAGCCAAACCCTAGCTGATCTCGCCCCGATTGCGCTGACCCAAGCAGTGGAATTGGGTTTTGATAATCATATTGGCGAAGCCAACATCACCGCTGACCCCGAGGCGATTAAAGAAATCCTACGTAATCTGGTCGATAATGCGCTGAAATACGGGCAACCACTCACAGGCCAAGCACAAATTAATGTCAGCCTCGAACCCGCAGCAGATAAGGCTTGGGTCATCTTGCAAGTGCAAGATTTTGGCTTAGGTGTGTCGCCCGAACTCTTAAGCCAAGTGACTCAACGCTTCGGACGCGGCGAGTTACAGCAGCAATCCGGTAGCGGTTTAGGTTTAGCCATTGTGGAGCAATTAGTACACGGCATGCAGGGACGCTTGGAATTAGCCAATGCACCGGAGGGTGGCTTAATAGCACGCGTATTCTTAAAGGTGAGCCTATGAAACAGCGCAGCGTTCTACGCTTACTGGCCAGCCTCACACTCACACTACTAACACTCACCGCTCAAGCCACTTGGTATCCTGCACTGCAACCGGAAAAGCAGCAATTACTCATTCACTCCGCCACCGATGAACAGGCCATGCGCCCTGCTCTGCTTGATTTTCAGCAGCTTTATCCTGAAGTGAGCATTGAGTATTTGGATTTGGGTACTTTGCCTTTGATGCAGCGCTTTTTAGCCAATGCCGAGCAACAAAAAACCGCCGATATCATCATCAGCTCAGCGATGGATTTGCAGATCAAACTGATTAACGATGGCAATGCACTCACCCATGACTCGGAAACAGCCCGCGCTTTGCCTGCATGGACACAGTGGCGCAAACAAGCGTTTAGCTTTACCTACGAACCGATTGTGATGGTGTACAACAAACGCTTATTAGCTGCCGATAAAGTCCCGCAAAGCCGCTTAGAATTGATTAGTTTATTACGCGATCAGAGCGCTTATTTTCAGGGCAAAGTCGGAACCTATGATATTGAACGCAGTGGTTTAGGCTATTTACTCGCCAGCCAAGACGCGCAACAAGCCAGCACGTGGGGGCGGCTGACAGAAAACTTTAGCCAAATTAATTTTAAGGGCTATGCTAATACCCAATCAATGCTAGATGCGGTGCGCTCCGGCGAATTATTAATCGCTTATAATGTGCTTGGCTCCTATGCGCAGTTAGAAACCAATAAGCATCCTGATTTAGCGATTATTTTCCCTAGCGATTACACCCTAGTGGTGTCGCGGGTAGCATTCATTTCCAAATACGCGCCCAATCCCGCCATTGCGCATCATTTTATGGATTATTTACTCTCACAACGCGGGCAACAATTACTAGCTGAACAAGCGCGTTTATACTCCCTGCATCCCGATATTAGCGGCGAGGCTACTTACCAAGGCATTCAAAAATTGAGTCGGGAACGTGTGCCTTTGAAGGTAATTAAACTGAGTCCAGCATTGCTCACCTATCAAGACCAACTCAAAAAACGCAGCTTCCTAGAAGAATGGCAAAAGCTTCTGCCTGCCACACCCCAACTACCAACCACCTCGCGCTAGCCATTGCTCGACCTGTGCCATGCGATCATTGCCCCAAAAACGCTCGCCATCTACGATCACAAACGGCGAACCAAACACGCCTTTGTCGAGGGACACTTGCACCGCTGTTTTAAAACGCTCTTTCACCGCCTCGGTTTGAATCGCAGCCTCTAACGCCGCTGCATCAACGCCTACCGATTGAGCTACTGCTTTAATCGTATCGAGTTGCAGTAAATCGCGCCCTTCCGCAAAGGCTGCTTGATAAGCCGCTTTGGCAAAGCGTTTGGCGAGTTCAGAATCTTGATCCTGCAACCAATAAAACGCTCGCCCCGCTGCTAAAGTCGCCCCCGGAAAGGTAGCAGGCATCACAAACGGCACACCTTCTAAGCGTGCAGTACGGGCAAAATCATGCGCCGAATATTCACCCACCATCGGGATTTCTAGCAAAGGTTTTGAACCCACCGCTTTAAACGCAGGGCCTAATAAAATCGCATGCCAATTGACGGTACGCCCGTAACGCTCAGCGATGGCATCAATTTTGTAATGCGCTAAATAGCCATAAGGTGAGTAGAAATCGAAGTAAAAATCTAGGGATGGGGACATATCATTTCCTCTATTTCCTCAGCACCAACGCTATTAAACCCAGTACAAAAGCCACGCCCGAACTGGCTACACGCCACGCATTGGCACTATTCCAACTCGCTCTCACCTGCTCCCAATCGCTAGGTAATGCAGCAGGATTCCACGACTCGGTGTAATAATTAAGCGGCAAATTGACCTGCTTGGTAAACACAATAATGCCAAGTATATAAATCAAGCCCGCTAAGGCTAATAACCAAAAACTAGCGCTTCGCCAGTGCCGATAATTCACTGCTAATGCCACAGCCGTCAGCGCCCCACCACCAAAAAAGAAGATAAAAAACATCCAGTGGCGCACATTTACATTCAACAGCGACTGCACTTCAGCATAGGTTTCACCACTCACTTGAAGTAGTGCTGGGGCTACATTAATGCTATACGTCCAAAAAAATCCCGCCATCACACCTAACACTAATACAGCTAACACTCGGGTAGTGTTTTCCCAAATCGACACTGGCATCACTCGAACTCCAATCAACTAATTGCCAGTAGTCTAGCGAGGCTGCATTGCTCGTTTGTGAGCTAAATGTGAAGTTTTGTTAAGTTTAGGCGTGCAAATACCAGCTCAATTATCGGCAATTTGCCGCGCAATCACCATGCGCTGAATGTCACTTGTGCCTTCGTAAATCTGCGACACGCGCACATCGCGATAAATGCGCTCTAGCGGAAAATCATTCAGATAACCATAGCCACCCAAAGTCTGAATCGCATCGGAACACACTCGCTCTGCCATTTCCGAGGCGAATAATTTGCCCATACACGCTTCTTTTAAACACGGCTGACCTGCATCGCGTAATTGCGCGGCATTTAAAACTAATAAGCGGGCGGCCTCGATTTGAGTTGCCATATCGGCTAAACGAAACGCTACAGCTTGATGCTCAATCAGTGGTTTGCCAAAACTAGTACGCTCTTGCGCATATGCCAACGCCGCTTCATATGCTGACCGCGCCATGCCAATACACTGCGCCGCAATCCCAATCCGCCCGCCTTCCAGATTACTCAAGGCAATCTTATAGCCGTCGCCTTCTTTGCCGAGCAAATGACTGGCGGGAATGCGGCAATTTTCAAAGAAAAGCGAAGCAGTATCGGAAGCATGCTGCCCCATTTTCTTTTCAATACTGGCGACCTTGTATCCGGCATTATCAGTGGGCACGACAAACGCACTAATGCCTTTTTTGCCAGCGTTTGGGTCGGTTACCGCAAATACAATCGCGACTTGCGCATTTTTGCCAGAAGTTATGAATTGCTTACTGCCATTAATGACGTACTCGTCACCCTCTTTGACTGCACGAGTTTTAATCGCTGCGGCATCCGAACCTGCATGCGATTCGGTTAGGCAAAAGCAGCCCAGCATTTCGCCCGAGGCTAAAGGTTTGAGGTAGGTTTCTTTCAGGAAATTACTGCCATAACTGAGTAACGGGCCACACACCACCGAGTTTTGCACGCTTAAAATCGTGGAGCTTGCGCCATCGCCTGCTGCCACTTCTTCAATGGCCAAGGCGAGTGATACATAACCCACATTCGAGCCACCCCATTCTTCGGGCACGACCATGCCGTATAAGCCTAAACTGCCCAGCTCTTTCAGCTGCTGCGCGGGGAAAGTGCTTTCTCGATCCCAATCAGCCGCATGGGGAATCACATTATCTTGGATATATTGGCGCACCGTGTCGCGAATTAAGAGTTGCTCTTCGGTTAGTATCATTTTGAATCCCCTAGCATTTATCAGCTCAACAGATCAAAGTTTGAGTAGTGATGGGGTATTGGTGGAAGAGTCTAGGCGGCATGGAAGCCGCCTTGAAGCGTACAAGGACGTATTCACAGCGTCTCTGCAACCAATATTCCATTACTACGATCCAACCAACTCTACCGCAAGCGCCGTAGCCTCACCCCCACCAATACACAGCGAAGCCACCCCACGCTTTAAACCACGCTGCTGCAAAGCCGCCAACAATGTGACAATAATCCGCGCCCCCGAAGCCCCAATCGGATGCCCCAAGGCACACGCACCACCATTCACATTCACCTTCTCATGCGGCAAATTCAGCTCTTTCATGGCTGCCATCGTAATCACGGCAAAGGCTTCATTGATTTCATACAAATCCACGTCTTCCGTCGTCCAGCCGATTTTGCCCAGCAAATTCTGAATCGCGTACACCGGAGCGGTGGTAAATAAAGCGGGCTTTTGCGCAAAGGTGCTATGGCCTTTAATCACGGCTAAAGGTTTTAAACCGCGCTTTGCCGCTTCGGATTGGCGCATTAATACCAGCGCTGCTGCCCCATCAGAAATCGAGCTGGAATTGGCGGCTGTCACTGTGCCATCTTTGCGAAAAGCGGGTTTGAGGCTCGGAATTTTATCGATCGCAGCTTTATGCGGTTGTTCGTCGGTGGCGATTTGGGTTTCGCCTTTGCGGGTTTTTACGCTGACTGGAACGATTTCAGCTTGGAACGCGCCAGTCTCAATCGCGGTTTTAGCACGGGTGAGCGAAGCGATGGCAAATTCGTCTTGCTGCTCGCGGGTGAAGCCAAACATATCAGCACACTCTTCCGCATACGTGCCCATTAAACGGCCTTTTTCATAAGCGTCTTCGAGGCCATCAAAGAACATATGATCCTTGATTTCGCCATGCCCCATGCGCAAACCAGTACGAGCTTTGGCAATGAAATACGGCGCATTCGACATGGATTCCATGCCGCCTGCGACCATGACTTGATTAGTGCCAGCGACTAATAAATCGTGCGCCAGCATGGTGGCTTTCATACTCGAACCGCAGACTTTATTAATCGTGGTGCAGCCCGCACTTAAAGGCAAACCCGCCCCCAAAGCTGCTTGCCGCGCGGGTGCTTGTCCCACACCTGCTGGCAATACACAACCCATAATCACTTCTTGCACATCATTCGGGTCAATGCCTGCCCGCCCCACCGCGCCACGAATCGCGACTGCGCCTAATTCGGGTGCTGCAAGGCTAGCAAAATCACCCTGAAACCCGCCCATTGGGGTACGTGCGGCACTGATAATAACAATCGGATCATTCATGCTGCACCTCAACGCGTTTCATTAAACAATTCGCGCCCAATCAACATGCGGCGAATTTCCGACGTGCCCGCGCCGATTTCGTAGAGCTTAGCATCGCGCAATAAACGCCCCGTAGGATACTCATTCATATAACCATTGCCACCCAAAATTTGGATCGCATCCAGCGCCATTTGTGTGGCTTTTTCAGCAGAATATAAGATGGCTCCAGCCGCATCTTTGCGCGTCGTTTCACCGCGATCACACGCATTACCCACCGCATATACATAGGCTTTGCAGGCATTCAGCGTGGTGTACATATCCGCCATTTTGCCTTGAATCAGTTGGAATTCGCCGATGCTTTGCCCGAATTGTTTACGCTCGTGAATGTAAGGAACCACCACATCCATACAAGCCTGCATAATGCCAAGTGGGCCACCGGATAAGACAGCACGTTCATAATCCAAACCGCTCATAAGAACCGCAGCGCCACGCCCTACTTGCCCGAGCACGTTTTCTTCTGGCACTTCCACATCTTCAAAGACTAATTCGCCTGTGTTGGAGCCACGCATTCCTAGTTTGTCGAGTTTTTGCGCGACTTTAAAACCAAAGCTTTTTTCAACGATAAAGGTAGTCATGCCTTTGGAACCCGCCTGTGGATCGGTTTTGGCGTAGACCACAATCACATCCGCGTCGGGGCCATTGGTAATCCACATTTTGGTGCCATTGAGGACATATTTATCGCCCTTTTTCTCGGCACGCATGCGCATACTCACTACATCCGAACCTGCATTCGGCTCAGACATGGCGAGCGCACCAATGTGTTCACCGCTAATGAGTTTGGGGAGGTATTGACGCTTTTGCGCGTCGGTGCCATTGCGATTAATTTGATTCACGCACAGATTGGAATGTGCACCGTAACTCAAGCCAATCGAGGCGGAAGCACGGCTGATCTCTTCCATAGCAATCATGTGCGCGAGGTAGCCCATGCCTGAGCCGCCGTACTCTTCCGGCACAGTCACGCCCAATAAACCCATCTCGCCAAATTTAGGCCAGAGCTGATTGGGAAATTCGTTGGAGCGGTCGGTTTCGGCGGCGAGGGGGGCGATTTCTTGAGTGGCAAAACTACGGACAGCGTCACGCAGCATATCCACTGTTTCGCCCAAGTTAAAATTCAGACTAAAACTCATGGTGCTAACCTCTCTCCTAGGTTTAGGCAGGCAAATTAGTCTAGATACTAAATGACGTTTACGTAAACGTCAATAACCGAGAAAGAGACAATCTTTTGAGTAAAATACAAAGATAGTTCCTTAATTATAGGGTAGCGGCTTTTTCCTAAAGTATTCTTTCAATTGCTCAATCGCTTCAGGTGCCCAACCCGTTGGCTCCATGAGACCAAGCCAAGCCTCAATATAATCCTCGGGCGCATAATTATGCCCATAGCCCACTGGTGCTGAGACCAAAGCCATATCCGCCGCGGTCTGGAGCATGGTTACAGCAGGAAACCATTGCAATTCAGGCGATACATCGACACCCCGTGGATGTTTTAAATAAGCCGGTTCGCGATAAAAGGATTTCGGGTCAAAAAACACAATCGGATCACTCGCATATTGCAAATAGATCATGCGGAATTTGCCCCATGCTTGCGAGCCAGTCTTCGGTTTATGCTCATGATTCATAAAACGCAGCACTGAACCATCACGGAAATTCGGCAACCAAACGGGCGAATCAGGATTGCGGTCGCGGGTAATATTATTCCAAGTTCGGCTGCTAAACGGCGGTCCTACCCAAAGCACACCTTGCGGTGGATCATTAATAATATCAAAGAGATCAAAGGATAAATCAGAGTTACGCGAGCCTAAGCTAATCCCATACAAATACAATTTCGGGCGAGTTTCTTTCGGCAAATTCGCCCAATAGCTATAAATCACATCAAAGGCTGCTTGAGCGGTTTCTGCGCCGTAACTGGCTTCTAGCGCTAGCGACAAAGGACTAGGCAGATAAGAATATTGCACCGCTACACTCGCTAAATCACCATGCAGCAAATGCTCGACCGTATCAATCCCGCCCGGATCAATCCAGCCGGTACCGGTTGGAGTCATTAGCAATAAAGTGGAGCGCTCAAAGGCTTTCACCCGCTTTAACTCTGCTAAGGCGAGCTTAGCGCGTTCTATTGGAGTTTCGGCAGAATTTAAACCGACATACACTCGCAATGGCTCAATGGCATTGGGAGAAGATTGGCGTAATTGCTCAATGCTAGGGCCTAACACCGCATAATTACGCCCTTGACTGCCCAAGTCATGCCATTTGACTAAAGACTCTGCACTGCCGGTTTTTAAAGGATTCGTTGGTTTATTTAAATCGTCTTGCACTAAAGCATCAATCGTTTGATAGGAACGATCCGCCGCCTGCAAAAAACGGGTTAAGAACACATCATTAAGCGCTGCCCAAAATACCCAAGCAGTTAGAGTAATCCCCATTAAAGCTGCTACTCTTCTTGGAATAAATCGCCCCAAAAAATGAGTTAGCCCAAAAACCAAATGCTTGAAACCAAAGCCCAAAGCTAGCAACACTACAAAGACTAACGGCGCCACGATGCCTTCTAAAACTAGATCAGATTGAGTATTAGCAGGTAGATGCATGAGCTCACGAATCGCATTCTGCCAAGCACTTGAGCGCCAGAGGAAAAATGCAGAG
This sequence comes from Thiolinea sp., assembly GCA_049292455.1. Taxonomy (GTDB): domain Bacteria; phylum Pseudomonadota; class Gammaproteobacteria; order Thiotrichales; family Thiotrichaceae; genus Thiolinea. The sequence goes on from JBATRF010000038.1 coordinate 142,217, forward strand.
GTCAGCACCAAGCCTAGAGCAGCCAGCCTAGTCAGCCAAATACGAATCTGTTCGGGCGGGCTACTCAACCCTAAATACCCCCAAAGCCATGCAATGAAAGTACCCAAGGCATAACCAATGCCCATAGAAACACCGGAAATAATCCCCTGCATCACGGGAGTACGTGGCCCCAAACTGGGGGTTAGCGAAAAGGCAAAAAATAAAGTCGCAAGCAAAAGGCCTATGGTTGAAAATTTTAACCAGCGCATTGCAAAGTCCAAGAATTAAGTAGCCTTGAGCTTAGCAAACCACAGACTTATTCACCTAACAAAGCACCACCTCTGTTCAGGTTTACTTTTATTTAAAGGCTTAACTACTTAAACTGCACTCTTCTACAAAACTGATAATAATAGGATTGAGCATGTCAACCCCGGAAGAAACCAGCGCTCCTTTAGAAATAAGTATTAAACGCCCACCAGTCAGATTCAACGATACGCAAGCGATTTTAAAAACCATCAGTGAGCATTTAGAAGGCGATCTGATTACCTATTGGAATAATCCACGCGGTACGGTTTGCCATAGCGATGTGATTGCTTTGTATCATCTTTTAAGCGCTCGTGGTCGTGGTAAACGGGTGAATTTATTTATTAAATCCGATGGTGGCAATGGCCAAGCCTCGTTGCGGATGGTCAGTTTATTACGTGAATATTATGAGCATGTGGTCGCTTTAGTTCCGCTCGAATGCGCGAGCGCTGCCACCATGCTGGCGTTAGGCGCTGATGAAATTCATATGGGACCAATGGCTTATTTAACGTCGGTGGATACTTCTTTAACCCACGATTTGTCACCGATTGACCGCGATAATGATCGTGTTAGTGTGAGCTTGGATGAATTAAAACGAGTGATTCATTTATGGCAAGCGCAAAAAGATAATGAATCGTCGAATCCTTATAAATCCTTATTTAATTATGTACACCCTTTAGTCATTGGTGCAGTCGATCGTGCCGAATCTTTATCAATGATGCTGTGCGAGCAAATTTTAAGTTATCACTGCACGGATGAAGTGCAAATCAAAAAAGTCGCGAGTGCTTTAAACTCGGCTTACCCCAGCCATTCTTACCCGATTTTGAAAAAAGAAGCGCGGCGTGTGGGTTTAAATATCGTGGATATGGATAAAACGGTATTAAATCTTTTATTAGAACTGCATCAGCTTTATAGCGATATGGGGCGGAAAAGCACTACCGACTTTGATGAAATTCGCTCGCATACCAATGAAATTGTGAATATCTGGGAATCCACCGATCGGATGGTATTTTATGAAATTGATAAGGATTGGTTCTATCGCGAAGAAGAGCGCCGCTGGATTACCATGAATGATAATGGTGGCTGGCGGAAAATGAGTATTCGTGACGGCGAATTAATTAAAGAAGAAATGCCTTTAGCTTAAAATATGTCATTCAAGGCCGATAAAACCGCCGCACTTCATAAGCAAAATGCCGCCCTAGTCCAACACTGCCTAGGGTGTCGTAATGAATCTGATCGGCTGCTTTCGATAATTCATCCGTATTCACCCACACGGTACGCGGCACTTGCGTCGTCACTAGTTCTTGAGCTTTTCTGAGGATATCGACCGCAGGATGCTGTGCTTTCGGTGGATTAATCCGACCTAAAATAAAAGCAGCATTGGGGCTGGCGTAGTCACGGCGCAAATCGGTAATTAAAGCTTTGAGATTGCCTAAATAAGCGTTCGCTGCTAAGGGATAGCGGGCATCGCGTTCGCCTTGCATCCACAAGAAAGCGTTAACAGTATTCCCTTGAGTGAGCACTTGGCTGGCTTCAATTTGCTTCTTTAGCAACGTGTACAGGCTGGATTGAATGGTGCTTTCGGTCATCCGAAATGATAAACGCGGATTCCACAAGCGTGCCCAATCATAAATCGAGGTTCCACCGACTGCTAATTTCACTACCCGAATTTTCCGTCCCGGATACCAAGCAGCCAGATATTTAGCGAAGGCAACTTCGGGGCCAATCCGCCCACCCGACTGCTGCTGAAATTCTACTTTGCGGCCATGCAGATAAAACTCGACTTGCACAGGTCTTATTTTCAACCAATCGGGCAGCTCATTGAACAGGCTTTCTGTCCAACCCACCATATTGGATTGACCAATGAGAACGAAGACCAGATCTTGCGGCATGGTAGCTTCCAGAGGGATTAGGGCAAAATTTGATGACAGCAGCCAACACCAACACTGCATAGCTGCTTTAATTAAATATAGTGAGGATTAGTAGCGGTTTGCCCTGCTTCCGACTAACGGAAACGAATCACCGTTAAACCGGCCTGAGTGTCCGCAACATAGACCGTTTTCTGATCAGCGCTCAGGCTTAAACCTTGCGCAGCCCGCCGCGTTTTTATCTGTTGAATGACTTGCGGATTGAGCGGATTGGTTACGTCGACTACCGCTAGCCCATGATATAAATCAGCCAACAAAGCGGTTTTTCCATCTTGGCTCAGGCTGACCGCAAAGGCATTGCGCATCGGCAATTGGGTGCTTTGCATGGCTGCTGGATTGGCTAGCGCGTACACACTCAAACCACCTTCATTATTCGCAGAAAATAACCACCGCCCATCCTTAGAGACTACTAAGCGTTGCGGATGTCCGGCTGGATTAAAATGCCCTTGATGCACCGGCTTTTGTGGCTGGCGCACATCAATGATTTGAATACCATCCGCTTGATCAGCGATATACAGGGTTTGACCATTAGCACTCAAAGCCACCCCAGCACTCGCCGCCGAGCTGGGAATGACAGCTAATTGACGCGGTTTGCTCGGCTGACTGACATCAACCACCACCACACCTTGAGTATTATTGGCGACAAAAGCAGTGCGTGCATCAGGCGTGAGCGCCACATCAAACGCATAAGACGACGTATCCAATCGCCCTAGTAATTTCAAAGCACTCGGTTGGCTCACATCAACAATTCTTAAGCCTGCTGCACCATTGGCAATAAAAGCTAATTTGCCGCGAATCACTATCGATTCGACTTGCTGCAAAGCACTGAATTTAGAGACTAAAACCGGTTGCTCTGCCGAACGTACATCGACGACTAATAAACCCTCTTGCGCTACCCCTACCAAAAGATGGCGTTGATCAGGCAGGATGGCAACAGCATTGGCTGAACCTTTAGTGGCTAACTGCCCAATAATCGAGCCAGCATTAAATGCAGCTTGGGCGAGATTAAAACTGCTCAACAGAATGAGCCAACAGATACCCCTAAAGATCCACTGTGCGCCTAAAGTGTTCATCCCATCAGTCCTTGATTTGAAAGTTATTCAAAACTATTCCTGCAAGAATAGACCGAAGCATTGGGTTTAAGTTGGGGTTTGATTAATAAAAGCTCAGATTGGAAAAAACCAAGCAAACATAGACAGCGCTGCTTAAAACCATAAAAATACCGGTTATCCCCGCAGCGAGTGCTCCGTTTATGCTTCAAGCCAGCCCGCAATTTAACTACGACGTTTTTATTAGCTATCGCTCGACGCAGCGCGATTGGGCGGAAATGCTCGCGAATAACCTCAGCGCTCAGGGGTATAAAGTTTTCTTTGATATTTGGGAAATACAAGCTGGGCAAAGTTTTACGCGAGTGATTGAGGAGGCTTTGCGTAGCTCGCGCATGGCAATTTTGATTGCCACCCCAGAAGCGGCTGATTCCGGTTGGGTGCAGCGTGAATATGAATTGATGCTGCAATTGGAGCGCGAAATCCCGAATTTTCGCTTTATTCCGGCAGTATGGGGGATTTTTCCTGACTTTCCGTTTTTATCAAATCGGCATGCAGTCGATTTCAAAACCAGCACTGAAGGCGAATATCGCACTGCTTTTCAGCAATTATTGGCCGCTTTAAAGCAACAAGCCCCTGGCGCTAAGCCTTATTTTTCCGCACCTCTGGAGCTACCGCAACCCTTATCCACTCAAACACCTGTGTTAGCTGCTAAACAACGAAGCTTTGTTGAAAGTATTTTTGACCGCATCAATCGCAATGAGTCAATCATGGTCTTAGCACAAGAAGGATTTAATACACAACCCTATGTGCAGGCACTCAAAAACAAAGCTACTGAGCGCTATGGTAAGAATCATTTTATTCATTTATTTCCTCCTACCAGTGTAGACGAAGCTGACTATTTTACTCGGCTAGCCAATCAATCAGGCATAAAGGGCGTTATTAAGAAAAGTTGGCAATGGGCGGATGCAATAGTACGACGCTTGGAAAATGGGCAAGAACTTTTTCTGCTAGTTACAGGTTTCGAAAATGGTGCTGAAGAACTGCAATATGATTTTGCAAGGGAAGTGCGTAATTTATTTGAGCGTCATGCCTCCGATCTTCATTTGGTAATATTGGGGGGAGAACAATTAGCCAAAATAAAGAATACCCTCAATGCTCTTAGTTTTATGGAAGAAATATTCTTACCTCAATTATCTCTTGAGGATGTAAAGGCATTGTATGGAAGTAAAGCCAAAGCTGTATCTGATGAGGCATTGAAAGATATTTTAGATTTTTCTGGCTCTTACCCCAGATTATTCGAAGCATGTTTAAATGAATTTTCAGATAGGAATATAGAGTGGCGTAAAAGTGTTCAGCAAGGTAGCTTACCTATAAGGCTCTTTGATTCACTTTACCATGAAAACATAAGGCAAGAAAAAATTTGTGAAAGCTTTGGTAAATCTACTTTTGGCAGATACAGTTTATGGTCACTTGATATTTTAGAATGGAAGCTATTTTGGCAGGGATTGCTTAAAATAAACGATGATGGTGTTTTGGTCTGGAGGTGCGACTGGTTGCGTGAAGTTGGTAAGGAGATATTAAAGTGCTATTAAAAATACGTGATTTAGTATTAACTTATCAATTAGTTAAAGACATTGAAAAAAAACCTGAAATTTTAACTAACTTATCATTAGAAGAGTTAAAAATGGTAGGTGTAATTTTGAAAAAATCTCGTAAGCTACTTCCTATTCTTGATAGCCTAAAACTTAGCCAGAAAACTTTCGAATGTGCGATCGATTTTCCAACTTATATATATGAGCAGAAGGCGCGGTATTTGGCTGAGAGATTAGGTGGGACAGTAGAAAGGTTTGAAGAAACCCCTCCTAGCACGCAAGAAGAGAACCCCACCCCAGCCCTCCCCTTATCAAGGGAGGGAGCAAAAGACGCTTCGAATAACTCCCCTGATAAGGGGAGGCTAGGAGGGGTTTCTTCAACTCTATTCATCCTAAAACTCCCCAACAACTTCCCGCTCAACGTTAACCGCGTCTTACTTTATTTCCCCAGCACACCCGCCGAAGACACCCTCAATGCCCTACGCGCTATCCCGCAAGCTGAAGGCCGCATCACCCTAATCATTGGCGCAGATGGTGCCTACCAACGCAAGTTACTCAACACCAGCCAAGACCGCAGCAATAAATACGTCGCCCCGCAAAGTAAGCAAATTACCGAATTATTGCTGAGTCCCAACCCTGAACCCGTATTCGCCAAAATTCTCGCTGAGCAATTAGCCCTGCAACAACTGTCGCCTTATCAAATTGGCGGTGGGGTGAATAAAGAGGCGATTTTCTTTGGTCGGCGCGAGCTAATTGCGCAAATTATTAACCGCGATCCGGCAAATTATCTGATAGTGGGTGGGCGGCAAATGGGCAAGTCGAGCCTATTGAAAGCCTTGGAGCGGCGCTATGCGGAAAATACCCAAGTGCGGGTGTATTACCAAACCTTGTCCAACGAAACTTTGATTCCACGCCTCGCAGCAGCGTTGGATTTGCCCGAAACCGAGTCAGCGCAAACCTTCGCCCAAGCTTTGGAAGCGCAATTAAAAGCTGAGGGCAAGCGCTATATTTTCCTGATCGACGAAGCCGATTTATTCATCGCCCACGAACAAGCGCAAGGCTACCCGATTTTGAGCGTATTCCGCCGCCTGAGCGAACAAGGCCAATGCAGCTTTATCCTCGCCGGATTCTGGCAACTATATCAGCATGCAGTTTTGGATTATCAATCACCGTTACGCAATTTCGGCGAAGTGCTGGAAGTCGCCGCCTTAGAACAAGACGCCTGCGAACAACTCGCCACCCAACCGATGCAAACCCTGAGTTTAAGCTACGCCAACCCCAGCCTCGTAGCCAATATGATCGTGCAATGCGGACAGCGTGCCAATTTAATCGCCTACGTGTGCCACCAAGTCATCCAACAACTCGACGCCAGCCAGCGCGTGATCGAAGCAGGTGACATTCATCGCGTACTCGAAGGCCGCGACCTGCAAAAGCGCCTAGCAGGCTGGTCAGTAGGTATCGGCGAACAAGAGCAAGCCTACGATCGCTTGGTGGTTTATAGCACCATCCAAAAAGACAGCTTCACTGTTGGCGAATTGATGCAGGAATTGGAGCAACAAGGCGTGCGGTTTGATAGCGCCGAATTGGAACGCGCCTTATCGCGCTTGGAATTGGCGTTTGTGCTGAAGAAAACCCAGAGTCGTTATAGCTACTGCGTGCCGCTGTTTGTGGACTATATGCGTGAGGATGAGGCGGAAGTAAGGCGGATCAGTGAATTGAAAATGTGGAGCTAATTACTCTTTTGCCGCACTCTCTAATTTTTCCAAGCGCCACTTTGCTAATTCGCCGTTTTCTACATGCTCGTAAATGTCTTCAACTTTGAGCGTAACGTTGATAGATTCGAGTGTCACGTCCTGCCCCAAATAATAATAAGACGGCTGCCAGCCCGCACTGCGTCGATAAACAGTTAGCTCAGCAATATCCTGCTCAACCAGCACATACTCCAGCAAACTAGGCAGAGCAATGTACTCCAAGCGCTTATCGGTTTTATCCGTGCGGCGTGTGCTTTCGGAAATCACTTCCACCACTAAAATCGGGCGCTCGCGCACATAGTCGTCTTGTGAGGGATCGTCATTGCAAACCACCACTACATCGGGATAGCGGAAACGGACGCTAGCGGTTTTGATAAGCATGTCGCTGGTAACAGGAAAACAAGGCTTGCCACGTAAACTTAGCCAAAACAGTGCAGACAGGTTAGCAGTAATAATATTGTGATTAAGCTTGGCTCCAGCCATTGCATAAACTTTGCCAGCCACATACTCATACTTTTGCTCGCTGACACGCTCGCCAGCAAGGTAGTCTTGGACGCTAATATGATCGAGTTGCTGTGCTAGCATGATTTATCTTCTTACGGGATGATGAGCTTGATTTCGATTTTAGCATAGTTTTTCAATAGGCTGAGCCAATCAGTAAGCCCTAAAAACACACCCCCGAGCACAATATAATATTCGCATAAGGTGTCGACTCACCTGTGCGTACAATCGCTTTGGCCTGTTGGCTCATCTTCTTAAAATCTTCATGCGAGAGCGTTTCAAACGAAGGTGGCAAACCTTTATCTATCATTGATTGATACCAAGCGGGAGTTGCCTGATTCACTAAGGCTTCCTGTGCGATCACACTGCGCTCGACCTGCATTTCACTGAGCACGGCTTCCAAAACATCGGCCAAACGTGGCACACCTAAGCTCACCGCCAAATCAATCCGCTGCACACTTTTAGGAATCGGTAAGCCTGCATCCGCAATAATCAGCATATCGCCGTGTCCAAGTGTGGCGATGCACTGAGAAAGCTCAGCATGGAGTAAGCGTGTTTTTTTCATGGTTCATCCTTCGTTAAACAGGGTGCACTGGTATCGCGTATGGCTAGTTCTGGTTTTAATAATAAGGTCCGCGTGGTAGTGCGCACGCCGGTAATACGCTCTAGCAATAAGTTCACTGCTTGTGTGCCCATTTCTTGTTTGGGTTGGCGTACTGTCGTCAAGGGCGGGCTAGTGAAGTGAGCGAGTTCAATATCATCGAAACCGACAATGGATAAGTCTGTGGGCACGCTTAAACCTTTTTCATGCACCGCCCGTAAAGCGCCAATCGCCATCAAATCATTGCAAATGATGACAGCCGTCGGTTTTTCAGTGGTTGTGCTGTGGCGATAGTCCAGAAGCTTTAACATAGAGTCATAGCCGCCTTGACTGGTGAAATCGCTATGCAATAGTAATGAAGGTGTGCAGTCTGCTTGTTGTAAGGCGGTTTGCCAACCTTGGATACGTTGTGTGCTAGGGCTTAGTTCCAGTGGCCCCGCTATACAAGCGATATGTTGATGCCGTAAATCCAATAAATGTTGAGTCGCCAATTGCGCGCCGTATTCGTGAGCTGTTTCGACCAAATCACAGAAGTTATTGCGTACTTCACGATCTACTAGCACCACAGGAATATTCAGTTTCAGTGGGAGTTTCCATTGATCGGGGGAGCTGGCGGTAATTAAGATCAAACCATCAACCCGTTTTTCGGTGAGGATTTTCAAATACTTGGTTTGGCGTTCAGGTCGATCATAGGTATTACATAAAATCAGGTTGTAGCCCAGTTCAAAACAGCGATCCTCCACACTGCGCATAATTTCGCTGAAATAAGGATTCGAGCAGTTGGGGACTAACATGCCTAAAGTATGGGTGTTTTGGCTTTTGAGGCTACGCGCTACGCTACTCGGTATATACGACAAATCGTGAATCGCTTGATGGACGCGCTCGGCGGTGCCAGCTTCCACAAAACGGGTGCCATTCATGACGTGTGAAACCGTCGAAATCGACACGCTTGCTTGTCTAGCCACGTCTTTAATGGAAGCCATTTATACTGGAGCCCTCACGGTTGGCGGTTTAATGGGTAGCGGCGGAGCGCCGTTGTCTTACTGTATCAATAATCACCGCGACTACAATAACCACGCCCGTAATAATGCGCTTGCTCGGTTCACTCGCGCCAATTTGCGCTAAACCCGCTTCCAAGACCGCAATAATCAACACGCCAAAGAAAGTGGCAATCACCGAGCCACGTCCTCCCATTAGACTAGTTCCGCCAATTACCACGGCGGCAATCACTTTCAATTCGATGCCCACACCTGCATTGGGATCAGCTGCCTCCAAACGCGCTGCTTGCATCAGACCCGCCAAGGCGGCTAATAAACCCATCGCCGCAAAAACGCTAATACGAATCGGGCGCGGATCAATCCCTGCCAGGCGCATGGCCTCTTCATTCGTACCAATCCCAATCACATAGCGCCCAAAGATGGTACGGGTGAGTAGAATATGCCCCAATACCACCACAGCCAACGCCATAACAAAGGCGACCGAGATACCACCTAGGCTCGATGAAATCGGTTGGGCTAAGCCGCCCATCGCATCGCCTACGTATTGAGTGCGCGAATCGGTGACCAAATACGCAGTGCCACGTACTGCTTCTAATAAACCAAGTGAGACAATAAACGAAGGTATTTGCCAAATCACACTAATCGCGCCATTGAGCATGCCGCAGAGTAAACCGACGCCGAGCGCTAATAAGCCAGCCAGCATGGGCGACCAATGCCATTGCAAAATCGCTAAAGCACTGACCGCAGCACTTAAGGCTAAGACTGAGCCTACAGATAAATCAATGCCCGCAATCATCAATACAAAAGTCATACCCACTGCCATCACAGCGAGGCCGGGAATATCATTAGCAATCGTGACAAAGGTGTCTTTGCTCCAGAAATATTCACTGCGTAGACTAAAAAAAGCGACCAAGGCCAGTAGCACTAAGAACAGACCCAGATAGGTTGCCCAAGGTGAACTCCAAAACGAGCGCTGTTGTTTGCTTAAGTCAGGTGTTGCTGCTGTATTTTGGGGAAGGTTGGATGTGCTCATAATGCTAACCCATGTATGAAATAGTGAAGGCGGATGGCTAATCTCAGATAAACAGTAAGCGTTTTATTCTTGTGCAAAAGCAGCCTCCAATAAACCTTGCTCGGTCCAATGACCGCGCTTAAAGGTCGCCAGTAAGCGCCCAGCACTCATAACGGCTATTCGATCACAGACTGCCATCAGTTCCCGCAAATCGCTGGAAACCATCACAATAGCTTTACCCTTAGAAGCCATACTATTGATTTGCGCATAAAGATCAGCACGCGCACCCACATCCACCCCGCGCGTAGGCTCGTCTAACAGCAAAATATCGCAATCTTTTTCTAGCCAGCGCGCAAACACCACTTTTTGCTGATTGCCACCGGATAAAGTACCCACACTTTGCTCAGCGCCAAAGCAGCGAATCGCTAGGAGTTGAATCCATTTCAGCGCCAAAGCTTGTTCACGTACTTTTGACACAAAGCCTGACACTGAAATGCGCGCGGTATTGCCCATGCTGATATTGTTGGCAATCGAGAGCGGCAAAAATAAACCTTGGGATTTTCGGTCTTCGGTGACTAAGCCAATCCCTGCTTGAATCGCAGCTAAGGGGCTTGGCCAGTTGGGTGTGATTTTCAGTGTGCGCTCACTGGAATGAATTTGAATTTCGCCCGTGTCAGCCTTATCTGCACCAAATAGGAGGCGTAATAATTCAGTACGTCCAGAACCGACCAAACCAGCAATGCCGAATACTTCGCCGTGATGCACATCGAAGCTGACATTTTTCACAGCGGGCGCGCGGGTCATATTAGTGATTTGCATAGCGATACCGCCGCTTGGACGAGCAGCCTGTTCCTGCAAATCGACCACCGAGTGACCCACCATGCGCTGCACCAAGTCTTTCTCTTGGACACCGGCCATAGGGCGCAGATCAACCAAGCGACCATCGCGTAACACAGCCACGGTATCGGCTATTTTTTGCAGCTCTTCCAGCCGATGCGAGACATAAATAATCGCCACACCTTTGGCTTTCAGTTCAGCGATTTGCTTAAATAAATGAGTGGATTCACGCGGGGTGAGCATGGCTGTTGGCTCATCCAAAATCAGCACTTGCAAATCATCGTGTAGATTGCGCGCGATTTCGACCATTTGCTGCTGACCAATCCCTAGATCAGCTACCAGCGTATCGGGATCCAGTTGTTCCAGCCCCATTTTTTGTAATTGTTGGCTGGCTGCTCGGTGAAGTTGGCGGCGATTCATCCAACCCAAGGTATTCGGCAAATGCCCCATCAACAGATTTTCTGCTACGGTCAGGGTAGAAATTAAACCTAACTCTTGTAGCACCATACGCACACCTTGCGCTTCAGCATCACGGCGTGAAACAGGTCGATAAGCTTGACCGTTTAAGCTCATAGTGCCGCTTGAAGCTGGGGTCAAACCGCAAATAATCTTGGAGACGGTACTTTTACCCGCGCCATTTTCACCAGTAATCGCTAAGACTTCACCACGATGTAAGTTAAGCGAGATATCTTCTAAAACAGGTGTTTGCGCATACGCTTTACTGAGACGATTTAACTGCAAAACCACAGCGTGCGAGCTAGCTGGATGTAGCGGTGTTGCTAATGCTAGAGAACTGGAACTCATCAATCTTGTCCCCAGTTAAAGTTCGGCGTTATGAGCAAACACTCTAACGCTGAAGCTAAATCGATATTCACAATCTAATGGCTCAGGCAGTCACCCACCTGAGCTAAAAAGGCTTGCTTACTTCGAGTCTTTAGTCACTAAGACCACATCGGTTTTGACTTGCTCTTGCAGGTCATTTTGGGTCTTCTTGTCTGCGATAGCTTTTAGAGCCACCTCAATCCCAAACGCGGCTTGTTTTGCGCCAAACTGATCCGCTGTTGCTAACAAACTGCCGTCTTTGAGCAAGGGCTGTACCGCACTGATATTGTCATAGCCACCGACTAAGACTTTGCCGGTTTTGCCTGCCGCTTTAACCGCAGCCACGGCACCCAGCGCCATGCTGTCATTGCCTGCTAACACGGCTTTTAAATCAGGATTTTCACTTAAGAAAGCGGAAGTGACTTTATTGCCACCTTCAATTTCCCAATTCCCTGATTGCACACCCACCACGGTAATTTTGGCAGCCTCCATCGCGTCCTTGTAACCAGCAGTACGTTGTTGCGCATTGAACGTAGTCGAGACCCCTTCAATAATCGCAACCTTATCACCTTCTTTTAACTGCTTAGCGACATAATCACCGACTAATTTAGCGCCTACCCGATTATCTGGGCCAACAAAGGGCACGACTAGACCCTTGTCTTTTAAGGCATCCTTGTCGAGCTGATTATCAATATTCACCACAATCACGCCTTTATCGACGGCAGCTTTAATAGCAGGCACAAGTGCTTTGGAATCAGCCGGTGCAATCACTATGGCACTGGCTTTTTCTGCCACCATTTGCTCAAGGATTTTGATTTGTGCAGCAGTATCGGTTTCATCCTTAATGCCATTGGTGACTAAAGTGTATTTAGCGGCATTTTCTGCTTGGTGGGCTTTAGCGCCATCTTCCATGGATTGGAAGAATTCATTGGCTAAGGATTTCATGATCAAAGCAACTTTTGGCGGGTCTTCTGCGAACACTGGGGCGGCCCAAGTGCTGCCTAATAAACTAATCGCTACCAAGCCAAAAGCGAATTTGCGACGGAAAATATTCATCTGGTCTCCTCCATTTGATGTGTGGGTTTAACTCTACCCTTTTAAAGATTAGCGCGAGAAAAACGTTTGCGCAAACGTTTTTCTCATAAAACGAGTAAATAAAAATGCTCCGCTATCAGCAGCACTACGAAAACTCAAGTGCATCACAAGGTCATTGTACAAACCCCAGCAAATCAGCTATTTACTAATGTCCCCAACCCACCAAGGAGAATGATCATGGAAAACCAATCCCCTATCACTATCCCGCAACAAGCCTTTGACTGGTATGACGAATATGCGCATGGCGGCATTGATCGGCGAACTTTTCTGGCGCGCTTAGGTTCGTTGGCGATTGCAGGTTTGAGTATTGGCGCTATTACGGAAGCCTTGCTGCCGAATTATGCTTTGGCTGAGCAAGTTTCTTTCAATGATGAGACGATCAAAGCGACTTATACCGAGTTCGCTTCGCCCCAAGGTTTTGGCAAAGGACGCGGTTATTTAGTCGTGCCGCGTAATTTGTCGGGCAAAGCTTCAATGGTGTTAGTAGTGCACGAGAATCGCGGTTTGAATCCGTATATTGAAGATGTGGCACGGCGTTTGGCCAAGCAAGGTTATGTGGCGTTTGCACCGGATGCCTTATTCTCACTAGGCGGTTATCCGGGCAATGATGATCAAGGGCGCGATATGCAAAAGTCGCTTGATCCCGCCAAGATTGAACAAGATTTTATAGCGGCAGCCAATTTCCTGAAAACTCATGAATTAAGCAATGGAAAAGTCGGTGTGGTGGGCTTCTGTTTTGGGGGCTATATCAGCAATATGCTTGCGACAATGCCCGAAGTGATTAATGCCGCTGTGCCGTTTTATGGCACGCCTGCTAAAGCTAATCTGGAGAAGGTAAAAGGGCCACTCCTGATTCATTTTGCTGAAACCGATGAGCGCGTGAATGCGACTTGGCCGGATTATGAAAAAGCCTTGAATGCAAATAAGGCTACTTACCAAGCCTTCAAATATCCAGCCACTCAGCACGGCTTCCATAATGATTCGACCGCTCGCTATAACAAAGAGGCGGCTGAGCTAGCGTGGTCGCGCACTTTGGAGTTTTTTAAGCAACATTTAGTGGCGACCAGCTAAGTTTTAGTGGACTTATTACTTGACTAAAAGCTGCCCTAATTGGCGGCTAATAGTTCCTCACGAATCCCCATTGGCTGATCTTTAAAAATACGAGCATCCATCAGTTTAGGCTGGTGATGCATCATGGGGGTAAAGTCCATTTGTGCTAATACATCCCGTTCTAAATCAATCCCCGGCGCGATCTCAATCAGCTCAATCCCTTCGGCACAGAGTTTGAAAACAGCACGCTCCGTCACATACAGCACGGGGCGACCCGAAGCAAAGGCTACGCGCCCGCTAAAGGTACGATGCTCGACTTCACTCACGAATTTGCGAGTTTTGCCTTCTTTTAAGACCTTGATTTGCCCGTCTGCAATCGCTAGCTCTAATTTGCCCGCTGTGAAAGTGCCCACGAATACCACCTTTTTGGCGTTCTGCGAGATATTAATAAAGCCACCTGCGCCCGCAAGTTTGGGGCCGAATTTGCTGACATTGAGATTGCCTTCTTGATCAGCCTGCGCTAAACCTAAAATCGAAATATCCAAACCGCCGCCATCATAGAAATCGAACTGGCTAGGTTGATCGAGTATGGCTTGGGTATTGGTAGCAGCACCGAAATTTAAGCCGCCTGCCGGGATTCCACCCATCACGCCCGGTTCTGCAGTGAGCGTCATCAGATCAAACATATTCTCTTCAGTGGCAACATTAGATACGCCTTCCGGCATACCAATGCCTAAATTCACCACATCATGCGCTTTCAATTCCATCGCGGCTCGACGGGCAATCACTTTGCGCTCATCCAAGGGAATCGGTGCAATCGCTGACATCGGTACACGCAATTCACCCGCAAACGCAGGGCTATAGGGTTCGATAAAGGTTTGGTACTGATATTCAGGCTTTTCCGCGACTACCACACAATCCACCAACACACCCGGAATTTTAACTTGGCGTGGGTTGAGTGTACCGCGCTCGGCAATGCGTTCGACTTGAGCAATCACAATCCCACCACTATTGTGTGCTGCCATTGCGATGGCTTGAGCTTCGAGAGTGAGTGCTTCTTTTTCCATCGTGATATTGCCGTCTAGATCGGCCGTTGTACCGCGAATAATCCCGACGTGAATGGGGAAGGCTTTATAGAACAAATACTCCTGCCCATCAATTTCCATGAGGCGAACTAAATTGTCTTGAGTGCGCTCATTGAGTTTGCCACCACCATAACGCGGGTCGACAAAAGTGCCTAAACCCACTGGAGTCAGTGTGCCTGGTTTACCTGCGGCTATATCGCGGAATAAATGACAAATAACGCCCTGGGGCAGATTCCAAGCCTCGATTTGATTGCTAATCGCAAGCTCGCCTAGTTTCGGTGCTAAGCCCCAATGTCCACCCACCACACGTTTTACCAGACCAACATGCCCGAAATGATTCAAACCACGCTGCCCACCATCGCCTTGCCCGGCGGCATAGACCAGCGTTAAATCGTGTGGATAATCGGTGGCTGCATCCAATTGTTGGCTGCGTTCGAGGAAGAGTTCCTCAATCGCGACTGCAATATTTTCCGCAAAACCAATACCAATAAAGCCGCTTGTGGCTAAAGTATCGCCGGGCGCAATCAGCTCAATAGCTTGGCGAGCACTCATTACTTTGCCCAAAGGTGTTTGCTTTAAGGCTGCTAAGATCGAAAGATTTTTAGGCATGCTGAGGTCTCCTTGCCGCTAGTGTTCACCGGCTTTATTTAATGATTATTTTCGCCAAAAGGCCGGTGAGAATAAAACCAAAACTGTGAATAACTCCAAGCGCCCCATGAGCATAGCAAAGGACAACCACCACTTGGTGAAATCATCTAAGCCCGCAAAACTACTTGAGACCGCGCCTAAACCTACCCCCATATTATTTAAAGCAGCAGTTGTGGCTGAAAACGAAGTGACTTGATCATGTCCAGCTGCCATCATCCCCAACATAAAAATCGTAAACACCGCCACATACATGGAGAAGAAGCCCCAGACTGCTCGGGTGATACTTTCAGGAACCGGCTCACCATTAATTTTAATATGGGTATGCGCGCGCGGATGAGTCAGTATATTAACTTCACGCCAACCCTGTTTCATCAGCAACAAAAAACGAATGACTTTTAATCCACCACCAGTAGAACCCGCACAGCCACCCACAAAACTTACAAACATTAGCAACACAGGTAATAAAGTAGGCCATACTGAAAAGTCGGTCGTTAATAAGCCCGTCGAAGTCATAATGGAAGCCACTTGAAAGCTGGCATAACGCAGGGTGGTGATAAAATCCGGGTAATAGCTATTTTTGATGAGCACAATCATGCAAATAGCAAACACCAAAAACATAACAAACAGATAGAGCTTAAACTCGGAGTCAGCAAAATAATATTTTAAAGACTTATGATGTAAGGCAGTAAAATGCAAGGTGAAACTCACTCCGCCCATAATCATTAAAAAAGTAGTCGAATAATCAATAAAAGGATTATTAAAAAAGCCGACACTTGAATCATGCGTGGAAAACCCACCAGTTGATACTGCTGAAAACGAGTGGCAAACTGCATCAAACCAAGTCATGCCACCAAGCAAATATAAGCCTATTCCCACGAGAGTGAGTGCTAAATAGACATACCAAAGTAATCGAGCAGTTTCGGTAATGCGTGGAGTGAGCTTTGAATCTTTCACCGGCCCTGGTGCTTCAGCCTTATACAACTGCATCCCACCGATACCCAACATTGGCAAGATAGCGACGGCTAAGACGATCATACCCATCCCGCCGAGCCAGTGTAATTCTAGGCGATAGAAATTAATCGAACGTGGTAAAGAATCTATCCCAACTAAAACCGTTGCACCCGTGGTGGTAAAGCCAGAAACTGTCTCAAAAAAGGCGCTAGCTAAATTAATTTCAAAGCTTTCAGATAAAGATAAAGGAATGGTTGCAGCGACACTTAAACCCACCCAAAATAAGACCGCAATTAAATAGCCATCCCTTAAACGTAATTCATTGCGGCATTTTCTAAACGGTAACCATAATAAAGTTCCAGTGGTTAAAACTGAGCCAAAGCCCCACCAGAAATTGGATAATTCGGGATCACCCATGAGTTCGCCAATCGCAATCGGCGGTAGCATGGTTAAACTAAATAACATCAAGAAGATTCCGAGAATTCGGAAAATGACGCCATACTGCATAATTAGAAGAAGTGGATACCAACCTGGAAGAGTTTTTCCACGGCTGGAATATAACGTTTATCGGTGAGGAACATAATGACATGATCATCGGGTTCAATTAGCGGATCATCCCCCTCATTGATGATAATGACCTCCTCATTACGTACCAAAGCACCCATAATCGTGGAGGGCGGTAGTTTCACTTCACTGACTCGTCGCCCAACCACCCGTGACGTTTTCTTATCGCCATGAGCAATGACCTCAATCGCCTCAGCAGCACCGCGACGCAATGAATGCACTGCGACAATATCGCCGCGCCGAATATGCGTGAGTAAAGCACCGATGGTTATTTGATGCGGAGAAATAGCCAGATCGATGCTACTTTCTACCAGTTCGGTATAACTCATGCGATTGATTAAACTCATGACTCGCCGTGCACCCAAACGCTTCGCCAACATAGATGATAGAATATTAGCCTCATCATCGTTGGTTACGGCGACGAAAACATCGATATTTTCAATATTTTCTTCAATCAATAAGCTCTCATCCGCAGCATCGCCTTCGAGCACTAGCGTTTTGTCTAATCGTTCTGCTAGTTTCGAAGCGCGCTCTGCATTACTCTCGACAATTTTAACTTGGTAACGAGCTTCCTCTAGCAAGCGGGCTAGGCGATTGCCAATATTGCCCCCACCCGCAATCATAATGCGCTTGTAAGGCTTATCGAGGCGGCGCACTTCGCTAATCAGCGCACGAATATGCTTAGGATTGGCTACAAAGAAGACTTCATCATCCACTTCAATGACTGTGTTTTTATCCGGTGTAATCGGCTTGTCATGCCGGAATAAAGCCACTACCCGCGCTTTAACTCCAGGCATATGCTCATACATTTCGCCCAAGCGATGCCCGACCAAAGCACCACCTGCTAGCGCTTTCACCCCCACTAATTGCACTTTGCCACCCGCAAAGTTTAAGACCTGCAAAGCACCTGGATGTGAAATCAGGCGGAAAATATACTCCGTGACCAGTTGCTCGGGGCTGATTAAAACATCAATCGGTAAAGCATCGGCAGCGAATAAACGCGGATGATCCAGATAATGCGAGGAGCGGATACGGGCAATTTTGGTGGGAGTGCGGTACAAAGTGAAAGCTACGTGGCAAGCGATCATATTAATTTCATCGCTATTGGTGACGGCAATCACCATATCAGCATCTTCTATCCCAGCGCGCTCTAAGACACGCGGATAGGATGCCTGCCCAATCTCGACACGGACATCGAGCTTCTCACGTAAGCTGCGTAAAACTAAAGCATTGGTATCAACGATAGTAATATCGTTGTCTTCATGCGCTAGTGCTTCAGCTACTGAGCGCCCAACTTGTCCTGCGCCAAGAATCATGATTTTCATGGCGGGGATTATAGAGGCTAATCAACGATTAACGTCCATATTTTTTTGGATCAACGCCTAAAGAACGCATCTTACGGTACAAATGGGTACGTTCCATTTTCACCTGATCCGCTAATTTACTCACATTGCCATCGGCTTGTTTGAGCTGATAAATCAGATAATCATGCTCAAATTGTTCGCGGGCTTGGCGTAAGGGTAAATCATATAAACTTTCTGGCATTTGTCCGATTTCGCTGCTAAATACGGGTACTGTCGCTCCCACTGCCTCTTCTGCCTCATCCAAGCTAATTTCAACTTCAGTACCCAAAATCAATAAGCGATGCACTAAATTACGTAGCTCAAGAATATTTCCAGACCAACGATGATTGCGTAAGAAGTTTTGCGCAGGCAAGGTGAAATGCCGATAAGGCAAACCATCTTGTGCGGTCAACTGATTGACATAATAGTTTAATAACTCAGGTACATCTTCAGCATGTTCGCGCAAGGGCTGCACTTGGACGGGTAAAATATTCAGTAAATAATAAAGCTCTTCATTAAAGCTGCCTGCCTCAATATCGTCCTGCAAATCATGCGTGGCTGAGACAATGAGTTGCACATCAAAATCAATAGGATTAGAGCCACCGGGGCGGGTAAAGCTTTTATTCTGCAAAGCAACGAGTAAACGCTTTTGGCTTTCTGCATCTAAATCAGAAATTTCGCTTAAATACAGACAGCCACTCATCGCATCATCGACAAAGCCATAAATGACTTTGCCATCGGCTTCAGCGCCAAAGATTTTTTGTTCAATTGCGCCCGCTTCCAACATCGGCAATACCACTTTGACGAAAGGGCGATCCTTACGCAGGCTATGGGCATGAATATAGCGGGCGACTGCTTCTTTACCAACCCCGTGTTCACCATATAGCAGTACGGTGGAGTCATGCTGCGCAATCCGTCCGGCTTGTTCACGTAGCTGCTGCATCACTTTGCTAGTGCCAACGACTTCGTGCGAAAACACCATTTGCCGCCGCAAACCTTGGTTTTCTTGCTCTAATTGACTGGTTCTTAAAGCGTTCTCGATCGTCAATAGCATCTTGGCTAAAGAAAGCGGCTTTTCAATAAAGTCATAAGCACCCAGCTTGGTGGCCTCCACGGCTGTTTCAATCGTGCCATGCCCCGACATCATCACTACAGGGCAAACTAGGCTATTCGTGGAGCGCCATTCTTTGAGCAAGGAAATGCCATCAAGACCGGGCATCCAAATATCCAACAGCACCAGATTCGGTTTGCGCTGCCGATAGATTTCACGGGCGCGCTCAGCATTCTCGGCGACTTCTACGCGATAGCCTTCGTCCTCAAGAATTTCACTAATCAGCTGGCGAATATCTGGTTCATCATCCACGACTAAAATCAGTTGTGCAGTCATTACTGACCCTCCTTTAATGACTTGTTTCCGTTACATGCGGAGCATCCTGCCCACTAGTTAGCGGAAAGGTTATTGTAATAATAGCGCCATTTGGCTCAGCATTGCGTGCTGCTAAGCTACCGTTATGCTCTTCAACGATTTTTTTGACAATCGCTAAACCCAAACCCGTCCCCTTATGCTTAGTAGTGACATAAGGCTCAAACAAATGCGGCAAAATTTCTGCGGGGATACCGGGGCCGTTGTCATGCAAGCATAAAACTACTTGTTGCACGCCTTGAACTTCCTCTAAGCGAGTACGAATCAGAATCCGACCATCTTCGCGCCCTTCACCAATCGCTTCGAGTGCATTCTTCACTAAATTCACTAGTAGTTGGCGGATGCGATGCGGGTCTAACTCTAATAAAGGCAACGCTTCCTCTTCTAAAACCACACGCACTTTTTGCGGATTATCTAAATACAGCTCAACCACTTCGCGCACAATCTGATTGAGATGGGTGGTTTTGATGACCAAAGCAGGCGCTTTAGCATATTCACTAAAAGCATTTACCATTGCTTTTAAAGTATCAACTTGCTGAATAATCGTGCGGGTCATGCGATTAAGAAAATCAGCCGACTCTTCATCCAAAGACTTACCTAATTTACGCGACAACCGCTCTGCCGATAATTGAATTGGCGTTAGTGGATTTTTAATTTCATGCGCTAAGCGCCGAGCCACTTCGCTCCAAGCCGCATCATGCTCAGCTTGCACCACATCCGTCACATCTTCAAATACTAAGACATAACCTTTTTGCTGCATCGAATCATAGGGTAAGCCCGCACCACGACAGACCAACACTCGCCGTCCACGCTCAGAAGGCACGCTAATTTCCGCTTGCCAATCAGTTTGCGGTTGATCGAGCCAAGGTTTTAAAGCTTGTAAAAAAGGCTTTAAACTTTCCTCTGAAAAGGCATCAGCCAAGGGTTGGCCTAAATAAGTATCTAATGGCTGCCCTAAAATTAAACTCGCCGCACTATTCACTCGCCGAATTACTTGATCTTCGTCTAACGTCACCACGCCTGAGGATAAATGCTCCAAGACTACAAATAGATAATCATGCTCTTGTTGGAGCTGGCGACGCGCTTGCTCGCGCTCTTGTTGCACGCTGGATAAACGCTTAGTCATGGTATTAAACGAGCGTGCTAACAAACTGAAATCATCACGATCTGAAACCGGCAATTTCTTCTGCAAATCGCCCGAAGCGACAGCCAAAGTCCCCTCCACCAAATCACGCACAGGCCGCGTTAAACGTCGTGAAAAGGTAAAAGCAGCCCACAAAGAAAACAAAATCGTCAGCACCGAAATAATCAAGAGCGCTAGGCGAAAGGTATTTTTCAAACCTTCTTGGTTAAAGCTGATCGTACGATATTCTTCTTGAGCGGAAGATACACTAGAAGCCAAACTACTTTCGCGCTCCGAAAACGGAAACATCGCAGTCAAAATGCCATTGCTATTATCCGAACCATAGCGCACACGCATAGCCACCCGAATGAATAAAGTGCCCTCATCTCCCGTAGGTTCTAAATGAGAGTAATTGTCCCGGCGGCTCATGGTTCGGATTAAATCGCCAATGGGAAAGAGTGGAATTAACTTCGCCACCTCATCCACGCTGGTGACTAAAATACGCTGATCATCACTGATTAAAATTGCCTCTTGTGCCCCATGTGCAGCCCGCCAATTATCCATTAAAGCAGCGACTTCTAAGCGCCCTTTACCTCTAATCTGTACCGCTAAGCGCGTCAAATCCTGCAAGTGCGCGCTGCTACGAATCGATAGGGATAAGTGTGATAGCTCCACTGCATCATCTAAAGCGCGAGCGATGCGTACATCTAATTGCTGCCCGACATTCTTACCGATGAAATTCATCGAGAAATATACCACCACTACCACGGGCAACATCGACAGAATTAAGAACCCCACCATTAGGCGCAAAGTAAAACGTGAACCGGCTTGGCGGGTATGCCATTGATAAATAGCGCGAATCAGATTGGTGAGGATCGCAATCCCCAGCACCACCAGAATAAAGGCATTCAGGTAGACAAGGCCTTTACCATAAGTACGAAAAAAATCAGCATCACGCGTCGCCAGATGCAATAGGCTTAAAGAAATAATTAATAGCACACCCACTACCGCAGTGGGTAGCCAACGTAAGACCGTTGATTTCAGGGAGTTAGAGCCCACAATACGCCTTGACTGACTAAAGTATGATCTTCAGAAAATAATGTCGATAAACCTAAAGGCAAGCCCGCTGGTTCTTTCGGGGCTAAGGTAGCCTCCATGTATAAAGAGGTATCTTTTTTATACACACTAGTGGGTAAAGCAGGCAGCTTATAATTCTCCAAAGCACCTAAATGACTTAAAGCCGAAGCCAAATTGGAGAAATTCCAATGCTCGCCCGTGTCTTTACGCACGACTTGATAATGGCGACTAAGGGAATGATATTTCAGCTCGGAAATAATGCTAGCGAACTTCTCGGTTTTATTAAACCACCAATCATTATGGGAAACTAAACTAAAGCGCACTTCATGAATCAGCGTGCCACCATTTAATAAACTATCGCGCAAATAATCTGTGAGTTGATAATCTAAATGCAGCGTTGCGGTTAGGGGCTTATTTTGGCCATTATTATAAAGCGTAAAATCCCGCACGGTGATTTTTTCTTCCGCTGCAAAACTGGTCGTTGTTGCGAGTAGCCACCCTAAAAAAATGATGCACAAATAGCGCATCCACCATGAGTTTTTCATTATATGCTCTTTACTTACGCTGCTTTTTCTAACAACGCATAATAGAAACCATCCATGCCCTGTTCGCCGGGCAAGATTTGCCGTCCTACTGACAGCGCTCGTCCCCACTTGGCCTCAATTTCTTTGACCCGAGCATCCGGCTGATTTTGTAAAAACTGCTCAACTTGTAAATTATTTTCTTCTGGTAAAATCGAACAGGTGGCATATAACAACCAACCACCGGGCTTTAAAGTCTGCCATAAAGCCTTGAGTAGCACTGCCTGCTGCTCTTGCAGTGTAGCAATATCCGTTTTTTTCCGCAGCAGCTTAATATCAGGATGCCGCCGAATCACGCCTGTTGCCGAACAAGGCGCATCTAATAAAATTCGATCAAACCCTCGCCCATCCCACCAAGCATTTAGCTCAGCAGCATCTGCCACTTTTACCGTAGCGCTTAAATTTAATCTCGTTAAATTTTCGTAAACTTGTTTAATCCGCTTGGCACTATTATCCAAAGCCACTAAATCAATCTTTGGATAGCGCTCTAATAAATGGCAAGTTTTCCCCCCTGGAGCCGCACAAGCATCCAACACCTGCATATTCGCTTCGCAAGCTAAAAGTATTGCTGCTTGCTGAGCCGCTGCATCCTGCACCGATACTGAGCCTTGCGCAAAATCAGGCAGCTCTGTTATTGGAACCGCTTCCGGCAAATGAATGCCCATTTCAGCGTCAGCTATAGGTTCAGCTTGAATAGTCTGCTGCTGCAAACTTGCCAAATACTGTTCACGGGTCGTAAATAAAGCATTCACTCTTAAAGTCAGCGGCGGATGCTCATTACTGGCATGCATAATTGCCTGCCAATCATCCGGCCAAGCCAGTTTGATTCGATCCGCTAACCAAGTCGGGAAAGAATATTGCGCCGACTCCACCTGATCGGCTGCCGCTAACATGGTCTCTTGTTCACGCAAAAAGCGCCGCAAGACACCATTCACAAAACTGCCAGCCCACACCTTTTTCAAGGCACGCGTAGCTTGGACGGTTTCACTCACTGCTGCATGATCAGGCGTGCGCTGATAAATGATTTGATACAGACCTAAGCGCAATAAGCACTCAATATCTTTATCCGCAGACTTAATGGATTTATCTAATAGCTCGCGCAGAATCGCGCCCAAGCGCCCATGCCAACGAATAGCACCAAAGCAGACATTGCGTACCCAAGCTTGATCACGCACCGACAGAGTTTGGATACTGGAATGTTGAAACACATCGGTGAGCGACTCACCTTGATAAGTCGCACGCTGTAAAGCGCGCGCGGCAATAGCACGTGTATTCACGAAGCAACCTTAGTTAATTGCTCGCCTAATAAAGAACGTGCATTCAAGAAATCGGCAGCAGCTAAACGCTTACCACCTGCCATTTGTAGCTGTAAAATTCGTACTAACTGCCCATCACCGGCCACAATATCAATCCCTGCTTTGCTTTCCGCAACGACTGTACCTGCCGGAGCAGTGCTGGTTTGCTCCAGCGCTTGTGAGGCAAATAAGCGTAAAGTTTGGCCTTGATAGCTCGTATAAGCCGTTGGCCAAGCATCAAAAGCGCGAATCTTGCGCTCTATCACAACAGCAGCTTCTGCCCAATCAATTTCTGCTTCGGCTTTAGTCAATTTGTGCGCGTAACAGGCCTGTTGCTCGTCTTGTGGCTCTGGCTTTAAACCGTTACTAGCTAATTGATCTAAAACTTGCAATAAGGCTGTCGCACCTTGCTGCGCCAATTGATCATGAATACTTTGCCCACCATCTTCCGCTGTGATGGGGCAAGATGTTTTCAGGAGCATATCACCAGTGTCTAAGCCCGCAGCCATTTGCATAATAGTCACGCCGGTTTCTACATCACCCGCTTGAATCGCCCGCTGAATCGGTGCAGCACCACGCCAACGCGGTAATAATGAGCCATGAATATTCAAGCAGCCATAACGCGGCGTATCTAACACTACTTGCGGCAGAATTAAACCATAAGCAGCGACTACCATCACATCCGCAGCATAGGCAGTTAAACTGGCTTTTGCTTCTTCGCTTTTAAAATTGACAGGCTGTTCAACCGGAATCCCTGCGGCAACTGCAACTTCTTTCACCGGGCTAAATTGCAATTTACGCCCACGCCCTGCAGGTCGATCTGGCTGGGTATAAACAGCAACCACTTGATGCTCTGAAGCTAATAAAGCTTGCAAGGCAGGCACTGCGAATTCGGGCGTACCCGCATAAACGATCCGCAAACCTGAACTCATCCAGATGCAGCCTGTGATGAGCTTGCTTGATTGGAGGCTGGTGCTTGGCGGGTTAGCTTTTCCATTTTCTTGCGCACGCGTTGTTGCTTGAGCTGCGAGAGATAATCAACGAATAATTTGCCGTCTAAATGATCCAACTCATGCTGAATACATACGGCCAATAAGCCATCCGCTTCTAATTCAAAGCTTTGACCATCACGCCCTAAAGCCCGAACTTTCACCCGTTCAGCACGAGTGACTTTTTCATAGTATTCAGGTACGGATAAACAGCCTTCTTCGTGCTCGATTTGGCCTTCTTTATGCAGAATTTCCGCATTGATTAAGAACAGTGGCGCGTTTTTTTCTTCCGATAAATCGATCACGACTACACGCTGTTGCACATTAACTTGCGTCGCTGCTAAACCAATGCCTTTAGCGGCGTACATGGTCTCTAACATATTGTCCAGCAACTCACGGATGCTTGCGTCGACCACTGCTACGGGCGTCGCTTTTTTGCGTAAGCGCGGATCGGGATGATGTAAAATTTCTAAAATTGCCATATTAATAATTACCGAAAATCAGAAAGTGGTGCGCGTAATTCAATCATCTGGCTATTATAACGCAAAGTCCTCTAAGCCAATAATAACTACAAGCTCGAATTACAAGGATAACAACATGCTTCGCTTTTCCCATCTGCTATGGGCCGCTTGTGTAGGTAGCGCTACTTTAACGTTAGCAGGGTGTATGACCAATTCACCAGCTGATAAGCCTGCGATGTCCTACAATGCCAACTCACCCAATTATGACTCCTATTATGGAATGCCACAAAAACCAGGCCGTTTGAACTTTGCTGATCGCCCGACTAGTAGTGGTATTCAAGTCAACCCGACTGCGCCCTCTACTTATGTGGTACAGAAAGGCGATACTTTATGGGGAATTGCCCGCAAATTCTTAAATACGCCGTCTTATTGGCCGGAAATTTGGGATAAGAACCAACAAGTCAGAAATCCACACCAAATTTATCCCGGCGACATTCTGTATTTTAGCTATAGCAAAGAAGTCACTGCTGATGGCGTTAGTAAACTAATTCCTCGAATTCGTGTTGAGCCAAAAGGTTTGTTGGGTGAGACCTTAGTCACTCTCGGCCCCTACTTAGAATGGCCACGAATTATGAGTGACGACGCGATCAAGAATGCGCCTTATCTATTGGCTTCCAGAGATAGCGAAAGCCTAATTCCTCCAGGTGCTACGGTTTATTTAAAAAACATGAAGCAGCCACGAGTTGGCTCACGCTATGCGATTTATCATCCTGATAAACCCATTCATGACCCACAAACCAATGCCTTATTAGGCCATCAGGTGATTTATAGCGGTTATGCACGCGTAGATAGGGTGGATACTTTATCGACCGCGACTATTTTAGATATGGATGAACCGATTAGAGTTGGTGATCGTGTCCTACCCGTCGATAAGCGCCATAGCGAATTACGTGCGCCCATTCAATTGCCACCGACCAAAATTCGTGGGCAAATTGCAGCTCTGTATGATGCAGAGTATATGGGGGCTAACTGCATGATTGTTGTGATTAATCGTGGCAAAAGTCATGGAATTAAGCCGGGCTATGCTTTAGGTGTGTATACCGATGGCAATATCGTAGAAGATCATTATGCAAGCTTCCGTGGTAATGCGCGCACTACGCCCAAAGTGACTTTACCTCCGGCTAAAGTAGGTGAAGCGATTGTTTATAGCGTGCATGACAATTTAAGTTACGCGCTAATCACTGAATCTCAGCGCGAAATAAAAAATGGGGATAAAATCGGTAATCCTTAAGCGTTCGCCTCATTGGGATTATTGGATACGTGAAAATTACTGAAGATGAACTGCGTGCACGCCTGCAAATCTGGCGTGCCGCAGGTATTGGCCCCGCCTCAATCAATCGCCTCTTAAATCACTTTGGCTCTGCTAGCGCCGCCCTAGACAGCAGTGATACTGAAATGGTTAAAGCGGGTATTAAACCTGAGGTCATTCAAAATCTCCGTGCTGTTCCCGCTGAGGCTACTTTAGCCGATTTGGAATGGCTACATCGCGCCCAACATCGGCATATTTTAGTTCCTGAAGATCCGCTTTATCCCAAGCAATTGCATGATGTTAAAGCGGCGCCACCGATTCTGTTCGTCGCAGGCAACCCCGAATTATTAAATGAGCCACAGCTGGCGATGGTCGGCAGCCGTACTCCCACCACTTACGGTAAAGATAATGCTCAAGCTTTCGCCCACTACCTAGCCAAGCACGGAATCACGATCACTAGCGGCCTAGCTTTAGGTATCGATGCAATCAGCCATCAAGGCGCTTTAGAGGCCGGTGGGCATACGATTGCGGTAATTGCGACCGGCTTAGATATTATGTATCCGGCAAAAAATCGTAGCTTAGCGGAACGTATCGTTGAACAAGGTGTAATTGTCAGTGAGTTCCCGATTGGGGTAAAACCGCAAGCGCAGAACTTTCCAAGACGGAATCGGATTATTAGCGGCTTATCTTTGGGTACTTTAGTCGTTGAAGCGGCTTTACAAAGTGGTTCGTTAGTGACTGCGCAACATGCACTAGAACAAGGTCGTGAAGTTTTTGCCATTCCGGGTTCGATTCATAGCCCACTGGCGCATGGTTGCCATCGTTTGATTCGTCAAGGCGCTAAATTAGTGGAAACTGCAGCTGACATACTAGAAGAACTAGCCCCACAGTTACAGACTTACCTAGGTGTAAACTTTGAGCCAACGGAAGCTCAAGCTACTAAACCCATCAAGCCTTTGTCTTTCTTAAAAAGCATTGAAACTCAAGAAAATACGGAAGAACGGACAGCCCCAGCACTCGATCCTGAAGAGCAATTGCTTCTCGCTACCATAGGTCTAGAGCCAGTACCGATTGACCAGATAGTCATCCAAACAGGGTTGACCACTGACGTGGTTTCATCCATGCTGCTGATGCTAGAGCTACAAGGCTACATTGCTGCATGTGGCGGCGGTCGCTACAAGCGGTTGTAATCAAGAGACTGACTTTGATGAAAGAAAGCACACTGGAAGTACTGTTCTATTTGTTCGACAATTATCCAGAAGTGGATGATGAAGTCACCCCAAGTGATGACCGCGAATCAATGAATGCTTATTTGCAGGGAGCGGGTTTCATGCCCGGCGAGATTAATCGGGCTTTTACTTGGCTCGAAAGTCTCGGTGATGAACATCAATGCGTGTTAGAACCTTATTCATCACATTCTTTGCGTATCTTCGCACAGCAAGAACAACGCTGGCTGAATACCGACTGCCAAAATTATCTTTTATTTTTAGACAAAGCGGGCGTCCTCAATCACGAATCGCGTGAACAAGTCATTGATCGTGTCTTAGCCCTAGAGGATCCTGATTTCACCCTAGATCGCTTGAAATGGGTGATTCTGATGGTGCTCGTCAATCGCCCTGATGAAGATAATAGTTTCTTATGGACGGAGGGCTTGACCCTCGACGGAACCACTCCGGTCTATCACTAATCACACAAGGACTCTTTACTTTTGTTAGCTTTTCAGGTTTAAAATGCAGGCCATTGGCTTTCGAATGAAGGCGAATCTTTAAAATTTAACTTGAAAAGCAGCTAAATGAGCGAAAATCTGGTCATCGTCGAATCACCGGCGAAGGGCAAAACCATTCAGAAATACTTGGGCAAGGGCTTTGAAGTACTTGCATCCTATGGTCATGTGCGCGATTTAATTCCTAAAGAAGGCGCAGTTGACACTGAACATGGTTATGCCATGAAGTACGAGATCATTGACCGCAATCAGCGTCATGTCGATGCTATCGCCCGTGCTGTTAAAAAAGCGCATACCTTATATCTAGCCACTGACCCTGACCGCGAAGGGGAAGCGATTTCCTGGCATTTGTATGAAGTACTGAAAGAACGCGGTTTACTGGAAGGTAAGCAAGTTCATCGGGTTGTCTTCCACGAGATCACCCAGAAAGCCGTCCAAGATGCAGTTGCGCATCCGCGTGATCTGGCCTACGAGTTGATTGACGCGCAACAAGCCCGCCGCGCCCTCGATTATTTAGTTGGGTTTAATTTATCGCCGTTGTTATGGCGCAAAATAAAGCGCGGCCTCTCAGCCGGGCGGGTACAAAGCCCTGCGCTACGCATGATTGTAGAACGTGAAGAAGAAATTGAACGTTTCGTTCCGCAAGAATACTGGAATATTACTGCGCTAGTCGCTAAACAAAACTTTGAATTTACAGCGCGCTTACATACTTTAGATGGCAAGCGTTTAGAACAATTTGACGTCAATAATAGCGAATCAGCCCATAGTGTACGTGAGCGTCTTCTTAAAGCGGCGCAAGGCAAATTAACCGTTGCCAAAATCGAACGCAAAGAGCGTAAGCGCCATCCTTCAGCACCGTTTACTACCTCAACTTTGCAGCAAGAAGCCGTGCGTAAATTACGTTTTTCTTCCCAGAAAACCATGCGTACTGCTCAGCAATTGTATGAAGGGATTGATCTCGGCAGCGGGCCAGTGGGTTTAATTACCTATATGCGTACCGACTCGGTTGCTTTGGCAGGTGAAGCTATTGCTGAGTTGCGCGATTTTATTGGCCAGCGTTATGGCAAAGACAAAGTTCCTGAGTCTCCACGCCAGTACAAAACCAAATCGAAAAATGCTCAAGAAGCACATGAAGCCATCCGCCCTACTTCTTGCTTGCGTGTGCCCGAAGAAGTTCGTGGCTATTTAAGCGAAGAGCAATTCCGCCTGTATCAACTTATCTGGCAACGTACTGTCGCCTGCCAAATGATTCATGCTCTGATTGATACTATTTCCGTCGATTTAGCTGCTGAACCGACTAGTTTCTTCCGTGCGACTGGTTCAACGGTGCGCGATCCGGGCTTCTTAGCCGTTTATGAAGAAGGTCTGGACGATCAAAAGGTGGAGAAAGAAAATCCGCTGCCACCTTTAACTGAGGGCGAAGCGGTCAAATTGAATGATATTGAAGCCACTCAACACTTCACCGAACCACCGCCGCGCTACTCGGAAGCAACTCTAGTCAAAATGCTGGAAGAATATGGCATTGGCCGCCCTTCCACTTACGCCAGTATTATTTCCACTTTACAAGCGCGCGAATATGTGGAACTGGAACGGATGCGCTTCACGCCGACTGATATTGGCCGGATTGTGAATAAGTTTTTGACTGAGCATTTTACACGCTATGTCGATTACGATTTCACCGCCAATTTAGAAGATCAGCTGGATGAAATCTCGCGTGGTGAAAAAACGTGGGCGCCTGTATTGGATGAGTTCTGGCAACCTTTTAGCAAGCTTGTCGATGAGAAAATGGACAATGTGCAGCGCAGTGATGTGTTGCAAGCCCGTGAGTTAGGTGTTGATCCGAAAACTGGCAAGCCAGTATCAGTACGCATGGGCAAATTTGGCCCCTTCGTACAAATTGGCTCGCGTGACGATGAAGACAAACCTATTTTCGCAAGCCTGCGCGCTGGCATGAAAATGGATGGCGTGACGCTTGAAGAAGCTTTAGAGCTATTTAAGTTGCCGCGCGCGCTAGGTGAAACTCCCGAAGGTCAAACTATTAGCGCTAGCATTGGCCGCTTTGGGCCGTATTTACGTTATGGCACAAATTTCGTTTCCTTGAAGAAAGATGATGATCCTTACACGGTAACTTTAGAGCGTGCTCTAGTGCTGATTGAGGAAAAGAAAGTCAGCGATCTTGCTAAAATCATTCGTGATTTTGGCGATGGCATTCAAGTGCTTAAAGGTCGCTGGGGGCCATTCTTAGCCAGCGGTAAAATTAAGGCGAAAATCCCCAAGGATAAAACGCCCGAAACTTTAACTCTAGAAGAAGCCCAAGCTTTAATCGCTGAAGCAACACCTGCGAAAAAAGAAACTAAGAAAACCAGCAAAAAAGCAGCGACTACTGAGACAACGACTGAATCAACTGATTCTGCAGAAGCCAAGCCTGTAAAAGAGCCAGCCAAGAAAAAAGCAGCGCCGAAAAAGGTGGCTGCCACTGAGAAGGTAACCAAAGCGCCAGCGCGCAAAACGGCTGCTAAAAGCGCTGCAAGTAAAGCAGCCAGTGATACCGCTAAAAAGACCCCGCGTAAGAAAACAGGTACTTGATGCCATGCGCATCAGTTCGCAGCTTGGAGATGCCGTCACTGCTTTGGAAGCGGGCGGCATTCTTGCCTATCCGACTGAAGCTGTGTTTGGTCTAGGCTGTGATCCGCGTAATCAAGCTGCTTTAGAGCGGCTTCTCCAGATTAAACAGCGCCCTGCACATAAGGGTTTGATTCTGATTGCAGCTCAACTTGAGCAGTTAGTTGATTATATTGCGCCGTTAAGTGCCGAAGTTTTAGAGCGCATTCTGCCCACTTGGCCGGGGCCTTATACTTGGCTGTTACCGGCTCTACCTGAAGTATCGCCACTGTTGCGTGGTGAGCATGTGAGTTTAGCAGTACGGATTAGTGCTCATCCGGTTTGCCAAGCGCTTTGCAAGCAATTGGGTCATCCGATTGTGTCCACTAGTGCTAATCCAGCGACCCAAGCGCCTGCACGTGATCTTGAGACTTTAAGTCGCTACTTTGCAGATCAAGTCGATTTGGCGCTCGATTTGCCCTTAGGCCGACAAACTAATCCTAGTGAAATTCGTGACGCTTTAAGCGGTCAATTAATTCGCCCTAGTTAATTCACACAAAGATTTTAATTGAATGCATCTAAATCTAGTTACTATGCGTATTAAGCTTAAGGAATGAATACATGGATTCTTTAAATGATCTGCTATTACGCTGTGGACGCCAAGATGGAGCGGCTTTTAAGCAACTCTATCAGCAAAGCTCGCCTCGACTTTATGCCTTATGTTGTCGCTTGGTGCGCGATGAAGCTTTAGCCGAAGATGTTTTGCAGGAAGGATTTATTAAGATTTGGCACAGTGCTGCCAGTTATAGCATTGATAAAGGCCATGCATTGACTTGGATGGCAACGGTGGTACGCAACCAAGCCCTAGATCGCTTGCGCATGGCAAAAAGTCGCCCAGAGATTCATCCTGATGTGGAATATGAGTCCTTGGAATTCGCCTCGCAAGCGATTACGCCCGATTTATTAACGCAACTGAGTAGCGACACCCAACAACTACTTGAATGTATGGAACATCTAAAGCCCGAACAACGTGAATGCATTCTGCAAGCTTTTTATTATGGCTGTACTCATGAAGAGTTAGCAGAGAGCATGGCGCGCCCGCTCGGCACGGTAAAAGCTTGGATTCGACGCGGCTTAGAACAGCTGAGGAATTGCCTAGCATGAAACGTTATAAAAACCCCGACATCTTTGAGCCACTGGCGATGGCTTATGCTTTAGGCACACTCCACGGCAAAGCCCGCTTACGCTTTGAGCAGTTAATGGCCAAGCATTTGTATATACGCGCTACTGTGCAAGCCTATCAGCAGAAACTCAATGGCTTAGCTGAACTAGTGCCGCCACAAGTCGTGCATGCACGCGTTTGGCAAGGCATTGAGCAACAATTGAATCTAAAAGCAGCACGACCCAGCTTTTGGAGCCGCTTCCAAAACCAGCTTACTTGGGCTGTACCCAGTTTAGCTGCGGTTGTTGCGGCTGTTTTAACTTCATTCTTTTTAAATCAGCCGAGCAAGCCACAAGCTTATGTAGCTGCCCTGAAATCGACTCAGCAACAAAATCAGCTAGTATTAGCCATGGCTAAATATGATGAGATGACCATCTCGTTAGATATGATGGATCAGAACTTAGCCAAAGAACACGACGGCATGGTTCCTACCCTTTGGTGTATTTCTAAAAAGAAAGATGAACCACCCATGCGTATGGGCACTTTAGAGCCAGCTAAGCAAGAAATTGCCCTGAATGCCAAGATGTGGAAAGGTTTGGAAGGCGCTAGTGACTTTGCCATTAGCCTAGAGCCAAGCTCGGCAGGTTCGCAAGCTCAGCCCCAAGGTGAAATTATTCTCACTGGCTCTTTGCATCCGCTGGCTCAATAGCTTTAAAAAGACTGCTTAAACTCTTCGATTTTGCGGCGCTCTTGCTTATTCGGCTTACGCACTGGCACATTCACCCCGTGTAAGCGACGCATTTCAATCTGCTGCTCACGCTCTTCACGCTGATACTCATCTTCTTGATAAAGCAGTGCCGCTTCTTTAGCGGGGCGACGTTGTTCGTTTAGACCTAAAACGGTGATTTTCCAAGTATTTTGGTCTTTACGAATGCGGAGCACATCACCTACATGCACTGCTCTTGATGGTTTAGCACGCTCTTCATTCACCTGCACATGCCCGCCATTGACGGCTTCCACTGCTAAGGTTCGAGTTTTGAAAAAGCGTGCTGCCCACAGCCACTTATCTAAACGTAAAGCCGTTAAGGTTTCCACTCCAGCGGCCAATCCACTATTCGATCTTCCCATTCGTCCTCATCGATATCTTTGCTAAATACGAATTTACCTATTATAGACTCACCTTCGGCATGAATAGTTTCTTTACTGCCCGAAACTAAATGATGCCACGATGGCAAATCTTTGCCCTCATACACCAAACGATAGGCGCAGCTAGGCGGCATCCAATACAGGCCTTCCAGATTTTGCGGAGTTAAGCGCACACAATCCGGCATCAAGATTTGCCGTTCTTGATAATTGCTACAGCGGCAAGTTTTACCATCCAGCAGATTGCAGGCGATGTCGGTGTAGTACACCGTGCCATCATCTTCATCTTCCATTTTATTTAAGCAGCATTTAGCGCAATGGTCGCAAAGGCTTTCCCATTCATCATTGGTGAATTCGGTTAATTCTTTTTGCTTCCACCAAGGCTGCTCTGCGGTGTTATCGTCGGGTTTATTCATGGACTTGCTCGGCGGGTAATTTAAGAATTTTTTCCTTCAACTGCGCAAAATCTTGGGGCGAACTGTAGTAAAACATATCACCACCTTTCGCATCAATCAGCATGGCTAAAGACTTTTCAGGATAAAACCAAGCATCCACGGTGTCTGTTAATTTCACAACTTCAGCACTCTCACCAAAGCGCGCGCGAATCATATCCGGCTCATAATTAACGACGGGAATATAAATTAAATACTTGATGATAAAATCATTAGCCAGCTTCACATTCGGCTCAGATACCGTCAACCGCCAAGCTCCACTCGCTTGTGGCTCACGCTTAATATGCTCCGTGCTGAATTTCTCCAAAGTCGCTGCATCTGCAACTAGCTCTGCGACTAACTTCGCTTCAAACACACCTAAACGCTGCTTACCAAAATAAGCCTCTAAGCTGTATTCGTTAGTGCGTGATTGCATTACCGCTAATTCAGGGAAGCTATGCCACAGCTCAATCGCTTGGCGCAAGGTAGTCTTGCCTAGCTCTACATGAAAAACTTGGGTCGTACCTTGTTCTGTTTTGGCGACTTGCCAAGGTAAATTATCGACGGCTTGTGGGTCTGACTTGCCACAAGCGCTTAATAACAGCAGAGTACAGAACCCTGCTAGAAAACGCTTCATTGCCTAAACCTATTACTTGCAAAGATGCGCATCATACCTTAGCGCAAGCCTTCAAGCATACCAGTCTTCACTCTCACCGTGTTCGAGCAAAAGCTGCACCAAATCGGATACATATTGCTTGAGATATTTGTTTTTTGCCCAAGCGACTCGGGTGGTAGACGGTGGCAACAAATGGGATAAATCCCGCAAGACTAAATCATCGTCATGAATATACGAATAGGCCATTTTTGCAATGATTCCTGCGCCAAAACCTAAGCGTACATAGCTCAAAATCACATCGGTATCCGTTGCGGCAAAGGAGACATCTAGATGCAAACCTGCTTGCTCAAACGTCGACTGTACTTTGGAGCGACCTGCAAAGCCAAATACATAAGTCAGAATTGGATACTTCGCAATCCGCTCTAAAGTTAAATCGCCTTCACATAAAGCATGGCCAGTTGGTAGGATCAAGCCGTGGCTCCAGTCGTAACAACGCTCACTGGTTAAACCGGGTGCTTTACCAATCTCCTCGGTGCAAATCGCAATATCCGCCTTGCCTTCATGCAGCATCCCGACTAATTGCGAGGGCGCACCTTGCAGCAAATGAATCGACACGGCGGGATAGCGCTGACGAAACTCCATCAAGACTTCAGGCAAGAAATACTTGGCTTGGGTATGGGTAGTCGCAATCCGTACCTCGCCGCTAGTTTCCATCCGATATTCATCCGCGACGGCGCGAATATTTTCCAGTGCCTGCTCAATCGTATCGATTTGCTTGACCAAAGCTCGACACACTGGCGTCGGCTCGACTAAACGCTTACCTTTGCGCTCAAACAAAGGCATACCCAGCTCTTCTTCTAATAAGCCTAATTGCCGACTGACGGCAGATTGCACCACATAATGCTGCCCAGCTGCCCGCGACACATTCATGCCATTACTGAGCAGCGTTTTGAGTAGGCGGAGTTGAATCAGCTTCATGGCTAGCTCCTCTTTTAATCTAAATAGTCGATATTATTATCTTAATATATCACTTTTAAAGATTAAATCACTTAAGTACCATTAAAATCACTAAGTAAAACGCAATGACCACCCAAGGAAATCGACATGAGCGCTGTAGCACCCCTTTTAGAGACTCAAGTTGAAGATAGCCCAGCTGTAGAAATCGTTTCACAAGCTGAAAACGACGCTAGCTATGCTGAGCCAGAAGTCACTATTTGGATTTTTGATCCGAGCATTTGCGGCTAGAGAGCGAGTGGTGATTAGCCTTTCACTTTTACAAGCTTTAATTGCCCATAATTGTGGCGCGGTTGGCTTTGTGTTTGGTTTGCAGCATCAACGCCCCGCTTTATGTTTTGCCCTGCAATCTCGTGATGAATTAGGCATTGACCTGATTCCAGTCAAGCACAGCAATGCGTGTAACTTGGCTCACGATCTTCAACTTGCTTTAGCAGCTTAATCCCAGTTTCCTCTCAGCGATGCGGCGAACCTTCGAGTTCGCCCTATTTTTTTAAAAAATTAATAAAAAATCTTTTCACTAATATTTTTTTAATTATTTGCTGTTATTTTAGCGTTCTGGGCTTTAAAGTAATTTAACTAACAAATAGCTCAATTCTTACCCAAACTCATCTACACTTAATAATCAGCCTTATATTTCTTAGGATATAGCATGAAACCGTTGTTTTTCTTGAGTATTTTTGCAGTCACGACTCTTGCATTTGCATTAGAGGACAACGTCGAGAACCGCCAATCTCAAGCCAAACGTTACTTAGAAGCCAATCCACCTAAGACGATGGCACAAGAACTTGCTGATCAAACCGTCAGTTTGTTACCAGAAGCGGAGCGCAAACCTTATCTCGATATGCTGACCAAGCATTTAGATGTAGCCGTCATTAGCCAGTCGATGGATGCAGCTTTAGTCAAGTATTTCACTGCCAATGAATTAGAAGTGTTGGCCAACTTTTACAGCAACCCTGATGCAAAAGCCGCAATGGCTAAGATGGATTTGTATACCGCGGAAATTTTACCGGTACTTCAAGCAGAGATGTTAAAAGCTCAACAGAAAGCCTTTAACTCAAAGAATAATCAATCTAAAACAACAGAATCCTCAAGCAGCCAGCTAGTTAAACTTCCATAGTGTTTGCACATTTTAGACGGGTTTGATGCACAATCCTTACCTAAACTTCAGCTTAACAGCATCTTTCAAGCAGCCCTTCTTGCCCAGATAGACATGCTGTCCCCTTAGAGTAGGAGATACTGCAATGAAAAAAATAAGCTTAGGCGCTATAGCAGGCGCTACTTTACTAGCTAGCTCAATGGCCTCTGCGGGAGGCTATGATAATGGATATAGGCATCATGGCGGCCACCAACGTCATCATGGTAATCATGCCTCGTTCTATATCGGCTTTGGCTCACATGGAAACGTGAGTTATGGTATTCGCTACAATTCGCCACGGGTGTATGCAAGACCGCATCGCGCTTGGCGTCCAGTGACTTATCAACACTATGGCTACAATAATCGTCCGCACCGTTCGCATCAACGTATTGTGCATCGGAGTCGCGGTTATTGCCCGCAGCACAACGGCTGGCATCGCTAGTAATTAATCACGCTGAAGCAGTAGCACTGTGATATTCGCTGCTAGTGAGTATCGACGGTGCTGCTGCTTCAGACTTTGCTTTAAATAATTTCTGCCCCAAACCACTCTGTTGTTTTGGCCTTGGCGCGTTGTACATGGCTATCTTTTATATGTGCTACCACCGCTGCTAAGGCACCCGCTAAAGCACCCCAATCATCCACATAGCCACCTGGAATAAAATCCATCACCGCATCAAACGGCATAATGAAATAGGCTAAAGCACCAATAATAATCGTTTTCGCCCACTTCGGCGTGTCTGGGTCTTGCAAGCAGTAATACAATTTTAAAGCCAGCTCGACCACTTCGCGCCCCGCAGCCTTGGCATAACGCTTCAGCTTCACCCAAAAAGATGAGTTGGTATAAACCGGACTATTTGACATAGTAGCTCCTATGGTAACTTGCCTCGAAGGGTGGTTCATTTATACTGCCAATTCCCTTTAGACTGCTAATACCTTTTAAATAGTAATTATTTTTTAAATATCAAGGAGTAAACACGATGAAATTAGGGAAAACCGCATTAATCACTGGTGCTCTGTTATCAACTGCTGTAGTAATGAGCAGTGCTTGGGCAGCCAAACAATCGCCACAAGAAGCGGCTATTGAATACTGCCAATCAGCTTTCACTATGATCAAGAATCACTTTGGCCCGATGGCTGGCATGATCAAAGGCGATGTTGAATTTAACGCCGAAGCCTTCGCGAAAAACGCTCAAGCGGTTGCAACGTTGAGCCAGTTCCCTATCAACGGTTTCATTGAAGGTAGCTACGAAGGTGAAACCGGCGCTAAACCTGAAATCGCAGCCAAAATGGAAGATTTCAAAGCCAAAATGGAAACCTTCAAAGTAGAAGCCGCTAACCTAGCGAAAGCAGCTGAAGGCGCAAAAGATGCAGCCTCTCTAAAACCACAATTCGGTAAAGTGGCTGAGTCTTGCAAAGCATGCCATGATACTTATCG
Organism: Thiolinea sp.; assembly: GCA_049292455.1. GTDB lineage: Bacteria > Pseudomonadota > Gammaproteobacteria > Thiotrichales > Thiotrichaceae > Thiolinea. The sequence continues at coordinate 179,847 of JBATRF010000038.1, forward strand.
TAAAGAAGATTAACTTTTAGCTCTACTAAACCTGCTTAGTTATACTAAACTAAGCAGGTAAGCTTTTAGAAAATTAGCCGATGAAAAAAATTATTATATGCGCTACTGCTCGTTCTGGATCCACCTTACTCTGCAAAGAGCTTGAAGCCACCGGTGTTTTGGGTAAGCCTAAAGAATATTATATTCAAGCCAAAGATATAGATGCCGAAAAAGCACCTGCATTTTGGGCTGGAGTCATGCAAAGAGGCAGCTCTGATAATGGTGTATTCGCGATTAAAGTCATGCAACAGCAATGGCCAGTTGTTGAGAAGCTACACAGCCATCTAAAAACACCCGAATCTTTCTTAGAAGCTCATTTAAAGAAACTTAAAACTGCAGTTGCCTTTAAACCCAGCAAGATTCAAATGGACAGTTTCTATTCTTTTTATAAAGAAGCAACATGGGTATTTCTGCGTCGTGAGGATAAGCTTTATCAAGCTATTTCACGAGAAATGGCTCGCCAAACCAAGGTTTGCCATATCATCAGACCCGGTGCATCAAGCACAAATATAGGAAAGGCGTTAGGGTGGGAGAAATCTACCAATTACAATGCAGATGCTATTTACAAACCGCAATCTTTACTGACACATATCCAAGAAATTTGCCAAGAAGAAGAGGCTTGGCTAGCTTTTTTTAAGCAATATAAACTCAAACCCTTAATTGTAAGTTATGAAACCGTCGTTACCTCTAAACAATACTTAACTGATTTAGCTAAAAAAGTCGGTGTTGAGATTAATGAGCTTGCTCAAGTGCCTGTCATGCAAGTTAGAAATGAATTAAATGACGAGTGGGCCGAGCGCTTTAAACAGGAATTTCCTGATTATAGATACCACTAGCCCACTTCAACGAAGCACTATAAACCTGCTAAAAACTGCAAGCCAAAATACACAAGCCCATAGCAAACAATGAAAATACTCAAAGCTAGCCAAGGGCTTTTAAAGCTTAAATTATTGGGAATCGGTTGTTGATCAACAGGCCAATCGGCGCTACCGGAAACCATAGCTTTGATCAGATTGGTGCGTTTGCGAATCTTGTAGAAGCCGACAGCGAAAATATGCAGAACGGCTGCCAGTAGCAGAATATTAAACCAAAAGTGATGAAAACCAGTCATTGCCTTGGAAGTTGACTCTGAAACTAAGCCATATAAAGGCCCTTCTACTAAAATATCGTCGCTCACAAACAAGCCGGAAATAGCTTGGATAAGCACACCACAGAGTAAAAATACCACCATCCAAGCCCCTAGCGGATTATGGCCTGCGTAGTAAGCAGTACCTTCTTGCTTAAGCTCTTTAGCGTGATGGATAGCGGTGGCTGGAGATTTGATAAAAGAAGTAAAACGATCAGTCTCACTACCGACCAAGCCCCAAATAATGCGGAAGATAATCAAAGCCAGCATAAAGATGCCTGCTTTCGTGTGCCAATCCATCCACAAGCCGCCTAGCTCAGCAGATAGCCACATAAAACCCATACCCAAGACTAGTGTCCAGTGAAAAACGCGCGTGGGCAAATCCCAGATTTTGACGGGAGTTGTTGACGTATTGTTATTCATTTTAACCCCAGCACATCCTGCATATCGTACAAGCCCACCGGTTGGGTTTGCAGCCACTGTGCCGCACGCACTGCACCTTTAGCAAAAGTCATACGACTAGAGGCTTTGTGAGTGATTTCAATACGTTCGCCCACATCGGCAAACATCACAGTGTGATCACCGACAATGTCACCGGCTCGAATCGTTTCAAAACCAATGGTTTTGCGATCACGCTCGCCGGTTACACCTTGGCGGCCATAGACTGCACATTCTTTTAAATCACGACCTAAAGCAGCCGCGACCACTTCGCCCATTTTCAGAGCTGTACCTGAAGGTGCATCCACTTTATGGCGGTGATGTGCCTCAATGATTTCAATATCGACCGTATCACCGAGCACGCGTGCCGCCATATCGAGGAGCTTTAAGCACAAATTGACGCCGATACTCATATTCGGAGCAAACATAATGCTAATTTTTTCAGATGCTGCTTGAATGGCTGCCTTGCCTGCCTCATCGAAACCGGTCGTACCGATGACCATTTTCTTATTGTGCGCTACACACCACGCCAAGTGCTCAAGGCTAGGTTCGGGGCGGGTGAAATCGATCAATACATCAAAATCATTGGCAGCAGCCTCTAAAGAAGGGGCAATCAATACACCATTCGCACCAATGCCAGCCACTGCACCAATATCCGTATCAATCAATGGGCTATGTGGCTGCTCAGTCGCTACGGTCACCACCATGCCTTCGGCTGCATTGCAAGCTTCCAGCAACGTTTTACCCATTCGCCCCGCAGCGCCTACAATCGCTACCCGTGTCACTTCGGTCATTTCAGCATCCTTCAGTTCATCGTTGTGCTTAAGCTTTAATCGTTTTTGTCACCAAAAAGATCATGCTTCACATCATCAATGAAACCTTTTGCCTTGTCTAGCCAGCTATGTTCCTTGGGGCTATGGCGCTTGCCACCTTCGCTCATGGTTTTATCCAGCTCTTCCAACAGTTCGCGCTGGCGCTTGGTAAGATTGACCGGCGTTTCTACAATTACCGTACAAACTAAATCACCTATCGACGAACTACGCACCGACTTCACACCCTTATTACGCAGACGGAATTTTTTGCCGGTTTGGGTTTCAGCGGGAATTTTTAAATTCACATTGCCATTGAGGGTCGGTACATCCATTTCCCCACCCAAAGCAGCCGTCGTGAACCGAATCGGTACATTACAGAATAGATTATCGCCTTCGCGGGTGAATAACTCATGCTCTTTGACGAAAACCTGCACATATAAATCGCCCGATGGGCCACCATTTAAACCTGCCTCGCCTTCGCCGGATAGGCGAATACGATCGCCCGTATCAACGCCCGCCGGAATTTTTACGGAGAGCGTCTTATGCTCTTCAATCCGGCCTTGACCATGACATTCTGGACAAGGATCAGTGATCACTTTGCCATTGCCATGACATTGTGGGCAGGTCTGTTGAATCGAAAAGAAACCCTGTTGAATACGTACTTGGCCTTGACCATGACAAGTCGAACACGTTTGTGGCTGCGTGCCTTTTTTCGCGCCCGTACCGGAACAAGTTTCGCAAGTTTTCATCGCTGGAATGCGAATATCAACCTCTTTGCCAGCGACCGCTTCTTCGAGGCTTAGCTCCAAATTGTATTGCAGATCACTGCCACGATAGGCGCGCGTTCCACCGCCACCACGGCGACCGCCACCCCCAAAAATATCCCCGAAAATATCTTCGAAAATATCGCCAAAGCCCGCACCACCGCGTGCTCCACCCATGCCTGCTTGATCGACACCGGCATGACCGAATTGATCATAAGCAGCACGTTTGTTCTGATCACAAAGCACTTCGTAGGCTTCTTTGGCTTCTTTGAATTTAGCTTCAGCCTCAGCATCATCTGGATTGCGATCTGGATGATATTTCATGGCTAAACGGCGAAACGCCTTTTTTAAATCATCCTCGCTCGAATTTTTTTGTACACCGAGGACTTCGTAATAATCCCGCTTCGACATGCGCATCCCCTGCTACAAATTAGGGCCCTACAAAAGAAAAAACAGGCGTGATAGTTGTCTACCACGCCTGCACAAGCTTATTTAAACAGCTTACTTCTTGTCCACTTCTTCAAACTCAGCATCGACGATATCGTCATCGGCTGGCTTAGAACCACCGGCTTGACCCGCAGAACCTGCTGCACCGGCTTCAGGGCCTGCGCCCATGCCTGCCATTTTCTGCATCAGCTTGCCCGAAGCTTCACCTAAAGCTTCACTCTTACGCTCGATAACATCCTTATTATCGCCTTTCAAAGCATCGCGTACTTCGCGGATTAAGCTTTCCATATTGGCACGATCTGCACCATCGACTTTGTCGCCATAGTCACGCAAAGATTTCTCAGTGGCATGCACTAAGCCATCCGCTTGGTTACGCGATTCAACCAGCTCACGTTGCTTACGGTCTTCTTCCGCATGCGCTTCCGCATCTTTTACCATGCGATCAACTTCAGAATCCGACAAACCGGAAGACGCTTTAATCACAATGGATTGCTGCTTGCCAGTTGCCTTATCTTTCGCCGATACATTTAAGATACCGTTCGCGTCGATGTCGAAAGTGACTTCAATTTGCGGCATGCCACGCGGTGCTGGTGGAATATCTTGTAAGTCAAAACGACCCAGTGACTTATTATCACGCGCCATTTGCCGTTCACCTTGCACGACATGCACAGTGACTGCGGTTTGATTGTCATCTGCAGTTGAGAACACTTGATTCGCTTTGGTAGGAATCGTGGTGTTTTTCTCAATCAACTTAGTCATAACACCGCCCAGAGTCTCAATACCCAAGGACAATGGAGTCACGTCTAATAACAGAATGTCTTTCACGCCACCGCTTAATACGCCACCTTGAATCGCAGCACCGACTGCTACTGCTTCGTCTGGATTCACGTCACGACGTGGCTCTTTACCGAAGAAGTTTTTCACTGCGTCTTGCACTTTCGGCATCCGCGTTTGACCGCCGACCAGAATCACATCATTGATCTGGGAAGCACTCAAGCCCGCATCTTTCAGTGCAATTTTGCAAGGCTCAATCGTGCGACTGATTAAGTCGTCAACTAAGGATTCCAACTTAGCACGAGTCACTTTAATGTTCATGTGCTTCGGGCCAGACGCATCGGCAGTGATATACGGCAGATTCACATCAGTCTGTTGGCTAGAAGACAATTCAATCTTGGCCTTTTCTGCAGACTCTTTCAGACGCTGCATCGCCAATGGATCGCCTTTCAAATCTACGCCTGAAGACTTGCGGAATTCATCCACTAAGTAATCAATCAAGCGCATATCGAAGTCTTCACCACCGAGGAAAGTGTCACCATTGGTCGACAATACTTCGAACTGCATTTCGCCATCAACATCAGCGATTTCAATGATGGATACGTCAAAGGTACCGCCACCTAAGTCATACACTGCGATTTTGCTATCGCCTTTCGACTTATCCATCCCGTAGGCTAAAGCTGCTGCAGTTGGCTCATTGATAATCCGTTTAACTTCTAAGCCTGCAATCCGGCCAGCATCTTTAGTCGCTTGGCGTTGTGAGTCATTGAAATAAGCAGGAACAGTAATCACCGCTTCAGTGACTGGCTCGCCTAAATAGTCTTCAGCGGTTTTCTTCATTTTCATCAGCACGCGTGCAGAAATTTCTGGGGGTGCCATTTTCTTACCACGTACATCAACCCAAGCGTCGCCATTGTCAGCTGCGACAATTTTGTAGGGGACTAATTTAATGTCTTTTTGTACTGCATCTTCTTGGAAACGACGGCCAATCAAACGCTTCACTGCATATAAAGTGTTTTCAGGATTAGTCACTGCCTGACGCTTAGCCGTCTGGCCAACTAATACTTCTTCATCCATGAAAGCAACCACGGACGGGGTGGTACGATCACCTTCTGAGTTTTCAATAACCCGTGGCTTGTCGCCTTCCATGACCGCTACGCACGAGTTGGTAGTACCCAAGTCAATACCAATAATTCTTCCCATAACTTTGCTTCTCCAGAAATCTTTTTTAACTACTGCAATCTGAGATTGCTAACTGCATCCTTAGATAGGGGCTATTAATCGCTTTTCAAGCCTAAATACCCCAGAAAAAATGTTTTTTTGCTATTTTTTACTGACCATCACCATCGCAGGGCGAATCGTGCGCCCATTCAGGGTATAACCCTTCTGCATCACTAAAGAGACGGTGTTATTGTCATAGTCAGGATGCGGCTGCATACCTACGGCTTGATGCTGCTCAGGATTGAACGGCTGGCCGAGCGGATTGATTGCTTCCATTTTGAATTTTTCCATCACCGACTCGAACTGCTTTAAGGTCAAATCCATGCCTTGACGCAAGCTATCCGCATCCCCTTGAGCTTGCATGCCCATTTCTAAACTATCGGCGACTGGCAAGATAGCTTCCGCGAAGCGCTGTACCGAAAACTTGTGCGCATCTTCCACTTGCTTTTCATAGCGGCGACGCTGATTGTCAGACTCGGCTTGCCCGCGTAAATACAGCTCCCAATTTTCATTGGCCTTAGCTTGAGCTGCTTCTAATTCTTGTTGCAACTTGGCAATTTCTGCTTGGGCATTGGCTAAATCATCGCTCTCTGCATTGTTTGTTGCTGTAGCTGGCTCAGCGTTCGCTTGTGCCATCGGGTCAAGGGTTTGATCTTGCTTATCTTGTTCTGCTGGGTTCATCTTCCATCTCCAAAATCTTTTCACGTTGCTAAAGGCTCCGTGCACTGAATCGCCTGAGAGAAATAAGGGTTAATTTTCGAAATTCAAGGCCAGAACATTAAAGCTAGTGCAAAAAATCCTAGAGTTTGAGAGTATTTTTCGCAGAGGACTTCAATCATGACCCAAACATTTAAAGATCACTTTTCCAATGTCGCTAAAAACTACGCGGCTTATCGCCCGCAATATCCCAGCGAATTATATACTTGGCTAGCCAGTATTAGCCCAGATCAACAATTAGCTTGGGATTGTGCGTGTGGCACAGGACAGGCTTCGCTGGGTTTAGCCGAACGGTTTCAACAAGTGATTGCCACCGATGCCAGTGAGCAACAAATTGCTGCTGCTCAAGCGCACCCGCAAATTGAATGGCGCGTTGCACCTGCCGAAGCTAGCGGTTTAGCTAATAGTTCAGTCGATTTAATCACCATCGCTCAAGCACTGCATTGGTTTGATTTAGATAAATTTTATGCCGAAGCACAGCGGGTTTTAAAACCTGAAGGTGTCTTAGCCGTTTGGACTTATGGCGTTCTAAAGGTTGACGAGCCGCGAATTGATGCGCTAGTACAAAACTTTTACAGCGATATTGTTGGCCCCTATTGGCCGCCCGAACGCGCTATTGTCGAAACAGGCTACAAAGACTTACCCTTCCCTTTTAAAGAATTTGCAGCGCCTGCTTTCAATATGCAATTGCATTGGAATAAGGCGCAATTGATGGGTTATCTGCGGAGTTGGTCAGCCACTGATCGTTATATCAAAACACATGAAATGGACCCGGTTAGCCATTTAGAGCTGCAACTCGCCAGCCTCTGGGATAATGAAACCAGCTATCTCACTGAATGGCCTTTAGCCTTTCGGATTGGACGCAAAGCTTAAAACTTTTCTGCGGCGTCCAAGCGTTGTTGATTGACTTGCTGGGCAGCATCGATTTTATCAACGATCACCTGCTGAGTTTGCTTGGTAGGTAATACGGTTGTCGTAGGTACAGGTGCTGGCGCGACGGCGGTTACGCTTTCTTGGCAAGCGGCTAAGCAGCTGCAGCACAATAGAAAAAGTATAGATTTAGCGCTAATAGACATATTTATTATTCATGCTTAAAGTTCTGACACCCACGCAGTTTAACAAACCTTAAATGGGTTGCTTGGTTTAGCAGCTTAACGGCTCAACCCTATATCTCTCTTAGCCTCTCGCCTCTCTCCACGAGGCCAAGTATGCTTAAACAGTTGATGAGGAAGGAGATTAATTCATGCAAAATTTAACCAAGCCTTGGCTTTGGATCGCCAGTCTATTCATTTCCCTCGCGTTTATGACGCAAATTCAGGCTGAAACACCCACTGAAGGCAAAGTCGTGGGCGGTGTCGAACACGAAATGCCAGATTGGTTTAAAGAAAGTTTTTTAGAAATCCAAGACGATATTCAAGAAGCTGCCGATGCGAATAAACATGTCATGTTATTTTTCCATCTGAATAACTGCCCGTATTGCGCCAAAATGTTGGACGATAATTTCCTCCAAGACCCCACCAAAAGCTATATCCAAGAAAAGTTTGATGTGATTGCGATCAATGTCAAAGGGGATCGCCAAGTTCAATACACTAAAGACCAAGCCTTTTCTGAAAAGGAGTTGTCGGATGAACTGGAGGTCAGTTTAACCCCGACGATTATTTTCATTAATTCTGAGCAAAAAACAGTAGCACGTTTAAATGGTTATCGCTCGCCGGAGCAGTTCAAGCCAGTTTTAGAGTATGTAGCAAATCAAGTTTATAAAACTGAAACCCTCAGCGACTACTTAGCCAAGCAAACTCAGCAAGGTGCGTATACTTTGCAAGCCAATGAAGCCTTTAAGGACATTCAAGACCTTTCCAGCATTAAGACCCCTTTAGCGGTGATTTTTGAATCCAAAACCTGTAGTGACTGCAATTTTCTGCATGAGACTCTATTCAAAGATGAGGCGATTAAGGCTGAACTTAAAGCTCTGACTGTCGTGCGCTTCGATGCGGATGACACTACCGAAATTACTGATATCAATGGCACTAAAACCACGCCGAAAGACTGGTTGAAAGCACTCAAATTGAGCTATCAGCCAGGTATGGTGTTTTTTGATGAAGGCAAAGAAGTGACTCGCTTGGAAGGCAAACTGTATAACTTCCACTTCCAGCAACTCTTAAATTATGTGAGTAGCCAAGGCTATAAGGAGCGCAGCTTTCCTGAGCATTTAGGCATGCGCCAAGAAGAGCAGCTTAAGCAGGGTAAGACTGTGGATATTGGAGAATAACGAGGAACTATCATGCGTAAATATACTGTAACTGCATTAGCCTTGAGCCTATGTTTAGGTTTTAGTGCTGGCTATTTGATGCCGACTAGTTGGGCAACTGAACAAGCAGCTACCGATGTTGAAAACGCTGAACCCAATCTACATCGCCTTGTGATTCAAGTGAATAAGAAAGATGAGGAATTGCAAGACCATGTATTGAACAATATTGTGAATCTACAAAAGCATTATGGGATGGATAATATTGAAATTGAAGTCGTCGCTTATGGCCCCGGCATTTGGTTTTTAACCGATAAAAGCCCACATAAACAACGGATCGAAAGCCTCTTGCTGCAAAATGTGGTATTCACCGCTTGTGGCAATACCTTAGATACAGTGGAAGCTAAAGACGGCAAACGCCCGACCTTAATTGCTGATGTAGAAATAGCTCAGGCGGGGATAGCACGGATTATGGAACGCCAAGATGAAGGCTGGAATTATTTAAGCCCTTAAGCCAAAAATCCTCTCAGTCTAAGTTACCTAACTAGGTAAAATGGCTAGATGATTAAAATCAACAACCTAAGCTTAAACCTGATTAGTGTAGCCTGCCTGAGTTGCAGCTTAAATCTAGTTGCAGATGAACCTGCAATACTGCCAACGATACCAAGCACCGCAGTAGCTGCACCTGAACCCACAGTAGCAGCCAAAACCGCCCCTGATATAGCCGGCGTGTATAGACTAGCGCATGCAGAACGAACTTTGTTAAGCGCTAAACAAGATCCTCTCAAGGGCTTTTATATGTTTAAAGGTAAACTGGAGATTGAGCGCTTAAACGAAAGTACCTTTTTAGTCTTCGAAGCCCAAACTGTAAAAAACAGCGGCACAATGCACTATGTCAGTATTTTTGAATTTATAGCAGGTGAATTTAAGAAAAAACTGGTACACCTCGAAAATGCGGTGTTTGGTGACGTACAAATCAATACTAGCCCTGAAGGGCTGATCATCAAAACGACCGAGCGGAATGAATTTGCAGAGACCCTCACTTGGAAGCGCATTGATGCTAGCCAAGAGCTTAAAGATAAATATTTGGAAAAACATATCGCCCAAGCTAAAGCAGGGTTTGAAGACTATGGTTTGGATAGGTACAAAGCTTTGAGGGCTAAATAGCTGCTAACAGCTTGGGTCATGTACTTCCACCGAACATCTAATCACCAAACGCTACGCACAAAGCATTGAGTGTCAAAATTTAAACTTCAGAACTTACTTAAAGCGCTTGGCAAGTCGCACGATTTTTTTTCTAAGTTGGTGGAAGTGTATGACAGGGGCATCGGCGAATACATCGCTAGACACTCATTAAAATAATTAAATAACCCCCTAAATTATTGATGCAATTTATTTTAAAGACCCCCACGCTACCCCTGATTTACTACTATCCTCTTAATCGTATTCAATAAAACATGAGGATATACAGTCATCAAAAAACTCTCACATAGCCGAATATTTTTCTAAAAATAATCTTTTATGAATATCAGTCGATATTATTCATTGATATAAGAGGCAAATATGAAAACATTTTACTTCAGAAGTAGGTGTGCAAAGTTACTCACTATGAATTAGTGAGTGCCGCTACATTATTAGCATCTCTGCTGTTGCCTAACGTAGCGCAGGCAGCATCACCTACAGTTCCTATCGCTTGTTCAGCCGGTAGCAGTCTTATTGCTAAAACCACTATGACCACTTCTGGCACCGGTGGGTATTTTGCGAATGACGCTGCCCGCTTGATAGATAATACCTGGGATGGCTGGGCACCTAATATAGCGAGTGTTGCAACAGCGAATGTCGGTTTCCCTAGTCAAAAATTGACTGCATTGCAAATCTATACCGATAACAATCAAGGTAATATGCAGTGGTCGTTAGATAGTGGAGCCACATGGAATACACTAACTTATACCGCGGCCTATGACTGGAATACAGCTAGCCTACCCAACACGACTACTCAGAGCCAAATCATGTTAAGGCGTGATGCCTGGGTTGATAATGCAATCGAGATCAACTTATGTGGTGTTGTGTCTGTGACACCTCCGCCGGTCTCTGGCTGTATTTATGATAAAACCAAGATCAAGCAGAATTGCCTTCCTGAACAGACTAAACTGAGTAGTAATTCTCCTACGTTCATTGAGCCTCACTACCCAGCATTCCCAAAACCCGCTAATGTAGACCCCGCTTTCACTGCAGCTTGTAAAACCAGCCATGATAAGTATTGGACTGTAGCTGAGGATGGAAAAGCTTACAGAACTTGGCATCCTGCTTTTGACAGTGATTGCCCGAATGGTTTTGGGCATGAGCATGGTGATGATCCGCGCACGTCCAAAATTGTGCAGGAGGCGGGCGGCTTAGATTACATTGGCGGTGGTTATCCTCCTTTTGGCTATGCGATGCACTCTGACCCAGGACATACTAACTATCCTCACGAAGATCATGTCGGACATAAAGTTTTTGTCGCTAACGATCTTAAAATGGCTTTTGGTAATCCACCCGGCACCAATTCATCTTCTCCTATGTATGGCAGGATGAATGGGGCGGTTCAAAAAATTTATGGTCACGATTACTTAGTGGACGCGGGTATTACCTGTCAGTGGTTATCTAAAATTCACCAAGGCACGCATTCTCCTGATGCGCTGTTCAATAATGCGCATGAGTATTTCCTGAATGTTTCCTGCAACGACCAACACCAAGGTGGAGTATCAACTAAGTTTGCCGTGAAAAAGGTAGCCTTCTTTGGAAAGTTAAATGAAATAATAGCGAGAGGAAGCCCATTAACAACGATTCCACCCGCAACACCTGGAGGATACTCGGTTCCACAGACATCTTCTTTGACTCAAAGCAATGGCACCGCCTATACGATTAACACTAGGTTTGGCCCGACAAATAATGGCTTTGGTGATGAGCGTGGGTTTGTAGATTTTGATCAGGTTAAATATAAAAGTTTCGGAGCCGGGCCTACACTAGAGCGATTAGTGCATACAGAAATATGGAAAAGTGCTACTACTAATTCCATCCCACAAATCAAAACTAGGAATGGAGGTAGTATTACATTTAACCCCTATTACATGGTATTCAACCCGGCTAGGATGTTGAATGATTCTACTGTCAATCGCACAGTGACCCTGTGTGATCTGCAAACCAACCCTTACTATCCCTCACCCAAATATAGAAACCTTCCCAATAACTTTTGTAGCCCGCTGGGTGCTGGTGCGCTACCCAGCTGGAATAGCCCAGACTCTCCGTTTGACGGTACTGTTCGATCTTTGCACTTCAAGGGGATCGATTTGTCTAATGTAAATGGTGACGAAACCTTCTGCACCAATGCGCTGGGTCAAAACCCATTGCCTGTCAATTCATCCGGCAAGTGCCCAGCAACCTCGCCAATCAAGCAACGGGCAAACAGGATTAATAATGGCTGGCAATACCAAAGTAATCCCTCTTTTTGTATTAAGCTCGATAATAAAGTGGGCGCGGCCAGTACTCAGCCCTGTGTTGGTGCCAATATTGAGGGCACACTCACCGAGTCGAGCCTGCTTACCTATGATTTGAATACGAAAGTATGGCTAGGCGGCACCCGTATTCCGCGTAATCCTACTACTTTCCTAGATGCTGTATTAAAGCAGGGTGGTACTTCTCAGCCGGTACTTGGTTATGAATACATTAGTAATCATAGTGGAGATACAGGTGTACATGCACCTAACTAAGAGCATGCGCTTAAAGTAAAGATAAGCTTTACTTTTCCCTGTGCCATATTTCTTGTGTGGCACAGGGATCAATCTATCAATCTCGGGCATTTAAACCGCCAACCCCTGATTCCCCTCCACATTTTTCAGCTTCGGCGTATTTAACTCCACCTTACTAATCGTCTTCTTATCCTTCAGATAATCTGCCACCACTTCCCAAATCTGTTTATTGTCTGGCACAGTTTCTTGCACACTGGCCCAGCCTGCTACCGGATACTTTTTAGTCATATCCAAGGCAGTTCCGGCTAGCTCTAGATCAGAGACACGCTCACCCATTTTCGCGGTCGGATCAAAGCTAAATTTCAAGCCGCCCACCCGCACCATATCGCCGCCTTGTTGGTAATACGGGTCAGGATTGAAGAGATTGTCCGCCACATCTTCCAGAATGGTTTTAATGGTTTCGCCAGTCAGTTCGTTGCGTGTCACCGTGCCGTAGGTAATCGCGGTTTGATCGGCGACATGCTCAAAGGTAATCGGTTGACCGGGTAACAAACTCGTACCCCAACGGAAGCCCGGAGAGAAAGCAATCGGTGCGTCGAGGCGCTCCATTAAGGCATTACAAATCAGTTGGTCAAACGTGCCATTGAAATTGCCGCGCCGATATAACACTTCATCGCAGACTGCTAATTCTTCAGCCAACTCTTTCTTAAACGGTTCGCGGATTTTTTCGATCAACTTAGTCATATCGGGATTAGCAGGCAGTAAATTGGCGAATACGGGTAAGAGTTTATAGCGATAGTCTGTAACCTTGCTGTCTTTCACCTCTAAATCCAGCACGCCTAAAAACTTGCCATTCGAGCCTGCATTGGTGACGAGGGTTTTGCCGCCAGCATTTTCCACCACCACAGGTTGGAACACACCATCGTGAGTATGTCCGCCCATAATCGCATCAATTCCGCTCACTTTACTCGCCATTTTCAGGTCAACGTCCATGCCGTTGTGCGACAGTACTACGACTACTTTCGCGCCCTTGCTGCGAGCTTCGTCGACCATTTCTTGCATACGATCATCACGAATCCCAAAGCTCCATTCAGGGATAAAATGCTTAGGATTGGCGACCGGAGTGTAAGGAAACGCTTGTCCAATAATCGCAACCGGTACACCGTTGATTTCTTTAATCACATAAGGCGCAAATACGGGTTCCTCAAAGTCGGTGCTCATCACATTTTGCGCTACAAAATCGATCTTGCCCGCAAAGTCTTTTTCAATGATTTCCTTGACCCGATCCGCGCCATAGGTCATTTCCCAGTGCGGCGTCATCACATTCACGCCCAAAGCTAATTGCGCATCCACCATATCTTGGGCTTTGGTTTTTAAGGACGTCCATGAGCCTTGCCACGTATCGCCCCCATCCAATAACAATGCCCCTTTGCGTTGGGCACGAACTTGATCGACTAGGGTTTTTAAATGTGCAAAACCGCCTACTTTGCCATATTGCTTCGCAGCTTCAGCAAAATCTAAATAGGTGAAGGCATGCGCATCGAGGCTTTTGGGTTCAATCCCGTAGAGCTTGAGAAAATGTTCACCCACCAAATGCGGCGGCTTGCCTTGCATCCCCGCAATACCCAAATTGACACTCGGTTCGCGGTAATAAATCGGCATTAATTGCGCATGGCAATCGGTGTAATGCAGCAGCGATACATTACCAAACGCAGGTAATTCATAAGGATTAGCAGGCTGATTCGCCGCGAAACTCAAGCGTGGATTGAGGTTAAAACCCGCGACACTCGCAGCCGCTAATAATTGTAAAAACTCACGGCGATTCATGCCCATGCTACTACTCCTGATGTTGAACCCCTTGCCTAAACCCCTCCCCAGCCCTCCCCTTATCAAGGGAGGGGGAAAGAAGGCTACTTTAATGCAAAAACGCTGTTACTCCTCCCCTGACAAGGGGAGGCAGGGAGGGGTTCTTCCAACTCAAACTTATTTATTCACAGGTGATGCAGGATCAACTAGGAAAGCGACCACATCCGCAATTTGCTCAGGCGTGAGCACGCCATTATGCCCAAAGCGCGGCATATTCGAGCAGGCCATATACGTTTGAGAATTAAAGATTTTTTCGTAAGTGTACTTAACGGTTTCCTCGCTATTGCCACGCATTTTGCCGTAGCCAGTGAGTGAGTTACCGATATTGCCCGCCGCAACTTCTTTAGGATCGCCCGTGTGACAGGCATAGCAGTTACCACCGCGTGGTTTATCGGCTTTGTCAGGGGCAATCACCCCCACACGCATGCCGAAACCGGTATTGAACACTTCTTTGCCCTTTTCCCAATTACCCAGCATTTTATTGCCTTCGGGGTATTTGATGGTGGCTTTTTCGTGCTCCATAATCGCTTTCATTTGCTCAGCAGAGGGCTTATTGCGTGTTTCCGAACAGGTTTTTAAGGTGTCATCTTGCTTAAGACGCTCTAAATGCTGCTTTTCACCTTGTTGATAACCTGTGGATATGTATTGATCGACCAAGGCTTGAATCGCCTTATCATCATCCGCAGCCCACACCACACCCGCAAACGCTGCTAAGCCGACGGTAGCTAATAGTGTTTTTTTCATAGCCATAGCTCCTTAACGTGACATGCCGGGTAAAACATACGTGCCGTCTTTGGCTTGTGAGGTCAGATAGGCAATCAAAGCCACACTCAACGGCGCACCATACTCGGTATCGGGTAACCGCATTTGCCCTTCACAATCCCAAATCCGGTGTTGCATAGTACGAACCGCATTATGCGAAACCCGATAGGTCGGCCAACCGCCAATCGCTTTTTGCGCATCTGGCCCTGCTTTGGAGAAATTGCCGAGATTTTGCAAACGAATGCGCTGTTTATCTGCACCATGACAAGAAGCACAAGAGAAATCTAAGGGGCCAGTGCGATGATAAAATAGCGCTTCGCCCACTTTCACAGCCTCTTGCTCTTTAGGATGAGCGCTCGGTGGATTGATTTTCATGCCATCCGATTGCGCGGCGATATACACTGCAATCGCTTCTAAATCGGTATTATCTTCATTCGCCTTTTCATTGGCATAGGTTTTTTTCTTGATTTCAGCTGCATCAAAGCCTTGTAAAGTCGTCATGCAAGTAATCATGCGCGACTCTAAATCTTGTACTTGATCAGTGTCTTTGAAATAGCGCGGCAGCTCCGCATAGACGCCTTTGACTACGCCTTTACCTAAACCAAAATCACACTCTTCCATCGAAACGCTTTTCGGGCCACGCTTTTCCTTAAATAGCTCCTCGCCACGATCCACTACTAATAAGGCCGGATTCGCATCACGGTCACCGTAAGTCATTTGACGGTAAGCATCCGCATTAGGCTCTTCCGCTGCATAAGCAGCAGTGAGTGCTAGGCTACTGATCAGCAGCCCGGGCAGCAGTAATTTAACCATTAATTGTTCCTCTCCTAGCGCTACAGTTAAGACTTATTCGACTGCGATTTCGGCTGAATCCGTCCCGTCTTTATTATCTTTCCATGTCAGCTTAAGTTTATCGCCTACCGCACCCTTATAATTGAAAGACAAATAAGGGTTTTTGGAAACGGAGCCGCCCCAATTGGTTTTCATGACTTCTTTATCATTCGCAGTCACGACAATTTCAGTAATGTAATGCGCGGGGACGACTTCGCCTGCTGAGTCCTTACGCAAGCCGGTTTCCATCGGGTGAGTCATCAGTGCTTTGACTTCAATCAAGCCACCATCAATTGCTTTTGCTTTGAGCTTTACGCTTGCCATCTAATTATTCTCCTACCTGAATTAACCGCCGCAGCCGCCGATCGTTACTTTCACTTCTTGCTTAGCACTAAACAAACCATCTTTGGTCTGCACTAGTGCAATCACTTCTGAAGTTTTCGCCATCTTAATCCGCGTGGATACTTCGGCTTTAGTGCCTTCAGGAATCGTAAAAGTCGCCGCTAACGGGGTTGGGTTATTCGCAACTACAATGCTAATCCCAGTGACGCCTGCTAGGGTTGAACTCACTGTTAAGGGCACAACAGCACCGTTTTCAGCAATTTCGGGCGCTTTGAGTTGGATATCAGTTGAGGATTTATTGTCAGTGGCATTGATGAGCTTTAAGACCTCATCCAGCGTTTTAGCGGTAAAGGCATTAGTGGCTGGCTCTTCAGCTGCGAAAGCGAGTTTTGGGCTAACTAAGCCGCTACTAATAGCAATACCTGCAGCACTGACGGCCAGCGTATTGGTGAGAAACGTTCTCCGTTTCATAAGTTCTCCTATGCGTGTTGGGTAGTAAATAGCCAGTTTTTATGTTTAAAACTAGGGCTAAAATAGAATGAAGTATTAAATAATAAGCGGGGCGCAATAGGATGTGCAGTTACAAGAACTGTGCGTGCAATAGCAGTAGAACTCATTACACCACCTCCTCCCAGCGGCTATCAATCAAACTGATAAATATAAAATGAGTAACGATCATTAATAACAGCTAAATTCTAACGGGTAAACCCTCTATCTCTAAAGAGTTAACCTAGCACTCTCCCCCTATCCCCAAGGTAGAAGCAGGTCTATATATGAAGTTCATTAAGGGCAAGCATCCAGTTAACGCTCTGAAAACGCTAAGTTAATTCCAAGCCCGGCAAAGGCAGCCGCAAAGCCTTGGCGCAAGATAGTTTGCACCCGTTCTGACTGCATCACCAATTGGCGGAAGGCATTCGCTAATAAGCCGTAAACTAAGAAAACCACAAAAGTCATTAGCATAAATACGGCACTGAGAATCAACATCTGTCCTAAAACAGAACCTGAATCCGCACTGACAAATTGAGGCAAAAAGGCTAAAAAGAAAATCGATAACTTCGGATTGAGAATATTCATTAAAAAGGCTTTGAGCACCAAACTGCTGGCTTGCTCTTGGCTCGGTTCTTGATCAAATTTAAAAGCTTCGCGATCCCGCCAAGTTAAATAGGCCAGATAAAGTAAGTAAGCAACACCTGCAAATTTCAAGACTTGGAAAGCCACAGCACTGACATGCAAGATTGCCGCTAAGCCCAAAATACTCGCTAATAAATGCGGTACAATACCTAAAGTACAACCTAAGGCCGCATAAAAACTCGCTTTGCGTCCCTGCATCAGCGCAGTCGTGACCGTGAATAACACACCTGGCCCCGGAATTAAGACCACAATCAGTGAAGTGAGTAGGAAATTAAGACTTAACACAACGACCTCAGCAATGATTAAGAATACTAATCATCAGCATAGCCTGTTTAGAACCGAACTGCCTACTGAAAACGGCGGGCATTAGCTAACACGATTCTGACCCTAAATGCTGGTAAATCATCACTGCTGCGCTGGCTTTCTAGCCAAGCATCACCCGCACTGACACCGATATCCTTTAAAATATCATCTGGTAACTCTGCTAACTCACACCGCTCCCTAGCCACCTGCTGTTTTAAAGCTTGAACGACTTGCCATTTTCTGAAACGTTCAACCCAAGGTTCGAATCTGAACCCGTGCCATGCCTCGACAGGGATGCTTGCAATCACACTATATAGTTTCATAATTTTACCTATCAATATTTGTGAAATTAAATTAAGTTTATTAACAGATATTGACTTTAGCAGCGGAAGCACCTATTAATAAAACGAATAATTTTGAACGATTATTTCACTGATTTTGATATAGGCTGGGACTATGAAAGGGATTCGTAATTTTGATTTAGCGACACTGCGTAGCTTTGTGCAGATTGCAGATGCAGGCAGTATGACGCGCGCAGCAGCACGCTTGAATATGACGCAATCTGCGATCAGCATGCAGATCAAGCGTTTAGAAAGCAGCCTTGAACAAAGCCTATTTGAACGCTCTGTACAACGCATGCTCCCTACTGCTGCGGGTGATCAATTGCTGCACTTTGCCCGCCAAATGCTCGCACTGAATGACGAAGCTTGGGGACGCATGACCGCTCCCGAGTATGAAGGTGAAATTCGTTTAGGCGTCCCCTCAGATATTATCAATCCACATATTCCAGACGTGCTAGCTACCTTCAGTCGTGACTTTCCCAAAGCAGGCATCAAGCTAACGACGGACTTCACTATTTGCCTCAAAGAGCAATTTGCTGAGGGCCAATACGATATTATTCTCACCACCGAACCTGAAACGGATGGAGGTAAAATCATTAGCCGCCAAGCCCTTCTATGGACAAGCTCTGAAACTAGCTGTATTTGGAAAAAACGCCCACTGCCGCTAGCGTTCACTAAAGGCTGTATCTTTCGAGCCGCCGCGATTGACGTCTTGGAAAAAGCAGGCATTGACTGGCTTGATGTGGTCGTGACCGATGATGATATTGCTAGACAAGCTATGGTCAGAGCGGGACTCTGTGTGAGTGCTCAGCTTGAGCAAACCCAGATTAGTGGCGTAAAACAGATTGTGCACAACGGCCAACTCCCTGAACTGCCGCATTTTTGTGTAGCGCTTTATCAGCAAGACTTACCCAATAATAACTTAGCGCAGAATCTAGTCTCTTACCTTGAACAGGCGTTTGCTTAAGCACCCCCAATTCAGAGAGAATAGTTAGACACAGTTAGCTCTTTGGAATTTGCCTATGACAACACGTCAATATAACCCTACTAAATTCACCACCCTAGCCCAACGCGAAGCCGCAACCTTCCGCCAAAACCACCCCAAATCCGCCCAACTCGCCGAGCAAGCCAAGCAGCATTTATACGGCGGCGTGCCGATGCATTGGATGGCGGATTGGTCGACACCCTTTCCCCTGTTTGTAGATCAAGCCAATGGCGCACATTTCAAGGATGTAGACGGGCATAGTTATGCGGACTTTTGCTTAGGTGATACCGGATCGATGTTTGGACACTCGCCTACTCCGGTGGCTCAAGCGATTGCGGAACATGCAGCCCACGGCTATACCACTATGCTGCCGAGTGAAGATGCCATTGCTGTCAGCCAAGCACTAAGCGCACGCTTTGGTTTACCGTTTTGGCAAGTCGCTACCACTGCGACGGATGCGAATCGCTGGGCTTTACGTTGGGCGCGGGCAGTCACTCAGCGCAAAGTGATTTTAGTCTTTGATGGCTGCTATCACGGCACGGTGGATGAAACGATGGTGCGCCTACAAAACGGCAAAACCGTGCACCGCAAAGGTTTAAAAGGCCAAGTGCTTGACCTCACCCAATATATGCGTGTAGTCGAGTTTAATGATTTGCCCGCCCTTAAAGCTGCTTTACAGAGCAATGATGTAGCCGCTGTGTTATGCGAACCCGCGATGACCAATATCGGCATGGTGTTGCCCGATGAGGGTTTTCATGCCGAATTGCGCCGTTTAACCCGCGAACACGGCACACTCCTAATCATTGATGAAACCCACACCATTTCCACGGGTTACGGCGGCTATACCCAAGCGTTTGGTTTAGAACCCGATTTATTTGTACTAGGCAAACCGATTGCTGGCGGCTTGCCATGTTCGGTGTTTGGCGTGAGTGCGGAAGTTGCGCAGAAAATGCAAGCCTTGCAAACCGCAAGCAACCCCGATGATCACGACGGACATGGACACAGCGGCATGGGAACGACCCTGTCCGCGAATATGTTCACCATGCGGGCGATGCGAGCCAATCTCGAACAGGTCATGACCGAAGCAGCCTATCAAGACATGATTCCCAAAGCCGAGCATTTAGCGCAAGGCTTAAAGGCAGTGATTGCTAAGCACGATTTGCCGTGGTGTATTACTCAAATTGGCGCACGAGTCGAGTTTCAATTTAGCGCTCAAGCCCCACGTACTGGACATCAAGCGGAGCTGGCGTTTGATGATGACTTGGAGCAATGCATCCATCTGTATCTGCTCAATCGCGGCATTATGATTACCCCGTTTCACAATATGATGCTCGCCTGTCCGGCTACCCAAATAGCTGATATTGATAAACTTATTTCCACACTCGACGCTTTCATTCAAGAATTATACTAAGGATTGACCATGCAACCGACTGCACCTGCCCGCTCGCCTGAAGTGACGAGCTTTTTAAGCGCTCACCCGCATTTAAGCCAAATTGCGCTGATTTTGACTGACATCAATGGTATTGCGCGGGGTAAATTTCTACGCCCGCATGAACTGCATGCTTTGTTTTTAAATGGTCGCCCCTTACCTAGTTCGATTCTGTCTTTAAATGTCTTGGGCGAAGATGTAGATACCACCGGTTTAGTGTGGGAAGTGGCGGATATGGACTGCCTCGCCAAACCCGTTGCTAATTCATTAAAAATTTGCCCGTGGCTACCCAATACCGGACAAGTGTTGGTGAGCATGGATAAAGTGGCAGGTATGCCTGCTGCGGCTGCCGATCCGCGCTTACGTTTAGCTGAGATTATTGCCAATCTAAAAGCCGATAACCTGAATCCGGCTTTGGCCTGCGAATTAGAGTTTTACTTGCTGGATGCACAAGCGTGGAAGCAAGGCAAAGTTGTGCCTGCCACGGCTTCGTCGGGCTTGGCTTTGGAGCAAACGCAGGTCTACAGCGTGGATGATTTAGAAGCGATGCGCCCGTTTTTTGCCGATATTTATAAATATGCTGCGATTCAAGGTTTGCCCGCTGAAACCGCGATTTCGGAATACGCCCCCGGACAATTTGAAATCACCTTGGTCTACCGCAAAGATGCGCTGCAAGCGGTGGATGAAGCGATTCAATTTAAGCGCCTCATTAAAGGAGTGGCAGAGCAACATGGCATGATTGCCTGCTTTATGGCGAAGCCTTTTACGGAACGTGCGGGTAGCGGTATGCATATTCATGTGAGCCTGAATGATGCTGAGGGTGTCAATCTGATGAGCGCGGCCGAGACTGAAACTAATAAATTACTGCTGCACACCATCGGCGGGATGGCAGCCACCGTGCAAGACAGCATGGCAATTTTCGCCCCGCACGCTAATTCTTATCGGCGTTTTAAAGCGAATAGCTATGCGCCCACTGCTGCCACTTGGGGGATTAATAATCGTAGCGTAACCTTCCGCGTGCCCACTGGATCAGCAGCCAGCCGGCATGTGGAGCATCGTGCTTCGGGTGCAGATGCCAATCCTTATTTAGCAGTGGCGGCGGTCTTAGCAGGCTTGCATCATGGGATTAAACATAAGATTCACCCCGGAAAACCTGCGGAAGGCAATGCTTATGGTGAGCAAAGCAATACCCTGCCGTTAAATTGGTATGACACTTTAGAAGCGTTTGAAAAATCTGAGTTTATTGCCGAGTATTTTGGCGCGGATTTTCAACGTATTTATGGCGCTTTAAAGCGGGAAGAATGTGAGCGTTTTAATGCGGAGGTGAGTGAGTTGGATCATCGTTGGCATTTGCGTTTGGCGTGACACAACGCGTTGGGTTGGTCTCTTAGCTAGATGAGCAAATCTTTCTCGCTTTATTTGACCTTTATGCTAAGTGTTCATACTAATGACATTATTTCTGGTTGGCTAAACATGGCGTAGTGCAATAGTGATTTGCGCCCTGCTTTCAACCCGCGCACCTGTGGCAGATGCGCTAGAAATGCGGTGTCTTATGTGATGCTCGCTAACCCATGACAGTTTGTGAGTTTTTGGGCTTATATTTATTGGAGCTTTGCCGCCCTTAAATTTGCGATGTTTACGTTTGCTTATGTCGCTGCTGCGGTGGGTCTTCTTGTGGGAGTCGGGTTCTTAGCCAAATGTGCCTTGCTTAGAAAAACCTAAGCAGTTAGCAGCCAGTAGAGGGCAACTGAACGGTTAAATGCTGGGCAAAAAATTTAATGGCCATCTGCTCTACCTGTTTATGCACCGAACCACGATCAATCGAAGGATGATCTACACAATAGTGAGGGAAAACTTCTTTACCCTGAAGAGTGCTTTGGCTTAGGAAGGTGTAGTGCCCCACTTGCCCCGACAAAATCGTTAACTCAGACTGTCGAATCCCGTTCGCAAAGCGTTGGGCATTCGTAACGACGGGCGCGAGGGTGTCAGCCTCACCCACAACAATAGCCACAGGAATGCTAATCTCTGCCAAGCCTGCAGGCGTAAACGCACCACCTAAGGCCGGTGCAAGCGTAAACACTGCTCGCACACGAGGATCACGAAATGAGGCATGATGGCGTTGAAGTGAAGCTTGTACTGATGGATTGGCCAATTTTAGCTGCTCGAACTGAGCGAGCATCTCAGGGAACTCGGCCTGCGCCTCGCAGGTTGCATCGCGTTCTGAGCTATGACAAAAATCTGTAAATGCTTGCAAATCGGTGCGCCCGCCTGCTAAGGCAATTACCGTATACCCCCCCAACGAAAACCCCGCAGCACCTATACGTTTAGGGTCAATGACAGCCCCCAAGACTTCATCAGCAAGTAACTGATCCAACAGAACACTCAGGTCTTGCGCCCGCTCCCACCACAACATAAACCCCTGAGCTGTATAAGGCTCTAGGCTATTATTGCCATGATGATTCACAGCAGCAACCACATACCCCTGAGCCGCAAGCGCTATGCCTAGCCAAGCTAATTGCAGGGCCGAACTACCTGTCCCATGTGAAAGGACTACACAGGGTAAACTCGACTCAGTAGTATGCAAGGCAGCATCTGTGGAAACTTTACCTACTTCAAACAAAGGCTGGTCGGGTGGGCCTATAGTGATAAACGTTTCGCTTGCTACATCAGCAACCGGATACCAGATCACCGTTTGCAAAGGACGAGGCGCAGTATTCGTCCAATCCCTGCGCTTTAGATCAACCCAATGACGTGTGCATTGACCAACTTTATTCATAAACTAACTGTCTAAGACTATTCAAGTTATCTGTCTACCTCTGGCAGTCACTTCAAGGTTTTATATACACAAACTGTCTACTAGAAAACACTAAGATAAGATTTAGTACAAGATAAGCCTTAATAAACATCACGCTGATAACGATGCTCAGAAATCAATAACTCTAACCAATCATGCGCTTGCTCTGGCGTTTTGCCGCCGTGCTGAACCGCGATACCTAACAACGCTTGATGCAC
This sequence comes from Thiolinea sp., assembly GCA_049292455.1. Lineage (GTDB taxonomy): Bacteria > Pseudomonadota > Gammaproteobacteria > Thiotrichales > Thiotrichaceae > Thiolinea. The sequence continues at coordinate 203,160 of JBATRF010000038.1, forward strand.
ATCTTTCGCCATGCCATGCATGTCACCGCAGACATAAAAATGTGCACCTGTTTGCAACCACTGATAAACCTCTGCACCCGCTTCTAACAAGCGATTTTGCACATAAACTTTTTCTTCTTGATCACGCGAAAAAGCGACGCTCATACGCTCTAACACGCCCGATTGCAGTAAACCCTGCCATTCGGTTTGATAGAGGAAATCAGTACGGAAGCGCTGTTCACCGAAGAATAACCAGGTATTACCACTTAAACCTTGCGCTTCACGCTCAAACAGGAAGCTACGGAAGGGTGCTACCCCAGTACCTGCACCCACCATAATCATTTTGGTTTGTGGGTCATGTGGCAAACGGAAATGTGGGTTTTCTTTAATATAAACGCCACTCAGATCACCGGCGTGTAAGCGCGCTAAGCCATTCGAGGCTATGCCTAAATGCTCGCGGCCATTGAAATCATAAGTCACTCGCTTCACCAACAAATGTACTTCATCAGGATGAGCATTCGGGCTAGAGGCGATTGAATATTGACGATCTTGCAAAGGGCGTAATAAACCGACCAGAGTTTGTGCGTCCAAACTGCTAGGATAAGTGTGTAAGACATCAGCCCAATCAGCCGCCCAGAGAAAATCTTTGAGCGCTTCTTTATCTTCCAGCGCAGCGAGCAATTCAGTGTGATTGATCAGTTGTGCGTACTGCTTCAATTGACGCTTAGTGACTGTAGACAGCTCTAATTTACTGGTTAAAGCAGAGCGTAAATCCAAATTACTATCATCGACTTTAACAGTTTCCGAGCCAGTGAATTTGCCTTGCTTTAAAACTTCATCCACTAAAGCTGTGTCGTTATGCACTTGTACTGCAAGAATGTCGCCGGGTTGATATTGAATGCCTGAGCCATCTAAAGAAAACTCTAAATGTAAGACTTCTTTGCTAGAACCCGTATCAGTCAAGTTGATGCTATTCAGCAATTCTGACTTGAAAGGGTTTTCAGTTGAATATAACGCCTCACTCACACTCGCAGCGACCGGATTAGCTACAAATTGAGTATTCGCTGCTTCAGTTTCCGGTTTGAATTGTACTAATACTTGCTCTTGCCAAGCTTTAGCAGGTTTTGCGAAGTCAACATCACAATCCACACGTTCTAAAGCACGTTTCGCACCTAATTCTGCAAAGCGCGCATCAAGCACCGCTCCGGCTTGGCAGAATTCATCATAACTAGAGTCGCCTAACGCTAAGACGGTGTATTCCAGCTTTTCTAAACGCGGTGCACGAGCTGATTGGATAAAGTTAAAGAAAGCACGGGCATCATCCGGTGGTTCGCCATTGCCATGAGTGCTCACTATCACCACTAAGCGCTGCTCTTGTTTGAGCTGCTGTGGGCGATAATCTTTCATGCTAGTGACACTAACTTCGCCACCCTGCGCTTTTAAACCAGCCGATAATTGCTCGGCAATCTTCTTGCCATTACCTGTTTGTGTGCCATACAGAATCAACGTTTTTATGGCGACAGCAGTACTTACGATAGGTGCAAGTGCTGAAGTGGTGGAGACTGCCGTGCTACGTTGTGGAAAAGGAATTACATTATCCTTGCCCATTGACAAACCTGAAAGATAGCCACCCAACCAAGCCAATTGGACAGGGCTTAAATCCGTGACGGCGGAGGTAATACGCTCTAATTGTTGTGCACTCAACACGGTCATAACTGCTCTCATTCAGGCTAAAGATTAAGGATTCGCGCAAGTATGCCGCAGCGAGTATTTCTTTTAAAGTGATATAAAAAGATTAAAATATCACTTTTTTAGCTATCAGTGTATAAACAAAAATACCTGCATTTCAGCAGGTATTTGAGGAAACAAATAACTAATTAAAATTAATTATTTATTGTATTTAAACTCTGGAACTTCTTTCAACATATCTTTAGTTGCGCCATTGACAACAATATCACCATCTTTCATTTGGAAATATTTCATTGGGACAGCGACTCTATGTTCACCCATTCCTAAAAAGCCACCCACATCGACGATTGCATAAGAAAGAGAAGTATCAGGGGCGATAATTACATCTTCCACTTCCCCTAATTTATCACCTTTTTCATTAACCACTTTCTTATCCAAAATGGATTTTTCAGCACTCCAGCCATTTACTACATTAACAAACTCGGTAACCGTCACTGCTGTGACCGTTGAGCCAGCGACTGCAGTCGCTGCTGGTGCTGTAGTAGCAGCCGCTGCTGGAGCAGTCTCAGCTTGAATTAAACCCGCAGAAGTAAATAAAGTAGCAGCTAAAGCAATTGCAATACGATAATTCATGTATAAGTCCCTAAAATTTATAGAATAAAAGCATTTAAAAATAGTTTTCGTTAGTTTCTAATTAAGCACTTAAATCTTCGACCAAGCTGAAACAATAACTGATAAGTTATAGACATAGACCAGCTTAAATACCAACTAACACCTAATTTAATATTTATCTGCAATCAGCAGTTCTATTTGAGTTTAGGAGATATTTTTATTTTTTTATGAAAATTAAGGTTTTTTTAACAATATATTTAATAATAAAAAAGGCTGGTACTAGACCAGCCTTTACGGTATTTGTGTAAAGCGTTATTGATTAATAACGGTTACGATAACCGCCGCCATCACGGTCGCCACCGCGACCACCGCCGCCACCGAAGCCACCGCCATCACGACGTGGAGGACGACCGCCGCCACCACCGCCGCCACCGCCGTTTTCACGTGGTTTAGCTTCGTTTACTTTGGCATTACGACCACCGATATCGGTGTCATTTAAGCCATTGATAGCCGCTTGCGCTGCACTGTTATCAGGCATTTCTACGAAACCGAAACCCTTTGAACGGCCAGTTTCTTTATCTTTAATAATGCTAACTTTGCTAACATCACCGAAGGCACTAAAAATGCTACGGAGGTCTTCTTCAGTAGTCGCGTAGGCCAGGTTTCCAACGTAAATATTCAATTGTAGTCATCTCATCTATTGTGTGCTGCGGAAATTCAATTAGTTGACGGGCAAGCAGACACACAAATTACCCGTAACACTTAGGCATCAAGCCCTCAGCAATTACTAGTGTATAGTAGTTTTGTTTCAATGAAAGAAAAATATTGATAAATTTCGCTTGCATTGCTCGCTTATTTACATAAGCAAATCCTCATTTACTTATAATTCCTCAGAAAAATAAGCATGCAGGAATTGATCAAAGCCAATTTTATCAGATTTTTCAATAATTTGCTGCTGCTCCAGCGACTCTTTCGCCATCTGAATAAACTCAGCTTTACGCTCGGGAGATAACTTTCTTGCTAAAAAGAAATCACGATGTTTAGCTGATTTAGACTGAGCAAAACTAAAGAAACTCGCACCTTTTTCATGCATTTCCGCCATCATTTGTGCGGAAGGTGTGAGTTCAGGATTAAGCACTAATTCAATCTGTTGCTGCACCGCTTGGTGATAATGCGTTTCTTGGTGCACTGCATCCAATAAATCAGCAACTTTGAGCATTTGCCCCAACAATTCTAAGCCCCAAGTTTGCAAGCTAATATCCCGCTCGGGCTGCTGTAACATTAACTGGGGTTTACGTCCTTGATGAGCCACCAGCATTTGATTGCTATTAATCATCTGCCGTTCATTCGCATCAATTTTAGGGCTAGCTTGGAGCAAGCAGAAATGCATAAACACTTCTAAAAAGCGCAGCTGATCATGCGTTAAGCCCGCTGGATGGAAAGCATTGATATCGACTGAACGTAATTCAATGTATTTAATGCCTCGATCTTGCAGCGCATGTACTGGTTTTTCAAAGCGCTGCAAGGGCTGCTTGGGGCGCACGGTACTGTAATATTCATTTTCAATTTGCAGGATATTGGTATTGAGCTGGCGATAAACACCATCCACTTTCACCCCAATTTTTGCATACTCAGGGCTGGGTTGGTGAATCGCTTTCCACAGGCTATTGGTATAACTTTGCACTGAGTCATAGCAGACCTGTACCCCACTCTCATTTTCTTTGCTATTGGTATAACCAATATTGCCCATGCGCAAAGAAGTGCCATACGGCTCATACAAAGTATATTCATTCAATTCCAGCATAGTTTCTGGCGCTTTGCGCCCACCTAAGAAACTTTTGCAAATCGCTGGCGAAGTACCGAATAGATAAATAACCAGCCAACCATAACGCAGCAAATTGCGGGTAAGCGCCATGTATTGTTCATCACGGAATTCACGCAAACTGCCGCTATGCCCTTCCACTTGCTGCCAAGGCTCCCAGAAGGATTCAGCTATCGAATAATTAAAGTGAATACCTGCAATCACTTGCATGGTTTTGCCATAGCGCCAAGCTAAACCTTGCCGATAGACATGCTTCATCAAGCCTGCGTTGGAACTACCGTATTCAGCAATCCGAATATCATCTTCACCATGCAGCACGCAGGGCATGCTAGTTGTCCACAGCAGCTCGCGAGCCAAATGCTGATACACAAAAGTTTCTATATCTAGCAGAAAATCTAAGGTTTCTGTGGCACGCGCTTGGGGCGGGGTAATTAACTCAATCAAGGACTCAGCATAATCGGTCGTAATCCACGGATGCGTTAACGCAGAGCCTAAGACTTTCGGATGATCCGTTTGTGCTAAGGTGCTATCAGGGGTAACGCGTAAACTTTCTTTCTCTAGACCAGTGCGGCTTTCTCGCAAAGTGGCCTGTAATTGGTTCTGCTCAATCGCAGCTAAGCGCTGTTCCACTTGTTGGTACACAGACAGCTCCTCCTGTATTTTTATGGGGCTTTATCAATTTTAAGAATATCATTTTTCAGTTTAAACGTCTGATAGCATTGTTTTGAATTGGGATATTTGCGCTAAACGGTCAGCACATAGCCTCGATTTATAACAGTGGCTATACTCTAGCTAGCCTATTTCGAGGAGTCATTTGTGGAATTTGAAAATATCCTATTAGCAGAGGTCGAACCGGGTATTTATTGCCTCACGATCAATCGCCCCGCGCAATACAATGCGCTCAATGCCAAAACCTTAGAGGAAATTCACGCAGCGGCTAACTACCTGAAAAATCAAGCCGATGCGCGCGTACTGCTAGTCACAGGCTCAGGGCAAAAAGCTTTCGCAGCGGGTGCTGATATTAAAGAAATGCAAACCAAAACGGCGATTGAAGGCCAAGCTTTTGGGCATCAAGGCATGCAGGCCTTTCGTAGTTTAGAGCTGCTACCGATCCCAGTGATTGCGGTGGTACATGGCTTTGCTTTGGGTGGCGGTTGTGAACTTGCGATGAGCTGCGATTGGATTCTTGCCGCCGAAACCGCTCAATTTGGTCAGCCAGAAGTCGCTTTAGGCGTAACGCCTGGTTTTGGAGGTACGCAACGCTTAAGCCGCTTAATTGGTCGTTCTAAAGCGCTGGAGCTACTAGTCTCAGGTCGGCGGATTGATGCAGCAACTGCTTTAAATTGGGGCTTAGCTAATCATGTCTACCCTGCTGATGAACTGATGAATGAAGCCTTGAAAATCGCACGTGAAATTGCCGCTCAAGCGCCCTTAGCCGTTCAAATGTGTAAGCAATTAGTGATTCGTGGGCAGGATTTAGAATTAGCAACCGCGTGTTTACTGGAAGAGCAAGCTTTTGGTTTAAGCTTCTCCACATCTGACCAAAAAGAAGGGATGGCTGCTTTTGTAGAAAAGCGTAAAGCAGTGTTTCGCGGTATTTAGCAACAGTCACTTGCGTCAGTCAGAATTATTTCGAGCTTTGTGCTAAAAGAAAAAGAATAGTAGTAGATACCTACTATTAAAGAGCTGGCGAGCATGGAGGTAGTCGTGCTTCAGCTCAAGTCTTTAAATCATGCAACTGGGGAGAGGTAGCATGAGTTCTTTTGCAGTAGGACATTTATATGCGACCAGCACACCGCGGCGCATTGGTGAAAATCAGGCTTTCACAGGGATTTGGAAAGACCCGATTAAACAAGCAGCGATTGATGAGGAAGGCATCAAAGGCGATATTCAAGTGGATAAGCGGGTACATGGCGGTGCGGAAAAAGCACTGCATCAATACGCCATTGCCAGCTATGTACGTCTGCATGCGGCCTTCCCCGAACTCGCTGCCCGTATGCCGATTGGCAGCATGGGGGAAAACTTCACCATCGCGGGTATGCATGAAGATAATGTACATATCGGCGATATCTACCGCATCGGTAGCGCTTTAGTACAAGTTTCGCAGCCGCGTAATCCGTGTTGGAAAATCAATAGCAAATTCGACGACGAACGCTTAGCCAAGTTTATTGCGGCTCAACATATTCCGGGTTGGTATTATCGGGTGCTGGAAGCAGGCAGCGTTGAGCTAGGTGATAGCATGGAGTTAGTCGAGCGCTTTAACCCGATGTCATTACGCAATTTCTTAGCAGCCTATGAAGAGCATCGCCCTAACTTCCTAATCTTGCGCAGTATGGCACGGACTCAAGGTTTGACTTTAAGCTGGCAAGTGAAAATTCAACAGCGCATGGAAGTCTTGCAACGCCTCTAACTGCAGCAGTACTCGCATAGCGGCTAGAAGCTGATAAACTTAGCCGCTATGAAAATCGGCTCTTACACCTTAAACAATAACCTGATTGTGGCTCCAATGGCGGGAGTCACTGATCGCCCATTCCGCACGCTGTGTAAACATTTCGGCGCTGGCCATGCGATTAGCGAAATGATGGCGTCTGATATGACTTTATACGCGCAAAAAAAGTCGATGTTTCGTGCCAATTTTGAAGGTGAGCTTGCGCCGATTTCTGCCCAAATTGCCGGTTCAGAGCCTGCGCAAATGGCTGAAGCAGCCCGCTATCAAGTCGCAAATGGTGCACAAATTGTCGATATCAATATGGGTTGCCCTGCTAAGAAAGTGTGTAAGCGCTTAGCAGGTTCGGCTTTATTGCAGGATGAAGATTTAGTTGCTGCGATTTTGGATGCAGTAGTGGCTGCTGTCGATGTGCCAGTCACCTTAAAAACTCGCTTAGGCTTTGCGAATGGGCAAGAAAATATTCTGCGGGTTGCTCAGCGCGCCGAACAAGCTGGGATTGCAGCACTGGCGATTCACGGGCGCACTCGCGAGCAAATGTATACCGGCGATGCGCGCTATGAACTAATTCGCGAAGTGAAGCAAACTCTCAAAATTCCAGTGATTGCCAATGGCGATATTCATAGCCCTGCCAAAGCGAAATTTGTGCTCGAACAAACCGGCGCCGATGGGATTATGATTGGTCGTGCTGCACAAGGTCGCCCTTGGATTTTTCGCGAAATCAGCCATTATTTAAAGACCGGTGAGCTATTAGCCGCGCCTAACATTAGCGAAATTCGTGAAGTCGTCTTGCAGCATTTAGCCGATTTGTATGCGTTTTATGGGGAATACTCAGGCTGCCGGATTGCGCGTAAACATATCGCTTGGTACACCACCAGCTTGCCGAATAGCAATTCTTTTCGGGCTGCGATGTATGCAGAAGAATCAACGGCTACGCAAGCGAAAGCGGTGGAAGTTTATTTCGCTGAATTGCTACAGCAAGCTGATTCAATTCAAGATTTAGCGGCTTAAGTCTGCACGCTACGTACTCGCTCAACCGCTTGCGTCAGCATATATCCACCGCCGCGTACTGTCTTAAATAGGGTTTGCTCATCCGCAATCGGTAGCTTCTTGCGCAACTGTCCAACCCGTACATCAATGGTACGATCAAAGGGAGCTGCATCACGCCCTCGGGTTTGCTGCATCAAATAATCACGATTCAAAACGGTTTGTGGGTGCTTTACAAATACTAACAACAGATCAATTTCGGCAGGGGATAAATCGACTAGCTGCTGCTCGGCATCGCGTACTTCACGCAATTTGCAATCAAGCGCATAGCCTGCAAAATGATAGCAACTAGTTTCTAATTTAGGGGTTTGCTTAAAGCGACCTAAGCGCCGTAGCACTGCATTGGAGCGGGCATGTAATTCACTCATCGCAAAGGGCTTAGGCACATAATCATCAGCACCGCCATTTAAGCCATGTAAGCGTGCATCCAGATCATTTTCCACGGTGAGCATAATGACTCCGGCTTGATGCTCAGTTTTGATTTCATCAAGAAGCTTGAAGCCATCTTTGCCGGGCAAATGCACATCTAAGAAAACGATATCAATGGTTTCTGCATCAAGCAGCGCATGCATTTCTTCGCCAGAAGCCGCGCAATGCACGACCATGCCTTGTTTTTCAAAATAGCGTTTGACGAGGGAGCGAATCGCTGGCTCATCATCGACAATCAGAATGTGATTCGGTGTAGGGCTTACTGGTTCAAGCATGCTCCGCCTTCAACAGTTCCTGCAGTTTGTGGGCAAGTTGATTGCGCATAAACGGCTTACGTAGCAAGTGTTGCTCGCTCAAGGTTGACTCCACCTGTTCGCTGTAGCCGGTCATGCACAGCACTTTAGTTTGAGGATAGTCCTGTCGAATCCGTGAGTAAAGCTCCAATCCGCTCATTGAGCCGGGCATGATGATATCCGTCAACACTAGCTCATAATGCTTGTGATGACTGAGCTTTTCCCAAGCAAAATCGCCATTTTCCGCTAGATCGACGGTATAGCCCATTTTCTGCAAAGCACGCTGCACAAACTGCCGCACCCCCACATCATCCTCCACTAATAATACCTGTGCTTGTTGACCCTGCTGCTTTAAGCGTAGCTGCTGTTCATGCTGCTGACTGGGCGCTTCATGAGCAATCGGGAAAATTAAGCGAATAGTAGTGCCTTCACCTAGCCGTGAGCGGATATCAATCCCGCCACCCGATTGCTTCACAAAGCCATAGACCATACTCAACCCCAAACCCGTACCGACTCCCGCTGGTTTAGTCGTGTAAAATGGCTCAAAAGCGCGGCTAATCGTTTCAGCGCTCATGCCTTCGCCTTCGTCGCGCACGCTGAGCATCACATATTCACCCGCAGGTAAATCGCTAAACGAGGCCGAGCTAATCCGCTTTTGATATAGCTCAGTACGAATGATTAAGCGCCCACCACGTGGCATCGAATCGCGCGCATTTAAGGCTAGATTCAACAGGCTAGTTTCAAGCTGATTCTGATCAACCAATACCGGCGGAAGGTCTTCCGCTAAATGCTTTTGGACATAAATCGTTTCGCCCAAAGTGCGCTGCAACAATACGCTAAAATCATCCACCAATTCACCCACATCGGTCGCGGTGGGCTTCAAAGCTTGACGGCGAGAAAACGTTAGCATACGTTGAATCAGCTCGCTACCGCGTTGTGCAGCTTGCAGGCTATATTGCACGGCTTCACGCACTTCTTCTAAATTTAGCTCGTCGTCATCTTCTAGGAAATTCAGATTGCCTAAAATAATCGTGAGTAGATTATTAAAGTCATGCGCCATGCCACCAGTTAAGCGCCCCAAAGCCTGCATCTTTTGCGATTCGACCAGTTCGCGCTGAGTTTGTTTGTATTCAGTAAGATCTTGCCCCAAGAAAAAATAGCCGAGCATTTGCTCTTGCTCATCAAAATGTGGAATAAAAGAAATGGAGACATCAAGGGGACTACGGCCTTTGCGCCCGAGTACATATTCGGTTTGTACTTCCTTGCCTTGCTGAACCGCATCAATGTCTTTATGAAACTGCTCAAGATTGCGATTTTCGACCAGATCAAAAATCGAAGTACCGAGTAGCTGACTGCGATTTAAGCCGAACCATTCTTCATGCATGTGATTGATAAATTGATAGTTATCATTTTTATCCACATAGGCAATTAAAGCAGGCACTGCATCGGCAATTTGCCGAATCCACAGCTCGCTTTTACGTAGCGCATCAGCGGTTTTGCGGTGGGCTTCGCTTTCGAGGCGATATTCTTCGGTGCGTTGCTCGACACGGCGCTCTAATTCCAGCTCCACCATCCGTTGCTGGGTCACATCGGTATAGGTGGTGACAAAACCGCTATTATTCGGCAATGGATTGCCGCGCACTTCAATCACGGTTCCATCCGGGCGCACGCGATCAAAGACATGGGAGGCAAAAGTGCGCGCTAGCCGCATGCGTTCGGCGACAATCGTGTCAATGTCGCCTTCGCCATATTCGCCGCGCTCTGCATTAAAGCGAAACAGCACTTCGATAGACAAGCCGGTTTGGGCAAAGGCTTCAGGAAGTTGGAGCAAATCAAATAAGCGTCGATTCCACGCTAACAGGCGTAAATCTTCGTCAAAGACCGAAATGCCCTGATCTAAGTAGTTCAGAACATCCAGCGTTAAAACTCTGTGGTGTCCAAGGATTGTTTCTGTACTCATCATATACTTAGTATTGCGCAGTCTAAGTGGAGATGGGAGCAGCTTTACGCTTGGTTTACAAATTACTTAGTCTATATTTCGCGGCTTTGCCCAAACTCATTAAAGACCATGTCACTCACTAGGGTTTTATTGGTGCTTAAGGCTTTAGCTGTTAATCTGCATATCCATTGTTAATAAATAATCTAAAGTAAGGAGAATAGTATGGGACTGTTTGATATGTTCAAAGGCGACACAGGCGCGCAGATGACCCCTCATTTGGCGTTTGCAACTTCGTTGTTGTATATGATGTCTGCCGACGGTGAAATGGATAACGAAGAAGTTGGTCACTTGCTATCGGTGTTAGGTGGTAGTGATGATGGTCATGGCAACATTGGCGTCGGTGCTAACAACAAAGCGCTGCTGGATAATGCGATGAAATATCGCCGCAAAAATCCAATCGAAACCTTCTTACAAGAAGCCACTCCACTGCTAAGCGATGCACAGAAAATGTGTATTCTGGTTAACCTGATTGACTCTTCTTTAGCAGACGGTCAACCTGAGCCAGAAGAGCAAGCGCTGTTTGCAAAAGTGATGCAATCCTTTGGCATCAGCGAAGAACGCTTCCGTCCGTTCTTTGAAGTGATTATGCTGAAACATGATCGCTCAGTTTTTGTGAACCAAAGCCATCCAAGCAATCAACCCGGCTTTAAAGTTCAACTTTCAAACTAAGCTGAATGCTTTGAAGGCTGGCCAGCTCCAGCCTTCCTCTGCTTAGATTACGCTCGTATCCCACTCTAGTTCAGCTCCCCGAAGGCGAGTAGAATCCTTAGTTTATTACCCCGATACTGGATTCACTTCAATGCTACAACAACGCAAAGTTAAGCTTTTGGGTTTATTACTACCTTTGTTGCTACTCGCAGGCTGTGCTACGACCTCTGAACCCGCTGCTCCTCAAACTGAAGCTGATAAAGCTTGGGCGATGAATACTCCCGGCGAAGCGCATAGGCATGTTGTGCGCCTGCCCGGCTGCTCTGATCAGCTGTTAGGCTTCACGCATGTGCATCGACCTGACCAAAACACCACGGATACCGGCGTTCCAGTCAAAATGCATATGCATGATGGCTGCTTCCAATGCCCACCGAAAAAAGGCAATGTGAAACGGATTTTGCATTAAACCGCAAGGTTTTATAAAACGTATACAAGTAGCCGAGCGAGGCATGGCTACTTTTAATTTTTAGCTTAGCTTCCTCTTAGTTCTAAATCCTATTTCAGGTCGTTAATAGGCGACCTAAATCCTGTTTCAGGTCGCCACCATCAAGCCCATCGCCGTATCTTGCTAACTTCTTTAAACAGCAAGAGCAGTTAGGCAATGTACAAGAATAGCTTCAAGTCGATCTTCAATAAGCTTTCACCTTTATTATTCATGAGTATCTTAAGCAGCACAGCGCCCGTGTTGGCAGCGGAGTTGGATTTGCCGGGTTATGACCGTTTCACGGTGCAGGCCAATCACCGCGCTAGACCGATTGAAGCTTCAATTTGGTATAAAGCTAACACCAAAACCTATAAAACGCCGATTGGCGACAATGTAATTTTTTATGGCAAATCCGCTTATATGGGTGCAGCCATCGCCGAGGGGAAACGTCCCTTAGTGATTATTTCGCACGGTTCCGGCGGCAATATGGACGGCTTAGCTTGGCTTTCCTCAGGATTGGCAGAAGCTGGGGCGATAGTGCTTGCAGTCAATCACCAAGGTTCGATGACGGGCGATAGCTCGCCACGCCGCACGGTATTATTTGAAGAACGCATTGCAGACGTGCGGGCTGCTTTAGACAAGGCGCTTCAAGACCCGAATTTTACCCCTGCGATTGATAGCCAACGCATTAGTGCACTCGGATTCTCCTTGGGTGGCACAACGATCATGCAATTGGCGGGCGCGAATTTTGATCGACAAGCTTATCAGGCTTACTGTGAACGTCTGCCAGATGCGCAAGATTGTACTTTTTTACGTCAAGGTGGTGTGGATTTCAAACAACTACCCGATAGCTGGGAAAGCAATTATAGCGAGCCACGCATTAGTCAATTCATTGCAGTTGAACCCGGCTTTAGTTATGGCATGACCGCTACCAGCCTCAAAGCCATCAACAAACCTATGTTACTCATTACCTTGGGCAACAAAAATGAGCAATGGAAAGCAGCTGATGTGAGCGAATCAGGCAGTAATTTAATCAACCTTATACCGAAAGCTGAACACGCCGTGTTCGCTCCGGCACATCACTTCACCTTTCTGCCTGAATGCAAACCTAAGGGCGAAGCTATTTTGCGCGAGGAACAAGACGATCCAGTCTGCACTGATCCAACCGGAACCAATCGCGCACAAATTCATCAGCAAATCATTACCAAAGTTAGTCAGTTTTTGCAGTTGTCAAAGCCGTAGTTAACTCAAACGGCGTCTTCACTGCCCGCCTGCGCCACTCACTGGGATTCATGCCCGTGAGGCGGCGAAATTCGCGATTAAAATTCGATTTGGTCTGAAAGCCGCAGTTGCCCATGATCTCAGTGACGGTTTGCTCGCTATTATCAAGTTGCTGGGTGACGCACTCTACTCGATAAGCATTAATCAGCTGCGATACATTGCAGCCCAGCAAACTATTGACCGCAGCTGAAACATTACGCGCAGGCGTGCCCAATTTGCGTGCCAAACGATTTAAGCTCAAATCAGGATCACAATATAAAGTTTGGCTGCGCAATAGCTCGGTCAATTGTGTGATCAGAGTTTGGTATTCGGCTTGCTGCTCAGCGCTATTTTCTAGCAGCTCAGGACTGGAAGATTCTGCTGGGATAGTTGGTTCGGCTGGCAACTTCGTGGGTGTCGTTTGCCCAACCCATGCAATCAAACCACCTAATATCAAAATCGTGATGGAGTGCAAAATGGCAATCAATTTGGGCGCGTGTTGGCCTTGATACCACGCAAAATCGAGGGTCACACCTACATCGAACAAAGCCGAAATCACAAACGCTACACCCGCCCAAAACGCTGCTTTCGCTAGTAACGAAGTATCATCAAAGCGCGAAAACACCCACTGATCGGGCGTTTTCAGAGCCAAGCGTATTAAAGCGATGCCATACAACAGGAAGCTCGCCAGAATAATAAAATCAATGCTACTTCGCCAAAATAAGCTAGCAAATAGCATTAAAACAAACGGCAGGCTGTGTAGCCACCAGTGACGATTTCCAGTTTGGCGCAAGGCACTAAAACAATACCAAGTCAAACTAGGCAACAACACCGCTAACAAAGGTTGCAGATAGCGCAGTAACGAGCTATCGGTAGTCCAGCGCAAGCCAACCACCACACTCATGCCGGCACAAAGCAACAAAAAACTATAAAACGGCCAGTATTGGTGTTGCATGCCATGCGATTTGGCAAAGCGTGCTAAAAGAATAATGAATAAGAAGGTGACAATGAAAGGTAGAGGCAAGGCAGTCATTTTATTTTATAAAGTTATTAAGGCGATAACAACACAAATTAGTTGTAAAGTGGTCGAGATAATGGTTCTGCAAAACTGTGCTGTTACCTTAGCATGCTTTCTACCCACTTGAAAAAAATGACTCAACGCATGCAAGCTTGAACACCTACGTTACCTAGCAAAGTCACTGAAATTTCTATCAATACTTCTTAAACTTCATCACTACCTTACTGCGCGTGCTAGTCACTGCATAATGGTAGGTGGTGACATATTTACCCAGCGTTTGATAGCCCACCACGTAAGACACCACACCTTCAAACTGTCCAGTGCGCTTCACATCTTTCACTTGCGCTTTGGGCAAGTTCAACAACTCTTGAATGCTGCACATCCAATACACCGACGGGAACATGATTTGCTTAAACTTATTCCCCGCGACTGCAACAGGATCATCACTCGGATCAAAAGTAAACGGTGGTGATTTGGAGCTGACTTGATAATTAGGGCTGGTGGTTTTCAAATCGAAAATCACATATTCATAAGCACCCGCTGGGCTGGTATTGGTAACGCGGGTAAGAGAATTAGTTTGAGTACAATTGGCAGCGAAAACCTGAGTGGGAACTAAGGCACTGACCATAATGGCTAAGGCGGCTAACTTGCGCATGACAGGACTCCTTGTGTGTAAACCTCACACTAAATAAGAGTTTGGCTTAACAGCTTGGTTCAGTTTAATTTTTACTAAGACAGCGACTCACTAAAAAAGCTAATCTTTCATTTTTACATTAGCTTTACAAACTACCCTTGGACACTCCTACCCCTTTGCGCTTAGGATAAAAATAGGAATCAGGCGGAGGAGGAGTCGCGTGGATCACCAAAGTGATACTTTCCCTAAATTGCTGGGCGAAAACTCTCAGCGCTTTGCTAATAAAGTGGCAATGCGTCAGAAAGATTATGGCATTTGGCAATCATGGACTTGGGCGCAAATGCGCGATGAGATCTTTGCCTTGGCAAATGGCCTAGCTGCTTTGGGATTTCAGCGCGGCGATAAGCTAGCCATTGTTGGTACAAACCGCCCGCGTCTCTACTGGGGTATTTGTGCTGCACAGTGTTTAGGCGGCATCCCCGTCCCCGTCTATCAAGATTCAGTGGCTGACGAAATGCAGTATGTGCTCGAACATGCTGAAGCCAAATTCGTCATCGCCGAAGACCAAGAACAAGTCGATAAGATGCTAGAGATTCAGGATCGTTGCCCGAATATGCAGCATATTATCTATGACGACCCGCGCGGGATGCGTTCTTATCAACATGACCACTTGCATGATTTTGTTGATGTTCAAACACTGGGACGCGAATTTGCGCAAAAAAATCCTGAATACTTAAATCAATCCGTCGCTCAAGGCCAAGGCAGCGATATTAGTATTTTCCTCTACACCTCCGGCACAACCGGCAAGCCGAAAGGTGTAGTGATGACCTATGACAATATCATTCTCACGGCACGCAATAGTGTGGATTTTGATCATCTTAGCAGTAACGAAGAGGTTTTATCCTACCTGCCAATGGCTTGGGTAGGTGACCATATTTTCTCCTACGGCCAAGCCTACGTAGCTGGTTTTTGCATTAACTGCCCTGAAAGCGAAGCCACGATTCCTACCGATTTACGTGAGATTGGCCCGACTTATTATTTCGCGCCTCCGCGTGTCTTTGAAAATATCCTTACTACCGTCACCATTCGGATGCATGATGCGGGCAAGCTGAAGCAGCGCATGTACAACTATTTCATGGGTATAGCGCGCAAAACGGGCGTACAGCTCTTAAATGGTGAATCAGTCGGTTTTACAGACAAATTGCTGTATGGCTTGGGCAATATTTTTGTCTATGCGCCCTTGAAAAATACGATGGGCTTTAGCCGGATTCGCTTAGCGTATACCGCA
Organism: Thiolinea sp.; assembly: GCA_049292455.1. Lineage (GTDB taxonomy): Bacteria > Pseudomonadota > Gammaproteobacteria > Thiotrichales > Thiotrichaceae > Thiolinea. Next base: position 218,808 of record JBATRF010000038.1, read on the forward strand.
GGCGAAGCCATTGGCCCCGAGATTTTCGATTTCTTCCGCTCGTTGGGCATTAACGTTAAACAGCTTTATGGGCAAACGGAAGCAGCTGTCTTCATCACCATGCAACCGGACGGACAAATCTTTGCAGATACAGTTGGTGTACCTGCTCCGGGTGTCGATGTAAAAATCGCTGACAACGGTGAAGTTCTGTATCGCGGCCCCGGTGTCTTCCACAGCTATTTCAAAAACGAGCAATCCACCCGTGAAACCAAGAATGAAGAAGGCTGGGTTTATACCGGTGATGCGGGCTATTTTGCGGAAAATGGCCACTTAAAAATCATTGATCGGATTAAGGATGTAGGCCGCTTTAATGATGGCTCTATGTTTGCGCCTAAATACATTGAGAACAAGCTCAAGTTCTTCCCGCATATTAAAGAAGCTGTCGCTTTTGGGCATGAGAAAGATTACTGCACTGCTTTCATCAATATTGATCTTGAAGCCGTCGGCAACTGGGCAGAACGGAATAATGTACCTTACGCCAGCTATCAAGAACTAGCCGGTAATCCTCAGGTTTACCAAATGATGCTGGAAAGCATTGAAGAGGTGAATCGCAGCCTCTCGGCGGACAAGTTGCTATCCAATTCGCAAATTCAGCGTTTCTTGATTCTGCATAAAGAACTCGACCCGGATGACGGCGAACTCACCCGAACGCGCAAAGTACGGCGGCGGATTATTGCCGAGAAGTATGGCGTCCTGATTGATGCGCTCTATAACGACTCGAAGGAGTGCTTCATCCGTACCGAAGTGACCTTTGAAGATGGGCGTAAGGGTGCGATTGAAGCGAATTTGAATATTGCTGATGTACCCACCTTTGCTGCTGTGAAGGAGGCCGCGTAATGACTGACTTAACTCAAGACGGGCGCAAAATTGGCGATACTTTGCTGGAAGTGAAGAACATTACCTTGTCGTTCGGTGGAGTAAAGGCACTTACTAATATCAGCTTTGATATTAAAGAAGGCGAAATTCGCGCCATTATCGGCCCGAATGGTGCGGGTAAAAGCTCAATGCTAAATGTCATTAGCGGTTTTTACCATCCGCAACAGGGCGAAGTGTGGTTTCGTGGGCAAAAACGCGGTTCTATGCGGCCTTATGAAGTGGCGCGCCAAGGCATAGCACGTACTTTCCAGAATATCGCGCTGTTCAAAGGGATGTCGACCCTCGACAACTTGATGACCGGGCGTATCACACAAATGAACACCAATATCTTCTGGCAAGCTCTGTGGAAAGGGCCTGCTGAACGTGAAGAGATTGCGCATCGTGAGCGGGTTGAACACATCATTGATTTCTTAGGGATTCAAGCGATTCGTAAAACGCCAGTGGGGCGCTTGCCTTATGGTTTACAAAAGCGCGTTGAACTTGGGCGTGCGCTTGCCGCAGAGTCTAAATTACTACTGCTCGACGAGCCAATGGCAGGGATGAATCTGGAAGAGAAAGAGGATATGTGCCGCTTTATTCTGGATGTGAATGATGAGTTTGGCACCACGGTAGCGCTGATTGAGCATGATATGGGTGTGGTCATGGATTTATCGGATCGGGTCGTAGTACTCGATTATGGACGCAAACTGGCGGACGGTACGCCCGATGAAGTACGTAGCGATCCTGCAGTCATCGAAGCTTATTTAGGGGGTGGACATGCTTAAGCATTGCTTATCACTGATACGGAGGGTTTGCTAAATGAGCCCAGCCCTATTAAATGTCTTAGAAGTTATCCTCAATGGTTTAATGGCGGGCATCATGTATTCGCTCGTCGCCTTAGGCTTTGTCTTAATTTACAAAGCCTCAGGTATTTTCAACTATGCCCAAGGCGTGATGGCTTTGTTTGCTGCCTTAACGCTAGTGGGCTTTCAAACCGGGCAAATTCCGTTTGCGCATGTCATCAATGCGGCCTTTGGCACACACCTTGATAACTGGGGGCCAGGTTTGCCCACCATTTTAGCCATTATTCTGACCATGGGCGTAATGGTGCTATTTGCCTATTTGCTGGAGCGTTTTGTCCTTCGGTATATGGTCAATCAAGCGCCGATTATTCTATTCATGACCACTATTGGTTTAGCCTATTTCATGGAAGGTTTCGGTGACCTGATGTGGGGTGCGGATGTGAAAACGATGGATGTGGGCTTGCCTTCAGGTGGCTCAACTTGGTTAGAAAACTTAACGATGGGCTGGGCAGCGGAAGGCTCGAATTATCGTGGTATGTATGTCGATGTCCTCGATATTTGGGCAGCCGGTGTAGCGATTGTACTGGTTATTACCCTGACTTTATTCTCACAATATACCAAGACCGGACGCGCCCTACGTGCGGTGGCTGATGATCATCAAGCTGCTTTAACCGTTGGGATTTCACTACGCACAATTTGGATCATTGTCTGGTCGATAGCCGGCTTCGTCGCACTTGTGGCTGGCATTATGTGGGGGGCAAAATCAGGGGTGCAATTCTCTTTATCCTTAATTGCACTGAAAGCTTTACCTGTACTGATTCTAGGTGGCTTTACCTCGATTCCGGGGGCGATTGTTGGTGGCTTGATTATCGGTGTGGGCGAGAAGCTATTCGAATACTTCATTGGTGGCATGATTGGTGGCGCGACTGAAAACTGGTTCGCCTATGTATTGGCACTATTCTTCCTGATGTTCCGCCCCCAAGGTTTGTTCGGCGACCGCATTATTGAGAGGGTTTAAGTATGTTTTATCGTGAGGCCGGTGACTTTAAAACCTCTTATGCAGCAGACCAACAAACCTTCCCTATTCGTTTGGATCGGCAGGTCGTTTGGGGCATTTTGGCAATTGCCTTTTTTGTCGTGCCTTTCTTTATCAATGATTATTGGGAAAAGTCAGTACTGCTACCCTTCTTAGTCTGGGCAATGGCTGCTTTAGGCTTAAATATTCTGACCGGCTATTGCGGGCAAGTAAGCTTAGGTAGTGGTGGTTTCATGGCGGTCGGCGCTTATGCTTGCTACAAGTTGATGGTGGCCTTTCCGTGGATGAATATGTTCATCGTCGTGATCTTATCTGGAATTATCACCGCGATAGTCGGCGTGATTTTTGGCCTGCCGAGCTTACGGATTAAAGGCTTCTACTTAGCCGTAGCGACTTTGGCTTCGCAATTCTTCTTGGTTTGGTTATTCAATAAAGTGCCTTGGTTCTACAATAATTCAGCTTCCGGCATGATCGTAGCGCCTGAGCGTACTTTATTTGGCATGCCCTTAACCGGCGCAGAATCACCTTCGTGGCTGACCTATTTATTCTGCTTAACGCTCGTGGTTGTATTTGCCTTCATTGCGCACAATTTGATCCGAGGTCGTATCGGGCGCTCGTGGATGGCAATCCGTGATATGGACATTGCAGCGGAAATCATCGGTGTACCCCCTTTACGTGCCAAGCTTTCGGCCTTTGCGGTTAGCTCGTTTTATATCGGTATGTCGGGCGCGATGATGTTCGCTATCTATTTGGGAACGGCTGAACCTACCGAAGCGTTCGGAATCAGCAAATCCTTCCTCGTCTTATTTATGATCATTATTGGTGGCTTAGGCAGCATCTTAGGTTCGTTCCTAGGTGCTGCATTTTTAACACTGATGCCCGTCTTACTGAAAAACGTAATGGTGAATGGTTTGGGTTGGCCAGCTGATCTAGCGGCTCACATTGAACTGTTGCTGATCGGTGCTTTGATTATGTTGTTCTTAATTCTGGAGCCACATGGATTGGCTCAGCTCTGGCGAGTCACTAAGGAAAAATTACGCTTGTGGCCATTCCCGCACTAGGCGCAAGTACAGCTTGTAATGAGTTGCGTTAGCAGCTTGTGAACTATGTTTTATTTGGAGGAGAAACAGATGAAATTGAAAAAGATCGGACTGGCCTTATTAGCTGCCGGTGTATTAGTTACCGCCATGCCAGCTGCAATGGCTGAGTTGACTTTCCCCATGCTGAGCTATCGGACTGGACCTTATGGGCCAAACGGCACTGAGTTCGCCGATGGTTACGCTGACTATCTCACCTTAGTGAATGAGCGTGATGGTGGTATTGGCGGTGTCAAAATCAAAGCCCCTGAATGCGAAACCGCTTACAACACTGAAAAAGGCGTTGAGTGCTATGAGTCCACCAAAGGCCAAGGATCACTGATCTATCAACCGCTTTCAACGGGTATTACTTATCAGCTGATCCCGAAAGTGACTTCGGACAAAATCCCGATGCACTCGATGGGTTATGGCCGGACTTCTGCCGCTGACGGTAAAGTTTTTGAATACATCTTCAACTACCCCGCTAACTACTGGGATGGCGCTTCAGTCATCATCAAGCATTTGTTGGATGAAAACAAAGGTGATTTGAAAGGCAAAAAAATCACTCTGATCTACCACAACTCTGCTTATGGTAAAGAGCCGATCCGTACTCTGGAAGAGTTGTCCAAAAAGCATGGTTACACTCTGAAAACTACGCCCATTGAACATCCCGGCCAAGAGCAAAAATCGCAATGGTTGGAAATCCGTCGTGACAATCCAGACTACGTAGTCATGTGGGGCTGGGGCGTAATGAACCAAGTCGCGATTAAAGAAGCAGGCAATATCAATTTCCCGATGGATAAGTTCATTGGTATTTGGTGGGCTGGCTCTGAAAACGATGTACGCCCAGCTGGTGAAGCCGCCAATGGCTACAAAGCAGCAACCTTCCACGGTGTAGGCACTGACTACCCCGTGTTCAAAGACATTGAGAAGTATGTGAAAGGTGCTGGCAAAGCCACTAGTGATGGCAAGAACATCGGTACCGTTCTGTATAACCGTGGTTTGTATGCAGCGATGCTCGCGGTTGAAGCCGCGACCACTGCGCAGAAAATGCATAACACCAAAGACCTGACGGGTGCGCAAATGCGTGATGGCATGGAAAACCTGAAAATCGATAAAGCGCGCTTAGAAGCTTTAGGTTTACCAAATTTTGCACCGGAAATTAATGTTTCTTGTGCGAATCACGGTGGCCCTGGTTTGGCGGCTATCCAGCAGTGGGATGCGAAAGAAGGTAAGTGGAAATTAATCACTGACTTCATTGCCTCAGACCGCGAAGTCATTGATCCACTGATTGCTGAAGACTCTGCTGCTTTCGCAAAAGAGAACAATATCACTCCACGTGAGTGTAAATAAGGCTAAGGCCTGATTCTCCCCTCGTATCTTTTCGGTCAGATACGGGGGGAATCTTAGCAACTCCATACTGACGGACAGCCATGACGACAGAAAACTCAATGCTCAGTATCAAGAATATTGAGGTGATTTATGATCACGTTATTCTGGTACTTAAAGGGATCTCGTTAGAAGTTCCTAAAGGCGGGATCGTGGCCTTATTAGGGGCGAATGGGGCTGGAAAAACCACCACGATCAAGTCGATTTCCAATATTCTCAAAACTGAACGGGGCGAAGTCACTAAAGGCTCGATTGAGTTTGAAAGCCAGCGCGTCGAAGACTTATCGCCCACCGAGCTAGTCCAACGGGGTGTCGTACAGGTGATGGAAGGTCGGCATTGCTTCGGGCACTTAACTGTCGAAGAGAATTTACTGACCGGCGCTTACATTCGTAAAGATGGGCGCAAAGCGGTCGCGAATGATTTAGAAATGGTTTATAGCTATTTCCCCCGCCTGAAAGTGCGTCGCAAAAGCCAAGCCGGTTATACCTCCGGTGGCGAACAGCAAATGGTCGCCGTGGGACGCGCGATGATGTCTCGACCTAAATTGATTCTGTTGGATGAGCCTTCGATGGGCTTAGCGCCGCAATTAGTTGAAGAAATCTTTACGATTGTGCGCACCTTGAATCAGAAAGAAGGCGTGACCTTCCTGCTAGCCGAACAAAATGCCTCCATTGCTCTGCGCTATGCCACTTATGGCTATATTCTTGAGAATGGTCGGGTGGTAATGGATGGCGCAGCCACTGATCTAGCCTCCAATGAAGATGTTAAAGAGTTCTATCTCGGCCTCAGTGGTGGAGATAAGAAAAGCTTCCGTGATGTGAAGCACTACCGTCGGCGTAAGCGCTGGTTAGCTTAAATCACTGAGGAGAAGGCTGCGTGAGCAACTATTACGATCATTTAGAAACACGAGATGCGAGCGAGCGCGAAGCTGCCTTGATCGCGGCGGTTGCCCAACAGGTGGCTCATGCTAAAGCACATGCTCCTGCTTATACCCAATTATTGGCTGAGGTGAATCCCGCAGAAATCACTTCAGCCGCTGCGATTGCTGCTTTGCCGATTACCCGCAAATCAGATTTATCGAGTTTGCAAAAAGCTACCCCACCGTTTGGTGGCTTAGCCGCACTCCAAGGTAGCTCACTCACGCATATTTTCGCCTCCCCTGGCCCGATTTATGAACCCGGCTCGATTCATCGTCCTGATTTTTGGCGCTTAGCACGAGCTTTGTATTGCGCTGGTTTCCGCAAGGGCGATTTAGCCCATAATACTTTTTCTTATCATCTCACCCCCGCAGGCATGATGATGGAAAGTGGTGCACATGCACTCGGCTGTGCAGTGATTCCAGCGGGTGTCGGGCAAACTGAATTACAGCTGCAAACCATCGCTGATTTAAAACCGAATGCTTATGTGGGTACGCCCTCGTTCTTAAATATTCTGCTCGATAAGTCAGCCGAATTAGGCATCGACATTAGCTCAATCACGCATGGCCTAGTCAGTGGAGAAGCTTATCCACCTGCTTTCCGCGCTAAGTTCGCCGATCATGGCATTACTTGCTATCAAGCTTATGCTACCGCAGATTTAGGCTTGATTGCTTATGAAACGGAAGCCACCCAAGGTTTAGTCGTGGATGAAGGGATTTATTTAGAGATTGTCCGCCCCGGTACTGGCGATCCAGTAGCCGAGGGTGAAGTCGGCGAAATCGTGGTGACTAATCTCAACCCTGATTATCCACTGATTCGGTTTGCGACTGGCGATCTCTCGGCGATTATGCCCGGGCAAAGCCCGTGTGGGCGCACCAATAAGCGTATTCGTGGCTGGATGGGACGCGCTGATCAAACCGCGAAAGTACGTGGGATGTTCATTCACCCTTCGCAGGTGGATAAAGTCATCAAACGCCACCCCGAAATTGCCAAAGCACGCTTAGTAGTGGAATGGTGCGACCAAGCCGACCAGCTTAGTTTGCATTGTGAAACGGCAACACCGAACGAAAACTTAGCTCAAGCAATTGCTGCTAGCATTCGTGATATTTGTAAATTGCGCGGTGAAGTGGTCTTCGCCGAACTCGGCAGCCTTGCCAATGATGGTGTGGTGATTAGCGATATTCGCAAATACGACTGAAGCCGAGCGCTGCTTACGCTTTAAAGCCGACCACACGGACTCAACGCAGCCAAATGATGATGGCGAGCCTTGCTGGAGTTGAATACGCATGATCCCTCCTCACATGCGTCACCGGTTAAATGCTTGTGTGGTTCGGCTTTTTATCCCTTCAATTAAACCTGAGGACTGATTGCATGAGCACTCAACCAATTAGTCGCTTTCCTGTACCCAGTTTGGAAAGCCTACCCGAAGATATTCGCGCGCGCATTGAAGCGGTTCAAGAAAAATCCGGTTTCATCCCTAATGTCTTTCTAGCTTTAGCCCATCGGCCTGATGAGTTTCGGGCATTTTTTGCCTATCACGATGCTTTAATGGAAAAACCCAGCGGCCTCACTAAAGCCGAGCGAGAAATGATTGTAGTCGCGACTTCAAATGCCAATCAGTGCCATTATTGCGTGATTGCTCATGGCGCGATTCTGCGGATTCGTGCGAAAAGCCCCTTCATTGCTGATCAAATCGCGATTAATTACCGCAAAGCCGATATCAGCCCACGCCAACGTGTCATGCTCGATTTCGCAATGAAAGTTTCTCAAGCCGCTTATGAGGTCAATGATGCGGATTATGCTTTATTGCGCGAACATGGTTTCAGTGATGAAGATATTTGGGATATTGGCGGAATTTCAGCATTCTTTGGCATGAGTAACCGGCTGGCGAATATGCTGTCGATGCGGGCGAATGAGGAGTTTTATGGGATGGGGCGGGGGTAAGTATTATTTGAAGGGGTTAGCAACCAATAAGCATCCTCTAATCTTCAAATGGTGCTGCATATCTTCTGAATACAATACATTGCAATCAGCACGTAAGGCAGCAGCAATAATTAAACTATCCCAGTAAGATAAACTGTAGTCCATCCGTAAACCGGCAGCAGTAAGCAAATCTTCTTTTTCCTGTGAGAGTACTGGATAGCTTGCCATAAAGTCAGCCAAGAAAGTTTGGATATAAGCGTGGTCTTTGCCTGCCTTACGCATGAGATTGACGCTGATTTCATTGACGACTTGAACGCTACTGCAAATGCTTTGCTCTCCCGTAATTAAGCCTAGCGCTTTTTGGTACTTGGCCTCATCTGACTTGATTAATGCGTAAAGCCAGATATTAGTATCAAGAAACAGTTTATCTGGCATAGATGTCTTCGCGTAACATAGGCTTAAAATCGGGTAATTCAATTGTGTGTTGTAGGTACTTATTGAAGAATTCCTGACGAGGCTTTTGCTGTTCGCGGCGCAAACGCACAAGCTCTTGTAGGGCGAGGTGAATGACTTCCCGCTTGCTACGAACATGAGTGAGGCGAAGGGCTTCTTTGACTAGCGTCTCATCCAGCACAATATTAGTGCGCATGGTGAACTCCTTGAGTGTGTATTGTTATACACATAATAGTTATTTCGTATGACTTTAACAAGCAGTAAGGCTAAGAGTATGGTCTTTGTGCATTTGCGATGAGTAGCAATTATCAATGCGGGCGAATGAGTGCTTCTATAGATTAAAGACCTTAATTAAAAATAAAAAGGTTATGAATAGATACCTACTATAAAGACCCGAAAACCTTTAACCTTAATGCTAAAAAATCAAAGTATGCATGAAATTTAAGCCAAATTATTTTTCAAGATCTCTTCCTAGAACGCATTACAACTATAATTGAATAAACTAAAACGTACCTCAGTTGACCTTTAAGGCCTATAGATCTAGATTTGTTGGTAACATACTACATCATGTACCAAAAGGTATATACTAAATCCACCTCCACAATAATTCGCCCTTTTAAAGATGTGAGTGCCTAATGTCTAACTTGCCTACATGCTTTATCATAATGCCATATGGAACGCGTCCAGTAGAAAACGTATAGATTGACTTTGACAAAGTTTTTTTTAGCTACATATCTCCCGCAGTTCAAGATGCTGGTTTCAATGTTGTACGCAGTGATCGTGAGGTAGCAAGCGGTGTTATAATGCCTAGGCTTTTCACATCTATACTCCAAGCAGAGCTCGTTATAGCTGATATTACCTATCAGAACCCTAATGTTTATTATGAACTGGGTTTAAGACATGCTCTTAAACCTCAGGGTACACTACTGATCAGACATGTCGGTGGTGATTTTGCAGTACAATCCATAAAAACTCGAAAGCGTGGTGCTAGCAACGAAACAGCCTTTGATATCAAAGGCGTAACTATCTATTCTTATAAAATTTTTAACGAAAATCTAACATTTGCAATCTCAGATTTAGCACATCAAATTAAAAGAGTATCTAGTTCTGTAGAACCAGATAGCCCTGCATTCTTATATCTGCAAGGATTAAAAGTAATAACTGGATCACCAAGTGCATATGCACGTAACGATCAGCTATATAATGTTTTAGACAACAATGGAAAGGAAACCAGATGCTTCGTAGGCTATCGATCTGGCGATATTAAAGAATTACATGGCGATCGCTCTATAGATTTTTGAGTAAATTCCGAGAATGTCTTGATGCAGATGGCGCGAGTTTACGAAAGATGAGTATCAGCAACTATCCGCTATCTTGGTGCTTACCAGCCTGATCCAAACTTACCAGACTTTGAAGACACAATAGCGGACGATTTGACCCGACAAATGGGTAGCCGACATACTGTAAATCACGGAGATGTGATCGTAACTAGTAGTGGACGCCTACAACAAACACACAATGTCAAAGCAATTCTCCATGCTGCTGTTGTCACTGGTGCTCCTGGGCGCGGTTTCCAAGCAATTTCAGATGATCTCTTAATAGAAGCAACACGCAATGTTTTGGCTAAGGCAAGACAACTTGCGCGTGAGGAGACTCAGTCTATAAGAAGCCGCTCTCTGATGATGCCTCTTTTCGGTACAGGGCAAGGGCAACTTTCACCTGTCAAAATTACTGAGCGCCTTCTACAAGAAATTATTCAAGACTTAGCTTACCACTCCAAAAAACTTAAAAAATCTGATTTAACTACTGTGATTTTCTCGGTATTTACGAAAGAACATGTTTCACTCATACACCGTCTAATGGAGCAGAATGCAAATGAATCACTATTAAAAATAACCTCTCAATGATCTATTTAATGAATATTTTTCAATATTCGATTTCATCTATTTTATGATTTTTATCTCGTACTCTGGCTCAGATCGCGCTATTGCTTCAAAAGTTGGCTCAAGCCTCGAAACAGCAAATATTAATGTATGGTGGGATGCATATCTATTACCTAATGAACCCTTTGAGCAACAAATACAACGTATACTAGCTTTGACAAATATAGTTTTAGCGATTCTTTCTCCACAGACTCTTGCTAGTGAATGGGTGCGATGGGAACTATCTCAAGCGAGTCAAAATGGCATTTATATCTTACCGATATTAATTAATGGTGCTCGTCCTGAAAACCTTCCACCACCATTGCATCTGATGCAGCCTCTTATTTTAGACGATATTGCAATAGATATTCTAGTCGAAGAAATAAGACTTAAGCTTAAAAAAACTAAACGATCCTATTACCAATCTCGTAGTAAAGATGCACAGAGAAGATTTGCATCAGCTGTAGCACATACAGCACGAAATGCTGTCAACATTAAAAAACAAAAAATTGAAAAAAAGAAAATTCTAAGGTAATTATTAATTCGTCCAACAACAAAGCTCAGATAGATGATGAACTAGATTGCTATACTATGTCTGATGAACTCATACAATTCATGAATTCTAAAAAAATCTCGATAGCATTTACTTCTCCTCATACTGATGAACTTTATATAATAGGGTGCACAAAAAATGAAAAGCTAACAATTAATGCAAATACTTTCGAAAACCCATGGGTTTATTTTTCAGCAAAGGATCATAACATTTGGGACACTGTCACATATATATCGACTTGAAAATATTTTAGGCTTTGGACAAATACTTGATAATATCTACTCTCACTGTTATGTTCCGAGAGTTAGTTATTTTACTGGCTTTATTGATATCCATGATATTTTACTTTCATTGAATGGCGATCCTATTTTTGCTGCCACACGCTATAACTGTATTGCAACAATATCTTCGATCCATAGTTTCAAGCCTATATGGAAACCTTCATTTATTAGCCAAATTGTAGCAGAAGATCGTTGCCATCTTAATGGTGTTACCAGTTATAAAGGCTTACCAATTTATGCTACTGCTTTTTCCATAACGGATTATTGTGAGGGATGGCGAGATTGCTTACATTCAGGCGGTATCATTTTTGATTTACAAAATAATAACATTATTTGTGAAGATCTATTTCTTCCACACTCACCGAGAATGATAGGGCAAAACCTTTGGGTTCTAAATTCAGGGCGTGGTGAGTTAGGGTTTATAGAAAAAACCACTCAAAATAAAGGCACATTTCAGCCAGTAGCTCAACTCCCTGGTTTAACCCGTGGGCTTAACTTTCATGAAGACTTTGCCATCATTGGTCTTTCGCGCCCTCGCTATGATAAGCTTGAAGATAATAAATTTGATTGCTTCACTTCTAGCTCAAAGGAAAACTGGTGTGGTTTTCAAATTATTGATATAAAAAATGGTGATTGTATGCATTGGTTTCGGATTGAAGGTAAAGTTCGTGAAATATACGACATAGTAGTAATGGCTAATGTTGATTGTGCACAAACTATAAGTCCGCATGAAGATGGTATAGATCTCATAACAGTTGATATGTCACACTTATTAGTTTAAATATATTATTTAACAACTTAGTAAATAGTTTACATTACTTATAATCGGCCAACATTAATTACCTAATAAAGCGCTACTTAGACTGTGCATGACTTTAAAAATCCTTAAAAATACATTTATTCAAAAATCAAACAAGCTTGTGTTATTCAAACATTGAGAATGATATAGAGGGGCGTGTCTATACACTATAAATCTATTTATACTTAGACATGTAAGTAACATTTTAAGCACGATCACATATGAGTTTTCACAATAAATACCGCGAGTCCGCAAGACTAGTAGGCAGATACAATTCTTCAGTATGCTTTAAAAATCCAGGAAATCCTAAAAATAAATAAGGTATTAACATGGGTGTAATGGGAACGTTTTGCCAAATTTGTGCCATGTCAGTTCAGCATGACTGTTATATCCCGATGGAAAAAAGAGGCGTAGCTATGCTCTTCATTTATCGTGGAAATCCAGTCGAATTAGAATGGCGTGATGCTCCTGCCCTTGAGTTTAATTTCGCTGCTGAACACGCTTGGCTTAAGGATGCTGTTGCCTTGAGATTAAGTGAAAACCAACTCCTACAAAGCATCGAAGGCGAAGTCCATGATGGCATTCTTGGCTCTGGAAATGCAGTTGAAGGCTGGGTAATGGAAGGCCTTGATTCAAGAGCTGCTTTACATCGAGCCTGCTGGGAATTGTCAAAACACCAAGAATATTCAGCCATTGCACATATCGCCACATCATCAGAATGGCAAGCCTTGAAGCAATATCACCAACAACTTTTCAATTTTAGAGGACTTGCTGAAGATGGCTTGGCTTGGATGTTAGCTGATCCCATGCTTGATCACCCTGAAAGCCGAAAGAATCGTGAGCGTATTCAAAACCTACTAAAATGATACTTTAAAAAATACAGCTCATCTGTTCAGTAGTAGAACTCAACTACTAGAGCCAACCCCCACCTTCCGCTACAGTAAGCCTTTACCCCAAGGCAGGAAGACAGACAAGATGAATGTAAGCGAAGCATTGCAAGCCCGTAAATCGACCCGTGCTTTTTTAGATCAACCCGTCAGCCGTGAAACGATTGAAAAAATCCTCGATGCTGCTCGCTGGGCACCTTCTGGAACCAATACCCAGCCTTGGCATGTTGCCGTTTTTATGGGTGAAAAAAAGAATGAACTGCAACAAAAGATCGAAACGGCTTTTCGGAGTGGCGTGAAGGGTGGCATGGATTATTCCTATTATCCTGATGAGTGGAAAGATCCATTCTTAGCGCGCCGCCGTGTCTGTGGTTTACAGTTATATAGTGCTTTAAAAATCGGCAAAGAAGATAAAGAGCGCCGTGCTGAGCAATGGGTCGCCAACTATCGCTGCTTTGATGCGCCGGTTATGCTGCTATTTTTCATTGATCGCATTATGGATACTGGCTCGTATTTAGACTATGGCATGTTCTTGCAATCAGTGATGCTAGCTGCTGTCGATCAGGGCTTGGCGACTTGCCCACAAGCGGCTTTAGGTGAATATCCGAATATTGTGCGTGAACACTTAGGCTATGATGATCAGCAGGTTTTAGTGTGTGGGATGGCCTTAGGCTATGAAGACACAAGTGCAGACATTAATAGCTATCGGACTGAACGTGAAGCGGTGAATGCTTTCACTGAGTTTTATATCGATTAAGCACAGCCCGTACAGGATAGAGCAAAAAATGCTATAATCCCTACCATTTCAATTGGTCGGGGATTATTAAACCGTGGACATTGCCATTCTATTTGGCTTGATATTGTTAAATGGCTTTTTTGCCATGTCAGAAATTTCGTTAGTTGCCGCACGTAAAACTCGCTTACAAAGCCTAGCTCAACAAGGTGATCATGGAGCAGAAGTTGCTCTACGCTTAGGTGAAGATCCCACCTTTTTTCTCTCCGCAGTCCAAATAGGCATTACCTCGATTGGGGTTTTGAACGGTATTGTCGGCCAAGCCGCTTTAAGCCCGCCTTTTAGTATGTGGCTGCAAAGCTTCGGTGTTGAAGAGCGCATCGCTAATCCAGTGGCGACTGGCCTAGTCGTGGTCAGCATCACTTTCTTCTCGATAGTCCTAGGCGAATTAGTTCCTAAACGTTTAGGGCAGATGGATCCTGAAAGCATCGCGGTGCGCGTTGCCAGACCGATGTGGTGGTTAGCGATCATTACTAAACCCTTCGTCATGTTACTCTCTGGCTCAACTCGACTATTATTAAAGTTGCTAGGTGCAAAAGACGATGGGCGCTCCTCAGTCACTGAAGAGGATATTCACTTATTATTGAGTGAAGGCTCTGAAGCGGGTGTGATCGAAGCGCAAGAGCATCAAATGGTAAGGAATGTATTCCGCTTAGATGACCGGCAAATTACGTCTTTCATGGTTCCGCGCAGCGATGTCGCTTATTTAGATATTGAGCGCCCCTTAGAAGAAAACTTAGCGATGATTCAAGCTAGCCGCTACTCACGTTTTCCGGTGGTGAGCGGTAACTGGAAAGAAGTGTTAGGGGTGGCAAGTACCAGCCGCTTATTGAACCAAATACTTGCGGGCGAACAAATTGATCTCACCAATAATTTGCGTCCTGCTGCTTTTGTTCCAGAATCCCTGACTGGGATTGAATTACTCGAAAACTTTAAAGATTCAGGAAGTCAGCTAGTTTTCATTATTGATGAATACGGCGAGATTCAAGGCATCGTCACCCTGCACGACATGATGGAAGCGATCATGGGCGAGTTTAAACCTCAGCATCAGGATGACACTTGGGCGGTACAGCGCGATGACGGTAGTTGGCTATTAGATGGCTTGATTCCGATTCCAGAATTGAAGGATCGTCTGGATATTCGTACCGTCCCCGAAGAAGACAAAGGACGTTATCATACGATTAGTGGAATGCTAATGTTGCTGTTAGGTCGATTACCACAGGAAGCCGACCATTGTGACTGGGAAGGTTGGCGCTTGGAAGTTGTAGATATGGACGGAACACGGATTGATAAAGTCATGGCAACTCGTATTCAAGCTGAGGAGCAGAGCGCCTGAGCAATTATTGCACTAAGTATTAAAACTATGAACTACAATTATCAAATTGCACGCTTAGGAGACTCTCTACAATGGAATTGTTAATCGGTATATCCCGAGAAGCGCGCTTGCGGGTGATTGAGCTTGGCAAAAACTGGAATCACTTTTTAGTGTTAGGCTGTATCTTATTATTGGGTGGTGTACTAGCCATTACGATTCCGCTCACCACTCAGATTGCAGCACAAACAGCAGTAGGCTGGACTTTGCTGGCCTGTGGTTTTTTCCAGCTGTTTCAAGCTTTACGTATTAATGGTTCAGGCACTTTCCGCTGGTGGTTAGTGTTTGGCACATTGCTAGTGCTGTTAGCGATTGCAGTCTTACAAAACCCTCTCAATGATGTATCAACCCCGCATTTAGTTACTGGGCTTTTGCTGTTTTTGGGTGTTTTAAAAATCACCTATGCCTATCGCCTACGTCCGGCGCGCGAATGGGCTTGGCTAATCATTTCAGGGTTAATTACCTTAGTATTAGCTGCGCTATTAGCCACTAATCTCTTTCAAGCCGATGCCAAATTAAGTATTTTGCTTTCTATTGAATTAATTAATTCTGGCTTTTGGCTAACACTGATTGGCTGGGGCTTTAATACCATGAATGAGCGTCTGATTAAGCAAGTCATTTAAACTAAGCAAGCTGATCAGCTTGCTTAGTGCTAAGGCTTCAGATATTAGGAAACCCAGATAACGCGATTAAAACAACCTGCAACAATAAAATCGCAACTAAGGTTGATAAATCCACCATTCCAATCAAAGGTACTACTTTCCGAATAGGATTAAGCAAGGGAGCTGTCAAGCTATCCAGCAAAGACGCCATCGGATTGCCATAACTATTCCCGACCCAACTCATAATGACTTGAATAATTAAAGCGATCATAAAAATCCAAACTACAGTACGAATCAAATCGGCAATCACCGCTAATAAAATCGCTATAAAGCCTGCGTCAACACCCTGAATCGCCATCAGTAGAAGAACCGCAACCAATTTAAGGGTGAATGCCAGTACTAAAGAAGCGGTGTCTATTTTGCCCATCGGCGGAATAAATCGGCGCAAAGGAACTAATACTGGATTAGTGATTTTTACTAAAAACTGCGATAGCGGATTGTAGAAATCAGCTCTAACTAAGGCGAGTAAAAAACGCAATAGCACTGCGCCGATATACAGAGAAAAGAGCGTCGAGATCAAAAAGACCGCAATATTTTGCAAAACCATGAAAGCTCCTAAGCGTTTGCTTGTGCCAATTCTTTTGAGCGCTGCTCGGCAGCTTGTAAAGCCTCAGCAAATAGAGGCACTAAACCACCCGCTTTTAATGTATTTAAAGCAGCTTCTGTCGTGCCACCTTTAGAGGTTACCTGCTTGCGCAAATCGGCGGGCTTTTGCTCACTTTCTAAAGCTAAGCGCGCTGCACCTAAAGCGGTTTGTACCACTAATAATTGTGCATCCTCTGCTTTCAAGCCCAAGGATTCAGCCGCAGCCTGCATCGCTTCCATCACTAAAAAGAAATACGCAGGGCCACTACCAGAGACCGCCGTAACAGCATCCAGTTTAGCCTCATCCTCAAACCACAAGGTAATTCCAACAGTACGCAGGATGCTTTCTGCTAAGCTACGTTGCTCTTTAGAAACTTGTGGGTTGGCATATAAACCTGTTGCCCCTGCTTTGACTAAGGCGGGTGTATTCGGCATGCAACGTACAATCGGTAAATTGCCACCTAGCCAATTGTTTAAAGATTCCTCCCGAATACCCGCCGCGACTGAAACAAATAATGGACGCTGCTTTTGCGCTACATTCTGCAAAGGCTCAATCACCTCACGCATCACTTGTGGCTTAACAGCTAACACGACTACATCAGCGCCATCCACGACTTGCTGATTATCGGTACTCGTGAAAATTTGCGCCCCATAGCTACGAATCACATCCAACTGATTTTGGTCAGGGTCAGCCACCCGCAGCTGTAGATTCGCGGAATCTTGCAACATGCCTACAATTAAACTGCGTGCCATATTGCCTGCACCGATAAAAGCAACCGTGGTTAATTTTCTGGATAATTGTGGAGTCATACTAGATGGATCTCTCTGCTCAAAGATGGTCAGTTAGTTTATAACAGGAAGCGGCAAAACGTCGCTAAGCTTCCTTAAAAATTAAATCATCCGCATCGCTTTCATCAGAATAAACATTTCCCACAAGCGATTCCCTTGGGTTGAAGAAAAATAGACGTGCTGGCGGAGGCCATTAAATTTTTTCTTATGCGTAATATTGCCTTGAAAAGGATAAAGATGATTTAACTTACGATAAGCATATTTCAAGCCTTTCATAGTGAATTCATTATGCCGAAAGTGTTTGCGCAAGATGTATAAAGGCATTAAACCTAGGGAAACTTTTTGCACACCTTCTTGCTCAAAAATACGCATCGCTTCCAAAATAATAAAGACGCTCAAACCATTCGGTGCATCGGCAGTAATGCGATCAAAATTATGGTAATAGCCGATAACTTTACCTTGCAAATACATCGGGTCGAAAATGGCTAAGCCAATTAACTTGCCTTGTTGGCGCGCCCAAAAGCAGCGTACATCGGGTTCATCGGCCTTTACAAACGGCCGAGTGAGTAACAACAGCTCTTTCCCACCTTTTTCTTGCATCCACTCTTTGGACAAAGCCTCAATTTCTGTCTTATCGCAAGCAGAAATAGAACGCTCCTCAACCGTCACGCCTTCACGCTCACATTTATTCCGCCACTGCCGCAATTTCGAGCGTTCTTTACCCGCTAAATCAAACGGAATCGGCAGCTCAGTTTCTTGGCCGAAATGATTCACTTCATAGCCGAGGTTTTCTAAGATTTGCCCGATGGGAGCCGAGCATTGCAGAACAATCACCCGCTTGTGCAAAGCAATAAAGCGCTGCAATAAACCTTGAGCCTGATCAACGGCACAAATCGGATCAGCCAGAATAACTTTCCGCCCTAGGGGAGCAAAGATAGGATGGCGAAAAGGCAGGTAAGCAATAAACCCAATACCCTCTTCAAGATGGTATTGCATGCCTGCTTGCAGCGTTGAATAGCTCAAACAACCTTGCCCATATTGCTTAAGATAAGGCTCTAAACGCTGCCAATCGGGATGAGTCATTGCTAGCCTAAGATAATTACAAAGCAGGCATTGTCGAAGAAAGCCTTAGGAAGAGCAACTGACACTAATCTGATCTGCCCAAGCCGGTGGGTGATCTGCATAGCGCTCCATGCCAGCTTGCTCAGTGAAAGGATCCTGTAAGAGCTTCAATAAACGCTCTACTTCACTGGCATCACCCGCTTCAGCCTGTTCAATTGCTACTTGCGCCAGATAATTACGCAGAATATAAGCGGGATTCACTTGATTCATCCGTACTTGGCGCTCAGCATCCACCGAGCCTTCTTGCACTAAACGCTGCCGATAGTGCTTAACCCAGACATCAAAAGCGCTGCGATCTAAAAATAAATCACGAACGACTTGATCAGTGGCGCTAGGCTGCACACTTAGCTTAGCTAAGCGCCGAAAGAAGATACTGTAGTCGACTAGATTTTGCTGCATTTTGATGAGCAAATCGGCGATTAATAGCTCATCACCATCGGCAGGTTGTTGCAAACCTAATTTAGCACGCATGCCGCTGAGCCAAGCTTGATCAAATTCGGGCTGATATTGCAGCAAGGCCGAGCGCGCTTTTTCTACCGCCTCATCAGGATCTTCCGCCAGTAAGGGCAAGAAAGCATGTGCTAAGGCATTCAAATTCCACAAGCCTACCGAAGGCTGCTGATCGAAGGCATAGCGCCCACCCGTATCGGTGTGATTACAAATAAATTGCGGATCATAGACATCCAAAAAACCAAAAGGTCCATAATCCAGCGTCAAACCTAAGATCGACATATTATCGGTATTCATCACACCATGCGCGAAACCGACACATTGCCATTGCGCCATTAACTGTGCAGTCCGCTTAACCACCGCCTCTAATAAAGCTAAATACGGATCAGCTTGCGCTTGTAGCTCAGGAAAGTAATTAGCAAGGACGAAATCCGCCAGCTGCCTTAATTGCTCATACTGACGGCGATGAAAAAAAACTTCAAAACTACCAAAGCGAATAAAGGAAGGCGCCATTCTGACTAATATAGCGCCTTGCTCGATGCGCTCACGATAAACTTCTTCATCGCTAATCAGCATGCATAAAGCACGAGTAGTAGGAATGCCTAAACCTTGCATAGCTTCTGAGCATAAATACTCACGTACGGTCGAGCGAATGACTGCACGCCCATCGCTGCCGCGCGAAAATGGTGTAGGGCCAGAACCTTTGAGCTGTAATTCCCAGCCTTGGCTTTCACCGAGTAAGATCGCGCGGCCATCTCCTAGCTGTTGCACATAAGAGCCGAATTGATGGCCTGCATACAGCGCTGAAATAGTTTGTGTACCTTGCCAAGCACGCTCACCATTGAAATAACTGGCAAATTCAGGGTGTTGCGCTTCAATGGGGTCTAAATTAATTAATTGCGCGGCAGCGGAGTTAAAGCTAAATAAGCGCGCATGATCTAAAGGGGTGGGCCTTACCCGAGCATAAAAATGCGCGGGTAATTGAGCGAAGCGATTGCTAAAGGGTAGCTGATCTAATTTATACATTAGCAGGTCATATAATCATGTGGATCATCGAGATAACCACCATCCACACCTTTCACAGCCACCGACACTGCATCATGCGCATGTAAGCTTTCTAAGTGATTCACGCGAATCCAGAAATCACGCACTGAAATATCTTCTGACATCGCCACTTTCAAGCGGCGCGCCGCATCTTCACAAAACATCAAATTCGCTGCATTTAAACGTGCAAATTCTTGTTCATCTTCGCGCTTGACGGCGGCTTGTACTGGCGTTTGTAAGGCGTTTTCGATGCGGTCAATCAAGCTAGTCAGTGGGAGATTACGGATCTTTTCGGCTAACTTTACTTTGACTTGCGCCATACTGCGCTGGCTGTGCGGAGTGGCGCTAACCCCTTGAGTGGTACCTAACCATTCGTAGACACTATTCGCGCTGACTGCACCCTCACCAAATTGATCACGGAAGCCTTCTTGGATCAGTTGGCGTGCCAAAGCTGCTGAACACGGACAAGTGGATGAATATGGCACTTCGACCTGCACTTCCAAATCGAATTGTTGCCCGCGTAAAGTAGACACGACGCGCACTGGATAATTTTTCCAGCCCATATTGCCACTCACTAAGGAGCTGCGCTTTTCAAAATAGTTGAAGCGGCACTCAAGGTAGGCTGCATTGCTCAAGCTGCCGTGCGACTCCACAAACTGAGTGACCGTTTTACGTAATAGTTCAGGTGTCAGTTCATGCATACCTAGCAAATTGTCGAGCGCCAAATATAAGCGCGACATATGAATCCCTTTGCTATTGGGATCGATTAAATTCACATAGGCTTGTACGCGTGCAAGTGTTTGAATTTTTTCGCCAGTGGCATTGGGTACAAAAACCGGGATTTCGATAGCACTCATACCGACCCAGTTCAAGGTACCTTTCGGTCCTGCATGGGGTTGGCTCGCAATATCGGGCAGGACATTGCAAGACAAATCAGTGCAGGCATTAGTTGCACTCATGGACAAGCTCCTTAACATGAAGTCAATTTGTATTAATAAGGGCTAAGGTAACAAATCTCAAGGAGCTGTAGCAATTCACCTACTAGAAGGTGGCACTATCAGAGGGCTTGCTTAAAAAGCTAACTAAATCAGACCATTTTGCGCGGCATGTAGAAATAGCCGAGAATCCCGTGATAGATCGGCCATGCTAATAAGCTGCTTAACAAGGGCATCCAATACAGCAAACCAGGACCTACATTGCCCGTAACCCCGCGGATCCACAAATTAATCAGCATAAAAATGCCAACCACAATGAAAATCAAGGCAAACTGCTGCAAAAAAGCCTCTGCAGACATACGTAAACTGAGACGCACGGCAAGATAGGTGACTAAAACATAGCCTAAAGCATGCTGGCCTAATAGAGAATAGGAAATCGTATCTGCCAATAAACCCATAAAGAACGCGATAAATAAATTCACATTCTGGCGCATGGCTAAGGCCCAATGAATCAGGCTCAGCACCAAAAAGTCAGGCCGCCAGTGCGCCCACTCAGGCGGTAAAGGAATATTATTTAAACCAAGCCCCAGCAGTAGCGTTAACCAAATTGCACCCGGAAAGCGTGGTAAATTCTCGATCATTGTGGACGCTCCGCTGGTTTATTCGCAGAATTGGGCTTATTAGTCGGCTTTGCTTCAGTTTTCTTTTCGGTAGCAGGTTTAGCAGTTGCGCTTGTTTTAGGAGCAGGCGGAGGCAGGGTGGGAAGCATGTCGGCTGGGCTAGGATTAATACGCCAAAGTAGTAGGACTTCGCGCGTATTATCGAAATTAATCAGTGGTTTAGCACTAATATTGGCAAACGGATCACCCGGAATATACTGAACACCGTTAGGGATCACCTTAGCAACAGGGAAATCGGCTGGGAATAGCATATCCAAGCCTGAGCTTACAAACACATCACCATCCTGCACATTGCTGCCAGCTACAATACTTTTGAGCTCTAAAATATCTGACTTACCGGTACCATTCGCCAATGCGCGCATTCCCGTCCGTTGATTACGCACCGGAATCGCATGTTGACGGTCGGTTAGCTCCATCACTTTCGAGCTAAACGGGGTCACTTCAACCACCTGCCCATAAATATTGCCGCCTTCTGCCAACACCACTTGTTTTTCATGCACGCCATCCCGTGAACCTTTATTTAAGGTAACTACTTGGCGGCCACGTTCATCAGCAGCAGCAATAACTTCGGCCATCGTGAAGGTATAACCCACGCGCTTATCGACTTTAAGCAGCTCACGCAAGCGAGCATTTTGCTGCTCAAGAACCTGCATATCCCGATATTGCACTGAATATAAGCGTAATTGTTCTTTTAAGGCCGAATTCTCGCTGCTCAAGTGAGCCTGATTAGAAAAGAAGCCTGTGACCTTACTGTAAATATTGAAAGGTGCATCAACGAGTTTTTGCAGCGGGTAGGCGACAATAGAAAAGCCTGTACGTACAGGCCTTGTCGCGTCAGGATTGCGATAATCCACTGCCATCAAGGATAAAGCTGCCAGCAATAAAAGCACAAACTGGAAGGATAAACCTGGCGTTGCGTGATGATCGGTATCGTTAATGGCAGTCTACGCTCCCTGTTATCTACCTTGAAAGTGACTGCTATAGGTCATTATTTATATTATTCAGCCAGCCCTAGCGCACTTAATCAGTCGCCAAGAAAGCATCACCTTCTGCTTCTAGGATTTCTAGAATTTTCCCACCACCACGTGCCACACAAGTTAATGGATCATCCGCAATCACCACTGGGATGCCAGTTTCTTCCATTAATAAGCGATCAAGATCACGCAATAAAGCACCACCACCGGTCAAGACAATGCCACGATCAGCCACGTCCGCACCCAACTCAGGAGGCGTTTGCTCTAAAGCGGTTTTTACGGAGCTTACAATCCCGAATAGAGGTTCTTGCAGCGCTTCGAGGATTTCATTGCTGGTTAAGGTAAAGGCACGTGGCACACCTTCGGAGAGGTTACGGCCTTTGACTTCAATTTCTAACAGTTCTTTGCCCGGATAAGCTGAGCCAATTTCGCATTTAATGCGCTCAGCAGTAGCTTCACCAATCAGCATACCGTAGTTACGGCGTACATAACTGATAATTGCTTCATCTAGGCGGTCACCACCAATGCGCACTGATGCCGAGTAGACAATGCCGCGTAAGGACATAATCGCTACTTCAGATGTACCGCCACCGATATCCAGAACCATCGAGCCAATCGCTTCATCGACTGGAATACCAGCACCGATCGCAGCGGCCATGGGCTCTTCGATCAGATAAACCTTGCGAGCGCCTGCACCTAAAGCAGAATCTTTAATCGCACGTCGCTCCACTTGAGTTGCGCCACATGGGACACATATTACTACGCGCGGGCTTGGACGTAGGATGCGACCAGAATCCACCTTACGGATAAAATGTTGGAGCATTTTTTCAGTGTAGGTGAAGTCAGCGATTACGCCGTCTTTCATCGGGCGAATCGCCGTAATATTTTCTGGGGTACGCCCAAGCATTTTTTTGGCTTCTGCACCCACTGCTTCAATCGACTTAGGGCCACCAGGTCCGCGATCTTGCCGGATAGCAACGACGGAAGGTTCATTGAGAACAATGCCCTTTCCGCGCATGTAAATGAGGGTATTGGCTGTCCCAAGATCTACTGAGATATCATTGGAAAATAAACCAGAAATGGCTTTGAACATTGTTGTAAAGTCCGGCAAAAGCTAAAAATTATGAGAGGGGGACCGTGAAGTTGTCCTTAATGGTCCTTGTTATCCATGCCCCTAATCAGGTCGGCCCAAAATTCCTGCGCAAATGTAGCAATCAAGAGGGTTTTGGGCAAGCCAACTTATATGATAAGTTCACCAACCATATTCCCCAAACAGGCATTGGGCGGGAATTTTATCACACACTGACACGAAAGGTAGTAGCTACAAGGCTGAATCTTACATGATAAGAGATATTTTACGTCGTTTTATACTCGAAAAAGCGAATATCCGTGGAGAATGGGTACGTTTAGAAAGTAGTTGGCATCAACTTTTAGAGCGTGCTGACTATCCACCTATCGTGCGCAATATATTGGGCGAGGCTTTAAGTGCTGCCGTTTTATTATCCGCTACGGTTAAACATACCGGTTCGTTGATTTTGCAAATTCGCGGCGACGGCCCTGTGAATCTCTTAGTGGTGCATGCTACCCCACAAGGTGAAGTTCGTGGTTTAGCTCAATGGACTAGTATACCACCGGATGGCAGTACCCTACCAGAAATCTTCGGGACTGGGCATATTGCTATTACCTTAGAAGCTGCAAGTAATCATGAGCGTTATCAAGGTATTATTGCCTTGGAAGGTGAGAATTTAACCCAAGCTTTAGAGCAATACTTTGCCCGTTCTGAGCAATTACCCACTCGTTTATGGCTCACCTCCGACCACAATAGTTGTGCGGGTTTGCTTTTACAGCGCTTGCCTGAAGACAAATATGCCAATACTGAGCAGGTGGAAGCACAAACTGAAGATTGGACTCGCGTTTCTTTATTGCTAGACACCTTAACTAATGAAGAGTTGCGCGAGCTGTCCGCTGAAGATTTGCTGTATCGCTTATTTCACGAAGAGACACCGCGCTTATTTGAACCTAAGACTATTAAATTTCAGTGTAGCTGTAGCCAGCAAAAGATTGAGACTATGCTGCGCTCTTTAGGTCAAGCAGAAGTGAAGTCCATCTTGGATGAACAGGAGCTGATTAGTATTACCTGTGAATTTTGCAATGCAAAGTATACGGTTGATTCTATTGATGCTGCACGTTTGTTCACAGAAAATGCCATGGACTCGACCAATACCACTCTTCATTAACTAAAACTAAAGTAGCAGCCATTTATGCGCGTTTTAATCGTTTATGCTCATCCCAACCCAGCTAGCTTCAATCACGCCATGCTGGAATCGACTCATCAAGGGCTGCTAGCGGCTGGGCATGAAGTTCGTGTCAAAGATTTATATGCTGAAAACTTCGACCCTGTATTGCGTGCCAGTGATTTAGCCAGTTTACAAACAGGTGTAGTCCCTGAAAAAATTGCGCATGAACAAGAAGCGCTGCTGTGGGCAGAAGGTTTAGTCTTTATTTATCCGCTCTGGTGGTATGGGCGACCCGCAATTTTAAAAGGCTGGTTCGATCATATTCTTACCAATGGTGTGGCCTTTGCTTATTCTGCCGAAGGTCCGATTGGCTTACTCAAGCATAAAAAAGCTTTAGTGCTCATTACTGCTGGTAGCGATAAAAGCTTTTTCCAAGCGAATAACTCGGAAACTTTAATTCATCGCCCGATGACTGATGGCACTTTGTCCTTCTGCGGGATTAAAAATATTCAATACGAAATATTTTATAATGTGCCGACTTTGCCTTTAGAAGAGCGTGAAAAAATCCTTCAGCAAATTACTGCTTTAGGGGAAAACTTTAATGCTTAACTATCGAATTTATGGCAATGCCGATAATTTGCAGCGCCCGCTAGTCGTCTTACATGGCTTACTAGGTTCGCTGGATAATTGGCATACCTTCGCGACTAAGCAGCAGAGCGAACGCAGTATTATTGCGATGGATATGCGTAATCACGGCGCTTCACCGCATGTCGAAGGCATGAACTATCGCTTGATGGTACAAGATGTCTTAGCCGTAGTCGATCACTTACAGCTTAGTAAATTCGATCTGATGGGGCACTCCATGGGTGGCAAAGCAGCCATTTGGCTGGCTTTGGATTATCCAGAACGCTTAAATAAATTAATTATTGTGGATATTGCCCCCGTTACCTACCCGCCGCGCCATCAAGCTATTTTACAAGCCATGCTCAGCATGCCCTTAGCGAGCTTTAAAAGCCGGAAAGAAGCCGATGCTTGGCTAGCTCCCACAATTAAACAACCATTTGAACGTGCTTTTTTGCTGAAGAATCTTAAATGGGATGACAACGGTAAATTTACTTGGCAATGCAATTTGCCAGAAATCGCCAAACACTATTTAAGCATTACTGCCTTTAATGAAACTGAGCGACGCTATCAGGGCGACACCTTATTCATCGGCGGCGGCCAATCGGATTATTTACAACCTGAGCGTTGGCAAGTCGTGCAAACCTATTTCCCAGCAGCGCGTTTAGCAATGATTGAAGAGGCAGGGCATTTACCGCATGTGCAGACACCAGATATTTTCACTGAGCATGTGAACATGATGCTGAACAGTTAAACGCTGATTTCAGCTAACCAATTGTCTTCTAAGGATTTAAGCTGAGTTAACTCCTCAGCGCTAAACCCGGCTTGCAAGCGCCCTTCCGTATAAAAAGGGCCACGCACTGGTGCTTGTAAAACTTCACGCAATAATTGACGAAATGTGGATTCCGGCTCAACGCCGCGCAGTTCACAACAGTAACGATACCAGTGTGACCCCATTCGTACATGCCCGACCTCGTCACGTAAAATAATCGCTAATACATCAGCCGTCGCTTCATCCCCGACTTCGCGCAAACGCTCCATCATCGGTGGCGTCACATCCAAACCGCGCGCCTCCAGCACTCTTGGGACTAAAGCCATACGGATCAGCACATCATGATCGGTTTTCAGCGCATGTTCCCACAAGCCATTATGTGCCGGTAAATCACCATAATCCGACCCCAATTCGCGCAGGCGGGTACGCACCAAAGCAAAGTGATAAGCCTCTTCTGCGGCCACTTGCAGCCAATCGCTGTAATAGGCATCTGGCATTTCTCGAAACCGATACACTGCATCTAGCGCTAGATTAATCGCGTTGAATTCGATATGCGCTACCGCATGCAATAAAGCGATGCGACCTTCTACATGATGCAATTTGCGCTGCTTCATTTGCTTGGGTAGGACTAATTCAGGCTTGGCAGGTCGCCCTGGAATTTCGATTTTTTGCGCGGGCAAAGCTTGAGCAGAGCGGTGCAGCTCACCCACTAACCAAGCTTGCTGTAGCTGAGGCGTTAAGCGAATTTTCTGCTCAGGGTCGGCTGCTAATAAACAGCTTAAAGCAGCTGTATAAAGGTCATTATTTAGCTTAGGCATGAGGTTTTTAGTGCAATCACAACATCCATAACATTAGTACCTGTCGGCCCGGTATGAATCAGGTCACCGCTGGCGGCCAGAAATGTACCCGCATCTGCTCGTGCTAGGCAATCTAATGGATCAAGATTTTCTACGCGACCGCGTGCTAGTGTTTGCCCATCGACCAAAGCCCCCGTATCCTCGGTGACACCATCACTACCGTCAGTGGCAGCACAGAGCAGCATGATATTTTCGGTGTCTTCAAGCGCTAAAGCAGCTGCTAAAGCAAAATGCTGATTACGCCCACCGCGCCCCGGATTGGCGGGGAGTGTTACGGTAGTTTCTCCACCCCAAATATAAACACCATCGGTTTGCTCTTTGAGAAAATCCACACAGTTTTTAGCAGCCTGTTCAGCATCACTACTTAAAAACTCGGGCAAGATTTGAATACTGGGGAAAATTTCAGAGGCTTGCATCGCCGTGAGCATTTGCTGATTACTCGCTACAATTTCCCAACTAAAAGCTCGCTCGGTGGGTGCTGGGAATAATAAGCCAGAACCAATCACTGCGGGGTCATCACCCTGCACATCGGAAATTAATAAGCAGGCAACAGGGCGCTCGCCGATAAATTGCCATAACTTGCCGCCTTTAATTTTGGAAAGCTGCTTACGCATCAGATTAATCTCAGCAATGGAAGCGCCATTCGCAAGCTTTTCCTGAGTCGCTGCTTGTAACTTAGCCAGCGACCAGCCATTTTCTAATACTTCACATAAACTAGAAGCACCACCCGAAATAAGAAATAGCACCGGCTCCGTAGCAGGCAGTTGCGCTAAATACTGCAAGAGCGTTTTCCCTGCTGATAAGGATGACTCAGCGGGTATCGGATGCGCTGCTTCTATAGCAGTCAATTTACGATCAGCCAATAACTCTGGCGAAAAGTGGCCGTACTTACTAATGAGTAAGGCGCTTTTAATATCTTTCTCTAAATAAAGCTTTACACCTTGATACATCGCTTCTGCAGCTTTACCAATGGCGACTACATGGCAGGCTTCTTGTGTACCTTGTGTCATCAGTGCGTTATAAACGGCGTTGTCGCCTTTTACAGCATTGAGGCCGAGGTTGTAGAGTTCGAGGAGTTGGCTGGCTTGATTCATTGAGTGCCCCTAAAAGCAGCAAATTAGCTTAACTACTATAAAGAGAAAAGCCACCGCGTAGGTGGCTTTTGTTAAGCTCATTAAGCCTATAGTATTAGTTTTTTGTTAGGCAACTAGCATCAATGCCATAAGGGCTAACTGCATTAGGTGGCGATATTTCACAAGAACCGATATCGCTCGCTAGTACAGGTAATACAAAATCGGTAGTTTCAATATACTCTGTGCCTGACACTAAAATTCGAGCTGTTAAGCGTACTTTACTCCAAAGCGCTTGGCTTTGAGGATAAACCACGGTGGCTAAAACTTTACCTTCATTGTCTGTAACAGCACTGTTAGTGACTGTACCAGCATTAGTTGGCTCTAGACGCCCACTACTATTCAAATCCTCACCAGCGTCCAGCCAACCATCGAGATCTCTATCCTCTGATTCGCACATAGCTGTTTGTGAGAATACAGGCTTAGTACTTACCGTCCCATCCGCTAGAGTTGTACCACAGGGCAAAATAGCACCTTTCGCATACTGAAGGGGTACTAAAGTAAAATCTAGTTTTTTGTCTTTTACTGGATTTCCTGCACTATCTGTAACGATGACCCCAAAAGATTTTTTATAAAACATCCCTTCTTCAGAGATTTTTTCGTCTTCACCTAAAACAATGCGTAAAGCTTGTCCACCAACCGTTAGTGTGACTTTATCTTCAATCGCTGTCGCATTAGGGTCAGTTAACCGTAAGTAACTTGTAATTTTCACTCCGTCTTTAGCACTAGTTGCATTACCAGCAGTATAGCCAATCGTTGCCTTTCCTAGGGAGTCTGTTGTAGCCGTGGAACTACTTAATTTGCCGCCCACCGTATCTTCTAAATTAAATACAACTACTTGATTTTTAACTGGATTATCTGCTGCATCTTGAACAACGGATATAATATTAGTACTACTCTCCGGAGTGATTAGCTCTTTTTCAACTTGAGTATTTAAAACAGCTGGTGTGGTAGCCACAAACTCACGAGTTAAACCAGTTGACAAGCCAGTACTAGCATCAGTTGCCGTGACCACAGTTCCGCCAGCTGTCGTCGACATGATACTAAATGTAGCTTGGCCTTGTGCATCAGTTACTATTTGTAAAGGAGTGATCCCACGAGTTGCTGCCAACTTGATAGTTTTTCCTGCTTGTGCCACACCATTTTGTGTCCACTTAAGGCTAACCGCTTCAGTTGCACCTACTTTGATCTCAGCATTCATACTTGTTATGGTAAAGTTATCGCCTGAAATCTCCAATGATTTAGAACTACTAACACCTAAGGCCGCGACAGCAATCGTATCAGTGCCACTCACTGCGGCATTGATCTTGAATTGAACCTCGCCATTCGCATCTGTCACAAACCCAGAACCAGAAACGGGTGTAATTGCATTATTTAAACTAGAGTTGATGGTCACTGTTTCATTAGCTAAAGCTTTGCCGGCAGAATCTTTCAATTTTGCAGTAAAAGTAGTTGGTGTATTCAATGCAACACGTGCTGGGCCATCTAGCACCAAGGTCGTACCTGTAATTGCAATATCAATAGTTTTTACTAAAGTGCCTGATTTAACAGTAACTGTGACATTGCGATTTTCAGGATTTTCTAAACCAGGAGTCAGTGCCGCAGTTTTAACGCCGCCTGCTGCTGTTGCACTATCCGCATCAATGGTGGCCTCGTTATTCACCGAGAAAGTAACGGTAGCATCTTTAAGGACATTGTTATTCACATCCTTAGCAATCGCCGAAATAGTAACCGGCTTGTCACCACTAGAACCTAATTGACGCGAGCTAGCGGAAACCTCTAAAGATTTCGCACCGGTATCTGTATTGCCACCTGTATCGCCACCACCTGAAAGTTGATTGCTATCGCCACCACCACAACCTGCTAAAGTGAGCACACATAAAGCGAGTGCACTGCGCTGAAGAATCTGCTTCATAAACCGTCCCCTTGTTATAATTATTTTTTTAGGCTTAGGAATCTTATTTCATAGTAAAAGCTTATTTCAAGATAAATAAGATGAATGATATTTTTTAAGTAATGCAGCTACTGCTCATCTCTGGCAGACTATAAATAACTGATAAAAACGCTACGAGGAGCTACTTCATGTTCGATTTTCCTGAGCGCTACCGTGTGCCCTTTGATGGCTCATTTAAACTCAAACAAGCAAAGACGACTGAAGACCAGAAAAAAACCGAAGAAGAGCTAGTGGATGAGCTCAAAAAGGCCGTCAAAAAAATTGATAAGCTCCAACAAGCTTTGTATGCAGAAGATCGTTATGCCTTGTTATTAGTCTTTCAAGCAATGGATGCGGCTGGCAAAGACAGTACTATTCGTGCGATTTTAAAGGGTGTGAATCCTGCCGGTTGCCAAGTTTTTTCTTTTAAACAACCTTCTACAGAAGAGCTTGATCATGATTTTCTGTGGCGCACTACGCGTTCCTTGCCCGAGCGTGGGCGGATTGGTGTATTCAACCGCAGTTATTACGAAGAAGTATTAGTGGTACGGGTGCATCCTGAATATTTAGCAGGCCAAAATTTACCAAAGCATGACAATCTAGAACAAGTTTGGGCGCATCGTTATGAGTCGATTCGTGATCATGAAAAACATCTGGCGCGGAATGGCACAGTCGTTCTAAAGTTTTGGTTGAATGTCTCTAAAGAAGAACAAAAAAACCGCTTCTTATCCCGCCTTGATGAGCAGGATAAAAACTGGAAATTTTCAGCGGGTGATGTGCAAGAACGCCAGCATTGGGATGAGTATATGCATGCCTATGAAGAGGCTCTCAATGCGACCTCAACTAAACATGCGCCTTGGTATGCCATCCCTGCGGATGACAAGCCTTATATGCGTCTAGCGATTGCTGAAATTATTGTGGACACTTTAGAAGCGATGAGTTTGGAATATCCAGAAGTGCCTAAAGAAGATGCAGCTAAATTCGAAGCAGCGCGTCAATTATTAGAAGCTGAGGACAAAACCTGATGAAGACTTTGTTCCCACCGATTCGCGATAACCGTCATTTCTTTTTACCCGTTGATTCCATGCACACTTTGTATGTAGAGGAATCGGGCAATCCTGAAGGCCTACCAGTTGTATTCTTGCATGGTGGCCCTGGCTCGGGTTGTGAAAGTTGGCATCGGCAATTCTTCGATCCTGAGCGCTACCGGATTGTCTTGTTTGATCAACGCGGCTGTGGGCGCTCAACGCCGCATGCAGAGTTGACCAACAACACTACTTGGCATCTAGTCGCCGATATTGAGCGCATTCGCCAAGAATTAAAGATCGAGAAATGGGTAGTCTTTGGCGGCTCTTGGGGTTCCAGCTTAGGTTTAGCTTATGCACAAACCCATCCAGAGCGAGTAGCAGGCTTAATTCTACGCGGCATTTTTCTGTGCCGTCCGCGTGATATCGATTGGTTCTATCAAGATGGCGCGAGCTACATCTTCCCCGATTTCTGGCAAGATTTCGTTAGCCCCATTCCTGAAGCAGAACGTAGCAATCTGTTAACTGCTTACTACAAACGCCTAACCGGGCAAAACGAAATTGCGCGCATGCAAGCCGCCAAAGCTTGGTCAATTTGGGAAGGTCGCACGGCGAATCTTTCCCCCAAAGAAAGTACAGTCGATCACTTCTCCAATCCTTTCACTGCGATGAGTGTAGCGCGGATTGAAGCGCATTATTTTATGAATCGTGCTTTTTTTGAGCCTGACCAATTATTAAAAAATGCACATAAACTTTCCGGCATCCCCGGCATGATCGTACACGGACGCTATGACATGATCTGCCCCTTGGAACAAGCTTATGCCTTGCACGAAGTTTGGCCGAGTGCCGATTTTGCGATTATTCCCGATTGTGGGCATGCCGCGAGCGAACCTGGGATTCAAGCGGCTTTAGTCAAAGCCACTGAATTTATGGCCGACCAGATCAAATGATTGGTTTAATCCAGCGTGTGCTGGAAGCAAAAGTCGTGGTTGATGGCGCAACTGTTGGACAGATTCAATCGGGTA
This sequence comes from Thiolinea sp., assembly GCA_049292455.1. GTDB lineage: Bacteria > Pseudomonadota > Gammaproteobacteria > Thiotrichales > Thiotrichaceae > Thiolinea. The sequence goes on from JBATRF010000038.1 coordinate 250,748, forward strand.
TTCTGTTGCTGCTAGGCGTGGAGCGGGAAGATACCCAAGCGCAAGCGAAGCGTTTGTTAGAGCGGGTACTCAATTATCGAATTTTTGAAGATAACGAAGGCCGGATGAATCAGTCTTTGTTGGATATCCAAGGCGGCTTATTGGTTGTACCGCAATTCACCTTGCCTGCGGATACCCAACGTGGCAACCGTCCGAGTTTCACTCCTGCAGCACCGCCTGAGCAAGGTAAACAATTATTCGATTACTTTTGCCAGCGAATCGAAGTGCAAGGCCATGAACTACAAGCTGGGGTATTTGGGGCGGATATGAAAGTACATTTAATTAATAATGGCCCGGTTACCTTCTGGTTAAAAACCTAAAAGGCTGTTCAAGTATTCTTATGAAGAAGTTAACTCTGAGCCTTGTTACCCTTATCCTAGCCTTGCAGCTAACGGCTTGTAATGACAAGGAAAAGCCTGAACTTAAACCAGCTGAAACGACAACTTCAGCACCAACCAGCTCAACTATAGATACGCCTGCTGCGAATCCTACAGAAGTAACTCCAGCTCCAGCTCCAGCTCCAGCTCCAGCTCCAGCTCCAGCTCCAGAAGAGCCTAAGCTAGATGAGGCTACAACGGAAGCGATGGCACCTGCCCTTGAAAATAAACAAGAGCCAAGCGAAACAGCTACTGAGCCTAAACAGCGTGCCAGCGATGAAGAAGAGGAAAAAGAACCTGAATGTGAGTGATTTAATTATCCAGCAGCTTTTTCAAATCAGCATGCTTAGCACTTAGCTCTCGAACTAATTCATCCAAGCTACGAATCACAAACTCCAACAGATTAGTTGAAATATACGGCTCTTCAATCCGCAGGCGGCTGTACATTTGGCGTTTAATTTCCAGCAATTGCGCACCTGATTCGCCGGTTTTTAAGCGTACTGTGCGCGGGCGGCGATCAAAGAAGGACATTTCCCCGACCAAACCACCCGGAGAAATCACACCTACTGCATATTCAGCATGACCATCGACTTGGAATAATTGGATTGAACCGCCAATCACCATATAGAAGCTGGCGCCCACATCACCGATATCGGCGAGCATTTCATTAGCACCCAATTCCATAGGGCGCATATAGTGGACAAATTTGCTGACCTCATCTTGTGTTAAGGCAGCACAAAACTCAACACAGGTATTCTGTACCTGTCTTATTAAATCGTCGTTAGACATTGATGCTCCCTGACTTCCCAACAGTAGACTCCAAGCATTATATGCGCTATAAGCGAGAAAAGAGCAAGGGCTGGCCTGCTAGCCTGATTAGATACATCTTCTGAGCATTATAAAGGCATACGTTTTTTATGAGTATTAGTAATGAGGCCGTCACAGAACTCATCCAAACTCGGCTACCCGATGCACAAATTGCAGTGCAAGGTGATGGCTATAAATATCAAGCTGAAGTGATTAGCCCCAGCTTTCAAGGTTTGAGTAAAGTGAAACGCCATCAAGTCATCTATGCTGCCGTTTCAGAAGCAATTACTTCCGGGCAATTACATGCGTTAACGATTGTCGCTTATACACCCGAAGAAAAAGCAGCAGCGTAATCGTTAACTACATCATAACTATCAGAGAAGAAGAATAAGGCTATGGATCAAGAAACACGTGCCCAGCATCCGGTGTTACGCCCGATTGATGATAAAGAACTAGCGCGCGAAAGCTGGAAAATTTTCCAAATCATGGGTGAATTTGTGGAAGGTTTTGAGCGCCTCGCGCGCATTCGTCCTTCAGTGAGTATTTTCGGCTCTGCACGCACGCCCCGCGACCACCCTTTATATTTGTTGACCGTCGATATTGCGCGCAAGCTTTCGGATGCTGGTTTTGCAGTCGTGAGTGGCGGTGGCCCTGGTCTAATGGAGGCTGCGAATAAAGGTGCACAAGGCGGTAAATCGCCTAGCATTGGCTTAAATATTCAGTTACCGAAAGAACAAAGTGGCAATGCTTATCAGGATATTTCACTGTATTTCCGCCACTTTTTCTCACGTAAAGTGATGTTTGTGAAATATGCTTCGGCTTATGTGGTGATGCCCGGTGGCTTTGGAACCTTGGATGAGTTAGCGGAGATTTTAACTTTAGTCCAAACCAGCAAAACTCAGCGTATCCCCATTGTCCTAGTGCATACTCCTTTCTGGGAAGGTTTGATTGAATGGTTCAAAACCACCTTAGTGGCTGAAGGCACCATTTCGCCACAAGACCTTGATTTATTTGTGTTATTGGACGATGCGGATGCCATCGTTGATTACATTTTCCAACATTATGAGCGTACTGTTTCTGGCCCAACTGCCGAAGAGCGCGCCAATCAGATGGAGCTATAAGAATGAAAAATAACAGCTTTAAGTATTTACTGGCACTCAGCCTACTAGCGACCGCTTCGGTTGTTTATGCAGAAAGCGACAGCACGGTTGCTGAAGAAACTAATGGCAAAGTGAAGTTGCAAACTATTCGCACTCAAGACCGCTTTGGCACGATTGAAGAAGAGCGCGTGCAAGCTGTAGCCAGTACCGTGCAATATGTACCCGCGAATGGGGGCAATGGTTATAGCTTGATTGGTGCGGATGAAGGCTCGACTTCAGTAAAAAGTGCGCATAGCGATAGCGATGAAATGATGATCCCAAGCTGGCGCGTTTTCGCTTGGTAAGTTAAGTCTATGTCGGTTTTTACGCCTGTGAATGCTCAAGAACTGCAGGAGTTTTTGAGCCAGTATGCTGTTGGTGATTTAGTTAGTTATCAAGGCATTGAAGCGGGCGTAGAAAATAGCAATTTCTTCGTAAATACCACACAAGGTCAGTTTGTTTTAACGATCTTCGAGCAGCACTCCTCTGCCGAACTTGAGTATTTTTTGCAAGTCATGCAGCACATGGCGCAGGCGCAATTGCCGATTGCAGCGCCTATTGTCAATCAAGCGAAGCAGTTACTCAGTGAGTGCAAAGCTAAACCGGCTGCTTTAATCACTTGTTTAGCAGGCGCAACTCTCAATCACCAACAGCCTACTATTCAACAATGTGCCGCAATAGGCGAAGTGCTAGCCAACATTCACTTAGCAGGTCAAAGCTTCCCACTTAAACGCTCCCCTGATCGTGGACACGAATGGCGCATGCAAACAAGCCAGCGCTTATTGCCTTTAGTTGCAGCTACTGACCGAAACCTGCTAAGCAAAACACTCGAACGCCAGCAGAGGCTCAATTTCACAGATTTACCTAGCGGCTTGATTCATGCTGATCTGTTCCGTGACAACACACTGTTTATTCACAATCAGCTTAGTGGCGTCTTGGACTGGTATTATGCCTGTACTGACTACTGGCTCTATGATTTAGCTATTGTCGTGAATGATTGGTGCTGCTTTGAAAATGGCGCTTTGGATGCGGAGCGTTTAATAGTTTGCTTACAGTCTTATCAGCAGATTCGCCCCTTGACCTCAGCCGAAGCAACGCAATGGCAAAAGCTACTCGAAGCCGCCGCCTTGCGCTTTTGGCTGTCACGCTTAGTCGCTATTTTAGAGCCGCGTGCAGGCAGTTTAGTCCTCCAAAAAGATCCTCTAGAATTCCGCCAAAAGCTAGAACAGCGCCAAACCGAAGTTGCTTTGATTCGCGCTTGTTGGGAAGCCGCTGTATAATCCAGTGCTTGTTTAGCTCTAGCACTTAGTGGTTATGCCCCAAACTATTACTCTTGATGCACGGCGTTTACTTTGCCCACTGCCGGTGATTCGTGTTCAACAAGCAATTGAAGAACTGCCTTCTGGATCTATCGTCACAGCGCATTGCACAGATCCTGGTGCTTTGCATGATATTCCAGCATGGGCACGTATCCACGGACATACCTTAGTTGAAACCCGCACTGAAGGCCGTGAATACATTATTACGGTGCAAGTGGGCGCAGCAACATGAATAGCACGGTTGAGGATAGCAGTGATAGCTTAGACGACAATGCTCGCCAGAAAACCACACAGCGTGTCGCTTTCGTGGGGATGGGCGTCAACATTGTCTTGGTGATTGCCCAAATCATTGGCGGTATTTTCACTCACTCACAAGCCTTGATTGCGGATGCGATGCATACGCTGTCTGATTTGGTCGGTGATGTGATTGTGCTGTTTGCCGCGCATCATGCAGGCAAAAAAGCCGATGCCGATCACCCTTACGGACACGGCCGCATTGAAACTCTAGCTACGGTGGTTTTGGGTTTGCTACTCGGTGGCGTGGCGATTGTTATTTTCCTGCAAGCATGGACTCGCTTAATGGGCGATGCCCCCTTAACTATTCCCAGTGCCAGTGCAATGTTTTTCGCGGCGCTCGCTATCATCGGTAAAGAAGCGCTTTATCAGTACACAGTACGAGTTGCTAAACGCATTCGTTCACCGATGCTAAAAGCCAGTGCTTGGCATCATCGCTCCGATGCACTCTCTTCAGTATTGGTACTAGTAGCCATTGCGGGTGCACAGTTTGGCTATGCCTGGCTGGATGCAGTGGCAGCGATTATTATCGCAGTAATGATTTTGTATATGGCGTTTAAGCTGCTGCTTGAAAGCGCCAGCGAGCTAGTCGATACCGGCCTCTCCCCCGAGGAATCTAGCAAGGTAATCGAGTACATCCACACTCTACCCGGCGTGGAAAATGTACATATGTTGCGTACCCGCAAAATGGGCGGCAATGTATTTGCCGACGCGCATATTCAAGTCGCTAGTCATATCAGTGTCTCGGAAGGGCATAAAATCGCTGAATATGTTACCCATAAACTGGAGAGCCATTTTCCTGAAGTCACCGATGTCACCGTGCATATTGACCCGGAAGATGATGAAGCCGGTGAAGTCAGTATGGAGCTACCCAATCGTCAGGATGCACTCAAAGCGCTACAAGCCAATCCCTTAGCACAAGCACTGCAAGCACAAATTACTCAGCTAGTGATGCACTATTTGGATGGAAAAATTGAGCTGGATGTTTATGTGCAAGCTGAGCCTAGTGCTGCACTATTAAATGACTTTAGAACGGCCTGCGAGCAACTAGGCTACTTAGGCAGGATTAGATTCTATACAGAGATTGCTTAATTATGGTGCATTGCAATATTTCAATGCACCATCAATGTGCTTTTAAATCAGTGCGCTCAGCTATCTAAGCTAAAAAGCCAACCATTAGGCATTTGCTATTCAGCAGTATGCCTATTTTTCAGCTGTATCAAGACCGTCCAAATTAGGATGGCATAAAAACTGCATAAATTCCGCATTCATTCCTGATTTACTCTATCGAACGAGGTTAATAGATGAGTAGTAATTTAGCGCGGAATCAAGCAATCCAAACCATCAGCCAACGTTCCCCGATGGAGCTCGGCCCAACCGATCCACTCAGCAAAATTTGGGCTTGTGACGTTTTCAATTTGGCACGCATGGAAGAATGCCTCTCCAAAAATGCTTTCAAAGCCATGAAGAAAACCTTTCAGACCGGCGCACCCCTCGATCCTGCAGCAGCGGATGTGGTCGCTGCGGCAATGAAAGAATGGGCGATGTCCAAAGGCGCGAAATTCTTCTCACACATCTTCTACCCGATGACCAATGCCACCGCTGAAAAGCACGACGGCTTTATCATTACTAGCCCTGAAGGCAATGCGATTACCGATTTTAGCGGCAGCTTGCTGATCAAGGGCGAACCGGACGGTTCTTCCTTCCCGAACGGCAGTATCCGTACCACCAACTCAGCGCGTGGTTACACTGCTTGGGATCCAACCAGCCCTGCCTACATCATGCACACCGCCAATGGCGCGACCTTGATGATTCCATGTGTCTTCCTGTCTTGGACGGGCGAATCACTCGACAAGAAGATTCCTTTGCTGCGTTCCAATGCGGCGATGGATGCTGCTGCTCAGCGCGTATTGAAACTGATGGGTGAAACCAATGTTGCTACGCTAAGTTCAAGCTGTGGTGCAGAACAGGAATACTTCCTGATCGACGAAGCCTTCGCTACTGCCCGCCCGGATATTATGCTGTCGGGTCGTACCCTGTTTGGCGCAGCACCCGCGAAAGGCCAGCAATTCGATGACCATTACTTTGGTGCCATTCCAGAGCGCGTCCAAGTTTTCATGCAAGACTTTGAAGACAAGCTCTATCGCCTCGGCATTCCAGCCAAAACGCATCACAACGAAGTAGCGCCGGGTCAGTTTGAAATTGCTCCTTACTTTGAAGCGGCTAATGTCGCGGCTGATCACCAGCAATTGCTGATGACTATCATGAAAACCACCGCGAAAGCGCACGGTTTCCTGTGCATGCTGCATGAAAAGCCCTTCGCGGGCGTCAATGGATCGGGCAAACACGTCAACTGGTCAGTCGGGAATAGCACCCAAGGCAACCTGCTTGATCCGGGTACTACTCCAGAAGATAACCTACACTTTTTGGCCTTCTGTGGTGCAGTCATCCGTGGTGTGCACCAATTTGGCCCACTACTACGTGCCGTTATTGCCTCTGCCTCTAATGACCACCGCTTAGGTGCTAACGAAGCGCCTCCGGCAATTTTATCGGTTTACCTCGGCGACCAATTGGAACAAGTTTTCAACGACATCAAAGCGGGCAAAATCCTCAAAACAGAAAGAGGCGGCCAAATGGATCTGGGTCTGTCTCAGATTCTGAAGTTTGAACGTGACCCTGGCGACCGCAACCGCACTTCACCCTTTGCCTTCACAGGTAACCGTTTTGAATTCCGTGCCGTTGGCGCATCGCAGTCTGTGTCTGGTCCTTTGGTGGCCATGAATACCATGTTGGCGGACTCTCTCAACTGGATGGCGGATAAACTCGAAGTCGAACTTAACAGCGGCAAAGACGTTGCTACAGCCACCCTTGCTGTCTTGAAAACTGTGATGGAACAGCATGGCAAGGTTGTCTTTGGCGGCAATGGTTACTCTCCAGAATGGCACAAAGCAGCGGTTGAAGAACGTGGCCTGAAAAACCTACCAACCTCTGCGGATGCGCTTCCAGAGCTGTTAAGTGCTGAAGTGATGAGCCTATTTGAGCGCACCGGCGTACTGACTCCAGCCGAGCTACATAGCCGTTTTGAAGTTTACGCTGAACAATACGTCAACAGCATCGACGTAGAAGCCAAGCTGATGATTAACATGGCTACTACCATGATTTACCCTGCTGCAGTGACTTACTTGGCTGATTTGGCAGCCACTGCTGCTAACCTGCAGTCACTAGGTATTTCGCTGGATAATAGCGTTGCGCAAAGCGTTGCTACTGAAGCCAATGCGCTGATGATTGCTGTGGGTAAACTGAGTGAAGCACGCGCGAAACATGACTTTGGCAGCGTACAAGATCACATGAAGTTCTTGGCTAGCACGGTGCGTGGTTTGATGACTGAAGTACGTGCGCATGCTGATACACTGGAAACGCTGATTGCTGACGAATTGTGGCCACTGCCTAAATACAGCGAAATGATGTACATCAAGTAAGGCCTAGGGGCAGACTGCTGTGTCTGCCCTCTTCATTAAAGGCATGGTAAAAAAGTTTTACCATCCACCTCACAACGACGGCCTTTGAAGAGAACAAATCGTTTCTTTGAGGCTGGTGCAAGGTGGTGGAAGTTGAACCGACTCTGCAGGTACATGAGGGCGTTAAGCAAAATGAACATGAACTTGCGTTGCGGTTTCGTAACACTGGACATTTGACTCAAGATCGTTTCTATTAGCGGCTTGAAAGTTTCTGGCAAGGTGGCTTGTTATCGTGGCTGATAACAGCTTTCCCTACTGCAAGCTTCCAGCCCATTTTCAATCATGTCAAAACTGTCCGAAGTATTGTGACCATTGACCCATTTCTGCAATTTCAGGAGACAACAACATGTCTGTACAAGACGTCATGAACCTCATCAAAGAAGCCAATGTTAAATACATTGACTTCCGCTTCACTGACACTCGTGGTAAAGAGCATCACGTTTCTGTACCTATCAGTGAGTTTAATGAGGACATTTTCGAAGAAGGCAAAATGTTTGACGGTTCATCAATTGGTGGCTGGAAGGGCATTAATGAGTCAGACATGATCCTGATGCCAGATCCAGAATCGGCTTTCATCGATCCGTTCTTCCAAGATGTTACCTTGAACATCACTTGCGGTATCGTTGACCCTGCAACGATGGAAGGCTATGAGCGTGACCCACGTTCTATCGCTCAACGCGCAGAAGCTTACTTAAAATCAACCGGTATTGCTGACACGGCTTATTTCGGCCCAGAGCCAGAATTCTTCATTTTCGACGATGTACGTTGGGGTGCAGACACGAGCGGTTGCTTCGTGAAAGTTGACTCGGTAGAAGCAGGTTGGAACTCCAGCAAGAAATATCCAGATGGCAATATGGGCCACCGTCCAACGATTAAAGGCGGCTATTTCCCCGTTCCACCGGTTGACTCCTTCCAAGACGTTCGTGCGACCATGTGTAACATTCTGGAAGAAGTGGGCGTTCCAGTTGAAGTGCATCACCATGAAGTGGCTACTGCGGGTCAGTGCGAAATCGGTACTCGTTTCGCTACCATGGTTAAACGCGCTGATTGGACTCAACGTCAAAAGTACGTTATCCACAATGTCGCTCACCAATATGGCAAAACCGTCACCTTCATGCCTAAGCCTATCGTTGGCGACAACGGTTCTGGTATGCATGTGCATATGTCTTTAGCTAAAGATGGCGTTAATACTTTCGCAGGCGAAGGCTATGCAGGTTTATCTGAAACTGCACTGTATTACATTGGCGGCGTGATTAAACATGCGAAAGCGCTGAATGCTTTCTGCAACCCAGGCACGAATTCGTATAAGCGTTTGGTTCCAGGCTTCGAAGCGCCGGTTATGTTAGCTTATTCAGCACGTAACCGCTCTGCCTCTATCCGTATCCCTTTCGTGGCTAGCCCGAAAGGTCGCCGTATCGAAGTGCGCTTCCCTGATCCAAGTGCCAACCCTTACTTAGCGTTCGCAGCGCTGATGATGGCGGGCGTAGATGGTATCAAAAACAAAATCCATCCAGGCGAAGCGATGGACAAAGACTTATACGACTTGCCACCTGAAGAAGACAAATTGATTCCAAAAGTTTGCCACTCTTTAGACATGGCGTTAGAAGCTTTAGATAAAGATCGTGAGTTCTTATTAGCAGGCGGCGTGTTCTCGAATGACATGATCGACGCTTATATCGAACTCAAAACTCAAGAAGTGACTCGCTTCCGTATGACAACTCACCCTGTTGAGTTCGATATGTACTACAGCTGCTAAGCAATTAACGCTTAAGCTTTAGGTAGAAGGTCAGCCTAGCTGGCCTTTTTCTTTTTCAGCACCCCGTAAAGAACTAAAAATTGCTTCGTCTACTAAGCTATCAGTCATGAATTAGTAGAAGAACTAGCGATGCATGTATTTAAAATTGATCAGCGAATCACCCTTAGCCTAGTCTTTATTCTGTTTTGCTTAGTTGCCAACCCTAGCGCTGCTGCTACGAATCTAGCTGCTCCACCTGCGATTGGGCAAACTCAAGTCGAACCACCCAAAACAACGCTGACCCAAAATTATCTGCTAGAGCAATTGCAAATAGCCACCCAAGCCGAAAATGCGGCTGCCGTTAAAAAGCTATTAGCTAAAGGCGCCGATCCAGGGCGCAGTGGCAAGCTGGATGCACATAGCGCCTTGACGATTGCACTGTCGATGGATCAAATGCCACTGGCTTATAGCATGCTGCCTTATCTGCGTACTGAGAGCTTCAATACCCAACAGCGCGCTATTTTCTATACCGCACGCCGTGGTGATTTAGCCTTATTAAATGCCCTACTTGCCTTAACTGACGAACAAGCCCTCGAACCACATTCACCGGCTACCCGCTGCGAAATTACTGAAGCGATTCGCTATGGACACCAAGCCATCGTGGAGCGTCTGTATGCTTATCGGCCTGATTGCCAAGATCAGTTACTGCTAAGCAGTATTCAATACGGACAGCCGGAAATTTTTGCATGGCTCTTAAATCGAGCTAGCACCGAGCAAAAGCAGGCCTTACAGAATGAAAGCTATATGAGCCTTGCGATTCAAAATGGCAACCTGAGCTTAATTAAAGCATTGGAGCGTTTAGGCAATCAATACGCCTCAGCAGAACAGGCTGTACGCGCTAAACAATTAGCTGTTTTAAAATACTATGTAAAAACTGGCAAACTAAAAACCACCGAAGAAAATTACAAGTTAGTACCCATAGCGGCTGAATTAGATGCTGTTGATATTCTAGAGTATTTAAAAAATATTGGGATTAAACCCACCCAAACCACGATTAAAAACGAGCCGATTTGCCCACCGGCTACTCATCAAGCTGCGACTGCTGGTGCGGCTAATGCTCTGAATTGGTTATTAGCCAATCAGGCGAGCAGCAATGACAGCTGCACTGGCGACACGCTTATCCATGCAGCGACTCAAGGGCATCAGGCAGGCATGTTAGCTTGGCTATTGAGCAATAAAAAATCTTTAAAATTAGATATTAATGCCCAGAACTTTGAAGGTGATACTGCCCTACACCGAGCCACACGCTGGAAAAATCTAAGCCTCATCAATATTCTGCTCAAGCAAGGTGCAAGCCGCACGGCCATTAATCAGCAAGGCAATACGCCTTTACATGAAGCCAGCCAAGCTATTGATGATAATGATGCTCGAGCTATCTTAACCAGCCTACTCGACGACACGGCTACTGATAGTGGCCTGAATATTAAAAATGCCAACGGGGATACAACTTTATTAATTGCGCTAGGCCAGCCTAATGAGCTTAATTTACGCCTGTTTCTTGAAGCGGGAGCCAAAGTTAATTTAACTAATAATGAAGGCTTAACTGCACTACATAAACTCGTCAATAGCAGCGAAATTATCCCCAATGCAGTTGATTTATTAATTGCTCAAGGTGCTGAAATTAATCGGCAAGATTATTCAGGAAAAACACCACTCTTTTATGCACTTGAACATTATCAAGACGATACTTCCGACCCAGAAGCGAATCAGAACACTAATTTAGAGCAGCTACTAGCTTATCAACCCGAAATTAATCTTACTGCTAAAGACGGCACTACGCCGCTGCATTTAGCTGTCAAGCTTGGAAAAATGACCGCCGTCAAACGCTTGCTGGATTTAGGCGCTAAGGTACAAACCGCTGATAAGCAAGGCAATACTTCACTACATTATGCGGCTGTGCTTCCCGAAGGGCAGGATTTCATTAATCTATTACATGCTAAAGGTGCTGAGCTGAATGCACTGAATAACGAAGGCAATTCGCCGATTTTCCTGAGCGCTAATACCGATAACTTTCAAGCTCTGCAACAGTTAGGCGCCGATCTTAAGATCCTTAATAAAAATAATGAGTCAGTGATTGCTGCCTTTAGTAGCCGTGAAGATAAAACCACCGGCCTTGAGCTGATTAAAAAGGCGCAAAGCTTTGGAGTGGATATCAATGTCACCGATAGCTATCTACAAAATGCACTGCATCGCTCGATACGCTTTAACTCACCCACGCTCAGCTTGGAATTAGTGAAGGCTAAGATTAATCTCAATCAAGCGGATAGTGAGGGCAATACGCCACTCATGCTCGCGGTGCGTAATCGCTCTTTGTATCACGTGAAATTACTGATTAAGCAGGGTGCCAATATCAATTTAGCCAATCACTTTGGCAAAACAGCTTTACAACAAAGTATTGAGTTAGGTGAGGAAGAATTATTTAATGTACTCTTAGCCGCTAAAGCTGAAATCAATACTAAAGACACTGATCAGCGCTCTCCCCTACTCACTGCTCTAGCCAATAATAAAGCTGACCTTGCTGCTAAGCTAATTGCTTTAGGTGCAGACGTGAATATTCGCAGCAAAGGCGAATGGACTGCTTTGCACTATGCAGCACAATTGGGTAATCCAGATTTAGTTAAAGTGCTATTGGACGCTGGCGCAGTTAATGGCATTAAAAATTGGGGTAATAAAACACCTGCCGACTTGGCCAAAGATAAGGCACAAGTCTTAGCTCTTTTAAACGCTAAGCTTTATACAGCCAGCTATTTTCAAACAACGGATAAATTTGCCAATACGCCACTACACTGGGCAGTACGCGAACAGAATTTGGCAGCTATCCGAACGCTGCTCTCCACTACCACTTCTATTAATGCACCGAATCATTATGGCGAGACTGCTTTAATGCTAGCTTTAAAAGGTATTCGCCATAATCCAGAATTAGCCACCGCTATCACTAAGCAACTACTGGAAGCTGGTGCTGATGTGAATACAGTTGATCAAACTGGCAATGCAGCTTTATATTATGCTTTGCAAAATTCAGCACCTTTAGCATTAATTGATGCGCTATTAGCTAAGCACGCTGATTTGAATAAAAAGAATAATTACGGTACTTCTTTAGCCGCTTGGCTGCCTAGACAAAATTTAGCAGTACTAGAACGCTTATATACTCTGCAGCCCACTTGGTTAACTGAGAAACAATATGCTGATTTTCTATGGCCTTGGGTAGTGAATCACCCTGAACGTGAACTACTGACTGCTTGGTTATTAGCACACGGGGTCGATCCTAATAAAACCAGCACACAGCAAACTCAATTACCGATGGTATTAGCGCTCAGAGCACATGCTTATGAATTACTTGAGCTTTTGCGTAAAGCAGGTGGTCATTTACAAAAACAAGCTAATGACTTGAGTGCTTTAAATAGCTTAATTCAAACTGGCGATTTAGAGGCTAGTTTAGAATTACTTAAGCAAACTGATTACTCAGTCGACTTTTCCAAAGAGCCTGAGATGTCTCAACGCTGGCTAAAATCTCTCACAGAAAGCTATGGCAATGAAAGTATTAGCCTCGTTAAGCAGCTATTGGCGCTTGGCCTTAAACCTATTGATCCTGAAGGCAAACTAATGCAAGCAGCGCTTAGCCAAGACGCTGATTTATTAATACGGGTTTATCATCAAGCTGGCTTACCACTTAAATCCTTGATGCTAACGGCAGCTGCAAACAATGCCTTACGCTCACTCGATTATCTACAAGAAGCTAAGATTTCAGTGAATGAAACCGATGAAAATCAACAAACGCCTTTAAACTTGGCAATTGCTAATCGGCATATTGAATCAGTTCGTTGGCTAGTACAGCAGGGAGTTAGCACAAAAAAGGTAGTGATCACAGCGATGACCAGTGCAAATTGGGATCAACAAGCTGAACTGAATTTTTTCAAAGAACTAAAAATATTGCTTCCTCAGGCTCGGCCTAGTTATAACTTGGTCTATCAGCTGCTGAAGCAACATGATTACCAAGCTACTTTAGCGCTATTAGATAACTGGCCGGACACCATTAAAGGGGCCAGAGCAGAGCTGGATGCTCAGCCGGAGACTGATAAAGCGAGTTATGAATATGATGCTCGTAGTTTAAGTGCTTTACTTATTTACTATTACAACTCAGATGCTGAGCAAGCCGGATTAACTGTATTAAAACGCTTGGTGGCTGAAGGCGAATCTTTAGATTTCTTGCGCAGCCAACCCTTTATAACCGATTTAGGCACGCAAGCGACATCACCAGAATTACTTAAAACCTTATATGAACTAGGCTATCACTACACTGATCCGGTTATAGCTAAACGAATTCTACAAGCAGCTTTTGAAACTAATGATTCCAAAGCATTAGAGACAATTAACTTCTTATTACAACAAACTGATACTGCTATATCACCTGATATTTTCAATCAATTAGTGTGGTCTAGTGATCAAAGCAAAGACAATTTGATTAATGCAAATATGCCTGCCATCTATGCTGCCTTAACTCAATACTTCCAAGCGACGCTTCAAACAAACAAATTAAAGCAAGATTATTTAATTAATATGCTGGCCTCTACAGAATTTTGCAGCAGCCACTCTGAGAGTGTATTGAAGCAGATGGAGTTTAGCGAATTCACTAGTGATTTTTTAAAAGAGCAAGGCAAAGCTGACTATCGAGCACTGCCCTGTCTAGCTAAACCGGAGCTATTAACTGCCTTAACTAATCAAGCAGGGTTTGAAAATACTCAATTCAAAGAGCTTGGCTTTTTGGCTCTAGCGAGCAATTTTACTAGTTTAGAGCAACTAAAAATGGATACTGCAACCCTGATTAAATTGGGTGCTGACATTAATACTAATTCTGCTGCTGGCGATACGGTTGCAACTGCTTGGTTGAATCTAGGTTTGGCCGCCAATACAAATGATAAAGGTTCATTGAACCCAGATCTAATTTTAGAAGGATTTCGTTATTTACAGAGTCAAGGCTTTAAGTTTACGAATGGACGCAATTTAACTCATGAATTAATGACCTCTGATTTAATTTCACATCAAGTACAAAATATCTTGCCCTTGATGGATGGCCTCTTAGGTTTACAAGCGGAGCTAGCCAGCTTGCCTGACAACAATGGGCAGCAGACTTTACATTTAGTCGCTAGCAATAAAAGTTTAGGTTTCGATTGGCAACGCCGAGTGATGCAGCGCTTGTTGAAAGAGCAAGTTTCTTTAAATGCCAGTGATGCTTTAGGCAATACGCCTTTATTAGCGGCCTTGAAAGTCGGCAATTTAGCTATCGCTGATTGGCTGGTGGAACAAGGCGCAGACATAGCCCACAGCAATCAAGCGGGCGAAACCGCTTTGCATTTTGCGCTGTCGCAATTGACGCAAGTGGCAAACAATACTTCACCAAACATTGGCACTGTAGCACAGAATGCGAGCGTCAATGATATTGAAACTTACCTGCCAACGCTCGTTGAACGCTTATTGAAAAAAGGTGCAGCAGTGAATAGCTATGATGAAGCAGGCAATGCGCCTTTGCATCGAGTAGCCATGCAACCTTGCCGCCCTAGTACGCCTAATCTTTGCCAATTGCAGGTGAAATTCGCCCAAGCTTTATTAGCAGCCAAAGCGGAAGTTGATAGTAGCAATGCCGATGCAGATACCCCACTCTTGCTCACGGCTCATAGTGGCAATACCGAATTGGCGAAACTATTGCTGGAGCATAAAGCAGCGGTGAATAGCACCGATAAAGTTGGTAATCAGGCACTGAGTTTAGCGCTGGATTATAAGCACTATGGCTTAGCGGATGAGCTAATCGCGCAGGGTGCAGATATTCAGCAGGCTAATTGGGCAGGACTTAACCCGGTGCAGCACATTCAGGATTTAAAAAAATTCGGCCTAGCACGGGTCATTAGCCACTATCATCCTGAAATTATTTGGGATCAAGAGTGGCTGATTGCTCAACAGCAGCCGCGCTATTTCTATGATTTATTAGTGGCTAAGCGTTTACGAGCGGTTGCAGCCTCGGATAGTTCGACACAGACTCAAATTTATAGCGACCCCGCCAGCAATAACACCTTGCTGCATGTGGCCGCACAGGCGAATGCAGCAGACTTCATCGTACAACTGCTTAAGCTTCAGCACCCTATCGATATCATCAATAACCAAGACGAAACGCCTTTGCATTTAGCAACTATTACTCAATCTAATCAAACAGTTAGTAGTTTATTAGCCGCTGGTGCGAATCCATTGTTAAAAACTGCTGAGCAACAAGATGCCTTAATGCTGGCAGTGATTAGTAATAACCCCAGCACCGTGCAAACTTTGCTGGAGCATGCTCAGAAAACGGGTAAGAGCCTCAATTTGAATCAGCAAGATAAGCAAGGCAAAAGTTTGCTGCATCATGCTTTGGCTGCGAACAATCTTACGCTCCTCGAAATTCTGCTTAAAGCAGGGGTTGATCCTGAATTAGCTGATCATCAGCAACGTACCGCTCTGCTTTATGCGGTTGAGCAAGGCAATTTGACGCTAGTTAAAGCCTTAGTTGAGCATAAAGCCAGCCTCACTGCCCGAGACGCACAGCAACGCACGCCTTTGCTATATGCGATTTGGTATTACGTGAACGAAGCTCAGGATACTTTTAAGCAGCATTTAGCCGAACGGATCGTACTGATTGATTATCTGCTAGCGCAAGGTGCGGACTTACAAGCAGTTGATGAAAATCAGGCCACAGTCCTGCATTTAGGCATGCCAGTTTACGAGTTGGGGCAGCATTTATTGAGCAAAGGCGCGGATATTCACAAGCTGAATAAAGAAGGTGAAACGGCTATTTTCCAAGTGATTGCAGCTAATTATCCAGAGCGGCAAGTGAATGCTTATTTGCAGGTCTTGCTTGATAAAGGCTTGGCAATTAATGCGCGTAATACCTATGGCGAAACTTTATTAAGCAAAGCAGTCCGCCACGATAAGCTGCAAGTGATGGAATATTTGCTCGAACATGGCGCTGATCCCACCGTCGCCAAAGACGCTAACCCTGAACAAGCGGGCTTCACTTTGCCGATGTATATTGTGAATCGCGCTTCTAGCAGCACTCGTGAAAAAATCAAACTACTCAGTTTATTAAAGGCTAAAGGCGCTGATTTGAATGCGCTAAATGCGCGTGGGGAAAATACCTTATTCCTAGCGGTGCAAAGCAATGAGCCTAGCTATGACTTATTAAACTGGCTGCTTTCACAAGGTGTAAGTGCTCAAGTGCTTAATCAACAAGAGCAATCTTTACTGCATTTAATCATTAAAAATAATCTGCAACTTGCTGGGAATAAGGCTGCACAACAAACTATCCGCCAACAATTAGTCGCTACTTTGATTGGGCAGGGCTTAAATCTAAATGCCCGCGATATGAATGGGCGCAGTGCTTTGCATTATGCCTTAGAGGGTAAACAATGGGATTGGGTTGATCCGCTACTCAATGCCGGTATCAACCCGAATATTCAGAGCAATATTGAAGAGTACGCCTTGTCTTTAGCCTTGAAACTGTTTAATCAGCCGGGTACTGAAGCTAAAGACTTGAGCCTAATTAAAAAACTCTTAGCGCATCAAGCTGATCCCAATCAGCGCGATAGTTTGGGCGAAACTTGCTTATTTGCAGCCTATCGCTCAAAGCAGCCGGAGTTAATTCAACTCTTGCTCGATCACGGCGCTAATCCTGCAATAAGGAGCTATTACGGCCAAGTTGCGGGGCAGAATTAGGCCAAGCTAATCAATAAGTAAGAGCTGTGATGAACAACTCTTACGCTAGCTAGCACTGCTCTTAGTTTGGGACTGCTGCCATTCTTGGATAGCAGTATTTACTTGCTGGCCATAGTGCTGGCTGGCATTACGCTGTTTATAAATAGACGTGCTGATAATCAGAATGGGCGCACTGTCTTGAATAGCTTGCGCGATGCGTTCAAGCAAAGGCTTACCTTGTAGTTGATAGGCGGCCAATTCTTCTGCATTTAGCTGCAATAAAAAGTTATAACCAATAGCGCTATGCGAGCAGTTCACGTCTAAAAATAAGCTGCCTTCATGTTCTAATAAAAACCACCACTGCGGTTCATGCTCAATAACTTGCACAATGCACCTTAGGCTTAAAACTAAAATGAGTGCCTAGCATAGTGCATTGCAGGCCGATTGTGCACAGCACCCGATCAAGTCTAATGCCCTTCAAAGCCCAATTCTTTTAATTTACGAGTTAAGGTATTGCGCCCCCAGCCCAATAATTCTGCAGCTTCAATTTTTCTACCACCGGTTTTATCCAAAGCTGCCTGCAACAAGATGCGCTCAAAAATTGGATACATTTCATCTAAGAAAGCGGTCGAGCCATTCGCTAAACGATGGGCTGCAAATTGCGCTAAGGCCTTTTCCCAATCACCCGGAATTTCTGCTTTGGCCTGTTCGCGTTCTT
Organism: Thiolinea sp.; assembly: GCA_049292455.1. Lineage (GTDB taxonomy): Bacteria > Pseudomonadota > Gammaproteobacteria > Thiotrichales > Thiotrichaceae > Thiolinea. Next base: position 268,470 of record JBATRF010000038.1, read on the forward strand.
GCAATTCGCTCGGTAAATCGTCCATCACCACTTCTTGCCCAGAAGCCATCACGGTAAGCCAGCGGCAAGTATTTTCGAGTTGGCGCACATTCCCCTGCCAAGTCAAGCCTTGTAAATAAGCAGTAACGGCGGGCGATAACACTTTGGCATCCACATGCAACTCTTCAGCAGCACGCATCAGGAAAAACTTCAGCAGCAGCGGAATATCTTCGCGACGTTCACGCAAGGGCGGATTGTGAATCCGAATTACGTTTAAGCGGTGGAATAAGTCTTCACGGAACGAGCCTTTGCGTACCAATTCCTCAAGGTTCTGGTGGGTTGCAGCAATAATCCGCACATCCACTTTGACCGGCGTATGCCCGCCCACCCGATAGAAAGTGCCCTCGGCTAATACGCGCAGCAAACGAGTTTGCAACTCAGCCGGCATATCGCCAATTTCATCTAAAAATAAAGTCCCGGTGTCGGCTTGTTCAAAGCGGCCTTTACGTTGTGCATAAGCGCCCGTGAATGCACCTTTTTCGTGCCCGAATAATTCCGACTCTAATAATTCACTAGGAATAGCGGCGGTATTTAAGGCAATGAACGGTTTATTCGCGCGCGGGCTATGCGTATGTAGTGCTTTAGCGACTAATTCTTTACCCGTGCCTGATTCACCCGTAATCAAAACTGTAATGCTCGATTTGGATAAGCGGCCAATCGCACGGAAGACTTCCTGCATGGCGGGTGCTTTGCCGATAATTTCACCCGCCGTGAAACCATTATCTGCAGTTACTTCACCAACGACATGCGTGCGGCTCTCTTGGCGCATCCGACAAGCACGGCGTACAAGTTCGACGGCTTCATTGACGTCAAACGGTTTGGGGAGGTATTCAAAAGCACCGCCTTGATAAGCCGATACCGCACTATCTAGGTCAGAATGCGCGGTCATGATGATTACCGGCACATCGGGGTGGCCGTTTTGCATTTTCGACAGCAGTGTGAGTCCATCAGTGCCGGGCATACGAATGTCGGTGAGGAGCACATCAGGCTCTTCGATTCGTAAAGCACTCAGCACTTGATCAGCGCCTTCGAAGCTGCGCACTTTGATGCCCGCTTTTTGTAAGGCGCGCTCTAAAACCCAGCGAATTGAGCGGTCATCATCTGCAATCCAAATGTGCTCAGCTTGGTTCATTTCCATCAGGACCCTCTCCTCTATCTAGGGGTATTAGAATTGAAAAACAGGTGTACCCCGGTACCGATTCACATTGAATCAGCCCACCATGTTGACGTAGTAAGGATTGCGCAATCGCCAGCCCTAGGCCACTGCCATCCGCATGCCCGCTCACCATGGGCAGGAAAATTTTATCGATTAAATGCGGCGGAACACCTTCGCCGTCATCGCAAATATCCGTCCGCAATACCAAGCGATGGCGATTTTGTTGAATGGTGAATTGACGTAAAATTCGGGTACGCAGCCAAATCGTGCCGCTATCGCCGACCGCACGCACCGCGTTATTCACAATATTCAAACAGACTTGTACCAGCTGACCGCGATCACCCAACAGCTCAGGAATACTTGGGTCATAGTCACGAATGAAACGCACATTAGCAGCGCCTTCAATCTCGACTAAATGCCGCACATATTCCAGCACTTCATGGATATTCACCGGCTCATGGAAGGGCAATTTACCCGGCCCGAGCATGCCATTGACGAGATGCTTTAAACGATCCGCTTCAGCGATAATAATTTGGGTATATTCTTTTAAATCAGGATTTTCCAGCTCAGCTTCTAGCAATTGCGCAGCGCCTCGCAAGCCACCCAAGGGATTTTTGATCTCATGAGCAATGCCACGCACTAATTCATGTACCGCCTGCTGCTGATTGAGAATATGCTTCTCACGTACAATGCGCATTTGCCGGTCGACCCGCTGCATTTCCAGCAACAAGCCAGTGATTTTGCGCGGCTCATATTCGTAAACCGGCGTGATAATGCAATCAACCGTGACTTGCTGCTCATCCAGCAGATACATCACTTGCTCACGCACGGCTTGGGGTTCATTCATTTGCCAAGCGAGTCTTAATTGTGCATGAAACACATCGCTATGCACCAAATAAGTGATATTTACGCCACGCATCCGCTGCAAACTTTGCCCAAACAGCATCTCGGCAGACTGATTCATATAGGAAACGCATAGATTCTTGTCCAGCACCACCACCGCGCAGGCCATCACATCCATTAGGTTATCGTAATTCATGCGTGTTTTTTCCATGCTGGTTAAACTGCAAAATTAATGCCAAACAATAGAGCATCCGGACACTCATACAAAAAATGCACTATCGGCAAGAATTAGACCGCACTAAAGCAGTGCAATCAGACTGAGCTGACTCATTCAGCAGCTTTTATCAATTATTAGAAAATGCGTAACTTAGTCACGAGAAACAGCACCGCTTTGTTTCTTTTTAACTAAACTTAGGCACAATAGCGCCCATTACTTAAAATAAGCACTGATACCTTTATGTCTCTACCCTCTAAATGCTCGCTGGCTGGCTTGTTCATTATTCTAGGCTTGAGCTTAACGCCCAACATTTCACAAGCCGCCGAAACTGCTTGGCAACAAGCGCTTCCTGCACCCACCCAACCAAGCTTGAGTAAAGTAGCTGCTTACCAGCAGGATTTATTTCAGTATTTTTTGAATCATTCCTTGTCTGGCAAAGGCAAACAATCCTTTCAAAAAGTCAGCAAGCGAGTAGCCAATAATATTACTTGGCGGAATAGCAAAGGCGGCAATGCTTACCTCTCTGCTTATAAAAGCTCCTATCCTTTTATTAAAAAGGTCGATTTGCAGCAGATGCCCGCTATTATTTTGCTGATCCCCTATTTGGAATCGCAATGGCATGGCACGCGGGGGGATCCATCGGGTGATTATGGTTACTGGCAAATGGTGCCTGAGGTGGTGAATGAGATTCGCACCTTAGAACATGCGCCGAGTGCGATTAAAAAATCCAGCGCCAACACCATCCGTAGCAAAGCCACTCTAAGTACCCAAGCCGCACAATTGCATTTGCGCCGCTATTATTTCTACTTCGCGAAAGTGGCTAAATATTCTGAAACCGATTCATGGCTGCTGACGATTACGGCTTACAACTGGGGTTCTGGCAATGTAAAACGCTTAATGGAAGAGTTAAAAGCAAAAGGCATTAAGCAGAACTATGCCAATTTTTATAATGCTTTGTATAAAAAGCAGCAGGCCAACCCTTCCGATATTTCACTGCGCGCGGCAGTCGAATATGTACCCAGCCTCTGGCATATTGCACAGATGATTGATAAAGCGTACTAAAACGATGCAAACTTTAATTCTGGGTGGCGCGCGCTCTGGCAAAAGCCGTTATGCCGAACAACTGGCCCTACAAAGCCAAAAATCAGTGGTGTATATCGCCACGGCTCAAGCACACGATCCCGAAATGCAAACCCGCATTCAGCATCATCAAGCTAGCCGCCCCGCCGAGTGGCTGACGATTGAAGAGCCCTTATCGTTAGCAGCTACTCTTGCAGCGCAGGCACAACCCGAACGTATTTTATTAGTCGACTGCTTAACTTTGTGGCTCACCAATTTATTATGCGTAGAAGATAGCGAGCAGCGCTTAAAGACTGAGTTAGCTGCTTTGTATGCAGTTCTACCCCAGCTGAGCGGCGAACTGATTTTGGTCAGTAATGAAACGGGCTTAGGCGTTGTGCCGCTAGGGGAGTTGACCCGTCGCTACGTGGATGAAGCGGGACGGATGCACCAACGCTTAGCTGCTCAAATGCAGCGGGTGATTTTTATGATTGCGGGTTTGCCTCAAGTGTTAAAGTCCACTTAAAGCGCTGCTTGACTGAAACTATAACGTGTCACCTGCCGATACACTTGCCCCGGCAATAATTCAGCACTCGGAAAATGCGCATGATTCGGCGCATCCGGCCAAGCCTGCGGCTCTAAGGCTAAGCCTGCATGCGCTGCAAAACCGCCATCTAAATATTGGCCATCATAAAGCTGCAAGCCCGGCTCAGTAGTCGCAAGCGTCATACCCACACCGTGTCGGCCTTGCAAATGAGCGACTGTCCGCAAGGCTTGCTTGGAGTCTGCTGTACAGAAATTATGATCGTATTGAGCTTGCTGCCAATTAATGGGCTTTAGCTCACGGAAATCAAATGCAGTATTTTCCACAGCTGCTATTGCGCCTGTTGGAATGGCTTCTGCATCCACAGGTAGATAATGGTTGGCGGCAATTTGCAATTGGTGGTTTTGAATTGAGGCTGTGCCATCTAAATTAAAATAGCTGTGATGTGCGAAATTGCATAGGGTTGGTGCGTTGGTAGTGGCAATAAACTCCACTTCCAAAGTGGAGGTAGGTAACAAACGATAATGCAACTCAACCGTTAGCTCACCCGGAAAACCCATCTCACCATCGGCCAAGACGAGTTGTAAACTCAAGGTATTTTCGGCATGAGCAGTCACCGTCCAAACTTGCCGATCCGCTCCAGCACTGCCTCCATGCAGCAGATGCTTGCCTAGAAAATTCGTATCGAACTGATAAGTTTGCCCAGCAATGCTAGCGCGCCCATGAGCAATGCGATTAGCGAAGCGACCCACATTAGCACCAATATAAGCTTTAGAATGCAGATAACTGTTCAAATCCGGGAAGCCGAGCACTAGCGAATACGGTACGCCTGCCAAGCGCAAATCCTGCAAAGCACCGCCCAAAGTTAAAACTCGTGCAGTTAAACCGCCACCCGTTAACTCAAAACTGTGTATTGCTTGCCCATCTGGAGTCACACCAAAGACTTGCATCACATCTTCTCCCCAAGTTAACTGCTTAATGCATTAGAGCTAAGATTTGCTCCATCTGCAAATGCTCTTCTAAGGTATCGGCCAAGCGCTCCAACTGCTGCTCGCGGATGGCGTTAATATCAATGCTTTGCGCGTCTTTTAAACCCGCCCAAGCTAAGATGGCTGTTAAGGCTGCCGGTGAGTCAAATAAGCCATGCAGATAAGTCGCAAAAATTTGCCCATCAGCTGACAATGCACCATCAGCTTCTCCATCTAAATAAGTGGCTGGCGTCTCTAAAGCCTTGCCGACACTTACGCCACAATGAATTTCATAGCCTTGCAGCCCAACCGTTTGATTGCAAGCCAAGACTCCTTGACGATTAACTAACTGCTTACGTGGATGTAAAACCGTCTCCAACTCCAACAAACCTAAACCTTGGCGATAGGATTCAGCCCCTTCAATGCCATGTGGATCAAAAATCCCCGAACCCAACATTTGTAAGCCGCCACAAATCCCGATGAGCTTGCCGCCATAGCGTAGATGCTTTTGGATAGCAGCTTCCCAACCTTGCGACTTCAGCCATTTCAGATCGAAACCGGTATTTTTACTACCGGGCAGAATCAGCAGATCAGCCGCAGGAATCGGTTCATCGTGACGCACATAGCGAAAATCAATTTGTGGATGCAGGCGTAGCGGCTCGAAATCAGTGTGATTGCTAATATGCGGCAACACGGGCACGACCACCCGAAAGCGCGCATCCGAATTTTGTTGCTCAGGCAGTGCATCTTCAGCATCTAAATGCAGGCCATGTAAATACGGCAATACACCCAAGACTGGCTTGCTAGTGCGCTCCTCTAGCCACTCTAAGCCGCTTTTGAGGAGGCCAATATCCCCCCGAAAACGATTGATTACAAAGCCTTTGGTGCGTGCTTGTTCGGAGGGCGATAATAAATCGAGAGTTCCGACTAAATGCGCAAATACGCCACCACGATCAATATCAGCAATTAAAATCACTGGGCAATCGGCCTCTTCCGCAAAGCCCATATTGGCAATATCGCCCGCACGCAGATTGATTTCAGCAGGGCTACCTGCCCCTTCGACCAAGATATAGGGATATTCTTCTATCAAGCGCTGATAGGAATCAAACACCGCTTCGGCTGCTTTAGGTTTATAGAGGTGATAATCAAAAGCCTCAAGGTTAACGATGGCTTGGCCTTGCAAAATCACTTGCGCGCCGGTGTCAGTATTTGGTTTGAGCAGCACTGGATTCATGTGTACGGTAGGCGCAATGCCTGCAGCCTGCGCTTGTAGCGCTTGCGCACGCCCAATTTCACCACCATCAGCCGTCACCGCACTATTCAGCGCCATATTTTGCGGCTTGAAGGGAGCGACCACTAAGCCACGCCGTTTGAATACGCGGCATAAACCCGCCACTAAGGTGCTTTTACCCGCATCCGAGGTACATCCTTGAACCATGAGTGTTGGCATTGCGCTTCCCCATCCAAAAATTAGCAGGCGACTATAGCAGAACCTTCCCCACGAAAGCTTGTACTCGGACGAGCATTGCTTTCACTGCAGCAAGCTGCCACCATACTTTTTTCTTAATCTTACTAGGATAGTGTATGGATTGGTTGTCTGCGCCTTGCTCAACGCCTAATCAGCATTTTTCTGAGTTAGCCCAAGCCCGCCAAACTCAACTGACTAAACCACCGCAAGCACTGGGCGATTTAGAAACTATTGCGATTCGCTTGGCTGGTTTGCAAGCCCGTGAACAGCCTGCCGTTGAGCGCGTCCATATCAGTATTTTTGCGGGTGATCATGGCGTTGTTGCTGAAGGTGTCTCTGCCTTTCCGCAAGCCGTCACTCAGCAGATGGTGGGGAATTTTCTGCAGGGCGGTGCTGCCATTAGTGTGCTGGCTAAAGCGCTAAATGCACAGTTAGAAATTATTGATACTGGCATCCTTGAAGCACTGCCTGCACAAGACGGCTTGATTATTCAGAGGGCTGGCGCAGGTACGGCTAATAGCGCGCAAACTGCTGCCATGACTCATGAACAACTAGCGATTGCTTTACAAGCGGGCTTTGATGCAGCAGAGCGCGCCCATGCTCAACAAGCGGATATCTTTATTGGCGGCGAAATGGGGATTGGTAACACTACTGCTGCTACTGTGTTGTATTGCGCCTTATTAGACTTAGAACCTGCAACCATGACAGGAGCAGGCACAGGCTTGGATGCAGTCGGTATTGCCCATAAGACCCAAGTAATTGAAACGATTCTCAAGCGCCATTCAAGCTGTGGAAATGATGCTTTGGCTTGGTTAGCCAGTGCAGGCGGTTTTGAAATTGCTGCACTCACCGGCGCTTATCTACGGGCTGCGCAACTTGGTTTACCCATTTTACTGGATGGCTTTATCACCACAGCGGCTGCAGTCGTGGCACTCAAGTTACAGCCCGCTATTCAAGATTGGCTGTTCTTGTCTCATGCTTCTGCGGAACGTGGGCATAAACAAGCGATTAGTGCTTTAGGCTTACAACCACTCTTGGATTTGAATTTACGCTTAGGTGAAGGCAGTGGTGCAGCGATTGCTGTACCCATTTTGCGCCAAGCTTGTATCTTGTATAACCAAATGGCGACTTTTGCCGAAGCTGCGGTTGCTGGCAAGCTGTAATGGCGATTACGCAGATTGATGTGCTCAGACACGGGCGCGTGCTCACGCCCAATTTGTTTTGTGCTGCTCCGACTGAACCTTTAAGCGCTGAAGGCTGGCAGCAATTACGTAGCACCACTCGCAATTATAAACCAGATCAAATCCTCTGCTCGCCGAGTTTGCGCTGCGCTCAATTTGCCCAAGAACTGAGCGTCAAACGATCTGTACCTTTACAAATTGAACCACGCATTCAAGAAATGAATTTTGGTAGTTGGGTTGGAAAAAGCAGCGCAACCATTTGGGAACTTGATCAAGCTGGCATGCAGCAGCTTTGGTCTGAGCCTTTGAGTTTTACCGCACCGGATGGGGAAAGCATGCTGTCTTTTATTCAACGCGTACAAGCCGCTTGGGCTGATTTCACTCAAGCGTATACTGGGCAACGTGTCTTATTAATCACACATGGCGGGGTGATTCGCGTGCTATTAGCGCAGAGCTTAGGGATCGGTTATGCGCAAACGTTGCGCTTTGAATTGGGCTATGGGCAAGCTGCACGTTTCCGTGTGTATGCTGATGGCACTAGTAGTGTCTATGGCTTAGGTTTGGAGCAACTGACATGTTAAAGCAAGCATCCACTGCTTTTTTTCTCGCTGTATCGCTGCTCACTCGTATTCCCATCCCTAAGCTAGCGAGCTTGACGAATGTCGACTTTGGGCGTTCGGCTTTATTTTATCCCTTAGTCGGTTTGCTTATTGGCGGAATTTTATGCCTGCCGGTTTGGCTATTTCCGCAGGCTGATCCGCTGGTATTAGCAGCTATTTTAACAGCACTGTGGGCTGCGATTACGGGAGGCTTGCATCTTGATGGCGTCGCGGATGGAGCTGATGCTTGGCTGGGCGGCTTCGGCGATCTGGAAAAAACGCATCGCATTCTCAAAGATCCTTTAGTCGGTGCTGCTGGAGCGATTGCACTTATCTGCACGATGTTGCTCAAGTTTGCTGCTTTAACAGTCCTGATCAAATATCAGCTTTGGTGGCTAATCCTGTTTGCCCCTGCTTTCGGGCGCAACTTCGTACTGCTGTTATTTCTCACTACACCGTATGTACGGGCGAGTGGCTTAGCGAGTACAACCGTAAATAACTTGCCAGAAAAGCCTGCTTATTGGCTGGTGCTAGCAGTGATTGGTTTGGCTGCACTCTTAAATTGGCAAGGCTTAGCTTTAGCTTTAATTAGTTTTTGGCTGTTGCGGCGCTTAATGTTGCAGCGTTTAGGCGGCTGTACAGGTGATACAGCCGGTGCTTGCGTAGAATTGGGTGAAGCAGCTTGGTTAATCGGGATTGCGCTGAGCTTATAAGTCTAAGCCTTTTTGCGCTTGGATACCTGCACGGTAGGCATGCTTCTCATCGCTTATTTCGGAAACAGTATCGGCCAAATCCCGCAGTTCAGGTGCTGCAGCCCGCCCTGTGACTACGACATGCTGCATAGCAGGACGTTTTTCTAAAGCATCATAGATCCGATCAGCATCCAGATATTTGTAGTTGATCAGGTAAGTTAGCTCATCCAGTACCACTAAATCGTAGCTTGGATCAGCTAGCATTTTTTCGGCAATCAACCAGCCCTGTTCGGAAGTGGCTATATCTTGGGCACGATCTTGTGTATCCCAAGTGAAGCCATCACCCAGCACATGCCATTCCACATTATTTTGTTTGCTGAAAAAAGCCTCTTCGCCGGTATCAGTTCTACTTTTAATGAACTGTGCTACGCCGACTTTCATCCCATGTCCGAGGGCGCGCGCCACCATTCCAAACGCTGAGCTGGATTTGCCTTTTCCGTTGCCTGTAAGCAACACTAATACGCCTTTGTCTTGGCTGGCTTGCGCAATGCTCGCATCAATCGCCGCCTTTTTGCGCTGCATGCGTTCTTTATGCCGCTGATTTCTCTCTAATTCATCCATTTCTTTCCTCCCATTTGCTCAATGTCAACGTTTGTACTATTTAGCCCGTTCATAGAGCCACAGGTACTATAAACTTTTGCGGAAAAGCTACAAAGTTGTTAAGGTGCACTTAGATTAAGCGTAGGTTCATTCAGTTGGTTAGCTGTAGACCCCACTACCTGAAACTTGAGTGTTCTGTATCATAAGTTGCTTTAATTTTAGCGCGTAGTTAAATCACCTCAGAATTTATCCAACTGCTAAAAACCTTTTAACGGCAACTTTTTACATTAACAACTAAACTTTGGAATGATGGGGTAATAATCCTATCAAGGAGAAGGTATGGCATTTGGTAAAACAGGCATTGATTGGCGCTCAACGATTGCTGCTGTGTGGCGTTCGAATCGGCATTTTCTTAAGCCAATCACTCAGGTCGAGTTAATTGCACCGGATAGCCTGCTAGGAATTGATGATCAGAAAGCACTGTTATACAAAAATACTGAAAACTTTCTGCGCGGAAAGCCTTCCAGTCATGCTCTTCTTTGGGGAGCACAGGGCGTCGGCAAAGCCTCTCTCATCAAGACTTTGCTGACTCGTTACCACAGCTATGGTTTGAGGATTATCGAGATACCTAAAGCAGACCTTCATTTACTACCGGATATTACTGATGACCTGCGTGAGCATCATCATCATTTTATCCTTTATTGTGATGATTTGACGTTTGAAGAGGGACAGCGCGAGTACAGCCTTTTAAAAAGTACGATGGAGGGGGCACTGGAAACGCCACCCAACAATGTATTGATTTATGCCACCTCGAATCACCACAGTCTACAACCTACATCGATAACGGCTAATTTAGCACGTAATTTACGTCTAGAGCCTGCTCAAGTAGGGGAAGAAGATGGACAAGTTTCTTTAGCTGACCGTTTTGGCCTATCACTATTTTTCGATCCTATGGATAAAGAAATTTACCTAGCCATTATTGATCAGTTATTTAAAGGCAAGTCTATCGATCGTAATGCTTTGCATGAGGAAGCTTTACGATTTGCGGGAGATCGTGGTGGGTACAGTGGCCGTACCGCACGTCATTTCCTAACCCATTACCAAATATATATGTAAGAAAATTATGAAAACTACACATCTGCGCTTATCGGTAACGGCGCTTTTAGTTACCGCTTCAGTCGGTACAGCTTACGCTGAGCCTGCTGATGTTTGGTCTTCGAGTGCTCCTACAGTTGCAGCAGCGGCTAAAGCTGTTGCGGCTGCTCCTACCACCCCGACCGTCGTTGCACCTATTGCGACAGCGGCTCCCACACCCGTAGTGGTTCAACCTGCAGTGGCGACTGCAAACACCACTGCTGTTCCTATGCGATCTAGTTATAACTATGGCTCCACGGCAACTGCCGGTACTACGCTGCCCAATAATAGTGCGGTTAGTTCTGCACCTACGGTAGCTGTTGATAACACCCCAGTGCCGCAAGTCAGTCAGCGCGACTTGGATGAGCGCTTATGGTTGGCTGCTTTAGCAGGCAATTTAGGCATGGTGAGTGAATTAGTCGGTCAAGGCGCTAATGCGCGGATTGCAACCCGCTATGGTGAAACAGCCGTTCACGCTGCTGCTGCTCGCGGGCATATGCAAATTGTTGATTTCCTAGTCAAACGCGGCGTTAGCATCAATGCTCGCACCACCAATGGCTGGACTGCTTTACACCATGCGGTACGGTTCGGGCACGCCAATGTAGCTAATTATTTAGTACAAGCAGGTGCTAGCCCACGTGTACAGACCAGTGATGCGGGTAAAACGCCAATAGATCTTGCGATGGATAAAAACGACTTAAGAATGGCGCGAATTTTGGGGTATCAATAAGAACTGTTAAACTGGTGTTTTATAAATAACCAAAGAGTTGGGATATGCGAAATATCAGTAAAGCACTGCTGACCTTGTCTGCTGCTAGTTTGTTAATGGTGGGCTGTACCCAAGAAACGCAAAACTAAATTGGGCGAGCCATTAACAACTGGACAGGCACTAACGGTGTTCTAGAAGTTTATGCGGGTGAGAAGTTAGTAAGACGCTTTGTCAAAATCGACAAGCTCAGTACTGCGACTGGGACTAATTTGAATGCTGATCGCCCTTATCGCTTTGGCAATGGCTATTTGGACTCCAATCTGAATGGTGTAGCTGATAGCGATGAAAGTTATGTCTATTTCGAAATTAGCGACTACTCAACTCAGTATGTGTTCTATGAAGCACCGAAAGTAATGCCACCTAACCCTTAAAACGTTTAGGGTTCGAGCAATTAGGTCTTTTTGTGCGCGCGCGGATGAGCCTTATCGTACACCGCCGCCAAACGCTGAAAATCTAAATGAGTATAAATCTGGGTTGTGCCGATATTGACATGACCCAGTAGCTCTTGAACTGCCCGCAAATCGCTTGATGATTCCAATAAATGACTAGCACAAGAATGGCGTAATTTATGTGGATGCAAGCGCTGAGATAAGCCGCGCTTTTCCTGCCAATAGATCAAGCGTGCTTGGACATTGCGCATACTAATACGACGGCGCTGTTGGCTAACAAATAAAGCCGGTTCGTCCGTATCACATAAATCGTTCCGCAGACTTAACCAAGCGTGTAAAGCCTCAACTGCTTGTTTACCAATCGGCACATCTCGTTCTTTGCCGCCCTTGCCATAGACACGCATCATGCCTTGGTTCAAATCTAGGCTATTAACGTTTAAACCGACTAACTCAGCCAAGCGTACGCCTGAGGAATAAAACAATTCCATCATCGCGCAATCACGGATTTCTAAAGGGCCTTCAGGGTCAGCCGCTAGCAAATAATCTAGCTGATCGGCATTTAACACTTCAGGGAGATGGCGCGGTGTTTTCGGTACAGGGACATCAAAGCAAGGGTTAGCATTCACTAAACCCTCACGCAGCAAGAATTGATAAAAGCGTCGTAGCGATGAAAGCTTCCGCTGTAAACTTCGGCCTTCTAAGCCACGCCGCCGCAAAGCACTAATCCAGTCACGGATATGAAAGGCTTTGACTTGCGTGACAGCAGGCGCTTCTTTGAGTTGCTCTAACCATTTTACAAAGTCGCCTAAATCCTGCTGATAAGCAGACAAGGTCAAAGGCGAATAACGTTTTTCGCTTTGTAAATAATGTTGATAGCGCTCAAATACCTGCAGATCCATCAATTAAGAATGACTGGATTCAATCGAAGGGTCAACCCAAGCCTCTAAATGCAAGGATAAAGCCCGCGACACCAGATCACCCAATTGGCTAATGAATAAGGTGCCCATCCCTGGATGAAAGCGATCTTCATGTTCACTACCCAAGGCTAATACCCCAATATTGCGTGCTTCGAATAAGGGGATGAGTACAGCAGATTTGATTTTAGTGTTCTCCTCGCCGAATAAGAAGATTTGCTGCTTAGGCCGCAAGCGACCACAAACTGGTTGGCGCTTTTGGAACAAACCCGCCATTTGTTTCAATGCACGATCATCGGGATCAATAAAATGCAAAGTGCTATCCGCAGATTGGCCACGACCAATTAAACGTAGCACCACATTGTCTGCATCAAATTGCGAACACATTAAATCCCGGCAAGTCGCGACCACATCATCCAAGCTATCGCAGGTCATTAGCTCTAAGGCTAAATGATGCAGGCTGACTACTACCCTCTCACTTTCACGTGCGGCGCGCAGCATATCTTCCATTTGCCTTGAAAGTTGCGCTTGGCGATCCCGTTGGCGTTGTACTAAGTGTTCTAATAAAGAAACGGCATCCCCCGTATGGCGGTGTGGGATAAATAAATCGTCAAGAATATCGCCGTGTTCTTGGAAAAAATCATGGTTGGCGCGCAGGTAAGCGGCTACCTGTTCAGCGCTTAATTTATATTCTTCTAATGGTGTGCTCATACTGTCACTGTACCTGTATAAACGGTCGTTGCAGGCCCTGTCATATAAACGGGCTGTCCTTCGCCCTGCCATGCAATTTGCAAACGCCCACCGGGTAAATCCACCTGAACTTGTTCAGCGAGTAAGCCCTGTAAACGCCCTGCTACCACAGCAGCACATGCACCTGTTCCACATGCCCGAGTTTCACCAACACCCCGTTCGAATACACGTAAACGAATTTGTTGTGGATTAATGATTTGCATAAATCCTACATTCACGCGCTTTGGAAACAGAGGATGCGATTCTAAACTGGGTCCTAACAACGCGACCGGTGCTGTTTCCGTATCTGCGACTTGTAGCACAGCGTGTGGATTGCCCATCGAAACTGCGGCTAACTGCACAGAATTTTGCCCTATCTCTACAGTATAGAGCATTTGGCGCTGTTGGAAAATGAATGGAATTTCAGCAGGCTCTAACCGAGGTATGCCCATATTAACTTTAACAAGGTTACTGTCCTGTAAATCTAAGACAATCCGCCCAGATTTAGTCATAACTGGAATGCTAGTCTTCTGTGTCAGCCCTTGTTCGTAAACAAAGCGTGCAAAACAGCGCGAACCATTCCCACAATGCTCAACCTCGCTCCCATCAGCATTGAAAATGCGATAACGAAAATCGGCCTCTTCGCCCGCATAGCTTTCAACTACAAGCAGCTGGTCAAAACCAATGCCCTCATGGCGATCACCTAAGCGTTTCACCAGTTCAGTATCAAAAACTAGCGGCTGATTGATCGCATCAAATACCGCGAAATCATTACCTAAACCATGCATCTTCGTGAAACGAACCGACTGCCCTTGCATGTTTGCCCCTTGTCTAAGTCAGTATATTAGTATACAAATATATAGCGATAAAGCGATATAGCTGCTATATTAGCAGTATGTTATATTGCGTTTTACCCATCATGTTACTGGAAATCAGGAGAGGAAAATGACCGATTTCAACACAGAACTGGACGCACGCGGCTTAAACTGCCCTTTGCCGATTCTGCGCACCAAAAAAGCAATGACTGGCATGACTGCTGGTGATGTATTAAAAATAGTCGCAACTGATCCAGGCTCTGTCAAGGATATGGAAGCCTATGCTAAGCAAACCGGCAATGAATTGATCGGTAGCTCAGAAAATAATGGCGAATATACGTTTTATATTAAGAAAAACTAGTACTTAGTTTGCAGCTTACGATTTAAAAGGCACGTTTCAGTGCCTTTTTCATGTTGGGAGTTATAATAAGCCATGGATAAATACTTACGCCTGCGCCAAGTCCTCGCTCAACGCCAAGAACAACAACTCTACCGCCGCCATCGCATCATGGATAGCCCACAGCAGCCTGTGATGCAGGTGAATGGCAAAACGATGCTGACCTTTTGTAGCAATGATTACTTAGGCTTAGCCAATCATCCTGAAATTATTAAAGCCTTCCAGCAAGCCGCTAATCAATATGGAGTTGGTAGTGGCGCCGCACATTTAGTGAACGGGCATTCACGCTTGCATCAACAACTCGAAGAAGCCTTGGCTGAATTCACTAAGCGTGACCGAGCTTTATTGTTTTCTACCGGTTATATGGCGAATCTTGGCCTAACGACCGCTTTAGCTGAACGCCATGATACGGTTTATCAAGATCGCTTGAACCATGCTTCACTGTTAGATGCTGCTCAATTATCCGGCGCAAAACTACTGCGCTATCCACATAATGATGTTGAGCAGCTCGCCAAACGTATGCAAGCGCAAGCTAGCGGGCAAAAATTAATAGTCACCGATGGCGTATTTAGTATGGATGGTGATACCGCGCCAGTTAAAGCCTTAGCGGCCTTAGCTAAGAAACAGGAAGCTTGGTTAATCATAGATGATGCGCATGGTTTTGGCGTTTTAGGTGCGACCGGCGCTGGCTTATTAGAAGCGGAGCAGCTTGAACCAGAAGATGCTGTCTTGATGGGTACGCTAGGCAAAGCGATTGGCACTGCTGGCGCTTTTGTTGCAGGGAGCAATGATCTAATTGAATACCTTATCCAAACGGCTCGCCCTTATATCTATACCACTGCCCAACCACCCGCAATTGCGGCTGCCAGTTTAGCCAGCCTCCAATTAGTACAAACCGAAACTTGGCGGCGTGACTGGTTAAATCAGCTCATTCAAATTTTCCGCCAAGGTGCTAAACAATTAGGTTTGGCGCTAATGCCGTCCTCAACCGCTATTCAACCTATTTTAATTGGTGAAAATGCCCAAGCGTTAGCAATCAGCCAGCAATTAGAAAAAATGGGCATTTTAATTACTGCCATTCGCCCACCGACGGTTCCCATCAATACCGCCCGCCTACGAATTACCTTGTCAGCTGCTCATACAAAACAGCAGGTAGAATTCTTATTAGATGCTTTAAATCAAGTAGTTAAGCAATAGAACTATTTTGATTTTCAAAATCCCTATAAATAAATTTATTTACAAACAACGAAAAGCATACTAAACCCTTAGTAGTAGGGCGCGGGCTTGGGTGCGCCTGTCTTTTGCATATACCCCACTTTTAGGAGATTTACATGAGTACCTTAGTTGCGCTTGCTTTTAATGATGAAAAAACAGCTTTCGATATGCGTGAAAAATTATTGTCCATGCAGAAAGAATATTTGATCGAAATGGAAGATGCGGTTGTTGTCACCAAAAGCGCCGAGGGCAAAGTAAAATTACACCAAGCTGTCAACTTAACAGCGACGGGTGCAGTGGGTGGCACTTTCTGGGGAATGCTGATTGGCATGCTATTTTTAAATCCACTGTTAGGAGCTGCAGTCGGCGCGGGAACTGGCGCGTTAACCGGTGCGTTAACTGACATTGGGGTAGACGATAAATTCATGAAAGATTTAGCCACTTCGATTGATTCAGGCCATGCGATGTTATTTGTATTAGTGCGCCGCGCTACTACCGATAAAGTACTCGAAGGCTTAAAAGGCTTCCAAGGTACTATCATCCAAACCTCTTTAGCTAAAGACCAAGAAGAGCAATTACGCCAAGTACTTTCAGCGCCTGCTATCCAAGCGCACATCGATGCTCAACAAGCGGCTGCTAATGCCATGCCTGCGGTTCCGTCTGTGGTTGTGCCACCTTCGACTAGTTCACAATAACTACAAATACAAGATTTACTATAAGTTTTAAATGGGGTTAATTAACCCCTAAGCCCATCAATTTTGTATTAAGAGTAAATAAGTTTATGAGTACAATTTTAGCAAGCGCTTTAGCTGAGACTAGTGCTCAGATATCGCGAGTCACTTCAAACTGGTATTGGTATGTTATTGCAGGTGCTGTCCTGTTGCTGGGTGGCTTTCTCGCCATGTTCAAACCAGTGGTCGCCTCGTTAACTGTAGAAACGATGACAGCTATCTTTTTTATCGTCGGCGGCGTATTACAGGCTATTCAGCTGTTCCGTGCTTCAGGGGCAGGCGCTTTCATTTGGTCTTTAATCCTTGGGATACTTTTTATTGCTCTGGGCGTGGTTTTACTGCGGAATCCAGTCGCTGGCATGTTTAGTTTAACGATTGTCACTGCTTCTTTAATCGGCGCTTCTGGCATTGTTAAAATGGTTTATGCCTTCAAATTGCGCCCCTTAAGTGGTTGGATTTGGATGTTAGTGTCTGGCGCTATCTCCCTAATCTTAGCCTTTATGATTTTCTCTAACATTCAAGTCAGTGCGGCAATCACTTTAGGCATATTGCTAGCGGTTGAGCTAATTAGCAGCGGTATTTGGATGCTGCTAATCGGCTTCAGTTTTAGAAAGGTTTATAAAGAACTAACGGTTCATTAATTAGTTCCCATAATCCTCCAACTCCCCATTGCTAGATAACAAAATAGCAATGGGTCGAGTTGTAGGGTTAGCTGAGAGTAATAACATAATAATTACCATCAGCGGCACACTCAGTATCATTCCTGTAATCCCCCACAAAGCCCCCCAAATCGCTAGTGCTAGAATGATCACCAAACCACTCAAATTAAGCTTAGTGCCCATCAAATAAGGCTCCAGAATATTGCCAATGCTAAATTGAATCGTGGTTAACACCACCGTCACACCTAAAAATGGCACATAACTATCAAACTGCACCAACGACAGCATGGCTGGGAAAATAACTGCTATCAAAGAGCCAATGGTAGGAATGAAATTCAACAGAAAGGTAACAAAGCCCCAAAAAGCGGGGTAATTCACATCGAACATGACTAAAACGATATAACAGAGCACCCCTGTTAAAGCGCTGACAAAGGTCTTTACGGTCAAATAAGTACGAATATTTTCATCCAAGCGGCTCAAGGTTCTATTAATACGGGTTCGCTTTACAGAGTCAGTGAATAAAGCGGTGATCTTCTTTGGTAGAGCAGCCTGCTCAGAAACAATGAAAATAATATAGATAATCACCACAGCAGCAATGCCGATAAAACCACTGACTGCACTCACTACCCAACCTACTAATTTCTGCAAATTGAATAAATCATTGAATTTACTCATATCCACATTCATACCAGGTGCAAAAATATTTAACACATGATTCACTTTAGCCTCAATACGCTGCTGATAAATCGGCGCATCGGTGGCCAAAGCGACAGCATTGGTGGCAATCATGTCGGTCACAAATAAGACCAGCAAAACGGAGAGCCCTAAAGACAATAAAACCGCTACTATCCTCGGTATATGAAAACCGCCAATAGACATTTTCTGAAAATAGCGTGCTACTGTATCGAGCACATACCAGATGACAACCGCGATTACGAATGGAATTAAGATATTGCGCCCAATGTATAATAACCAGCCAATCATACAAACTAGCAGGAGGCCAGCCGCAACGTTGACTAGGCGATTATTTAGGAAACCTTCTGGCATAAGCTATCCCCAGCTTTATTGAGAAACAGCTTTGATTATAGCGAAATTTAATTAATTTTCTCTGGCTGTACTGAAATGACCGAGTTGGCCTAACAAGACCGTCGCATACGCACCCGCAGGTAGACTAAAACTTAAGCGCAGGCTATCTTCTGTAAGTTGGGTATATTCAAGATCCGCGACTTTAATTCGCAAAGCGCGCCGCTCTTGTTTCAGCCCTTGTTTTTCTAAACCGGCGCAGAAAATCGGAAATTGGGCAGCCTGCTCAGCCTCTAAAGTATGCATTAAGCCTTGCGTTGCTAATTCACCGCGCCCCCACAATACCCCCGTGGGATGAATGTCTAGATTAGCTAAGCGTGTGCTTAAATCGGGGCTAGCATCATCATTAAACCAAGCGCCTCCCCCTTCGAACATAAAGGCATCGCCTTCCATACGCTGATCCCACGTATTTTGCTGGATACGCGCAGAAAGAACATGATTAAAAATCCACGAGCGAGCCGCAGATAAATATAAGCTACGTTGATTACGCTGCTTAGGGGTAAAACTACCTTCAAACCAGCGCTCGGCTTTAGTGAGATTCCCCATATTGTGCCCAAAACGTTGCTCGCCATAGTAATTGGGCAAACCACGCTGACTAATCTCGCTGCAAATCACCTGTGCTGCCTCAAAGTCGCCTGAACACTCACGCAAAGTAAGGATGAATTGATTACTTAGTAAAGCACCCCGGCGTAGTTTTTTGTCATGACGATGCTGATACAAAATCTCAACTTCTGGTGGTAGCTCAGCAAAATCAGGATCAGACTTACCAGGCAACTGGATACTGAACCATTGAGTGGTCACTGCATGCCGATCTTTTAAACCTGCGTACCCGACTTCACTCGCGGGCACTTGTGCACAGCAGGCTAATTGACCTGCTACCCAATCAGTATTCGCCCCTGTTTTGCGGACTTGCAGCCACAAATGCTCACCCGTTCCAGACAGGGCAATATCCATGTGCTCGTTCACTATAAAATCTTCAGGCTGCACCCGAAACTGGCCGGTCAGTGGTGCTGCATAAGCGCGGGCAAAGGCTGCCATCGTAAAATTAGTAGTCATCTGCGGACTATACCAGCGCCCAACTTAAAGTTAACAGGCTGACATGCAAAATTAACAATACTACTGTTAACTTAAGAATGGAGGGCTAGCCTCTTGGCAGAGAAAACGAGCTGAACCATAGCCGCTCTCAACTATTTTCCGCTATCATCGCCCGATGAAATATCAAGACTTACGTGATTTTATCCAGCAATTGGAAAAAATGGGCGAACTCAAGCGGATTAAAACCGAAGTTGATCCCCACCTCGAAATGACCGAAATCGCTGATCGTGTGCTACGTGCCGGTGGGCCTGCGCTGCTATTTGAAAATCCGAAAGGTCATAGCATTCCTGTCTTAGCTAATCTCTTCGGTACACCACGGCGGGTCGCGCTCGGTATGGGTGAGGAATCGACCGAGGCGTTGCGCGGTGTGGGTACTTTGCTGGCAGCCCTGAAGCAACCTGAACCGCCTAAAGGTTTGAAAGATGCTTGGAACGCTTTGCCCGTTTTCAAAAAAGTCCTTGATATGGCGCCCAAAGTGGTCAGTCGCCCGGCTTGCCAAGAAGTCGTGTTGGAGGGCGCACAAGTTGACCTCAGCAAATTGCCGATTCAGCATTGCTGGCCGGGAGATGTTGCGCCTTTAATTACTTGGGGTTTAGTGATTACTAAAGGTCCTGAGAAAAAGCGCCAAAATCTCGGCATTTATCGCCAGCAAGTCTTGGGCAAGAACAAGGTTATTATGCGCTGGCTATCACATCGTGGCGGTGCTTTAGATTTTCTTGATTGGCAACGTAAACATCCGGGCGAACCGTTCCCCGTAGCCGTCGCTTTAGGCGCTGATCCTGCCACTATTTTAGGGGCAGTCACCCCTGTCCCCGATACGCTGTCCGAATATGCCTTTGCGGGATTATTGCGTGGTTCACGCACTGAACTAGCGAAAGCACTGCTGTCTGAACTACAAGTTCCCGCTTCCGCTGAGTTTGTACTGGAAGGTTTTATCTATCCGAATGATTACGCACCCGAAGGCCCTTATGGGGATCACACCGGCTATTATAATGAGATTGATAGCTTCCCAGTGTTTACGATTGAGCGCATCACCCATCGCAAAAATCCGATTTATCACAGCACCTATACCGGTCGCCCACCCGACGAACCTGCGATCTTGGGTGTTGCTTTAAACGAAGTCTTCGTGCCGATCTTGCAAAAGCAATTTCCAGAAATTATCGATTTTTATCTACCGCCTGAAGGCTGCTCCTACCGGATGGCAGTGGTCAGTATTAAGAAGCAATATGCAGGCCATGCGAAGCGGGTAATGATGGGCGTTTGGTCGTTCTTGCGCCAATTCATGTATACCAAATTTATTATTGTCGTCGATGACGATATCAATACCCGCAATTGGCAAGATGTCATCTGGGCAATGACCACCCGTATGGATCCTTCCCGCGATACCGTGCTGATCGAAAATACGCCGATTGATTATTTAGATTTCGCCTCACCGGTTTCGGGTTTAGGCTCGAAAATGGGACTAGATGCGACGAATAAGTGGAAAGGTGAAACGAATCGAGAATGGGGCACACCGATTGTGATGGATGAGGTAGTGAAGGATAAAGTGGATTTGATTTGGAAAGAGCTGGGATTATAACTAATTCTCAAATTATTTAAAAAGCCACGCTAGCATCCGTACTAGCGTGGTTAGCTATATCTTCTAATTTTAAGTTTAACTTAAGCGGTTAGTCAAAAAAGTACATAATAAAGTCGCCTTTATTATAACTTGATTTCCCCCACCAATTGCAGCCTTTATAATTATCTGCACCTGTTGAATACATATGCTGTATACCGCCAGAATACACGTAGCCTACGTTTGTCCAAGAGCCATTATATTGAACTTGCCCATACCAAGAGCCACTTTGTACGCGTGCAAAACAAACAGCCGTATTGCGATAATAGCCGTATGCATATGCCTGCCCGTTATAACCAACAACCTTGTTCCAACGTGTTACAACGCTATATAGAGTTACCGTACCGCTGGTTGTTTTATTAGCAGCTTTCTCACCTAAACGAGATACGTCTAAAGAGATTGGAGCATCTGGATAAGCTTTGACTCTAAGCTTATCAACTGCAGCAGACACTTGATCAAACACAGTGGCTGAGTAGGTTAGATTTTCAGGAATAGTGTCTAGTAATTGTTGTGCATCCACGGATGCAGGGGCTGACAGCTCAACCTTAAACCCCTTGAATGTTTTTGTAGTGGTTAATGCGTCAGCATCTGAACTTGAACTTGGGCTCACATCTGCTGCTAGTAAAGTACCTGCAGTTAGTAAACTAACACTGGCTAAGCCTAACTTAGCTAGTAATTTATTCTGTTTCATGACTCACCTCGCTTTAAATACCAATAAAACAAATTTAATGGCGATGGTATGAAATAGCAATACGGATCAAGTTATAGGTCATTAGGCATATAAGCTGAAAAATTCCATATACCTACCGCTTAAGCATTAATAATCAGACCTAATTTAGCTGCATATTTAATTGCCCCGATGCGATTACTCACTTTGAATTCCTTTAAAATAGCGCTTACGTGCAACTTAATTGTGCCATCTGAGCAATGTAGTTCATTAGCTATGTCCTTATTTGAACAGCCTGCCGCTATTAGTTTAAGCACCTGCAGCTGCCGAGGCGTTAACATAGAAGCTTTAACCGACTCACTAGTTTTCGGCAAGTTTTTGGCCATGAGTAAACTGGGTGATATATAAGTTTCCCCCATTAACACTAGCCTTAACGCACTTTTCACCTCATGTAAATCTGCCGATTTAGCTAATAAACCATTAATACCATAAAGATGATCAATCTCTACAAATGCTTGTTTTATATCTAAAAATAATACTACTGCTAAATAATTAGATTCATTCTTCAAGGCTTTCAACCAAGCGTAAGCAGACTTATCTAAGCTGGCAATTACTAGATCGAAGGGTAAGGTCATTGACATTAAAGCAGCAGCCTCCTCAGCAGAGGACACCTCAAAAACTGATACCTGCTCCACTACTTTTGCAATTTGTAGGGCAATAGCTTCTCTGAATAGTGGATAAGAATCTATGATCAGAACTCGCATTTCTAATCAACCTCGCTACAAGATATAGGTAATAAGTTATAACACTCACCTAAAGTATAAGACATTCTTGGTATTTTTATGGATTTATTTTTTTAAATAAAAATCAAATAATGACTAATATATAGCCATTTTTTCATATCAATAATGAATAGCAATGCTTAGCAAAGAAATTGCTAACCGAATTGAAGTTTTAAGGTAAGGTCGGTAACGATTGACCATCCCGTGCTACATAAACCACCCAACCAGAGCCATCCGCTTTGGGCACTGTCATGACTTCAGTAGCTTCGGGAAACACTTGCTGCTCCCATAAAGTCTGTAATACATCCACACCTTCAGGTGCTTTACCTTCAATATCAAGCTTACAAAATGCTTGACCACATTCAGTACGACCTTGAATACTGTTCGCAAGTTCAGCTTGATTGAATGCATCTTCGACTTTTTGCTGTAAAGTACTTTGCCTCGCAAGATCGGGAGGCTCGGCTTGAAGATTGAGATCTAACTGGCTCACACCAGCCTTCAACCGCTGCTTGGTCGTGTTTAACTGAGTTTCCAGCATCTGTTCAATAGGAGGAGCATTCACATCAGTGCTAGGCGTAACAGCTTGAATAGTAGCTAGTGTTGGCGAAAGAGCCTTAGTTTGTGCGGTGTTTGTTGCTTGCTTCAACTCATCAATTTGCTGTTGTAGAGCCTTTAAAGCGCTGTCTTGCTTCAACTCCATTTGCTTGAATTGATCGGCAAAAGCAGTCTGCATCGTGTTTAATTGTTGAGTGATATTGATTAACTGGCTGTCATCAACCGGTTTTACATCGGGGAAGCTCAGCTGCTCCGGTGCTAACTTGACAGGAGCAGCTAAATTGACTGGCATGGCTTGAGTTGAAGTTTCTACGTGTTGTCGGTTATTCCACCAAAAATAGCCATAGAAGGCTGCTAATACATATAAAAGAGCAACTAAAGCTATCACGACACGCATAAACTAAACCCTTAGGAATTAAAGCTTAGTTGTCTTGCCAGCTCACACCACGAATGGTCGTGCCTTGAGCCACATTACAACTCACACTGTAAGTGTCATAAATATCCATAGTGCCTAAACCACTAGTATTGAAACCCGCATAAACATTGCCGGTGCCACGCGCAACAATCGATACGCTACGAGCTACGCCGGTTGAGTAATTGCTGTGAACTACTTTACACACCGTTTCACGAGCAGATGGGTGGTTTAAATTCACATACAGCGTTTGGCGTACAAACATAGTGCGCTGCAGAGGGCAGGCAACCCAAGCGCTATTAGCGCCAACACGAGCAAGGCCAGTCTCGCCAATGGTATTAAACTGACTCGCTTGGCTGCCTAACTGTGGCTTACAAGCGGTACCTGGAATAGATTGCCAAGCGGCATTAGCGCCGCTACTTAAAACACCAATTGTGGCGGCTAACATCAAACCAGAAATTAACTTCATACACCGACTCCTCTGTATTAATGTGCTTTGAAGACTATTTAGACTCTCTGCTTATACTGCAAGTTCAGGCCTTTTACCAGCAACCGCTTAAGCCACTCCCCTTCACCGAACATCTGCCAGCTTAAGTCAATGCATTTCATTTCTGGCATCATTTTGAGAATTAATAAAAAAATGGAAAGGCATCATGCAAGACATCTCTTTATTCGATTGGCGCGATAATAAAGACGCTTGGACTAAAAAATACATTGCTCCCGGCATTCGTACCGGCGATGTAGATCTGATGATTGATGAACTAGGCCCGGATATTTATTGCTTCCCACTTTTTACTGACGCTTTTTGTTATGAAGTGATTGAACAGGCTGAGCGCTTAGGTAAATGGACGACAGCACGCCACGAGTTTTATCCCACTACTGACGTACTATTAACCGAGTTAGGTTTAGCAGATATGTATCACCAAGTGATGGTTACTTTCTGCCACCCTATTGCCCGCAAATTGTGGCGCTTAGAGGGGCGAAATTGGGAAGATATGGTCGAAGAAAGTTTTATGGCTCGTTATCGTTCTAATGAACAAGTACTGCTTTCAGTCCATCAAGACTATGCTGATTATACGTTTACCGTTGGCTTAAATAACGGCTTTGAGGGCGGTGGTACTTGGTTTGTACGCCAGAAGGTCTTGGGTAATCCTAAAAGCGGCTATTGCACACTCTTCCCATGCATTACTCACCCCCATGGTGGACGACCCACGACGAAAGGGACACGTTATATTGTGGTCTCTTTCTGCCGTCGCCGGAATTTATACGAGCACGGCTAAAATTTATTAATGCTGTAACAGCTCATCTAAAAAAGCCTGTCCGTAACTGGCTAATTTGCGCTGGCCTACTCCACTGATTAAGGCCAGCTCTGCCAGTGTTCTGGGGTGCTGATGGAGCATTTCGCGCAAAGTGGCATCATGGAAAATCACATAAGGTGGCACAGCATGTTCTTTCGCTAATTGCGAGCGCACGCGGCGTAATCCATCCCATAAAGGCTGATCTGTCCAGCGAATCGGCTGCTCAGCATTGGCTTTAATCCGTGCTTTTTTCTTCTCAGTTTTGCGCTCACGCCGTAACGATAACTTGCTTTCACCTCGTAACAGCGGGCGGGCTTTTTCAGTCAGGTACAAAGCACCATGCCCTTCTAAATCAACGTTCAAATAGCCTAAAGCAATCAACTGCCGAAAGAGCGTGCGCCACTCGGCATTATTCAGTTCCTGCCCGATACCAAAAGTGGAAAGCTTATGATGCCCATTTTGTTTAATGCGCTCATCCTCTTTGCCTAACAAGACTTCAATCACGTAAGTGACGCCAAAGCGCTGCCTTGTTCGATACACACAAGACAAAGCCTTTTGTGCGGCTAAGGAAGCATCCCAACTTTCTGGAGCTTGCAGGCAGTTATCGCAATTGCCACAGGGCTTGGAACCAGTTTCACCGAAATAATCGAGGAGTGCTTGGCGACGACAAGTGATCAGCTCGCACAAGCCCAGCATCGCTTCTAATTTGTGATACTCAATGCGCTTTTGTTGCTCGGGTAAATTAGAAGTTTCCATCATTTGCCGCAGACTAATCACGTCTTGCAAACCATACGCCATCCACGCATTCGCAGGCTCACCATCACGGCCAGCGCGCCCGGTCTCTTGGTAATAAGCTTCGATACTTTTTGGCAAACTCAAGTGCGCCACAAAACGCACATCCGGTTTATCGATCCCCATCCCAAAAGCAATGGTTGCGACAATAATCACGCCTTCCTCACGCAAGAAACGCTCTTGATTGACACGCCGAACTTCAGCACTTAAGCCTGCATGATAAGGCAAAGCAATCCGCCCCTGTTGTGCCAACCAATTCGCAGTATCCTCAACTTTTTTGCGCGATAAACAATACACAATCCCTGCATCTTCAGGGTGATTCGCCTCTAAAAAATCCCACAGTTGCTGGCGCGCACTCAAGCCATCTTGAATCAAATAGCGAATATTCGGGCGGTCAAAACTATTAATGAAAACCGCAGCATTTTCTAATTTGAGCTGGCTAATAATTTCTTGGCGAGTACGCAGATCAGCAGTCGCGGTGAGCGCCATGCGTGGCACATTTGGAAAGCGTTCCGCAAGCATATACAGCTGCTGATATTCTGGACGAAAATCATGCCCCCACTGGGAAACACAATGCGCTTCGTCAATGGCAAATAGCGAAATACCAATGCGTGCCTGCGCGATTTCCAACAAGTTGAGCATGCGATCTGTCACCAGACGTTCGGGCGCTACATAAAGCAAATCCAATTCGCCCGCTAACAAGGCTTTTTCAATGCGTTGGACTTCGTTGAACTCTAAAGTCGAATTTAAGAACTCAGCGCGAATCCCCAATTGTTGCAAGGCCACGACTTGATCTTGCATAAGAGCAATCAGTGGCGAAACGACAATGCCTACGCCTTCGCGTACTAAAGCAGGTATTTGATAACACAGTGATTTACCGCCACCGGTAGGCATTAAAGCTAAGGCATCTTGCCCCGCTAAAAGCGCAGCAATAATCGCCTGCTGATTGAGGCGAAAATCAGAGTAGCCATAAATAGTTTTGAGGATTTGTTGGGCACGTTCCATGCGCGGATTATGCCATGCTTAATTGTTATGTGCGTAACTACTCAGCGTCGTTTTCCAGAACCAAAGCTACCAGACATTATTAACCAAGAGTCTAATAAATCAATTTTCTTTAGGTTTTTCTTCTTTTTATTTTTAATTAAACTATCTTCTTTAGGTTTTGGATTTACTTGCTGGTTCTCAAGTCTAGTTTTTCCAGCATAGCCTTTTAAGCCATTCGATGTATCTTTTTTTGACCCAGAGTGAGAATTCTGTGAAATTAAAACACGCCTCCCTACCATTGGATGTTTTTTACTTTTATGTTTAAGGATATTTTTTTCTAAAATACTTTCACCGCAAATATCACACCGAACAACAGTTGATTTTTTATTAATTTCGTTGCCTTTATGCACCAGCAACTGTTTTTTCCTAAAAATCTTGGTGTTTGCTATAAGTTTGGGCTTAGACCTAGGTGTTTGAGGGAAAACCTCTTCAGTATGCTTAGTAATTTTTGACTGCAGATCATCAAAACATTTATTAATATTTTCTTTCTCAAGCGCTGATAGATCTAAAGAAAAAACCTTTGTTTTCAGAACGCCAATTTGAAGTTCAATACTTTTAATTTTTGCCTCCATATCCATGAGCTTTAACCTTTTATGAGTTTTATATAAACATCTAAAGAGAGCTAATTTTAAAGTCAAAAACATAATACTTAGTAACTAATACTTAAAGCAAAAGCATTAACCTCATTTAATTCTACTACAATATAAAATTAAATAAAAAGAATTATTTTACCCCTAAGGCCACTGATGTTTTTTATTCGCTGATTCCCGCCACCCATCTCGTTTTCGTCTGCTGGCTGCTGCTAGCTTAAGCAATGTGCAGTATACTCGCGCTTTCTTGGCAAAAATTACAGAATCAACAATGGCTAACTACGACTTATCCACCTTTCAGGGCATGATTCAAGCACTGCAAGCGTATTGGGCTGAGCAAGGTTGCGTGTTAATGCAGCCTTATGACATGGAAATGGGTGCAGGTACATTCCATCCCGCCACTTTCTTGCGGGCGATTGGCCCTGAGCCTTGGCGAGCAGCCTATGTGCAACCTTCGCGCCGCCCTACCGATGGCCGCTATGGTGAGAACCCCAACCGCTTACAGCATTATTATCAATTCCAAGTGCTGTTGAAACCATCGCCGCCCAATTTCCAAGAGTTGTACTTAGGTTCGCTCAAAACTTTAGGTTTCGATCCTTTAGTCAACGATATTCGCTTTGTGGAAGACAATTGGGAATCGCCGACTTTAGGCGCTTGGGGCTTGGGTTGGGAAATCTGGCTGAATGGAATGGAAGTGACTCAGTTCACCTATTTCCAACAAGTCGGTGGTTTGGATTGTCGTCCGGTGAGTGGTGAAATCACTTACGGTTTAGAACGCTTAGCCATGTATATGCAGAATGTGACCAGCGTCTACGACTTGGTTTGGGCAAAAGGCCCACAAGGCATCGTGACTTATGGTGATGTCTACCATCAAAACGAAGTGGAGCAATCGACTTACAACTTCGAGCATGCGGACACCGAAGCACTGTTTCATCAATTCAATGTGGCGGAACGCGAAAGTCAACGCATGTCTGAAGCAGGCTTACCTTTACCTGCGTATGAGCAAATGCTCAAAGCCTCGCATACCTTTAACCTGCTGGATGCGCGCAAAGCCATCTCGGTCACTGAGCGCCAACGCTACATTTTACGAGTGCGTACCTTAGCACGTGCGGTAGCAGAAGGTTATTACGCGACTCGCGAAAAGCTCGGTTTCCCGATGCTGCAATCAGGACAAAAGGTAGCCTAAGATGACAGATAAAATTGATTTGCTGGTAGAAATTGGCACTGAAGAACTACCACCTAAAGCTTTAAAGAAACTTTCTGATGCCTTCACCGATGGGATTGTCGCTGGCTTACAAACGGCTGGGATCGTTGCGGATGAAGTGGTTGCTTATGCAGCACCGCGCCGGTTAGCGGTTTGGTTGAAAGGGACACCTGCCCAGCAAGCGGATCAGCCCATTGAAAAGCGCGGCCCTGCGGTACAAGCTGCCCTTGATAAAGACGGCAACCCGAGTAAAGCAGCCCGGGGTTTTGCGGCTTCTTGTGGTGTTGAGTTTTCCGCTTTAGAACGTTTAGAAACGGATAAAGGCGCTTGGCTGGTGTTCCGCCAAACGCAAGCAGGCCAAAAAACGGCTGCACTCTTTCCAGCTATCGTCAAACAGTCTTTAGATAATCTGCCGATTCCCAAGCGCATGCGCTGGGGTGATGGTGACGCCGAATTCGTGCGCCCCGTGCATTGGATCGTGATGCTAGTGGATGAGCAAGTGATTGACGCCGAAATCCTGAGCATTAAAACTGGACGTGAAAGCCGTGGTCATCGTTTCCATGCACCCCCGCCCATCACTATTCGCAAACCCGCTGATTATGCCGTGCAATTGGGCGAGGCTTATGTGATCGCGCGCTTTGAAGCCCGTAGCGACATGATCAGCAAACGTGTGCAGGAATTAGCCACTGAGCTAGGTGGTCAAGCCATTATGCCAGCTAGCCTATTGGACGAAGTAGCTGCATTAGTTGAATGGCCTGTGCCTATCGCTGGTCGATTTGAGGAGAAATTCCTCGATGTACCGCAAGAAGCACTCATTCATACCATGCAGGGTGACCAGAAATATTTTGGCCTGACGGATGCGAATGGCAAATTAATGCCGAACTTCATTACCATCAGCAATATTGAAAGCAAAGACCCGCGTAAAGTCAGCGAAGGCAATGAGCGCGTAATTCGTCCACGCTTTAGCGATGCGGCTTTCTTCTGGGAACAAGATAAAAAGCAGTCTTTGGCTTCGCGCCGTGACAAATTAAAAACAGTAGTTTTCCAGCAGCAGCTAGGCAGTTTGTATGACAAGTCGGTACGAGTTGCTGCTTTGTCCCAATACATTGCCCAGAAACTAAATGCGGATCAAAACCTTGCGGTACGTGCTGGGGAATTGGGCAAATGCGATTTGATCACCAATATGGTGTTTGAATTCACTGACCTGCAAGGCACAATGGGGCGTTATTATGCGCAATACGATGGCGAACCGGCTGAAGTCGCGCAAGCGATGGAAGAGCAATACTTGCCACGCTTTGCGGGTGATGTACTGCCTGCAACACAAACAGGCCGAATTTTGGCGCTGGCTGAGCGCCTAGATACGCTTGCGGGTATTTTCGCAATTGGGCAAAAACCGACTGGCACGAAAGATCCTTTCGGTTTGCGCCGCTCAGCTTTAGGTGTATTGCGGATTCTGATTGAACAACAATTGCCTTTGGATTTAGCTGATTTACTGGATCAAGCCGCCAATAATCTCAGTACCCAATTAGGCAGTAAGCCTGATATGCAGGAAGCCTTGGATTATATCCTTGAGCGCTTGCGAGCTTATTATCAAGAACAAGGTATTGGTGCGGAATTAGTGGAAGCGGTTGCCGCCCTAAAGCCCACTCAGCCGTTAGATTTTGATCAACGTATCAAAGCAGTGGCTGCTTTCCGCCAATTAACCGCCTCTGAAAGTTTAGCGGCTGCTAATAAGCGGATTAGCAATATACTGAAGAAAGTTGAAACAGTAATTCCAACCGAAGTGGATGCTAGCCTACTTAAAGAATCAGCGGAGCATGCGCTGGCTGAAGCCTTGCAAGCTCAGCAAGCACAGGTTTTACCGTTATTTGCAGCAGGTGATTACAAACAGGCTTTACTGTCTTTAGCGTATTTGCGTGAACCCGTTGATGCTTTCTTCAATGATGTGATGGTGATGGCCGAAGATGAAGCTTTGCGCAATAATCGCTTAGCCTTATTGAATCAATTGCGTGGCTTATTCTTGCGCGTAGCGGATTTATCGGTGCTTTAAACTGATGCGAGCTAGGCAGTTAAGTTTAGCTGCCTAGTCGTTCACTCTTCTTCCGCTGCAGGTGCAGGCTGAGCTGGTGCTACAGGTGTAGCTTCTGGAGCTGGAGCTGGAGCTGGTGCTACAGGTGTAGCTTCTGGAGCTGGAGCTGGCACAGCTTGCGGTACTGGATCTGCTGCTACTGGTGACGCTGATGTGGGTAGCTGTAGTGGTACTTGAACCTGACCAGAATGCTTAATCCGAATACTGCCATCCGTTTGTGGAGCACCTAATAAACTTAAGCCTTGAGCAATACTTGGATCAGCCTCAGCCGATGGTTTGAGGAAAAATTCAGCTTGATACTGCCCATCTTTTTCTATATCGACTTTACCATCTAAGACAATCTTGGCTTGATCTGATTGCAATGCGATATTTAAAACTTGGCTGCCTGTACCCTCTTTAATTCTGGCGCGATATTGCCCACCTAAATTCACGGCAATCGGCGTTTGTACACTGCCATCAGCCCAGATCACCGAGCCATTCAGTGAGGGAATGCTCTCACGATCCCAGCTAATATCATCGACAATCGCTCGAAAAGTTCCACCCAAACTGACTGGCAAGTTTTGCAAGGCAGGCGAAAGTTTAGCTAAAGAAGCGGCTTGCAATTCTAAGTTCAAAGGGGAGCAATGCAGATCGGTATTCCACGCAAGGCCACAAATACCTTTCATTTGTACAGACTGCATATTGCCTTCTAGATCTGCTGCAAACATCCCTGAAAGCAGTTTAGCGGGAGCAAATTTCCAAGTAAGGTCGGTAATCTCTGCAGTTGGAGTCGTTAAACGCGCAATCTGACCTTGCCACAGGCTGCCACTGACACCACTAAAACCAAGCTCAGGCCGATACTTCGTGATTTGCTGTGCAAAGAATGGCAACGGCGCTAACACAGCTAACGAGACTGCAAAGCTACTAATACCGGCTAACACCCAAAATACTTGTTTTTTCATCGTTCTAACGTCAATTGCATGCCTGCTAAACCCGGCGCTGCACCTGGTATTAGGCCGATATTCGTTGCATAAATAGCATATTGAGCTTCTAGCTCAGCTAAAAAAGCCACTACCTGATCAAACGGCGCATTATCAAGACGCAGACTTACCCCGTCTTTACCCTTAGCTTCAGAACGCGACAGAATTTCTGGCTTATCTAATTGATACTTCTGCAAAATGGGAGCAATCGCAATCTGTACACTGGTCATGGTATCGATCGGTTGCTTCGTGGCGGCAGCTGCTTGATTAGCTAGCAACTGAGCTTTGGCTTGTTGGAGATAACTAGCATCTTCTGTAGTTGAAACTAAATCTAGTTCCAAGCGTGTTTTGTACTTAACCAAGGGTTTCCAAGCATAAAACCACAGCAGTGTGCCCAAGATCACACTAACTGCAATAATCAATAAATAGCGCTCACGCTCAGAAAGCGCTGCAAACCAAGCTTTCACGTATTTTCACCCTCAGCAGCGCCTAAAGTCACTTCACCGCGTACCACATTTTTAGCTTGGGTTGATTTAACCCCGATTTCGCGCCCCATCATGGTCGTTAGCCCCTGCCCAATACGCTCAATCGCTTGTAAATCAGGCGTTTCAAAGACCACACTTAACCGCCCATCCCGCGCCCGAATCTCGGTGATTCTCAAACCCTGTTCTTGTTGGAAGACTTTGCCGACCATCGTTAAATACGGTAGCAAACTAATTTTGCCAGTTTCTGAGGAATTAGCGCCCTCTAAACGACGCAATTCTGACTTCACCCGCGAGCGCACATCGTAAACTGTGACACCCTTAATTTCAGGAAAAGTGCCTTGGAAAGCCGCTAAATTTTGTTGCTGCGCTGCCTTCAATTGTTGAGAAGTTTGCCAAATATTCATGCCTTCGATGCCAGCCCAAACGCCTGCACATAAAACCGCTAAGACAGCGGCTACTTTCCAGCGCCGCCAATTGCGGTTGAAGTTCGACATGCTTTCATCTTGATAGCCATTCAGCAGATTTAAACCCATACCTGCTTGTAGGCTTTTTTGCAGCAAAAGATGCGACTGCGTCTCAGGGATAACCGCAAAGCCTACCTGCCAATCAGCTGGCTGATCGGTATACAGTTGGAGTTTACGTTCTTGAGCCTCTGCTTCAAACAGACTATCAACCAACAATGGCAACGAAACAGCAGGGCAACTAAAGCCGCTATAAGCTCCAGTGCGCACCCAAGCTTGTCCATCTTTCAGCCAGACGGTAGGAACACCTTCTACTGTAGGCAAAGCAAATACATCGGGTAAAATGGCTTTGGCTCGCAGTTTTTGCTGCTTTAAGAATGCCATCCATTCTTTAAGTCGAGTGCGATCTATCACCGCGACCGCTAGCATGCCATCTGTTTCGGTTTGCCAAACAAAATGCTGATCTTCAACTTCACCCACCAAACTCTCTTCCATCGCATAGGGAAGCGCTTGTTTTAGGTGGCGATTATTCGTGGTGACCAATAAGGTGCGGGTTAGCAGAACATCAGCAGTCGGAATTAATAAAGTAACTGGCTGAGCACCGTTGATTTTGCTGATTTGCTCCCAATTAGCCTGCTGCCATTCTGCAGCCACAGCATTGCCGTCCAACTTTGCATAGGCAAACTCAGTATCGTGAGGTGTTTGTAAACGCAAAATCAACATAATCAGTAATCAACTAGTTATTCATGTTAAAAGTAATTTGCTTTAAGATTCGGCTTGTTCGGTTTCAACCACAGGCTTGACCCGATTAAACTGGCGCAGTATGACACGAACCTTGCCGTCCGCTGAGCGAAACAGCACGCTATTTAAAAACAAGCGGCTTTTCCCTAAACGCACTTGCCCAGTTAAACGATAATAATTTGAACTTACACCCAGTAAAACTTTTTGCTCTGCCGATAAATTAGCAGCCAATTTAGTTACATCTGCCATCGTTTTAAAAGGAGCTGCCTTTCGTTCTTGAACAATAGCTTGTGCTTGCTGACTGTTTAAACCAATTGCCACTAAAACTTCTTCAGACGCAGTATTTGCATTAAGCGCTGCGGGTGTAGGTAGCGCAGTAATTAACGGCATTAAGGTGTCCAAGAGTTTTTTCTTTTCCTCTGGATCACTAATATCGCCCAATTTAATAATCCGCAGCTCGCTAGGATCTAATAACAGTGCATTACTGGCCTTATACGGCTTTTCCTGCCCGCTGTAATAATCAGACTCAGCGCTATCAGGATCAATTAAATCATCATCAGGATCGATCCAATCCACTACACTATTAGCGAAACTAGTGGGTAACAACTCTGTTTGCAGCATAGTTTGAAAAATCTTTATCATCGATGCGCGTGGTTTTTTCTTTTGCACATCATAAAGATTATTCACATTAAAATAGGCTTGCAGGTCTTCAATTTTTACTTGAAGCTCACCAATGGGCTGCCCATTATCATCATCAATTGGAAAGTGCGGAATTTTTCCTGCCCAATTATCTTGGAGCGAATCATAAGTACCATCTTTGGTATCTTTAATATCCCGTTCCAACCAAGTGGCTGCCATTTTTTCAGCCGCATAGGCATATTGATAGGCTTGCTCAACATCTTGCAGATTATTGCTTAAGCGGATGCTATAGCGTTGCTGCACAAAGATAGAGCTGACTACGATCACTGCTAAGGCTACAATCAGCAGCGCAGTGAGCATAGCAATACCCTGTTGTCGCCGCTGCGACTTCATGCCTAAATATTCTCCAGTTAAACCGCCAAATTACTTATTTGGCTGGAATCGGTTGTAAGCGCATTGATAAACGCAGACTTTGATCTTTATTGAGCTTGTGGTCATATACTGTGGTATAGGCCATGACGGCTCGAACATATTTGCGCGTTTCATCAAAAGGAATGCTTTCAACCCATTGATCAGCTGCTAGCGTTTGTGAAGGTGCCCATTTAGGAATCCGCCCCGGCCCCGCATTATAAGCTGCCGTGGCTTGCGCATAATTCCCTGAGAAGCGCTTTAACATATCACGCAGATAGGCACTTCCTAGCTTAACATTCAGGTCGGGCTGCAAAATATCTTCTTTAGCAACCAATTGCATACCCATTTGTCGGCCCACATCACGTGCTGTCCCCGGCATCAATTGCATTAAACCTAAAGCCTTGGCACTGGACTCTGCACTCGCATCAAACGCACTTTCTCGACGCATAATACCCAGAATCCACTCAGGGCGTATACCCTGCGAACGCGCTTGATCCATTACAATTTGTTCATACATCAAGGGGAAACGCACATCGACACTATTCCAATCCTTTACTTTGGAAACCGTCCAAATCGCTAAATTAGCATCACCTTGGCGCAGTGCTAACTCTGCTGCTGCTAATACACCCTCTTTATCCATGGCTTGTAAGAGCCTGAACCATTCTTTACGCGCTTGGCTACGATCACCAATCGCATTCCACTCTTGCCAACGTTTAAAGACTGCGAGCTTCTGTATACCTTGCACGCGTTGAGTACGATCCGGTGGAGCATCCTCTAAATTGGCATAATCTTGCTGAAGTTGGTCTGCTGCTAAAAAGCCGTAATAAGTCGAATTTTTGGCTAAACGTGCATACACTGCTTTTGCTTCGGCAGTTTGCTTTAACCTTTCTAAGGAACGGGCTTGCCAATACAACCAAGTATCCCATTCGTCATCGCTGCCCTCTACAGACTCCAAAGCGGCGGATGCTTCCAATAAAGCAGGCCAATCCTGAGAGCGCATGGCTAAGCGGGCTAACCAAGCATTACCTTCTTTAGTCCGATCTGCGACCGGAATACGCTTTAGGCGCTGTAAACCGCCTTCATCATGCCGCCATGCCTCCCACATCCCTAAACGGCTTTCTACCTCACCCTTTTCAGCCCCTGTGAATTTAAAAGTGGCTTGCGCTTGCGTCCAAAGAGGTAAAGCTGTTGCTAGTTTGTCATCGGCAATTTCTTTAATCAAATCAACTACAATCGCGCGCACTTGTGGGCTATCGGCTTGAGTGAATAGCTCAGGTAGTTTTTTACTAGGGGAGCCACGGGTTGCCACCCACAGCTCAAAAAACTTTTTATCTTCTTCTGTTAAATAGGCCGTCAAATCACGCGCAGCACTCAGCCGATTATTGCTCATCAGCAGTTTAATCCGCTGCCAATAATCGCTATTGCTTAATACTTTATGGTTCTGCAATTGCAGAAGCATGCTTGAACAATCATTGGGAAAATCTTTTTTAGCAGTTTCCCAAATTTTTTTAGCCTGCTCTAAACCTTGATTGACCAAACCAGTATTTAATAAAGCCTCAGCGCGATAGCATTGTGTGGTCAATTGCTCAGAATTATGCGGAATCATTTGCAAAATCGTTGACCATTTACCTTGTGCCGCTAAACGCTCAGCCAAACGCGCACTGAAGCTATCACTCATTAAAGAATTAGGGTTATTGCTAATGAAAGTAGTTAAAGCTTCATCCGAAACTTGCGCCATATCGGCGCTTAATAATTGCGCTTCTAGCCAAGGCGCTAAGGGATAATTGCGTAATTGAGGCATTAACACATGGGCATCCTCAGCTTTACCGTCCTGTAAAGCAGTGCGTGCCGTTTGGAAAGTCAGGCGTTGCTCTTCCAGAGTGCCTGCACTGACATTCAGAGTGAGGCTCAATAAGCTGAGCACGCAGCCAGCAGTTAATTTGAGCTTGAAACGATCCTTCATCACTGTAATAAACTCTTGAGAATAGCCGTTTTTAAATTAGTTATTACTTTGGCTTTTTAATAGGGTCAAATAACGTTGGTAACGACGTGGGGGTAGTTCACCAGCGGTTAGAGCCGCTTTTATAGCACAACCCGGCTCATGTTGATGAGTACAATTATTAAAGCGGCATTCGCCCGCGAAGCGAGTAAATTCTGGATAACCGGTTTGTAATTGAGTTACGGTTAATTTCGGTAGCGGAAAATCGCGCACGCCGGGCGAGTCAATCAGGCTCGCTTGCCCCGGTAAATGATAAAGGCGCGATACTGTAGTCGTATGCCGTCCTTCACCCGTATCACCAATTTCACCCACGCGAATTTCCTCTTCAGGCACAAGCTGGCTAATTAACGAGGATTTCCCTACCCCTGATTGCCCTGCAAAAATGGCGGTTTTACCTTGAATCGCAGCTTCGATTTCGGCTAAGCCTTGGGCTTGATTAGCTTGGGTATGGACCACTTGATAGCCAATTTCTAGGTACTCCTTAAGACAAGCTTCATGCTCAGGATTACGATAAGTATCACGTAAATCGGCTTTATTAAAGACAATTAGCACTTCGGCGGGTAGTAAATGGGCAGAAACTAAATAGCGGTCTAGCATCTCCCAATTGGGTTCGGGGCGCCAGCTACTCACCACGAGCAGAATATCAATATTGGCAGCGACTGCGCGCAATTTACCACGAAAATCGGGGCGTTCGAGGACGTTTTGCCGGGGTAAGATCGCTAACACGCTGGCATTACCCTGCTGCTCAGTTTGCCAGCGAACATAATCGCCACAAGCTACATTTTCTAATTTACGTCGAGTGGTACAGCGTAAATGCTCACCACTCGCCGTTTCCAAAATGAGTTCAGCCCCATAACGGGTAATGACTCGGCCAATATCCTGTGCAGTTTTCATCATAGCGCTTATTGTGAAGCAAAACTGCCAGAAAGCGAACTTAAACTATTAAGGCTTCACCGGGGCAGCAGCGGTAGTGGGGAACTTGTAATACATTTGATTCAAATAGGAGACCACGTCCAGAATCTGATCATCAAACCAATTGGTGCTGAGGTTTGCGTCACAACGCCGCACTTGGCTTTCGAGTGCAGCATAACTTTTCACTTTTCGCGTTGGGCTGGTAAAAACTTCCGTCGTATGACAACTCAAACAGCGCGACTGTTTAAATAAGCGCTCGCCATTAGCGGGATCAGGTGCAGCAGCGTGAGCGGACATACTAAGCACTAAACATGCAGTGCACAACGCGATGGATTTCATGGTTATCCTCGTTTAAGTCTGTTTCTGTAGATGAGCGATGCGGATCGCAGCCGGCGGATGCGAATCGTAAAATGCCGAGTGCAGCGGATCGGGAGTTAAAGTACTGGCATTTTCCTTGTACAGACCTACTAAAGCGGCAATCAGTTCCGTAGCACTTGATTGTTGCGCTGCAAATTCATCAGCTTCAAACTCATGCTTACGCGAAAACCTTGCCATTAGCGGAGTGATAAAGAAAGTAAATACCGGACTAACGATCATAAACAGGATAAGAGCCATATAAGTGGACGGCTCCGAAATACCAAAGCTGGTATAAAACCACGGCTGGAGCATTAACCAAGCCAAAACCCCAAAGCCGATTAAAGTCATTAGCACTGAGAGCAGCATGCCTTTCACAATATGCTTGCGCTTGAAATGGCCTAATTCATGCGCTAAGACCGCTTCGATTTGTGACGGCGTTAAATGCTTCAATAAAGTATCGAAAAACACAATGCGCTTATTTTTGCCAAACCCCGTGAAATAAGCATTGCCATGCGCAGAACGGCGTGAGCCATCCATCACAAATACGCCTTTGCTATTAAAGCCAGTACGCTCTAATAAAGCATTGATTCGGCTAGCGACTTCGCCCTCTTCGAGCGGCTGGAATTTATTAAAGAGCGGCGCAATAAACTTCGGATAAGCCCAGGTCATTAATAATGAAAAAGCCGTTAAGCCGACCCAAGCATAAACCCACCAAGCGCTCCCGGCCGATTCCATGAGCCAGAGCACAAATAAAATCAACGGTACGCCAATGGCTAAGCCTAAAGCGGTACCTTTGAGCATATCGACCACAAATACTTTTAAAGTAGTTTTATTAAAGCCAAAGCGCTCTTCCAACACGAAGGTGCTATACAGCGAAGAGGGCAAATCAATCAGACTTGAAATGAAAGTCATGCTCAAAATCACGGCTGTACCGGTCAACAACGGCCCCCAGCCGACACTGCGCCAAGCTTGATCAAGCCACTCTAGGCCACCACCTAAGATCCAAGCTAATAGCACTACTATGCCGAGCATCAGTTGAATACGCCCGAATTTACCTTTGGCTAAAGTATAATCGGCGGCTTTTTGGTGTTCGGCTAGACTAACTTTATCTACAAAAGCGTCAGGTACAGCGGAACGATGACTTTGTACTGATTGCTTTTGACGCAAAGACAGCCAAATTTGCACCAAAGTCGAGGCGAATAAAAAAACTAAAAAAATAAAAGTAAAGGTTTGCATTCAGCACTTCCGTAATTTGCACTTGAACTCACTAGCGAGATTCAGGTAAATATCTGCGCTTTAGTTCATCTTTCAAGTAACCGAGTATAACAACACATGACTTTGCATCATGACAATCTTATCTGGATCGATTTAGAAATGACCGGTCTGGACACTGTAAATGATCTCATTATTGAAATTGCCACGGTGGTCACGGATAAGGACTTGAATATTCTCGCCGAAGGCCCCGTGATTGCGCTCCACCAAACGGATGCAAGAATGGCACAAATGGATGAGTGGAATCAAAAGCAGCATGGTGGCTCAGGGTTAATTCAGCGGGTGCGCGACAGTGTCTGGACGGCTGAGCAAGCCGAACAAGCCACCTTGAATTTCCTAAAAGAACAAGTTCCAGCCGGTGCTTCCCCGATGTGTGGCAATAGCATCTGCCAAGATCGGCGCTTTTTAGCGCGTTTAATGCCTGAATTAGAAAAATTCTTTCACTATCGCAATTTAGATGTGAGCACAATTAAAGAATTGGCTAAGCGCTGGAAACCCAGCATTTTAGAGTTATATACCAAGGAATCACGCCATTTAGCGCTGGACGATATTTATGATTCGATTAATGAATTGAAATTCTATCGCCAGCACTTTATCAGCCTATAAGCAGCTACGACTGAAGCCAAGCTTTAGTCGTACTCAGTATCCTTCCAAATCCGTAAAGTCGCGAAAATCTCGGCTTGGGTTTGTAATTCGCGTCCCGCGACTTTTTCGGCACGCGCAATCACCTCAGGAACATGAGTGCGCAAGAACGGATTAGTGAGGAATTCATTGCCTAAAGTGAAGGGGACAGTAGCACGCTTGGGTGTACCCTCCTGTAATTGCCAGCACTCTTCTAAGCGCGCATCTAAATCTTTATTGTCTGGCTCGACCCATTTAGCAAAACCAATATTGTCTATGGTGTACTCATGCGCACAGTAAACAACCGTCTCTGCAGGCGATTTGGCTAAGCGCTGCAAAGATGCATGCAAGCCGTCTAAAGTCCCATCAAATACCCGCCCGCAACCGCAACCGAAAATGGTATCGCCACAAAACAAGCTACCTTCGCCATAATAAGCAATATGCCCAGCGGTATGCCCAGGTATATCTAACACTTGAAAACTAGCATTTAACTCCGCCAATTCAACGACTTCGCCATCCTGTAAGGGGTGAGTCATATGTGGAATAGTTTCGTGTGCAGGGCCATAAACTTTTAAATTTGGGTAAGCTTCTAGCAGCTTAGCAATGCCGCCGACATGATCACGATGATGATGGGTGATCAATAAGGCGACGGGTTCAATGCCGCGCTGAGTCAGCTCCGCTAACACGGGTTGAGCATCACCCGGATCAACAATAGCGCCGAATTTGCGCTCTTCATTGGTAATCAGCCAAATGTAATTATCCGAAAAAGCTGGAATGCTAATGACTTGAATCATCGTTCTAGTACCTCGCTTACTTTTGCATTCTGTGCGTTTTGATTAGAATGACGCTCCCTCAAGTTTCTATACTCGCATCTTTGACATTTTACTAGTAAATATATTTCAAGTTTGTATTTTCAAGTGGATATTTGGTTTTTAATTAGAGGAATTCAGCAGCATGAAACCCGGTCAACTGTATATCGTTTCCGCCCCTTCCGGCGCTGGCAAAACCAGCCTGCTGAATGAACTCTGCAAGCAGCTTAAGCACTTAACCATTTCAGTCTCGCATACCACTCGCGCCCCACGCCCCGGCGAAGTTGATGGCGAGCATTACCATTTTGTGAGCCTCGACACCTTTAAACAAGAAATCGAGCACAATTTGTTCTTAGAATATGCGCAAGTCTTCGATAACTATTACGGTACTTCTAAAACAGCGGTCGATAACCTGCTCACAGCGCGCAAAGATGTGATCTTGGAAATTGACTGGCAAGGTGCCCGCCAAGTTCGC
Organism: Thiolinea sp.; assembly: GCA_049292455.1. Lineage (GTDB taxonomy): Bacteria > Pseudomonadota > Gammaproteobacteria > Thiotrichales > Thiotrichaceae > Thiolinea. Next base: position 308,955 of record JBATRF010000038.1, read on the forward strand.
GAGCGTGCTGAGAGTGTGATCAGCATTTTTATCCTCCCCCCAAGCCAAGCTTCACTCGAAGAGCGTCTACGGAATCGCAAACAAGATAGTGAGGAAATTATCCAGCGCCGTATGCGGGATGCGCGCAATGAAATCGCCCACTATTCTGAATACGACTATGTGATCATCAATGATGATTTTGAGGATGCACTCGCCGATTTAGTGGCAATTTTCCGCAGCGAACGCCTACGCTTAAAGCGCCAATTACAGCACCATGCTGGCTTACTCGAAGAGCTGGTGAAGTAATTACAGCACTTGCACACTGTAATTCAGAGTCAATTCTTGATGCGCATCCAGTTGCTCAATTTGAGTTTGTAGCCTCTGCTCACCACTTGCGGTGGTTTGTAGTCGAGCAGCGGGTAAATCCACCTGATTACTCTCTAGGTTTTGCTTGAGAGTTGTATGTTGCGGCACAGGTAAACTCAGATTCACCGCTTGTGCGGCACTACTACCAAGATTCTGCACTCTTAACTGATAGCGAATACATTGCCCCGGCTCAGCGCTGCTATCTGCAAGCAATACCGTGCCCTGACAATTAGGATCAATGAGTTGAGTGAGTTCTAATTCAAGTTCGGGTTGTGCGACGGCTGGGTAACTGATCAGCAATAGCACTAAACCGCTTAAGACGGGTTTCAACATAGCAAGCCCTCGGTAAAACAGCATGAGGGCTAGCATGGAAGTAAATACAAAATACTTATAGGGACGCCTAGATTAGCCGTTATAAATCACCGCTAAGCTTGCCGAGCTAAGCTACTTAGTGCGATTGGAGTCTCTGCGTGCAGGGCGTTGTGGCTTGCCAGCTTCAGTGGGCTTTTTCGCAGCAGTACTACGCGGTTTATTATAAGGATTGGGTGAGCGTGGTTTACCTGGCTCTTTTAAGGCGGGTCGATAGCCTGCAGGCTTGGCTTGTTCAGTCGGCACCACATCTTCAAAGCTTAAGGCGACTGATTCATACAAGCGGCGCATGGTTTTCACATCCAGCTCTTCATGATGACCACCCCGCAAAGAACGCGGCAAACTCAAAAAGCCATAGCGCACCCGAATTAAGCGGCTGACCTTGATACCCTGAGATTCCCATAATCGCCGTACTTCACGATTACGCCCTTCAGCGAGTACGACATGATACCAATGATTCGCGCCTTCGCCGCCGCCTTCAATAATTCTGAGGAAATGGGCGGGGCCGTCTTCGAGTTGCACGCCGGTTTGTAGGCGTTGCAGCATATCGGCATCGACTTCGCCTAAGACCCGCGTCGCATATTCACGCTCCACTTCAGAGGAAGGGTGCATCAATTTATTTGCTAAGTCGCCATCCGTGGTGAACAGCAATAAGCCATCAGTATTCACATCCAAGCGCCCCACCATAATCCAACGACCTTGACGTAAATGCGGCAAATTATCGAAAACCGTAGGGCGGCCTTCTGGGTCGTGGCGCGTACACATCTCACCCGCTTTTTTGTGATACATCAGCACTTTAGGCGTAGCGCGTAGCTTGGATTCCAAATGCAAAGTTTTGCCGCGTAAAATCACTTTGTCGCTTTCACTAATCGGTTGGCCGATTTCAGCGCGCTTGCCATTAACTAGAATATCGCCTGCTTCAATCCAGCGTTCAATTTCACGCCGCGAACCATAACCTGCACGGGACAGCAGCTTTTGAATACGTTCTTTCATCCCAAATACCTTTAGACTCCAGCCGTGCTGGTCATAAAAACGCTATTATGACACAAGCACCCGCCGAAAGAGCTGGTTAAAGATGCACCATCATTCAGAGAACATTCACTTTGACTTGTGTAAATTTCGCGCAAAATCATAAAATAAAGTGATTAGATAAATAAACCGCTAGAGGTACAGCTCTGCTTTTTGGGTGGAGCTGTTTTTAAATACCCTGCTAAACCCTATCGTTTGTGACACCCCTCTTGAACCGGCGTACTATTAGCACCCTTGTTATACAGGGTTCGATATGCACTCCATGATGATGCCTGCCGCACGGACTGAACGTGCGCATACTGATCGCCGCGATTGGCACAATCTCAAATCAATGTTGCCATTTTTAATTGATTTTCGTGGTCGGGTCTTCTTTGCACTCGCCTGCTTAGTCGCTGCTAAAGTGGCTAATGTGGGTATTCCCGTCGTTTTAAAAATGATTGTGGATAGTTTAGAAACTAAACCCAACCAACTATTAGTTTTACCACTGAGCCTATTGTTCGCTTATGGTGCTTTGCGCTTAGCAGGTGCACTGTTTAATGAACTGCGCGATACCGTGTTTGCCCGCGTGCGCTATCACGCGATTCGCCAAGTCTCGGTACGGGTCTTAGAGCATCTGCACAAGCTCTCACTGCGTTATCATTTAGAACGCAAAACAGGAGGGATTGCGCGGGATATTGAGCGCGGCACTAGCTCGATTAGTACATTGTTAAATTACCTAGTCTTTAGCATTGTACCGATTGCGATTGAATTCACTTTAGTCGCTGTCATTTTGCTGCACAACTACGCGCCTATTTTCGCCATTGTGACCTTTGCTACCGTGCTGGTGTATGTGATTTTCACCGTAAAAATCACTGAATGGCGGATGGAACACCGCCACACTATGAATCGTTTGGACTCTCAAGGCAGCAATCAATCGATTGATAGCCTGATTAACTACGAAACGGTTAAATACTTTAATAATGAGCAGCTTGAACTCGAGCGCTATAACCGCACCTTAGCCGAATGGGAAGATGTGGCGGTGAAAAGCCAAACGTCGATGTCCATTCTCAATTTTGGGCAAGGCGCGATTATTGCAGTTGGTGTGACGATTATTATGTTCCTAGCCACCAATGGGGTGGTGAAAGGCAGTATGTCGATTGGCGACCTAGTGATGGTGAATGCCTTTATGCTGCAACTGTTTATTCCACTGAGCGCATTAGGTGTAATGTATCGCCAGCTTAAATATACCTTGGCGGATATGGATATGCTGTTTCACTTATTAGAAACACCGCCAGAAATCACTGATGCTCCTAATGCCCAAGAGCTTAAAATCCAGCAGGGTGAAATTCGCTTTGAGCAAGTCGATTTTGGTTATACCCCAGAACGGCAAATCTTAAATAAGGTTTCATTCACTGTACCCGCTGGTAAAAAAGTTGCAGTCGTTGGGCATAGCGGAGCGGGTAAATCGACTTTATCGCGCTTGCTGTATCGCTTTTATGATATCAGCAGTGGTCGAATTCTGATTGATGGGCAAGATATCCGCTCAGTCACTCAACATAGTTTGCGTAAAGCGATTGGGATTGTGCCGCAAGATACCGTGCTATTTAACGATAGCATTCGTTATAACCTGCAATACGGCAACCCTAATGCCACCCAAGCGGATATAGAACAAGCAGCCGAAATGGCACAAATTCGCCACTTTATTGAGAGCCTGCCAGATGGTTGGGACACTGTAGTCGGCGAGCGTGGCTTGAAACTGTCGGGCGGAGAGAAACAGCGGGTAGCCATTGCACGTGCCATTCTTAAACAGCCACCGATTCTGATTTTTGATGAGGCAACCTCTTCTTTGGATAGCGCTATCGAGCAAGCTATTCAGAAAACCTTAAATGAAGTCGCCGGTCATCACACTACTTTAATGATCGCCCATCGACTTTCCACCATTGTGGATGCAGATCAAATCTTGGTGATGGATCATGGGCAAATCATTGAGCAAGGTACCCATCTTGAACTCATCAGTGCTGAGGGCATTTACAAGCAGATGTGGGAATTACAGCAACATGAGCAAGAGGACGAGTTAGCTGTATAAATAAAATTGGTAGGAATTCATACAATTTTATCAGCGAATTTATAAAAAGCGTCTACACTCATTATCGCAGCCCAAACATTTAACGCTGTTTGGGCTGGGTCTCAGTAACACAAATTAAGGTCAGAACTGCACGGAAAGCTACCTTCGGGACGCCACGGATGGCTCTTCAATCCCTAGCGATAAGCACTTAAAGAAAATAAATTATCATTACGCTTAGATGCATCAGTTGAAGTTGTGGCATTGGCTTGTTCAGTATCCACTTCATTCAAAACCTGCTGGGTTTTCTCTTCAAGCAGCTTTAATAAATTACGTGCATTCTCAAGGCCGGTCTGTAAATCCACACACATTTCATCTGTCAAATCCACCGCTTTAGCTAAGCGATCAACTTGCAATTTATCCACCTTATCAAATTGCTGACGAATACGTTGCCCCATCAAATTACCTTGTTCATCTTGTTCGCGTAGCTTAGCCATTTTTTCGCGAGTTTCGTCCAGACCTTGAATCAGCTCTTGGCGGGCGACATCCGTGGTTTGGAAGGTGCTAGTAAAATACTCTTGGGCTTGCTGCTCTAGCTCTTGCATTTCAGTGGTGAAATGGGAAAACAAGCTATTGGCCTGCTTTTGCTGCTCTTGCATACTGTGTAAGGTTTTGCTGGATTCACGCAGCATCGATTCTAGCTGGACATTAATATCCGTGGCTAAGCGTGCATTCTCTTGTTGAGCAGAGAATTGCATTTTTTGATTTTCGATCAGCTTTTGCGTGAAGCCTTGCGCCATTTTTTCTTGTTCACGTAGACGACCTAAACCTTCATCGACTTGGCTTAAGCCTTGAGTGAGCTTGCTGTGTACGTTGCGCACGGCTTCAACTGTATCAGTTAATTGGCCATCCCAATAAGTTTGTACATATTGGATACGCTCACCGAGTTGCGTTGAAATGCCGCGCAATTCACTCTCAGCTTCTTTAACCCGATTGATGGTACGCTCAGCTTCTTCGGCAATCACACGGCTCGATTGGCCTTCACGATTAATCTGTTCAACACGACTTTTTAGTTGAGCGTTTAAATAATCGGCATCTTGAGCACCATGTTGAATGGTATTTAAAATCTCAGCGATACGCTGCTGGTCTTTCTCAGCGCCTAAACGAATTTTGCGCACGTCATGTGCGTCTTGTTGGTGTACTTGGGGTCGCAGCAATAGCAGTGCGCCCAAGGCAGCCATCAATGCAATCGCAATGATGACAACATCAATGAGGTTTACCATGAGTTAGTTGTCCAGTTAGATGCCAGCCAAGCCTAGCATGTTGAGAATAAAGGTTTCTCGCACGACTTACCATAAGCTTAGTTAGATGAATAGAGGCTTAGTTCAAAGGCCTGCGAAACTATCCCTGAAAGCTTCTGGCTTTAGCACCACTAAATACGACTTACGGAAGCCGGTCATGTGATAAGTGGCTTTTTCTGCCTGAACACCGGCGCCTGTATAAAAATCTAAGCGCCCCGGCCCTTTAATCGCTTTACCCCGATCTTGAGCAAATAATAAGCGCCAATCTGCACCAATGATCTCGCCATATTGGTCAATACGAGGAATTTCTGCTAACAGAATCGAGCCTAGGGGAATAAAATTATCATCCACTGCAACAGTGTGCCAAGGGATGACTTCTGAACCAATTGAAGTTTTGGGGCGGGTTTCTGTTTTCTTAAAAAAGACATAGCGTGGATTTTGGTGCAATACTTCGGTAATTCGTGCCGGATGCTGATTCAACCACTGACGAATACTCTCATTGCTCAAACTGCCCTGATAGCCTTGACCTTTTAAATAGTCTCCGATACTGACATGCGGCTTATTGTTCGTACCTGCATAATCCAGAAAGATTTCATGTCCATCAGAAAAGCGTGCAATCGCTGAGCCTTGAATATGTGAAAAATATAAATTCACCACATCGTTCGTCCAACCAATTTCCAAGCCTCTACCGCGTAAAGCACCTGCGTCAATTTCTGCCCGCGTAAAACTACAATCAGTGCCTAAAGGTAGTGAATAAATCGGATAGCGATAAGTCTCATCGGGCCAATTTTGTACATCCACCACGGGGGTAAAATAGCCGGTATATTGTGCTTGCCCTGCATGCTTGGCTGAAGGAATTTCTAATAGATTAAAGCGCTCTTGTAGGCTATAAGGCGTTTGCCCATGCTCCCAACGCATTAACTCAAGGGCAGTTTGCAACAAGACTTGATTGGGTAAATTCGCCCAACCCTCGCCCTCTAGCCTTTGTGGATGCTTCGAGCGTAAATAAGTGACCTGTTGTAACAAGCCTTCTTGGCTACCTGCAGTTTTCACGATACAGGCATCTAAAGAAAAATTCTGTGGGTCACAGTGCTGATTTTTTGGAAAAAAATGCGGCTTTTCTTCAGGCAAATTAGAAATAAAATTCGCTTGCTGAGGGACTAACTCATTAAATGGAAATTGATCAGAGTTATAGGCATTTACTGGCTCATTATTAATAGGTAAAGCTAGCTCAGGTCGATGATCTGACCAAGGTAAGACGCCTGCCTGTAAAGCGTTACTGTACCAAAAACATGCACATAGCATAGCCATGACTGCTGGCACTATTGGGTTTGCTTTCACGTAGACACCCTGAGTTATTTTTATAGTTGTATGAGGTTTTAGGCCATTATCCTTTGCCAGCGCTAGCTTCGGAAGGGATGAGCGGTGAATTCAGATTAAAGGTCTTAATCTAGCATTTGACATGCATAAATTTATCTTATAGGCTAAGTGAATCATAATGGGTTTTTAGCGCACAGTCCTGCACTGTACAGCTGCTATTCATCCTTCTTGTTTGGGCTTGATAATAAAAACAATAGGACTTGCTTATGTCCCAACGTACTCTCGGGCGTGTACGGCCATTTCTTTTAAGCACTTTAATGCTTAGTAGTTTGCCAGCTTCGGCCGCTTTAACATTAAATGCAGCACCCACAGTTAGTGATATGCGCTTAATTCTAGATGGCCCTGGCTTAGCCATTGAAAACCTAAAAATTACTAAAGGTATTAAAAACCAATACGGTATTTTTAATGGCGGTATTGATCCTTCCGGTGCTGATCCGATCTTAGGGATTGATGAAGGCTTATTTATGAGCACAGGCAACCTAGGCAGTATCCTTGGGCCTAATAGCAATCAAAAATATACCTACAATACGACCATTAAATATACTGACCCTGACCTTACCAAGTTAGCGGCCACAGCGGTCAATGACCCAGCGATTATTGAATTTGATATTATCCCTGAGGGTGATCGAATCAACTTCTTGCTGGTGTTTGGTTCCGATGAATACCCAGAGTATGTCTGTAGTAAGTTTAATGACGTGTTTGGTTTGTTTATTTCGGGGCCTGGCTTAGTTGGCACTCAAAACGCCGCCTTTTTACCGGATACCAAACAAGCGATTGCTGTTAATAATGTGAATGCAGGCGTGGCCGGTAGCCTTAAAGATGGTACTGTCTGCCAATTAGGTAACTCGGCTTATTTCGTAGATAACGGCAATGGTAGTGGTAAGACTGGCACTCAATTAGACGGCTTCACCACCCCACTCACCGCTTCTTTAGGCGGTCTGCAAGCCAATCAACGCTATCATGTGAAATTAGCTTTAGCTGATACCGGCGACCAAGCTTATGATTCTGCGGCATTTTTTAAATGGCTAACCAGTACTTCCTCTACTGAAGTCGACTTAGAATTAACCGGTACTGCACTACCGATCAAACCTGACCGCAATGGGATTGTAGATCTCACTTATACGGTGACCAATAAATCCGCTGCTGCCTCGCGCTTAGTGACTGCTAATATCGAGCTACCAGCTGGTATGACCTATTTAAGTGATAACTCAACGGGCTTGTTTGATGGCCTGACGGGTGATTGGTCGGTAGGGAAAGTCTTAGCAAATAGTAAGCGCACGATGACTATCCGTGCCAAAATCGGTACTGAGCCGAGCTATCGAGTTCCAGCTGAAATTACGTATTCGTTTAACGAAGACCCTGATTCGACACCGTATAATCGTTTAGCTAAACCCACTGAAGACGATACCTCTATTCTACTGTTACCAACGGTAAGCAATACCGCGCCGAGTATTAGTAATGCCAGTAGTGCTGCCAATGCCACGATTACAACCGCTGAAAATACGACCAATGCGATTATCGATTACGCTGCTACCGATGCCGAAGGCGAAACTGAAGGCAAGGGCTTAACCTGGAGCCTTGGGGGTGGAGCAGATGATGCTTTATTTAGTATTGATAGCACCGGTCTATTGCGCTTCAAAACGGCTCCAGACTATGAAAAACCGCAGGATCAAGGTACTGATAATACTTACAATGTCATAGTGAAGGTTTGTGACAGCTACCAATCCTGTGACCAACAAGCCTTAGCGGTTAAAGTTACTGATGCCTCTGAAGACCGAGATGGTGATGGTTTAAACGATAATGTTGAAGCTGGCCTTGGTAGTAATCTAGATAATATTGATACCGATGGCGATGGTGTCGATGATAAAACTGAAGTGGGTAGTGATCCATTAAATCCGCGTGATAGCGATGATGATGGCATACCAGACATCCTTGATACAGATGATGATGGTGATGAAATTCTAACTGCCGACGAAAATCCTAATGGCGGTACACCCAAGGATGATGATACCGATCAGGATGGTATCCCTAACTATCTGGATAAAGATGATGATGGTGATGGTTTAACAACTGATGAAGAAAACTATAATGGTGGCACTCCGAAAGATGATGATACTGATAAAGATGGCACCCCCGACTACTTGGATGCCGACGATGATGGCGATGGTATAACCACTGCTAGCGAAGGCCTCAAAGATGCTGACAAGGATGGTGTCTATGACTATCGTGATACTGATGACGATAACGATGGAGTGCTAAGCAAAGATGAAGGTACTAAAGATACCGACAGTGATGCTACACCTAACTACTTAGATACCGATGATGATGGTGATGGCTTAAGCACCCAAGCTGAAGGTACTAAAGATACCGATAAGGATGGTACAGCTGATTATCTAGATGCTGATGATGACAATGATGGCTTGTACACCAAATACGAAAATTATAATGCTGGCACACCTGCTGATGATGATACCGACAAAGATACGATCCCAGACTATCTCGATAATGATGATGATGGTGATGGCAAACTATCTGCCAGCGAAAGCAATGACCCGAATGGCAATCATCAGCCAGAAGATGCTAAGGATACCGATGCGGACAAGGTTCCAGACTATTTGGATAAAGATGACGCTCATAGCCCGGAAAAAGATGATGATGGCGATGGCTTAACGAATGGTCAAGAGGCTACCTTAGGCTCTAATCCTGACAGCATTGATAGTGACAAGGATGGCTTGCCTGATAAGCTTGAAGTAGGTTCATCCGTCACCACACCATTAGATAGCGATAGCGATCAAATCCCTAATATCATTGATCCTGATGATGACAATGACAGCGTTCCGACCGTTACTGAAAATGCAGGTAAGAACACACCGACCACTGATTCTGATAAAGATGGCACTTTCGATTACATCGACACAGACGATGATAATGATGGAGTACTGACTAAATTAGAAAATTACAACGGTGGCACAGCCGTAGACGATGATACTGATAAAGATAGCATTCCAGACTATTTGGACAAGGATGATGATGGTGACCTTATCAGCACTTGGTATGAAAACTACAATGGCAATACGCCAACGGATGATGATACCGACAAAGATGGCATCCCTGACTATTTAGATGCAGATGATGATAATGACAGAATCTTAACTAAGTACGAGCAACCTGATCCAAATGGTAATGGTAATCCTGATGATGGTTTAGATTCGGATAAGGATGGAACTCATAACTACCGTGATGCTGATGATGATAATGACGGCCTACTCACACATGATGAGAAACCGGATCAAAATGCTGATGGCAATCCAGCCGATGCTGCAGATACCGACTTAGATGAAATTTTGGACTATCTGGATCCAGTAGCAAATCCATATATTCGTCTCAGCGTGCGTGCCATCTTACAAGGCTCCTATAGCTCAAGTACCGGCTTGATGTCTGATGATCTGCGCCGCCTTGGTTATTTGCCTAAGGTACAACCCTATAGCTCGCTCAGCGATTCCTTCGGTTATACCAATTCGCCCTACGCAGTTTCACCGTTTGGGCATTTGGGTAAAGAATCGATTGCTGATGCGTTGTATAGCGTAACTGGCACTGATGCTTTGGTCGATTGGGTTTTGATTGAAATCCGTGATGCGAGCAATCCCACCAAACGTATCATGACGCACGCCAGCGTGCTGCAACGGGATGGTGATATTGTTGATGGCAAAACCGGTGCTAAAGAGATTCTGATTCACGATGTAGCGCCCGGTAATTACTATGTTTCGGTTGATCATCGCAATCATATGGGCGCAATGACAGCCAGCCCAGTAGCACTATCGTCAGCGAGCACGCTGGTAGACTTCAGCAACCCCAAAACAGCGACTTATGGCAAAAATGCCCAATTAGCTAATAGTAAAGTGGCGATGCTTTGGTCAGGTGATGTGAATAATAGTAATACGATTATTACCAACGGCCCCGGCAGCGACTTAAATGTAATCTTAGGTGCTTTATTAATTTCTCCGGGCAATGTTGGGGTAAATACCGCCTATTTACTCCCAGGCTATTTCGCCACGGACGTAAATTTAGACGGTGTCACCATTTACGCAGGGCCAAATAATGACACCAACCTCATGCTAGGCAATGTGTTATTGCACCCTGAAAATAGCACTTTTAACGCTAACTACATCATTAATGGAGCGGTTCCTGCGTTTAAATAAGACAGTGGTTGCTTGCGACCTACTAAGCGCTTGAACTATAGTTATCCGCTTAATTCACTGACTAAACCTGCCCACTTCTTAGTGGGCAGTTCTATTAGCAGTATCGCTAATCACGCTTATAAAATTCGGAGACAGCATGTCCCAAGATTCTATTAGCTCTTTATCACTCAAAGAACTGCATACCGGCATTCATACCGGCAAGTTCTCAGTGATGGAAGCCACTGATGCCTATCTAAATCGTATTGAGCGTTTAGATGGCGAACTGAATACCTATATCACCGTGCTAGGCGAGCAGGCTAAACAACAGGCTCTCGCCATTGACCAGAAAATTCGTCAAGGTGAACTGACTAGCCCGTTGGCAGGCGTGCCTTATGCACTGAAAGATTTATTCTGCACTGAAGGTGTTTTGACCACTTGTGGCTCGAAGATGCTCGCCAATTTTGTTTCGCCCTATGACGCGCATGTTGCCACCCAATTAAAACAAGCAGGCGGCGTACTGCTGGGCAAAAATAATATGGACGAGTTCGCCATGGGCTCATCCAATGAAAATTCCGCTTATGGTGTGGTACGCAATCCTTGGAATACTGAGCGTGTCCCCGGTGGCAGTTCAGGTGGCGGTGCGGCTGCCATTGCAGCTCGTTTAGCGCCGATGGTATTAGGTACGGATACGGGAGGCTCAATTCGCCAGCCCGGTTCTTTCTGTGGCGTGACGGGGATTAAACCCACCTACGGACGTATTTCTCGCTATGGCATGATTGCCTTCGCTTCGAGCCTTGATCAATGCGGGCCAATGGCGGCTTCTGCGGAAGATTGCGCGATTACCCTCAATGTGATTGCAGGCTTTGATGAGCGAGATTCCACCTCTGCACAAGAAGCTGTTCCTGATTACACGGCCAACTTAACAGATTCGATTCAAGGCTTACGGATTGGTTTGCCGAAGGAGTTCTTTGCTGAAGGCTTAGATTCGCAAGTTGCGGCGGTGATTGAGCGCGCAGTGAAAGAGTTTGAAAAACTCGGCGCAGTCGTGAAAGAAGTTTCTTTACCGAATACGCATTTAGCCGTGCCGGTTTATTATGTGGTGGCTCCGGCTGAAGCTTCTTCTAATCTCTCGCGCTTTGATGGGGTGCGCTTTGGGCATCGCTGCGAAAATCCGAAAGATTTAATGGATTTATACAAGCGCAGCCGCTGGGAAGGGTTTGGTGAAGAAGTAAAGCGTCGGATTATGGTCGGTACTTATGCTTTATCAGCCGGTTATTACGATGCCTATTATTTGAAAGCCCAGCAAGTTCGGCGCTTGATTAAGCAAGACTTTGTCGATGCTTTCAAAGAAGTGGATGTGATTATGGGGCCGTCTGCACCCACCACGCCTTTTAAGATTGGCGAAAAGGCGGACGATCCGGTCGCAATGTATTTAGCGGATATTTATACGATCCCAACCAGCCTAGCAGGCTTGCCTGGAATGACCTTCCCGATTGGTTTTGCAGCGGATGGTTTACCGGTTGGCATGCAGTTAATTGGTAATTACTTCCAAGAGGCGCGTATGCTGAATGTGGCGCATCAATATCAGTTAACGAGTGATTGGCATCGACAAATGCCTGCACGGTTTGCATAAGGAGACCGTCATGGAATGGGAAACCGTTATTGGGCTGGAAATCCATGCTCAGCTATCCACGAATAGCAAAATTTTTTCAGGCTCGCCGACTGCTTATGGCGCAGAGCCAAACACTCAGGCGAGCTTAGTTGATTTAGGCATGCCGGGTGTCTTGCCGGTCTTAAACAAAAAAGCAGTAGAAATTGCAATTCGCTTAGGCCTAGCGATTGATGCAGAGATCACACCGCATTCGGTCTTCGCCCGTAAAAACTACTTCTATCCTGATCTTCCTAAAGGCTATCAAATCAGCCAGCTTGAATTACCGATTGTGGCACATGGTCACATGGATATTGAGCTGGAAGATGGGAGTAGCAAACGCATTGGTATTACACGTGCGCACTTAGAAGAGGATGCAGGCAAATCATTACATGAAGATTTTAGCGGTCAGACCGGCATTGATTTAAATCGTGCAGGTACGCCTTTGCTGGAAATTGTCTCCGAGCCTGATATGCGCAATGCCAAAGAAGCCGTCGCCTATATGAAAAAGATGCATGCACTCGTGCGTTATTTGGGCGTTTGTGATGGCAATATGCAGGAAGGCTCCTTCCGCTGTGATGCGAATGTGTCCGTGCGCAAACCCGGCCAGCCGTTTGGTACGCGCGCGGAAATCAAAAACCTGAACTCGTTCCGCTTTATCGAGCGCGCTATTAATTATGAAGTTGAACGCCAAATCGAACTGATTGAATCGGGTGGCACCGTCGTGCAAGAAACGCGGCTGTATGATCCTGATAAAGGCGAAACTCGCTCCATGCGCAGCAAGGAAGATGCGAATGACTACCGCTACTTCCCCGATCCTGATTTATTGCCAGTTGAAATTACCCCAGCCGATATTGAAGCGGTGCGGGAGATTTTACCTGAATTGCCGGGCGCGAAAAAACAGCGCTTGATGCAGACTTATCAATTAGGTAGCTATGAAGCTGATGCCTTAACCGCCAGTAGCGAATTAGGCGATTATTTCGAAACCGTGGCTCAAGGGACTCAAGACGCGAAGTTAGCTGCGAATTGGTTAATGGGTGGTTTGGCTGCATTATTGAATAAGCATGAGCTGGAAATCACTGCTGCACCGGTCACTGCTGAAGGTTTAACGAGCCTGTTGATACGTATTAAGGACAATACCATTTCCTCAACTGCTGCCAAGGATGTCTTGGAAGCTTTATGGAATGGTGAAGGTGCTGTTGATGCGATCATTGAAGCCAAAGGCTTAAAGCAAATCAGCGACACCAGCGCGATTGAAGCGATGATTGATGAAATCATTGAGAAAAATCCATCGCAAGTCGCTGAATATCGTAGCGGTAAAGATAAGCTGTTCGCCTTCTTTGTTGGTCAAGCGATGCGTGCCTCGAAAGGTAAAGCGAATCCGAATACGGTTAATGACATTCTCAAACAGAAGTTGGAGGGCTAAGCATGTCAACCATTAGTGAAGCTGAAGTTCAAAAAGTGGCGCATCTTGCCCGTTTAGCCTTGCCCGCCGATCAAACCGCAGGCTATGTGAGTAAGCTCAGCAGTATTATTGATTTAGTGGCGCAACTCAGCGCAGTGAATACCGAAGGTGTTGCGCCAATGGCGCATCCTTTGGATTCGATGCAGCGCTTACGCGACGATGTAGTGACTGAAAGTAATCATCGCGAGAAATATCAAAGCGTTGCGCCCGAAGTGGAAAATGGTCTGTATTTAGTGCCGAAAGTTCTCGAGTAAACTGTTCCTCAGTAGCTTTATGAGCCAGCCTTATAAAGCTACTTCTCCCCCACCGTCTGCTGCATTTCCAACAATACCCAATCCAATAAAGCTTTAGCCTCCGCCCGCAGTGGTTTATCTTCGCGCGCAATCACATAAAAGGGCGCTGGGGTTTGAATGCGTTCTCGCAAGGGTGCTACCAATTTACCCTGCTCAATTAAGGGCTGCACAATGTGATGCCAACCCAAAACAATTCCCTGACCTTCAATCGCGGCTTGCACCACAATTGAATAATCATTGAAGCTGACATCTTTACGGGTGTGATTGAGCTGTAAGCCATAATGCTGAAAATATTGCGGCCAATTGAAGCGCGGCTTGTAATGTTCCTCTAAATGAATCAAGGGCCTTGTTAATAAATCACTTGGCTGTTGCAAAGGTTCTTGCTGGGCTAGCCACACGGGGCTACAAACAGGAAACAAGACTTCATCCACAAATTTCCAGCTTTGATAATCACCCTCCGGCACACCGCCCACCGGAATACAAAGATCGAATTCCAGTTTGGCAATATCTTGATAAGCATCTTGGGTAATAATGCGCAATTGCACTTCAGGATAAGCCTGCTTAAAACGCGCAATCCGTGGCATCAACCAATGGCTGGCGAGTGAAGTCGAAACTAGAATGGTAACCACTGAAGAGGCTTGGCTGCTGAGCGCTTCCTCCAAACCTAGTTGAATTTCTGCAAAGCCCTCTTGCATACGTTTGGCGAGCCGCTCACCAATTGCAGTTAAGCGCACCCCTTGCGCTTCACGCTCAAATAATTTCACACCTAATACCGTTTCAAGCTGGCGCACGCTATGGCTAATCGCCGATTGGCCGAGCTTTAAAATCGCGGCGGCACGAGTAAAACTCTGCTCTTGAGCTGCGACATGAAAAGCTAAAAGTGAACGCATGGATAGCAGGTGTAGATTAATTTTTTTCATACCTTACATGAACACAAGCCCAGTCGCTGGTCAACAGAAACACTGCTACAGTTAGTTAAAGCCCTAGTCAGCAGGTTAGCCTATGAATACAAATCATCCCTCCTCCGAACGCAGCACTCGGCGGCGCACACGCACCAACCCACGTACCGAGGCCGTTTATCCCCCTTTTTTAAAGCGCAATATTCCGCTCTACGAGCTGCTGAACGTGGATGGAGTCGAGGCGATTGAATATCACTCTGATTTAATTTTGCAGGAATTTGGCATTCAATTTCGTGGCGATGAAGAAACGATTCGGCTGTTTGTGGATGTAGGCGCGGAAGCGCAAGGCGAAATTGTGCGATTCCCAGCGGGGTTAATTCAGAAACTAGTCTCAACCACACCCCACGAATTTATTCACCATGCGCGTAATCCAGAGCGGTCAATTACCGTGGGTGGCGATAATGTAGTATTTGTACCTGCTTATGGATCGCCGTTTGTATCAGATTTAGATCGTGGGCGACGCTATGGCACACTCGACGACTTCCAGAATTTCATTAAGCTTGCTTGGACTTGCCCGTATATTCATCATTCCGGTGGCACAATCTGCGAGCCTGTGGATATCCCTGTGAATAAGCGCCATTTGGATATGGTTTACTCACATATTCGCTACTCTGACAAAGCTTATTTAGGCTCGATCACTAGCCCAGAACGCGCTGAGGATTCAATAGCGCTTTCACGCATTCTGTTCGGCGCGGAGTTCACCGATAAGAATTGCGTGGTAATGGGGAATATTAATGCCACGTCCCCGCTGCTATTTGATGGTGATGTTACCCGCGTTATTCGAACTTATGCCGCCGCCGGGCAAGGGATTATTGTTTGCCCTTTCGTGCTCGGTGGGGCAATGGGGCCGGTCACACCCGCTGGAGCGATTGCCCAAGCGCATGCCGAATCTTTAGTCGGGATTGCTTTAGCCCAGCTAGTACGCCCCGGTGCGCCGATGATTTATGGCAATTTCCTGACCACCATGTCATTACGTAATGGCTCACCGACTTTTGGACAACCGGAAGCGAGTCTTGCCTACTTTGCGATTGGACAATTGGCGCGGCGCGCAGGTGTACCCTTACGCTGTGGCGGTGCCTTTACCTCGTCTAAAGTCAGTGACTTTCAGGCAGGTCAAGAAAGTGCCGACTCTTTAAGCCCGGCTTTAATGTCCGGTGCGAACTGGATTTTGCATGCCGCCGGTTGGCTGGAAGGCGGCCTGACGATGGGCTATGAGAAATTTATTCTGGATGCGAATCGCCTCGGGATGATGGCACGCATGCTGCAAGGCTTAGCCTTGGATGACAACGCTTTCGCCCTAGACTCCTATCGTCAGCGCAATACGCACAATGAACACTTTTTAGGAACTGCGCATACCCTTGCCAATTACAGCGATGTTTTTTATGAATCCACTACGGCGGATAGCGGTTCGTTTGAGCAATGGGAAATTGATGGCAGTAAAACGGCTGAGCAACGCGCGAATGCACTTTGGAAACAGCAACTGGCTGAGTATGTAGCACCGACACTTGATCCAAGTATTGATGAAGCCCTGCAAGCTTTCATCCGTGAGAAAAAAGCTGCCAAACCTGATATGTGGTATTAAGCAAGGAACTGACCCGCGATGACGAATGATCCTCTATTACAGCCCTACCAACTTAAGCATTTAACCCTGCGCAATCGCATCATGCTGACTGCCCATGAACCAGCTTACCCAGAAGATGGCATGCCGACTGCGCGTTATCGAGCTTATCATGTGGAGCGTGCTAAAGCAGGGATTGCCCTAACCATGACGGCTGGTTCGGCGATTGTCTCAAAAGATAGCGCACCTGCTTTCAATAACATCCTTGCTTACAAAGATGAAGTGGTCAGCCATCTGCGTGATTTGGTCGATGCCTGCCACGAGCATGGCGCGGCGGTAATGATTCAGCTCACCCATTTAGGACGGCGCACGCATTGGTCACGCGGCGATTGGCTGCCCGTAGTTAGCTCTTCCACGCGGCGCGAACCGGCACATCGGGCTTTCCCCAAACTCATCGAAGATTGGGATATTGAACGGATTATTCGCGATTACGCTGATGCCGCCGAACGGATGCAAGCGGCGGGTATGGATGGAATTGAGCTGGAAGCTTACGGGCATCTCATGGATCAATTCTGGTCCCCTTATACCAATACGTTGGACAATGAGTACGGCGGCTCTTTAGAAAACCGGATGCGCTTTAGCTTAGAAGTGCTGCAAGCCATGCGCAAACGGGTGGGCAACGATTTCATTATTGGCGTGCGCAATGTGGCGGATGAAATGCTCGAAGGCGGCCTCAGCAAAGCGGAAGGGATTGAGATCGCTTGCCGTTTGCGTGACTCAGGTTTGATTGATTTCTTGAATATTATTCGTGGGCATATTGATACTGATGCTGCACTCACCGATGTGATTCCAGTGCAAGGTATGCGCAATTCACCGCATTTAGATTTTGCGGGTGAAGTACGCGCAATCACCCGTTTTCCGATTTTTCATGCCGGAAAAATACCTGACCTGGCTACTGCTCGGCATGCGATTGCTAGCGGCAAATTGGATATGGTCGGCATGACACGCGCTCATTTAGCTGATCCACATATCGTGCGCAAACTGCTAGCCGGTCAAGAAGAAGCGATTCGCCCTTGCGTGGGGGCAACTTATTGCCTAGACCGAATTTACCAAGGGGACGAGGCTTTTTGTATTCACAATGCAGCAAGTGGGCGTGAACTGAGCATGCCGCATCAGATTACGCCTGCGAACACTAAAAAACGCATTGTGGTTGTTGGTGCAGGGCCAGCAGGTTTAGAAGCCGCCCGAGTTGCTGCCGAACGTGGGCATGAAGTGATCGTATTGGAAGCAGATAGTGTAGCGGGCGGACAAATTCGTTTAACTGCGCGTAGCTCACACCGGTGCGAAATGCTCAGCATTATAGAGTGGCGACTAGCGCAATGTGCGCAGCATGGCGTGCAATTCCGCTTTAACTGTTGGGCAGAAGCGGAGGATGTGCTCGCCCTTGAGCCGGATGTGGTCGTGATTGCAACCGGAGGCTTAGCTAATACCGACATTTTAGAGAGCGGCAATGAATATGTGGTGTCAACTTGGGATGTCTTAGCGGGCAGTGTCAAGCCTGCTAACAAGGTGCTGCTCTATGATGATGCAGGCGATCATGCAGCCTTACAAGCGGCGGAAATGATCGCTGCCGGTGGGGCTGAATTAGAAATCATGACCCCAGATCGTAGCTTCGCGCCAGAGATCATGGGGATGAATTTAGTGCCCTATCTGCGTCATTTGCAGCAGCAAAAAGTCACCTTCACTGTTACTTATCGCTTATTCGCCGTGGAAAAATCTGCGAAGGGTTTTACCGCTATTATTGGTAGCGATTATGGCGCTTGGCAGCAACGTAAAGAGTATGACCAAATCATTGTGAATCACGGCACGCTGCCACTGGATGAGCTGTATTTTGAACTCAAGCCTCAATCGAAAAACTTAGGTGCGGTCGATTACGAACAATTGCTAGCCGGAACTGAGCAAAGCACATTTAAAAATACTGAAGGTCAATTCCTGCTGTATCGAATTGGCGATGCAGTAGCAGCACGCAATACACATGCAGCGATTTATGATGCTTTGCGCTTAATGAAGGATATCTAGCCCTGAACTTATAGCCAAACTGCGAAGTCCAAACTTGCACCTAAACAGCACTTAAGGGCTGTGTTAGCCTGCTTCTTTTTTATAAGGACTTTGCATCTTGAAATCTCTTCAAATTGGGCTAGGGTTAAGCGCCTTAGTCTTTACTGCTAGCGCTTCCGCTCAAGTTTATTTTTCCACACCCAATGAATTTATCTTGGATAGAGACTGCGATGCAGTGACTTCGATCAAAAAACATAGCAATGTCAGCACGCTAGCCGCAGGACAAGCTTTTCCCGCTTTAGGTACGAATCGCGAGCCGAATCCAACACACGCCTATCTTCAAATAGGTGCAGATAAAAAGTGGGTGGAATTAAGTTGCGGTCATTATGGTAATGCGCCAGCCAATACGGCAGCTACTCAGCCGCGTCCTGTTACTGCGCCTGCGAATGCCTGCTTGCCATTTTTTGATACCAGCAATAATCAGGTCAAGCTCAAAAATGGCCTCGCGGATATTACCCCGCCCGCGCCTGCGATTGATGCTTTTGGGCAAGCCTTGAATAACACTTGTGGCCCCGCAGGTAAGAAAGTTAGCCCCGATGAATTTAAGCAGTTGCTGCGTAATCACCCTGAGGTGTTGGCGCGAATCAAAGCTTTCACTCAAGATAAGGTGTTTGCTAATCGCCCAGCTCAAGCTGCCACTGAGGCTTATTTGAATGATTTGACCGAAGCTTGGTTTGCAGTGCATGCGTTTGATCATATTTTTTGTGGCGAGCCGGAAGCGAATGGCCCGATTGGTGGCCTGCATTATGTTGGGCGCTATGTGCAACTCCAGCAAACCGGCGAAGCGTGTCGGATGGATAACTACCGACAGAATGAAGTCGTGCCGGGTGTCTTGTATTCGATGGGCGCGACCATGCGTTTTGGTAATAACACTGCGCGCTCGTCGATTAAAGGTTATGGGCTAACACTGAGCGCGGAAGACTTATTGAAAGTGGTTACGCGAGCTTTTGCCGAAAATCCTACTGACAACCGTGATAAAAGTACCGCCTGCTTAGCTCCCATTCAAGATGATGGACAGCGTTTTACTGCAGTGTTTGTGCGGCGTAGTAGTGGTATCCGCACTTTCTATCCAGATGCTAGCCCTTCACCAACCGATCCTGCTTGCAAGCAAGGTATTGCGCTCAATTAAGCCCTCTAGTGTTTTGAAAGATCAAGCTAACTTGATCTTTCTTACTAGCCAGATAGCTCTTGTCCGTGAAACCAGCTAATTAGTCATTATAATTATTTCAATAAACATGACTTATCAATACGCTTAAACTAGACTTTTCAGGTTCAAGCATATGAAAACAAAAACGGTTTTAGTCGCTCTGTTGTTAGCAGGCTATGCACTGCTTTTAACTTATTTACAGTCGATTTATTCGCCCTTGGGTTTTATTACTGAAACCAGCTATTTGAGTGAACCCTATGACAAAAAAGGCTTCATTAAAGGTGGTCTTTACTTAAGCAGCTACCTAATCAGTTTAGCGGCAATACTTTCTATTTTATTCATTGCTAATAAGTGGATCGCTAACCTACTCTTAGCCTATTGCGCTGTTCTATTTGGGGTTGATGTATTCTTGCAATTACTCGGCAGCAGTACGAATGGCATTACGGTTACTTTGCTATCGACTGCCTTTAACGAAATGGGGCGTGCTAGTGACTTATTAGTGTATAAAACACCCTTAATCTACTCTATCTTAATTGCTCTAGGTATTTTCGTATTAGCCTTAGTGATTCGCCAACTCATTCCTATTCACAAAAGAATTGTTGCTATCTGGAGTTTATTATTTTTAGTTTTAAGCATGCTTGGGATCGGCCTATTAAGTCATAAAGTCTTCTCCATCAAAACTCAATCTTACCTAGCACCCATCAAAGCTCCTCTAGTCTTGCGCGAATACTTAACAGAATATCGAACGACTAGCCAACGCATACTTGATCCAAGCATTAAACCGACCCAAGCAGCTGAATATCAAACCATTATCTGGATTATCGATGAGTCGATTTCAGGTGATTACTTAGCTGTCAATGGCTACTCTAAACCAAACACACCGTTTCTAACTGCTTTTAAAGCCAATGCTAGTATGCAGAATTATGGCACAGTAGCATCCATATCCAACTGTTCTAATACCTCAAACCTCTTCCTGCGCATTGGCTTAAACGCCTCAGTGAAGCAGGATTTCAAAACCGCTAAAAACACCCTACCGACCATTTTTCAGTATGCCAAACAAGCAGGTTTTGAAACCTCATTAATTGATGCACAAATTGCACCGGGTGAGATGCAAAACAATTTAACGGGGCAGGATTTAAAGTTTATTGATCATAATCTAGCTTTTCCACGCACCATTCATCCCAAAGATCGTGATCAGGCTTTATTACAAGAGTTAAATAAAGCTTTAAGCAATCAGGCTACAAAAAATCAATTTATTGTAGCGGTGAAATGGGGAGCACACTGGCCTTATTCCTTAGCCTATCCTACTGAGCAGGTGCTATTCCAACCCGCAGCCACTGAATCTTTAACTGAAATGGTAGCTGCTAATCAGGAAATTTTAACCAATTCCTATCTGAATGCCTTGCACTATAGTGTTGATTATTTTTTACAAGGCCTATTAGCTAAGCCTTTGCAGGCTAATCAAGTCATCTTCTATACTTCAGATCATGGGCAAAGTTTATTTGAGAAACAAAATAGCCCGATTACTCATTGCCATTATGCAGATGATCCTAAAGAACTGCCCATAGGGGAGTTTAAAGTGCCTTTAATGATTTTTAGCCCAGAAGCTAAGAGCAAGTTTCCCAAATTAGAAAATCGACTTTATGCCCAAGCGCAACTCTTCCCGAGCACTTTGCAACTCTTAGGTTATGATAAAAGTGTTTATGCAGCTCACGGCCCCACCTTAATGCAGGGCAGCGAGCTAGATTATTCAGAGGCCTATGTTTTAGATTCCGAGACGAAAATCAAAATTCCTAAAATAGAGCTTAAATAGCGGTACACCTAGCGCTGCATCGTCAGTTGGACGCTCACTTCTTGTTGAGTCGAGCCGTCGCGCAGAAATTGCACGCTCACGGTATCATTGAGCTTGTATTTATCCATCGTAGCAGTCAGCTCGCCGGTATTAGTGACGGGTTTACCATCAATGGCTTGAATAATATCGCCTAAAACCACTTCATCATTCGCCTTGACCTTAGTGCCTTTTAAGCCTGCTTTTTGGGCTGGCGAGCCGGGAGCCACTTCCAAGACCAAGACACCTTCAATCCCTAAACGCTGTACTACACGCTCAGTGACTTCATCATTCATGGTGATACCTAAAACAGGGCGGATATAACGACCGTTTTGCACTAGTTGCGGCACAACCCGATTGACCGTATCTACTGGAATCGCAAAACCTATTCCAGCTGAAGCGCCCGAAGGGCTATAAATAGCGACATTCACCCCAATTAAGCGCCCAGCAGAATCTAATAATGGCCCACCAGAATTCCCCGGATTAATCGCAGCATCGGTTTGAATCAGGTCTTCCATCGTATTATTGGAGCCATCACCATCTATGCTGCGCCCTAAAGCAGATACCACGCCAGTCGTTAGGGTGTGATCCAAACCAAAGGGATTGCCAATCGCTAGCACAGTTTGGCCGACTTTCAGCTCATGACTGGTACCGATTTGTACAGGTGCGGGAACCTCTTTGGTTTCACGCATTTTGAGCACCGCTAAATCATGACGTGGGCTAGCACCCACAACATCGACATCAAAAATACGTTGATCGGACAAACGTACTTTAGCGGTTTTATAGCCCTCAACCACATGGTAGTTAGTGACAATATGCCCTTGCTTATCCCAAACAAAACCTGTGCCTGTACCACTCGGACGCTCGCTCACATTGCGTGTCCAGAAATCGAGCACTTTATCGGTCGTGGTAATGTAAACCACTGAAGGACTAGCCGTTTCAAACACACTAATCGTGCGCTCTTCCTGATTGGTGAAAGCCGCCGCTGGGGTAACTTTCAGTGGCTCTGCAAGCGTTACATTGCCCGGCGCGCGCTGAAAAAAGGGCAAAACAAGCCAGGCAAGGGTCACACCCAAAACTAACCAGAAAATATTTTTCCAAACTTGTTTAATTTGCATGGTTCGACACCCTGAACCTTTAAATTATTGGACTTTAAAAAGTGTTAGCTCGGTACGCAATAAGTCACGTTCACCGTCATCGCTAATCATTAAATATAGATTATCTTTAATGTGCGCAAGACCTTCATAATTGTCAATTTGAATTAAGCTGGTGTAAACCGCTAAATCTTGTGCTGCGCACATCCCATCTTTGCTACAAGCATTCAAATCGACTCGCCGCAAACTAATCACCATCGGATGCAGGATACCCGCCCAAGCACGCTCTAAGACTAAGACGCTTTGATCCGGTAATATTTCTAAGCCCGTCACTGCGCTATTTTTAGCCGGATAGCCCATAAATGACCATTTACGCTTAGCCGAATAGATCGATTGCAAATTATCGGGTTCGCCTTTGAGGCTGCGTTCTGGAGCGGTAAGAAAACCGTATTTAGGATGATAAGCCACCGACTCAAGCATCGAGTTTGAAGAACGGTAGTTTTTGGATTTTTGCAGGTTTTTGTGTAGTGGTAGCTCGCCTACTTGGCGGCCTTGTGGATTAATCCGAAAAATACGCGCGCCATGCTCAAACGAAACAATGAGCTGGCTGTCACCTTTTTTGCCATTGCTGGTATTGAGCGCATCTAAGCCTTCAGAGTCACGCAGCTTAATCGGCTTACCTTTCACATCAACTAAAGGTGCGACAAATAGCGGCTGTACCGCCGTAATTTGCTCACCATCAATAGTCAATTTGAAATGAAATAGCCGTCCCTGATCAGAGACGGCGTAAAGCAATTGCTCATCTTGATCCCAAGCAATCCCAGAAAGTTCACTGACTGTTTCACCCTGAAACACCGTGCGGGGTACGGTGAAATGGCTCAAGACCTTTACTTCTGAATAAGCTTTAGGAGCAGCCGTCACTGGCGGCGCGCTGCATGCAGTTAAGGCAAGACAGCAAGTTAAAAACATCCAGTAACGGCTAAATAAACTCATCTTATTTTTCTAAATCTTGCTCTTTTTGCGGCATCGTATCGTGCAAATCAACTACTTTCTTTTGATTCTTCCGCAGCTTCAAATTCAGCATTTCGACACCGAAGGAGAAAGCAATCGCAAAGTAGAGATAACCTTTCGGCACTTCATGGCCCATACCATCGGCAACCAAAACTACGCCCACTAACACGAGGAAAGTCAGTGCTAGCATTTTCACGGTCGGATGCTTTTCTACAAAGTCGCCAATCGGCCCGGCAGCAAACATCATCACCATAATCGCAACGACAATCGCAGCCACCATCACCGAAACTTGCTCTGCTAAACCAATCGCAGTAATGACTGAATCTAAGGAGAACACGATATCAATAATTGCGATTTGAACAATGACAGCCATGAAAGAGCTAGCGCCCCTCTTAACCATCGATTCACCTTCTTCCACACCACCTTCAAGGCTGCCGTGAATTTCAGTCACTGCTTTATAGATAAGGAATAAGCCACCAAATAATAAGACCAAGTCACGACCAGAAAACTCGTGACCCATAATGCTAAACAGCGGTGTGACTAATTTTGCGACCCAAGCAATCGACAGCAGCAATAAGACCCGCGAAAACATCGCGCCGAATAAGCCTAATTTACGAGCTAAAGCACGCTGCTCTTCTGGCAAGCGATTGACCATCAAGGTCAGGAAAATAATATTGTCGATCCCTAGCACTATTTCCAAAATGGTCAGTGTTAGGAATGCGCTCCACACATGGACGTCTAGCAGCATTTCCATAATTAAAATTCATCAGTCAGTTTCGGGGGCGCTATTTTAGGCCTAAGCCTAGTAGCAAGGCGATTATACGCAATAGCTGATAGGGGTATATAGCTCAATCCGGGGAACTTTATTCCATCATTAAGGTCATGCGCTCCAACCAATCCATGCTGCTAGTTGCAATTAAATCCAAAATACCCTGTGGATAAAATCCAAAAAACAGTACGATAGCGCTGAAAACCAACATGATAAATAACTCACGCGGCTTTAAATCTGGCGACTCACCAATCGTTGCGTGGCGCGTTTTGCCTAAGAAAGCTTGTCGATAAGCAGAAAGAAAATAAGCAGCGGCTAAAATAATGCTGAATAAAGCGAGCAAGCCTGCACCTAAATAACTTTCCAAGACCCCAATCGTCATTAAAAACTCAGCGGGAAAACCACTTGTGCCCGGAATCCCTAAGTTGGCAGCACCTAAGATAAAGAAGAAAGTAGTTAATAGCGGCATACTTTTGGCAATCCCACCCAAGCTTGGAATTTCACTGGAGCCAACGCGCTGATAGATAAAGCCAATAATCAAAAACAGTCCGCTCGCAATCACAGTGAAATTAAGCAGCTGGAAGATCGCGCCTTGTAAACCTTGCTGGGTCATGCTCACCACACCCAAAAACACCATCGCCACATGGCTCAAGCTCGAAAATGCTAGCATGCGCCTTAGATTAGTTTGCCCCAAAGCCGCCAAAGCACCATACAAAACACCCAGCATGCCCAAACCAATCAAAATATATTGAAAATCCTGAAAAGCACTCGGTGCTAGAGGAAAGGCAAAACGAATCATGCCGTAAACGCCGACCTTCAAACCCACCAAAATAGCCACCACTTGAGTGGGCGCTTCTTGAGCGACGACCGGCAGCCATGAATGTAGGGGAAAGAGCGGCAATTTCACTGCAAACGCCAAGGTCAACAGAATAAAAATCGCTGTTTGATAATTGTGTGTATGCGCTATATGTAGCAAGCGGGTGTAATCAAACGTAATCCCATCTGGATTTTGCAAGGCGAGCACCACAAAACCTAATAACAGGGGTACGCCACCCGTGAGCATAAACAGCGTGTATTTCACCCCTGCATAACGCCGATTTGGCCCAATCCCCCACAAACTAATCAGAAAATAAATCGGTAAAACGCTGAACTCCCAAAACAGAAAGAACAGAATCGTATCCAAAGCGGAGAAAATGCCCATCATCGCCATTTCAAGCAGCAGGATTAAAGGGAAAAATAAGCGCGGTAAATTCTGAACTGCATTCCACGAAGCTAAAATGACGCCAATAAACAGCAAAGCCGAAAACGGTAAAAATAAAACCGAGATCCCATCCACGCCCAGCAAATATTGAATATCCAGCGAGGGAATCCACGGGCTGCGCTCGACAAATTGGAAACCTGCTAACTGTGGATTAAAGCCTGCAACAATAATCAGTGAAATCAGCAAAACGCCGACCGAAGTCGCTAGCGCTGCCCAGCGTGCTTCGCGAGGTGCTAAACAAGCAGCGATCACTGCCCCTAAAGGTAACAGCAGAATCAATAAGCTGAGCCAAGGAAAAGCCGCGCTAGTGAGTGGGATGGCTTCATTCATGATTCGCTATTCCCGATATTGCACGCAATTCATTAAATAACTCTCCAACTCCACCGACCGGCTCAGCAATCAAAGTTAGCCAAGGCACATCATAAAAACCGACTACTACAATCACGAAAATGACTGTGCCTGCCAACACCTTTTCGGTGAGTTGTGAAGGCTCGGTATTCCAATGGCTGGTATTGCCGCTAGGCTTGGATAGAAATACTCGTTGGAAGGCGCGCAACAAAAAGCCTGCTGCAATTAAATTACCAATCGAGGCAGCAATCGTGACCGGCGCACCAAACGTTTTAATCGCCCCCTCAAGAACAAAATGCACCGCATTAAACCCTGGCGTTCCTGGCATACCCACAATCGCCAGACCCGCAATTAAGAAGGCAATCCCTACCAGTGGAATATAATCAAACATTCCGCCCAGTCGATGTAAATCAGTGGTATGGGTTCGCTGCCAAACCAAGCCGGTCATTAAGAGCAAACCCGAAATCGCCAAGCCAAAGTTCACTGCTAATAGTACGCTGCCTTGCAAAGCCAGAGGATCAAGGCTAAACAAACCAATCGTTAAAATACTGGTATGGCTCACCACGGCAAAGCCTAACAAACTACGTAAATTCTGCTGTTTGAGCGCTAATAAAGCAGCATAAAACACACCCACCATCGCAAACGCCACTGCGACATAATGCCATTGCCAGACCGCGTTCGGCATCAAAGGAAAGACAAAGCGTAACAGGCCATAAACGCCTAGCTTTAAGCCTAATAAGTAAATGGGTGCAATCGCGACATTGCCAAAGCGCAAAAAGTCCGGCAGCCAGCCATGAAAAGGAAATAGTGGAATGCGCACTGCTAAGCCATAAAACAGCAGGAAAAACAGCACTCCCTGCATGTCTTCCGGCACTTCGACGGTCGCAAGCCGATAAATATCAAACGACCAAAATCCATACTGATGAGCATGACTCCAGCCAAATAATAAAGTCCCCGCTGACAGTAGAATTAAGCCCACCGCCATAAACTGCAAAAACCGCACTAAGGCAGGCATCACATCATCAGAAGCAGGCCAACGCTTAGTCAAATAAGCCACTAGCAGAATTTCAACGATGGACAAAAAGTTGAACCAGAGCAGATCCATCGTCACTAGTTGGCTGACTAAACTGGCTTGAATCAGCATCATCACCGCTAAGACTGAACTCGCATGCAAGCGCCGAAATAGGATAAAGACCACACACAGAAAGCCGAGCAAAGTCGTGAGCAAAATAAACAAGACACTCATACCATCCACAGCGACGTGATAGTGCAAGGCCGCCCAAATAGGCAGTTTTTCGGCAAACTGCATCACGCCTGCAGCTTGGCTGCTATCAAAATTCAAATACAGTGTCAGTGCTAAAGCGATTTCAATGAAGGAGGCGATCAGCGCCAAAATAATTGCCTGCTTGCCCCGAATCCGAATTAATAGCAGCCCAGCCAGCAGCGGCACTAATTGTAAGAGACTGAGCAAAGGCCAAACCGCTGCTATTTCATCGTAGGTCATGACTGCGCCCTCATAAGACGACGACCATCGTCGCAGCGATCAACACCAGCATATAACGCGGCTGGCGCAAATAGCCTTCAATCAATTCGGCATAACGCCCTAGCACCGTAGCCAAACGCCCCAAACCATCGCTACTACTCTTGAGTACCAAGCGCTCTTCAAACCACTCCAGCATTTCTGCCAAACGCTGCATAAGCTTGCCAAAAAAGCCTGAACCCACGCCAACCTGACTACTTAACTGCAAACTACCACTTTGCAGCGCCTGCATTTGTGCCAAAGTAGAGAGCATATTTACATGCGAAGGCGTACCGGTGAGCCGATCAACCACTTGCTGATCAAATAATTGCGCTTCATGTGCCAGCAAACGGGTCGGGTGAACCAGAAAAGTATCGGCCAAACGATCCAGCCAAAAGCGCTGCAAACAGGCATTATGCAGCCACAAACTGCGCTGAAACCAAGCGGGTGCTGCCGGTGCTGGGCTAGTGGTTTGCTGCAAAAAAGAAGGCGACCATAAAAATTGATAAATCCGCCAAATCGCATGCAAGACTAAATGAATCAGAGCCAAGGTTGTCCAACCTGCCGCAATCTCAATCACCATCAAACCGACTTGCATTAAGGTGGAAAAAATCAGCGAGCTTTTAATATCAGTTTGTACTTGTGCCAAAAACCAAGCATAGATCACGGTTGCAGCTCCAATCGCCGCGAGCAACCAAGCAATAATCGGCATTTGCTCCAGCATCGGTGACACCCGTAGCAGCAAATAAATACCTGCATGCACCATCACCGAACCATAAAATACCCCACTTGAAGGGGTCGGCCCTTCCAAGGCATGCGTAATCCAAGCTGAGAAAGGAAATTGCGCTGACTTGATACAAGCCGCCAGCATCAGCCCCAGCACTATCATAGTGGCGACTAAGCTTGATTCTGATTGGCTTTGCACCAGCATTGCTTCCCATTCACTGGTGCCCCAATACATCAGCGCCATAAAAATCGCGAGAATAAACCCTGCATCGCCCACACGATTTGTGACGAAAGCGCGCGTGGCATTAGTAATGGCATATTCACGTTGCCATGAATAACTAATCAGCAAATAAGAGCTAATCCCCGCTAACTCCCAGCCAATAAAAGTCACCATCAAATTGCCGCCCAAGACAATCAACTGCATGGCGGCATTGAAGACACACATAATCAGAAAAAAGCGCTGAAAACTGCTTTCACGGTGCAGATAATTCACCGAAAAGCGCAAAGTTAGCAGAATAATTAGGCTAAAGATGGTGGCTAGCGTCAAACTAAGCCCATCCAATAGCAGGCTAAAACTGGCTTGAATATTGCCGCTTTCTAGCCAGCGCGAAATCACTAGCGTACCTAGCGGAGTCTGTATGAGGCTGTAAATATCCAAGACCAGCAATAAGATAAATACCAAGGCCGCCGAACCCACTGCCACCCTTGCAGTTTCACGCTCACCCTTTTCGCCGTGATTCCATTTAAAAATCACGCCCAAGCCAATCCACAAGCAGGCTAGTAGCGGTAAGCTAGGAATCAGGAATGCGATGAGGTATTGCCAAGCAACCATACCTTAGCCTCCAAAGGGTGCAGCGATGGCTTGCAGGCTGCTCAGTAAGATATTCAATAAGGGCAAAGGATAGAATCCTAGGAGTAGAGTACCGCCGACTAAGACTGAGCCTGCCGCTAATTCTAAGGGACGTAAATCTTCAACATGCTGCATGGTTAAATTGACAGGACCTGTGTAAAGCTGCTTGACCGTCCGCAGGCTATAAGTTGCCGTGATTAGCATGCCTAGCGATAAAGCAGCGACTAACCAGCCCCAACGCTCAAAGCCGCCAATTAAAGCGTGCAGCTCCCCAATAAAACCTGCCGTACCTGGCAAACCTACTCCACCGACCAAAGCCAAAATAATCAAGAATGCAAAACGCGGTGTTGCTCGCAACAGCGAACCATAGTCATTAATATCGCGGGTGTGAGTGCGCTCATATAACAGGCCAATCAGCATGAACAAAGCCCCCGCCACTAAGCCATGCGCCACCATTTGATAAGCAGCCCCCATTAAACCATTCGGATTAAGTGCCGCAATGCCGACCATCACGACACCCATATGGCTGATCGAGGAATAGGCGATCATTTTTTTCAGGTCACTTTGCCGCCACGCTAACAAACCGCCATACAGCATGCCGATCATGCCTAAAGCCATCATAAAACTTTGTAGCTTGACCGCCGCCGCTGGCAGCATTTCTACACTGCGAATCATCCCGTAAGCGCCCATTTTCAGCAGAATGCCTGACAGCAAAATACTCACAGGGCTAGGTGCTTCGACATGCGCTAAAGGTAGCCAGCCATGCAAGGGAAATAACGGAATTTTTACGCCAAAACCAATCATTAAACCGAGAAAAATCAGAGTTTGTGTCTCTTCTGGAATTACATCGGAGGCGCGTTTGATCGAGGCAAATAAGAAACGGTGCTCAGGATTAGCATCAAACAGAACTAATAAGCTCAAGAGCATAAACACCGAGCCGCCCATGGTATACAGCACGAAATTTAAAGCCGCACGCTGACGATTCGCTCCGCCCCAACGATCAATTAAGAAAAACAGCGGAATTAACACCAACTCCCAAAAGACATAAAACAGCGCCCAGCCTTGAGTGAGAAACACGCCCATTGTGGCGGCTTCTAACAGCAGTACAAGAATGTAATAGCCTTTGATCCGCTCTTTAATCTGCGTGGAAACGGCAATGGCGACGAGGGTTAATAAATTGGTGAGTGCGACTAAGGGATAGGACAGACCATCTACGCCAAAGGAAAAATAAGTGCCTAAGCGCTCGTTCCATTGATACTCCGCTACTAATTGTACGGCGGGATTGCTGAAATCGATTTGGCTGGCTAAATATAAAGTGTAGAGCAGCGTGATAGCAGCCGTACTAATCGCGGCAGGGCGAATCCATGATTGCCGATGCTCTGGCAAAAACAGAATAAAAAATGCGCCTGCTACCGGTAGCAGTAGCAAGAGAATCAGAAAATCTATCATTAACTTCAGCCAATCCGACTGCACGCAAGGAGCGCCGATAATAACTCAGGATGGCAGCCAGTGAATAGCGCTTATCCCTTAGGGAAAGTATGTTTATCCAGCTACCCGAAACTTAAGCTTTATGCTGGACTCACTTAATTCCTCACCGCTAGACTCATGAACATCCACTTTTTCTCAACTAGGAGTTGTATGCGATGACTGCTTTTAAAGCCTTACGCATTCGGCAGCAGGATAAACAAGTTCATGCTGCTTTTGAAACGATGCAGTTGGATGAATTAACAGCCGGTGAGGTCGTCATTCAAGTGACTTGGTCGTGCATCAACTACAAAGATGCTTTAGCCGCAACCGGTAGTGCCAAGATTGTACGCAATTTCCCATTAAATGGCGGTATCGACTTAGCAGGCAAAGTGCATAGCTCCACAGATGCGCGCTTTAAAGCAGGTGATTCGGTGTTAGTCGTCGGTGGTGGCATTTCCGAAACCTTGGATGGCGGCTACGCAGAGTATGCGCGCGTACCGGCTGCTTGTGTCGTGCCTCTTCCACAGGGCTTGAGTGAACGTGAAGCAATGGCGATGGGTACAGCAGGCTTCACCGCAGCGCTCGCAGTGATTCGCTTAGAGCGCATGGGGCAAACACCTGGGCATGGCCCGATGTTGGTTACTGGCGCAACCGGTGGAGTGGGTAGCTTTGCAGTGGATATGTTCGCTTCACGCGGCTATGAAGTGGTCGCCTATACTGGCAAAACCGAGCATCACTCTTATTTACAAGCTTTAGGTGCGAGCGGCTTTGTTGATCGCAACACCTTAGAAATGGGCAAGCGTCCACTCGAAACAGCCCTCTGGGGTGGCGCGCTAGATAATGTCGGCGGCGAAACTCTCGCTTGGCTGACTCGCACTATCAAGCCTTTCGGCAGCATTGCTAGCATTGGCTTAACCGGCGGTTTTGACCTCTCCACTACAGTCATGCCTTTTATTCTACGGGGCGTATCCCTAATTGGAATTAATATCGAAGCGCCGCGTGAAATGCGCGATGAGGCTTGGCAACGCCTTGGTTCTGATCTCAAACCAAGGCATTTAGACAAAATAGTGCAGCGTGAAATTAAGTTCGAAGAGCTATTAACTGCTTTCCCCGATTATTTACAAAATAAAACCGTCGGGCGCACAGTGGTTAAAATCGCTTGAATTAAGGCTTAAATTGAATACTTAACGGCGAATCGGTCATTTCCCATTGGCCTTTCGCCACATTCTCGCCGCTCGCGCTATTGAAGAGCACATAACTGTATTTGCCATAATGCGGTAGTTTATTAATGAGCTGCTGCAAAGCTTCGGGGGTGGTTGCATCTAGTAAAACTAATTGCTGCTTACCTGCATTTAGCGTCAAGGCGAGCGAATGCAAGCCGCAAGTGTAATTCACACTATTTAAGGTATATGCCGTTTCGCTCAGTTTAAAGGGCTGTTTAGCCCGCTCTAATAAGCCTGTCAGCGCTGCATTATCACCACCTAATAAAATCACAATGCCTTCTTCTGGCAGTGGTGCATCATCATATTGGGTCTTCGGCTTATCTTCGCGGCTTAATGCCTCAATCGCCTCCTCCCACGCTAACTCCATGCCTGCAGGGACTTGGCGAGCAATCACGAAAGTTTTTGGCTGTGCGTTATACAAAACAATCAAAGCAGCAGGCACTTCGTCCAACGCAGGAATGCGCAGCAGCTCAAAATTAGGATCAACTGCGACTGCCAAAGGTTTTTGCGCATACTCCAATTTGAAAGTTTGCTGAGCAGTATTCAAATCCAGCCACTGCGTTTCAATACGCTCATCTTTAAAACGGGCAAGCACTGGGACTTTTAACTGATAAGGTTCACCAGCCTGGGTTTGTTTTAGGCTTAAATTCAGCAGTATTTCACTATTTTCCTCAGTAAGCTGATGCTCACCGAGTGCTAATTGCGGTGCTCCAGTGCGCTCTAACCATTGGGCAAAAAAGTCTTTTAGACTTTGCCCACTCACTTTTTCAAATACAGCTTGAAGATCAGCGAAACTAGCCCTTTTAAAAGCATAATCTTTATAAAGCGTCTGCAAGCCCTGCTCAAACTTATCCCTGCCTATCTGCTGTTTGAGCATATGAAACAGCATTAACGATTTGCCATAGCCAATCGCTTGAGTAGTTTGGTCGTGGCGGCTTTGAAACTCTTTTAAAGGAAAATCTTGGAAGTTGCTGGTGAAACTCGCGTATTTTTGCAAAGTATCGCGTCGATAATTCATCGCTTCGCCTTTGCCTGCGCTGAGTTGATAATCGGCTAAATAAGCAGTTAAACCCTCGCTCCAATTGCCCAAGGTGCTATCCACATACACACTATTTCCCCACCAGTTATGCACAATTTCATGAGGGAAAGAGCTACCCAAAATAAACGGCAAGCGCATCACCTTAGAGCCGAGCAAAGTAAACGACGGCATCCCCCATCCCGTTTCCCAAAAGCTTTCCACTGTAGCGAATTTACGATAGGGATAAGCACCCAATTGCTTGGAATAGCTTTCGATGTATTGATGAGTAGCCGCTAAATATTGTTTGGCTAATGCCTCATCAGCCGTTTGTAGATAAACCAATGCGGTAGCGTATTTACCCGGCTCGCTATATACCTTGAAGAAAGGCCCGGCTAAGAAATAAATCGCTTGCTGAGGCTGGGTTTCTTTCCAAATCGATTGAATTAGCTCGCCTTGGCTCAAACTGACCCAATTTTTGGGTAATTCAGCGCTTAACTCAAAGGTATGCAAGGTATTAGCTGCATCGGGATACCACTGGCTATTAGCATCTAAATACACGCCTTGGCTATCAAATTTTACACAAGCCTGCGTCAACCAAGCACAATCAGGGGTGGATTTGAGTTGCCCACTGTAGTGCAAACTAAGTTCAGCTTGCTTGGCGCGATAATGGTTTAAGCCATTTCTGCTAGCCAGCAGCTCAATCGCCGGATTGGGGTCTAAACTAAACTGATCACTTAAACTAAATTGCCAAGTTTCTGCGGCTGTGCTGCTGAACCTAAGCTGATCACCCACCGACAAACGATTAGATGCGAGATCAATCTTTAATTTCAGCTGATGTTGCAAAGACAAGGGATTCGAATTAACGGCAGTAGCAGTATTTGCGCTTGCGTTGATAGACAAGCCCACACTTAGCATGAGCCAAGCACCGATTGCGAAAAGTCTTATCAAGGTCATTGGATCATCCGGTTATCTAAGGGATATGCGCGTTTTTACGCCAGAGTGCTAACATAACAGCGATGGCATGGAGGCATCGGTTAGTACACAGAGTTATACACTCTATCTGACATCAAGATTCGCTCAAGGATACAAAATACAGCTATGAGAATGCGATATCGAATTACTTCCTTTTTGACACTGATCTGTTTATTAGTCCCTTTTAATCTACCGACTGCTGCAGCGACTACGTTAGAGCACCGTTCATTAGCTGAAGTAAACAGTTTTTTGGATGGCTGGAAGCCAGTTGCTATTGATGGCAACCAACAGATCAGCTTCCAAGAGCTTATGCAAAGGCTGCAAACTAAGCGCGTTGTGTTTGTCGGTGAAACGCATGACCGCTATGACCATCATATCAATCAACTCCTGATTTTGCGTTCCCTGCATCGACAAAATCCAAATCTGGGGATTGGCGTGGAATGGTTTCAGCAAAGCTTTCAACCTGTGCTGAATAGCTATTTAGCAGGCAAGGTCAGCGAAGACGAGTTACTTAAACAAACCGATTATTACAATCGTTGGCGCTATGATTTCCGTATGCTGCGCCCGATTTTGGAATACGCCAAAGCCAATAAATTGCCCGTCATTGCCTTAAACGCGCCCGCCGAAATTACCAGTAAAGTCGGCATGCAAGGTCTGGAAAGTTTAACCAAAGCCGAGCGCGCTCAACTACCCGCTGAAATTACCCCAGCGCAAGGTTCTTATCTAAATAAGCTGCGCCAAGTATTCGCCGATCATGCGCATGGTCACGGCCAATTTGAAAACTTCGCGATGGTGCAGCGGATTTGGGATGAAACGATGGCAGCAAATATCGTCAAGTTCCTGCAAGCGAATGATAAAGCGCGCATGGTGGTATTTGCAGGTTCTGGGCATGTCAGCTCCAAAGCAGCCATCCCGAATGATATGAGCCGCCGCTTGCCCAAGGCGAGTAAAGCAACCATTCACAGTGTCGATGTACGCGAACGCTTGAATGATGAAGTGGATTATCAACTACTTACCCAGTTTTTAAGCTTGCCACCCACGGGTAAATTGGGGGCATGGTTAGTACCTGCTCAGAATGGAGTAACGATAGGCAAATTAGTCCCCAATAGCGCGGCAGATAAAGCGGGGCTACATGAGGGTGATAAAATTACCAGCGTGAATGGTAAAGATATTACTAGTGTGGCCGATTTATATAATTGCCTAGCGAAATATAAGCAGGGTGAAAAAATCAAACTTGGAATCAAGCAACCCGACCTCAAAGGGCAACCGCCCCGCGAGGTGTTCTACACCCTCAAACTTCAATAAGGCTGCTGGCCTATCCAATTGCCTGCCGGACTATAATTACATACCCAAATTTGCTCAGCATTGCTGCAAACTGCGGCTGCACAACCCAACTCTTGCGTATCGCGCCACACCATTTGAGTGTAATGCCCACATTGCGCACCGGGGCGACATTGATTGCTGGCATAGTCATAATCAGCTACCTCACCTGCCCAAAGCGCTGCTACTCGCTGCGGTGTGATTGGTTCCAACTCTCTGC
Organism: Thiolinea sp.; assembly: GCA_049292455.1. Taxonomy (GTDB): domain Bacteria; phylum Pseudomonadota; class Gammaproteobacteria; order Thiotrichales; family Thiotrichaceae; genus Thiolinea. The sequence goes on from JBATRF010000038.1 coordinate 344,412, forward strand.
GTCCATCCGTCCAACGCCTTGCGCCTGACCAGAATAGATTCTCACCGACTTGCCATTCATCCTTACCCAATTCACTACGATGATGCATTTGGCAACCGTGACGCTTAGCCAAAGTATTTGCCCAAGCTTGCGCATAACCCGCCAGACGCTCTGACCAATGCACACTTGGCAAACCTAAAGGCACTCGTACTTCATTATGCGCCGCGAGCATCATGCGCTCATTCATTAGCAAAGAACGCGCTGGAGCACTTGGCGCTACTGTGCAAGCTACACAACTAAGGCTGAGGATGAAGAAAGTGGCTGGGCGCTGCATGTGTTAACGCACAAAGGGATTAGTACGACGCTCATCCCCAATCGTGGTATTCGGCCCATGCCCGGGAACGACTGTGACTTGATCGCCCAAAGGCCAAAGCTGCTGTTTGATCGAATTCATCAGCTGCTGATGATTACCGCCCGGAAAATCAGTACGCCCCACACCACCATCGAAGAGCACATCGCCGACAAAGACAATATCTGCTTTTCGATTAAATAAGACCACATGGCCGGGTGTATGCCCCGGTGTATGCGAAACTTCAAAATTTTCCTTACCCACGGTTAAAGTATCGCCATGCTGCAGCCATTTTGTTGGGCGAAAAGCATCATGATGCGGAAAACCAAACTGCTTCGACTGAATCGGTAAGCCATCCAGCCAATACGCATCGCCTTCGTGCGGGCCAATCACGGGCACTTGATAATGCTCAGCAACCGGCATCGTGCCTCCCACATGATCTAAATGCCCGTGCGTGAGCCAAACTGCAATCGGTTTTAAGCCTTCCCTTTCAATCGCAGCCGTCAACTTCGGTACATCGCCACCCGGATCAACCAGCACACACTCTTTGGTTTCCTCACACCAAATGATACTGCAATTTTGCTGGAAGGGCGTGACGGGGATTTTTAGGTATTTCATAAAAACTTTGCCATACAAAACAAACCGCTAGTTTAGGGAAACTGCTGAATAACCGCTAGCTACTAAAAAAGCATTCAATACCAATGAAAACTTTATGGGTTAATTGCTAATACCTCGGCAAAATCCATTAGAATACTCCTTCTTCATACTAAAAATACTTAGTTTGCAATGTTCGACTGGCTCCTAGAAAAAATCCAAACCCTTCTTATCTGGCTCGGTGGCTTAGCTACGATTGGCTTAGGTATTTGGTTTTATCCGGTCATCAAAGCGCAACTCACTGAAGTCAAAACGACTGCTGAAGCCAAGCCCTTGATACCTGCCATGAGTCTTGAGCAAACCACCAAGCTCATCCAAACTGCCGAACCAAATGCGCGTGAGCCTCGTGCTTGGGCAAGCGATTTACTAGCGGTTTTAAAAGAACATGGCCTGGATCAAAGCCGCGAGAATATCTGTGCGGTGATTGCGATTGCTGATCAGGAGTCGGGTTTTGTGGCGAATCCTGCTGTGCCGAATTTAGGCAAAATTTCCGAGCAAGCGGTGATTACTAAATTAAAGAAATACTCGCTGCTAGGTGATGGCGCGGTGCTCTTTCTCAATAAATTCCCGAATACCAAGGACAGTTTTATGCAGCGGATTCGCAAAGCGAAAACCGAGCGGGATTTAGATTTAGCCTATCGGGATTTAATTGGCGGCCTTACCCAATATGCGCAGCAATATAAACTCAATTGGCTAGTAGATAATCGTTTCGCCAATAATTTCATTGAGGGTAATAATGAGATAAGTACGATTGGCTCTATGCAAGTCGCGGTGCAATTTGCAGTGCAGTTTGAGCGTGAGCAACGTAAGGGTAAGGCCTTGAGTTTAGAGGAAATTTATAAAATACGTGACAAACTCTATACCCGCAAAGGTGGTTTGTATTACGGCACACTATTGCTACTTGGCTATGAAACGGGTTATGACAAGAAAATTTATCGCTTCGCCGATTTTAATGCGGGGCGCTATAGCAGCCGCAATGCCGCCTTCCAAACCATGCTGGCTAAATTAGCTGATAAAAAAATTGCTAGTGATGGTGATCTGCTGATTTATCAGCAAGATGGCGATATCGAAATGACAGTAAGCGGCACTGAGCAAGCGCTTCGTACCGCAGTACAAAAATTTAACTTAGGCTTAAAAGACTATCAAATCCGCCGTGATCTATTGAAAGAAAAACAGCTGGCCTTTAATAGCACACCTACTTATCAAGCGATTTTAAAAACCTATAAACAAGAAACCGGCAAAGCACCGCTTTATGCTCAACTGCCGGGGATTGAATTGCATAGCGAAAAGTCTTCACGGATTCTCACCACGGCAAAGTTTGCGAATACCGTGAATACACGCTATCAGCGTTGTGTAAGTCCGCCTTAATACTTAAACACAGCGCTTATTCAAACGCTCATCAAAGCTAAATAGCTCTAATTCATACAATTTACTTTTGACGCATAGCCAAGCATCAACGAAGTCGATATTTTTGTATAAGACTAAATTTAAAGTTTCAATGATTTGAAATTTATCGTCATTGATCACTCCAGCAAAGGCCAAGATATTTTTTAAATCATCTATCACTTCTGCTTTCGGCAATTGATAAAACTTAGTTAATACAAAAAAAGCCTCCATCACCACACTATCAAGGATAATGATTTCAAGCTCTCCGCGCTCAACTTGGGTAAACAGCGTAGTCGCAACGGCTAAGTGCTCAGCATGATCACCGACTAAATAACGCACAATGACATTGGTATCAATCAACAGCGCCATACTTTTCCTTCATGGCTGCTAGCAGTGCCGCTTCACGAACCCGCTCAAACTCTAGATTTCGCAAATCAGCAGGAATACGCGCCTGATATTTGCCTGCTAATTTCTGGGCTTGTTGAGTTCGCAAGCGTGGATAAACGGTGGCAATAATTTGCTTCCGGCGCTTATCAACAATCTGTAAAGGCTCCGTCAGGGTGGTCAAAATGGCGATATTTTTTTGAATTTCTGCGAGTCCGGCTTGCATAGCGCAGACCTCCTATATATAAAGAAATTGTTATATATATATAATATACTCTTTTTGTAACATCATCCTGCTCTAATTCTAGCCCGCTAAACTTTTCTCCAATACCGCAACGAAAGCAGTGAACTTCGCTGCGTGCGCAGCACAAAACTGCTAAAATAGCAGCCCATTAACACACCCAGTTTTGTTTACGAGGATACCCTGTGCTAGTTGCAGCTAATGTCACCATGCAGTTTGGTGCAAAACCTTTATTTGATAACGTTTCCGTTAAATTCGGTGACGGTAACCGCTACGGCCTGATTGGGGCGAACGGAGCGGGCAAATCGACTTTTATGAAAATCCTGTGTGGGCTACAAGAGTCAACACACGGTAACGTCTCCAAAGACACGAACGAACGTATGGCTTATCTACGCCAAGACCAATTTGGCTTTGAAGACGTGCGGGTTTTAGATGTCGTCATGATGGGCCACGAGGATATGTGGAAAATCATGTCAGAAAAGGATGCGATTTACGCGAATCCTGAAGCGACTGAAGATGACTATATGCGCGCTGCCGAATTGGAAGGTCAATTCGCGGAAATCGACGGCTATACCGCTGAATCGCGGGCGGGCGAGCTATTGCTAGCGGTCGGCATTCCGGTTGAGCAGCATAATGGCCCGATGCGTGAAGTCGCACCCGGTTGGAAATTGCGGGTACTGCTTTGCCAAGCGCTGTTTGCGAATCCAGACATTCTGCTCTTGGACGAACCGACCAACAACCTCGACATCAATACGATTCGTTGGCTGGAGGAAACACTGAATAATCGTGAATCGACCATGATTATCATCTCGCATGATCGCCACTTCCTCAACCAAGTCTGTACGCATACTGCTGACTTAGACTTCGGTAAGATTCAGGTGTATGCGGGCAATTACGACGACTTCATGGAAGCCTCTACTCAAGCGCGGGAACGTCAAGCCAATGCGAATGCGAAGGCCAAAGAACGTATCACTGAGCTGCAAGACTTCGTGCGCCGCTTCTCTGCGAATAAATCGAAAGCGAAACAAGCTACTAGCCGTCGCAAGTTGATTGAAAAACTACGCCCAGAAGATGTCAAACCTTCGAGCCGTCAGTATCCGTGGATTCGCTTTGAATACGATGAAAAAGAGCGTTTACATCGTTTCGCCGTGGAAGTGGAAAATCTGACTTTCGCTTATGAAGGTATGGATAAGCCTTTAATCAATAATTTCAGCTTTACGATTGAAGCGGGCGAGAAAGTTGCGATTATCGGCGAAAACGGCGCGGGTAAAACCACCCTGATGAAACTGCTGTTAGGTCAGCTTGAGCCGCAAAAAGGTACGATTAAATGGGCGGAAAAAGTGCGTATTTCTACCTATGATCAAGACCACGAAGATGAATTTAAAAGCGATCGCCAACTCACTGATTGGATTGGTGAATACGTGCGCAAAGAAGGCTACGAAGGCGAAGACGCTGAAACTCAAATTCGCGGCACTTTAGGGCGCTTATTATTTGGCGGCGATACGGTGAAAAAACCGGTCAAAGTTTTATCCGGTGGTGAAAAAGGTCGAATGATTTTTGGGCGAATGATGCTCTCTCGTACTAATGTCATGTTAATGGACGAACCCACCAACCACTTAGATATGGAATCGATTGAATCCTTAAACGGTGCTTTGGATCGCTACGATGGTACTTTGCTGTTCGTGTCGCATGACCGTGTCTTCGTGGGCTCGCTCGCCACCCGGATTTTCGATGTGAAAGGTGATGGTACGATTGTGGATTATCGCGGTACTTACGACGAGTACTTAAGCAGTCAAGGCTTAGAATAATGCCTTTACAGCTTGAAGTTTTACGTCAGTTAGATCTTGTCGAATCTACCGAAGCTGGTCGTCCGCACTTTTTAGCAGCGGCCAGCGGTTTAGTAGCTGTAGGCGATTATTTATATGTAGTCGCCGACGATGAAAATCACTTAGGAATTTTCTCACGTTCCCAACAAACGCCCGGACGCTTATTGCGTTTAGTGGATGGTAATTTACCGGACGAGCCGAAGGAACGCAAAGCATATAAACCTGATTTTGAAGCACTGACGGTGTTGCCCGCTTTTGGGGGTTATCCGAATGGTGCTTTATTCGCACTCGGCTCTGGCTCGAAACAGCGCCGCTGCCGAGGCGTAGTTTTAGGTTTGGCTACCGATGGCTCAATTAATACTGAGCCGCTAATTATTGATCTTGAACCTTTATATAGCGAATTAGCTAAGCATTTTGCCGATTTGAATATTGAAGGTGTGTTCGTTAATCACTATTTGAATTTACTACAACGTGGCAATCAGGCAGACAATAGCCAAAATGCCTGTATTCGCTTAGATCTGCAAAAAAGCTTAAAAGTGCTGATGCAAAAGCAGTCTTTAACCAAAGATTTGCTCATTAATATCCAGCCACACTCCATTAGCGAAGTGCAGGGCGTGCCTTTGTGCTTTACTGATGCGGTTACTTTGCCTGATGGCAGTTGGTTGTTCTCTGCCGCTGCCGAGGCGACTGATAATAGTTATGCCGATGGTGAGCTCGTCGCGGCGGCTTTGGGTGTGATTAATGAACAAGGTGATCTAGTTTATTTGACGGTACTAGATAATCGTTACAAAATCGAGGGAGTCGCTGCTCAAGTCGAGGGAAATCAGCTGCACTTGCTGCTGGTTACTGATGCAGACGATCCCAATCAAGCGGCGGTGTTATTAAAAACAACACTCAGCGGCTATCCGTTCTAAGAATTAAAATAAGCTTTCATTCTCATGAGGAGAGAATCAATGAATATAAAAATCGATGTCGACATGACGCCTGAAGAAATGCGGCGCTTGGTAGGTTTGCCCGATGTGCAAGAATTCAATAAGCAGGTAATGGATAAAATGCTTGAGAAGCTTACTCTAGGCGCTGAAGGCTATGACCCAATGAGTCTGTTTCAATCGTCCATTATGAATAATTCCGATTTCACCAAACGTTGGATGGATGCTTTAAATATTTTCGCCAGCAAAAGCAGCTCCAGCTCTACTGAATAAGCTTTATAAAGCTTTTAATCCTCGCAGTTACACTGGAGCTGCGAGAAAAAACACTCCACCAACTCCGTCAACACCTCACCGCAAGCAGCACGAATATGCAATTGAGCTAAATCATCAGCGCGCGTATTCCCCGGATTCAGCAGAATAATCGGCTTGCCCCATTCCTTCGCACGCACACAAAACCGATAGCCCGAATACACCTTCAACGAACTGCCCACTACCAGCAAAGCATCGGCTTGCTCTAAAGCGGTCAAACACTGTTCTACTCGCGGCACTGGAATCGTCCCGCCGAAAAACACTACATCCGGCATCAATACACCTCCACAAACTAAACAGCTCGGCAAATTGACCTGCTCGAAATAATCATCTGGCAAGGCTGCATCCCCATCGGGGCGAATTTCGGCTTGTAGGCTAGCTAATTGCGGATTGAGTTCAGCCAAGCGCTCTTGCTGCTCAGCACGCGTAGTCTTATTCGCACATTGCAAACAAACCACCCGCTGCAAATTACCATGCAGATCAATTACCTGCTGATGACCCGCCGCTTGATGAAGGTTATCAACATTTTGCGTGACCAACTGCTCAACCACACCAAACTGTTCGAGCTTGGCTAACGCTTGATGGGCTGTATTCGGTTGAGCTTGGGAAATCGTCGGCCAACCGACAAAAGAGCGTGCCCAATAGCGCTTACGCACGGCTTCTTTTTGAATGAAATCATAATGCTGTAAAGGAGCACCGCGCTGCCAAACGCCATTTTCATCGCGATAAGTAGGAATACCTGAAGCGAGGCTCACGCCAGCACCGGTTAATGCCAACAAACGTGGATGGAGTTGAATGAAACGATAGAGAGTGTCGGCTTGGATGTGAAGGTTAGTTTGCATAGGCTGTATTAAATACCAAGCCAGTTATCCAAGTCACTTAACCGGATAAAAAATCTTTTAACTGGAAAATAGTTAGCGCAGCCGGAGCACGCATCCCTTGATCATTCGTCAGTAAAGTATCGCATTCGACTGTCAGCGCAGTGGCGACATGAATGGCATCCGGCAATTTGATATTCAAGTCAGCTCGTAACTGGGCGGCTCGAATTAAAATCTCGCGTGAAAGCGGTACACACTCCAAACCTGCATGACTAGTGAGATGGGTTTTATATAATTCAGCTAAAGGCTGATTGTTTAGTTTAAGCGGCATCACTAAACATTCAGCCAAAGCCAGCTCGCTGGTACAAACCAGAATTTGCTGGCTTGCAATGTGCTGAAACAGCTTTTGCAAAACCACCCAATACAGCTCGTGCCCTTCGAGCGCATACATGAAGATATTGCTATCTAAATACAGCTTCCTGCTAGGAATCATGCGTCTGGCGACCACTGTTCGCGCTCAGCTTGCAGCCACTGATCAATCTCTGCTGGTGAACTAAAAGCTCTAACTTCTTTACCAGCACCTAATAGACCTAGCAGAGCATGGGGAGCCGGTGAATTAGCGCTTGGTTCTAAATTAGCCTTAGCCAACTCAACCAATTGATGAAAGCGTTGAGCCGACACTAACACCACCACTTCGCGGCTGTGTTTAGTGATGCTAATCGGGGCATGCAAAGCCGCATCAATCAGCGAGCCGAACTGCTTTTGTGCTTCTGTGGCATTGATCGTCTTCATAATTTATCCTCAAAATACGGATTTTGAGGATAATAGCATAAATATTAAGGCAACTAACTTATACCTAAGTGCTTTGTGGCTTAATCATGATCCTCGTCTTCACCGAATTAGCAATAAAACATTCCTCATGAGCCTCATCATGCAACTGCTCCAGCTCTGCTGCCGAAGGCATCTTCGCTCCAGAAAATAAAATTTTAGGCTGCAGTGTGACCTCAGCAACCCAGTACTTTTTATGCTCATTCGGTTTCATCATGCCGACTGATTGATCGTGGTAAGTATCCACTACAAAACCATGCTTCGCAGCGATAGATAAGAACCACAACATATGGCAACTGGAAATCGCTGAAACAAAGGCCTCTTCAGGATCAACAGCTTGTGGTTCTGAAAATGGCAGTGGCACGACTAGCGGCGAGGATGAGCCAGCGATTTCAATACCGCCATCAAATTTCAGTAGGAATTTCCTACTATAACGATTATCGAGAAAATTTTGGTTGCCACGTTCCCAAATAATCTCGGCAGTGTATTGATGCGCCATCTTATTTCTCCCTGACTTAAAAATTTACCCGTTATAGAACTTTAAACTTCTTCCCAAACCTTATCCAAGCGCTTGGCTGACACTGGTTTAGCAGTGCCCAATTCCTGCGCAAATAGCGAAATCCGAAACTCTTCCACCATCCAGCGATATTCGTGCAAAGCAGCGGCCTGACTCGCATCCATTTGACTGCGGTTTTTATTTAAGCGCTCTTTGTAGCGATCCCAATAAGGCTGAATTTGTACGCGCAAGGCTCGATCTTTCGTAGGCGCTTCGAGCATTTTTTCTAAGCGGCGTTGAATACCTTTTAAATAGCGCGGCAAATGACGCAATTCATCTGGCTGCATTTCATCCAAGAAATTCGGATAAATCAGGTGGGAAAGTTGATCATTCACATCATTCAGCGTTTCGAGCCAAGCCGGATTCAATTTACCCTTCAAGAGTTTACGAATATCGTGATAAGCCGCTAAAGCTGGTGCGAGCATGCGCGCTAAATCTTGGGCTTGCACTAAAATTTGCTTCCGACCCATTTGTAGCGCTGCGCTGAAACTCGCTTGCTTGCGAACATCTAAGAATTCGGCAAACGCTTGGCGGAAAGCATAGCGGGTGATGCTTTCTTTTAGCTCATCGCATTTACCGCTGGCTGCATAATGCAAACAGAGCTGCTGCATTTGCGATAGATGCCTTGGCACATCACGCGCATCAGCAGGCAAAGCCAACATAAATAAGCGCAAGACCGCTAAGCGATGTTGGCGCTGCGCCTCAGCTTCATTATCAAATAGCTTAATATCCACCGAGCTACTTTGCGGGCTAGCAACCGTTAAAGCAGGCCAAGCATGTAGCTTCATCCCGCCCATATCCAGCAAATGTGTGGCAGGAATATCGCCAAAATTCCACTCGGTTAAACCTTGGCGCTCGATATGCTGGGTCGGTTGACGAATCAATTCAGCTTTAGCTTGCTGACCGACTTTATTGCGCAAGGCATATAAATCACGGGCAGTTTTAACGACCACACCGCTATCGTCCACCACTTCAAAGCGCATCAGCAAATGCTTGGGCAATTCGATAGCCTCCCAAGCATCCGCTTCAATCCGCGAGCCACTCATGCGCAACAGTTGCTGACCTAGAGCCTCTTTTAAAGATACGGATTCACTTGGCTCAATCGCTTCCAAACAAGCACGCGCATAATCCGGTGCGGGCACGAATTGCTTACGAATTTGCTTGGGCAGCGCACGAATCATCGCAGTGAGCTTTTCTTCCAGCATCCCCGGCACTAGATACTCAAACCGAGTCGGCGACAATTGATTAAGCGCTAATAGCGGCAAACGTACCGTCACGCCATCATCTTCAGCATTCGGCTCGAAATGATAGCGCAAGGGCAAAATCATGCCTTGTACCGCGATACTATCGGGAAATTGCCCGCTACGCTCATGACCTGCATCGCGCTGCATTAAATAATCGCGGCTTAAATATAAGATTTTAGGATGTTTGGACTCTGCCTGTTTACGCCACTTTTCAAAAGAAGAGCCATTCACCACCTCTGCCGGAATCAGCGGGTCGAAGAAGTCATACAGCAGCTTTTCATCGGCTAAAATATCGCGCCGTCGCCCCTTCGCTTCTAGCTCTTCGATCTGTGCAATCAATTCACCGTTATGGCGAAAGAAAGCCGCATTGGTTTTATATTCACCATAAACCAGTGCATGGCGGATAAAGATTTCACGACTAATAATCGGGTCAATCCGTCCGTAACTGACACGCCGTTTCGGTGTAACTGTAATCCCGTATAAAGAGGTGCGCTCGAACGCTGACACATTCGCGGAATTTTGCTCCCAATGTGGCTCGGTGTAATTGCGCTTGAGTAAATGCGCACCGAACTCTTCAATCCATTCAGATTCAATCTTCGCCACTGTACGTGCATACAATTTGCTGGTTTCCACCAATTCAGAAGCCATAATCCATTGCGGCGCTTTCTTGCGTAGATTCGAGCCAGGGAAGATTAAGAATTTGCGTCCATTAGCGCCTTGGTATTCTAAATCCTCATCTTTCAGGCCAATATTGCCGAGCAAACCAGATAGAAGACTCCGATGAATCCCGCTGTATTCTGCTAATTTTTCATTCTCTTTCAGCCCCGCTTCCAGCAAGGTGCTGCGAATCTGTTGATGAATATCATGCCATTCTTGCAAGCGCGTCCACGACAAGAATTCTTTCAAACACATTTTGCGAAATTGGCTTTTAGATAATTCTTTACGCTGCTGATGAAAATAATCCCAGAGCGCTAATAAACTTAAAAAGTCTGAATTTTCGGCTTTGAAACGCGCATGTTTTTCATCGGCGGCCTGCTGCTTATCCATCGGGCGCTCACGCGGATCTTGGATCGCTAAAGCGGCAGCAATCACTAACACTTCGGTTAAAGCGCCTTCTTTTTCAGCCGTGAGCAGCATTTTCCCTAAACGTGGATCCACCGGCAGCTTGGCTAACATATGCCCGCTCGGGGTTAAATTGAAATCGGCATCCACCGCGCCAATTTCAAATAACAGCTTATAGCCATCACGAATCAAGCGCAGATCGGGTGCTTCCACAAAGGGAAACTTTTCAATCTCGCCCAGCTGCATGGTTTCCATTTGTAGAATGACCGAGGCGAGATTAGTGCGCAGAATCTCCGGCTCAGTGAACAGCGGACGGCTGTTGTAATCTTCTTCGCTGTATAAACGAATCGCTACACCGGCAGCCACGCGCCCGCAACGCCCTGAACGCTGATTAGCAGAGGCTTGTGAAACCTTTTCAATCGGCAAACGCTGTACACCCGCCCGCCACGAATAACGCGAAATCCGCGCCAAGCCCGCATCCACTACGTAACGAATTCCAGGAACAGTCAGCGAGGTTTCAGCCACATTGGTCGATAAAACTACACGCCGCCGACCATGTGCTTCAAACACACGATGCTGTTCTTCGGCAGATAGGCGCGCATAAAGAGGCAGAATTTCAGTAGACGGAGGGTGGTGTTTACGCAAGGCTTCAGCCGTTTCGCGAATTTCACGCTCGCCGGGGAGGAACACTAAAATATCGCCGCTACCGACTGCACCTAGTTCATCGACTGCATCCAGAATGGCATCCGTGAGATCGCGCTCATCTTCACCTTCCACATCCACTAAAGGCCGATAGCGCAGCTCTACCGGATAAGTACGCCCTGAGACTTCAATGATGGGAGCATTATTGAAATGCTCGGCAAAGCGCTGCGGGTCAATGGTGGCGGAAGTGATAATAATTTTTAAATCGCGCCGTTTGGGCAGCAGCCATTTCAAATAGCCCATCAAGAAATCAATGTTGAGGCTGCGCTCGTGGGCTTCATCAATAATCAGGGTGTCATAGTCATTCAGATAGCGATCTTGCTGAATTTCCGCGAGCAGTATCCCATCGGTCATCAGCTTGATATAACTATTCGGCTGGGTCTTGTCGGTGAAACGCACCTTGTAACCGACTTGCTGTCCAAGCTGAGTTTTTAACTCTTCGGCAATCCTATCTGCCACACTACGTGCTGCAATCCGCCGGGGTTGAGTATGCCCAATAAAACCATCAATCCCACGCCCTGCGTCCAAACACATTTTCGGTAGCTGCGTGGTTTTCCCCGAACCGGTTTCCCCGCAAATCACCACCACTTGATTCTCTTGAATCGCCTTAATGATTTCTTCACGCCGCTGCGCTACTGGTAAATCGTCGGGGTAGTCGGGTTGTGGTTTATTTTGAATGCGTAAAGTGCGTCGCTGCTGGCTGGCTTCCATTTTCTCCAGCAAACGCTGTGCACGCGCTTCATCAGGCTTACGTTCTAGTTGTTGGAATTCACGCCGCAAGCGAAAACGGTCACTGCCCATGACGGTATTGAGCTTTTTACGGAGCTGATTGTTATTCGTTGGGGCTGGCGTGTCCACGGTGTCTTGATCTTGGTGCGATTAAAGGGAGGGTAGTTTAGCTTGAAGTACAGACACTAGGATAGTTGACTTCTCTCTGCCTTGCTCACCAACGACCCTATGCTAAAATAGCTATAATTATCCACATGGAAACCACTATGCGCACTTTACAAATGACTTTTGATGACGATTTAGTCACAGAATTAGATCAGGTTGTTCAGGAAAGCCATACCAACCGCTCTGCTTTTACTCGTGAAGCCTTACGGATGGCGATTGCCCTCTATCATCGGCGCAAGCTAATTGAAAAGCAGCGAGCAGGTTATCTACGCCACCCCGTCACCCCCAACGAATTTTCAGTTTGGGAAGATGAGCAGGCATGGAGTGATTTATGAAACGTGGCGAGATTCGCTGGTATACCTTCAAAGAACCCGATAAACGTCGCCCCGTGATGATTTTAATCCGCTCGGACATCATTCCGTATTTGGGGGAAGTAACGATTGCACCGATCACCACCACGATTCGCGACATTCCTAGCGAAGTAGTTTTGACGGTAGAAGATGGGATGCCACGCGATTGTGCTATCAATTTTGACCATATTCAAACCGTGCAAAAAGCCAAGCTAGGTACTTTGATTACTACGCTTTCTGCACAGAAATTGGCTGAAGTTGAGCAAGCGACTATCTTTGCTTTGGGTTTAAATGGTTTTGAGGAGTATTGATTGCCGATGAACTTTCGCTGGAGTTGGCCTTGGCATATTTAAAGAAAAAGTATTTTAGCGTGAATCTGTGCTTGGGAGAAAGCTGCCCTATCTAAGTAGGATAGAGCAACTTATTTACTTAGGCCAATAGCACTTTTAAAAACCGAAATATAAATAAAGTTCGTAGATTAAATTTATTATTTTCTTTAACTATCTCTAGTCAAGAAGCTAATGTAGTTGATTAGCTCATGCATCTGTATGTACTTGGTACCTAAAGTCTATACCTGCACTTTTAATAATTATAGATACTTGTTCCAGAAAATTAATACCTTCCTCATCAGGTACATACATGCATATAAGATTAATTAAAGTCTCTCGACCCCTTGAATCGGCATATGCCTCAAAAGCCTCACCACTTTCAATAAACTTTAAATAAGTATTAATTTTCTCTTGCAATAAGAGTAAATGCTCTTTGCTCTTCCATTCAAGATGATCAGTAATTATTAAAACCACGCTCTCTGAAAAATCATCAATACCTATGAAATCTATAATATCTTTTTGATCTACGGACATCAAATACTCCTAGTCTGGCCTTACTATACTAACTCTAGTAGGTGGAATTACAGTTCCGCTTTCAAAGGCTAGTTTACCTCTACCAGCAATGGTGGCTCCTGCTCGCTCTATTTCAGGAAAACCTCTTACTTGGTTTCTGTTTAAGCCTGCAGTAGCTGATGACTTGCATTCAACGCATACGATATTTCCATGAGCATCTCTCCCCATTAAGTCGAGTCTAGTTTTTACCTCATTTTGAGTTCTAACAGTAATTTGTTCAACAACATCTGAGACCTGCCGGATGTGTCGTTGAAGCAATAGCGGAACGCTGAGAGCGGCTCTGGCTAAGGTAAGTAGAGCCGTGTTTCTTATGTATTTTGACCGTAACCATGCCCTGCTTTATTCGTTAAGCAAAGTCCACCAGCAAAAGCTCAAATCAGGTTCTAGAGTCACGCGTACCTCAGAGGTCGTTCCCCGAATATCAAAGGTTACATGAAGCCCAGCTCCAGTGTCGTCTCGCCATAAGTTTATGCATTTCACCCCTTCAGACGATATTATTGCTAGCCTTCTACCTGATAAGCCCGTTAAAACGGCTTCAAAGGATTTCATGATCATACTGAAAGAAATTTCCAGATTCACCATGCCATCTGTGGATGATTGAGCATATCGGTAAAAAGCTAAACTAGGATCAGTTTCTTCAGGTTCAATTCCAAACTCTGCCAAAAAATCATTGGTACTTGGAAAGTCCATTTATATATCCTTAATGTTTAGGAATAACGGTACTAGGCCTACGGGTTCCATTTTCAAGCCTTTGAAAAGCATTATTAAATCGAGCTGCATTGCCAGAGGGTCTAATAAATAAAGACTCTCTTATTTCAAAATTTCCAAGTTCATTAGACAAGATATCGACAATTTTGCCTTTTGAGTTTGCTGAAAAATTCAAATGATCGATCAGCATTTGTTGCCCTTTAGCAGTATCTGCCCCCCCAGTCACTTCATTTCAAGTGCAAGTTGGTTTGATCTAGCAGAATTGTAGGAATTACTCGTAACTCGACCAAAAAGATAATCTAATTTACCTGCTGCAATTTCTACCTTGTTTTCAAACGAAAAACGAGATGATTCTGCTACCGTTGGTCTCAGTGTGTTAAAGTGAAAATAGTTTATTCAAAAAGAGGGTAATTATTAAATCCTGATTAGGTAATCTAAGTCTTAAGTTAAAAATTAATAATTAACTTTTCTACAGTTTAAGCATCAAACATCTCTATCAACCCCTCGCAACCATAATATTCGGCAATGCCAGCTACATGCTTACGAAATGTTTCCGTTTCGTCACCTGCAGAATTTAGTAGTCCAGGCAAATACTCTATATCATCAAGTAAAGCGGCAATCTTTCTATGATCTTCTTCTGCATAGGCCATTGTTCTTGCGTGAATGACTAACCTCTGAATTATCGCTATTGCATTAGCTTGCTTTTCCAAAATAATCAAATTCTTACTCTCTTCCCTTTTCAGCTTTATATTCATCTAGTAATTGATAAAATGGCTCCCTAGCCTTTCGATGCTCCTCAACAGAAGCTAATTTATCAAGGTCATCCCAAACTAGAGCACGCTCTTTCAAGGTCAATAAGATAGTGTTCAACAGGAAACGCTGTGCCTGTTACATGAATAGAACCATTTCTTTTATCCACAATAAAAGGAGCATTACCCAGTAACTTGGCACCAAAGTCTTCCGTTTCTAGGTATTTTTTAGAGTCATAAAAGAAAACCCAACCAAACGCTTTTTCTAAAATTGATGGTTCATGAAGCAACAACGGTTCGCCAATCTCAGTTTCCAGTTCGCTCAAATATTGCTCAGCAATGCTTTTCGCTTCTAATTCATTAATCATGTGAATTTTTGTCCCCATCATCGTGAAATAAACTCATCCAAAGCGCTTTGAACAATTATTTCCTCTTGTTTTTATGAGTGTTATAGTGCGTTCTCCACCACAGAACAATAGGTTAGCAACCATGACTACTGAAAAATATCCAAATTTAGCCCAGATGGGCGTGAAAAATCCGCAGGAAATTACTGGCTATACGCTGTCGCATATTGCGCCTGCCACTGATGTACTGAAAATCAAATACCAACGCCCGAAAGGCTCTCTGCTGCCCGTGACGCGCAGCTATAACATCGGTCGCGCAGTGCAAACTCGGATGATTGATAGCGGAACAGCGCGCACTGAAGAGATTCACGAAATTTCTCCTATACTAGCCAAGGCAATTGCTGAGCTAGATAGCATTGTTGATGCCAAATCGACTCGTGATGAACTCAAAAAGCATATTCTTTCTGAGTTGGATCGGGTTGAAGTTGAGTTTGTGGCCGAAATTCAGGCTCTTCGTCAACTGATGCGTAAATTAGATACCGTTGCCAAATAAGACTCTGCTCAGCTAACCCTAGTCTTGCCAGCCAACGATTAGGGTTAAAAATTTAATCCCCACGCTCAACAGGCTTACCTTCCCTTTGTCTTATACTAAGCTTATTTTTAACCTTTATTTACCATCAAGGGCATCTTAACTATGACAATAGTTTATTTTATCGCGGGGCTAGTTTTTCTAGTCATCGGCGCTGAGTTTTTGGTGCGGGGTGCTTCGCGTCTCGCCGCGGCCTTAGGCATTTCGCCTCTAGTCATTGGTTTGACCGTAGTTGCTTTCGGCACAAGCGCACCTGAATTAGCGGTGAGTATTAAAGCTGCCTTAGACAACCAAGCAGGGATTGCAGTCGGCAATGTAGTCGGCAGTAATATCTTTAATGTGTTGTTTATTTTGGGTCTCTCTGCCCTGATCGTCCCTCTCGTTGTTTCTAAGCAATTGATTAAGCTTGATGTGCCTTTAATGATTTTGCTTTCATTCAGTGTGTTCTTATTTGCTTTAGACGGTAAATTTAGCCGCTTGGAAGGCATCCTTTGGTTTAGTGGCCTCATTACTTATGTAGTCTTTCTTATCTATAAGAGCCGTAAAGAGAGCCGCGCAGCAGCCGATGAAATTGATCCCGAAGTTGCAGAGCTATTAGGTGATCCAGCTGAAAAGCAAGCTTGGTTGAAAAACCTTGGCCTAATTGTTGTAGGTTTAGCGTTGTTAGTGCTGGGTTCACGTTGGTTAGTGGATAGCGCGGTGATTTTCGCGAAGCATTTTGGGGTCAGTGAAGTGGTCATTGGGTTAACCATTGTGGCGGCTGGAACCTCTTTACCTGAATTAGTCACGTCTATTATTGCCGCTATCCGTGGCGAACGAGATATTGCAGTCGGCAATGTGGTCGGCAGTAATATCTTCAATATTATGGCAGTACTCGGCCTCACCAGTATCATTGCACCTGCTGGCATTCCGGTAGAAAACTCAACCTTGTATTTTGATATTCCCTTCATGATTGGTGTAGCGCTAGCCTGCTTGCCGATCTTTTTTACCGGCCAAACCATTAGCCGCTCTGAAGGATTCGTATTCTTTGCCTACTATATCGCCTACACCATTTACTTATTGCTGATGGCCACCAACAACCCAGCTCTCAGCGCTTTTAGTAAAATCCTGTTTTATGGAGCGGTCCCTCTAACCGCGTTAGGCTTGATCGTATTTAGCATGCGGCAATGGCGCACTGCCAAAGCTGCTGCTTAAATAGTCTTCACTTCATTCTTGAGCAGTGGGTTAAAACTCACTGCTATTTAGGAGCAGATTATGAGTTATGTCGATGGTTATATCCTGCCACTGCCTGCAGAAAATGTAGAGGTGTATCGAGCCATGGCTCAATGCGCGGGGCAGATTTGGATCGAGCACGGTGCACTTTCGTACAAAGAATGCATTGGCGATGATCTGAATTCTGAATGGTCTAGCGATACCTTTCCCACCGCGGTCAATGCCAGCCCGAACGAAAAGGTCATCTTTGCCTTCATTACCTTTGAGTCACGCGAACATCGCGATGAAGTGAATGCCAAAGTCTATGCTGATCCACGCTTAGAAGAATGCGGTGATATGGAAGATCCACCTTTTGATTTTAAGCGCATGGCTTATGGTGGCTTTCAAGTCTTAGTCGATTTGTAGACACTACTGAACACCCTTCTTAAAACGTAGTAGCCTGTCTGCTGCGTTCCTCCAAGCTTTGCCTTTCAAGCTAAGTTTTTAAGCCTTTACTGATCTTAAATTGCTGCGCAGCAATTTTTTAACTCCTTTCAGCTATTTTCCTAAACTTCTTGATTGCAGCTTAGGATTTTTTTTATTAAATTACTGTTTAATTAAACACTTGTTTAATGACAGGAGTAGGCTATGCCTAAACGAGGAATGGCTGCAATTCGCCGCCCCCAACTGATTGAAGCGACCATGCATGCGATTGATTCAGTGGGTTTTTCACGTGCCAATGTGCACATCATCAGTGGCTATGCTGGTGTTACTCCTGCCATTATTAATCATTACTTTGGCGGCAAGGATGGCTTGATTGAAGCTACCATGCGCCAAGTTTTACGTTGCCTAGGCGATAGCGTGCGTAAACAGCTGGCCACTTGCCATCCTGATGATGTGGTCGGGCGGATTAAAGCAATTGTGGGCGGCAATTTCGATCACGACCAAATCAATACTAAAGTCATTAAAACTTGGCTCGCCTTTTGGGCATTAGCCATGCACGAACCTCAGTTGCATCGCTTACAACGCGTTAATGAACAGCGCCTACTTTCTCACTTACGCTTAGAACTCAAACGAGTACTCGAACCCGAACGCGCTGTATTTGTATCCCAAGCTATCGCTGCTTTGATCGATGGTATTTGGTTGCGTGGCGCACTTAATCCGAATGGCGTGAATGTGGCACTCGCACATAGTGTGATTACTGATTATTTAGAGCATCAATTGCCGACTGAGATCCTGAAACAACATCAAACGTTTCAAGCCGTCGCCCGCGATGCTTAACCCGATTTAGAGTCACTTGCTGCTGATATCTAGTGACTCTGAATGAAGCAATCCATAGCAGATGGATTGTATCGACAAGCCCAAGCACCACAGCTTAGCGCTTGTATTAAGGCTGTTATTCTTGGATTGGAGAGACAGGCAGTTAAGATCCAAATAACCGCTTAAATAGTCTGTTGGAGGAGGCCTTATGAATGTTTTGCTCTCGGCGGGTGTCATTTTTACCCTGCTTGCCGTCGTTTTTTGCGTAATTAAATGGGGAAATGTAATTTGCATTGGCGTGACCCCTGTTCGCCTATTCACCTTTATTGCCATTCTATTTACTTCAGGTCTTGATGCTGGCCTGATTATGTTCCCGTTGACTGAATTCGGTACTTATCAGGATGTTGCCGCTAATCCTGAATATGGGTTTAGCAACCCTATGGCTATTGAATTTGCCTATTGGGGTTTCTTAATTTGGGCCTTTTATTTCCTGACCAGTTTCTATTTTTGTGTGATCGAACCTAAAGTAGGTTTTTTTGAAATACCTGTTGTGAAAATCCTGAATAATATTGTTATTATTGGCACTTGTGCATTTACTGCCTATCTCCTACTCATTAATTTACCTTGGTATTTACCTCAATTAGGTGATGGTAAAACAGTCTTATTAGTCTTTTATGTGATTGTGTTTGCAGTGATTTTGGCTGCCGTATTCTCTAGTACGGATATCAAATACTTAAAAATACTCAGTGTTGCTTCCACTTGGCTCTTCCTCTTGCTCATCCTTGGTATGTGGATTGGTGCAGCCATTGCTCCACAAGCCTTTGTGAACAACCTAAGCTTGATTGGTAATTACTTTGGTAATCTGCATAAATTCATTCTACCTTTAAATGATTATCATGCCTTTTACCTATTTTGGTGGTTTGCATGGAGTATTATGATTGGTCAATTTACTTCACGCTTCGTAGGTGGCTTAAAGACTTGGCAGTTACTATTAGCTTTATTAGTCTTACCCTCAATTCCGCTGGCTTTATGGATAGCCGTACTTTACTACTATCATAGCAATGGTTTAGCTACGGGTGGTTTAGTGACTATTGCGATGGTTTTTGTGGGCATTACCTTTGTGATTAACTCGTTAGATTCGTTAATTAGGCTTTATACCGATAATCTAAACTTGACTACTCAGCGCTTAGGTAAGTTCAAATATATTATCGCCAACTTAATTGCTTTATGCGTCTTAACTTTACTTTTCCAATTAGATTTTCTAAAAATTCAATGGGTAGGCGCTTTAGTTATTTTAATGTACTTCGCTTGCTTCGCTTATATTCTGATGTACAAACGCAAAGAAGTACTGGCGATCAATGCCTCACCTGAAGGTCGAGTAGTCGACTTTAATATCATTAATAAAGTCACTTAGTCCTCTTGAAAGAAGCCCTAGGCTTAGGGCTTCTTTTTTACCCAGTTACCGACCTCTATACAAAGATGGCTAAATCCTCAAAACTAAGCTCAAATAAGGCTAACCACATCACGCGAGGACTTAGAAATGAAAATAGGATTGGGTATCGCACTATTGCTTTTTGCATCAATCAGTTATGCAGAAGAGACTGCTTTTAAGTGTAATCCAGAAGGTAATCAAGCTGAATTGAATCAGTGCTCTTATGACCACTATCAAGCCGCCGACAAACAGCTCAATACCACTTGGAAAAAGTTAATGGCTAAGTTCAAGGACGATAAAACAGCCACTGCTAAACTAAAAACTGCACAAAAAGCATGGCTTGTGTTCAGAGATGCAGAAATTGAAGCCATGTTTGCTTGTGAGGCTCAGGATCGTACTTGCTGGGGCAGCATGGAGCCGATGCTACGTAATGGTGAACTGACCACCTTAACCCAAGCTCGCACGGCGCGCTTACAAAAATATATTCAAGAAGGTTTAGGCGTTCCCATGGAATGATGGTTTAATAGACCTAGGGAACGCATGCTCCAAGGACGGAGCGCTTACCCTGATCGCTCTAAATCATCCAATTGCAAAATCAAAGCCGTGCGCTCCTCCTTAGCTATCTGCCTCCAATCTCGATCACTAAGAGCACCTTCTAGCGCCCAAAGCAAATTCAAGCTCGGCTGACAGCCCGCCTGTTGTATAGCGCGATAAGCAGCTACAGAACCTAATTCGCGCAACTGCTGCTCAGAAATAATACCTGCCGTTTCGAGCATTTTTAGGGAAGCAGAGCCTAAGTTGCGTAGCTTTTGCATGGATGATTACCTTTAAACAGGCTTTCAATCAAAGTCCTGATTTTGATTAACGAAACTGCTACAGCCCATGAAGCCAGCAGTGCTAACCTGATTTTATCCTTAAAATCGGTTAAGCCAAGATGGAAACGTCCCCAACTACAACTGACACTTCAGTACGCGAGCGTTTGCTGAAAGCAGCGTTGGATTGCTTTCTCGCCGACGACTATCACCATGTCACCACCCGCCTGATTGCCGAAAAAGCCGATGCCAATATTGCCATGATTCGCTACTACTTTGGCAATAAAGAAGGCTTGTATGAAGAAATGATTCGCGAAACCTTGCAGCCCTTATTGGATGTGCTGGATGGTCAAACCCTGTCATTGACACAAGGCTTTAGCGATTTTCTGCATTTGTACTATCGCACCATGGTGCAGCAGCCTGCTTTTCCTAAATTAATTCTGAAAGTATTAGCGCTGAATCAAGGGCCGGGGAAGCGTTTTATTCAGCAACTGTTGGAACGCGGACGCACGCGTGGTAGCCGCAAGGTGGAGGAATTTAAGGCTAGCGGACAAGTCGATACACAAATTGATCCCGACATGGTGCGCATGGCTTTTGTGAGTTTGGCAATGACACCGATGCTATTAAAAGACATTTTTGAGCAGCAATTAGGGCGCAGCATGGATGAAGACTTCTTACAGCAACTCGCGCAATTTAACGGACAATTATTAGCGCAAGGTTTATTGCCTGCCACTGCTAAGGAAACACCCGCATGCAAGCCTTAAGCACTCACCCCATGAAAATTTGGGCTTATCAACAAGCCTTGAAACTAGCCACTAACATTCAAGCTATTCCTGCCAAAGTGACACCCGCGCCGTTTCGCTTATTGCAAATTAGCTCAGCGTTTTGGCACTCACGTGCTTTATATGTGGCGACACGCTTGCAAATTGCCGATGCCTTAGCTGATCAAACACTCAGCATTCAAGCCTTAGCTGAGCACTTACAGCTTGATGCTGATCATCTGTATCGCCTATTGCGACTGCTGGCAGCGCTAGGTGTGTTTGAGGAGGTAAGGCCTAAAACCTTTGCCAACTCAGCAAGTTCGCATTATTTACGCAGCGACCATCCCCAATCCATTCGCGCCATGATCTTACTGCATAACTCACCGGAAATGAGTGCGCCTTGGTTTGAGGCGTTGGAGGATTGTATCCGCTCCGGTGGTATTCCGTTTCAGCACACGCATGGCAAAGATTTATTTGCCTATATGGACAGCCATCCTGAATTTGATCACTTATTTTCGCAGGCGATGAGTTCGGTCGAGCATTTAACTGGGACGGATTTTTTGCAGGATTTTAATTGGGGAGCATTTACCCGCTTGATTGATGTGGGTGGTTCGACCGGGCATAAAACCTTAAGTATTTTGCAAGCGCATCCTAAGTTGCAGGCTCTGGTGTTTGATCGCCCGCAAGTGGTGGCACAAGCACATTGGGCGGGGCAATTTCCTGCTGCCGTTTTAGAGCGGATCAGCTTTCAAGGTGGGGATTTTTTTTCGAGTTTGCCCCTTGCACAAAGCGAGCAGGATTTATACGTGTTCTCGGCGATCTTTCATACACTGAGTGACACCCAAGGCAAACAGGTGCTCACCAATTTAAAAACCGCTTGTGGCGCTTATAAACCTTGGGTGTTAATTGCGGATGCAGTAGTGGCGGAAGCGAAGGCCGATAGCACGCTAGCAGCCTTTGATATGCAAATGCTCATGGGTACTCAAGGGCGCGAACGCAGCTTGAGTGAATGGCAAAGTTTATTGCAAGACAGCGGCTTTAGCTTAGTCAAAGTGCTGGATGTGCGAACCTTTGCTAAGTTTTTAGTGTTGAGAAAGGATTAAGCGTCTACTTTTTCCCTAATAAACTAACCCCAATCATCACCAATACCATTCCCGCAAGATGCGCCCAACCGAAGGGTTCACCAAGGAATATAACTGCCAACAGAATCGTGATAATCGGCCCCGCTGCGCCCATGATGCTGGCACGGGCTGCGCCTATCCGGGAAACAGCTTCTGTTAGCATAAAACTCGGCAAAACCGTACTAAAAAAACCGAGCAGAAAGGCGTAAAACCAGGCAGTAGAATTCACCCATAAAGCACTGAAGGGATGGGTGAATAGAAAGTGGATAAACACACAAGCGGTCGCTGAGAGCATGGCAATGCTGGTAAACAATGGGCTAGTCACTCGACTCAGAACCCGTTTGCTGTAGACCAAATACACCGCAAAAATTAGTGCAGAAATAGTTACTAGTAGCACACCTAAACTGACATTACTGCCGCCCAATTTAGCTTCATAAGCATACAACAACAGCACGCCACTATAGGTCAGTACTAAAGCTAGAATAATGCGCCGTGTCAGCACATCCCGAAATAGCAACCAACCTAATACAGCAGTCATCAGCGGATAGGTATACAGCATCAAGCGCTCCAGCTGCGCTGAGATGTAATTCAGCCCCTGCATATCAAAATAAGAAGAGGCGTAATAACTCATCGCGCCCAACAGCATTATCGACAGCAAATCCCTATGAACAGGGCGGGCGACTTTGATTTTGTATAAAAGCCATAAGAGCACAGCTAGATAAAAAGGTGCTGCTACTAACATCCGTAAAGTCAGCAAAGTGATGGTATCGACACCTTGAGCATAAGCCAGCTTAATAAAAATAGACTTGAGCGCAAATAGCGCTGTGCCAGCGAAGGCATAAAATAAACCCAGCCGAAAATTATGCTGCTCGGCGTTGGAAGGACTGATGATTGGTTCCCGCATAAGGTGCTCCGTAGGGGCTGCGGGATTAAGACTAACTAGCTGAGGGTGATCCCGCAGCTACTTAAAAGACAAAAACTAGCTGCTCTGTGTAGTAACGCAGAGAATTAGCCAGCGCTTGGCGAAATTGGAAAGAAAAATGACTTGGTTCATGGCGAGCACTATACAAGCAACAGGGTATTTAAAAAAGTAGTGAGGTAGTTTTTAAGAAGCAGGATATTGAGCTAATTCCGACCGCAAACGTGTATAAAGCGCTTCAGCCCAAATCGGCAAATTAGCATCCACCACTTGTGGCGCATTCACCCGAAAATCAGTAGGCGCAATTACTACTTTTATATTCTCCTTCCCCACCCAAGCGGCTAAAGCAAATAATTCTTCCGCTGCACTATCCCCCATCGCTAAGCAGCCAATCGAGGCCGCTTTGCCATGAATCATAATATCTGAGCCTAATGCGCTGCGTCCGTCTGCTGCACCCATTTGCTGATCAAATGCATTCGGATAATTCAAACGTAGCGATACATGATACAAACTATTGGGATTCAAAAGCTCAATGCTATAAATACCTTCTGGCACTTGCCGATCACCCTCTTTTAATTTCGGCCCCAGATTGCCACTTGCAGCTTGAATAGGATAGGTAGTGACACGCTGCCAAACACCTTGAGTATCAGGTGCATAAAGCTCTACCTGTTTGCTGTCTTTAAAGGCTAGCAAGCTAATCGCTTTAGGTGGAAATGGCAGACCCGCCTTTTCAAATTGCGGCAAGAGGCGAGCCTGAGCCGCTGCACCAAACTGCTCAAGCCGATCATTAACACTGTATTTGCTGGTAGTTTTAATCTTCACAAACAATATTGCGTTTTGAGTTGGCTGAGGAAATGCAAAATAGATTACGGCACTCGCCAGAGCTAGCACTACAAAAAAGCGCACAAATTTCTTCATTTTTATTCCTCATTATCACCTTGCTGAGTATGTCGAAAGGATTTGGATATTTAGTGCATGCTTGCAGGATAAATCGTGAAGACTTGACAGTTGCTTAAAATAGGTAGATCGTCCTACCTATAAATGGAGATTGATCATGGCTGAGAAATTGCCCGCTCGGGAACGGCTACTGAATGCAGCGGCTGAATTATTTTATAAAGAAGGTATTGGCGCGACTGGGATTGATCAGATCACTACACATGCGGGCGTGGCCAAGATGAGTTTGTATAACAATTTCTCATCTAAAGCTGATCTAGTTAATGCTTATCTCCAGCGGCGGCATGCCGAATGGCAAGGACTTTATCGAGAGCGCCTCAGGCAAGCTCATACCCCTAAAGAACGGGTGCTGGCGATTTTTGATTCCTACACTGATCATGCAGCAGAAGCTTATGCCTGGGGCTTTCGCGGATGTGGCTTATTGAATGCTGCGGCTGAACTGTCCTTAGGCGATCCGGGGCGGTCAGTGGTTGCCTTACAAAAAGCCGAAGTCGAGCAATTATTCCAAGAATACCTCGCTGAATTGCGCCCTAATGATTCCGTCTTAGTTGCGGAAACGGCTGAACACCTGTCTTTTTTGCTCGAAGGCGCGATGATTCGGGCTGGCTTAGAGGGGCATGATGCGCGCCTACAAGCAGTGCGCAAAATGGCAGTTTCTATGCTGGAGCTTTTATGAACTCCAAATACCTCAGTAAATTCCCTCTAGCAAGTATTGCAGCCCGAATATGAGCGACATAGCGATTAATTTAACCAAACCTAAAGCGGGACTCTGGGCGATTTTGGTTTTAATCCTGCTCGAAGCCGCTTTAGTGATTTCATGGAGTGCGGGCTTTGTCGGTGTGCGTTTTGCGGTGGATTACGCGCCTATTTTTCTGATTTTGCTGTGGCGCAGTTTGGTGTCTGGGCTGATTTTATTGCCGTTCGCGCTCACGCTTGGCCCTAAACTTAAGTGGCGAGATGTGCTGCCACAGATCGGTTTTGGTGCTTTAGCGATGTCAGGTTATTTGGCGGGCTTTGCGCTAGCTATTTCATTCGGAGTACCTACCGGATTGGTGGCTTTGATTACGGATATGTTGCCGTTAGCGGTAGCGATTTTGTCTTGGCCGCTGCTGGGGCAGGCTTTGAATGCGCGCCAATGGTTCGGTTCTGCGCTAGGTTTGGCAGGCGTGCTGATTGCCTCGGGTTGGTCGGTGAAAATGGGCGAGGTTCCGCTTTGGGCTTATGGTTTACCCGTGCTCGGCACAATCTCACTAGCGCTAGCAACTCTACTTCAAAAACGCAGTCGTGCTAATGCGATGCCCGTGCATCAAAGTTTATGTATTCAGTGCTTATCAGCGGCGGCGATTTTCGCCTTATTCGCTGGGTATGAGGGTGGCGTGATGCCAGTGATGGAGCCTGCTTTTATTGGCGGCATTCTTTGGTTGGTGTTTATCGCAACCTTTGGCGCATGGAGCTTGTATTACATCGCTCTAAAGAAATCATCGCCTACACGTGTCACCGCGATTTTATATCTTAGTCCGCCGGTGACCATGATTTGGGCCTGGTTGATGTTTGGTGAACCGCTGTCATGGGCAATGGTGTTGGGGCTGATCGTTTCCTTGATTGGCATCATTATCATTGCGCGCTCCCAAAATATTGTCACCTAAACTTGATTTAACTGTTTTAAATTTAAAATAAGCCTCCAAAATCAATAGCTAGCTGCTTGACGAAATGCGCCAGAAAAGAGCATATTCTGGAGATGAGCGAGGATAAAATTTGCTGTTAAATCAAAATTTATAACGAGGAGTTAGCCATGAAGAAGCGTTTAATTGCGTTGTCTATTCTTAGTGCTGTTTGTTTTTTACCCCAAGCATACGCAGCCCCCAAGACCTTTGTGTATTGTTCGGAAGGCTCACCTTCGGGATTTAATCCGCAATTTTATACGGATGGCGCGACTTTCGATGCGGCAGGTCAAGCGATGTATAACCGTTTGGTGGAGTTCAAGCCCGGTGAAACTAATGTATCGCCCGCTTTGGCGGAGTCATGGGAAATTAGCCCGGATGGTTTAACTTACACTTTCAAGCTGCGCAAAGGCGTCAAATTCCACACTACAAAAGATTTCACGCCCACCCGTGATTTTAACGCCGACGATGTGCTGTTCTCTTTCAATCGCCAGTGGAAAGCGGATCACCCTTATCACAAAGTTTCCAATGGTAATTATGAATACTTCTCGGGCATGTCGATGCCGGATGTGTTGAAGGCGATTGATAAGGTCGATGATTACACGGTGAAATTTACCCTTAATCGTCCTGAAGCACCGATGCTCGCGAATTTGGCGATGGATTTTGCTTCGATTTTATCCGCTGAATATGCTGATGCGATGATGAAGGCGAAAACCCCCGAAAAGGTGGATACCGATCCGGTCGGCACAGGGCCTTTCCAATTAGTCGCTTATCAAAAGGATGCGATGATTCGCTATAAAGCGAATGAGGCTTTCTTTGAAGGCAAGCCAAAAATTGACAATTTGGTGTTTGCGATTACCACTGACAATGCGGTGCGCTGGCAAAAGTTGCAAGCGGGCGAATGTCATTTGATGCCGTTCCCAAATCCGGCTGATTTGAAAGCGATGCAGGAAAATAAAGACGTAACCGTGTTGAGCCAAGAAGGTCTGAACGTTGGTTATTTTGCCTATAATACCACCAAAAAGCCCTTCGATGATGCACGCGTGCGTAAAGCGCTGAATATGGCGATTAATAAGTCAGCGATTTTGGATGCGGTCTACCAAGGTGCGGGCAAAGTTGCCAAAAACCCGATTCCACCAACCATGTGGAGTTATAACGATAAAGTTGAAGATGATAAATACGATGTCGAAGCCGCGAAGAAGTTATTGGAAGAAGCGGGCGTTAAAGACCTGAAAACCAATATTTGGGCGATGCCAGTACAGCGTCCTTATAATCCGAATGCTAAACGCATGGCGGAAATGATTCAGGCGGATTGGAAGGCAGTTGGTGTCACCGCTGAGATTGTGTCGTTTGAATGGGCGGAATATTTGGAGCGCTCCAAGAAAGGCGAACACGACACACTCTTAATGGGTTGGACGGGTGACAATGGTGATCCAGATAATTTCTTAGCCGTGTTATTAGGCTGCGATGCGGTGAAAGATGGCTCAAATCGTGCGTTCTGGTGTAATCAAGAATTCAATGATTTAGTCATGAAAGCCAAAAGCTTGAGCGATCAAGGCGAACGCGCCAAACTCTATGAGCAAGCGCAAGAAGTGTTTAAGAAAGAAGCACCTTGGGCAACGATTGCGCACTCGGTAGTGTATGAAGTTGCCAATAAAAAGGTGTCTGGCTATAAACAATCTCCCTTTGGTTTACACCAATTCAAAAATGTCGACTTAGCCGAATAAGTACTTGAACGAGAGCTGCCTACGGGTGGCTCTCCCTTTGCGCAAGGAGCCACAGCTTGTTCAAGTTTATTCTCAGTAAAATTGCTTTAATTATTCCCACGTTTATCGGTATTACGCTCGCCGCGTTTTTGTTCGTGCGTTTATTGCCCGGCGATCCGATTACGATTCTGACCGGTGAGCGTGGCGTTTCCGATGAACGCCGTGCGGAAATGGTCGCGCAATTGGGTTTGGATAAACCACTAATTATCCAGTACTTCAATTATGTGAAAAACATCCTACACGGTGATTTCGGGCAGTCCTTGTCAACGCACCGTCCGGTGGTGGAAGAGTTTTTCGAGCGCCTGCCCGCGACTTTAGAACTCGCCTTTTTTGCGATTTTAATTGCGGTGCTGATTGGTGTACCCGCTGGAGTGATCGCTGCGGTGAAGCGCGGGCGCTGGCCAGACCATTTGCTGATGGGCATAGCCTTGACGGGTTATTCGATGCCGATTTTCTGGTGGGGTTTGCTGCTGATTATGCTGTTTTCTACCAGTTTAGGCTGGACGCCAGTGTCGGGACGGCTGGATATTATTAATTACTATTTCGACCCGATTACAGGTTTTATGACTATTGACGCTTGGCTATCGGGGCAAGAGGGCGCGGTGAAGTCTGCGCTGCGCCATTTGATTTTGCCCAGCGTAGTGTTATCGACTATTCCTATGGCGGTGATTGCGCGCCAGACACGTTCGGCCATGCTCGAAGTCTTGGGCGAAGACTATATTCGTACCGCTTATGCCAAAGGCTTACCGACTTGGCGCGTGATTGGGGTTCATGCCTTGCGCAATGCAATGATTACTGTAGTCACAGTAATTGGCTTGCAAGTCGGAACGCTGGTGGCGGGTGCGGTATTAACCGAAAGTATTTTTGCATGGCCGGGTGTGGGTAAATGGATGATTGATGCGATTTCGCATCGCGATTATCCGGCGGTGCAAGGTGGCTTATTGTTCATTGCCATGTTGGTGATGGTGGTGAATTTAATAGTGGATGTGATGTATGGCTGGATTAATCCGCGAGTGAGGGACGGCAAATGAAACTGTTCGCGGATGATGCGTGGCGTACCACCTGGAATTATTTCAAAGAAAGTAAAGGCGGTTTGTGGGGCTTAGGATTTTTGGCGATCGTGCTATTTTGTGTGGTGTTTGCCGATGTGATTGCGCCGTTTGACCCTAGTCTACAAAATCGTGATGCTTTATTGCTGCCGCCGATTTGGACGGAAGCAGGCCATTGGCCGTATATTTTGGGCACGGATGCTGTCGGGCGCGATATGTTATCGCGGCTGATTTATGGCGCACGCTATTCGATGTTTATTGGCTTTGTCGTAGTGTCGATCGCCGTCATCATTGGCACTTTGTTAGGCTTGCTCGCAGGCTATTATTCCGGCTGGATCGATACCCTGATTATGCGCCTGATGGATGTGATTTTAGCCTTCCCAAGTTTGTTGCTCGCTTTAGGTTTGGTCGCAGTCTTAGGCCCCGGCTTACTCAATGCGATGTATGCGATTGCCTTGGTGATGCTGCCGCATTTTGTGCGCCTCACTCGCGCTAATGTCTTGAGTGAAAAGAACCGCGATTATGTGGTCGCGAGTCGGATTGTCGGCGCAGGTAGTTGGCGCTTGATGTTCAATACCATCCTGCCGAATTGCATGGCTCCCTTGATTGTGCAGGCGACTCTATCCTTCTCGAATGCGATTCTGGATGCGGCAGCCTTAGGTTTCTTAGGCATGGGTGCACAACCGCCTTTGCCCGAATGGGGCGCAATGTTGGCGGAAGCGCGTGAATTTATTAGTCGTGCTTGGTGGGTGGTGACTTTTCCGGGGCTTGCGATTTTGCTCACGGTACTTTCGATTAATTTAGTGGGTGATGCTTTGCGCGATGCGCTTGACCCAAGGATGCGCCGCTCATGAGTCTATTAACTGTGCGCAATTTATCCGTCGCTTTCCCCACCCAAAATGGCTGGTTTCAAGCGGTTGAAGGCATCTATTTGGATGTGAATGCAGGCGATGTGTTAGCCATCGTCGGCGAATCCGGTTCAGGAAAATCAGTAGCGATGATGGCAGTGATGAACCTGCTACCACCGACCGCACGTGTCACCTGCGATGAATTAAAACTCGATGGTCAAGACCTCTTAGCTATGCCTGCTAAGCAGCGTCGCCAACTCAATGGCGGCACGGTGGCAATGATCTTTCAAGAACCGATGTCCAGTCTAAATCCTTGCTTCACCATAGGTTATCAAATCGACGAAACGATTCGGATTCACCTTGGCGGCTCGAAAAAAGAACGTACCGAGCGTGTGCTGTATTTGTTGGAGATTGTGGGTATTCCTGATCCGGCAAGACGCTATAAAGCCTATCCGCATCAAATGTCTGGCGGGATGAGCCAGCGCGCGATGATTGCGATGGCTTTGGCGGCGAATCCGAAATTACTGATTGCGGATGAGCCGACCACTGCACTAGATGTCACCGTACAAGCGCAGATTTTAGAGCTGCTGTTAAAGTTGCAACAAACTCAAGGCATGGGCTTGATTCTGATTACCCACGATATGGGTGTTGTGGCTGAAACCGCGCAGCAAGTAGTGGTGCAATATGCAGGGCAGCAAGTCGAAAAACAGCCAGTGAAAGGTTTATTCAATACCCCGCATCATCCTTATACCGCTGCGCTGTTAGATGCTTTGCCCGAACGTGCGCCAGCGGGTGATTTCTTGCCAACCATTCAAGGCATTGTGCCGGGGCAAAAAGATCGACCAAGCGGTTGCTTATTTTCGCCTCGTTGTACGCATGCCCAAGCCAAATGCCATGCACAGCAACCTGCTTTGCAGCGCGATAGCGATACATGGCTGCGTTGCTATTATCCCTTAAACCTTGGCGCGGAGCTGACACATGGCTGAAGTCTTACGTGCGGTGAACTTGCAGCAAGAATACGTGGCGCGCCAAGGCATGTTTCAAAAACCCTTGATGGTGCGTGCTTTAAACGGCGTGAGTTTTAGCTTAAATGCTGGCGAAACTTTAGCCGTAGTGGGCGAGTCGGGTTGTGGCAAATCGACTTTGGCGCGCTCTTTAACTCTAATTGAAAAGCCGTCTGCGGGTGAATTGTGGCTAGCGGGCGGGCAAGTCGATACTGCCCATAAACCCGATGCCGCCTTGCGCCAGCGCATTCAAATGGTGTTCCAAAACCCGTATGGTTCACTCAATCCGCGCAAAACCATCCAGCAAACGCTAGAAGAGCCATTGCTACTCAATACTAAAATGAGTCGCGAGGAGCGCCATGCCGCAGTCGCGGATATAATGTCGCGCGTCGGTTTACGCCCTGAATTTGCCGAGCGCTATCCGCATATGTTTTCCGGTGGACAGCGTCAACGGATTGCTATTGCCCGCGCCTTAATGCTCAAGCCGCAAGTCGTGGTGTTAGATGAGCCAGTTTCTGCGCTTGATCTCTCCGTGCGTGCGCAAATCCTCAATTTGCTCACTGAATTGCAGCAGGATTTAGGCTTGGCCTATGTGTTTATTTCGCATGACTTATCCGTGGTGCAACGCATCGCCGATTATGTAATGGTGATGTATTTCGGGCGGGCAGTGGAATATGCCGATGCGCAAACGATTTTCAGCCATCCCCAACATCCTTACACCCAAGCTTTATTTTCTGCCACACCCGTAGCGGAAGTAGGCGAAAAACGCGAGCGCATTCATCTGCAAGGCGAACCGCCTTCGCCCTTAAAACCACCGCAAGGTTGTCCGTTTGGGCCGCGCTGTGCTTATGTGCAGGATGAATGCCGCAAGGAGGTTCCTGCCTTGCGCGAGTTGAATCATGCGCAGGTGGCTTGTGTGCGGGCTGAGGCGATTGAAATGAAGGCTAGCCTCCCAAGTATTTCAGCCATAGCGCTTTAACGTAGTCACGCTCTTCCGCAAAATTATCGACGCTGACAGTGGTCGACTCCTCTTGCAGCGCTAGCTTATGCGTGTGATTGCGTAGCACCCGATAAATCTCCTGCAAGCGGCTGACCTCTTCAGCAGGCAAAATATTCGCATTGCGCAACGAATCTAACTGGCGAATATTATCGCTCCACTCCACCAAAGCAGGCTGCTGATGAGCATGCGCAAGAATCAGGTATTGCACGATAAATTCAATATCGGTAATGCCGCCTTGATCCTTTTTTACATTGAAAGCTTCAGCATCTTTGCTACCGAGTGCATCCCACATTTTCTGGCGCATCGCCACGACCTCTTTGCGGAGCACTTCAGGATCACGCTGCTGGCAAAGGATTTCATGGCGAATTTGCTCAAATTGCTCATGCAGCTCTGGGCTACCTGTAATCATCCGTGCCCGTAATAAAGCTTGATGCTCCCAAATCCAAGCTTTATCTAATTGATACTGACGGAAAGACTCTGCACTAGTCACCAATAAGCCTGAAGCACCACTCGGGCGCAGGCGGGTATCCGTTTCATACAAGCGTCCGTCATGAGTGAAAGTAGACAGTGAGTGGATAATTTTCTGCGCCAAGCGTGCAAAGAAAACTTGGCTTTCCAGCGGCTTATCACCATTGGTAACTTGCTGTTCCCCACAGCTATCGTGCAGGAACACAATATCTAAATCGGAGCCATAGCCCAGCTCAATCCCACCCAATTTGCCATAGCCGACAATGGCAATGCTGGCATCTTTTTTATTCCCATTCAGTACGTATTGCGGAATGCCCGACTTTGCAGTCATGGTCTGCCAAACATTGCGCGTGGTTTCTTCCAAGATAGCCTCTGCAATCCAAGTGAGCTGATCGGAGACGATCATCAAGGGCAATTTGCCGGTAATATCAGCCGCGGCTACTCGCAAGACTTGTGCTTGTTTAAACTGGCGCAGGCGTTCCATGATGATGCCAGTGTCTTCAGAATCGACATCTTGCAAAACTTGCTTAAGTGCTGCACCCAACTCTTGGCGATTGAGTGGGTGATAAAGTTGGCGGGTATCAAGCAAAGCATCCAGCAAAATCGGATGCTGTGTGAGCTGTGCAGTAATCCAAATACTCGCATGTACCAGCTTGACGAATTGCTCCAAAGCACCTGGATGATCCACCAACATCACGATATAACCTGAACGGCGCGCAATCGCATGAATCACTTGCAGGCTGCGCGTTAAGGCTTGGGCAGGATTAGCTTGAGTGGCACACACCGCTAACAATTCTGGCATTAGGCGATCTAGGCGCGTACGTGCTAATTCAGTCAGGGACTTATACAAACGACCTTCACGCAAGGCTTGAATTTGCTGCCAGCATTCGGTTTCCGGCTTCAAGCCCCAAGACAGTAAGGTGCTAGTGGCTTGGTCTTCATCCACATTCCCTTGCCAGAGTTGAATCAGATCGCGATTCGGGTCTTCATCGGCTTGTTCTTCTTCACCCTCAACCATGAAAATTCGCTTGAAAATTTGGCTGACTTGCTCACGATGCGAATCCAAGGCTTGCATGAAGCTTGACCAATCCGCAAACCCTAAGGATGCAGCCATATACTGCTGCTGCTCAGTATCTGTGGGAAGTGAATGCGCTTGCTCATCTTTCCACATCTGTACTCGATTTTCGGCGCAGCGCAAGAAATGATAAGCCTTACGTAAAATGCTTGCGTCTTCAGCACTTAGCAAAGCCTGCTGCTCTAAAATATCGAGAGTTTTTAACAAATTACGCTCTTGTAAAGCACGCTCGCGCCCGCCACGCATCAACTGAAACACTTGCGCCGTGAACTCAATTTCGCGAATCCCACCTTTGCCTAGTTTCACATCCTGCTGCTTGCCTTTGCGCAGTGCTTCGCGGTTGATCATGGACTTCATTTCGCGTAACTGTTCAATCACGCCATAATCCAAATAGCGCCGATACACAAAAGGACGTAAGCGTTCCATTAGCTCGCGTCCTTCTTGCGCATTACCAGCCATCACGCGCGCTTTGACCAAAGCATAGCGCTCCCATTCGCGCCCATGCGTTTGGTAATAATGCTCCATTGCATCAAAGGATAAGGCTAAAGCACCCACCTCACCGAAGGGACGCAAACGCATATCCACACGGTAAGCAAAACCGTCGCCGGTCACTTGGCCGAGGGTATTAATCAGCTTTTGCCCCACACGAGTGAAAAAAGTTTGATTATCTAAACTGCGACGACCATCCGTTTCACCGGCTTCAGGGAAAGCAAAAATCAGATCAATATCAGAGGAGAAATTCAGCTCGCGCCCGCCCAGCTTGCCCATACCTAGCACTAACATACGCTGCGGCACACCCTCGCGACTTAGCGGCTGCCCGTGCTTAGTAACTAATTCTTGATGCCACCAATCTAAAACTGTTCCAACTAAAGCATCGGCTAAATCTGAGGTCGTTTGTAAGGTTTCTACCAAGTCCGCAGCGCCGGTTAAATCCCGCCAAGCAATGCGTACTGTTTCCCGATGGCGAATTTGGCGCACTGCCCGTATTAAGCTTGGCTCATCGCTCATAGCCGTAATCTCTGTAGCGATTTTCTGCATCAACTCGCCATCTTGATAAGCACGACTGACTAGCACAGTCTCTATCCAGTGCGGAAACTGCTTGAATTGCTCTTGCAAATACGGGCTGGCGTTTAAGGCTACTTCAGCAGTCGATCTTAGTTCAGCAGGGAAAGCATCTAAGAGTGCAGGCGCGATTGGCATGGGTTTATTCTCCTCGTTTTGAATAGCGACTTAGGCTAATTGTATTACTTTTTCCGCAGACATTGGCGAGACTGCTAGCAATTGGCACAATGCCCCTATGCATATTCAAATCCTTTCTAATTTAGATCAAGTTTCCCGCAGCGCGTGGAATGCTTTAGTGCAAGATAACAATCCCTTTGTCCGCCACGAATTCTTGGCCGCCTTAGAGCATCATGACTGTGTGGGCAAAAAATTTGGCTGGCTCCCACGGCATATTGCTATTTATGAAGAGTCTGAATTGATTGGCGCGATGCCCTTGTATGAGAAATACAATTCCTATGGCGAATTCGTCTTCGATCATTCATGGGCTGAGGCCTATAAGCATCACAAGCTGCGTTATTATCCCAAATTGGTTTCCTCCATTCCCTACACACCGGCTAGCGGCCAACGCTTATTAGCTAAACTAGGGCATGAGGCAGAAATTTATCCGATCCTGCTCGAAGCAGCAGTGCAATTAGCTGAAACGCTACAAGCTAGCAGTATTCATTGGCTCTTCCCGTTAGCGGCAGAGCAAGATTGGTTGAGCGAGCAGCAGCTGATTACCCGCCATGATTGCCAGTTTCATTGGCGAAATTTTGGCTATGCCAGCTTTGACGATTTCCTCGAAACGTTCAGCTCGAAAAAGCGCAAAAATGTGAGACAAGAGCGACGCAAGGTTCAAGAAGCGGGCGTCGATTTACGTATTCTCGATGGACATACCTCTACCGAGGCAGACTGGGAACGCTTTGCGTTCTTTTATCAGCATACCTTTGAAAGTAAATGGGGTACGCCTACTTTAAATAAAGGCTTTTTTAAAGAAGTTGCCGCGCTATTGCCTGATCAAGTCATTTTGATCATGGCAGATAAAGATCAGGAATGTATCGCGGGTTCTTTAATGTTTCGCAGTGAGTCGCGCTTATATGGACGGCATTGGGGCTGCACGGAATACTTCGATAGCCTGCATTTTGAAGCCTGCTATTACCAAGGGATTGAATACTGTATTCGGCATAATTTGCAGGTTTTTGAACCGGGTGCTCAAGGTGAGCATAAAGTGCCGCGCGGCTTTATTCCTACACTCACTCGCTCTAGCCATTGGATTGAAAGCCCTGCTTTTCAGCCAGCGATTCGTCAACATACTCAGTATGAACAGCGTGCAGTGGCCGAATATATACAGAGCGTGTATGAGCATTTGCCGTATCGAGAGGACTTTATCGCTGAACATCTTAAGCCATAAAAAAAGCCAGAACTAAAGTCTGGCTATAAAAATAGATCCTAGTGTTCCAGATATCAGGTACTGGATCAGGATCCTCAACTCAAGGTGATCTTAACCTAGAGGATCAGCGATTTGGGCGTAGTCTTCAGTTTCAGCATCGGCTGAATAGCTGCTACGACGGCTACTGGGGTGGTGCGCTTTTTGGTAGCTTCGCACGCCTTTAAAAATCGCATCGGCTAATTGCTGCTGATACTCGGAGCTACGCAAGCGCTGCTCTTCAGCGGCATTACTAATAAAAGCAGTTTCCACCAGCATGGATGGAATATCAGGTGCTTTCAGCACTACGAAACTGGCGCTTTCCACTTGCGGACGCAACGGATTGCTAACCGATGACAGCTCACGCAAAGTACGTTTAGCTAGCGATAAGCTTCGATCCATCGTTGCATTTTGACTCAAATCCAACAGAATCGAGGCAATCTTGTCACTATTACCCGCTAAGCGCACACTACCTAAACGCAATTCATACGAGTTTTCGCTGTCGGCTAATAAGCGCGCTGCTTCGCTGGAAGCACCATTTTCCGACAGAATATAGACTGATGAACCGTGTAAATTGGCTCGATTATTCGCATCCGCATGGATTGAAATAAACAAATCTGCATTATTACGCCGCGCGATTTCAGTACGTTCGCGCAGATCAACATAACGATCATCGGTACGCGTTAGTACCGCCCGCATGCCCGGCGCACCATTGATTTTTGCTTTTAGTTTTTTGGCAACAGCTAGCACGACATCTTTTTCTTGAGTACCTTGCTTGCCAATAGCGCCCGGATCATGGCCACCATGCCCTGGATCAATCGCGACTACGAAACTAGCACGGCTTGAAGGCGTAGGGCCTTCATCATCAGGCACAGATTCTTGACTGCTGGCTTTAGCTTTATCGGCTTGACGATTGCGGCGTGTAGTAGTGCTACCCGATCTATTTGAGATCGATAACGTTAAGACGCTATCACTGCCCATGCTAGGCTCAACATTCACCGAGTTCGCCATATCCAGCACAACCCGCAATTTGCCATCATCACGCACTGCGTAACGAATTGCTTGTAAAGGCGGGCGATCATGTTGGCCTTGCTTTAAACTACCATCTAATTCGGTGTTGTAAAGGTCAATCACCACCCGATCGGGATTGCTTAAAGTAAAGGTTTTGTATTTAACCGGTGCACTCAGCATCAAGGAAACCTTGAGTGCCTTCGAATTGCCCGATAATTTAGCACCGATCAATTTGCCACGTGGAGCAGCCGCCCATACTTGACCGGTCAACATAGTGCTACCCAGCATGCTAGAAGCAGCTGCCAGCTTTAGAATAAATTTTCGACGTGTCAAATGTTGGTTTTGCATAACTTATAGACCCAGCCAGCCTTCGAATTATCACTGAGGAATAGACAATCCGTTGCAGAATAGACATTACGGTATGATCACATACTAACCTACAACGGACATTTTTCAAGTATTTTTTTATGAATACTTTGTAAGTAATTGAAAATATTAAAATTAACTGTATTTTAAATAAGCCATTCGCCCTGCTAAATGCATTTGAATATTAATTGCTAAATCGGCCTTTGGGATATAAGCCCCGCCCTTATCAGGCCATTCTAAGATGCACAGTGCATTGGCATCTAAATAATCCCGAATGCCCATATATTCTAGCTCTTCTGGATCAGCTAGCCTATACAAATCAAAATGATAGATCGTGCGATCTGCCAATTGATACGGTTCAACCAGGGTATAAGTAGGACTTTTGACCGTGCCTTGATACCCAAGTTCCCTTAATAAGCCGCGCACAAAAGTGGTTTTGCCTGCGCCCAAATCGCCATGCAGTTTAATGATACCGCCTATAGGAAATTGTCGTGCAATTTGCGCACCTAAATCTAGGGTAGCCGCTTCATTTGGCAAATAAATTTCTCGACTTGTCATGGATTTACCAGCTCACGTAGCTCATTGATAACATCACTAGCTAGTAAGCCACGCTCGCCTTGCTTAGCTGCCTGATCGCCTGCTAAAGCATGCACTAATACGCCTGTACAAGCTGCATCCATTAAACTCAAACCTTGGCCTAATAAACTCGTGATAATTCCAGTCAACACATCCCCCATCCCAGCGGTCGCCATCCCCGGATTACCCGCAAGACAGACATAGATCTGCTGGCTATCAGCAATTAAAGTCCCTGAACCTTTCAAAACAATCACACCGCCATATTGTTGCTGCAGCGCTTTAATTGCAGCAAAACGATCTTGTTCAATCGCTTGCGTGCTACTGGCTAATAAACGCGCTGCCTCAGCAGGATGCGGCGTTAATATCCATTTTTGGCGCTGCTGGGGTGCTTGTGCGAGTAGATTTAAAGCATCTGCATCTAAGACTAAGGGCAAATTAGCTTTAAGCGCTTCTGTCCAAATTGCTTGTGACCATGCAGTTTTCCCTAGCCCCGGCCCTAAACCCACTACTGTTTTTCCTGTTAAAGCAGCCGTTATATCACTAGCTTGTACTGCATTTATCATGAGTTCAGGGCGATTAAGATTCAGCCAAGCCGCATGGGATGGATCAGTCGCTATACTGACCAAGCCACTGCCAGTACGCAAAGCCGCTTCACCCGCCAAACGAATCGCGCCCGCCATACCCGCTTGCCCGCCAATCAACAGCACATGCCCGAATCTGCCTTTATGTGCACAACGCGCACGCTTAGGTAGCTGCTCTTTTAACCGCTGAGTGGCAAGGGTAAAGGCCTGCGCAGGTAGTTGTTGAATTACTGCTTCAGGTAAGCCTAAATCAGCTAATACCAAATCGCCCACATAATCGCGCGCTTGCCCTGTGAGTAGGCCTTGCTTCAAGCCAATAAAACTCACCGTCAAAGCGGCTTTAACTGCAATGCCAAGCGGCTGCCCGGTATTGCCATTTAAGCCGGAAGGAATATCCACTGCAACCACTGGATTCGGATAAGCATTAATCGCTTCAACCGCAGCTGCAAATTGCCCTTGTAGCGGTCGCGTTAAACCAGTACCAAATAAGGCATCCACCAATATATCTGTTAAAGGCAAGTCTCCAGTGAAAAAAGCCACTTCACCACCAGATTTTAAATAATCTTGATAAGCCGTCTGTGCATCATTCTGTAAGCTTGAGGGCGCAACTACTGCTAACACGAATACTTGCCAGTTCGCTTGTTTAGCCAGGCGCGCCAACACATAACCATCGCCCGCATTATTCCCAACTCCACACACAATGCACATTGAATGAGCCTGAGGATAATGCTCAATAATAGCATCAAACAAAGCAATAGCTGCCCGCTCCATCAATACATAACCCGGAATACCCTGTTCTTGAATCGCTCTACGATCCAGCTCACGCACTTGCTCAATGGTGTAAACTGGGAGTTTATAAGATGAACTGCTAAGCAACATGCCTGTAGATGATCCTAAAAAAGCCGCTTTAAGCGCTGATATTAGCGCCAAACTGCCCGAATGGGGAGCAGAACTCGGCTTTGATGCCATTGGCGTAAGCTCACTAGACTTATCCAGCGCAGAACAAAAACTCTGGGATTGGCTAGAAAACGGCTATCACGGCGATATGGATTGGATGCAGCGCCACGGCACTAAGCGCAGCCGCCCCGCTGAATTAGTCGAAGGCACATTATCTATTATCAGTGTGCGCATGAATTATTGGCCAGAACCGAGTGCCCCTGCTGAAATGGTGCTAAATCACCCGGAGCTTGCCTATATTTCGCGGTACGCTTTAGGGCGTGATTACCATAAAGTTTTGCGGCAGCGCCTAGAAAGGTTGGCGCAGCGCTTACAAACTGAAATTGGCTCGCTGCGCTATCGAGTTTTTGTAGATAGTGCGCCTGTATTGGAAAAACCTATCGCAGTTAAAGCAGGCTTAGGTTGGCTGGGTAAACATACCAATGTCATTAATCGCCATGCTGGCTCTTATTTCTTTCTGGGCGAGTTATATACCGACCTTCCGCTCACTGAAACCGGAGCGACCACTGAGCATTGCGGCTCCTGTAGTGCTTGCCTTGCTATTTGCCCTACTCAAGCGATTATTCAGCCTTATCTATTAGATGCCAATCGCTGTATTTCTTATTTAACGATTGAACATGCTGGCTCGATTCCACTTGAATTTCGCCCCTTAATAGGTAATCGAATTTATGGCTGTGATGATTGCCAATTAATTTGCCCGTGGAATCGTTTTGCACAAATCAGCGTGGAAACTGATTTTCAAATTCGTCATCAATTAGATAGTGCTCATTTGTTAGAATTATTCGCTTGGGATGAAACCGAATTTTTAGCCAAGCTTGAAGGCACAGCGATCAGACGTATTGGCCACGAACGCTGGCTACGTAACATCGCAGTGGCTTTAGGTAATGCGCCGAAAAGCACTAAAACGCAGCAAGCTTTGCGGGCTAAACTAGCTACAACGGTTAGCCCACTCGTGCGCGAACATATTGAATGGGCCTTGCAACAGCAGATTTAAACTCCTTTTCAAGCTTAAACATCCCTTAATCTCTTAATTAAAGCCAATTATCTAGGGAAATATCCATTCATCCAAATGATGAGTGCATAAGAAAAAATTCTCTGCAATCATAAGCACATACAAACCCAAACAAACCTAAAACATCATGAAAGCAATAAGAATAAGACCGTTGAAACGGCTCGTGTTGCTAGTGTTGACTGCTAATTTATTAGCAGGCTGCTCCGGCATACAAACTAGCTCGGTTTACCAAACTTGGGAACAACAAGCCTATTCCGCTTACCGTGTGAGTCTACCCGGCCCAGCCGATGGCGTGTTACCAAATATATTTAGAACAGTAGCCGTTCCGGGAATGCAAGTTGCTCCACAACGAACGGTGGTGAATAACTACATAGCACGTAACGAGGTGCCTCAGCCACAGTCTGTGCCTGTCCTGCCTATGCCCGTGCAGGATCAACAATACATCGCTGATTTTTATGGT
The DNA here is from genome assembly GCA_049292455.1 of Thiolinea sp. Lineage (GTDB taxonomy): Bacteria > Pseudomonadota > Gammaproteobacteria > Thiotrichales > Thiotrichaceae > Thiolinea. Next base: position 384,966 of record JBATRF010000038.1, read on the forward strand.
TTATAAGTTTTACTCGTGTTGTTAGCCCCTAGAGTCCAGACTGGACTCCTATTGGCGCAAAGGTTCTAGCCCTTCCTTTGCGCTTCTTTAGCCAGACCTTGTGTCTGGCTTTTTTCTTTGTGCTTACTAACCGCTATAATCACCACTCCAACTGAAGTGAGAAAGCCAAGCATGGATATCGGAGCATTACGCAGTGAATACACTCAAGCAGGCTTAAGCCGCGACAATTTGGCCGCGACCCCTTTTCTGCAATTTGAGGCGTGGTTCGAACAGGCTAATGAAGCTAAACTAGCTGAAGTGAATGCCATGCAATTAGCCACCGCATCACCTCAAGGCAAACCCACGCTACGCACTGTGCTGTTAAAAGCTTTTGATGAACAAGGCTTTGTATTTTATACGAATTACCACAGTCAAAAAGCCCAGCAAATTGCCGAGAATCCACAGGTTGCTGCTCTATTCTTTTGGAAAGAGCTGGAGCGCCAAGTTGAAATTACTGGGCGGATTGAAAAAGTTTCTACTTTAGAATCACTTAAATACTTCACTAGCCGCCCGCGCGGTAGCCAGTTAGGTGCTTGGGTATCGGCACAAAGCTCGATTATTAGTTCGCGTAGCTTGCTTGAGGCTAAATTAGAAGAAGTGAAACAGAAGTTTAATAAGGGTGAAATTCCGCTGCCTGACTTTTGGGGAGGCTTTCGTATCATCCCAGATACGGTGGAATTCTGGCAGGGTCGGCCTAATCGGCTACATGATCGATTTGAATATCGCCGTCAAACCGGGCAAGCTAATTGGCAAATTGAGCGCCTGGCCCCTTAGCCTAAGAAAACACCTCTATCTGCTTTTTAGCTTCGCAAGCCTAGTCAACTTTGATACGCTAGGTACGGTTTGGGGGTTAATGATGCCCGCGGCGCCATTATAAGCGAGAAATCTATGCGACTGCCTTTTTTGCCAATGCTTCTGTTGGCATCTGTTCTATCTGCTTGTGATAGCGGCAACCATGCTGCCGATGAAAATGCTAATGCCTCTTCCTTGGGCATTAGCTATCAAATGCGTGAGTTTAAGCGCCAAGGTGGCTCTAAGTGTCCGAGTGAAACGAACAACATAAAATCTGAAGACAGCCTTTGTGCTACCGTCAAGTTTAGCTATCCAGAAATCAGCTCAGAAACTAAACCCGAATTAGCCAGCAAAATCAATGATCTGATTCAGCAGCAGCTCTTAGATACGATTGAAGGTGCACCGAGCGATACCACAGGGACTAAGTCGTTAGCCTCTTTCGCGGATAGCTTTATTCAAGACTATCAACAAGATGCGAGTAATTTTACCAGTTGGCAGCTGGAACGCAGCGTGCGCATTACTTACAACACCAATACTTTATTAACCCTATTGATTGAAGAGTTTGGCTCCACCGGCGGAGCACATCCTTTCAATGGCAGCCGCTTTATTGTGCTGAATTTAGCCGATGGCAACCAAGTTACCTTAGACGACTTAATGAATCCGGGTTATGAAGCTGCGTTAAATGTTGAAGGTGAGCAAGCCTTTCGCGAAGCCCGCCAGCTAGCTGAGCATTCTAGTCTTGAGGAAGATGGTTTTAATTTTGCGAATAATGCCTTCGTACTCAATGACAATTATGGGGTGAATAAAGAAGGTTTAAGCTTTATTTTTAATAGTTACGAAGTAGCTCCCTATGTGATGGGGCCAACTGAACTGACTATTCCCTATGAAGATATCCGCTCCCTAATTCGCCCTGCTGGTTTATTAGCTGGCAAAGCGAAGTGACCCAAACTCAACTGCCCACAGGCTTTGTGCGCTTATCTGCCTTTGCGCCTAGTATTATTCGCGATATTCGCTATTCCAGTAGCAATAATTTTTTGGGTGAAAAGGTAGACGGCTATCTAAACAATGAAGCCATTCTCAGTACGGCAGCCGCAAAAGCACTGGTACAAGTTCAAGCCGCTTTAGCTGAGTTTGGTTTAGGCTTAAAGATTTTTGATGCTTATCGTCCGCAACGTGCGGTAGCGCATTTTCTACGTTGGGAACACACACCGGAAGATCGGCAAATCGCTGCACGTTTCCACCCCGATTTGAGCAAATCTGAATTATTCGCTCAAGGTTATATTGCTAAACGCTCCAGCCATACGCGTGGTAGTACGGTTGATTTAAGCTTAGTGAACTTACAAAATAACACTCATCCCGAATTAGATATGGGCACTGAGTTTGATTTTTTTGGCAAAGCTTCTGCACCCAATTATCTAAAACTGACTGCAGATCAACGTGCTAACCGTTTACTTTTAAAGCTCATCATGGAAGGCTATGGCTTTCAGGGTTTTGGGTTAGAGTGGTGGCACTTTACCCTGCGTCATGAACCTTATCCGCATCAATATTTCGACTTTGTCGTTCAATAAAAGCGAGCTAGGTAATAAAAAATTATGCAATACATCCGCGACCCCGAGAAAATCGAGGTGCAAGTCTGGGACAGTATCCGTGAACTCAGCCAATTAGAAAACTTCACTGTTGATCAGCAACAAATTGTTTTGTATTTAATTCGTGCTTGTGGCGAACCATCCTTAGCTGAGCGCGTCCGCTTCAGCCCTAATGCGATAGAAGCTGGCAAGAAATCCATCAAAAAATACGCCTATATGTTGTATGACCACGATACTTTAGGCAGTACTTTAGACAGAAAATTGCTCTACCAAGAGCCCTTGTGTTTTATCAATAAATCCTCGGTCATTTCTATGGCTAAAAGCACCAAGCAAACCCGTGCTATGACCGCCGTCGATTTATGGAAACCTTATCTAAAAAACAGCATTGTGGTGTTTGGCTATTCCAGCACTGCTTTATGCCGCTTGTTGGAATTATTAAAAGCAGAAGAGGTGGAAAAACCTGCTTTGATCATCGCCATGCCTTCAGGTTTTGTAAATACCGAATATGGCAAGGAAGTATTGCAAGAAAGCTACGCTGAGCTAGGCGTTGAATATATTTTAATTGAAGGTCGCTGGGGTGGGATTATGTTTGCGGCAGCCGCAGTCAATGCCTTACTGAGTATGCAGCAAGGCATTTATCATTAACCTTAAAGCTTTTCTAGATTGGCATAACCTAGCACTAGCCATTTACGCCCAACAGCGCTGAAATTCACTTCGACCCGTGCATGCTGACCTGCACCTTCGGCATTAGTAATAATCCCTTCACCGAATTTCGCATGACTGACGCGCTGGCCGATGCTATAACCGCTTTCAGTTCTAGTTCCACGCGGCAGGCTATGCGCAGCGGGTACAGTCGCTCGATAATTGGTTTGATAGGTTTTCACCTTGGGACGCACTTCATTGAGCAGCTCTTCCGGTAATTCACGCAAGAAGCGCGAAGGCGGATTCGCTCGTGTCTGCCCATGCAATTGCCGCTGCTCGGCATAACTCAAAACGAGTTGTTGCTCAGCACGAGTAATCCCGACATAACATAGCCTACGTTCCTCTTCCAAGCGCCCCGGATCATCCGCCGACATTTGATGCGGGAATAAGCCTTCTTCCAAACCGGCAAGGAAAACTAAAGGAAACTCCAAACCCTTCGCTGAGTGCAAAGTCATCATCTGCACGCAATCTTCACCCGCTTCGCCTTGACCTTCACCCGCCTCCAACGCAGCGTGCGCAAGGAAAGAAGAAAGGTCATCCATTTCGGGCAACTCATCGGTTTGCACCTGAATGAAGCCCGCCGCAGCAGTGATAAGTTCGTTTAAGTTATCCACCCGCGCTTGGCCAGTTTCGCCTTTTTCTTTAGCTAGAAAATGCTCTTTTAATTTAGCTAAGGCGATCACTGCATCCACTTGCTCAGCTAAAGGTAAGCGCTGAATTTCTTCACCCATTTGCTTAATCAACTGAATGAATTGCAGCAAGGCATTAGCCGCGCGCGGCGTGAACTCACCCGAACGCGCAGCTTCTTCGGTCACTTCCCACATGGAACGACCTTCCGCACGCGCGACTTGGCGTAAAGTATCCACGGTGCGCTCACCAATCCCACGTGGGGGGTGATTCACAATCCGTTCAAAAGAAGGATCATCCGCATGATTCAAAGTCAGGCGCAAATACGCGAGTGCGTCTTTAATCTCAGCACGTTCGAAGAAGCGCAAGCCGCCATAAACCCGATACGGAATGCGCTGCTCATTAAAGACACTTTCAAACACCCGCGATTGCGCATTGGAACGATATAGAATCGCCACTTCATCCCGCCGCTCGCCCTGATCGACCCACTGCTTAATCCGCCCAGCAATATAACGAGCCTCGTCTAATTCGTTAAAAGCCGCATACAAATCCAACTGCGTGCCATTGCTGCCATCCGTCCAGAGATTCTTCCCTAAGCGCCCGCGATTATTATCAATTAAAGCATTAGCGGCCTTGAGGATATTGCCAGTGGAACGATAGTTTTGCTCTAAGCGAATCGTTTCACAGTCAGGATAGTCACGCGTGAAATTACGAATATTTTCAATTTTCGCACCCCGCCAACCGTAGATAGATTGATCATCATCGCCCACAGCAAAGATCGGATTTTTTTGCCCAGCAATGAGGCGCAGCCAAGCATATTGCAGGGCATTCGTATCCTGAAACTCATCCACCAAAATATGCCGAAAGCGATTCCGATAATGACTTTGTAAATCGGGATTATCGCGCAGTACTTCTAGCGAACGTAGCAGCAATTCGGCAAAGTCCACTACACCATTCCGCTGACATTGTTCCTCATACAGGCTATACACACGAATCAACTGTGCTTGTACCGGATCGCCACGATCATCAAGGTGCTTGGCACGCGAACCTTCATCCTTACGGCTATTAATAAAACCGGCCACTTGGCGTGGTGGCCAGCGAGTCTCATCCAAATCGAGTGCCTTGAGAATGCGCTTGATCATCCGCAGCTGATCTTCTGAATCCAGAATCTGGAAGGTTTGTGGCAAATTCGCTTCGCGCCAATGTAGGCGTAATAAGCGATGCGCCAAACCGTGGAAAGTCCCGACCCACAAGCCACCCACCTGCATATTCAGCAAGTCGCGAATCCGCCCACGCATTTCATTCGCGGCTTTATTCGTAAAGGTGACTGCTAAAATGCTTAAGGGCGACACGCCTTCCACTTCCAGTAGCCAAGCAATACGATGTACTAAAACCTTGGTTTTACCACTACCCGCGCCCGCTAAGATCAATAACGGTTTGGGTGGAGCGCCGACCGCTGCACGTTGCGGGGTATTCAGGGGATTGAGAATTGGTGATATGTCCATGAGTGGATTGTACGTTATGGAGCTAGGCTGTCTAGCAGTGCATGGTAAGTTACGGCTTTTAAGCGCTATTATCTGTTAGCCATAACGCAATGAAGGAAAGCTCTATGCAAATTTGGGTCGACGCGGATGCCTGTCCAAATGTGATTAAAGATATTTTATTTCGTGCTGCTGAGCGCCAGCAAATTGAAGTCATTCTAGTCGCCAATCAGCCTTTGCGCGTGCCACGCTCGCCGTTCATTAAAACCAAACAAGTCGGTGCTGGTTTTGACGTAGCGGATAATTATATTGCGCAAACGGTGCAAGTCGGCGATCTAGTGATTACAGCGGATATTCCGCTCGCAGCCCAAGTAATTGATCGCCAAGCCCATGCCTTGAATCCACGTGGTGAATTTTATACGCCAGAAAATATGCGGGAGCGCTTAAGAATGCGTAATTTAATGGAAGAGTTAAGAAGTAGTGGCACTATTACAGGCGGTGGCCCCCCTGCTTTAAATCAGCAAGATCGGCAAGCCTTTGCTAATCAATTAGATCGGTTTTTAGCGCGTTATGCGAAAACTAAGGCTACTAAAAACCCTAAGGAAAACAACTAGGGACACTTCAATAACGAAGTGCCCCTGAAGTTGATTTACTGCTTACGATTCATCGCATCAAGGCTCGCATAAGCAGCCATATTCACAATACCGCGTACGGTGGTACTTTCAGTTAAAATATGCGCAGGATAATTAGTACCAACCAGCATCGGGCCAACCGGCAAGCCATCTGCCAACATTTTGGTCATATTGTAGGAAATATTCGCAGCATTCAAAGAAGGGCAAACCAACAGATTTGCTTCACCGGTAAAGGCTGAGTTTTTGAACAAGCGGTCACGTATTTCTTGTGACAGCGCCGCATCTGCATGCATTTCGCCCTCGGCTAAAATATGTGGGTATTTATCGCGCAGAATTTGTAGGGCTTGGCGCATTTTCTCTGAATGTTCGTTTTGGCGGCTGCCAAAATTAGAATGCGAGAGCAGCGCTGCTTTTGGCTCCATCCCGAAACCAGTCATCAATTCAGCCGCGAGCGCGGTGCTATCAGCGATTTGTGCAGCTGTGGGATTCACACTGACATGGGTGTCGGTGAGGAAATAAGTACCCTTTTTTAAGATCAGCATAGTGACAGCAGCCACATCAGCCAAACCGGGGCGTGCACCGATCAAATCACGGATATAACGTAAGTGAGAAATATAGTTGCCTTCCACCCCACAAAGCATGGCATCGGCATCACCTGAACGCACCATGATCGCCGCCAAAGCGGTATTGCGTGTAGCAATGGCACGCTTCGAATACGCAGGTGTCGCACCTTTACGGGACATCAGCTCGTAATAAGCCTGTTTATGCTTTTGGTAATCAGGATTATTGCGGGGGTCGATGACTTCAATATTTTCGCCGACTTTTAAGCGCAAACCGTAATTATCAATGTTTTGTTGAATGCTAGCCGGATCACCTAACAGAATGGGCTTACAGATTTTGTCATCCACCAAAATTTGTACCGCATTAATGACGCGCTGCGATTCACCTTCGGCAAAGACAATCCGCTGTTGATTACGCTTAGCCAACTCAAACACAGGCTTCATCGTCATGCCAGAACGGAAGACGAAGGTTTCTAGCTCGCGCTGATAGGCATCCCAATCTTGAATCGGGCGAGTGGCGACTCCGGTATCCATTGCAGCTTTGGCGACACGCGGCGGAATGATAGTCATCAAGCGAGGATCAAACGGTTTAGGAATTAAATAGTCGCGCCCGAAACTGAAGGCTTTGCCACCATAAGCAGCGACTACCGTATCGGCTGCTTCACGCATCGCCAAATCGCCAATCGCCTCAACGACAGCAATTTTCATAGCGTCATTAATCTCAGTAGCGCCGACATCTAAAGCACCACGGAACAGAAAGGGGAAGCACAAAACATTATTGACTTGATTCGGGTAATCGCTGCGACCAGTAGCAACAATGGCATCACTACGTACTTCGTGAACCAGTTCGGGGCGAATTTCTGGCTCAGGATTAGCCAAGGCTAGAATCAAAGGATTCGGGGCCATGCGCTTAACATGCTCTTGCTTTAGGACGCGCGGGGCGGATAAGCCTAAAAATACATCTACACCATCCATCACATCGTCTAAAGTACGCGCTTCAGTTTCGATTGCATAGGCAGAATTGTAGGGGTTCATTTCATCGACACGGCCTTTATAGATGATGCCGAAGCGATCATTCACCGTGATATTTTCTTTCTTTAAACCCATTTCGACCAGCAAGTTCAAGCAGGCAATCGCAGCAGCACCAGCACCTGAACAGACTAATTTGATCTCACCAATATTCTTATTCGAGACCCGCAAACCATTCCGAATCGCGGCGGCTACACAGATAGCGGTCCCATGTTGATCATCATGAAACACTGGAATCTTCATAATCGCTTTTAAGCGCTTTTCTACTTCAAAGCATTCTGGTGCTTTAATGTCTTCTAAGTTGATTCCGCCGAAAGTAGGCTCTAATAAGCTGACTGCATCAACAAAACGATCCACATCGAGGGTATCGACTTCAATATCAAAAGCATTCACGCCCGCGAATTTTTTGAAGAGTACCGCTTTTCCTTCCATCACGGGCTTAGAGGCTAAAGCACCAATCGAGCCTAAACCTAAGACCGCCGTACCGTTTGAAATAACTGCGACTAAGTTGCCACGGGTGGTGTACTCGGCAGCACAGGCAGGATTTTCAGCAATTGCTAAGCTGGCCGCTGCTACCCCCGGCGAATAAGCCAAAGCCAAATCGCGTTGGTTAACCATATTTTTAGTGGGAGTAACTTCCAGCTTGCCTGGGGTTGGATAGCGGTGATAATCCAACGCAGCTTGGGATAATTCGTCAGCCATTGTTATAGTCCTGCGGTGATAGAGTAGGGAAGTCTTTTACTTTACCCCGATCAGGCAAGAGAGAGAAGTATAAAACTTGAGTTTGTCAGTGTGGATTGATGAAGAAAAAGAAAGAGGGGCAGATCACCAAGCAAATACACCTAAGTGCACTTGCTTGGCTGCAAATCTGTTTACACACGTTTGAATAGACTAACAATAAATAACAACAGAGCAGCACCAATGGTTGACCAAAGAATCGAACCCCAAATACCTGGAATACTCCAACCAAATGCGCCACTAGCCATACCACCGAGGAAGGTTCCGACCACAGAACCAATCAAGCCAACAACAATATTCCCTATTAAGCCGAAACCACCACCGCGAATTAGGTTACCCGCCAGCCAACCCGCTACAGCACCAATCGCAAGCATGATTAAAATCTCAACAACACCCATGTCTTACTCCTTAATGTTTAAGTAAAAAAGTCCCTGTAACGAATTGGGACAAAGCTGATTATAGTCTAAGCATTGTTAATAAATTATTTTACTGAGCAACTAATTTAGTTTTCAGGACGAAACTGTGAAAACTAACGATAAAAGCGCTTAATGACGCTCACTATAGGAGACAGTGTAGTTCTTGCCCTGTTTAAGCTTGCTATAGTTGCCAAACACTTCCTGCAAATTGCGCTTCATGTACTCACGTAAACCATTGATGGTGACGAGGTAAATTCGTCCGCCCGGCTTCAGATGTTTTTTCATATCGTTGAGCAAGATCGTCATCATTTCCTTGCCAACTTTGGCTGGAATATTCGAGGCAATCACATCAAAACGTAAGCTTGGATCAATATGCTGAAAACCGTTACTGAGCATCGCTTGCGCATTGGGCAATTTATTCAATTGTGCATTGCGATTGCTGTATTCAACCGCCATGAAATCCTTATCCACCATCAAAGTTTTGCCTTGAGGGGCTAGCTTAGCCATCGCTAAACCAACGGGGCCATATCCACAACCTAGGTCAAAGCAATCATCGGTTGGATTGATTTCGAGATATTTCAGAAGTAGTTCAGTGCCTTCATCAATTTCGCGGGGTGAAAAAATCCCCCAAGTGCTTAGCAAGGTAAAGGGATGCCCGCACAGTTCAGCTTCAAAGCGGATATCCTGACGAATCTCGCGTAAATAATTGCTATCCGCCATGCTTTAAACCTGCTGTAGAGTAGAGAAAATCCGATCTGCTTCAGCAATCGCTGCCTTCAAATCGGGATTGAGCGTACAAAAATGCCCCATTTTTCGACCCGGACGTGCTTCATGCTTACCATATAAATGCAGCTTGCTGTTAGGGCTAGCTAATAACTCTTGCCAAATAGGCTGGCTGCTGCCCCAAAGATCGCCCAACAGATTCATCATCACCACAGGCGTATGTAAGCGTGTATCGCCAAAGGGTAATCCACAGACCATCCGTACTTGCTGCTCGAATTGCGAAGTAATACAAGCATCTAAAGTATAATGACCGCTATTATGCGTGCGTGGAGCCATCTCATTAATCAATAGCTCGCCTTGGCACGTGACAAAGAATTCGACTGCCATCACGCCTACAAACTCTAGCTTAGCTGCCATGCTTGATGCAGCCTGCTTGGCTTGCTCAGCTAAAGATTCGCTAATCCGTGCAGGCGCAATCGTTTGATGCAAAATGCCCTGCCGATGCAGATTTTCTGCAATAGGGAAGGACTGCATATCGCCGCTAACACTGCGCGCCAGTACTACCGAAATTTCCTGCTCTAAATCGACACGCTGCTCTAGTACGCAATCAACTGCTTTAAGCTGCTGAAAGGCTTGTTCGACTTCTACTGGGTTATTAACAGTCATTTGACCTTTACCGTCATAACCTAAGCGCGCAGTTTTCAGGATAGCTGGAAAGGTGATTTGCGAACAAGCACTCGGAATATCCTCAAGCTTGCGAATGGCCGCAAAGGGTACAGGCAACAAGCCACAACTACGTACAAACTCTTTCTCGACAATCCGATCTTGTGCAACTTGTACTGCAGCAGCCGAAGGTCGCACTGGACAAAACTGCGTTAAAAATTCCAAGGTCTGGGCTGGAATATTTTCAAACTCAGTCGTAATAACATCGCACTGCTGGCCGAATTGAGTTAAGGCCTGCTCATCATGGTAAGCAGCCTTGATATGTTGATCAGCTAACTGGCCTGCGGGACTATATGGATCAGGCTCTAGCACAATGACTTTATAGCCTAAAGTACGCGCTGCTATGGTAAACATGCGCCCCAATTGCCCACCACCGAGCATACCAATCGTTGAACCGGGAAGAAGCATTAACTCGACACTCAATGAACTAAAAGATAGGGGTAAAAAAAGCCTATTCCGCAGGTGGCGGCAATGGCATATTTAAAGCATATTCGCGTTGGGTTTCACGGAACTCAGCCAGTTGCTTAGCCAAAGCCGCATCCTGCAAAGCTAATTGCGCAATGGCAAAAAGTGCCGCATTGGCCGCACCTGCCTCACCAATCGCAAAGGTCGCAACGGGAATACCTTTGGGCATTTGCACGATTGAATACAGCGAATCTTGGCCGTTGAGATAGCGTGAAGGCACCGGCACTCCCAAGATGGGAAGCGGTGTCTTAGCGGCGAGCATACCGGGTAAATGGGCTGCACCACCCGCACCCGCAATGATGCATTGCAAACCACGAACTTGCGCAGTACTGGCATATTCAAACAGCAAGTCTGGTGTACGATGCGCCGACACGACTTTATATTCGTGCGCTACCCCAAACTGCTCTAGCAGTTCAACGGCCTTGGACATGACTTTCCAGTCGCTATTGCTGCCCATGACCACCCCTACGAGTGGTTGCATCATCTTGCTACCCTTATAAAACGAAAAATCTGATAGTATAACGGCTTAATCCATTTCTCACTACTTTATGCAGCAATGAGCCAATCCGTTAGTACTTCAAATTCACCCGCACCCGTCCTTGAAACCAACCTGCAAAACCTGCCTCTCCTTGCGCGTGGCAAAGTGCGGGATATCTATGCAATTGATGATCAACACATGCTGATCGTAGCCACTGATCGCCTATCTGCTTTCGATGTTGTGCTACCGACAGGGATTGCGGATAAAGGCAAAATTCTGACTCAAGTCGCTTTATTCTGGTTTGAACAGCTGAAAGATGTTGTGCCTAATCATCTGAGCCAGTTGACCCTAGACGATCTGCCTTTAAGCGCTGAAGAAAAGCAAATGCTCGCAGGGCGCAGCATGCTGGTAAAACGCTTAAAAACTTTACCGGTAGAGGCGATTGTCCGTGGTTATTTGATTGGTTCAGGCTGGAAAGATTATCAAATGAACGGCACAGTCTGCGGCTTACCTTTACCGATGGGCTTGCGCATGGCGCAGCAGCTGCCTAAGCCGATTTTTACGCCATCCACCAAAGCAGAGGTCGGCTTACACGATATCAATATCAGCTATGACCAAGTTGAAGAAAAAATCGGTAAAGACTTAGCCGAGCAAATGCGCGATATCAGTATTGAACTGTATAAACGCGCGGCGGCTTATGCTTTGGAACACAATATTATTATTGCCGATACCAAATTTGAGTTTGGTTTAGACGAGCAAGGCAACTTAGTTCTAATCGACGAAATTCTTACGCCTGACTCCTCACGTTTCTGGGCAGCTAAAGAATATAAAGTCGGCAGTAATCCGCCCTCGTTCGATAAACAGATTGTGCGTGACTATTTGGAGACCTTGGATTGGGACAAAACTTATCCCGGCCCTAACTTACCTAGCTCGATTGTCGAAAAAACCGCTGAGAAATACCGGGAAGTCGCTACACTGCTAACCCAGTCAAACTGAGGATTTTAGCAATGCATGTTCTCGTTACCGGTGCTGCAGGCTTCATAGGTATGCATGTAGCCTTAGCGCTGTTAAAGCGTGGCGATACGGTAGTTGGTTTAGATAATTTAAATAATTATTATTCAGTGGCTTTAAAGCAAAGCCGCTTAGCACACATTCGGGAACAGGATGCCCAGCAACAGTTTCAATTGATTGAAATGGATCTAGCTGATCGTCAAGGCATTGCTAAACTTTTCGCTGATCAGTCCTTTGATACAGTGGTGCACTTAGCCGCACAAGCGGGTGTGCGTTATTCGATAGAAAATCCGCTTGCTTATGTGGATAGTAATTTGGTGGGCTTTGCACATATTCTCGAAGGTTGCCGCCAGCAAAAGATTAAGCATCTGGTTTATGCTTCCTCAAGCTCAGTGTACGGTGCGAATGAAGCTATGCCTTATTCAGTACATGATAATGTGGATCACCCCTTATCACTGTATGCAGCGTCTAAGAAAGCGAATGAGCTAATGGCGCACTCCTACTCACACTTATATGCATTACCCACTACAGGTTTAAGGTTTTTCACCGTCTATGGCCCTTGGGGTCGCCCGGATATGGCTCCCATCAAATTTACTAAGGCGATTTTAGCGGGTGAGACGATTGATGTTTATAATTACGGCAAACATCGGCGTGATTTTACCTATATCGATGACATTGTTGAGGGCGTCATTCGTACATTGGATCAGCCTGCAGCAAAAAATTCTGCATGGAATGGCAAAAAACCTGATCCAAGTAGTAGTTCTGCGCCGTGGCGAGTCTATAATATAGGACAACAGCAACCAATTGAGCTGCTTGATTATATTGTTGCACTTGAGTCACATTTAGGTAGAAAAGCACAGCTAAATCTTCTACCCTTGCAACCCGGTGATGTGCCAGACACTTTTGCCGATGTTGAGGATTTAGTAAACGCTGTCGGCTATCGACCCACAACCTCCGTTTATGAGGGGACAAGTCGGTTTATAAGCTGGTATCGTGAATATTATAAGGTTGATTTTTGACTGCACAGGTTTGATCTATGCAAAAACTTAAGCAACAACAACTGTTGGATCGTATGCTGGAAAGACTGCCTGACCATGTGACCTTTTTATTGGTCATTCTCAGTGGTTTTCTCTTAGCCCGCCTGACTTGGACTTTGTTCCCAGCTGATCCCTCAATGATCAATGCAGCCAATCAAACTGAAGTGGCTCCTGCCGTCGAAGTGATCCCAGCCAATGCAAGCTCTACTGATATTGGCCAAGAACTGGCTAACTATCATTTATTAGGTGTCTATCAAGCACCACAAGCTCCAGCAGCCCCTGCTCCAGTAGCAGAAGCGCCCGCCCCAGCTGTTGAAGCCCCACGTGTTCCATTAAAATTAGTAGGTGTATATGCACTACCTAATAAAAATGGGGTAGCCGTTATTGAAGTGGGTGGAGCCGCACAAAAAGTCGTGGGTATAGGTGAGCCAATAGCAGAAAGCAATGGTGCAACCTTAGAAAAGGTCTTTGCTGACAAAGTTGAAATTAGTTGGAACGGTAAAATTGAAACCTTGGGTATGCCTAAACTAAGCGAATCCAGCGCCACAGCTGGTGGTGCTGAGGCAGCACCGATGGAAGAGTATATTCCTGAGCCAGAACCAGAAATTGTTCCTGACCAATTAATGCTTCAGCAACAGCAGCAAGACAATCAACAAATCCAACAAGAAGAAGCTGAAGAAGATGGCGCTCCTCAAGCACCTGGCCAATCGCCAGTACCGCCAGGCGCAGTTCCACCACAAATGCCACAAGTTGATCCTGAAGCCAAGGCAGGTGATGCTGGCTTAAGTAGTTTCCGCCAACAAGTTGCTCAAAATAATTTAAAGTTATTAGAAGTTATTCGCCCCAGCCCAGTGTCTGAAAAAGGCCAATTAACCGGTTTTAGAGTAACTCCCGGTCAAAATGAAGCTTTATTCAGGCAAACAGGTTTACAAGCAGGTGATGTAGTGACTGGCATTAATGGCACACCGCTTAATAGTAATGCTTCTAGCTTGCAGGCCATGCAAGGCTTAATGAGCAGTGCTAGCGCTGAATTAACCGTATTGCGAGCAGGCCAAACAACTTCGGTGCATGTTAGCTTTTAACTGAAACTCAAGACCGGCGTTGGGCATCTTTCACTGAAGGTAATTGCATTAACTTTTCTAAAACTTCAGATAACTGCTCAATATCCTGAATCTGTATCGTTAGATTAATAAATGACACTTCTTCATTTTCTCGTGGCAAGGTATTAATTTCATGGATATTGATATTTAAACGCGCCAAAACATCGGCAACATCCCTCACTAATCCTGGCTTATTCTCACCGCTGACCTGAATATCAACCGCATAATCCATCGTTCCCCCTCGCCAGCTCACGTCAACCAGGCGTTTTTTTTGCTCATCATTAAGATGCTGGATATTTTTGCAATCCGCACGATGCACAGAAACGCCCCGACCAATCGTGATATAGCCGACAATAGCCTCACCTTGTAAGGGCTGGCAACACTGTGCAATTTGAGTGACCAAATCTGTTACACCCTGCACAATCACGCCTCCCAACTGCTTTGTTGGGCTGACTTTTTTGATCTTGCGAATCGGAATTTCGGTTGAACGTGAGCGAATAATCGAATCAGAGAATTGCTTATGACTGATATCCCCACGCCCCAATGCAATCAGGAAATCACGTTCGTTTTGTCTACCAAACTGCTGGAATAAGTCGTGCGCCTTTAGATTAGGAAAGTTTAATAGATGCTTTTCTCGCTCTAAAATCGCTAAGCCTTCTTGATAATTGCGATCATGATTTTGTTGGCGGAACCAGTGGTTAATCTTTTGTCGAGTACGCGGAGCTTTGACAAAATTAAGACTACTATTTAACCAATTAATGCGTGGACGCGGCTCTTTGTTGGTGATGATTTCGACTGTATCACCATTTTTAAGCTGATAGGTGAGCGCTACAATCCGATCATTGACTTTGGCACTGTGGCAACGATGACCGATATCGGTGTGAATCGCGTAGGCAAAATCAATCGGGGTAGCGCCTTTAATCAGGTCAACCACCTTGCCTTTCGGGGTAACTACAAACACCCGATCAGAAAATAATTCAGCCTGAAAGTCTTCAAGTAATTCGCCATCATCAATATCGGAATCTAATAACTTCCGCATAGAGTTAATGACTAAATCGAGATTGCGATCATAGCGACTACCTTCTTTGTAGCGCCAATGAGCAGCAACGCCTAGCTCAGCAAAGCGATGCATATCATGTGTACGAATTTGAATTTCAACCGCACGATCCAAAGGACCCATCACGACCGTATGGATCGACTGATAACCGTTGGATTTGGCATGGGCAATGTAATTATCAAACTCTTCTTGGATATGTGGCCAGCGTGCATGGACTAGGCTAAGAACCTCATAACAAATATCGTTATCTTCCACCATGATGCGAATGGCGCGTAGATCATAGAGTTGGTCAATTGGAATATGCTTGCGCTGCATTTTTTTCCAAATGCTGTAGATATGCTTGGGTCTGCCATAAATAGTGGCTTTGATATTGGCCTCTGCAAGCATCGAGTGAATGATTTGAATAAATCCCTCAATATATTTTTCACGTTGCAAGCGTGTATTAGCGAGTGATTTAGCAATGCTCTTGTATTGTTGCGGCTCTAGAAAACGGAAGGAAAGATCTTCCAGCTCCCATTTGATTTGGCTGATGCCTAAACGATTGGCTAATGGCGCGAACAGCATCATCGTGAGATTAGCCGCATGCGTATGGATAGGGCCTAATTCTTCATGGGCTAATAGCCGCAAATATTGTAATTGCCAAGCAAGCTTAATCAATACTGCACGGATATCGCCGACCATCGCTAATACCATGTTACGGACTAATTCAGCTTGTTCTTTTTGGGTAGGATCAGCTGCTACGGCTGTATTTTCGCGAAAGGAATGCAAGCTCCACATCCCGGAACAAATGCGGCTAATTTGGCCGCCATAGTCGCGCTCAATCTCACCCTGCTTCAGGGGCTCAGCATACAGCGGGTCTGCTAGCAAAGCAGAGAGTAAGGTCAGCTGTTCAGCCTCAATCAGTCGTAAGTTTTCCGCTACATCGAGGCTACAAGGTTGTAAATAGTCAGGTTCACCGCGTGCTAATAAAGGCGTAATGGCCTTATACAGCAGATCTAAATCCCGCTCTTGGTTAGAAACCCACAAGCGATGTGCCCAAGTATCAAGGTCACGTGATTTAGGGTTGACGGTTTGGCTGTGTTGCATATTGAAATATCCTGTCCGTCTTCATCCATGAAGCTATTGGCAGTTATAAATTATTCTAGTGAGAAAGAACGCCCTAAGAAGTCTTTATAATAATTTAACTAGAGCTTCTATTTCAGCAAAATTCGTCATTATTGCATCCGGCTTTAGTCCTAAAGGCGGTTTACGCTGTTGCGGATTAAACCAAATAGTACGCAAACCGACTTGCTGAGCGCCAATCACATCTTTTTCTGGGTCATCACCGACATAAACCATCTCATCTGCATGGATCTGGGCTTGGCTTAAAGCCTGTTGAAAAATAGCTGGATGCGGCTTGGCGACCCCAACCTCTGCAGAGCTGAGTGCAAACTTAAAGAGATGCCCAATACCGATATGATGAACATCGGCATTACCATTGGAAATGACGCCTAAGGAATAGTTTTGTGCTAAACGCTCTAAGGTAGAAAGTACATCAGGGAAAAACTCAACTTGATTGCGTGCCTGCCAAAAGACTTGAAAAGCCTGATCGGCTATTTCCCGCTCATACCCAGCTTCAAGCATCAATTGTTGCAACCAATGGGTACGTAACGTGGTCAAATCATGCTGTAACTCAGGATACTGCTCTACATAAGCAATGCGATTCGCGACTAGGCTCTCTACATTGGGATAACGCGCCACAATCACAGGGTAATATTGTTGCAGCCAAGCAAACATGGTTTGCTCTGCCTGCTGAATCACTGCGTGGCAATCCCACAAGGTGTCGTCCAAATCAAAAGCAATACAGCGAATGGTCATCAGCAGTATTCAGTCTAAGGAAAACTATATACTAGCAGTAAATGGCTGCTTTAATCGATAAGGGTAGAAGATGAAGTATGTTAGTTGGCTAGCAGTGCTGGCCTTAAGCCTGTTGAGCACTCTCGCTAAGGCAGAGACCTTAGTATTAATTCCAGGATTTCAAGAAGAAGGCATGGCTTGGCGTAAGCATCATGTGACCTCTAGCCTGCAATCATCCGGCTGGGTTGATGGCGGTAATTTAGTGTTTACGCCACAAGGTATTGTTAATAACACGCAGCTTGCTAAACGCCCCAAGAAAATACTGTATACCCTAGAGCTGCCCAATCAACTGTCCATTGTTCATCAAGCGGCTGTGTTAGATCAGTATTTGCAAGCTATCGCGCTAAAACGCAAAGAGCCCCTAACCTTAGTCGGGCATTCGGCAGGGGGGTTAGTAGGGCGTTATTGGCTAGTGAACCATCAAACGGTGCGTGTGCATACACTGATTACTATTGCCACACCGCATACCGGCACGCCTTGGGCGGATATTAGTGAATCAGCAGTCAATACACCCTTGGCTGAGTTTGTAGCAGGGATGGGCATTGACCTCGCCAATGCTAAGCGCTTGTATTCAGAATTACGTGAAGAGCGTCCCGGCACTTTTTTATACTGGCTGAATCACCAAGCCCATCCCGCGATTCGCTATGTTTCGATTGTGCGCAAAAGCAAACGCCCCGATTCTGTGGACTTTGTTGTCCCTGCGCATAGCCAAAATATGGATAGGGTTTTTGCCCTGAATGGTCATACTGAAACAGTATTCAGCGAAGGTCGGCATTTTTTAAATGCGAATGACGGTTATCGGATTGCAAAAATTTTATCCAATAAACCTCAACGCAAAAAACAACCGTAAAGAGAAAACTACCTATCTAAAACGGCTAATGTTACTATTCAATAGATAGGGTAAATAACCAAAGGCTAGTATTGGCCTTAATAATAGAATCAATTAGCTACCTAGATAGACGATGCCAATGAACGAGGCGATTTACGCACCGAATCATACTCCCTTAATAAAAACACTGCCCTTAGCTTTGGCAGTGCATGCGGCTGTTATTTTCGGTATATCTTTTGCTCCCATCGTATTGCCACGTTTGGCGATAACGCCTGCTTTGGACATTACTATTGTGCAAATGCCGAGTGAAGAGATACCCAAAGAAGTGAATTTTTTGGCTCAAGCTAATCAAGAAGCTAGTGGCACTGAAGATGAAGATAATAAGCCTCGCAGCCCACTAGCTTCTCTGTTCCCACAAATAGATATTGGCGAAGCGCCTTTGCAATCCGAAGCGAGCACTGAAGATTTGCAGCCAAAATTAGAGCCGCAAATTCTCACCACCAAAGGCACTACGTTTACGGCGATCAGTAAAGAGCCTGATCAACCTGACAATCAGCATGATGTGATTGCGGATATTACCGCAGATAGTGCACAGGAAATTGCACAATTACTCGCAGAGGTAGATGCTGCAGAAGCACAGTATGCACGCCGCCCACGCATTCATTTTATTGATGCAGTGAGCGCCAAAAGTGCAGTAGAAGCAGAGTACATTGATAGCTGGATCAAGAAGATTGAGCGAATTGGTAATATTAACTTCCCAGAGGAAGCTATTCGCCGCAATATGAGTGGTAAGTTGATTTTGAATGTCACTCTCGACCATGCGGGTCGTATAGTTGACAGTCAGATTGATGTATCATCCGGCTTTAATATCTTAGACAAATCAGCTTTGCGGATTGTGAAATTGGCTTCACCTTATCCTCCACTGCCCGCAGAAATCCGCAAGAAATGGGATCAGTTAAATATTACCCGCACTTGGATTTTCCATAGCGGTACTCTTAATACAGAATAGGGTTTATGCAGGCTATTTCTAATTTACGTAACACTTTGTTGATTGCCATGCCCAGCATGGACGATCCCAATTTTGATCATACCGTCACCTTAATTTGTCAGCATGATGAGGAAGGCGCTTTCGGTGTGACGATTAATCGTCCGCTTGAGGTGACTATCGGCGAACTACTTGCACAATTAGATATTGAGTTGAATGATATCCAGCTGTCTAACCGAGTGGCCATGAGTGGCGGGCCTGTACAATCGGAACAAGGTTTTATTCTACATAACACCAATCGTGTGTGGGAAAGCACCCTGCATATTGCCGAAAACCTCTCTATTACCTCCTCTAAAGATATTTTGAACGACATTGCAGCTGGCAATGGCCCTGATCAGTTTTTACTAGTACTGGGTTGTGCTGGTTGGAGTCCGGGGCAACTTGAGGAAGAAATCAAAGAAAACTCTTGGCTCACTTGCATGGCAAATAACTCTATTTTGTTTGATATGCCCTATCCGCACCGTTGGCGGGGGGCAGCTTCCACTTTAGGGATTGATGTGAATTTACTAGGCACGGCAGCTGGCCATAGTTAGTTCATGACTATCACTGTCTTAGGCTTCGACTTTGGTCTGAATCGCACGGGTGTTGCTGTGGGGAACACTCTAACTGGCCTAGCAACCCCACAAACCGTTCTATACACCCAAAATAACCAACCTGACTGGCAAGGCATTGAGCGCTTAATTCAATTATGGCGGCCAAGGATTTTAGTGGTAGGTATGCCACGAAAACTGGATGGCAGTGACAGCAGCATGCAAGAAACTATCCTAAAATTTTGCCATGAACTCGAAAAACGTACAGCACTCCCTGTGCAGACAGCCAATGAACAGTTATCCTCTCGGGAAGCAGAGCAGCTATTGAAAAATGCGCGCCAAGCCGGTCGCAAGCGTAAAATCCGTAAAGAAGAAATTGATCAATTAGCGGCTGCGATTATTTTAGAGAATTGGATGCAAGAACATGCCCACCAACAACAAATATAACCTACCTGATTTACTCACCCAACTCGCCGACCAACTCCAAACTTACCTGCACGACCACCAGATTGCTAATCCGGTATTAGTGGGCATTGAGCGCTCCGGCGTTTGGCTCGCCAAAGTTTTGCATGAGCGTTTACAACTGTCTGAAGAGCTCGGTACTTTAAATATTAGCTTTTATCGTGATGACTATCATCGTACCGGCTTGCCTGTGCAGACTGAGCCTTCACGCTTACCCTTGAGTTTAGAGGATCGGCATATCATTCTGGTTGATGACATTATTCATACTGGACGCACGATTCGCGCCGCTATGAATGAGTTATTCGATTATGGCCGCCCTGCGAGTATTAGCTTAGCAGCGATTGTTGCTCGCCAAGGCCGTGAACTACCGATAGAACCGCAAGTGTGTGTGCTGCGTGAAGAACCGGGTAAAGAATATATTTATCATATTTCTCAAGACCCGCTGCGGATGGAATTGGTGCGTAAAGCCTAAGTTTAAGGGTTTATCAGGCTGACACAAACTTGTAAAATACAGCCACCTTAGCCATCTAGCGAATACGCCTCATGCACCCTCATCTAAAACCCGGCCCTTTGCCTCTGAGCATGCAGCTCGCGCCGGGTAATAAATTAAAGCATTTCCTGACCGTTGAAGGGCTTCCTTATCAATTACTGCACGATATTATGGATCGCGCTGAGCAATTCGTGACCCTACCCGCCAAGCAGCAGAAAAAAGCACCGCTACTACGCGGCAAAACAGTCATGAATCTGTTCTTCGAAAACTCGACTCGTACCCGTGTCACCTTCGAAATCGCTGCCCAGCGCCTCGGTGCTGATGTCATCAATCTTGATATTCGCACCTCCTCAACCGCTAAAGGCGAAACGCTGTTGGATACGGTGCGCAATCTGGAAGCAATGAATGCGGATATGTTTGTCGTCCGCCATGAACACGCAGGCACCGCGCAATTCATTGCTCGCTATTCAGCACCGCATATTAGCGTCTTAAATGCAGGTGATGGCCGCCATGCCCACCCAACACAAGCAATGCTGGATATGTTTACGATTCGCCAAAAGAAAGGCGCTTTCGAACCGTTGAAAGTGGCGATTGTGGGCGATGTGCTGCATTCACGGGTAGCGCGTTCGCAGATTCATGCTTTAACAACCTTGCTCACTGGCGAAGTCCGCGTAATTGGCCCGAAGACCTTGATTCCTGCCAATATCGAGCGCATGGGTGTGAAGGTTTTTCATGATATGGATGAAGGTTTGCGTGATGTCGATGTTGTGATCATGTTGCGCCTGCAGCGCGAACGGATGGCTGGAGCCTTATTACCTTCCGAACGTGAATTCGCCAAACTTTATGGCTTGAATGAACAACGCTTAGAACTGACTAAGCCTGATTCGATTGTGATGCATCCGGGGCCAATTAATCGCGGAGTCGAAATTGATACTGAAGTCGCCGACGGCGTGCGCTCCGTAATTTTAGAGCAAGTCACTAATGGGATAGCCGTACGCATGGCAGTGATGGCAATGATTATGGGCGGGAGTGCAGCATGAACAATCTAATTATCCAGCAAGCGCGTGTACTCGACCCGAATTCAAGCACCGACCAAATCGCGAATGTCTATATTCAAGACGGCAAAATTGCCGCGATTGGCGATCAATCGACTGTTTTAGAAAATTTCCATGATGCAGAAAAGGTGAATGCTGCTGGCCTATGGCTGATGCCCGGAGCGATTGATTTAGCGGCTTGGTTACGTGAACCCGGTTTAGATCATAAAGCCAGTTTAGCCAGCGAAACTCGGGCAGCAGTAGCTAGTGGCGTTACGACTTTATGCTATCAGCCTGAGCCTGCCACCACGATTGATAACTCCGCAGCCGTGAATTTGATTCGCAAGATCAATCAAGGCTTACAGTTAGCCAATGTCGAAGTGATTGGCAATATGACCTTTAAACTGGAAGGCAAGCGCTTATGCAATATTGGTGGCTTGCGCCGAGTGGGTTGTGTAGGAGTTACTAATGGCTGGCAGCCGTTTGAGAACCTGAATATTATGCGGCGCGCGATGGAATACACCTCCACTCACGATTTAACGGTATTCATGTATCCGCTCGAGCATGGTTTAGCTGCGGGTGGAGTGATGCATGAAGGCGAGGTTTCGACGCGCTTAGGTTTACCGGCGATTCCAGCCGCAGCGGAAACCGTAGCCGTCGCACAAATCATTGCTTTAATGGAATTGACGGGCAGCCGGGTGCATTTTTGCCGCTTATCGGCAGCCGGTAGTGTGCGCCTGATTCGCCAAGCTAAGCGTGATGGTTTAGCGGTGACTGCGGATGTGGCGGCGCATCAATTGTATTTAACTGAGCGCAATGTTTTAGACTTTGATCCACTCTGCCATGTGCGCCCACCTTTGCGTGCACAAGCTGACCGCGATGCACTCTTACAAGGCTTGAGCGATGGTACGATTGATGCGATTTGTTCCGACCATCAGCCCCATGAGCTGGATGCGAAACTAGCTCCCTTCCAACAAACCGAGCCGGGCATTTCGTCTTTAGAAACTTTAGTTCCTTTGACGCTACGTTTAGCAGAAGATGGTGTATTGCCGCTCTTGCAAGCCTTATGGAAGATTACTTTTAACCCTGCACGGATTATTGGCAGCAATGCAGGTTGCATTGCCATCGGCGCGCCTGCGGATTTAGTGCTATTAAAACCTGATGTACTTTGGGATTTCACCTTAGAAACGATGCTCAGCCAAGGTAAAAATACGCCGTTTGCAGGCTGGAGTTTTAATGGTCAAGTACAACGTACTTTTTTAGCGGGTCGCACTGTCTATCAAGCTCAAGAGGCAAACTGAGCCATGTTTCATGTCGCTTTATTTGAACCCGAAATTCCGCCAAATACTGGCAATATTATGCGTTTGTGTGCGAATACCGGCTGCCATTTGCATCTGATTCATCCGCTCGGTTTTTCCTTGGATGAAAAACAAGTGCGGCGTGCAGGAATGGATTATCGCGATTTAGCTGTTGTGCAAGAGCATGAAAGCTTTGCTGCTTTTAACAAAGCGATGCTCGGTAAGCGTGTCTTTGCTTGTAGTACCAAGGCGCAAACCTCGTATGCAGACACTCAATTCAAAGAAGAGGATGTGCTGCTATTTGGCCCTGAAACCCGTGGTTTGCCCGAGATTCTGTTGCTGAGTTTGCCGGAAGATTTAAAACTACGGATCCCAATGTTGCCGGATAGTCGGAGTTTAAATTTGTCTAATACGGTAGCCGTGGTTGTGTATGAAGCCTTGCGCCAGCAAAACTTTGCAGGTTTAAGTTAGCGTATGAAGCTACTGCGCACTTGGAACAACCAAACAATACCCAGCATTGCGACCATTGGCAATTTTGATGGCTTGCATTTAGGCCATCAGGCGGTCATTCAAAAAGTCCAAGATAAGGCAGCTAGTTTAGGTTTCGCTTCCACGGTGATTAGTTTTGAACCTTTACCAGCTGAGTATTTGCGTAAACCTCCACCGACTCGCATTCTGCCTTTGCGCGACAAGCTTATTTATCTGCAGGCCTTACAAGTTAAGCAATTTGCCTGTTTAAGCTTCAATCAAGCACTGGCCGAAATGGAGCCTGAAGAATTCATTCAAACGATTTTGCTGGATGGCTTACAAGTACGGGCTTTGGTAGTTGGTGATGACTTTCGCTTTGGACGAAAACGCCGTGGCGATTATCAAATGCTGCAAGACTTAGGCGCGACACAAGGCATGGAAGTTTTGCAAGCCTCTACTTTGCTGCATGCTAGTGAGCGTGTGAGCAGTACTTGGGTACGTGAAGCTTTGGCGAAAGCTGATTTAAGCACTGTCAAAACCTTGTTAGGTCGTCCCTATACTTTATCAGGCCGTATTCGGCATGGTGATAAACGCGGACGCACGATTGGTTTTCCTACTTTAAACTTACGTATCCCAGAAAATATTGCTTTGCGCAAAGGCGTTTACGCTGTCCATGCTGCGCGCAATGATCAATTTTTAGTAAAAGGCATTGCGAATCTAGGCTCACGCCCAACTGTGAATGGTTTAGAGACACGGCTTGAAGTGCATTTATTTGACTTCACTGAGCAGGTTTATCAACAGCATTGGACGATTGAGCCAGTCGCTTTTATTCGTGATGAGCAACGCTTTGAGTCATTTGACTTGCTAAAGCAGCAAATTAAATTAGACGTGGAGCAAGCACGCAGCTTACTCCACTGAAATTCATTTATACTTGTTGATGATAATCAATCACGCGCTGCACCTCATTCTTCGAACCTAAGACGACAGGCACCCGTTGATGCAGTGAATAGGGCTGCATATCTAAAATGCGCTCACGCCCCGTACTAGCTAAACCACCTGCTTGTTCAATCACCATGCCCATCGGATTCGCTTCATACAGTAAGCGCAACTTGCCTTCTTTGCCGGATTTAAGCATTTTTTCGTCGAGCGGATACATGAAAATCCCGCCACGCGAAAGAATACGGTGCACTTCAGCCACCATTGAGGCTACCCAACGCATATTGAAATCTTTGCCACGCACGCCGTCTTTGCCTTCAATACATTCTTGAATATAACGCTTCATAGGCGCTTCCCAATGGCGTTGATTGGAGGCATTAATCGCAAACTCCTTAGTATCTTCGGGAATTTTCACGTCTTCGCGGGTGAGAATGAATTCACCACAACTATTATCTAAAGTGAACATATTAACGCCACGACCGGTGGTGATTACCATAATAGTGGAAGGTCCATACAAACAATAACCTGCGGCTACTTGCTTACTACCGGGTAGCAAAAAGTCGTCTGCGGTCGGATCAAGCACACCCTTGGGCGCTCTGGTGATTGAAAAAATGGTACCAACCGATACATTCACATCCATATTAGAGGAGCCATCTAGCGGATCAAAAGTGACTAAATAACCTCCACGACGTTTGCCATCCTTGAGGTTATAGACCATTTCCATCTCTTCAGAGGCTAGAGCGGCCACATGCCCATTATTTTCTAAAGCTTCAATGAACACATCATTAGAAATGATGTCCATTTTCTTCTGAATCTCGCCTTGGACATTTTCTGAATTGGCGGCGCCTAAAACCCCTACTAAAGCACCCTTTCTAGTTAAACCTGATAATTTTTTACACGCGGTAGCAATATCATTCAATAAACCAGTGAAATGACCACTTGCACCCTCATAATTATGTTGCTCTTCAATAATGTACTGGGTGAGTGTGGTACCAATTTGATACATAAGCTTAAGTCCTAAAACAGAATAAAAACAGCTTTATGAGCAAGCTGACAGAACAACCTTGCCCGATCATGAATGTTCAAGAATAATAGCAGCTTGCCTTTGTGCAGGGATATAGATCAATTGGCGTAAAAGCCGGGCCCGAAGGCCCGTTAGATTTGCGAGGGAGTATTATAATTTTATGATGACTAGTTTGAATGTGTTAATAATGGTTTCTTAGGGCGCAAACCACTAATGAAATGAACCTTAGGATGCAGTTTGGTAAATTCTCAGTGCTTCAGTAGCGCCATCCCGATGACTCTCTGTCGCGCCATCACTGCCGCCGGTTCATTTATTTTTTCTATTTAGAAAATTGTGCAAGAAAAAATCACAAGAAGTTAAAACCAAATAATGACTCAAGGCGACGAAGCTAATGAACGGTTCAATCAAGCACCAAGAAATAGATAGCAACAGTGCGGAGCAAAACGTTAGACCTGTTGGCGATGAGGAGCTATTAAGCCAAATTGCTCAAGGAGATCGACAAGCGTTTAGTCGTTTGTACTTGAAGTATCAACCTCGTTTAGTGAGTTATTGCGCTCGCTTACTTAAAGATGATGTCGCACAAGCGGCTGATATTGTTGATGATGCACTCTTTGATGTATGGCGATCCGCTGATAAGTTTGAAGGTAAGTCAAAAGCCTCTACTTGGATTTACTCCATAGCCCGCAACAAGCTGATTTCTTGGCTAAGAAAAACATCTGAAGTTATTTTGGATGATGATGCTCTCATGTTAGCGATGGAAGATAGCGCACCTACTCCTGAGGAAGCTCAGATTGAGGAGGATATGAAGGATCAGTTACTGCGCATGATGAACCATTTAACAGATGAACATCGAGATGTCTTAAAACTCACGTATTTTGAAGATAAGTCAGTGAAAGAAGTCGCTGCTATTTTAAAAATCTCGGAAAACACTGTTAAAACACGCATGTTCTATGCCCGCAAGCGTTTAGGTCAAATGCTTGAGAAGGCTGGAATCATGGAATTCGACATATAAACTGGTCATCTTTATGAGTAATCTTGAGTCCAACGAACTCTTGGAAGAAGCACGGCGTCTCCTTCCCTGGTATCTCACCGATAAGCTTAGCAAAGCAGAACAGGGATTAGTGAATCAGGCTTTGGAGTCATTTCCAGAGCTACAGCTTGAGCTTGCACAAGAAGAAAAAATGATGCGCGTAGTGCGCACCAATACAAGCTTATTGGAGTTGTCTGCTTTGGATACCACTGAGCAGCGCTTAAATAAATTGTTAGCACGCATTGATCGTGAAGAAGAAAGGCTTGAAGAGCCGGAGCTGGTAGAGCCGATGTACTCTGCGCCAACGATGCCTGCGGTTACAGCTACAGAGACAGCTAAATCCAGTACGCCTCTTAAAGCTAAAAAGAATTGGCTGGAATTTTTGTGGCGTGAACCTTTATTTAATCTAAATTGGTTAACGCCCGCTAATGCAGTCTTTGCCAGCCTATTAATCGCGCAGGTTGCCTTGTTAGCTTATTCGGCTTCAAAGCCTGATGCAGAGAATAAATTTTCGGTAGCTAGTGTAGAAAGCAAGACTCCGCAGCCAGTCAATACTGATGGCAATACTGAAGTGAGTCGCTTTTTAGTACAATTTGCTAATGATGCTAAGCACCAAGAGATTTGTGATTTTCTTAATCAATGGCATGCACATATAGTAGCAGGCCCTAATGCACAAAGTATTTTCACAATTGAAATGCCAGTCGCACCCAATACCGACAAGGTCGCTTTAGCGGATAACATTATGAAACAAACGGCACAGCAAAGTTCACCCGTGCTATTTTTGGGGCCGCAGTTTCAGGATAAAACCACGCAGTGATTAGACGTTCAGCGCAAGCATCCGTAGTCTGCAAGCAAAGTGCTAAACACCTGAGTTTAGCCTTGATAGGTTTATGCACAGCATCCTTAGTCAGTGCTGCACCGACTGATAAGACGATTCGTTATGACTCGCCCGCTTGCCAAATATCGAATGCTTGGTGTGTGGGTAATACACTGGATACCAGCCGGGATTATCGTAAAAACGAATTGCTACTCCTTTATGATGCAGATCAATCCGCCCGCTTTGCTGAAGATATTTTGCAGCGCTATCGGCTGACACAAAAACGTAGCGATGAATTAAGCTCAGTCCGTACTAAAATGCTCACGGTGGCGACCAATGGCCAAGACCCGAAAGCCTTGGTCGACACGATTAATACTAAAGAGGATAAAGTTGAGGCGAATTTAAGTAGCTTGTTTTTCACTGCTGCTACTAGGCCTACTGCTGGCGGCTTAGGCTATCCCTTAGATTTAACTGGCATCGCAGAAGCGCATCAGTTTACTAAAGGTGCAGGCATAAAAATCGGCATGGTGGACACACCAATTGATATTTTGCACCGCTCCTTAGATAACTCCAAAGTTCGACGCATCGAACTCATTCCAGCTGGCGATGCTAACAACCAAAAGCATGGCACTGCTATTGCTGGGGTCTTAATTGGCCAGAACCCTCGAATTGGGATTGCGCCTGAAGCCTCCTTGTATGCAGTCAGTGCATTTAGCGCTGATCCACAAAATCCTAATGATCGTACCAGCACAGCAGGCTTAGTCGCCAAAGCGATTGATTTATGTATTCAAGAAAAAGTTGATATTTTAAATCTAAGTTTTGCGGGCAAAAGCGATCCTTTAGTGAAAAAGATGATTCAAAAAGCAGTGAGCAATAATATTATTGTGGTCTCCTCTGCAGGTAATGGCGGCCCTAAGGCAGAACCTGCTTATCCCGCTGCTTTTGATGATGTGCTAGCGGTAACTGCAGTCGATGAGCAAGAAAGCATTTTCGGGCGGGCGAATCGTGGTTCTTATATTGATGTTGCAGCTCCAGGCGTGAATATTTTCACCACTTCCCCAGCAGGCACTTTCGACTTAGCCAGTGGCACTTCGATGGCGACTGCGCATGTTAGTGGTTTAATCGCTTTATTATTGTCCATGAGTAAGCAAGGTGTGACTCCAGCATTGCTTGAACAAACTGCTATCGATCTAGGCAAGCAAGGTCGCGACAATGATTATGGCTACGGCTTAGTCAATGTTGACCGTGCTTTGGCTGCCTTACGCGGTTCAGCTAACAATTAATTAACAAAAATTTGATCTAGGCCAATGAAGCTGGAAGTTGGCCGATTGCGTTTGATTAAAATCAAAGTGGATTTTTAGCCCAATCGCACAATTAAGCTTGTCACAGTTCAATTAGGAGACAAGCCATGTCCAATTTTTTCAGCAGCACTTCCGGCATCTTAATAATGACTAGCGTCACCATCCTTTTCATTTTGGGCTTCTTGGGTTACTTATTTTGGAAGTTTATGAAGCTGTCCAATCATAAACCCCAACCCGGCGAAAAAAGCTGGTAAGCCTTAGCTGCCGTCTAAACCTAACCAATCACGAGGCTTTAAAAAGTCAGTATACAAACGAGCCTCGTCAGAATTAGGAGCTGGATGCCAATCGTAACGCCATTTCACCAACGGCGGCAGCGACATTAAAATCGACTCAGTACGTCCTCCAGATTGCAAGCCGAATAAAGTGCCACGGTCGTAAACTAGATTGAACTCTACATAGCGTCCGCGCCGATACAGTTGGAAATCCCGCTGTGCTTCATTAAAAGGCAAGTGCTTACGCTTTTGCACAATCGGGCGATAGGCTTGAATATAGTGATCACCTACACTCTGCATAAACGCAAAAGTTTGCTTAAAGCCTAGCTCATTCAAATCATCGAAGAATAAACCACCGACACCCCGTGGCTCATTGCGATGCTTTAGGAAAAAGTAGTCATCGCACCAGCGCTTGTATTTGGCATAGACATCAGCGCCAAAAGGAGCGCAAGCCTCCTTAGCAGTCTGATGCCAAGCGACACAATCATCTTCAAACCCATAATACGGCGTTAAATCAAAACCACCGCCAAACCACCACACTGGCTCTTCGGTAGGATGCTCTGCAATGAAAAAGCGGACATTGGCATGCGAAGTAGGCACAAAGGGATTATTCGGGTGAATCACCAAAGAGACACCCATCGCTTGGAAGCCACGCCCCGCTAATTCAGGGCGAACAGCAGTCGCTGAAGGTGGCAAAGTCGAGCCAAACACATGCGAGAAATTGACTCCACCTTGCTCGAAGACGGCACCACCGGCTAATACTCTAGTACGCCCACCACCACCGCCGGGACGCTCCCAAGCATCTTCGACAAAGCTGGCTTGACCATCTTCAGCGCTCAATTGGGTGCAAATATCATCTTGCAAGGCTAATAAATAGCTTTTAACCGCCGCAATATTTGGTTGGCTCATAGTATGAAATGCTCATGCTCGCTAAACAGAAAGTCGCCTATTGTAACGAGATTTTGCCTTGCGGGTCGACGATGCGGTTGAAACCTGATTTACATCAAACCATAAGCCTTCAAGAGAGCGATACCCATACTGGTAGTTAAAACCGAGCCTAGCGTCGTTACCGCAATAATATTTGCAGCTAAGACACTATTTCCACCCATTGACCTGACCATCACATAACTTGCTGCTGCAGTCGGGGCAAAAGCCATCAATGCAATTACACCTAAATTAATTCCGCTAAAGCCTGCCCAAATGCCGCCTAGAGTAAAAATGATGGGAATAAAGATCAGCTTACCCACACTCGCACTTACTGTTTTATGCAGATCTTGGCGCATCGACTTGAAACTAAGCGAAGCCCCTGTACACAGCAGTGCTAAGGGCAAAGTCATCTGCGCGAAATACTCGCCTGATTTAAGTACCACTTCAGGGATTTTCCACTGCATATAGGAAACAGGTAGTGCGAGCAGAATGCCAATAATTAGCGGGTTTTTCGCAATACCCTTAAGGATGGGCATGACGCCTTGGCCTTGCTTGTGTAAAGAGCGACTTAAGGTAATTACCGAAAGAATATTAAATAAAATAGTGATCAAGCCCAAATATAAAGAAGCCGCCGCCACACCTGCTTCGCCATAAGCATTTGCGCAATAGGCAAGGCCAATAATCCCCATATTGGAACGAAACGCGCCTTGCACCACCACACCGCGATCTTCAGGCGGCTTCACACTGAAATAGGCAAAGATTTCTAAGAGTAGATAAGTGATGAGGGTAAGCACTGCGCCCAAACCAATTAAGGCAAAATTAGCGCTTTCACTGATATGTGTTTTGCTGACACTGATAAATAACAGAGCCGGTAAGGTGACATTAAAGACGAGACGCGAGCCTGCTTCCACAAAAGCCTCGGTGAGTATGCCAATGCGCTTTAAATACACACCTAGGATTAAAATCAGGAAAATGGGACCAGTGACATTCAGCGAGAACGTGAGAGAGGCTAGAAATTCAGACATGATATTACTTATGAGTTTCAAATATTAACTCTACGCCTCGACTCGAATGGGAGCAAGCCACCTGTTTACAAAAAGCCCATACGATCTTATTTGACCAAAGGGAAAGCAGGCAGGTATAACAGCAAGCTGTGAATCGGAGACCCTGCTTTGACTACCAAATCATCTACCCCCAGACCCAGCTATCCCCAAGTTGTTTTACACCGAGGCCGCGATAAAAACATTCGCGCCCGCCATCCTTGGGTGTTTTCAGGGGCTATTGCTAGTGTCAAAGGCGAACCTGCTCTAGGGGAAACCGTTGAAGTACGTTCCGAACACGGTGATTTACTTGGCATGGGCGCTTGGTCGCCTGAATCACAGATTCAAGTACGCTTATGGACGGTGGGACGCGCGACTATTGATCGCGCTTTCTTTGCTGAACGTACTCAAGCTGCCTTAAAACAGCGCGAAACCTTGGGTATCACTACCAGAAATACAGCCTATCGTATTCTCAATGCAGAGTCGGATGGCGTTCCGGGGATCGTGGTCGATCGCTTTGGTGATTGGCTAATTATGCAAGCACTCACCGCTGGAGCCGAGCATTGGAAGCAGACTATTGCTGAGCTACTGATGGAGCTGATTCCGTGTCGCGGCGTCTATGAGCGTTCAGATGTCGATATTCGCAAAAAAGAAGGTTTAACGGCTACTACTGGCGTTTTAACTGGCGAAGCACCTCCCAGTTTTATAGATATTGTTGAAGAAGGCCGCCACTATCGAGTCGATGTAATCAATGGACATAAAACCGGCTTTTACTTAGATCAGCGTGATAATCGCTCTGCGGTCGAGCATTATGCGCAAGGTAAAATCATCCTCAACTGTTTTTCCTATACAGGTGGCTTCTCGATTGCAGCTTTAAAAGGTGGAGCAACTAAAGCGATTAATATTGATGCCTCCCAACCTGCTTTAGAGTTAGCCGCCCAAGCTGCTAGCCTGAATGGATTTAGCTCTGAGCAAATGGAAAATATCCAAGGCGATGTGTTTCAATTATTGCGTCAATATCGAGATGAAGGTCGCCAATTTGATCTGATTGTGCTCGACCCGCCTAAATTTGCTGAAAATAAAAGCCAAATTGAAAAGGCTGCGCGTGGCTATAAGGACATAAATCTACTAGGCTTTAGGTTATTAAAACCGAATGGACTACTATTTACCTTCTCATGCTCGGGTTTAATGGATAGCAATTTGTTTCAAAAAATTGTGGCAGATGCTGCGGTTGATGCCGGTTGCGATGCACAAATCATTCGCAAGCTTGACCAAGCCAGTGATCATCCCACCCGCTTAGCCTTCCCAGAGGGCTATTATCTTAAGGGTTTGATCTGCCAGAAATAGTGCATTTATATCTTGATAAGGAGTTAAGCATGTTAGTTCGTTTTGATAGCAAAGTAGGGACTTTTTCAATGTTTGAAAAAGATGCTCGCAACATGATCAAGCTGATGGGGCACAGCGATACTATTCCGGGCGCGATTTTAGGTGCGGACATTGAAAAAACCTTACAACTTTTTCAAACCAATTTAACTGAAGCTAGCAAGTTAGAAGGCCAGCAAGCTGCTCCGAAAAAAGATGATGATGAGGAAGAAGCTGTGCCTGTGAATCGCCGTGCTTATCCCCTGTTAGAACTGCTTAAGAAAGCAGCTAAACAACAAGAAACACTAATGTGGGATTTTGACGATAAATTGGTTTAAAGCACTATTATTACGGCTGCCACTGCATGAAATTTGCGAGCAGCCGTAAACCATCTTCTGCTGATTTTTCAGGGTGAGCCTGAATCGCGAATACATTGTCTTTAGCAATCGCAGCAGCGTAATTCAAGCCGTAGAAAGTTTCCCCAGCCACCAAACTTGTATCCGTAGGCTGCACATAATAGCTGTGCACAAAATAGAAACGTGCCTTATCTTGAATGCCAGCCCACAGCGGATGTGCTGTTTTTTGCTGAATTTGATTCCAGCCCATTTGTGGCGTTTTCAACTGAGCGATGTGTAGATTTTTAAAATAGCGCACTTGCCCTGCATAAGCACCCATACACTCAACGCCGCCATTCTCTTCGGAAAAATCCATCAGCACTTGCATGCCCATGCAAATCCCTAAGAAGGGCTTAGTCTTGGCAACTTCACGCACAATCTCGCTTAAACCGCGCGTTTCCAGCTCACGCATACAATCACGTGCGGCACCTTGCCCCGGAAATACAATCCGATCAGCATGGCGAATAAAATCGGGGTCAGCGGTAATTTTGACCTGCGCGCCCACAGGGGCTACATGAGTCACTGCACGCCCGACCGAATGCAGATTACCCATATTATAATCAATAATCGCGACCTTCATTACAACGAGCCTTTGGTCGAAGGCATAATGCCTGCCATGCGTGGATCTAACTCCAGCGCCATTCTTAAAGCGCGCCCAAACGCTTTGAAAATAGTTTCCGCAATATGATGCGCATTGTGTCCACGCAGATTATCAAGATGTAAAGTGACTAGCGCGTGATTGACAAAGCCTTGGAAGAATTCAAAAAAGAGATCGGTATCAAATTGGCCGATATGTGAACGCCGATAATCAACATGATGCTCGATGCCGGGGCGACCTGAGAAATCCACAACGACTCGTGACAAAGCTTCATCTAAAGGCACGTAAGCGTGACCGTAGCGACGCAAGCCTTTCTTATCGCCCACTGCTTTATTCAGCGCTTGGCCTAGGGTTATGCCAATATCTTCCACACTATGATGGTCATCAATCTGCCGATCACCTTGGCAAGTAATCGTCAGATCAATCATGCCATGCCGGGCTACTTGATCTAGCATGTGCTCAAGAAAAGGGATACCCGTATTAAAACTAGATTTACCTGTACCATCTAAATTGACTGTCACAGAAATACGTGTTTCTAGAGTATTTCGTTCCACAGTAGCAATACGCTCAGTCATACCCGTCGCCTACATCTTCAAACTACTAAAACTGAAGTTTAACATAGCTTCCAGCAAGATTAGATTAGTCTTCAATCTTTAAGGTTTGCTGCTGCACGCGTATGCAGGCCTTACCAGACAAAATGCGTGCAAACAGATCATTCACCAAACTACCCCGCCAATCATCCGAGAGCTGAGTGCGCCCATCCGTCAGCATTTTTTCAATTTGCGCACGGCTTGCCAGCATGGCAGCTGAAATATTGTGAGCGAGCGCTTGTTGATTGACAACGACCATCAGTAGATCAGCGACTAAGGATAAATCGGCATCCAACTTCCGCCGCCGTGGCAAATCGGGCCATTCTTCAGCCGGTAAAGCTTGGGCACGACGAATCAAATCCAGCCAAATTTGCCCATAACGCGCAATCTGCTCCGCACTCAAACCACGAATATCTGCAAAATCATTCAGATCGCGATTTTTCATCCGCGCCATATCCACTAGTACTTCATCGGTGAGCAACCAGCGCCGTGGTAAATCTTTTTGAATGGCTAACTCTTCGCGCCAAGCGGTTAATTCACGTAAGACTGCTAACTGCTTAGGTTTTAAAAGCTGCACACCTTTGACCCGCTCCCAGCACATCCACGGGTCAGGCGTGTATTCACTGGCTTCAGTTAAGCGCTCAAACGGTTTATTCAGCCAATTTAAGCGCCCCGTTTCTTGCAAGCGCTGTTTGAGGATGGGGTAGATTTGTCGCAAATAACGCACATCATCAATCGCATAATCCAGCTGTTGATGAGTCAAAGGCCGCCGTGCCCAGTCGGTACGTGATTGCGATTTATCCAGTTGCACGCCTAATAATTCCTCAACCAAGCGCGCATAACCGAGTTGATCACCCAAACCCAACACCGCAGCAGCTACTTGTGTATCAAAAATAGGCGCAGGTACTTGCCCGCTTAAGTGATAGAGAATTTCCAAGTCTTGCCAAGCAGCGTGAAAGACCTTAAGCATTTGCGGATTTTGCAGCCACTCAAAGAAAGCCGATAAATCTTCTATATTTAAAGGATCGATACAAACTAAATCATCGGCAGTAGCTAATTGAATTAAACACAAACGGGGATAATAAGTTTTTTCTCGAATAAATTCAGTATCCAAGGCAATCCAATCAGAATGCTGAGCTTTTTTTAAAAAACTATTTAATTGTTCTGGTTTATCGATGTATTCAAAATCGGCCATGGGTGCTACTGCAAGAAAAGAATCGGGTAGTATAGTGGAATTGCTGAAGGACGCATATTTCAGAATACACTAATAATCTAAAATATTGGAAATCAATGCGTTATGTGCCACATAGATTTGACTTCTAGAAAATTTTGACTACACTCAGGGTAGTTCTATCCGCTTCACCCAATCAGTTTTTCATTCCTCAACCGCTAGTGAGGAAACTAGCTACGGTGCACTAAACCTGTAGCGCATTCTGGCTCGGAAGCATTTATTTGTGACCGAGCCGTATTTTCAGAAATTAATTTCGCTCAAAATAATATGGTTTCAAGATATTGATTAATTTCTGGAGCAGTTTTTCTTTTAGAATTAGTAAAATCAAACTGCCCTATTAAAGCAGCATCTCTTAATCCCATCAAATAGCGAATTAACAAAATACCATCTTTATTAGCATCCATACTATTATCACCATCGATATCTAAATTGGGTTTAAGTAGATCAAGTTTGCTTTCAAGTTGGCTTAAATCGAAACTACCGACTGCAACATTAGCCAACAACTCCGTTCCACGCTTGCCTGCTAAGTAGCGCGCAATAATGACCCCATCCATTAAGCCATTTAGCGATTTACTACTATCGACTAAGCTAGTTAAAGGGCCACCGGTTGCCTCTAACCAAGTAGTGACATAAGGATGAAAACGTTCTAAGCGCGTATATTCGTCTGGCGTATTCGGTGCAGTACAGCTAGACGAACCACCGACTAGGGTTCCTTTAAAATAAGGATTTCCATTAATCGTCGTCCATACCCCCGAACCACTACTCCCTTGGGCAGTAATACCTTGAGTCCAAGAAACTTGAGTGAAACTACCTGCTGGATCTTGTGTCGCCATATAACCGGTGGGCGTTGCTGAGACGCTGGCATAACTGACGAAATTGCCTTGGCTAAACTGCTTAGGATTCCCTAAACCATGATGAATGCCGACCATCGTACTATTAGTCTGTAGACTTTGTAGCGACCAACCCGATAGCAGTGAACCGACTGGTGGAGCGGTACGCATACGCACTAAGGACATATCCAGTTCACTACGCGTTGCTAATAAATCAGCACCTCCGGTAGTACGCGTCCACGTAGCATTCCCTGATCCACAACTACTTTCTTGATAAAACCAGTAAAAATCCATAGTGTCGGCTAATTCAGCATTGACGATGCAATGTGCTGCCGTCATGAAATAGGGTATTTGTGTGCCTGTGTCTTTGTCTGCCAACAGTGTACCGGTACATAAATAAGACTTACCTGCAGCATCAGTGAACACATAACGTGCTACTGCTTGAGCAGTGGACTGCCAAGCAGCTGGGGCACAAGCCATACTGACATCGCAACTAGAAAACTTCAAAAAGGACTCGCTCACTCCTTTAAATTTCCCTGCTTTTAAGTCATACGCAATATGTGAAATTTGCGGAATCGATAATTTAATCTCCGCAGGATTAACCACTTCAGGTACAAAAATTTCCAAACCTAATTGGCTACCACTCACGGTAGGTGTCCACCAAGCAAACTTAGTTGTGCCTTCGATTTGTTTAAAATGTATTTGCTGGTAGAAACCGTAAACTTCATCAGCTTGCTTAGCCGAAAATACCCGAAGCTCTACACCAGCAGGCAAACTTGTCTCTAATTCCACTAAGGCGCGCAGATTGCTGGCTGATTCAGAACTAATAATAAATTGGGCTGCTTGCCCATCGGTTACCGGCAACCACACCCAATCTTTCACGTCCGGCAGAGCAGGTACACTACGCTCAATTCCGATTTTTAAGGCTTTATGTTGAGTATCTGTCTGTGCGAGTGCCGCTAATTCGCTGGCAGTGGGTGCAGTCAGATTCATTGATTGTGCAGGAAATAACAAGGTGCTTAAGCTACGATTCGCGGCACTTAAGGGTGATAGTTTGAGTTGATGTTTGGCTGCTTCGGTCTTTAATGGAGCCGGTTGATAAATTTCTGATTCGACTAGCTCAGTCGCTTGGCTCGGTGTAAGCCAACTAAAAATTGTCAAAACACCCAACAGTAGGGCAGATATTATTTTCATACTTTAGCCCTTAATCTTAGGCGTTGACGCAAGCGCGGATTCATTAATACCAACAATGCGAAGCAAGCACTTAAAACCAGCAGCATCTGTTCACTTAAAGTAGGGATATTTTGGGTTTTAGCTTGATCAAGGTCTAAATCGGTATTCGCTCGCAACTCATCATCCACTAGTACTAAATCGATAGTGCTTAAATCGGCTAATTGATAAGCAGAATTGGCTTGCAGGCTGATTTTTAAAGTTTCATTTTGCTCTTGCTGTGCATCATTTAAGAGGCTCACGGTTAAATTCGTTTTGGCTTGCCCCACAGGAATCACTATCGAACTAGGCACAGCCTGATAATCACTGCTAACTGTTGCTGAACCCGTCGCTTGTATATACACAGTCAGTGCTTTAGATAAATCACTCGTTTGGCGGGCTATGGTTAAATTAACGGTGTTATCCGCACCCTCTAAAACCTGTAATTTCGCGCTGGTTAGCATCACAGTGGGCAAGGTAGTCGTACTTGCGTCTTGCAGCGTTGCGCTCGCTTGAGCGTTAGCGGCCAATTGATAAGTGCTACTGGCTTGCAGAGTAAGTGTCACTGATTCGTCAGCCTCGGTTGCACTATCCGCTAATGGAGTTAACAAAATGTCTGCATATTGACTACCTGCTGGAATCGTGACTGAGCCACTTAGAGCTGCATAATCACTACCTGAACTTGCTGTACCACCCACTTGGTAATTGATCGTTAAACTGCCGCACTCAGTGGCTAAAGGGCTAGCTACACTGACTCTGAAACTGGCTGTATTTGCATCTTTTTCATTCGCTACTGCATCGGTAGTAGCAATCGCAACGCTAGGTTTAGCACAAATCACCAGAGGGCTAGTTTGAAAACTCGTATTTTTTGCAGTCGCGGAGGCCGTAAAGCGAATCGAAGTAGATCCGGTAAAACCCAATTTTGTTTTAAAGCTACTGCTTAATAAGCTTAAAGGCGTTTTTCCAACCCCAGGCCAAGCTGCATTGAGATCAACCCAAGCTAATGTCCAATATTTATTGGTAGTCGGGTCGCCATCCAAATTCAAGGTATCGTCGCTGATCGCACCAATAGGCTGTAATTGGCTGGAATAAGGGGTTTGGCTCATTAAATCCAACACGCTGGCATTGTAATGCACCCGCAAACCTAAACCTGCAGAGCTTTCAGTGTCTGGTGTTGTCACGGTATAAAGTAAATTAACCGGGACAATTGCTTGTACATCTGCGAATAAAATGGAAGCTGCCGGTTTGACAGACTGAGCTGCTTGAGCTGTAGGCAATACCTGCCAGCTAATACCAGCTAACAACCACCATAGAGGTTTGAGCTTGTTCATGCCTGTCAATTATTTTTATTTATGAGTAGAGGGCTTGTGATAAATTACCAAAAGCCCCTACTAGGCACAATTAATTATTGATATAAAACTAAAAAAGCGACAAGCGGTTGATTTTTCTAAGCGTTTTCTAAAGCTTCCCAGCGTGCAAAAGCGGTGGCATACTCAAGTTCTAATTGCTCCAACTCTTGCTGCTTAGCGGTGATTTTCGCAGCATCTTGTTGATAAAACTCAGTTGTGCCCATGACTATTTGCAATTCAGCCATCTTATTTTCGAGCTGCTCAATCACCTGCGGTAATTGCTCTAGTTCGCGCTGCTCTTTGTAGCTGAGTTTTTTAGCTTTCGCGACCGGCTTAACTGCTTCTTTCGGCGTAATCGTGGGCTTGGCAGCAGTTTTCTCACTCGGTTTTTCGGCAGCAGGATCAGGACGCTGCACCAGCCAATCATCATAGCCACCAGCATATTCACAAATCGAATTATTCTCAAACACGATACTGCGGGTCACGACTGAATTTAAGAAGCTCCGATCATGCGAGATCAGAATTAAAGTGCCGGCATAATCAATCAATAGCTCTTCCAGCAGCTCTAAAGTTTCAGCATCCAGATCATTGGTCGGTTCATCAAGCACTAACAAATTAGAGGACTGCGCAAATAAACGAGCTAACAATAGGCGATTGCGTTCGCCGCCCGACAGTACTTTAACTGGCTTTTGAATTTGCAAAGGCGTGAAGAGAAAATCTTGCAAATAGCTAATGATATGCTTGCGCTGGCCATTGATTTCTACAAAGTCCGAACCTGGAGAAATATTTTCGCGCAGGTTTTTCTCATCATCGAATTGCGAACGATGCTGGTCAAAATAAACGATTTGCAGGTTAGTACCTTGCTTAATCGTACCTTCTTGTGGAGTCAATTCACCCAACAACAATTTGATCAGAGTCGTTTTGCCGACCCCATTCGGGCCAATAATACCGATTTTATCGCCACGTAAGATTGTAGTGTTAAAGTTGGTAATCAGCTGTTGATCATCAAAACCATAGCTGAGTTTGCTCGCTTCCAAGACAATTTTGCCAGACGACTCTGCTTGGCCGATTTGCGCTTGGACTTTGCCTTGCAGATTGCGGCGCTGGCGAAATTCTTCGCGCATCGACTCCAAGCGGCGAACTCGACCTTCATTCCGCGTGCGGCGCGCTTTAATGCCTTGGCGAATCCAGACTTCTTCTTCCGCTAAGCGCTTATCAAATAAAGCGGCTTGTTGGGATTCAGCATCTAAAGCTGCTTGTTTGTTTTCTTGGTACTTATCGAAATTGCCTGTCCAACTGCTTAAGCGCCCACGATCTAATTCAATAATCCGAGTAGCCAGCTTGCGTACAAAGGCGCGGTCATGGCTGACAAATAGCAGGGTGGCTTTATAGCCCAATAGGAAATTTTCCAGCCACTCAATCGCGGGAATATCTAAATGGTTAGTCGGTTCGTCTAAGAGTAATAAATCAGGATTGGCGACTAAGGCGCGCGCTAATAAAGCACGGCGTTTCCAACCGCCCGATAAGTCATCAAAGCCTTGATCACCGTCTAATTGTAAACGGCTTAAGACAGACTCAATTTGCCATTGAGTTTGCCATTCTTCTTCAAAGTGGTTGTCGCCAAAGCCAGCGGCCACAATGTCAAACACGCTTTCACTGCTGCCGTGTGGGACATCCTGTTGAAGTCGAGCGATTTTTAAATCAGGGGAGTGGATCAGCTCGCCATCATCCGCTTGTACCTCACGGCACAAAAGCTTCATGAGCGTCGATTTGCCGGTACCGTTACGTCCAACCAGACATAAACGTTCGCCTGCTTCGATTTGCAATTCAATGCCATCGAACAGACGATTATCCCCATTTTCGAGGTGAATATTGCGTAGATGTAGTAATGCCATGCGGCGGATTATCTCAGCTCGCTTTTCAACTAGCTAGGCCAGCTGCTGATTATTTTCCTGAGTGGATAAAACCAGATTAGTTGTGCGAATACTTAACAAGTGTTGGTTCAAGTCGTTACTGTGTTGGCGCAAAGAAGCCAAGGAGCAACGTAAGGCTAAGACTTGCTGCTGTGCTGAGTCGAGTTCGTACATTTCCCAGAGGACTGGCTTAGGTTTTTCCTCTTTCACGGGTTCGGGTGCGTACATTGGTACCACCGTTTCGCGGAAGAGCTTATCCATATCCGCGCAGCCTTGCTGGTAGGCGACTGGATTTTTCAAGCGCATTTCTTCCCGCAAGTAAATGCGAATCCGCTCAGGAACCAGCAATAAATCATGGTGACTAGGGATAGCAGGTTCTAACAAATTCAGGCGGCGCAGGTTCTCAATCACCCAATGCCAATGATCTTCGTTTAAGCGCCCTAGTGGAGATAAGAAACGGATGTAATCGTCACGCCGACTCAACCAACGCTCCACAAACGTCGAGCGAAACATCAATTTCATCGGCAATTGCGGCACAGGCTGATCACTTAAACTCAGCAAATACAGCAAAGTCATATCTGAAGCACCTGCCAGCTTCAGCTGAAAAGCAGCCAATACTCGCCGCAAAGCACGCCCCGTAGGACGCTGATCAAACAGTACCGGGATGCTCTCTAAGCCATTTAAGCGTCCAGCATACCAACGCTTTAGATAAGCGCTTAATAAACTTAAGGTAAACGGATCATTCTCAAAGCTTTGTGCGACTTGGTCTAATTTAGCAGCGTCGCCTTTAATCCCTTGAGCCAGCAAAAAGCGCCCACCTGAAAAAGCTTCAATTGGTTTGCTGTCTGTAGTAGCGACATCCTCAGTGAGGATTGGATTGCCTGACATTTAAGCCCCCGATAATAGACCCAACCCCTTAGGTCTTTGATATATTTATCCAAATACCTTATGGGTTATTCTCTGACAGGTCAATAGCTCTATTCAGTCTTAAGCGGGGTTTTTGGCACCAACTCTTCAGAACCAGGTAAAGGTTTCTCAACTAACTCATTCGCAATTAAGGCTTCTGGATGAGTCGCTTCATCATCGATGGGCTGATCAGTGGCATCAATCGAGCTAGCGGTTGTTTCCATATCAGAGAGATCAGTGGTCATGCTGCTTAAGCATTCTTTGATATTCGCATCACGCGCGTCACCTTTTAGGCCTTCGTCATTCGCGTAACTCTCACACAATTCTTGCATCAATTGTTTGCTATCAGTATCCAGCGGAGCCTCAGCAGCCATCGCATCCTGTACAGGTAACAGACTACTAGTATCTGCTTGGACAGGCAGGCTGGCTAATACAGCGATTGAGCCAAGCAAGAAAATAATCGTTTTCATCGTAATCTAGAGCCTCCACAAAAGTCTTAGATTTAATCGCTTTCCTAAACAGTTTATGGACTCTTTTCCAAAGAATTGGTTCCCTTAGGCTGCAACACCCATAATTTTAGCAGGAGGTAGATAATCTCTTTGGCCTAAATACCAAGCCGCTGAGTTTGAAACCATCGGTAAAGGAGTCGGAATATTTTCCCATTTTATCAGACCTTTACTGGGAATAAACTCAAATAAAGCATCTGATTTTGGATCTTTAACTGCCAACTGTAACCATTCATTATCTAAGAGCTGCTTTAAATAAGGTTGGCGCTGATAAATAGCGCTGACTGTTTCGGCTAAAGCCTCGACTACTACTAATAAACGCATAGGCTCATGCAGCTCGGTCATTTGCTGGGCAAGGCCAGTGCGCAAGTCGCTCGCCGTCCCTTCCATGACTGCAAAGCCGCCAACTAAATTATGTAATACCTTGCTACCTGAACCTAAATAGCCGTTTTGAATCCGTGAAAAATAATAATCAAGGGCGATACCAACCCCGACGACGCCATTACCTAAAAGTTGGCCTTCTAGTAAACGCCCATCTGCATCTTGTTCACAATCATACGAAATTAAGAAAGATCGCCGATCCCAGAAACGCTGCTGGCTCATACTGCGCTTGCCGATAAACGCCACCGCACAACCCTGATGGCCTAATTCTGCCCGCGCTTGATCCGGCGAGGCTGCGCGGGCTTGCACATGCTCAAAGGCTTTAGCAGGGCTAATCGTCAGCGGGGCAGTCGCAAACTTTCGGCAGCGCTCTTGTGCAGAAGCCGCAGAGGCTTTCGCTAATTGTGCTTGGACATGCGCAAACTCGGCCTGATGCGTTGCAGGCATTAAATCGGTATCAAACCAAGTAATCACATCGCTAGTCGTATCGTGTTCAGCCGCCACAAACCAACAATCCGCTGGAATATGAATTTGATGCTTAATCGCCAAAGCTGCACGCACTGCTGGCTCATTAATACTCCCCACAAACGCGCGTGCATTGGGTCCACCAAAACGTCCACTACAAGCGCCACAGCCGTAGGCTAATAAGTGTGGATTATTTAAGTGCTGGGCACGATGCGCTAATAAGCAAACTAAGCGTGCAAAGTCTTGGGTAAAACCAGCTGCTTTAATAAAAATAGCAATCTTCTCGACTTTTTCCTCTAAGGTCAGCCCTAGTTGAATAGAGTTATTAGTGGGCTGAGCTGCTTCAGTTGCTGTGTATTGCACACGCAGTTTCACTGGCTTTAAAGCCGTTTTCGTAAGTTTTTGGGTGAAGCGTTGATAATGCCCGGCAGCCAAACTACGCCCCAGTAATTCACTCAAGCCAAAAGCACTCATCATGGGCAAACTCAGGAAAGTTTTTAAACCATCTTGGCGCAAAGTATGGCTTTTAAATAACTTAAGGGTTTCTAACCAACTGACTTTTTTACGATACTGCTCAACCACGCTAGCTGTGTTGCTAGCATCCGGCACTTCGCGAAACTCGTGCACCGCAGTCACTACGGGTTGAGCTAATTTAAGCGTTTTTGAATTATTAAAGCTGCGCCAGTTATTCGGTAAACCAAAGACGCCCGCTACTCCTACCGTCACCAAGCGTGGTTCGATTTCTTCTAAATGACGGCGAATGGCCTCTTCGCGATCATCCATACAAAACAAGATCTGCGCCAACGATTTTTTCTGAACCGTTAAATTCAGCGGGCTCATTAAGGCATTAAACACCGCTAGCCGATAATGGCGTTCATACGCCCGCAGCCAGATATAACCACGCTTATTCGGATCGTCTAAGGTTTGCAGCAACAGGCTAATATGCGCAATTTGCTCACGAGTTAACTGCTCTAATTGCTGAGCAGAGATGCCTAAATGTTGCGAGAACACAAAAACCCGCCAGACCACTTGATACATATCTAAGCGTACCGGTAGGGTACTGCCCGCAGCGAGCTTCCAAGTCATGATCATGTGCGCTAGCTGATGCCATTGCTCATGCGAGACTTCATCACCAATTCCACTCAACAGGCTAGAGGCTAGCATTTGCAAATGCTCTGGCAGACGCGCTTGCCATGCATAGAAACGCACTAATAACTCAGACAAATTATGATTGAAGTAGCCACGTAACTCAGGCAGTGAGGCATCAATATTCCAATGCTCATGCGTAACTTTACGGCAGTGCAAATGCTCCAATACCAAACGTACTGCTAGGTAATCAGCCATAACAATCGGATTAGTTTGCTCTGCATAATTAGGATGTTGCGCCCGCCAATTTACCATGCCTGACCAACCGGGCATTTCTAAAGCTAAGCTACGTAAATAAACGCCCCAGTTTTCGCGCGCAATTCCAATCCGCATTAACTCAGTACGAATAATCGCTAAGGGATTGTCATCCAAGGACTGAACATAGTCATACCAAGGATCTAATTCACTAAAGCCGGGGAAGTGGTCATTGAGGGCTAGTTTTTTCCAATACATCAAAAAACTGTCGGGTTTAGTGGTTAAGCCCGATAACTCTAAATCCAACCATTGTCCGAGCTGGCGAAATAACAAAGGACATAAATCGTGCAGGACATCTTCGCCCGTCAGTGCTTTCAGGAAACCCCGTAAAGTGGTGACCGGCCCCACCTGATCCAGCAAGCGTTGTAAGCGTTCATGCCCAACTCTGCGCACC
The DNA here is from genome assembly GCA_049292455.1 of Thiolinea sp. Lineage (GTDB taxonomy): Bacteria > Pseudomonadota > Gammaproteobacteria > Thiotrichales > Thiotrichaceae > Thiolinea. The sequence goes on from JBATRF010000038.1 coordinate 429,091, forward strand.
TGCTGCTCCATATCTTCATCTAAATGCGCCGTTTGCTTGATCTCCTGCCACAGATGGCTGAGATTACTCGCACTTAAATAAGTCACGGCCTCTGGATGCGAAAAATCCTCATGAATATCTAAAATGCGTAAGGTAGCTTTCCACAAATCCTGTAAAGCCTGCTGCGTATTGCTGGGTTCTAATTGCGCTGCTTGCAACAGCTGCTGTTGACTGTGTAGTGCAACTTCGGGTTGGAATTTTTCTAAGGCCTGTTCTTCTTCAATCTTCCAGCGTACTTGTCGATAGCTCAGCTTTTTAATCGGATTGAGTAGCACTAATTGACTTAATTGACGGACTGTCCAACCGTCCACCACTAGCTCATGGGAGCCTAAGTCTGGCTCAGTTTCGAGTACTGCTTGAATATCAGCTTCGGTAATACGGCCTTGATCATAACAATGGCGGTATTCAGCTTGGCTTAGATAACCGAGTGCACCGGTACGCTGGTACACCTGTTTTAAAGCAGTCGCGAAAGGCAATTGCTCATAGTGCATCAGTGGATTGAAGTGCACAAAATCGGGGAGGGGAGCCTGAATAGGCAGCACAGTCGTCAAAGCATCAATTTGCTGTTGGAGATACTGTTGCTGTGCTTGAATATCCATAGCGACCTAAAAACTTACGCTGAAAAGGTGATATGAACATTAATCCTTGCTAGGGGTCAAGCGCTCAAAAGGAAGGGAGAGCAGCTTAGGCAAGCTATGAAAACTCGCCTAAACAGAAACAGCGTTTAGCCAGTAACCGCTTGAACTAAGTAATCTGGTAGTGGGGCGGATTTACCGGTGCGTCGATCCATCCAGACGACTTTGGCATAACCTTCGCTCGCCATTTGCTCTGGATCAGAGAGGGCAAAAACTTCATACCAAGTCATAAAACTCGAACGCCCCAGCTCACCTGCATAACAATCAATTCGCACAGTATCTGGATAGGTGATGGGCTTTAAGAAAGTGCAGCCGACATTGATCACCACTGTCGCGAAATCACCTTCTGTAATTTGATTGCCCAGCATCTTGACCAGCATTTGTACTCGCGCCTCCTCAAGGTAGCGCAAATACATGGCATTATTCACATGCCCAAAAGCATCCATATCACCCCAGCGTACCGGAAGCGTGCAGCTGTATACTAAACGTCGACGACTGACTTCTGACATATTAAGCCTTTACCCGCACATAGGTTCCGGGCGCATCCGCCAAAGCGACTAGCTTGCCATCGCCTGGTATGCGTGCTTTGGTTTCGCCGCCTGCATATTGAGTAACCCAGGTATCCCAATCATGCCACCACGACTTTTTCACTAACTTGGCGTCCTTAAACCAATCCTCTGCAGAGTCGGGTAACTGGTCATTTTCCCAGTGTCCATACTTATCGGCAGAAGCTGGGTTAATAATGCCTGCAATATGCCCGGATTGACCTAAGACAAAGCGTACAGGGCCTGCAAATAATTGAGCACCATCATAAGTACTACGCCACGGCGCGATATGATCATCATAAGCTGAGACAAAATACACAGGGGTTTTAACTTGGCTAAGATCAATCGGTTTGCCTAATAATTCGATCCCATTCGGCTGGCAGAGCTTATTGTCTAAATACATATTGCGTAGGTAGAAGCTGTGCATGGCTGCTGGCATGCGTGTGCTATCCGAATTCCAGAATAGCAAATCGAAGGGCATCGGGTCTTTGCCCAGCAAATACAGGTTCACGAAGAACGACCAAATCAGGTCATTAGCGCGCAGCATATTGAAAGCCGAACCCATATTCTTGCCGTCTAAATAGCCGCCATTGTCTTCCATGCGCTGCTCTAAAGCTGCAACCTGTGGCTCATCTAGGAACACACCAATTTCACCCGGCTCGCAGAAATCTAACAAGGTTGTGAAGAAAGTAGCGCTTTTAATGCGATCATCATGATTTGCAGTCAGCCAAGCCAAGGTTGCACCGGTTAAAGTCCCTCCAAGGCAGTAACCTGCAACATTCACTTCTCGCTCACCGGTAGCTTGCTCAATCGCATCCAAGGCTGCCAAAGTACCTGACTTTAAATAATCATCGAAACTTAGATCGCGTTGCTCAGTGCTTGGATTTGCCCACGAAATAATAAAAACAGTATGGCCTTGATCAACAGCCCATTTCACATAAGAGTTTTGCTCGCGCAGATCAAGAATATAAAACTTGTTAATCCAAGGCGGGACGACTAATAAGGGGCGTTCACGAACTTCAGGCGTGCTCGGATTGTATTGAATCAGCTCCATCAGTTCATTACGGAACACCACTTTGCCCGGCGTTGTTGCAATGTCTTTACCTAGCTCAAAGGCTTTCATATCCGTCATGCGAATCCGTAGCTCGCCGTCTTGGAAATCATTGAGCAGGTTTTCCATCCCCTTAACTAAATTCGCGCCACGGGTGTCGTGAACCATTTTCCAAACTTGTGGATTGGTTTGTGCAAAATTATTCGGGGAAAAAGCATCGACTAAGCTATTTAAAAAGAAGCTGGCTTTTTTAGCTTCATGCTCAGGCAAGCCGTCAGTGATATTAATCAGGCTTTTCCAATACTCCGCTGCATTCAGATAAGACTGCATGAGCGTTTCGCCAACTGGGTTTTCGCGCCAAGCAGGGTCTTTAAAACGCCGATCTTTTAATGTGGACTCTTCGCTAATCTCTGCTCCTGAAAAGCCCAGCATCCGCATGCCAATTTTCTGACCCAAGCGCGTTTGATCTTGCAGGAACTTATAATTTGCCTGTGCAATTGCAAAGGGATGCCATACTAAATTAGCGGCCCAGCGCATCGAGGCATTTTGAAAAGCCATATCGCCCGCAGAAAGGCGTGGTTTGGTTTTAAGCGCTGCGCCCGAGGCACGTAACAAGAACTGTTGCCAAAGCCCAAACGCTTTATTGAGGTTCGCTTGCAGTTCAATGGGATCGAATTGATCGTCGGTTGCATTGGCATCGAAGGGTTTGCCCATAAGCTAGTTTCCTATAGTTAGCGTGGCCCTGAAAATCAGAAGAGAGAATGAAGTTTGTGAGTCGATTGCACAGATCTGCCAAACATCATAAAGATTTTGGTGCTTAGCACAAGATGTTTTTCAGCAAAAATACTTGGGCTATTTAAATGTTTTTTAAAAGCTAAGCTCGCTGTGATTAGCAGAGATAGCCTCTCGGAAACTTTGCGAGTATTCTGCGCAAATTGCAGCAAATAATGTTAAATCTAGCAGGACTATTATGCGTACAGAAAGCACTTGGAATCTGGATTCTGCCCGCCAGCTTTACCGAGTTCGTCAGTGGGGCAATGGCTATTTCGATATTAATGATCAAGGCCATGTAGCGATGTGCCTCCCACAAAGTCAGCAACAAGTCGATCTTTACGAATTCGCACAGCGCGTTCATCAAGAAAATGGCATGCGCTTCCCACTATTAGTACGCTTTGTGAATGTGTTACATGACCGCGTGCAACGCCTACAAATTGCCTTTAATAAAGCGATTGCAGAAGCAGGTCAACAAAGCCGCTACACCGCTATTTACCCGATTAAAGTGAATCAGCAACGCAGCGTGGTTCAACAGATTCTAGCCGGTGGCAAACAGCAAGTTGGCTTAGAAGCAGGTAGTAAACCTGAATTAATGGCAGTACTCGGTTCAGCTCCCGAAGGCTGCACGATTATCTGTAATGGTTACAAAGACCGCGAATATTTACGCCTTGCTTTAATCGGGCGGCAAATGGGACACAAGATTTATATCGTAGTCGAAAAGCCTTCTGAATTGGTTGAGACCTTAGAAGAAGCTGAAAAGCTCCAAATCGAACCTTTGTTAGGTATACGGGTACGCTTGTACTCGATGGGCAAAGGTAAGTGGCAAAATACTGGCGGTGAAAAGTCTAAGTTTGGTTTATCGGCAGCTCAAGCTTTAAAGATGCTCGAGACCTTGAAGCAGACTGGCAAGATGGATTGCTTACAGCTCCTGCATTTTCACATGGGTTCGCAAATTGCCAATATTCAAGATATTCAACGTGGCATGCGCGAAGCCAGCCGCTATTTCGCTGAGCTGCATCAGTTGGGTGCGAATATCCGGGTAGTGGATGTAGGTGGTGGTTTGGGGGTGGATTACGAAGGCTCACGTTCACGCAGCGAGTGCTCCATCAATTACACCTTACAAGAATACGCTAACACCGTAGTACGTAGCGTGTTGGATGCTTGTGAAGATTATCAAGTACCGCTGCCTGATTTTATTAGTGAATCAGGTCGCGGGATGACTGCGCACCATGCCGTGCTGATTACCAATGTGATTGATACTGATCCCGAACAACCCGAGTCAGCGCCCGCTATTACTAAACCACAAGAAGCTGATCCAACTATTCTGCATAATCTTTACCGCTTACTTCAAGGGACTAACTCTGCTGCACCGCCTTCAGAAATTTATCATGATGCTGCTTATTGGTTAGGTGAAGCACATGGCTTATATGCCCATGGAGCGATTAATTTACAGCAGCGCGCTCAAGCCGAAGATTTGCATCGCGCCATTAGCCAAAAATTGATAGCCAATCCTGAAATCTTCAATGCCCTCGGCAGTGAAATTCAAACCAGTTTACGCGAGCGCTTAGCAGATAAATATTTCTGTAATTTTTCGCTGTTTCAATCTATGCCGGATGCTTGGGCGATTGATCAAATCTTCCCAATTATGCCCTTACATTGCTTAGATGAAGCCCCCACTCGTCGAGTGACTTTGCAGGATTTAACCTGTGACTCTGACGGTACGATTGAACGTTATGTCGAAAATGGACGCTTAGAAACCACTTTACCGCTACACCCTCTAAAACCCGATCAGTCTTACCTACTGGGTATTTTCATGGTCGGCGCTTATCAAGAGATTTTGGGTGATTTGCACAATCTATTTGGGGATACCGATTCGATTAATGTGGAACTGTTTCCCGATGGTAGCTATCAAATTAGTGAGCCTGAACGCGGCGATACGATTGATGAGTTATTACGTTCTATCCACTTTGAACCCAAAGACTTATTAGCGCAATGCCGTAGGAAGTTAGCTGCAGCTGTTGATAATACCGATCGTCAGAAAATGCTGCTGCGTGAAATTGAAGCAGGTCTAATCGGTTATACTTATTTAGAAGACTAAAAATACTCAGAGGGTTAGCTGTGGAGTATCTATTAATTATTGCATTTGCAATAGGGCTATTACTATTTTTGGTAAGCTGGTTACGGGTGATTATTGCTGGTTTTTCTCACCACTTTTTGACTGGGATTGTGGCCTTTATTCCAGTCGTCAATGTACTCGTACTGCCTAGTGTTTGGCATCAAGTCTATGGCTGGGTAATGGCTGGCTTTATTGGTTTATTGCTAGCGATTGCGACTTGGTTTGCAGGGGCAGATAAGCAGGTTTATCAATATGCTCACCAAGCAGGTTTTGAACTACCCAAACAAGGTAGCGACCCAGTAGCCACTGGCGATTTACCGACCCAGCAAGAAACGCTTGAAGTAAAATTGCCAACAACTGCACAAGCATCCACAAATGACGATCCTAATAAACCCGCTGCACCTTTACCTACCGGCGCTGAAATCCCTAAGGCAGCCTTATTTAGCATGTCCTACAAGTCAGTTGAAGCTAAGCAATTGAGCGAATATCAAGGCCAATATATACGCCTGAAGCAGAAAGATCGCCGCCAATTTGAAGGCAAATTATTAGCTACTGAGCCTGATGCCTTAACGATTGAGCGGCGAGTGAATGGCGGCTTAGTGGAACATAAGGTAAGCTTCGCGGATATAGTGTCCAGTGAAGTCATGTCCCGCGAGTAAAAGGATTGCCTAATGCAGTGTTATGTTTATCGGAGTCGGCGTAAGCAACAAACTTATTTGTTTTTACCCAAACGTGATGATTTTTCCCAAGTACCAGCCTCGTTATTAAAGCTCTTTGGGGATGCGGAGTTTTCTTTTGAGTTTGAACTCTACGCTGAAAAAAAAATGATCCTAGCCGAAGCCAGTGAAGTAAAACGTAATATTCAAGAAAATGGCTTTTACCTACAACTGCCTCCTGGCGACGAAAAGGCTTGCTGAAATGACGATTAAAGCCTTCGAAGGACATTATCCCAACATTCATCCACAAGCTTGGGTCGATGATTCTGCTTATGTGAGCGGTCAAGCTACTCTTGGGGCGGGCTGCTCAGTTTGGCCGATGGTCGTGATTCGTGCGGATATTAATCCCATTACCATTGGTGAACGCACTAATATTCAAGATGGTTCGGTCTTGCATGTGACTCATGGTGGCCCCTTCACTACACCCGAAGGCCTCGCTTTAAACATTGGTGATGATGTTATCGTCGGGCATAAAGCAGTCTTACATGCGTGCACTATTGGTAATCGTTGCTTAATCGGCATGGGTGCCATTGTGATGGATGGAGCCAATGTTGGCGATGAATGCATTATTGCCGCTGGTAGTTTGGTTCCACCTCATAAGCAATTAGAAAGTGGCTACTTATATGCGGGTAGCCCAGTCAAACAAATGCGCCCTATTACCGAAAAAGAGCGCGCATTCTTTACTTATTCTTCTCGCTACTACGTCAAACTAGCTGAACGTACAGCAGCTTCCTAGTACTAGGCATTGTTTAATCCATCGCTAATACGATCTTATTGGTGGTATTTTCCTTTACCCAAAACTGCCGACTACGCACGGTCGCATCATGAGTTGCCACCACTTCATAATAGCCGGTTGGCACAGTAATCCCTTGCGAATGCTGATAGTAGTTACCTACATGCTGCCGCTCGCCCTTTTCTAAACGAAACACCGACCACTCCACAGGCTTAAAAAACGGCTGATTATTCTCGACAGCAATCAAGTTCACTTGCACCACAGGAATATCGATAGTTAGCGCGTTGATATCGCCTGCTAAGACATTAACCACTTGCCGCCGCGCCACACCGCTATGGATAGGAGTGACTTCATAAAAACCAGCGGGTAACCAAGCATCTATTTGTTGGGTTGCTTTGAGTTCAAAACTAGTTTCAGGATGGCTTAAACTGCGGATAGTCCAATCAGCTGCATGATTAGCTACCATAGCTAAGCGCCCAAGCTCTGCTTTGAAATAAGGCTGACTGATGATTTGCGGCTGAATTGCTAGCTGCTTAACTTCTTTAAAATGGCCAATAGTGAGCGTAATTTGATAATTACCCGTAGCCAGTTTTAATGACTGATTTTGCCCGTGTAATTGCTGTACCGGTACACCTTGCATATCACTCACTTGCCAGTCAATAGCTTGATCTGGAACCTCTAAAGACTCAGCGAGATAGGTTTTTAAAATAAGATTTTCAGTAGCCACTGCCGGGGACGGGGTAGCAGGGGCAATAGTTTGTGTATTAATACGAGTATCTAAAACACTCAAAGACGACTTGTCTGCAGCTGCAATTGCATAGCTTCCCAAGATGCATAAACCAAAACCTAATAAGCTAACCAACTGAGCAGGTTTAGTTACCTCAACAGCGCGGCAAAACCAGCCTAAGGCCATTATTTTTGTAATCATTATTCTTGTGTGGGGGCTTGTTTGGATAACTCAATCTAATCCAATTTAACAGTAAGCCTCCACCAAAAACCGATGGAAAATCAGGTTTGTACGCTTGGCGGTTAAAGCAGCAGGAATGGCTCAGTTGCGGTTCAGGCTAAGCTGAATTAGCGCTGAGTGACTAAGTTAAATGAGCTTTGATAGCTCTGTTGTTTACTGTTCAAATTAGCAGTGACCTGCCAGTGCATTTCGCTTTCACTACAGATCGGTAAGGTAAAGCTACCTTGCCATTCAGTATCTGTTTGCTTGGTTAACTGCACACTTTGAAAGCCCATATACATATTCACACCCTCAATCTTTAACTCTATAGTTTCAAGATGATTTAGGCCATTGACTTGCATCGAAACTTGCACGGGTTTCATTAAAGGTACTGGTTGTGGGCTTAAGGCTAAAGCGATCTGAACTTGCTGATGAGAAGCAGTACAGGCATTTTCCTGTAAGAAGCAATTTTCTTCGGAAATAAGAGGGACAGGGTCGGAGGGGTTTAATGGGGAAGGTAGCCAAGCTTGATACGCAAGATAGCCACCAACCCCAAAGATAAAGGCTAACAGTAGAATGACCGCTAGTTTCAAGCTGCTTGAACCAAACCACTATGCCGCAAGAGAGCATCAATTTCCGGCTTGCGCCCACGGAAAGCGACAAAAGATTCCATCGCCGGACGCGAGCCACCTACTTGTAAAATCTCTGCTAAGAAAGCTTGCCCAGCCTCAGCCGAGAATAAGCCATCTTCTTCGAAACGTGCATAGGCATCTGCCGACAATACTTCAGCCCATTTGTAGCTGTAATAACCAGCCGCATAGCCACCGGAGAAAATATGCGAAAAGCTATGCGCCATGCGGTTGAACATCGGAGGCTTCACCACAGCAACTGCATTCCGCACTTCCGCCTGAATCTGCTCTAAGTGGCCCGGTTCAGCAGCCTTGGGATCCATATGCAAGCGCATATCAAATAAAGCAAACTCTAACTGACGCACCATCATCATCGCGCTTTGAAAATGGCGGGCGGCTTGCATTTTATTAAATAACTCAGCTGGCAGTGGCTCGCCTGTTTGATAATGTCCAGAAATCATCGTCAGCACTTCCGGTTCCCAACACCAGTTTTCCATAAACTGACTGGGCAATTCGACCGCATCCCATTCCACTCCATTGATACCGGCAATATCAGGATAGTCCACTTTTGTGAGCATATGATGCAAGCCATGTCCGAACTCATGGAATAGAGTGACAACCTCATCATGGGTAAACAATGCAGGCTTATCGCCCACAGGCGGCGTCCCATTACAGGTCATGAAAGCTACAGGAGTTTGTAGGCCATCTGTGCGTTTAAAACGGCCACAATAATCGCTCATCCATGCGCCGCCACGCTTATGTTGGCGTGCATATAAATCCAAGTAGAACTCAGCACGCAAACTACCATCTGCATCAAAAACTTGATAGAAGGTGACATCAGGATGCCAAACATCAACCTCGACTGATTGTTGAATGCGCACACTATAGAGACGCTCAACCAAGCTAAATAAACCTTGGATTACTTTATCTACAGGGAAGTAGGGCTTTAAATCTTCATCCGTGAAATCAAAGCGCGCTTCTTTCATCTTTTCGCTGATATAAGTGACATCCCAAGCTTGCACATCACTAACGCCAAAATGCTCTTGAGCAAACGCCTGGACTTCAGCAAATTCAGCTTCAGCAAACGGCTTGCTGCGCTTAGCTAGATCCTCCAGAAAATCGACTACTTCTTGAGTGGTGTCCGCCATTTTCATCGCCAACGATACTTGTGCGTAATTCGCAAAACCTAAGAGTTCAGCTTCTTCTTGGCGCAAACGCAAAATATCGCGCATCGTTTGAGTATTGTCCCAAGCCGGATTCGCACCTAAATCAGAGGCACGAGTGGTGTAGGCTAGATATAATTCAGCACGTAGCTCACGATTATCCGCATAAGCGACTACCGAATAATAACTAGGAAAATCTAAGGTAAATACCCAACCTTCTAAATTACGCTGCTGTGCTGCTTGTTGCGCCATTTCCAAACCAGACTCTGGAATACCTTTCAGCAGGCTAAGGTCGGTCACTTGCTTAAACCAAGCATTAGTGGCATCCAGAATATTGTCGGAAAACTTTGAACTTAAGCTAGACAGCTGTTGGCTAATTTCCCGATAACGTTGCTTTTTATCTTCTGCCAAGGCCACACCACTGAGATGAAATGACAGTAGACTTCTTGCTAAAGCATGGTGCTGGCTAGGCTCTAATTGCTGTTCAGTTTCAGCTACTTGCTTAACAGCCTCATACAAAGCTTGGTTTTGCCCCATTTCAGTATGGTAATCACTCAACTTAGGCAAGCAGCCATTATACGCGGCGCGTAGTGCTTCAGTATTAGCCACAGCATTCAAATGACTGACCGGCGACCAAATTCGTTCTAATTGATCGCCCGCTTCATCCAGTGGATAAATCAAGTTTTCCCAAGAGGGCTGACTAACTTCCTTTAAACGACTTGCTAACCACTGACGATTTTCAGCAAGCACCTGATCTAAAGCAGGCTCCACATGCTCCGCTTGAATAGCAGTAAACTGCGGCAGCCTATTGGTTTTTAATAATGGATTACTCATAATGCTTACCTATCACTGTATCTTTGAGCTAGTTCATCTATTCAATGTTTCACGTGGAACTTTAGATATCTAAATTCTCTACGGCCAGCGCATTGCTCTCAATAAATTCACGGCGTGGCTCAACTTGGTCGCCCATTAAAGTTGTAAAGATTTGGTCTGCGCCAATCGCATCCTCAATCCTTACTTGCATTAAACGGCGTGCTGCTGGATCCATGGTAGTTTCCCACAATTGATCGGGATTCATCTCACCTAAGCCTTTATAGCGACTAATCGTTAAACCACGATTGGCTTCGCGCATTAACCAAGCCGCGACAGCATCAAAACGCTGTGCTTCTTGTTTACGCTCACCGCGTTGAATATAAGCACCGTCAGCTAACAAGCCATCTAGCTCTTGATTAACCCGCATTAACAGTTTCAGCTCAGGCGTTGCAAACAAACCCTGATCAAGCACTAAGACATGATCTAATCCATGCTGACGACGACTCACATCAATCGCCCATTGCTTATCATCCTCTTTACGGAAAGCAACCTTATAGAGACGCTCACCATTCATAGTCGTATTGAGGCGCTGAATAGCATTGTCAACCCAAGTGAAATAAGCATCTGCAGATAACTCTTCACCGGAAGCTTGCATCGGCTCAAACAGTAAGCTCGTTAACACATCATTGTCATACCGGCGTGCCAAACGACCAATAATTTGTTTCGCTGAATTATATTGCTTCAATAACGAATCTAAAGCTTCACCACTAATGGCGGGAGCATCAGCCGATAGATGTAATTGCGCGCCATCCAAGGCTAGCTGGATGAGATGGTTTTGCATTTCATTTTCGTCTTTTACATATTGCTCTTGCTTGCCACGCTTCACTTTATACAGTGGTGGTTGTGCAATATAAATATGCCCACGTTCAACTAGTTCAGGCATCTGCCGATAGAAGAAGGTTAGCAACAGAGTACGAATATGCGAGCCGTCGACGTCGGCATCCGTCATAATAATCACACGGTGATAACGTAGCTTGTCTGGATTATATTCTTCGCGCCCAATGCCACAACCTAAAGCAGTAATCAACGTACCAACCTCTTGAGAGGCGAGCATTTTATCGAAGCGTGCTTTTTCTACATTTAGGATCTTACCTTTCAAGGGCAAAATAGCTTGAGTGCGACGATCGCGACCTTGTTTAGCTGAGCCACCCGCCGAGTCACCTTCGACCAAGAAGAGTTCTGAATGTGCAGGATCTTTTTCTTGGCAATCTGCTAATTTCCCCGGCAAACCAGCGATATCTAGAGCACCTTTACGGCGGGTCATTTCGCGGGCTTTACGCGCTGCTTCCCGTGCGCGTGCCGCCTCAATCATTTTACCCGTAATGAGCCGAGCTTCTTGTGGGCTCTCCAACAAGAACGCGCCTAAGCGCTCATTCATGGCAGCTTCGACTACACCCTTAACTTCGGAAGAAACTAGCTTATCTTTAGTTTGTGAAGAGAATTTGGGATCAGGTACTTTAACCGACAACACCGCAGTTAAGCCTTCACGAGCATCATCGCCGGTAGGGCTAATTTTTTCTTTCTTAGCTAAGCCTTCAGTTTCAATATAATTATTCAAGGTACGGGTTAAGGCAGCGCGGAAACCGGAAAGGTGAGCGCCGCCATCCCGTTGTGGAATATTATTGGTGAAGCAGTAGACGTTTTCTTGGTAAGAATCATTCCACTGCAAAGCTACCTCAACACCCATGCCATCTTGTTCAGTAGAAAAGTAAACAATTGTTGGATGCACTGGAGTTTTATTTTTATTCAAATGCGCAACGAATGCGCGAATCCCACCTTCATAAGCAAAGATATCTTCACGTCCTTCGCCTCGACGGTCAACTAAACGAATGCGCACACCTGAATTCAGAAAGGACAGCTCGCGTAAGCGCTTGGCCAAAATGTCATAGTGAAATTCAGTTTGAGTGAATATAGAGGTGCTTGGCCAGAAGCGTACCGAAGTACCTGTGCCTTCGGTATCGCCAATAATGGCTAAGGGCGCAACCGGATCGCCTAGCTTATAGATTTGCTGATGCAGCTTACCATTGCGCCGAATCGTTAATTCCAGTTGCTCAGACAAAGCATTGACGACCGAAACACCGACCCCATGCAGGCCGCCAGAAACCTTGTACGAATTATCGTCGAACTTACCGCCCGCATGCAAAATGGTCATAATAACTTCAGCAGCGGAGCGTCCTTCTTCAGGATGGATATCCACAGGAATGCCACGCCCATCATCAGAAACTTTGACTGAGCCATCACTAAAGATTTCAACTTTGATTTCCTTGCAATAGCCAGCTAAGGCTTCGTCAATCGAATTATCCACAACCTCGAATACCATGTGATGCAAACCGCTGCCATCATCAGTGTCACCGATATACATACCTGGCCGCTTGCGTACCGCCTCTAAACCACGCAGTACTTTAATATTCGAGGAATCGTATTGTTGCTCGCTCATGACTGTTCCTAAGTATTCACCAGATGGATATGCCCCTGTTCCACGTGAAACAAATGGGCATCTGGAGGTAGAAATTCGGATAAAGGTTGACGTGTGCCGGTGATAACCAATTGTTTTTGAGTTTTTTGTAAGACCTGAGCCAGCAGGTATTGGTTATCCACATCTAATTCAGCAGCTAAATCATCAATCGCTACTATACCACGTTTTAGCTCACTTGTGCTGATAGCCTCACTCTGCGCGAGTAATAAGGCAATGCCTAATAACTTCAATTGACCACGTGAAGCATGGCGCACGGCTGGTTCATCGTTCATCGTAATTAGCAGGTCACCACGATGCGCACCAAACAAGCTGACTCCATAGCGTAACTCCTGTTCCTGACGCTCTTGGAAAAACTGCTTGAGCACATTTAGGTCAGTAGGATCAACTTGAGCGGGAAAACCAGAATGTAAGCGCAGCTTGATCACTCCAATAGCTGCATACAGTAAATCAACTGAAGCTAAGGCTGCTGTCAGGGCTTCGTTAGCACTTAGTCTAAATCGATAGAGCTTGGGCTGCGCTTGAATTAATTGCTGCGTCCAATCGGAGAGGGCATACCGTTGTTTCGGGTCACGTAAACAAGTATTGCGTTGCTTTACAATACGTTGATAGTTTTTCCACTCTTGCTGAAATTCAGACTCTCGATAGAAAGCTAACCAGTCCAATAAGCTGCGGCGATGTACTGGCGAACCTGCAATTAAATCGATGCTCTCGGGATGAATCAGGGTAAGTGGTAAATGACTACTCAATTCTGCTTGCTGACTGACATCAGTATGATTAATTCGAATGTGAGTTTCGCCATTGCGTTGTTTAGCAATTCCCAAGCGATAACTACTGGCTAAGGCTTCATTAACCAATTTACCCGTCACTGTTAAAGCATCTGCCTGCTGGCTAATGACTTCGTTAATTCGATGGGTACGAAACGAGCGACCTCGTGACAACACGCATAAGGCTTCCAAAAAACTAGACTTACCCGAACCATTTGCCCCGCTGATAAAATTAACGGTTGGCGATAAAGTCAAAGCGCATTGCTGAATAACACGGCAATGCTGAATTTCAATTTGTTGCAGCCAAACAGACAAAGCTTTACCTACAAGCGAATCGGCATAATCACATTCCGAATCGCCTCATCGTGTGGATCAGTGACCAAGGCACTACTTTCAGGTGAGTTTAACTGCAAAGTAATCGTGTCATTGTTGACATGATTAATCGCATCTAATAAATAATTGACATTGAAACCAATATTGAACTCTTCGCCTTGATAATAAATATCTAACTCATCTTGAGCTGTTTCTTGCTCAGGATTATTAGACTGCACTGTTAAGACATTGGGTTTTAAACTCAAACGCACACCACGGAACTTCTCATTCGACAGTATCGCTACCCGAGTCAGCATATCCTTGAAAGCCTTGCGCTCTAATTCAATACTAATACGTCCTTTAGCGGGAACTGCAGCTTGATAATCAGGATAACGCCCATCCACCAGTTTAGTCGTGAATTGCAAATTATCAATCTGTGCTCTTAAATGATTTTGGCTGATTTGCAGATTGACTGGCGTTTTAGCATCACTGCGTAATAAGCGAGTTAATTCAATCACGCCTTTACGTGGCAGAATAAACTGCACCACATTATCCACAAGGGCTAATTCCTGTGGATAAGTATAGAGCGATAACCGATGACCATCGGTAGAAACAGTACGCAAATGGGTGGGAGCTAATTCTAGCAGTAAGCCATTTAAATAATAGCGCACATCTTGATTCGCCATCGCAAATGCAGTGCTATCCAATAAAGCTTTTAAATCAGCCTCAGGTAATTCAAATTGATAGCTCTCACCAATATCATCCAAACTGGGAAAGTCTTGGGCTGGCAAAGTAGCTAATTCAAAACGACTACGCCCACAGCTTACTAAAGCACGCTGATTATCTAATACTTCAATAGTAATTAAGCTTTCAGCCGGTAGAGACTTGCAAATATCCGCTAGTTTACGAGCCGGTAGGGTAATAGAGCCTTCCGTTGCATCCACAATGAAAGTCGAAGTTGCAATCTCTAGCTCAAGGTCAGTACCCCGCCAATAACTACGACTATTAGCAATCGTTAGTAAGACATTTTCCAAGATCGGCGAGGTATTACGTTTCTCGATAGCGCCTAGAGTTGCTTGTAGCGCTTCGAGCAAAGTTTCACGAGTCTGTATTAATTTCATTTAGATATATATCTTAACTATAATAATAATAAGGTTAACAAGTTCTGTGGATAACTAGTGTATTTTAATGATTTTAAAGAAAATTATCTCATTAACACTTCCATGAATAGCACTAGCGTAAAGCTGTGGATAAAATGTGGATGATATTGACACCCTAAGTTATCCACAGGTTTTCCCCGTAGCTATCCTTAGACTTATACCTAACTTGTTAGACTCCGTACTAGAATCCGATAGTCCTCTTCCATGCGAGGATCAGACTCGCGTAATTCAACAATTTTCCGACAAGCATGCAGTACTGTAGTGTGGTCACGCCCCCCAAATTCAGTACCAATTTCTGGCAGGCTATGACTGGTTAATTCCTTAGCCAAAGCCATTGCTACTTGCCGTGGACGCGCTACGGAGCGCGTCCGACGTTTAGAATCCATTTCGGTCGTGCGTACATTATAGTACTTCGCGACCGTTTTTTTGATATTGCCCATCGATACCATCTTATCTTGACTAGCAAGCTGATCACGTAACACATCATGGACAAAATCCATATTGATTTCTTGGATACAGCGTAAGCGCATACTGGCAATCACCCGCTGCAAAGCACCTTCTAAATCGCGAATATTGGAGCGGAAGTGTTTAGCAATAAAAAAGGCAATATCTTTAGGTAGATATAATTCATGATCTTCAGCCTTCTTGCGCAAGATGGCGACTCGTGTTTCTAAATCAGGGGGTTCGATTTGCATAGTTAAACCCCAATTGAACCGCGAGCGCAAACGATCATCTAAACCTTCAACGTCTCGAGGGTAACGATCGCTAGTCAAAATAATCTGCTTTTGGCCTTCTAATAAGGCATTGAAGGTATGAAAAAACTCCTCCATCGAGCGATCTTTATTCGCGAAGAATTGAATATCATCAATTAATAAAGCATCGACACTACGATAATGCTGTTTGAATTCTTCAATTCGGGAGGTACGTAGCGCATTCACCATATCATTCACAAAACGCTCCGCATAAACATATAAAACATGCGCTTCTGGATTAGCCTTGAGAATGCCATTACCAATCGCATGCATTAAATGAGTCTTACCCAAGCCAACCCCTCCATATAAAAATAAAGGGTTATAGGAAGATCCAGGGTTTTCACCCACCTGTAAGGCAGCAGCACGTGCTAATTGATTTGATTTACCCTCCACAAAATTTTCAAAGGTCATTTTAGCATTGAGTGCATTGACAAAGCGCTCTGAGACGGGGGCTGGCGTGAAATCTGCGGCACTGGCGGTATTAGTAGTAGGCGTTGTGGGTGTAATTACTGGGGTGGGTACTGTGACAGTGACCGGTGCTGCGGGTGGTTTTGGAATCGGTTTAGGCGCACTACGCGAGCCGATTTGTAGCATGACATCAAAACTATGATCACCCGATAAATTACGTACATGTCGCAGAATATGTGGCAAAAAAATCTCATGGATATGCTGGAGCACAATCGGATTAGGCGCTAGTAGGTAGAGTGCTTTAGGCTTCTCAACAGCATGTAGACTTCTTAACCAAGTATTAATTTCTTGGCTAGGAAATTCATGTTCGAGTTGAGTAAGGCATTGTTGCCAAAGCATAAAAAGGCGTCCCGTGGTGGTGAACAGGCAAAATGTAGTTGGAATGGATGCGGCTATTATAGGGGCTTAACGAAGTTATCCACAAGCTAAGAACTTGTTTTGCTAACAAGCTCTTCACTTGACAAAGCTAGGCTTATCAAGTAATTTGCCTGACCTTTTGGCGGCTGGGCTATGGCATTTCTTTGCATTTCACCCCAGCAACCCTGCTCTTAATTTAATTGTTTGTTGGTGGATTGCAATGAAAAGAACGTTCCAACCTAGTAATTTACGTCATGCACGTAAACAAGGCTTCCGCGCTCGGATGAGTACTGCTGATGGTCGTAAAATATTGAGTGCACGTCGTGCTAAAGGCCGCAAACATCTTATTCCCTAAGCTTTAGATTTAGCGTGGCTTCTTATCCGCGCACCTGTCGCCTGACTCGACCTAGCGAATTTCAACGCGTCTTTGAGCGTGGTTTGCATCGGCGTATTCAGGTTCAAGGCTTATTTGCCCGTGTGCGCGAAAGCTCTAGCTCTGAGGCTAGACTTGGTTTTTCTTTGTCTAAGCGTTCTTTAAAGCATGCTGTAGATCGTAATCGAGTTAAACGTTTAACGCGCGAAAGTTTTCGTTTACACCGTGAACAACTGCCTGCGGTTGATATTGTGATCATTACTCAGTCTGAGGTGGCACAACTTAACAACGCTGCTATACTGCAGCAGCTTGTAATCTTATGGGAGCAATTGTGCAGGTTATATCCTGCCTTAAAGACAGCTCCTCAAGCAAAATTGACCCTTTAAAGCTTAAATCCCCTATAAATTGGACTGAATCATGATGGATTCCCAACGCCCGTTTCTATACCTGAC
Source organism: Thiolinea sp. (assembly GCA_049292455.1). GTDB lineage: Bacteria > Pseudomonadota > Gammaproteobacteria > Thiotrichales > Thiotrichaceae > Thiolinea. The sequence goes on from JBATRF010000038.1 coordinate 446,425, forward strand.
CCTAATTTTCTTGGGGTTTTTGTTATGGACTAGCTGGCAACAAGATCATGCGCCGAAACCTGTACCCGTAGCTACCACTACTACAGAATCTAGTACAGTACCGACTCAAGCTAATAATGCTGCGAATGCTCAGGCAGTGCCTTCTGTGCCGAATGCCGCTGGCTCAACGACGACCATGGGTGCAGGACAGATCATCCGTATTAAAAGTGATGTTTTAGATCTGCAGGTGAGTACTAAAGGTGGCGATATTGTTGCTGCTGACTTGCTGACTTACCCCATTAGCCTTGATGATCCCAATAAGCCAGTACGTATTCTGGATTTGAATGGGCGCAATTATGTAGCCCAGTCAGGTTTGCAACATCAACCAGTGAATGGTCAGACAGTTGATGCTTTAGCACCAAATCATTTAGCTGATTTTACAGCTGAAAAAACTGAATATGTCTTAGGCGCTGATCAAAATGAGTTAGTGGTTCCGCTGGCTTGGCAAGGTAGCGATGGTGTTGTCGTCACTAAGCGCTATCGTTTGAAGCGTGGCAGTTTTGATATCGTTTTAGAACAAGAAGTGCAAAATAAATCGACTCAGCCTTGGGTAGGTTCTGAATATCGCCAACTGAAGCATGGCCCTAGTCATGTCAACAATAATTTCTTAACCAGTGGCGTGCAGGCTTATGTTGGTGGTGCTTATTATTCGGATGATAAGTATAAGAAAGTTGCCTTCAAAGACATGAAAGATCCAATGATCGCTACGGCGACCGGTGGTTGGGTGAGCATGCTAGAGCACTACTTTATTAGTGCTTGGATTCCCCCCCAAGATCAGACGAATACCTACTATAGTATGGAAAATCAGCAAGCTGGTGCACCTAACTATATTTTAGGTTTGCGCAGTCCGGTGAGAGAAATCGCACCTGGAGCTACTGATACCTTTAAAAGCCAGCTCTGGATTGGCCCAAAAATGCAGGATGATCTAGAAGCGATTGCTAAAGGTCTCGATTTGACTGTGGATTATGGGATTTTCGCGTTCGTCTCTAAACCCATTTTCTGGGTGATGCAAGCCATTCACTCCTTTGTGGGTAACTGGGGTTGGACCATTATTCTGTTAACCCTGTTCATTAAAATCTTATTCTTCTTACCGTCTGCTGCCAGTTATAAATCGATGGCAAAAATGAAGGCGGCGGCTCCGAAGATGAAGGAAATTAATGAGCGCTTCTCTAGCGATCCACAGGCTAAACAGAAAGCAATGATGGAGCTGTACAAAAAGGAAAAGATCAATCCTTTAGGCGGCTGCTTACCTATTTTGATTCAAATTCCGGTGTTCATGGGTTTGTATTGGGTTCTATTGGAAAGCGTTGAGCTGCGTCAAGCACCTTGGATTCTGTGGTACAAAGATTTATCGATCATGGATCCTTATTTCATTCTGCCTTTGCTGATGGGTGCGAGTATGTACTTCCAGCAAAAACTTAATCCACCCCAAATGGATCCGATTCAGCAGAAGATTTTCCAGTTCCTACCGATTATTTTCACCTTTATGTTCTTGTGGTTCCCAGCAGGTTTAGTGCTGTATTGGGTAGTGAACAATGTGTTGTCGATTGCACAACAATGGTTTATCAACAAGAAAATTGTAGGGCATGCCTAACTAGCTTATGACTAATACCGAGTTGATTGCTGCCATCGCAACACCTCCCGGTCGAGGCGGTATCGGTATTATTCGGCTCTCTGGTTCTAATCTCCCTCAGTTGGCTGAGCAATTGCTTGGCCAACTTACCCATCCCCGTACTGCTAGTCACCGTTTATTTCGTGCCCAAGATGGTTCGATTTTGGATGATGGTTTAGCCCTATTTTTCCCCGCACCGCATTCTTTTACTGGTGAAGATGTTCTGGAATTACAAGGGCATGGTGGGGTAGTAGTCTTAGATATGGTGCTCAAACGCTGCCTCGAATTAGGCGCACGTTTAGCTCGGCCTGGGGAGTTTTCAGAGCGCGCCTTTTTAAATAATAAACTGGATTTAGCTCAGGCTGAGGCGATTGCTGATTTAATCGATTCGAGTTCTGAACAGGCGGTGCGCTCAGCCTTACGCTCCTTGCAAGGCAGTTTCTCACAAGCTGTGGATAAGTTACTCACAGCTTTAATTGAGCTAAGGGTTTATGTAGAAGCGGCCCTAGACTTTCCTGATGAGGAAATCGATTTTTTAGCTGATGCAGCAGTGACTACACGCCTAGCAATAATCAAACGTCAATTAGCCGAAATTTTTCAAAAAGCACAACAAGGTAGTTTATTGCGCGATGGGATGCATTTGGTGATTGTAGGCCGACCCAATGCAGGCAAATCCAGTTTATTGAACGCTTTGGCAGGACAAGAAACCGCCATTGTCACTGAGATTGCAGGGACTACACGTGATGTGCTGCATGAGCGCATTAATCTAGATGGCATGCCCTTGCATGTCGTTGATACTGCAGGTTTGCGTGAAAGTCATGATCCAGTGGAAAAAATCGGAATTGAACGAGCTTGGCGGGAAGTTGAGAAAGCTGATTTAGTCTTACTATTAGTTGACGATACTCAAGCGGCAACTGAGGAACATTCTTCGATTTTGGCTAAACTGCCTACTAGCATCCCAGTTTTGACTGTCCATAATAAAGTGGATTTGAGTGGTAAAGTTGCAGGTAAGCACGCTAATCACTTGTATATCTCAGCTAAGCAGGGCTTGGGATTAGATGTACTGAAAGCTGAACTCAAAGCACGCATGGGCTATCAAGGTGAACGCGAAGATACTTTTATGGCTCGTCGCCGTCATCTGCAAGCTTTAGAGCTAACTCAGGCAGCGGTTGAGCGTGCTGAACAGCAGTTAGTCGTCTTTAATGCGGGCGAATTAATGGCGGAAGAATTGCGGCTGGCTCAAGATGCTTTAGGGCAGATAACCGGTAAGTTTACATCTGATGATTTATTAGGCGAAATATTCAGTTCATTCTGCATCGGTAAATAATTTTTACTGCAACTATATACCCCAATGTTTTCAATAAATCGGGGTATAAGTAGTTTTATTCTCTACACTAAATTATTTAACTGCTTTTAAGCCAGGCGCTAAGCCTTTTAAGGAAATCGGTAATATCATGGGCTCTTTCTTACCGGCAGGGCGATACGCTAATAAAGCACGCTGTCCTTTAGAAAGTTGCTGCATCATTGGGTTATCTAAAGTAAAACCAGCACGACAACCTTGTTGATCACACTTGCCTTTGAAAGCAACTGCCTGATTTTTATCAACTTTCAATTGTACGCCTTGCTTCATATCGACGCCTTTGGGTAGTTCAAAAATCGCCGTAGGAAAAGGTTTACCTTTACCGTAACCTAGCACGGTAATCATTAAAGGTTGCTTATTGTTTTTTTCAGATAACACCTGCTGAACATAGCAAATTTGGCTTTTATCCGGTGCAGCTTCACATTTAACGCCCCAATCGCCAAAGCGTTGCCCTGGTTTAGCACCCGCTGCATAAGCATTATTGGCTACCAAAGTAACCAATGCCAAAGCAACAAATTGTCCGAATTTTAAACTCATGGTTTTTAGTCTCCACTATAATAAGTGCGTAAGGATTTCATTATAGCATTTGAAGTCCCTTGACATTCATCAACGCAACTCAATTGACAAATAACATACGCTTGTCTTATGACAGATTAAGGCAAGGTGGAGTTCATATGGATACGAAAGAAGAAACTTTAACGAGTGAAACAGAGGCGGGGATTGAAGCACTCACGGTCATAGAAGCGGTGACTGCTGCACAGGATGCGCAAATTGCGGCGGCGACAGAAATATTAGCAGAAGCAGGCAAGGCAACCCCTGCCAATGCTGCAGAAATGCTCAAACGCCTACAAGTAATGCTAGATGGCGCTTCACCCGATGATAAAGCCGCTTTAGAGCTGGCGCTAGCCCGTTGGGAATCACATGCGCCTAAAGCACCTGTGAGTAAGGATGACGAGCTAGTCGATAACTGGCGTTCTGCGGTTTATCCGTACAAAAATCGGATGTCGCGTAAAAATTACGAAAAAGAAAAATTCCGCTTACAAGTCGAATTACTCAAGATGCAGATGTGGGTAAGAGAGACCGGTCAACGTGTGGTTATTCTGTTTGAAGGTCGTGACGCGGCGGGTAAAGGGGGTACGATCAAGCGCTTTATGGAACATATCAATCCTCGGGGTGCGCGGGTAGTTGCTTTGGAAAAGCCTAGTGATGCTGAGCGTGGTCAGTGGTATTTCCAGCGTTATGTTGAACATCTGCCGACGGCAGGCGAAATCGTTTTATTTGACCGTTCTTGGTATAACCGTTCTGGCGTTGAGCGTGTGATGGGTTTTTGTTCTGATAAAGAATACGATGATTTTTTACGTCAAGTCCCTGAATTTGAACGCCATTTAGCTAGTAGTGGGATCCACTTAATTAAATTCTGGTTCTCAGTGAGCCGCGCAGAACAACGCCGCCGTTTTGAAGAGCGTAAATTGCACCCCTTAAAGCAATGGAAACTCAGCCCGATTGACTTGGCTTCCTTGGATAAATGGGATTCATATACCACCGCTAAAGAAGCGATGTTCTTCCATACTGATACTGCAGAAGCGCCATGGACTGTTGTGAAATCGGACTGCAAAAAGCGTGCACGCTTAAACGCAATGCGCTATATCCTGCACAAAGTACATTACACTGGCAAAGACATGCGGAATATTCAATCGATTGATCCGCTGATTGTAGGTCGTGCGAATATTATGGCTGATTTGTAATTCAGGCTGAAATTTGTCATTAGCAAAGCCCCTGCTGTCAGGGGCCTTGTTTTTGGTGGATATTAATTCTACTCGCTCCCCTTTCTAAAGCAGGCTAACCTTAGCGTTCCTAGTTTTCTATGAGCACTACCATGACTGCCCCATCCACTACTACCAAACCACTTATCCTAGTTGATGGGTCTTCGTATTTATTTCGAGCCTTCCACGCTTTGCCACCCTTAACTAATTCTAAAGGCGAAGCCACCGGTGCCATGCATGGCGTGCTTAATATGTTGGATAAGCTTCGCAAGGATTATGAGCCAGAGCATATGGCGGTTGTGTTTGATGCTTCCGGCAAAACTTTCCGTGATGATCTATACCCGCTCTACAAAGCTAATCGCCCGCCGATGCCGGATGAGTTACGCAACCAAATTCAACCGCTCTTAGATGTGGTTAAAGCCTTAGGTTATCCCTTGCTGATTGTAGAGGGTGTCGAGGCTGATGATGTGATTGGCACGCTGTCCAAAGAATATGAGGGACGAGTGATCATTTCGACTGGGGATAAAGATATGGCGCAGCTGGTGGATGAGCGCGTGCATCTGATTAACACCATGAGTAATAGCTATTTAGATCGAGCAGGAGTGATTGAAAAGTTCGGCGTAGCTCCAGAGCGAATCCGTGATTATTTAGCCCTAATGGGTGACACAGTCGATAATGTTCCTGGCGTGGATAAAGTTGGGCCAAAAACCGCAGTCAAATGGCTACAAGAATATGATTCACTCGCCAATATTATGCAGCACGCAGATGAGTTCAAAGGCAAAGTGGGTGAGAATCTACGTACGGCTCTGCCTCACCTGCCCTTATCTTATGAATTAGTCACGATTAAATGCGATGTACCTTTGCCACTGGAACCGGAAGGTTTAGCGTTTAGCCCAGCCGATATTGATGCTTTGCGTGAACTGTATACGCGCTATGAATTTCGCCCGCGCTTGAATGCTTTAGATAAAGAAACCACTAAGCCCAAAGCCGCTAGATCAAATTTAGTCGATATCCCCTCTTCCCTGTCGTTGAATTTAAGTCTGCCGCCGATTAAACAGCCTACTGAAGTCAATTACCAAACTATTTTGACTCAAGCTGAATTAGATCAATGGCTAACACGGATTCAGCAAGCAGGCGAATTTGCCTTTGATACTGAAACCACCAGCTTGAACTATATGGATGCGCAAATCGTAGGTGCCTCCTTTGCCTTGCAAGCCGGTGAAGCAGCTTATTTGCCGTTAGCGCATGATTATTTAGGTGCACCGGTACAGTTAAATCGTGAAGCGACGTTGGCTCAGCTCAAGCCTTTATTAGAGGATGCAGGCTTGAGCAAGATTGGCCAGAACCTCAAATATGATCGCAATGTCTTACTAAATCATGGCATTTGCTTAAATGGGATTAAGCAGGACACGATGCTCGAATCTTATGTTTTGGATTCCACGGCTAGTCGTCACGATTTTGACACTTTGTGCGAGCAGCATTTACAGCACACTACCATTCACTTTGAAGATATTGCGGGCAAAGGCAAAAACCAGCTCACTTTTAATCAAGTCGCTTTAGAACAGGCCACACCGTATGCCGCAGAAGATGCGGATTATACCTTACGCTTGCATCATTATTTCTGGCCACAGCTACAAGCTTTAGATGGTCAACGCTTGCTGTATGAACAAGTAGAAATTCCACTCGTGCCCGTGCTATCGACAATGGAACGCAATGGTGTAAAAGTGGATGCACTGATGCTCACCAAGCAAAGTCGTGAATTAGAGCAGCGTATGAATGAATTAGTAGAGCAAGCTTATCAAGCCGCTGGGCAGGAGTTTAATCTCGCCTCGCCCAAACAAATCCAAGAGATTTTCTTTGATAAATTAGCGCTGCCGGTGATACGTAAAACACCCAAAGGGCAACCCTCCACCGCAGAGGATGTATTAGAAGAGTTAGCTGAGTTAGGTCATGAACTACCGGCTCTTATTTTAGAGCATCGTGGTTTAAGCAAGCTCAAGTCCACTTATACTGATCGCTTGCCTGAGCAGATCAACGCCCGCACGGGGCGAGTGCATACGTCTTATCATCAAGCAGTCGCTGCGACTGGGCGGCTGTCCTCTACTGAACCGAATTTACAGAATATCCCGATTCGTACCGCAGAAGGGCGACGGATTCGTCAAGCCTTTATTGCTGAGCAAGGTTGTAAACTGTTAGCGGCTGACTATTCACAAATTGAATTGCGAATTATGGCGCATTTATCTGGCGATAAGAGTTTATTAGCAGCCTTTGCTCAAGGCTTAGATGTACATCGTGCGACTGCAGCCGAAGTGTTTGGGATGAGTTTAGATACAGTAACCAACGATCAACGCCGCGCAGCCAAAGCAATTAATTTTGGTTTGATTTATGGAATGTCAGCTTTTGGCTTAGCACGCCAACTGAATGTTGATCGGCGTGAAGCGCAGGCTTATGTGGATTTGTATTTTGCACGCTATCCGGGTGTGAAAGCCTACATGGAAAATACGCGAGAACAAGCGCGTGCGCAGGGCTATGTAGAAACGCTGTTTGGACGGCGCTTATTCTTGCCCGATATTAAATCGCGCAATGCTGCTACTCGCCAATATGCGGAGCGTACCGCGATTAATGCACCCATGCAGGGGACTGCAGCTGACATTATTAAAAAGGCGATGATTGCTGTAGATGACTGGCTGTGCTCAAGCCAAGTTAAAACCAAAATGATTATGCAAGTGCATGATGAATTGGTGTTTGAAGTACCGGTAGATGAGTTGTCGTTAGTCCAACCCAAGATCACTGAGTTAATGACGCAGGCTGTGAGTTTGTCAGTGCCTTTATTGGTAGAAAGCGGTATTGGCGATAATTGGGACGAGGCTCATTAAAAAAAGGCATCTAAATTTAGATGCCTTCACCCTAAATTGGGTTTAAGTCTTACTGATTAGTGAGAGAAACCATCGACACACCTTATTAGGGGCGTGCGCTTAAATCAAATTGTGTATCAAGTTGTAGGCCATTAGGATCCTCATTTAAAGATGGAGTCCACGAAGCTAGCTAGGGTTTAATACAGGGATTAAGGGATCTTAAGCCTTATTGAAAAATAAACACATACCTCACTGAGCTTTAGGGCCACGAATACTTGGAACCGTCCGATCAGTGCTTGGCTCGCCAGTTAGTCCATGTTTTTCGATTAGGCTGCGCAATTCAGCGTCGACACTATAAGCTGCATATATGGTGCTAGAGCCAGTCGCTACAGAAACCGCTAAGGCTATTAATAAAGTATATTTATTATTCATTTTGCACTTCTTCAGACTGTTTGGAGTCAATCAGTTATTTAAATTTATAGGCAAATAGTATTTATATAATAGATTTAAGTAATCAGCGAAGCTTGTTGATGGTGGATCTGTGCTGATAAGTGGCACTATGGCCAATAAATTTTAAGGCAGGCTTGGTTCTGGTTTTTATTTAAGTTGTTGTTTTTGAAGATTTTTGATTGAGAATAAATAGACGAAGTAAGTACTTAAACCGCCTATCTTAGATTTTCTGAGGATTATTCTTTCTGATCAATACAGTTAATAACGAACTAGTTCATACTCTTCATTCGAAACAATGATTGTTTAAAGTATTAACTTGAGACGGATTGATAGTTTGGATGAAAAGTAAGTAGGTGTGGAACAAGAAAAAGCCCGCACGAAGCGGGCTTGACGTCCATCCTTGGATCTAAAGAATTACCACTTAATGGTCACTTTCTTGCGCCCGAAGCGCCGTGCCTTGTGGTGATCCATCCCCATGTAAATATCAATCTTTTTTTCCCAACGCTGATGCATTTTATCAAGCACAAGGAATTCGCCATCTAACCCACTGATTCGTACCCTAGCTTTCCGTTTTAATCCATATTTATAGAGCAGGTCACGAGATACAGCGATGGCTTTCATGCCTGGGCGTAAACGGTCGCCCCAAGCAGCGAGGTCTGGACTTGCGTCCGTCTGACCGGGTAGAGAGTTGTAAGCAGTCGCAGTTACGCGAAGACTGATTGTCGTCTCCTTCTTTCCGGCTGCTAGTGCTGGACTTGAACAAACAAGTGCCATTACTAGCAAAGCTAGAAAATGGTTAAACAAAGTCATAACAATAACCTAACAGATTGTTTATAAAAGAGATTAATAGAGATGCCAAGGCATTAACTATCAATCGGGGCGAACTTTAGCACGTGCGGGTCTGAGGATGAATAGGCTGAGCCGCCATTTTTTGGATGGTAGCCTTGGCGATAAATGGATGATTTTTATTGCTATTTATTTTTTCTATTGGCATATTAAAAACATTGAAATCAGTTGCAATAAGGCTTGTAGTCCCTATTGACAAATAGAAAAAACTGTGAATGTCTATAAAATAAACAATCTATTTTTTAGATTGATCGAATTAAATTTTGAGATAAATGTCGCATTAAAACTACATTTTCCTCTTTACAACAACCATGAAATAAGCACTTGTAGCCTTTTTGTGCTAAAATGCGCATTCCTTACCCCACTACCAGTCAATATGCCCGAAATTTTGCTTGCTACCCTAAATGCACGCTATAACCACGCTTCCCTAGGTCTTCGTTATTTATATGCCAATTTGGGCGCTTTACAGCCGTCTGCGGAGCTAATGGAATTTACCATTGCCATGCGCCCTTTAGACATCGTGGAACAGGTTTTAGCTAAGCAAGCGAAAATAGTCGGTTTTGGGGTTTATATCTGGAATGTGGTCGAAACGACGGCAGTAGTCACTTTGCTAAAAACGCTACAGCCCAATTTGATCATCGTATTAGGTGGGCCTGAAGTTAGCTATGAAGCTCAGGAGCAAGCGATTACCGCTCAGGCTGATTATGTGATCAGCGGTGCTGCTGAGCAGACCTTGCAGGAGTTATGCAGCCGCTTATTGGCAGGTGATCAGCCTGCAGAGAAATTTATCTCTAGCCCCTTGCTGCCGCTAGCACAATTGCAACTGCCGTATACGGCTTATACCGATACTGACCTACAGCAGCGCTTTATTTACGTGGAAGCTTCACGTGGTTGCCCGTTTAAATGCGAATTTTGCCTATCTGCGTTGGACAAAACCGCTTACCCTTTTGAGCTAGCGCGCTTTTTGCAGGAAATGGAGCAGCTTTGGCAACGCGGTTTGCGGCATTTCAAATTTGTCGATCGCACCTTCAACCTGAAAATAGCGACCACTCAAGCGATTTTAGAGTTTTTCCTAGAGCGCCTAGATGCGGATACTTTTCTGCATTTCGAATTAGTCCCTGATCAATTACCTGATGCTTTGAAGGCTTGTATTCAACGTTTTCCAGCAGGCAGTTTGCAGTTTGAAATTGGCATTCAAACCTTCAATCCTGAAGTGCAAACTCTAATCAGCCGTAAGCAGGATAATGCTAAATCCATCGATAACTTGCAGTGGCTGCGCATTAACAGCACGGCTCATCTCCACACTGATTTAATTTTTGGGCTACCGGGTGAGGATTTAGCCAGTTTTGCCAAAGGTTTTGATCAGCTGGTCGCTTTGCGCCCGCATGAGATTCAAGTAGGCATCCTGAAGCGCTTACGGGGCACGCCGATTATTCGCCATACTGAAAGCTTTGGTATGGTTTATAACCCCTATCCACCCTATAACATTTTAGCGACGGATCGGGTTGATCTGTTCACCATGCAGCAGATGAATCGTTTTGCCCGCTATTGGGATCTAATCGGCAATTCTGGGCGTTTTGAGCATAGTTTGGACTTGCTGCTAGGTGAGTCAGCTTTTGCACGCTTTTGGGTCTTGAGTGAGCGTTTACATGAGCTATCGGGGCAGACGCACCAAATTGCCTTGCCGCGTTTGTTTAAACTGGTGCATGAAATTGCGCTAAGCGACTTAGGTTTAGCAGAAGATTTTACGGCAAAGATGCTGGCTGACTATGCCCGCAGTGGGCAAAAAGGCGAGATTCCCTTCATCCCCGGTTTGAGACAAAGAGCAGTGCAGCAGGTTAGCGCAGACGCACGCAAACAACGCCAAGCCCGGCATGTAGTAGAGTAAAATAGCTAGCAGCCTAATGACTGCTAGCTATATAGATATCTTAAACGATGGGATTGCGATAGGTATCTACACGATTTTGCCAACCGCGTAACCAACGTGCTTCGTTGCGGGATGGATCCGAATTATTTACCCGACGTTGTAGAACCCGCATAGCTGCATCCGCAAATTCATGCAAAGCTTGCTGGCCTTGTACACCTGGACGCATTTCCTCCAGCACTTGACGTAAGCCCCAATTTTGGCCGCGATAACCGCCATTACCTAAGCCCTCACCTTTGAAGTTTACATAGTCAATCAAGGCATACCAGCCACCGGGGGTATTCGCCACTGCATTCAGATTGCGCGCTACCACTGACTGTTGATTCGACGCCTTCACCAGCTTTGGCATGGCGGTACGGGTACGGTCAACAATGTACTGGGCTTGCAATTCACGTGTGTTGTACAACAGGTTTTGCAGCTGTTGAACTTGTTGGGTGTTTTTCTGTGCCATCAGCTCTTCACGAGTCGACCAAGGCGCACCTTGAGCACGTGCTTGCTGGAGCCAACCAGGCAGCTGCACGCCATTTTGCGCCATATAGTCGAGTAAACCGGGGAAGGTATTACCAAAGCTTTGGCGGCGACCTGCTGGATACCAAGTGAAGTGGCCAATGCCCATCGAAGCAAAGTCTTCACCATCATTCCAATGCACCAGATTATTTAGGTTGCCACCACCCTCATTATTGAAAATCTGATCGCCAATCGCACGTAATTCAGTACGCGATAACTTGGGCATCTGGTTATTGCTAACCATTTGTGGCGGAATCGAGGGAATGCCATAGCCACCTTGCTGATTAGGCTGTGGATAGTAGCGACCCGGCAAGGGATCAGCACGTGGGATGCCGTGTTGATAAGGCAATTGTTGATTCTTAGGGATACGCACGGCTTGCTGTGAATGCGGCGGCCGCACTACAGGTGAGCTTACTAATGCATCCGCTTCTGGAACCGTTTGGGGATTTTGACTGCATGCAGACAGTCCCATGCCTGCAATTGCAGCGAGTGCAAATAGATTGTATTTTTTCATTAGTCGTTGCCGTTCGTTGTTTTTATTATTAGGATTTGTTATCCAAATATAAAATCATTCACAAAGCTGCTTAAATTTACCCGACGAGCTGCCCGCTCTGTGAGCATCCTCGCAGTTAGTGCCTGAACGGTAACTGATTAATTAAAACGATTTATAAAATACCTGCTTAAACTAACTGATTTGCTTCAGTTGTTTTATTCGTTTTATTTATGAGCACTTGCGGCAGTAGACGCTGCCAAAAACGCTTAGCTTGTTTATCTGTGACTGAAGAATTGCTTGATTTTTTATCACTTGTATCGACTTTAGCCAAATTTTGGCTGGCCTTAGCAGCTTGGAGCCTGCGTTTTACTTCAGCCGCTTTAGGAGATGGTTGAGAAAGGCTCGTTTGCTTAGCTTGTTCGGTTTCTATCAGCTTTCTTAGTAAAAGCTCATTGGTGTTGGGTAGATCGGCTAAATTATTTAAAGACTCATTATTATTGACCAAACAACGCACACTTAAGCCTGCTTGATAGGCATGATCGACTAAGGCGCGATTACGCTCCATTGCTGCGGTTAAAAGCTTCCCATGCTTAAGAATTTGTGAGGCTTCAAGGCTAATATTCAAATGCTTTAAGCCAGCCGCGCGAGCAGCAACTAAAGTATTTAAGTCTAAACCCAGCTCATTTTTGCCATCTAAGTAGATCGTTGCCATCCAACTACAGCTTGGCACTGCGTGTTGGATATTATCAATTAAGCCATGCCACATTGCTAAATTGGTATTCAGGCGCGCATCCATAAAAATAAAAGCTTTACGTTGGTAACGCTCGGCTTGGATAGAGAGTTCATCTAAGACAGCTTGGACGGGGCGAGTGGTGTGGATACGCTGCTTGTTTTCTAAACTGGCTGCGCGCCCGGCTAGAATAGGGATTAAAGCGGATCGGTGCTGCTGCCAAGCAAAGTCGGATAAATCAGGAATAGGCAAGCGTTCTAGCTCTTGTAAAGGTGGCGCGCTTAGGCTGGCTGCTTCAACCTGCTGTTGGTGAATGCCTGGCCAAATGGATAAATCTTGCTTACTGATAACGGTATCAACAAGCTCTGTAATAACCCAATCAGCTTCCCCTACAAAAACGGCAGAGACCCCTTCGAGATTCAGCCACAGCGGCAAATCTTCGCTACTACAAGTATTTAAACAAGCACCGCCTAAAATAAGTGGGAGCTGTAGTTGCTGTGCGTAAGCGGCCAACGTTTGGATGGCAGTATAATGCTTTAAATAAGTAGGCACCAAAATTAAGTCGGGTTTGGTATTCTCTAAGTAATTTTGGATATTTGTCAGATTCAAGAGTGCTTGGCTGGGGTTATGCTTAAGCGCTTGATTTGCCGATTGATTGCTTTGCTGCTGAACGCTAACAGCCTTGACTTCAACGTGATGGCCTACTGCCCGTAAAGGTGTGACCAGATAGGCGATGGATAGGTCAGGGTAGCTGAGTTGGGAGTTCAGATCGAGCACTAAGATTCTAGCCACTAATGACACATCCTTTTGTCCAGCGAAGAGGCGGTATCTTAATCATTTAGGCAAAGCTGTCAGGTTTTAAACGAATTGCGCTGCTGAAGCGACGTATTTAACCGATGAGTTGTAGTTTTTATTTCATCAGTGAAAGGCAACAAGGATGAGTCGGCCTTTTTGGTGATTTTGCATTATAGTAAGACAAACCTATCTTGGAACGGAGGTAAAGAGTGTCATCTGAACCCGTACGAGCCGAATGGCTTAATACTTCACAACTAAAAAGTATGGCTGCACGCCGTTTTGCTGAATTTTGTCAGCAGAATTTTGCAGCAACCTCTAACCAGCCTAATTTTGATGCTCAATTGTATCAACAGGCAGCTCAATTAGTGATCGAGCGTTTAGAACAAGCTGCCGCAACAGGAGATCAAGGATGATTATTACGGAAGTGCTTGCGGAAAACTTCCGTAAATACGAGCGTTTACAGTTAAAGGATTTACCAGCCTTAGGTTTGATCCTCATTACTGGTGGGAATGAGTCCGGTAAAAGCAGTATTGGTGAAGCACTAAGCTTTAGTTTGTTTGGGCGGACGGATAATTTACCCATCGATCGCGCGAATAAGTTGATTCATTGGGGCGCTGATACCGCGAGTGTCGAGCTGAGTTTTACCCATGCGGGTAAAAATTATCGCTTAAAACGCAGTGTGGATAAAACGGGGCATCAGCTGGCTACGCTATTAGATGAGCAACAGCAAATTTTGGCTTCCAGCCCAGCTACCGTTGACCAAGCCTTAAGCCGCTTATTAGGCTTTAACTACTCAACCTTTAGCCGTACCTTTTATTGGAGTCAGCAGCTAGGTACTGAGCGTGAGCCAGATACGACTAATTTACATACGATGGCGGGGATTAGAGCTTATGCGCAGCTGGATGATGAGTTGCAGCAGGAATTGCAAAACGCTCAAGAAGCTCTAGCGAAGCTGGAAACGGATCAGAAAGCGACTCAGGCTGCCCAAGCTGCGATTAGCATTGATGCTCAGCGCCTACCTGATTTATTAGAGGTACGCGAAACCTTAGAAGATCGGCAAAAGCAAAGCCAAGCTTTAGTCAGTGGGATTCCAACGGGTAGTGAACGCTATCAAGAGGATTACAGCCATTATCAGCGTTATCGGAAAAAAAGCCGTTGGTTAGGACGTTGGGGCGTGTTAGGTATTATTGCGCTGCTACTGGTGCTAGCAGGTTGGGCCTTATTAACCCTAGTTCCGCAATGGCTAGACGGCATTAGCCGCCCTGACTTCACTCGCGAACCCCTATTTGCCCGTATGTTGCTGTGGGCGGGTGTGGGGATCGCTATTGTTACCAGTATTGTTTTATTTAGAGGCTGGTATGTAGAGCGCTATCGCTTACAACCTTTACGCGAGCATGCTAATCAGTTTAGTCATGTCCTACAGACGGGCTGGGAACAAGCTAATACCGCTTTAGAGTCTATGTTGGGTAATAAGCCCAGTGCTTATTTGCAAGAGCGCCAATTATTCGCTCAAGCCCCCGAAGTGGGTAAATTAGCCAGTGATTTATCCCTATCGGCGGACGTACCCAAACAAGTACGCGAGTATGCGGCGATTCCTGATCAAGTGCGTTATACCGGCCAAGCAATTAGCGAAGATATGATGCAACGCGGACGGTTTTTAGGGCAGTGTATGACTAGCTTAGATGAGGATGTGACTAAAGAGCGCGGCTTAGTTGATCAGACTATGGCTTTAACTCGGGAAGCCGCCGAGCAAGCCAACCAGCATAGCCACTATCAACAAGAGGTGCAGGTCAAAGGCAAAGCTTCTGAGCTATTAAGACAATCATCCCAGTTTGCGATTGCCCGCTTTAATCAAATTGTGCAGCAACGTTGCCAAGGCTTGTTATCTGATTTTACTCAAAGCCACTACAACAGCTTAGAAATCAATAACGATTTTGCTTTGCGGGTGCTTTCCGATGAAAAGGGTGATTATCTCGATTTTGATGAAATTTCTTCAGGCACCCAACGCCAAATCAGTCTGGCGATGCGTATGGCCTTGGGTAATTCATTAGTGGAAAGCAATGACATTGAGAGTCAGTTTATTTTCTTAGATGAACCATTCGCTTTTTTTGATGCTGAGCGTACTTCTGCAGCTTTACAAAGCTTACAAGAAGCTACTTTAGGCCATTTAAAGCAAGCTTGGGTCACGATGCAGGAAATTCCTGAGGATGTGCATGTAGCGAAGACGATTCAATGCCTTCAAAACGAGCCGGTTTTATTAGCCTGAAGGGGTGTCGAGCCTGTCATAAACGCAATGCTTAGTGAGAAAGTTGGATTAATTAGAGGTTCAGATAAAAAAATGCTTGAAACGTATCACTGATTGTGTAGAATGCACGCCTCGACGGGTCGTTAGCTCAGCCGGTAGAGCATCTGACTTTTAATCAGGTGGTCATGCGTTCGAATCGCATACGACCCACCACCTTTAAAGCCTTGTAAATGAATAGTTTACAGGGCTTTTTGCTTTTCAAGGGCAAGTTTTATGAGGTGGCTTAATGCTAGTTTTTTCAGGCGTTCGTCACACTTACTTAACTTATCTTTAAATATCCCTACCTCTATTCAGGGACAGATCGCCATGGGTAAAGCATTAATCAATTTTTCTAAATGAGGCGTTTGCACATACTTTTGAGCCTCTGCAAGAGCAAGACAATAGGCCTTTGGATCTGTGCTATTCGCTTGGGCTGTTAACCATAAGAGATGCGCCCATTGCTCTCTGAACGGATTGGGGTTTTGTGGGTCTCTGATATAGGGTTTTAAAAGGGTGTGTGCTTCAGTTAACTCTAGTTTAGCTTGATCATAGTGCTGCCAGTTGATATGCATTTCTGCTAAAGAATCGAGGCTATTAGCAACTTGTGGTTCATAGCTAGCTTTATCAAATTTCGCCCATTTTTGATGGATAGCTAGGCTTTCACGTAGCAACAGCTCGATGCCAAGCCGATCTTTTTTTAAGGTATTTCTGATATAAGCCAAGCTATTTAAGGCTATCGCATAGGAGGGTTCATAAGAGCTGGCATCGTTTAGAGCTAAGGAACGCCACATTTGCATGGATTCAGCAGCTAAACCTTCAGCTGCTACACCCCTAGTTTCAGCACTATCGAGTAAATTGGCCGTGCTATTCAACAAGCTGGCCTGATTCTCTTTGGTTAATGATGAGCGAAGCTGCAAAGCTTCTCGGTAGAGTGCTTCAGCCTCGGCATGGCGATCATCAGAGCCTGCTAATAAATTAGCTAAATCCTGCAAGGTACTGGCTACACTGGCTGTATAAATAGCAGGATCAGTTTTTGCTAATGACTGGCGAAGTTGCAATGCCTCTCGATAGAGTTGTTCGGCTTCAACGCGCCCTTGCTTAGACTCGGCTAAAAGTTTGGCTAGGTTATTTGCAGTATAGGCTCTACTAGCCATAGAAGCTGTAGGGTCGTTTTTCGCTAATGAACGCCAAGTCTGTAGCGCTTCTCGGTAAAGTGTCTCAGCTTCAGCACGACCATCAGCTGAGTTTAAAAGTAAATTAGCCAAATTAGTTAGGCCGTTAGCTAATCGATCTGCATTAGTTTCATCGCGCTCTTCGTGACGCCAAGCTTGTAGTACTTTTCGGTACAAATATTCTGCTTCAATCCGCCCTGCCAACGAGTCAGGTAAGGAGCCAGCTAGCTTAGCTAAAGAGGCGATGAATTCCGTTCTAACATCGTTTTCTGCTGTGGCAGGTAAGTTGGTCCAAATTGTCACTGCTTGACGATACAAGTCCTCTGCTTTAGCGATTTCTTTAGGCGTTTTATTTAAAGCATTGGCTAAATTCTCTAAAGAGTGCGCGACTGTTGGGCTATAGACTCGTGTTTCTTGATTGAAAAGTGTGCGCTTTAAATGAGTAACAGTATGAGCAAGATTTTTAGCTTCAAAAACTTGGCCTTCGAATCCGACTAACTGTGTTATTAAATCTAAAGACAAGGCAAGAGAGCTAGGTGTATAGCTCGCTGGGTCAGTTTTCGCGAGGGAAAGCTGTAGCTGTAATGCTTCTTGGAATAGGGCTTGGGCTTCTAAATTTCGATTCGGTAAACTAACTAATAAATTAGCCAGATTAGTTAAACTATCGGCTAGTGAGGGTGTATAGGTACTTGCATCGCTAGCTGCTAGTGAGCGCCAAATGTGAACAGCTTGTTCGTATAAGGCTTCGGCCTCCGTCTGCCGTGCAGGAAGACTTGTCAGTAAATTGGCGAGATTATTGCTTGAAGACGCGATTTCGTCCTGTTTCGACCAAGCCTGCCAAATCTGCAAGGCTTGTTGATAACTTGACTCTGCCTCTTGGGTTCTATCTTTAGATAGCGCTAGTTGGTTCGCCAGCCTATCTAAAGAAGTCGCCAGTTTAGGCTGATAAATCCTAGCATCCTTATCCTCCAAAGCTTGCCAAGTGCGCACTGCTCCTTGATAAAGCACCGCAGCTTCGATTCGGTAGTCAGTTGATTTGGCCAGAAAATCGGCTAGTCCTGTCAAAGAGTCGGCTAGTACTGGGCCATTGCTCTGCAAATCTTGGCTGGCTAGTGAGCGGTTAATTTGCAAAGCCTCCCGATAGTAAGCTTCCTGCGCTTCGGAGCCATCGACTAAATTCGCTAGCTGATTTAAAGATTCAGCTATACCTGCCTTATAACTAGGCTCAGTTTTTGCCAAGTCACGTTGGATTTGCAAACTTTCTTCATACAAATCATAAATAGCCTGTTTGTTATAACCTGATTTTTCTAAAAGCCTAGCTAAATTTCTCAACACCATGACTAGTTTGGAGTTGTATTCTTGAGGGTTTGCTGTGGCTAAAGGCCGCCAAATATCTAGGGCTTGGTGATAATTATCGTTGGCTTGGCCATAGCTGTCAGGCGATGCGCTTAAGACTAAGCCTAGATTATTAGAAAGATTAGCGACGACTTCTTTATTCTCCCAAAAACTTGCTCTAATGCGTTCGTACCAAGCCTTGGCAGCCGCCAAATCATTATTGTCTTGTAGGTATAAGGCATAGCTAAAGGCAAGTTCTAAGCTAGATCGAGCTGCCAATGCTTGGTCAAAGATAAGCTTTGTAGCAGCGATGCGTTCTGTTTCAGGCAGTTGGTAATTAAGATCATTCAGTTTGGCTAGTAAAGTCAGCTCCTCAGCTCTGAGCAATAGCTGGTCATCCAAGTCCTGTGGAGGCGGCTCAGTATCGTTGCTTCGCTTTTGTAAGGAGCTGATCTCTTGTTGAATAGCGGCTTGCTGGCTTAATAAATACTCACGTGCCTGTAGATAATCGCCTTGCGTAAATAGGCGCTGAGCTTCAGTTAAACGCTCGCTCTTAAGTTCTTGTGAAGACAAATAATCGGCCAGCTCCAAAACTTTCTGCTGATAGTTTTCCACATCATGGTTAGCTTGCAGGGTGTCAGCATAGAGTTGGCTTATTTTTCGATCTAATTCTTGGCTGGAAGCTTGAGCTGGCAAACTAGTGGCAGCTTTTAATTGATCGTTTAATGTTTGCCGCTTTTTGATTAACTGCTGATAAATACTAGAGCGTTGAATATGTTCTAAAGTCGTCGTCTTAACAGCTGTTGTAAGATTGTTCTTAGTGGTTAGTTGCCCCGCAGAGTCGCCCAGAGCCTTGATAGGTGCATCATTGTTAACTTCAATAGTGCTTTGATCAGCTTTAGGTGTTTTAGCTAGGGCTAAAAGCATAACCAAGAAAAAAATATACTTAGCATATTTAAATAGTGGCTGGAATCGCTGCTGTCGAATGCTCACAGTAATTTACCTTTTGTTATTTTCGCTAACTTAGTTTGGCTAATTTAATAAGATAAAATAGAGACTACGAGAGTAGTTGTTATGAAAGGTGCTAGCGAACTGATTAGTAAAGTTATACTTGTTGAGCCTAGTTACAAGGTCAGGTAATGGGCACTCACTAACTAGCTGCTATTGAAAAAGAATTTATGAGTGCCGCGAAATATTCGCCTTTATGAGCATCTGGGTTATCAGCTTACCAATCGAACTGACCCATTGGTTTTTTTAGAAAAGCTTGATACCTAGTTGGTATACTCTTAACCATGCATTTAACCGGAGTTAGTCATGCGTTTAAGATATACCATTCTTTATGTAGCAGATGTACCTGCTACCTTAGCTTTTTATCAAAGGGCTTTTGGCTTTGCAGTGAAAATGCAGCATGAGTCGGGTGACTATGCTGAGCTACAAACGGGTGAGACTCTGTTGGCGTTTTCTTCTTTGAAGTTAATGCGCCAATTAGGTAAGCATCCAGCGGTGGCTGATCCGAAGCAGCCGGTATTTGAAATTGCTTTTGAAACGGATGATGTCGCAGGTTCACTAGCTCAAGCCACAGCAGCAGGTGCGGTTTTAATCAAGGCGCATGAGTTGATGCCTTGGGGGCAAACGATTTCTTATGTTAGCGACCCAAATGGTTTTTTGATTGAAATCTGTAGCCCAGTGCCTGCTCAACCAGCAGCTTAGGCGCTGACTTTTTCAATAGCCACTTGATTGCCACCGCGTTGCTGTGCGTTAGCTAAAGCCTGTTCGGCAGCTTTAAGTAACAAGGCAGGATAGGCTACATCATGCGGCTGGCTGTCCACATTTGCTTGTTCACGGCTGGCTTGGGGTTGGCAACTAGCCGCGCCAATGCTGACCTTTAAACCCGCTAAATTGGTACAGGTTAGCTGCTTACGTTCGATTTCGCCTCGAAACTTTTCAGCTAGTTGTGCTGCTTCCTCAGCTTGCGTAGTGGGCAATAAAACAATAAAGCGCTGGTCATCATAACGCGCAACCAAGTCACCCGCGCGTTGAACTGCGCCTTTGAGGTAGCGTGCTAAGGCAATCAAACATTGTTCATTGATCTCTGCGTGGCTAGTTTGATCGATGCCTAACATCAATAAAGCTAAAGGCTCTTGAGTGCGTGCAGAACGCCGCCATTCTAGTTTAAATAATTGTTCAAATTGACGACGATTGGCGAGTTGAGTCACTGAGTCAGTATTCATTTGTTCAAGCAGTTTGCGTTGAGCTAACTGAAAATTACTCATTAACTGTGCCAAGGGGCGGCTGGCAAGTACGGCAATAATGGCCGCAGACAGTAATACTAAACCTAACAAGCGGAAGATTGGGTTATTTGGCCATAACAGCATGAGAGCCATTGGTAGCAAGACTGTAATCATCTGGATAGAAGCAATGGGCCAAGATAACAGCAGCATCGGCAGCGCCGCTAAAGTGATTAATAGCAGTAAGGCGCTCTGTACTGCTAAGACTTCTAGTTCAGTGGTGAACAGTAAAATGCCGGATGCGCCCCACAGAGCATGCAGCAAGGTACTTAACAAAACATAACGTTGTGCACGGGTATGTAAAGTTTCTTCAGAGACTTTATCAATCTGAAAGCGGCTGCTACTCCACCAACAGCTACCCGCTAGCACCACCACTGCCGCCAGCCAAACCAACAGCATCATGGCGTTAAAAGGAGGATGTGCCCAGATTAATAGGCATAAAAATAAACCAGCCAGCGTGTGTAACCAGAATAAAGTCGCGCCATAACTAGCTAAGCAGGCCAGTTGTTCATGCATAACTGCTGTTGGCAAAACCAGAAAATTATCGGTCGATAGTTTATGTTTGCCCATTTACCCTGATCCAGTTGCGCTAAGAAAGCATTGACTTATAGCAGAAGCATTTCTGCTTTTACGCTGAATTTAAAATTTTTCCGATGAGCTGTAGGCTGATCACCACAAGCCAAAACGTGGTTACTGGTCTATTGGACTTAAAATGGTATAGTCTGAAAATAAGATCAGATGATAAAAACAAGTGAATAAGGAGGGAACTATGTTCTTATATTTTGCAGCAGGTATTGCGTTTTTAGCCTTCATTTTAGTTTGGACGGGCGCTAAAGCGGTTCCACAAGGCTTTACTTATACCGTAGAGCGCTTTGGCCGTTATGTTTATACGCTACAACCCGGTTTTGGTTTCATTATCCCCTTCATTTACAGCATCAGACGTAAAGTTAATATGATGGAACAGGTGCTGGATATTCTGCCTCAACAAGTCATTACCGCCGATAACGCGAATGTCAGTATTGATGGTGTAGTGTTTTATCAAGTGTTCGATGCGGCTAAAGCTACTTATGAAGTCGCTGAGTTAGAAAACGCTATCCTCAATCTGACCATGACCAATTTGCGTTCGGTGTGCGGCTCGCTGGAGTTGGATCACTTATTAAGTAAGCGCGATGAGATTGGTGCGCGTGTCTTAGTGATTGTGGATGAGGCGACCAGTGCTTGGGGTGTGAAAGTCTTAAGGGTTGAAATCAAAGATATTGAGCCGCCTGCCGAACTCGTGCGCGCTATGAATTTACAAATGACGGCTGAACGCCAAAAGCGCGCCCAAATCACTGAAGCTGAAGGTAAAAAGCAATCACAAATTCTGGAGGCTGAAGGGGCAAAATCAGCTGCGTTTTTGCGTGCCGAAGCCCGTGAGCGCGAAGCTTTAGCTGAAGCCAAGGCAACCCAAATGGTGTCTGAAGCGGTAGCCCAAGGGGATGTGCAAGCACTTAACTATTTCGTTGCGCAAAAGTATGTGGAGGCTTTGGGTAAGTTTGCGGAATCTCCCCAACAGAAAACTGTGTTTATGCCTTTAGATACCAGCGGTTTGATGGGTTCGATTGGCAGTATCAACGAGCTGTGGAAAACCATGCAGGAGAAGCACTAGCATGAGCGAAGTTGAATTTTGGTATTGGCTGCTGTTAGCGATTGTTCTCTTTGTGTTAGAAATGTTTGCTCCCGGCGCAATCTTGTTGTGGTTTGGTTTTGGCGCAGCCATTACTGGATTAGTTCTATGGTTTTTCCCTGATTTAGGGCTGGCTTGGCAACTGTTGTTTTTTGGCGCGGCTTCGTTATTGAGCTTATTCGCTTGGCGTAAATCCAGCTTGTTCCGTGGGCCAGCCTCGACTGAGCCAGAGTTAAATAATCGTCTACTCAGCCAAATTGGCAAGCGATACATCTTGAGTGAACCTATTGTACAAGGTAGCGGCTCTATGCGGATTGGCGATAGCTCTTGGCGAGTACGTGGTGCTGATTTACCCGCAGGTACACGAGTGGAAGTGGTTGGGGTGGAAGGAATTATTTTGCTGGTAGAGGCGGTTTAAATCGCCTTAGCTCAAAGCGATTGAGTACTTAACCAATCGCTTGAGAGTTAGCCGTTTGCCCACCATTCTGATGCGCTATTAATAATTGTGGCAGTGGTTTGAAATTCTTCTGTGCAAACCACCACAGCCAAGGTACACCCACGACTAAACCCAAAACGCCCCAGCCTGCTTGATCATAGAAGTCTTGCATAGTCATGGGAGTGAAGCCGCTCCACCACATTAAATCCATCCACTCAATGCCAACGGCGATTACATTGTTTACAAAGTGAACAATAATCGGGCCTATTAAAGAGCGAGTTTTCATGTAGAGCAGGCATTGGAAGACTGCAAAAATAAAAGCGCCTAGCATATCGTTATGCAAGAAAGCGAATAAGGCCGAGGAGAGAATCACCGCTGGAATAGCGCCGATTTTTAGTGTCCAGCGATTCAGTAGATAACCGCGAAAAATAAACTCCTCTACAATTGGCGCGAAAATAATCGCACTGATAACCGCGAGTAGATTGCCTAGCCAATAATGCCCTTGCTCATCCCAATACAATAAGGGAGGGCTATCTAATAACCAGTCTTGTACCAAGCCAGGCGCAATAAAAGACAAGGGGTAATACATTAAATAGGTGAAACCCAGCGCTGAAATCACCATGCCAAGAGCTAACCAAAAATATTGAGGTATTTCTGAGGGAGCAGGCACATTTAGCAGCAATTCTGCCAGTTCATCACGCTGCTTGAAGCTAAGCCACCACAACACAATGGCGAGCAATGGATAGGTTAAGGCAAACAAGAGGCTTTGAACGGTGAAAAAATCTCCCTTACTAAACGCCGCTTGGTTTTCTTGAACTTGCAGCAAAAAGGCATAGGCTGAACCAATCAAAAAATAAAACACAAAGAAAAACGTACCTACCACCCAAGTTGAGGGGACTTCATCTAAAGGGTTGAAGCGCATGCGCTATCCTTGGCTTAGTTATCGTTAAAGAGGTCGAAACTGGTGTTTTCTGGCGCAGCGTTGGCTGGCATCGACATCCCAAAATAGTGCCAAGTATGCCGAGTGGCGACGCGACCCCGTGGAGTACGCATTAAAAAACCTTGTTGAATCAAATAAGGCTCAAGCACATCTTCAATCGTGCCACGCTCTTCGCCGATTGCCGCAGCTAAACTATCCACACCCACCGGGCCACCATCAAATTTTTCGAGCAAGGCCAGTAGCAAGCGCCGATCCATGTGATCTAAGCCTTGATCGTCTACATTCAGCATATTCAAAGCGCGATCTGCGATTCCAGGCGTAACCTGGCCATTCCCTTTGACTTGCGCATAGTCACGTACTCGGCGCAATAAGCGATTCGCGATCCGTGGCGTACCGCGTGAACGCTTAGCAATTTCATGTGCACCGCCTTCTTCCATCGGTACGCCTAAAATGCTTGCCGCCCGATTGACGATATAGGCTAAATCTTCCACATTATAAAACTCTAAGCGCTGCACAATGCCGAAGCGATCACGTAGCGGCGAAGTTAATAAGCCAGCCCGTGTGGTCGCACCGACTAAAGTGAAGGGCGGTAAATCCAGCTTAATCGAGCGGGCTGAGGGACCTTCACCAATCATAATATCCAGCTGAAAATCTTCCATTGCCGGATACAAAATTTCTTCGATCATCGGACTTAAGCGGTGAATCTCATCAATAAACAGCACATCATGCGGTTCAAGATTAGTCAGTAAAGCGGCTAAATCACCCGCTTTTTCCAAGACTGGGCCAGAAGTTTGACGCAAATTAGCGTCCATTTCTTGAGCGATAATATTCGAGAGGGTAGTTTTGCCAAGGCCGGGCGGGCCGAAAATCAGGGTGTGATCTAAAGCATCGCCGCGTGCACGCGCAGCACCAATGAAAATCTCCATTTGCTCACGCACCACTGGCTGGCCAATATAATCTTTTAGGCGACGTGGGCGAATATGTTCATCGACATACTCTTCTTCACGCGATCCAGTAGGGGAAATCATGCGGTTATTTTCGGACATTTTTTTGCTATTCCAACGAGCCTATTAGCTCTACACCATAGCAAAACAAGCACGAAAACACATCCACAGATTAGGGGCGGGGAAAAGCCCTTTCACATCAAGTAAAAGGGCTGAAAACGCCAGAAAAATTAAGCTTATTGCTTAACGACGGCTGGGTTGAGTACCGGAATCACCGCACCTTGTTTGGCTTGGAAGACAGCGGTCGAAGCTTGCATTTCTGTCGTAGCGGCTAAGGAGCTGCTTGGATCTAATAAAGAACCATGCGCACCTTCAATAAAACGTACTACGCCATCTGGTGTACCCGTTTGGCTTAGTGATTTTAAACCCATGACGGTAATCAATGGCTCAGTACCAGATAGCGGCGCACCGGCAACGCGATTAGGAATCACCTTATCGCTGCCTACCCCATTCACACCCACGACTTCCTGCATATGAATTGGATGTTTATCGGCTGCTTTCTTACCCAAAACAATCGGATCTGCAGGGTCAGTGACCCATTGCGCGACTGCCATGAAGGTATCATAAGCCGCTGTGCCTTTGACAATGCCACTCGCTGCTAAGCCTTGCTGAATCGGTGGGCCAAAGGTTTCTGAGCCATCTAACAGGCGAGCAATCCCACCACCCGGAACCGCCAAAGTAGACGGCGTGCTAGTCCCTTCTTGGCTTAGATAACCTGTACCCACGATACTGCCCAAGGAAATACCCACAAAACCGACTTTCTTGGTATTGAGGGGGATCGGGCTGGCGCTTTGAATACCCGCCAAGCTTTGACGCAAATTCAATAAGTCCGAGATGCCTTGACGAATATTGTCACGCGAAGTCCGCAGGCTAGTTAGATTAATAAAATACGAACCAGAACTATCGATAAGGCCATCCGCACCGGTAGCTCCCGTCGTATTATTACGCACGTCTAGATTGAAAGTCCGCTCGCCATCTTTAGTCGAAATCGGATTAGTCTCGGCTTTCAATGGGTTAGTCGTATCCGTGATTCCGTGCAACGGTAGATCAATAGCCACTACTGCAAAGCCAGCATCCGCCAAAGTATCGGCAATCGCCAGCATATCTAAGCGACTACGGGTAATGCCATGCTGGAAAATAATCACTGGCCAACCTGTTGCTGGCGGTGTTGCTCCGGCTAAAGAAGTAGCATTCGGTACGGTCATCAACACCGGAATTGTTTGCGTGCTTTTCACTTGGGGAGCAGGGTTAAAGCGTGTCAGGTTAGTCGCGCCCGCCCCTTGCCAATAGCTGGTTAATGGCTCTTTGGCTTTTAGGTAATACGGTACGGCTAAAGTACCTGCATGCACATTCGCTTTCCCACGTAACAGGCTAGAGAAAGTTTTAGTCGTCCCCAATGCGGGTGACATGATCATTTTGCGCGCTTTAGCTTGCGCGGCTGCCGCTTGCAATACCGGTGTGACGGATTGAGTGGTAAACGTCCAACTCAGAATAATCCGTGCTTTCGCGACACCCTTGGTGAGGGCTGCGGCTTCCTGGGTTGAAGTTAATAGACGGACTGGCTCTAACGCAGCATAAGGCGTGCCTACTAAAGATTGAGTCGCTTTAGCCAACAAATAAGCGCCTGGACTAGCCGCTGCTTTACCGCTTTTATCCTTGATGCTATTGGTGAGTACCACCATATAGCTCGTGCTTTCTTTCAAAGGTTTGAGCGGTAATAAGACTAAAGTTTTGCCATCAGCAGTAGGCGTGACATAGACATCGGCAGCAGTTAGTTCACTTTCGACACTGACCACAGCACCCGTTGTAGGATCTTTCTTTACCTCGTAGACATAGACGCTTTTGCCTACTTGCAGAGTGCTGGCATCCATGACATTACTAAAATTAGCGGTAATCGGTGCAGTTAAACCAAAACCATCTAAGGAGTTGATAGCTTCATAGAGTGGCAATTGCGAAGCCGGTAAATTAGTAGTTGGGATATTTAAGGTGCCATCCGTAGTACCCCGAAAGAGCAAGTCGTTGGTGGTCGGAATAATCCCATTCCCTGGATCAAATAACGGCGCTAAGGCAGCACTATAGTTATTTTGAGCATCGGTTTCGCTCGCATCAAAATCATAAGCCTGTGCATTCGTATAGGCTTGTAAACCTAATGCAGCAGCTAGACATAAAGCTAAGGCTGTACGCTTCATCATGGTTACGCCCCTTTAAAATGACATATTGAATTGTGCGCTGATAATGTCAACGCTGGCATCATAAACGCCACGAACTGCGTAGCCATTATCTTCGCTGGTATTATCAATGGGTGTTTCATCCATGAATAAATGCGCGTAGCCAAAATCGAGGCTAGACGTTTTATTCAATTTATAATTAGCACCTACCGCCAACCAGGTACGATCAGCATCGGGGGTGCGTGGCGTCCGCAGCTTAGCATTGGGAATCGGTGTTTTATCAATCGCTACCCCACCGCGTAATTTCATGCGGTCGTTGTATTGATAATTAGCCCCGACTGAGAAGCGTGAAACATCCTCCCATTTTTCATCCACATTAGTGACGATAGCGCCTGTTTTCTTATCAATCACTCGTAAGCGCTCAAAGCTACTCCAACCGGTTTGAGTGATATCACCGAGTAATTCAACTTTATCATTCACTTTGTGTGCCACTGACAAGGATAACGTATCAGGCAGATTGGCTTCAGCTGTGACATCGACATCATTAAAGCGAGTGACACCGGTTGCATTCAGAATCGGTTGTAGGGCTGCATTCACAGTGTAATCGGCTTTACCTTCTAACTCATGATTGGTGCCAGCACGATAGCTGACACCGATTTTAGTTTTCGGGCTAGGCTTATACATCGCGCCTAAGTTATAGCTAAAGGACACATCATCACCGCTAATCACTACTTTGCTGTCAGTGGCTGGATTAGACAGCTTGGGCATCGCCTTTAAGCAATTCAGCAGCAAATCACCACTATTCGCTGCACCCGCAATGCTCCGGCAAGCTGCTGCCGAATCAATCGCACTACCTAATTCAACCGTGATGTATTGCAGGCTAACACCACCGCCGAAGGTGAGTTGTTCATTCACTTCATAGGCGATAGAGGGATTAATATTGACGGTTTGCATGGCGGAATCGAGTGCGTTATAGCGCCCAATCCAATCACTTTCATAAGCAGTTTCTAAGCCGAAGGGCGCATTAATTCCAATGCCACCCGTGACTTTTTCATTGAAGCGCTTCACCACATAACTATTTGGGACGAAGGCTGCTTTGCCGCCATCATCATTGATACCTGTGAGTTCCGCTTGGGCTTGATCGATATTGCCACCCGTTAAAGCAGGGTTAACCCAAGAACCTTTATCGGTGAATTTCGCCTTAGGGATAATAATATGGCCGGCGACACTGGTTTGAATGCCATCACCCAACTCTGCCATCCCCGCAGGATTAAACCAGGTGGTTGAGGCATCTTCTGCCACTGCAGCCGCACCTGCAAAGGCATTCCCCATTCCTGAAGCAGAATTTTCAATTAAAGCAAAACCGGCAGCTTGTACTGTGGTACTCAGAGCCAAGGTTATGGAAACAGCTAGAAGACTTCTAGCAGGTAAATTTATCATCGTTATTCCTCCTCCAAATTGGATACTTTACAAAAGTATCAGAAAAAGCATCTGAAGAGAAACTACCTGTTGCAAAACTGCGACAGCACAGCCTACTGCACAGTATTTGCAAATACTTACGCATAAATTCCAAATCCTTTCACCCTAATTTTGCATGGATATTCTTTAGCATGAGCGTCAATGTAGAAGGAGTAAACCATGCAAAATTACCGCCTAGCCTTAAAACTTTTCATAATTTTTATACTAATAATCCTGTTGTTTATCCCGCAAGCGTCCTTGATGGGGCTAGTCAGTGAGCGTGCAGGCTGGCGCGCTGAGGCTTATAGCAGTATTGAGCAAAGTTGGCCGGGGTCACAAACCTTAGCAGGCCCCATGTTAGTGGTTCCCTATTCGCTGACCTTCAATACCAAAGAAACCGTCACCGAAAAAGATGGCACGACTCGCGAAGTTGCGAAAACACAAACCGTCGATAGACGCTTGATCATGATCCCGAAGCAACTAGAAATGCAAAGCAAACTAGATAGCGAGACTCGCTCCCGTGGCATTTATGCAGTACCGATTTATAACAGTAGCTTGCAAGTGTCTGGTAAGTTTGAAACACAGGCTTTGGTTGATTTAATTAACGAGCAAAAAAATAATCAACTGCAATTATACAGCCCTTATCTTTCGGTATTAGTGCGTGACCAGCGTGGTATTGCCGCACCGCCCGAATTGATTTGGAATCAGCAAAAATTGGCCTTTAATCCGGGGACTAATTTACCCAATGCTAGCGCGGGCATGTATGCAAAAATCCCTGACTTTGGCACTGAGGCTAACCAGCAATTTAGCTTTAACTTTGACCTGCAATTACGTGGTATGAGTTCAATGAATTTTGCCATGCTGGCAGAGAATTCGGATGTACGTTTAGTCGCTGATTGGGCGCATCCGAAATTTAGTGGTGAATTGTTACCAGAAGAGCGTTCTATTAATGCGCAAGGTTTTACGGCTCACTGGCGCGCTTCATCTTTCTCTTATAATGTCAGCTCAGCCTTAGAACAATGTCAAAATAATCAATGTGAAGCGCTACTCAGTCGTGCCGTTGGCTTTGATCTGCTACAGCCGGTGGATGTTTATCAACAATCAGAACGCAGTATTAAATATGCAGTCTTGTTTATTCTGCTGACTTTCGTCGTGCTGATTATGTTTGAATTATTAAAGCAGCTGCGCATTCATCCGATTCAATATCTGTTAGTAGGCTTGGCGTTAACCGTGTTTTATCTGCTGCTGATTTCACTGTCTGAGCATATTGATTTTACTTGGGCTTATTTGATTGCAGCCCTCGCTAGCACCGGCTTATTGACTCTGTACTTTGGGGCGATTTTGCATAGCCATCGACTAGGGCTATTATTAGGTGGTGGTTTATTGAGTTTGTATGCAGTGCTCTATGTGATTCTGCAAGCCGAAGATAATGCTTTATTAATGGGGAGCTTACTGATCTTTGCGGTGCTGGCGGCCTTAATGTTAGCAACTCGTCATTTAGACTGGTATGCCTTAACTGCGAATGCTTTGCCCCAGCCTAAGGCTCTGCCATCTGAGCCAGAGCCTATCGCTGAAGCGAGCAATTAATCGCTAATCACTGTCTTTACTAGCTGGGCGGCCTACGGGTCGCCTTTTTGCTTTTAAAAGAGCTACTTATTTGGCATCACGCCCCGCTTTCACCCAACTATCAAAAGTAGCTTGGTTTTTCTTAATCCAATCCGCAGCGTGCCGCTCAATATCTTTGTCTTTATCTTCGCCATCTTTGATCAGACCATTTTCGGCGGAGATGTCATTGATATCGAGCTTGGCGACTTCAAACACTGCTTTAGCCGCTGGATTTTTTTCAATAAAGGCTTTATTAGCTGCGATGTGAATGGTATTGACCGCGAAACCTAAATCTTTGCCTTCATAGGTTGTTTCTTCTTTCACGCCACCGGGTGAGGATGAATAAGGCACTGCCAGCCATTCCACGTCTTTGCCCGGAACGAGCACGCCGGAGACCCAATACGGTGTCCACGTAAAATACAGAATCGGTTTACCCGTTTTATGGCGGGCAATGGTATCCGCCATCATCACCGCATAAGCGCCTTGATTGTGTTCAATCGTATCGCGCAATTTGTACTCGGTGAGGTGGTGCTCGATGTTGCGTTCACAGCCCCAGCCGGGAATACAGCCAGCTAGATCGGCTTTACCATCGTTATCGCTATCAAAACGCTTAGCGACTTCGGGATCTTTCAAATCGCCAATGTTTTTCACACCTGCTTCATAAGAGGTTTTATCCACTAAATAGCCTTGCAAAGAGCCAGTGACATAAGTGCCAAGACGCGCGAGTTTTTCATCACCGCCTGATTCTTTATAAAAGGCATCGTGTAAAGGTTTCCAATTCACTGCTGTGAAATCAGCATCGCCTTGTCCCAACGCAAGGTGGATAGTTTGATATTCTGTTTCAGAAGGCTCAGCGATCTTATAACCCAATTCTTCCAAAGCTTTATACAGAATGATGTGTTGAAATTTTTCTTCGATTTGTGTGCCTTCTGCGGGGCGAATGGTAATGCCTTCGCCGGGTTTATCAGCAGCAAACGCAGTCTGGCTAGTGACACTGAATACCAGTGAGCAGGCCAGTGTCATTGCTGTGGAAGCTAACTTCAGTTTGATCATAATTCCTCATCTCCACTCATAGGTTGTAACGTTAATACAGATAAATTAAGCGTCTAGGCTTTGGGATTTTTCCCCAGCCAACGCAAGACCAAGCCAATCGGGCCACCTTGCCACCAGTGCCGATACCCACGCTCCCGATCCGATTGACCTAAACCTTGGGTAATCCGGTCTAGAACAATCGCTAATAAGACAATACCCAAACCACCCACCAGTGCTTTGCCCGCATCCAGTCGACCCATCGCCCGCAAGACCTCATTGCCTAAACCTTTCACCGAAATCATTGAGGCAATCACCACCATTGATAAGGACAACATAATGGTTTGATTTAAACCGGCCAGAATGGTCTGGGTCGCTAAGGGGAGTTCGACTTTGACAAGGATTTGCAGCGGATTAGCACCGAAAGCACGCGCGGCTTCCACCACATTGGCATTCACTTGGCGAATCCCTAAGGAGGTCAGACGAATTAGGGGAGGTAGGGCAAAAATAATGGTGACGATCACGCCGGAGACATTACCAATCCCAATCAACATCACCACGGGCACGAGATAAACAAAGGCGGGAATAGTCTGCATGATGTCGAGGAAGGGGCGCATTATCGTTTCCAGAAAATTGCTTTTCCCCGCCAAAATGCCTAGCGGCAAACCAATCAAGACACAGAGCACTACCGCCGAAGTGACAATCGCCAAGGTGGTCATCGCCAAGCTCCAAGCATTCGGATCAAGCAGACCCAGCGCAAACAGGCTGGTGGCAACAATAATTCCGACCCGTCGCCCGCCTGCTTGCCAGCCAATCAAGGAGATAATAATCAGCATGATCATCGGCGGGGTAGCCTGAAAAGCATGCTCAATATTGACGATTAGGTCATTAATGGTCTCTTTGAACGGCTGCATTAACTCGCGATGATCGGATGCCCAATCTTTAATGCCGTCTGCCCAGTCACTCAAACCCAGATCAATACTGCTAAAGGGATCGAGTAGATTAAATTTTTGCTCCTCCGCCATGTTTAATCTCCTTTAGCTGTGCTGACTGTTGCTAGGCTCAATACGGCCTTGAATGCCACGCAATAAAGCCTGTCGAGTGACGACACCGACCGTATTCCCATGCGCTTGAATCAGCACCGGATGCTCATTTTCAATCGCAATATCCACCAGCGTATTCAAATTATCTTCCGGGCGAGCCACTGACCAATCCGCGCCCACTGTGCCAAAGCGCTGTTGATAAGCCTCCAGTGGTTCCATAATCTTGTGCGCGGTCACTAATTCCAGCTTGGAAATGCCCGCCACAAAATCACGCACATAATCATCAGCCGGTTCAGTGACGATTTCTTCCGGCGTGCCGACCTGCACCAAAACACCATCTTTCATAATCGCAATCCGATCCCCGATACGAATTGCTTCATCCAAATCGTGGGTAATAAACAAAGTGGTTTTATTCATCTCAGCCGAGAGGCTAATGAATTTGTCTTGGAGTTGGCGGCGAATCAGGGGATCGAGTGCGGAGAAAGGTTCGTCCATTAGGAGAATATCGGGGTCAGCGGCAATGGCTCGGGCTAAACCTACACGCTGTTGCATCCCGCCTGAAAGTTCATCGGGATAATGATTATCCCAGCCGTCCAGCTCCACCGCATGAATCGCACGGCTGGCGACTTCATGGCGCTGCTTTTCATTGATACCGCGTACTTCTAATGAAAACACCACATTGTCACGCACCGTGCGATGCGGCATTAACGCCATATTCTGGAAGACCATGCCGATTTTTTCAGCGCGAAGTTTGCGTAAAGCACGAGCGTTTAAAGAGCCAACATTGATGCCTTCGATAATCACTTCGCCTAGGGTGGGTTCGATCAGGCGGTTCACATGCCGAATCAGGGTCGACTTCCCAGAACCTGATAAGCCCATAATGCAGAAAATTTCGCCTTGCCCAACGCTAAAGCTGACATCTTGCACACCGACCACACAGCCAAACTGATTCAACACTTCGGTTTTAGTCAGTGTCCGCTCTTGAACGGCTCGCATCGCCTCTTTCTGACGTGCACCAAAAATCTTCCATAAGTGCTTGCACTCGATAATGGGAGAAGAACTAGAGGACGATGTATTCATCAAGCTGTGACCCGTTTACTTAGAAAAACTGAGTTAAAACCCGCTTAAGCCCGCCTAACTCAACCAGAAAACACTTGGAATATCATGGTATTCATATTAATGTACACAAATTGTATACATTAGCGCAAGAGGTTTAATCATGGATGCAGTAGGAAGCCAACGCCGTGGACGTGGTAGCCGCAAAGCAGAGCGCATGGAGACTAAGATTGAGATGCTGCCTGGTCTAAAACGCCGATTGCCGCTAACTGAACCCATGAATGAGGAGCAGGTGCTGCGTATCCATCATGCGTCGATGGCTATTCTTGAAGAAATTGGTGTGACCTTTCGGGATAAAATTGCGCTAGAACAATGGCGGCAAGCGGGAGCCGAAGTACAAGGTGATCGAGTGCGCTTTTCACGCGATCTGATTATGGAGCTGATTAGCAGCATTCCTGACCAGATTACCCTGCATGCTCGTGACCCTGAAAAAACCGTGCAGTTGGGTGGTGATCATTCGATTTTCGTGCCGATGACGGGTGCTCCCTTTGTTTGTGATTTAGAGAATAAGCGCCGCTGGCCCACCCTGAATGACTTAAGTAATTTCCATAAACTGGCGCATATGTGTCCGGCGATTCATTCGTCCGCCCACCATATTGTCGAACCAATGGATCGGGCGGTTGCGCATCGGCATTTACACATTACCTATTCGTCCATGAAGCACTCGGACAAAACCTTTATGGGGATGACCACATCGGGCAGAAATGCGGAAGATGTGATGGCGATGTGCAAGATTCTATTTGGTGAGGCCTATCTGGAAGACCATCCTGTGGTCACTGGGAATGTGAATGGGAACTCGCCACTGGTTTGGGACGAAACCATGCTTGGAGCGATGCGCGCGTTTTGTAAGCATAATCAACCAGTTTTGTGTTCACCCTTCGTATTAGGTGGTGCGAATACGCCTGCCAGTGTCGCGCCCACGGTGGCACAGCTCAATGCTGAAGCCTTATCCGGCTTGGCTTATACCCAAGTGATTCGTAAAGGTGCACCTGCAATTTATGGGCATTACTTAAGTACCGTGTCGATGCGTTCGGGTGCGCCGATGGCAGGAACGCCGGAAATTTCCTTGATGAATTTCATGATTGGGCAAATGGCGCGTTTCTATAATGTGCCGTGGCGCACCTCTAATACTTTGGGTGGCTCCAAGGTCTTCGATGCGCAAGCAGGTTATGAAAGTGCTACGACTATGATGGCTGTTTTAATGGCGGGTGCGAATTATATTTGGCATTCGGCAGGTTGGAATGAAGCGGGTATGCATTGTTCGATGGCAAAGTTTGTGGTCGATGCGGAGCAATGCGCGATGGGTTATCGCATGGCAGAAGGGATTCGTTGGGATGATTTTGAGGAAGGCTTGGCAGCGATTCGCGATATTGGCCCCGGCGGGCATTATTTAGGGCATCCGCATACCTTGGAGAATTTCCAACGTGCTTTCTTTATGCCGGAGCTATTTGACAATAATTCCATCGAACAGTGGCAGGCTGAGGGCAGCAAGGATACCATCGCTAGAGGGCTGGCCCATGCCCGCAAACTGCTGGAGGTTTATCAAGAACCAAAGCTGGATGCGGCTGTTAATGATGAATTACTGGATTATATCGCGCGTCGTGAACGGGAAATCCCTGCGATGGATGCGCTGAATGAAACCTACTGATGAAAAAAGAAAGCTTATATACCGACCTAAAACGCCAAATTTTGACGATGGAATTAGAGCCGGGCGCGAGTCTGGACGAAACACGCCTGAGTGAGGAGTATCAGATTTCGCGTACACCCTTGCGCGAAGTCTTCCGGCGTTTGGCGGGTGAAGGCTATTTAGAAATTGTCAGTAATCGCGGCGCTTATGTCGCTTCGATGAACCACAAAACCTTACGTAACTTTTTCCTCACCGCTCCCATGCTGTATGCCGCGATTGGTCGTTTGGCGGCTAGCAATGCTACTCCCAAACAAGTAGACAGCTTACGTGCTGCCCAGCGCGAGTTTAGGAATGC
Organism: Thiolinea sp.; assembly: GCA_049292455.1. Lineage (GTDB taxonomy): Bacteria > Pseudomonadota > Gammaproteobacteria > Thiotrichales > Thiotrichaceae > Thiolinea. Next base: position 481,325 of record JBATRF010000038.1, read on the forward strand.
CGCTCTACGCCAAGATTCAGACGGCTTGATCTATTGGAATGATCGTTTCCATGCCTTGATGGGGGAGATGGCCGCCAATCCTTATCTCAAACCCAGCTATGAGCGCCTGCTGATTGATCATGCCCGTATCAGCCAGACTTTTTATCGGCCCCATGATCCGAATATGGCAGACAATATGCAGCAAGCCCTAGATCAGCATGATGCCATGATTGAATGCATTGCCACGGGTCAGGCTGATGCAATGGTTGGCTTGATTCGCGAGCATTGGGAATTGTCGCGTGCGCATATGGAAATGTATGTACGCCCTGATCCTTTGCCGATTGAAGAGTAAACCATCTCAATTTTAGGCTTCCACTCGCCCTTAAATCACTAAAACCTTTAGCTGAGACTCGGCAGTTTTGCAGCTATACTTTATTGTGTACAAATTGTATATTTTAAAGATTATCAAAGCCATCCTGAGAAATAAAGGATGCTGTTATCTCCCAATAATCGCAACGGATGAATGCCATGAGCCAAGTAGTTGATGCGCGCTTAGCCAGTAAGCCCACCTCGTTTAGTGAAATTCCGCTGATTGATATTGCCAATCTGTTGGATGGTAGCGACCCCCAAGCCGTCGCCGCACAGATTCGAGAGGCTTGTGAAAACGTCGGCTTCATGTACATCAAAAATCATGGTGTGGCCAAAGCTCTGATCGAGCGCATGTATGCCGTCACTCAAGCATTTTTTGACCTGCCGCTGGCGGCTAAGGAAAAGCTGAATATCATTCACTCTGGCCCCACTTTACGCGGGTATATTCCCTTCTATGGGGAGAATGTCGACCCGAAAAATACTCGTGATTTCAAAGAATGTTTTGATTATGGGCAGGACAGCAGCGAAGTTTCACCCTTTTTTGGCGCGAATTTAATGCCGGAGGAAATGCCTGAGTTTAAGCAGCAGTGCGAAGACTATCACGCCGCAATGCTGAGCCTAGCGCGGCAGTTAATTAGCGCTGTCGCTTTGAGCCTTGATCTACCCGCCAATTACTTTGAAAAACTGCAACGCAAACCGATTACGATTCAACGCATCCTGCATTATCCACCGCAAAAAGGCGCTATTTCTCAAGAAGAAATTGGCGTGGGCGCACATACGGATTACGGCTTTTTAACCATACTTTCCCAAGATCAAGTGGGTGGTTTACAGGTGCGTAATCGCGATGGCGAATGGGTGAGTGCGCCACCGCTGGAAGATACTTTTATCGTCAATATCGGCGATCTGGTGCAGACGTTTACTAATGATCGTTATATGTCGACGATGCATCGAGTGATCAATACCAGTGGTGTGGAACGCTATTCGATCCCGTTTTTTATTGACTTGGATTTTGATGCGGTGGTTGAGCCAGTGCCGACTTGTGTGAGCACTGAGAATCCGGCGAAGTATGCTCCTTATACGTCTGGTCAGCATAAATATAGGCGGTTTTTGGATAGTTATGAGCATTTGCGGGGGATGGTTTGAGTGGAGCGGTGGAGCGATGATGGCGCGTATTGATAGATTCGCGCCATCAGGGGTTAATGCTTGGTATATTATTATGGCTTTGGGCGATTTTGATTATCTGAGTGGTTAAAAATACTTTTGTCTGAGTTTATTATGATAACTCTTGTTATAATGTTCTTGCTTAATACCAAAAATGTAAAAAGTGAAAAATGACCACTAGAAGACAACACTATGTATGGCGTCACTACCTTAGGGCTTGGGCGACTGACGAAAAAATTTGGTGTCTAAGAGATGAGAAAAAGTCTTTAACTAATTTAGTAAATATAGGGCAAGAAAGGGATTTCTATGCTGTTAAAGATATTACAGAAAATGACATTAAATACATTATTACAATGACAGAGAGCAGGCACGGTGGAGTATTAAATGATCACAACAGTGAGTTCATTAATTTATACAAAAGCGTATCAGCGTTACGAATGACTGAAAGTTTCAATGAAAAAATTAAAGAATTTTTAATTCAATTTGAAGAAGATGTTATGTGCTCTATTGAGCAGGAAGGAATTCAATATTTGGAAATGTTACACATGGAAGAAACAGGGTTCTTCACTGAGTATTCACATAGAGCTAAGTTCTCTTTTTTTATTATGATCCAATTTATTCGAACTAAGCGAATGTCTGAGAAAATAAAAAATACAATGAGGGATCATTTAGCAAAAAGATTCGTAAATGTAGAAAGTGTTTGGTCAGTTGAGAAATACATTGATGCTGGTCATCTGGCACTAAGCCTATTTTCAGATAATATGTATAAAATTTACTTACTCAAAAATGATACAGAAATACCATTTATAACTGGTGACCAGCCGATATTTAATACCTATGGAGTAGGTATCGGCGATAGCATTCCAAGTGAAACTGAATTTTATTACCCAATATCACCATCACTAGCTGTGATCATCTCGAAAAAAGAACAGCCCATATCTGCCATAGTAGACAGCGTACATAAATACAATTCCTTTGTAGAAGAAATGGCTTATGAGCAAATTTATGCAAATGAGGAAGCATTTTTGTAGTTTTCTTACGGGGATTTAATGGTTTATTACAATCGCCCCCCTTGCGATAGCTTATTTTCAGCGTTTCGACCTATGGCATCTATAATTATAAAAACTATGGGTTTCATAAATTGTAAATATGGATTCTCCTGTCAATCGCAAGAAACTGATCATTTTCTTGACAAAAACCAAAAAGGACAATACTGTCTAGTCTGACTAGGTTAAATTGAGGTATGAGTTTATGCAAGAAAATATATGGCAGCTCCAAGACGCAAAGAGCAAATTTAGTCAGTTAGTTGATAATGCCATGCGTCACGAACCACAGATTGTTACCAAGCACGGCACTAATGCTGTTGTGGTTATTTCCTTTGAAGATTATTTAAAGTTTATCAAACCCAAAGATAATCTAGTTTCTTTCCTAAGAAGCTCTCCTCTGATGGAGATTGATCTTGATATTACTAGGAGTAAAGACACACCAAGAGATACTAAGTTATGAAATATCTTTTGGATACTTGTGTCATTTCTGAAGTGGTTAAAAAGGAGCCGAATAAAAATGTATTAGCTTGGCTGTCTGAGCAAAATGAAGATAGCCTGTTTTTAAGTATCTTAACATTTGGTGAGATACAAAAAGGCATCGAGAAAGCATCTGATCAAACAAGAAAGCAAAAATTAAGATTATGGCTTGAAGATGACTTAAAAAAACGCTTCGAAGGTAGGATCATTCCTATCGATTTAAAAGTTGTCACTCATTGGGGCGCTATTCAAGGAGCAGCAGAGCTTGCGGGAAAATCTATGCCCACGATGGACGGGTTGATAGCGGTGTCAGGATTGGCTTATAACTGTGTTGTTGTGACCAGAAATATATCTGATATGGAACAAAGTACTGCTGAGTTATTTAATCCTTGGGAATATGCTATCCAATAAGACAACGATTTGATGCTGCCACTTAAAAATATAAAATCTCGCTACAAGCCTAAAAGGTAGCACCATTTCATCCACCCTTTAAGTTCTCCCCAACAGAATTTTCACCAACCCCTTGGCAAAATCACGTCTATCCTTTAATGTATACAAATTGTATACATGCCCAAATCACTGGAGCAGCACATGAAATTTGAAGGTATCTACACGCCAGTTGTCACCCCGTATAACGATGATTTCAGTATTAATGAGACAGTGCTGGAAGCGGTGATTGAGTATCTGATTGCTAGTGGTGTGAACGGCCTGATCTTTGCCGGAACCACGGGCGAATACTATGCGCAAAGCACAGAAGAGCGTCTGCATTTATTAGGACGTTTTAAGGCGATTATCAATGGTCGTGTGCCTTTGATTGTGGGCACGGGCGCAATTCGTACCGAAGACTCAGTGATGTATGCAGAAGCAGCGGCTAAAGCTGGAGCCGATGCGCTCTTAGTTGCCACTCCACCTTATGCTGTGCCTACTGATCGAGAAAATGCTCTGCACGCGCTGGCGATTGATCGTGCTGCTAATCTACCCATTATGCTCTACAACTATCCGGGGCGGATGGGGGTGAATATGGGTGAGGAATACTTGGATCGCGTTGGACGCTCGCCGAATTTCTGTGCGATCAAGGAAAGCTCCGGTGATATTAATCGTTTACATATGCTCGCACGGGATTATCCGCATCTCCAACTCGGTTGTGGCATGGATGATCAAGCGCTGGAGTTCTTTGCATGGGGCGCTTCTTGCTGGGTCTGTGCAGGTTCTAATTTCGCTCCCGAAGCGCATATTGCTCTGTATCAAGCCTGTCGTGTGGAAGGTGATTTCCAAAAAGGGCGGCGCATTATGTCGGCGCTGCTGCCCTTGATGCGCGTGCTGGAGCAAGGCGGCAAGTTTATTCAATGCATTAAGCACGGTTTGGTGATGCGTGGTTTGCCAGTCGGGCCGCCGCGTAAGCCTTTGCAAGGTTTGAACAAAGATGACAAGCGTGAGTTGGAACAGGTGATTCGTTTGATGGACACCACCCTGCAATACATCAAGGAGGACGTATAATGTCAAGCCTACTCAGCCACGAAGATTACTTAGCACTCGCAGCCTCTATGCGTTTTCCAAGCAATGCCTTCATTGATGGACGCTCCCAACCCGCACACTCTGGCAAAACTTTTGCAACGCGCAACCCCGCGACCGGCAAAGTCCTAGCGAATATCGCTGCCTGCCAAGCAGAGGATGTAGATTTTGCAGTCACTAAAGCGCGTGAAGCCTTCGAGCAAGGCCATTGGAGCAAATTGCATCCGAGCGAACGCAAACAAACCTTGATTCGCCTCGCGAAATTAATCAAGCGCAGTCAGCACGAGCTAGCGGTGATGGAAAGCCTCGATTCCGGCAAACCGATTCGCGATTGCGAACTGATCGACATCCCCGAAACGATTAACACCTTGCTCTGGCATGCCGAGCTGATCGACAAGATTTACGACCAGACCGCGCCGAGTGGTGATAATGCCGTCGCAATGATTGTGCGCGAGCCAGTCGGTGTGGTGGCCTGCGTGTTACCGTGGAATTTCCCCTTATTGATGTTGGCGTGGAAGATTGCTCCTGCGCTCGCAGCCGGTAATTCGGTGATTGTTAAACCTGCCGAACAAACCAGCCTAACCGCTTTGCGCATTGCCGAATTGGCGATTGAAGCAGGTTTACCGCGTGGCGTGCTCAATGTTGTAACAGGGATGGGGCCTGAAGTCGGGCAGCCTTTAGGCTTGCATAATGATGTAGACATGCTGTCATTCACCGGTTCGACTGAAACCGGACGGCGTTTTTTGCGCTATTCCGCTGATTCCAACCTGAAAAAAGTCGTCTTGGAATGTGGTGGCAAAAATCCGGCGATTGTTTTAGATGATGCCGAGGATTTGGATTTAGTTGCGCAGCATGTGGTGCAAGCTGCCTTCTGGAATATGGGCGAAAACTGCTCTGCTACCTCGCGTTTGATTGTGCAAGCAGGTGTTAAAGCAGCCTTACTGGAGCGGATTCTGGCGAATGCCCGGGAGTGGCGCACAGGTGATCCGTTGAACCCAGTCAATCATTTGGGTGCATTAATTGATGGCGAACATTTCAATAAAGTGTGTAGTTATTTAGATGCTGGTGCAGTGCTGCTCGGCGGGAAATCTGTGGATGGTTGCTATGTATTGCCGACGATTATTGATCAGGTGGATAACCAAAGCCGCTTGGGTCAGGAAGAAGTGTTCGGGCCAGTGCTAGCAGTGATTACGGTGAACTCAGTTGAGGAAGCGATTGAGGTTGCCAATCATACCCCGTATGGCTTAACTGCTAGTGTGTTTAGTGCGAATGGCAAGAAGGCTTTACGGGCAGCACGGGCGGTGCGAGCAGGCACGGTGACCATCAATTGTTATGGCGAGGGCGATATTAGCACGCCGTTTGGGGGCTATAAGCAATCCGGCTTTGGCGGGCGCGACAAGTCGATTTATGCGCACGACCAATACACTGAGATCAAAACCATTTGGATTGATTTGTCGGATCGTAGTGATGAGGCGGTTGATTAATGGCAAGTATCCGCGCTATGCCGCCTGATCGTGGCAAGACGGCTTGGGATGCGCTCTTGCCGCCACGCGCAGCCTATTCTGAATTAGTAGATGCTCAACAAGCTGATTATTTGGTGATTGGTGCAGGTTTTGCGGGTTTATCGGCAGCACGACGTTTGCAGCAATTGCAGCCTAATGCGCGGATTGTTGTGTTAGAAGGACGCAAGCTAGCGCAAGGGCCAGCAGGGCGTAATTCGGGGTTTATGATTGATCTGCCGCATGAACTGACTTCAGACGATTACGCGGGCGAATCGGCGGATAATGACCGCCGCCAGACGTCGTTGCACCGCGCCGCGATTCGGTTTGCACAAGATGCAGCCCGCGAATACCAAATGCCTGCCGAGACATTGGTGCTCAGTGGCAAAACCAATGCCGCCGCCACTGCAAAAGGTATGCAGCACAATGCCCACTATGCGCGTCATTTGGATAGCTTGGGTGAAACTTACCGCTTACTCAATGCCGATGAAATGCACGCCTTGACGGGCACACGCTATTATCAAGGCGGGCTTTGGACACCCGGTACGGCGATGCTGCAACCCGCTTTATACATTCGCAGTTTGGCGCAAGGTTTGCAGCAACAAGATTTACCGATTTTTGAGCAATCCCCTGTGATCGCATTGAATCGTGCCGCAGGTGGATGGCTGGCAACGACTCCAAAAGGCTCGGTGCAGGCGCATAAAGTCATTTTAGCGGTGAATGGTTTAGTCGAGCATTTTGGCTATTACACGCAGCGCCTGATGCATGTGATGCTATATGCCTCGATTACCCGTGCTTTGACGCCTGAAGAATGTCAGCGTTTGGGGGGTAAATCCACTTGGGGTTTAACGCCAGCTGATCCTTTGGGAACTACCGTGCGGCGTATTTCTGGCGCGAGCGGTGATCGGATTATTATTCGCAATTGCGCCTACTACGACCCTGAAATGAACTCACCCAAACATCGCATGGAGCTGGTGGCGCGCAAACATCAAACCACTTTCAAAGCCCGTTTCCCGATGCTCGCGGAGGTGGGCATGGAATATTCCTGGGATGGGCGCTTGTGCCTGAGCCGAAATAGCGTATTCGCTTTGGGCGAGGTGGATGATGGTGTTTATTCGGCTTGCTGCCAGAATGGTTTGGGTACGGTAAAAGGTACGGTCTCTGGCATTATCGCTGCCGAACAAGCGGCAGGCGCTAACGAAACTTTACTGCCCGATTATCGCCCTGAATCACCGCCCAGCAAACTGATGCCTGAGCCGTTGATGTCGATCGGAGCGAATGCTTATTTGCGCTGGAAAGAGTTTCGAGCGGGCGCTGATTTCTAAGTTTTTGCCCTTCATCAAGCTATCCTGCTCAAGTTTGCCCGTATTTTTTGTAGAAAAATAATTAAAGCAAGCGCAAACGCCTCGAAATAGGCTGGTTTCATGTTTGGCTTAAACTGGTTGGCCTCTGTACACTACACTTTTTTCTGTGACTCTATCGGCAGCTGAGTTTTTGCCGTCTAAAGTCTGGTCAGAATGAAATTGTTCCGTTTTTATTGAGGACTTAGCAATGCGCTTAACAGGGATGCTGCTTTCAGTGGTGCTATGCAGTTTGGCTGGTCTTAGCCATGCAGGTGATCGAATTTATTTGCTGGCTGGGCAATCCAACATGATGGGTAAAGGAAAAATTTCCGAACTCCCCGCCAGCTACCGGCAAACCCCGTCGAATGTAAAATTCTATTATCAAGGCCGCGAGAAGGGCTTAGGGCAATTTGCTTACTTTGGCCCTGAAATTGGTTTTGCCCATGAAGTAGCGCGCGTTTTCCCAAATGATACCCATATCATTATTAAGCAAGCTGCAACCGGTAGCACGATTGAGCGTTGGTTGCCGGGGCAGGCTTTATATAAAGGCTTATTGCGTCAAGTCGGTTTTTCCTTGCCTGAAGATCATGCTAAGAAAATCGAGGCTATTGTCTGGATGCAAGGCGAAAGTGATGCCCGTAGCGCTGATTTAGCAGGGCAATATGGCGGGCGCTTAAATCGCTTGATTCAAGCTTTGCGCAATGATTTAGCCTCCCCCAATAGTATGTTCATCCTCGGGCAAATTAATCCTGAAGATTTAGCCTTCACCAAAGTCGCTCAAGTGCAAGCCAGCCAACGTCAAGTACAGCAAGCCAGTAGTAATACGATTCTGGTGTCCACTGAAGGCTTGGGCAAAATGTATGACCATGTCCACTACAACGCCAATGGTCAGTTAGAGCTAGGTAAACGCTTTGCCAAAGCCTATATCGACCAAGCGCGTAAGCGTGGTCAATTAGCTGCTCGTTAAACGCTTATGCTCGAAGCAGTTCTACGTATTGTCGGCATTATCTTTCCAGTGTTTGCTTGCGCTGGCCTGGGGACTTATTACGGCTGGCGCTTTCGCCCCGATATGGCAGTGGTGAATAGGCTGAATATGGAAGTGTTCGCGCCCCTTTTAGTCTTTTGGGCGCTCATGGATAAGCCATTTGATTTCAGCGGCAATTGGGGTTTAGCCGTTGGCGGTGTTGCTGTGGTGTTAGGTTCGGGCTTATTGCTCTTGCCGATAGCCTTAGCCTTAAAAATCAATCTGAAAACCTTTTTGCCGCCGATGATGTTTAATAATTCGGGCAATATGGGCATCCCGCTGATTCTATTTGCCTTCGGTGAAGACCTACTTCAAGCAGCAGTTGTGTTGTTTATTATTGAAATGATGCTGCATTTTACGGTGGGCTTATACATGCTGGATCATAAAACCAATCCGCTCCAGCTTTTGAAAATGCCGATGATTATTGCTGCCATTGCTGGTTTAGTCTTAAGTTCTTTGCATGTGAGTTTGCCCGCACCCTTAGCCAATACCTTGAAGCTACTCGGGCAAGTCGCCATTCCCTTATTGCTATTTTCTTTAGGTGTACGCTTATTAGATGTGAGCTTAAAAGATTGGAAGCTCGGTGTATTTGGAGCCATCGCAGGGCCAGTCGCAGGCTTGGTTTGCGCTTTGGTCTTATTGCCCTTTTTACATTTAAGTACGGTGGAAGCTGGGGTTTTATTAGTGTTTGCAGCCTTGCCACCTGCCGTATTTAATGTGTTAGTGGCCGAGAAGTATCAGCAGGAGCCAGAACAAGTGGCTTCTTTGGTGATGCTAGGTAATCTAGGTAGCTTAGTGATTATTCCAGCCACGCTTTGGTTTGCCCTAAAACTCTAAGTCTAAACGGCCGTAATCACGCGAATCGTAATCGGCATTCGCACGCCATCCGCTAAGATCAATAAGCCTTTAATCGAGCCGCGCGTACTATCCAGATATAAGTTGCGCGCTACCACTTGATTACCTTCATAAAAGACCGGCTTCACAGTTTCGTCGTATTGAATTGCAATCACCGCGGACGGGTAATCTTTTGCTTCGCCCAAGAGAATAAGATCCTTATCTGGAAAAGGATTCTCTGGATCAACTAGACGTGGCATCCGATCAGCTATCCCGCGTACCTCTTTCGGCTGCCCTGCGGTGCTAATCGGTTTATAAAAGCGTTGCGTTGCAAACTCGTGCTTGCTTTCGCCTTTATATTCGGTTTCGTTCTCGCGCCCAGTGATTTGTTGTAGAAAGTTGCCAACTAAGCGTGCCATTTGCTGATATAACGTTCTCGGCAACTCAAAGTTGACAAAGCGATCTGAATGGCGACGTAAATCACGTTGGTCGTATTGGTTTTGCTCTATGGGCTGAATACTACTAGTCGAATTAGTCCGTACTTGCCCGTTTTGGATAGGCGTTAACATTTGGTCTTTCCCTTTACCCCAATTAAAATCCCGAAATGTTTCTCTCAGGATTCATCATCTTAGATTCGCTTAGCAAAGCAGAGCTTGAGGATGACAAGTGCAAAGGTATGCCCGACAAAATTAGTAATATTTGTTAGCTTGTTGATAGATTTATCAAAGCGCTAGGTTAATTGCTGAAGGCTTGTACAAGCGTAGCTCCCTAGAAAAGTTTCTAAGCTGCTGGGTGCTAGTTTCGAGGTTTAATAACTGCTTAATTTTTGTGGCGATAAATTGCTAGATACTGCTTAACTTGTTGCCAATCTGCTTGGATAGCTTTCGGTAAGCCAAAACTAAACCACGGTTGGCGATTAATGCGCGGAGTTAGTTTTTTCACCAACCAAGCTTCATCAAACGCATCGCCCGGCCAAGCAAAAATAGATAGGTTGGCTCTTAATGCTGGGGTGAGTTCGTAGCGCAAAATGGCATCAATTTCGTCGATAGTATAAGACGATGCTGCGAGGGTGCGGGCAATGGTTTCAGGGCTATCTTGATATTCGCTAATGATAAATAATTGAGAAAGTGCAATCCAAACAGGCTTGCGGGCTGTGATAAGGGAGGAAAGATCGGTTTTATTTTGCATGGAATTAAGCGCTCCATTAGCTTGGAATGCAGCGCTTAAGCAGGAGCATCACACTTATTTTAACAGCGCTTGATGGACTTGTTTATCTAAGCGTGCGCCATAGACTTGGATGATTTGTGCAGCGGCTTTACTCGCTAAAGCGCCTGCTTGTGCATCAGTCATGCCTTGGGTGAGGCCATATAAAAACGCTCCCGCAAACATATCACCTGCACCATTTGTATCTAAAGGCTTTACGGCTTGAGCGGCAATTTTGACTTCATTATCTGCATTGACGACCAAGGCGCCGTCACTGCCTAACGTAATCACTAGTTTTTGAGTCAACGGTTTTAGTGCTTGAATCGCGTCTTTTAAATTAGTTTGACCCGTGAACGCTTGGGCTTCTTCTTCGTTGCAGAATAAAACATCGACGCCTTCGCCCAGTATTTCTACTAAGCCTGTTTTGAAATAGGTGGCCATCGACGGATCAGAGAAAGTCATCGCCATTTTCACGCCATGCTGTTTAGCCACTTTGCGCGCTTCTAACACCGCAGCACGTGAAGTATCTGAAGTGACTAAATAGCCTTCAACGTATAAATACTTAGATTGTTTTAATTCGTCATAGTGCAATTCAGCGGCAGAGAAATCGCTGGTGATGCCTAAGTAAGTATTCATGGTGCGTTCGGCATCGGGTGTGACCATCACCATGCATTTACCGGTTTTGCCTTCTGAGCTGCAACGCACTTGATCTAAGCGCGTGTCAACGCCTGCAGCCTGCAAATCATTCATATAGAATTCGCCGAATTCGTCATTGGCTACTTTACAGGCATAAAAAGTTTTGCCGCCGAATTGACTAACTGCCACCATACTATTGGCCGCTGAACCGCCACCAGCGCGTTTTTTCAAGCCAAAGCTCTGTTTTAAACTGGCTAATAAATGATTGTGACGTTCTTCATCAATCAGGGTCATCAAACCTTTTTCGATGCCTTGAGCTGCTAAAAACGCATCAGTGACTTCAAATTCTTTATCTACTAGCGCATTGCCAATGCCGTATACGTCGTATTTCATGGGTGTACTTTAAAAGCTAAAAAAGATGGGAGGCACTTTTACCGTATTCATCGCTAATTTTCTAGAGTAGCGTACTGATCAATTTATTTTAGCGCTAAATAGCTGATGCCTTTAGGCAAATCCCAAGCTTGAACAGTGAGCGGTTATGGACTTATCTACAAACTTATCCACAGCTTTATGCACACGAATTGAGAAGGGCGCTAAATAATTTTCTAATAGGAAGTGGAATAAGCTGAATAAAATTCCAGATAAATTGCTATTTACAGCCCTAAAACTACCGTTTATCGGTAAAAATCTACCAAAAACCTTGTTGAAGGCGGGGAAACGATTAATCTACTATATCTAGTGGTTTAAAAAAGGCTTGACCACAAGGCGCATGTATTTGAGTTATCCACAGCAAAAATCACTTGACAGGAGTTTGGTTGATCTGAATTAGCTTGTGGTAGAAAAGCTACCCGTGCGGATAAAACTGATGCATTCTTGCACCACTTGAGGCGTAAACATCATGCCGCTGTGGGAAACGGGCAAGATTCGATGCTCTTTTAGCGCAGGATGATAGGTCTCAGTAAGGGCAACGACGCCATCATTGGTTTCAGTAATGCCACCCAGTAAACGCCCGACGCCAATCGGTTTATTGCCCGCAATCATTCCCCATTCACGCTGCACGGCTTCAGGTAAGCCTTGTCCATCTAAACCTTGAGTAAAGCTACGTCCGATCATTAAGCGAAACAGCGGCGATTTGGCAAGACGATGCGCAACTAAACTGCCTTTGACGGGTGTGCCTAAAGTGACTAAGCGTCCGGGTGGAAGATCGGGATAAGTATTGAGTAATTGCAGGGCGACAATGCCACCTAGGCTATGACAGACAATATGTAGTTGGTCTACGGGCAAAACATAACGCTGCAAGGCTTGATAAATCGCGGTGACGTTATTTGCCGAGCTGGTGCTAATGCTGTGGTAGACCGGCGCGAAAGTTTCGTAACCCGCCTGATTAAACTGCTGCTGTAACCAGCGCATAGCCAAGGGGTGCATCCAAAGGCCATGCAGTAAGAGAATTTTTTCAGACATGAAGGCTTAAAATTTTATTTCTGTCTCAGGGTCAGGATCTTTTTTATCAACTAAAGTAGCACTAGTGGGCACGGTCGCTTGATTATCCTCTAAGCGCTTGCGCATCCGTTCGGCAACTCGCGCTTCTTCGTCCTCAAGGCGACGCATATCACGTTGCTGCAGCACTGCACGCCACACTAAAGCCATAATAAATAATAAAGAAATCAAAGCGACTGCCATAGCCAACGGCGAAACCCCACGCAGCGGAGTGGATGAGGCTGGGCTAGCCTTCTCGCCACTAGCACCACCTTGATTCCCAGACTGCGCCAACATCTGTGAAACAGGAACTGAACTAGCCGTTTTTACATCATTAGCAGGCGTACTATTTACCCCTGAAGCAGGGCTAGGTGCTTTGATATCATCTGAGGCAGATTCAGTACTGGCAGTTGCAGGCGATTTACTAGCAGCGCCACCCTTGCCGTCTTCTGCTTTCGCAACCGCTTCTGCCGTTTTGACCTCCGTTTTATTAGTCGGTTTAGCGGTTGCTGCGGAATTTGTATCAGTAGCTTGGCTGGCTGGTTTGCTGGTAGTGTCTTTACTAGTTGAGTCAGCAGGTTTGTCAGTGGCAGTTTTGGCTTCTGTTTTATCAGCCGTTTTAGCTGGATCAGTGCCTGCTTTCTCAGTAGCCGTTTTATCCTCTGGTTTGTTGGTTGTTGCAGTGTCCGCTGGGTCTATAGGCTTAGCTGTATCGCTGCTAGACTTTTCAGGAGGAGCAGTGCTGGTCGTAGCCTGAGTTGCATTAGTGCTGGGCACAGCCGCTGCTAACGTTTGTGGTTCAGTCGTTGGTTTATTCGCGTTGGTTGTATCGCTAGGCGTAGCACTGGCCTTCGACTCGGAACCCTCTACCGCTTTATCGGCTGGCTTAGCCGCTTGATTGGCTTCGGTGGCATTTTTCTCGTCTGCCCAAACTGATTGAGCCGTAGCATCTTTAGCCTCGCTATTTGCTGCTGTTTTATTCTCAGTTTCTGTAGAGGCGGTTGGTTTGGTCGATGTTGCGGCGTCAGCAGCTTTAGTTTCTGCTTTATTGGTTGCGTCAGCTGCAGCCTTACCCGCAGCAGCACCGGCTACCGCAGCCGTAGCGGCTTCTACTGTGCTCAGCTTTAATTCGGATTTACCTTCTGAACTTGGTGGCGCAGGCACGCTATTTGGACTGACTTCTTTCAGTTTGTCATACAAGCGCATATTGTCAGCATGTTGCGCTTTAATCGTTTCGCTGGCATTTTTCAATGAGGATTGCAGCGTTTTGATGTGGTTATCTTTCTGATCAAGAACGGTGGTGAGTTCTTGTAGTTCGATTTTAAGCTTTTTGACTTGGGCATCCAGCTTCGGATTTGGTTTATTGGGATTTTGCTTAGCTTGTAAAGCGGTTAGTTCAGCGCTGAGTTGCTGGTTTTTAGTTTCAGCAGCTTGTAATTGGGCTTGAAGTTTAGCCAGCCGCCGATTGGTATTTTTAGGAGTAGCCGCATAGCTCACGGTCGTTTTAGCAACGACCTGTTTGGAACGCTTGCTGGCTTTGCTTTCTTTAATTTTAGGAACCGGTGGCGGGGTAGTTTTGGGTAGATTGCTCCCACGCTTCCAATAATTATTGTGCTTGCGGGCTTCGCGCAAGGCATCAATACGCTGATAGCGACGTGCTTCAGCTGAACTGGGTGCTTTAATGACGGCACCTTTCATCAGTGAGTTGATGTTATTGCTAGCAAAGGCTTGGGGGTTTTTGTAAAAGATAGCCAGCATGGTTTGCTGCACCGTCGCCTTGTTATCAGGTCGCAGCTGCGTGGCGATATTCCATAAGGTATCTTGCTCTTTAACCGGTCCATAAGAGCGTGCGGCTTCGGCGGGCCAAGATAACGCCAGCCCTAATAGCATTATCGGGAGTGTGTGCTTAAACATAAACGCTGCAAGTCCATTCATTTAGCTATTCTGTATCATTGGGTTATAGCTGATTTTAGGCTGGAATGCAGCCTGAGAATAGATAAACTCGGTGGAATTCCGGCCAGAACCTGCCGATTGACTGCAAGTTCTGGCGGATGAGTTGCGGAAGGGGATTAAAAAGCGACTTTGTTGAGTTGCATCGCTTGCAGGTATTTAGGCGCAAGCACGTATTTGGGTTTGCCGACACCGCCTTCGGTATTGAGTTCAACCACGGTTTCTTGCTCCAAAGTGCGTAAAATAGCCTCAGCAATTTCTTGGCGTTGCGGTTTACCCATTAAGGAGGCTTTGATGCCCATGCGCTCGCCTTTTTCCCGAATAATCAAACCTACAGCATCCGTGACTGGACGCACGGTAGGCTTTACTTCTCCATTCAAAATCCGATTGCGCACATCGGTGTAGATAATCTTAAAAAAGCGTTTTTGGGTCATGTCAGCCACCTTATTTTCTTCGGATTCTGCGCCTTCTAGTTTTTGCAGATTTTCGGTGGGCATCGTCACATTGATTCGCTCGGCACGTTCAGGCGATACCCAATCCAAATATTCATCCCGCAACTGATTAGCATGATCTTTAGGGATAATTCCACGGGAGGCATGTTGGGCTTCGAGCGGAATATCGGCAGGTGCATTAATTAACTGCCCATGCGAATCACGCCCCATTGATAATAAGGCCGCACGGTGATCAGCCACATAAGCGCCTACGAAATGGAAAGCATATTCAAAGGTTCCAATAATAATCACTGAGAATAAAAATGAAGCCCAAATACCGGTCACACCTAAAAAGTCCCTAATCAAGCGAATCATCGCATAATGCTTATCTTCATCGTATTCAAGTTGCTTGGCCTGATTAATTGCACTGCTTAATAAAGTCGAGCGAGTTTGATCTTGCATACTGACTTGATGATTATACGAATCAATCTTCCGTTCATAATCTGCAATCTTCCGATCTAAAGTTCGATGTGAGTATTTTACCGATTCGTGATTTGCGCTTTTTTGTGCTTTTAAATCTTGCCAATAAGCTAATTGCGCTCGCGTATCTGCTAAAGCACGTTGTTCGGTAGAAACACTACTCGCGCTATTCGCTAACGCGCCAATACTACCTACGGCAGCTTGGAACACGACGGAGTTTTCAGAGCGGTGACGCACCGTGGCATCTTCCCGCTCCATCGATTGCGAGATTTCTGAGAATAAACCAAAGAAAACCACAATAAAGGTAGCGATAATCGCTGCTGAGCCTTTATAGCCAGAAGCATATAAAAAGGCTTGGGCTGCGGTAATGACGGCAGTAATGCCTAGGCCTAAAAAGGCGTTCATCCATTGTTCGGAAGTCCACGCTTCGGGGTTCATATCGCCACCCACGAAGTATTTCACCACGAAAAAGGCCGATGCTAAAAATGCAGCAATGGCCGCTATAAATAACCATAATTCAGCTTTACGCAAATCACGTAATAAATCGCGTAGGGATTTACTGCGAGCAATAAAGCTGGGCCGATCAAATTTGGTTTTTACCTTTGAATCAGTCATAATTCTATCTCCTGTCGAATCTTCCCAAATGACACAGGATCAGGTGCGGAGAGAGTTGCCGCTTTCTTCGCACCCTTCACTTACATCCAACCTGCCAGTAATAGCAAGACGCCCAAAAACCACAATAAATGCTTATCAGAACGCATACTGTATGAGGCGAATATGGCTGCAATTAAGCCAAGGCCAATAAATACAGTTGGTAAATGCATCATTGCAGTGGTGGCATTAATGATTTTCTCCATACCCGGCATCATCACTAATAGCAGCCAAACACCAATCGCCCAAGCGACTAATACCCAGCGAATCACACCCCAAGCTTCTTTTAAATCTAAAGAACTTTCTATTTCTTCAACATCTGATTCAACCACTAACTGATTAGTAGTGGTGGGTAAGGTGGTTTTTAGATTTACAGGTGATTTTAAATTTTGTTTCATAGCCATGTTGAAACTCCTATTTATTTATAAATTTTTTTAAAAAAAAGGCAGCGGTATACGCTGCCTATAATGACCCTAGTGGTTGGTCTAGGGATCAGGGCATCAGATTAAATTCGGTTGAACTGAGTTAGTAACTACGGAATAAGCCGACCATTTTTCCTTGTACCTGTACGCTACTGGCGGGATACACCATCGGCTGCATATTGCTATTTTCAGGGTGCAATTCCACCCGACCGTCGGTGAGATAAAAAATGCGCTTTAAAGTAGCGCCATCGCCATCCACATAGGCTACGACAATGTCGTTATTACAAGCCGTTTCGGCATGTTGAATCACCACATAATCGCCATCCATGACCCCGATATCGCGCATCGATTCACCTTGTACTTTTAAGGCATAACGATTCGGGCCTAAAAATAATTCATTCGGGCTGATTTCGTTCTTATCTAAAGCTTCGATCGGTTTACCAGCAGCGATTTTCCCTAACAGCTGTAAGCCACTCGGCAGCAGCGGCGCAGGCTCTGCAGTCCAAGCGCCTGGAATGCTATAAGCGCGCTTGCCTTCAGCGGCTTCTTCCAAGTAACCTAGGCCAATCAAGCTTTGTACATGCTGGTGAACCGTGCTGCGGGTATTAATGCCAGCTTGGTTCCCAATTTGGTCTAAAGTAGGGGCATAACCATTCATCTCGAACAGCGAGCGTATAGTTTGTAAAATTTCCTGTTGCCTGCGCGTTAATTTTGACATTTCCTGTCCTTCCCATTGCAAACCGAACCAAACACGAACTAAATATACGAACTATAGACGAACTTTGCCAATCAAAATTTCTTGGTCTTTATTCGTTTTTTGTTCGCTTTTTCCGATGAGTGGGTATTTTTTGGGAAAAAGTGCTAATATTTTCAGCAATTAAGGTTCAAAGCCAGTAATTAGGATAGCGGCGTAGCGGCGAAAGATTATTAATAACTAAAGCTACAATGAGCAGTGACACGACGCCTAATAAGATCGGATCAAACACAAACCAATAGCCCAATTCGTGCACGCGCTCACTACCTGCCACCGCAATTAAGGCTGTGCCACCACCGGGCGGATGCGTGGTGCGAGTCAAATACATTAAGACAATCGCCGTCGATACGGTCAAGGCTGAGCTGAGCCACAAAGGATCGGGCAGCAGCTTATAAAAAGTTACGCCTACCAGCGCACATATCAAATGCCCGCCCAGCACATAGCGGGGTTGTGAAAAAGGTGCACTCGGCGAACCGTACAGGAGCACTGCAGTCGCGCCAAAAGAACCAATCAGCAATAGATGATCGTGAGTAGTCAAGCTAGAGCGGCTGTCCAACCAACCTACTAAGGCGATGCCAATAAATCCGCCCAGCCATGAGCATAAAGCATTGCGCCATTGAATCGGGTGGGGTGAGTGATTCCCACCCCCTTTCATTTTGCGGAGATAAGATTTGAACTGAGCTACTTGCATAGAAATTCCCTTTTTTAGGCATTTTAGCGCTTATTGATGGTAAGGATTAGCGTGCCAAAGGTGATAGATAAGCACGCTTTTGCCAGCACAAAGTTTTCACGAAGCTGCGCGGCAACTCCATTTTTTCTACGCATTTAAGCGTTATGATCAGCCTATGAAAATGACCATTTTTGCCAAACTGCTGATCACTATCCTCACTACTGCCTTCGTGGTGATTTTGTTCATGATGTTTTTCATGAATTGGAGCTTTCGCACTGGTTTTGCGGATTATCAATATCGTAATGATTTAGAGCGGGCGAATCGTTTGGTCGAGCGTTTGGAAGAAGCTTGGCAAGAGCAGCGCAGCTGGGAGATGATCCGCCTTGATCGACGTAATTGGTCAATCCTGTTAGCCGAAGTGGGTGAAGGCCGACTAGCGCGCCGCGCAGAGCGTACAGGTGAGGAGCGTGGGCGTGGTCATCCGAATCAACCACCACCTGTGCAAAGTCTGGCAGGCCGCTTACGCTTGTTGAATAAAAATGGCGAAGTGGTGATAGGTGCATCCGCCTTGCGTCGTGAAGATACCGCGACTAATTTGCCGATTAACTTTAATCAGCAAACAGTGGGTTGGCTGCAAGTGGTGCAGCGCCCTATGATCAATGATCAGATTGCGGAAACCTTCCGCCAGCAACAAGCGCATAACGCCTATTTGATCGCCTTGTTTGCGGTCGGCCTGTCACTGCTAATTGCGTTGATTGCGGCGCGCCAATTTGTGCGGCCTGTCAAGCGCTTAATGCAAGGTGCGAAAACCTTAAGCCAAGGTCATTACAGTACACAAATACCGGTCAGTTCTAGTGATGAATTAGGCGATCTCGCTAAACTATTCAATCAGCTAGCCGAGTCTCTCCAGCGCCATCAAGAACAGCGTGCTCAATGGATTGCAGATATTTCGCATGAGCTGCGCACTCCTTTAGCCGTGCTCCGCAGTGAAATTGAAGCGATTCAAGATGGGATTCGTAGCCCGACTCCTGAGCGAATTCGTTCCTTACATGCCGAAGTGCTGTCATTGGGTAAGTTGGTGGATGATTTGCACCGTCTCTCCATGTCGGATGCGGGTGATTTGGATGATTCTGAGCTAGAAATTTTAGACGTTAATGCGCTGGTGAATGAGCTGGTACAAACGAGTAGCCATCGCTTAGCGAGCAAAGGTTTGAGTTTAGAATCACAGTTATTAGCTCAACCGCTACTGATTCGGGCGGATGAGAAAAGTATTCGCCAAGTGTTTGCTAATCTGCTTGAAAATAGTTACCGCTATACCGATGCGCCCGGGCGCGTGCTCGTGCGTAGTCAACAAAAGGGCAATAAAGCAGTGCTGGTTGTACAAGACAGTTCGCCGGGTGTGCCGGAGGCTGCTTTGCCGCGCTTATTTGATCGCTTGTTTAGAGTGGATAAATCGCGCAGTCGTGCTTTGGGCGGTTCGGGCTTAGGTTTATCGATTTGCAAAAATATTGTAGAAGGTTTCGATGGCAGCATTTATGCACAGCACTCGCCTTTAGGAGGCTTGGCAGTGTATGTTGAATTTCCCCTCGCGGATGAGAAGAATTAAGCATGGATAAGCAAAAAAGCATTCTGATTGTGGAAGATGAACCCAAGCTCGCCGAAGTATTGCGTGAGTATTTGCAGCAGTCGGGTTTCAAAGTGGATTGGCTCGCGAATGGCTCGGAGGCGGTGGCTTGGGTGCGTGAACAGCAGCCCGATTTAATCATTTTGGATTTAATGTTGCCGGGCAAAGATGGCTTGCAAATCTTCCGTGAAGTCCGCCAATTCACCGATACACCGATCATTATGGCGACAGCTAAAGTGGACGAGATTGATCGTTTAGTCGGCTTGGAGTTGGGTGCGGATGATTATGTTTGCAAGCCTTATAGCCCACGTGAATTAGTGGTGCGGGTGAAAAATATCTTGCGGCGTGCTTCGATGCCGGTACGCGAATTGCTGGTGGAAACGGGGATTGAAATTGATGCTGAACGCATGGAAGCGCGCATTAATGGACAGGCTTTGGTGCTAACACCGGTTGAGTTTCGCCTCTTGCAGCAATTTGTTAACAACCCCGGTAAGGTTTATTCACGCAATCATCTGTTGGATCATTTGTATAATGATCATCGGATTGTGACGGATCGGGCAGTGGATAGCCATATTAAAAACTTGCGCCGCAAACTAGAGGCCGCTGTGCCCGAACAAGAAGTGATTCGTTCGGTGTATGGAGTGGGCTATAAGTTTGACCCGACAGGCATAGACAATTAAAACAAAAGCGGCAAAGATGCGCCTTTGCTAACAAGAACTACCAAGGATTGTATTTTAAATGCTAGAAAGACTTGCGTGCTGGAACCGTTCTGCTTGGTTTTGGCTGATGTTGATTGTGTTGTGTATAGCGCTCGAAGCAGCGGCTTTAGTGTATCAATACGTGTTTTATTATGACCCCTGCGTGCTCTGTGTGCATATCCGTGCGTGGATTTTGGGGATTTTGGTGGCCTCGATTTTAGGCTTGCTACTACGTAATAGCAGAGTGGGTTTGATTATCTCCAATCTGCTAGTGCTGATCGGCTCTTTAGGTTTTGCCGAGCGCTCTTATCAAACGTTAGGCACAGAAATGGGCTTCGTGACAGGGGCTTGCTCTATGAATCCTAATTATCCTAGCTTTTTGCCGCTCAATACTTGGTTGCCCAGTGTCTTCGAGCCGCTGACTTCTTGCGGTTATACCCCGTGGGTAATCCCGCAACTCGTGTCAATGGCGCAAACCTTAATGGCTTTAGCGGTAGTGCTGGTTTTTGTGATGCTAGCCATGTTGGTAGCCAGTTTGCGCCGTCCTGCCTCGACTTATTAGCCTTTAAACGCTTCTTTTGAATTCAAGTACTCTAGCTCAGCTGGAGTACTTGCCCGCCCCAAAACTTCATTCCGATGTGGAAAACGCCCAAAGCGCTGCACAATGCCCCGATGATGTTCAGCAAAGCGCGCATTATCCATTAAACCAACCGCTGTAAATAAACGCACTGAAGTATCTTGATCGGCTAAATGTTCGCTATGCATCAGCGGCATATATAAAAACATCACACGCTCAGGCGGTAATTGCTGATCGAAGCCTTGTTCAACAGCGTATTTGGTCACTGCTACGGCTTGCTGCTCGGTTGAAAAGCTACGTGCTTCACCACGAAACATATTCAAGGGAAATTGATCGAGCACAATACACAGCGCTAAGCAGCCTTCGGGCGTTTGTTTCCACGCATCTAATTCGCCCGCTTGGGCTGCAGCCCAAGTGCTTTCAAAGCGGGCGCGAATATCAGCATCAATCTCTGCGGTCGAGTTAAACCAGTGCTGTGGCATCGGTGGGTTGTACCAGAAATTCAAAATATCTGTGGCTTGCATGAAAACTCCAAAACTTGTAGTTGATACGGGCATTATAAGCCGTCTGCTAGAATCTCTATAATAAGCCGGTTTTTAATCGGCTCACTTGTAGTCACTATCGAGGAAGTATCTATGTCTAATTCTAATAAACTGCAACTGGTGAGTTTTAAAGTTTGCCCCTTTGCTCAGCGTGCGGCGATTGCTTTGCAAGAGAAAAAAGTCCCGTATGAAACTGAATATCTAACCCCCGGCGACGATCAACCGGATTGGTTTAAGGCCATTTCGCCTTTGGGCAAAGTGCCGGTCTTAGTGGTGGATGGCACGCCAGTCTTTGAATCGGCGGTGATTCTGGAGTATCTGGATGAGGTCTATGCACCTCAATTGCATCCAACTGATCCATTAGCGAAAGCACGCCAACGCGCTTGGATGGAAATGGCTTCGGAGCTGTTCGGCAAGCAATACATGATGGTTACGTCTAAAGAACAAGCTGGCTTTGAAACCGCTCAACAAGAGCTGCAAGCAGGTCTGGAGCGCGTTGCAGCCGCTTTAAGCGCAGAGGAGCCATTCTTTAACGGTGCTAACTTTGCGCTGGTGGATGTGGCTTTTGCCCCTTTATTTGTACGCTTAGGGATTTTGGAAAAAGTCTTTAAATTAAACCTTCAAACTAATCCACGTCTGAACGCTTGGAGCACTGCTTTATTAGCCAAAGACTCTGTGAAAAACTCGGTCGTCGCTAATTTTGAAGAAGTTTTTATGATGTTTGTGAAGAAATCGGATGGTTATTTGGTAAATAACCTCTAACAAGTTCATTTAAGCAGAAGTGAGCCAGTTTCACTTCTGCCTAAACAAGCGCTCATAATCCCAATCCCGCAAGCCAATCAATAGTGTTGAGCCTTCACGCTCGCCAATCGCTAGGCTGGAGTCATCTTTGCTCATGGCATCAAATTCTTTGGCTAATTGCGCCATTTTGCGCTGAAAGAGTTGGTTGGAGGTGTCGCTGAGCATGCCATTCATCACCACTAGCTTTTCGGTGCGCTTGCTGAAATTGGTGCGGAAGTATTCGCTTTCGATGCGTGCGCGGAACAGGTTCATGATCGGGCCATTTTCGCGCCATTTAAAATTGGGAGCGGTGAGCAGTTTAATTCGGTTACCAGGTTGGAGTTCGATAATACGTAAGCGATCTAGGTGGGCTAGATAGCGAATACATTTCGCTTCAGTGAATTGATAGTTTTTTAGAATGTCTTGCAAGTTCCAGCGATTGAGCACGCAGACGGTGATCATCATTAGGTTCAAATCATCGGCGATTTCTTTTTCCTGAGCATGGCTGAGTTCGCTAATCGCATGCTCTTGTTCAGCACGCATTTCACGCACCAGATCAGAAATTTCTAAATCCATCAGGGCACAGATACAGTCTAAGCGTTGCAGTGATAAGTTTTGCTCGGAAAACAAACGCTTAACGCTAGCTTCTGACAGCTCTAAGCGCTCTGCGACTTCGGCATAGGTCTTATTATGCCGCTTCAGCAGCTTTTTCAGGGTCTCAAGCAATTCATTGGTTTGTGCCATCGTGTGCTACCTTTAGCCGGATTTTAATTTTTAGTTATTTCAGAGATATAAATATCGAAATATATCACTTTTTTAGATGTTTAATCTCACCGATACTGCGCGCATTCGATTAGATAGAAGTAAAATCATGACACAACATGAAGAACAATTGCACGCACTGGAGGACGCCTACACGAGCTTAGCTTTGGATGAAGCTTTGCAAGCTCTGCGCGCTCATTTCAGTGGGCGGATTGCCTTTTCGACCAGCCTTGGTTTGGAAGATCAGGTCATTACCGACGCTATTTTCCGCAACAATCTGGATGTGGATGTTTTCACTTTGGATACAGGACGTAATTTTAAAGAAACTTACGATACCCTCGCTGAAACGGTGCAGCATTATGGCAAACCGATTCGCGTGATGTATCCGCAAACTCAAGCCATCGAGCACTATGTGAGCGTGAAGGGGATTAATGCCTTTTACGAATCGGTCGAGCAGCGGAAAGAGTGCTGCGCTATCCGCAAGATTGAGCCGTTGAATCGGGCACTGGCGGGCGCGGAAGTCTGGATTACGGGGGTGCGTGCGGCGCAATCCGATTTTCGGGCAACGATGAAGTTTTTTGAATGGGATCAGCAGCGCAGTTTAGTGAAATTCAATCCACTGTTGAATTGGAAAACTAAAGATTTGTGGGCTTACATCAAACAACATCAAGTGCCGTATAACAAGCTGCATGATCAGCATTTCCCGAGTATTGGTTGTGCACCGTGCACACGCGCCGTGTCAGTCGGTGAAGATGAACGCGCCGGGCGTTGGTGGTGGGAAAGCCATAATCAAGAGTGCGGCTTACATGATGGAACCAGCCAATTGAGGAGTGCTGCTTAATGACTGCGCCGATCCCGAAAGAGTGGAATGTAGTAGTGCCGAATGGTTCGGCGGTTGAGCATATTAAAGATCGTAGCGATTACTTGCGCGGCAATTTAGTGGCGGATTTTCTGAATCCAATCACCGCTGCGGTGAGTGAAGATAATGTGCAGTTGGTGAAATTCCACGGCTTCTATCAACAAGATGATCGTGATGTACGTTTGCAGCGCCAAGATAAAAAGCTGGAGCCTGCGCATTCGTTCATGATTCGCTTGCGTGTACCCGGTGGCGAATTGAGCGCTGAGCAATGGCTAAAAATGGATGCGATCAGCAACAATTATGGCAATCGCACCATGCGGATTACCACCCGCCAAGCGCTGCAATTCCACGGCATTATTAAGTTTGAGATGAAGAAAACCATCCAAGCGATGGATGCCGCCGCTTTGGATAGTATTTCGGGTTGCGGTGATGTCAACCGCAATGTGATGTGCACACCTGATCCTAGCTTGTCGCCACTGCACGCAGAAATCTTCCCGTGGGCGCTGAAAATTAGTGAACATTTATTGCCACGCTCACGCGCTTATCATGAGATTTGGTTGGATGAGCCAGCCGGTAAGCGCTTAGTGGCAGGTGGCGAAGCCGAAGAAATTGAGCCTTTATATGGCAAGCATTATCTGCCGCGCAAATTCAAAATCGCCATCACTATCCCGCCTTACAATGATATGGATGTGTATGCGAATGATATTGGCCTGATTGCGATTGCCGAAAATGGCAAGCTGCAAGGTTTCAATGTGGCAGTCGGCGGCGGCTTAGGTTTGACCTTTGGGCGCGAAGATACTTATGCGCGTTTGGCTTCGGTGATTGGCTTCTGCACGCCTGAACAAGTTTTGGATGTTTGCTATCAAATCGTGGCGATTCAACGTGATTTTGGTAATCGCCAAGATCGTAAACTGTCGCGCTTTAAATACACGATTGATAAATACAGCCTTGAATGGTTCAAACAGGAATTAAATACCCGCTTAGGATTTGATTTAGCTGCGATTCGCCCGTTTGAATTCACTACTACTGGCGACCGCTTTGGCTGGAGTGAAACGGCGGATGGTTTATGGCATTTAGGTTTGCGCTTGGAGTATGGACGTATCCTTGATACTGAAAGCCAAAAATTAAAGACAGCTTTGTTAGAAATTGCGCGCTTGAATTTGTGCACTTTCCGCATGACTGGCAATCAAAACTTGGTGCTGGTGAATGTAAAGCCTGAATATAAAGTGGTGATTGAAGGCTTTTTAAATAAATACGGTTATGCGCCTGATGCGAGCCATCTTTCAGGTTTGCGCCGTAATTCGATTGCCTGTGTTGCTTTAAGCACTTGCCCGCAAGCGATGGCAGAAGCAGAGCGCTATTTGCCAGAGTTGATTACCAAGCTGGAAGGCTCGCTGGATAAATACGGTTTGCGCCACGAGGAAATCAAAATCCGTATGACAGGCTGCCCGAATGGTTGTGGGCGTTCAGTGCTAGGCGAAATTGGTTTAATTGGTAAATCACCAGGTCGGTATAATTTGTATTTGGGCGCGAGCTTTAATGGCGACCGTTTAAATACCTTGTATCGTGAAAATCAGGATGAAAAAGCTATCCTCACAGTTTTAGATGGTTTATTCGAGTCCTTCGCTCATACGCGCCGCGATAAAGAAGCCTTTGGCGATTTTGTGCAGCGCACGGTGTTAGCGGCTTAAATCTGCAAAAATGCTAGCTTGTATTTGACAGCCTAGCATTTAGTCACTACATACAAGCTTTCACCTTGGAGTATTCTCGTGAAAGCTTTCTTCCAATTATCCTTAGTCAGTTCCCTATTATTTTTCAGTGCAGCTAGCCAAGCAGCTGATTTGACCGTTACCCTCAATGGTGTCGATGAAAAAGGCATCGGTGGCGAAGTCGGCCAAGTCGTGATTAGCGAAACTCAATACGGACTGGTTTTTACACCCATGTTGGCAGGTTTGCCAGAAGGTTTGCATGGCTTTCATGTGCATGAAAATCCTAGCTGCGAACCCAAAGAAAAAGACGGCAAAATGACCGCAGCCCAAGCAGCGGGTGGGCATTATGACCCCGCTAAAACTGGCAAGCATGATCTGCCTTGGGGTGAGGGGCATTTAGGGGATTTGCCTGCGCTGTATGTCGATAGCGAAGGCAAGGCGACGAATCCGGTATTGGCGCCACGCTTGAAAATGGCGGATGTGGCGGGGCGCGCTTTAATGATTCATATGGGCGGTGATAATCATGCCGATCATCCAGCGCCTTTGGGTGGTGGCGGCGCGCGTATGGTTTGTGGGGTGATTAAATAGGGGTCGTTTCCCCATTTGCTGTCTCTGCCCCCATCCCCAACCCTTCCCCCGCAAGGGGTGAAGGGAGTATGGGAAGCATTTACTTATAAGATTTAATCTTTTTCAGCAGTTGCTGGGTTTTATCTAAAGTGGGGCTTGGTTTCACTGGGCTAAGTATTTTATCCCAGAGGGCAAAGTCGATTTCTTTCACATCATCACGCTGATTCGGTGCTTCTTTGGCCATATCAGCTAGTACAATATTCAGTTCCTCTAAGATCGGTATGACATAGCGGCCTTGCGGATAGCGCTTCAGATATTCACCCTGTGTGATTTGGGAGCGATAAGAAATACACCCCAGAAAACCTTCACATTCGCCACCTAAACTGGCATGAGCGGCTTGCCAAGCAATCACATCGCCGATTTGGGCTGCTTTATATTGATCAGCAAGTTTCCAAAGAATGCGCGCGTCAATGTAATAACCGCCCGCTAATTCGTGGTAAAAGACTTGCTTACCCAAGGATTTAATCCAAGTGGAGTAAGGCGGTTTTTTCGCTTGCTCTAGCGGAATAGCATACAAACCTTGCTGCACGGCTTGCAGATACGCGAGCTGGAGTTCGCCTGCTAATTCAGGCGCTTTGGATTTACTCGCGGCTTGTTGGGCGAATTGGCTGATTTCCACCGCATCATTGAAACCCATCTGGCCTGAATCGATGATTTTCTGCGCTTGCCCGAGCTTGTTGTGCACTAATTGTAGCGCCGTTTTATCTGGGTTTTTCGCATCATAGTCTTGCAATAAGCCACCAAACACCCAGCCTTTAATCGGTGTATTAACGCCATACCAATAATCTTTTTTTGCCCCCACTGTATCTTGATGAGGCGAGCGTTGTTGCGCGACCAAGACCGTTCCAAAGGTTAATCGGCCGACTTCCGCTGAAGCTACTTTTGGGTTAGCGCGCACGCGCACGGCTGTTCCGGCGACGATTTTGGGGGCTTGATAGGCTGCTGTACTTTCTGCGTAGCTGGAGGTGAATGATGTGGCTAGGCAGAAACCTAACACGGTTATGGTTCTAAGGATGAACTGCATTTGGTGGCTCTCGCTGGTAGTTTGGTATCTTATTAGTAACATAGACCATGAGGGCGCGTTTGGGTTGCATCTGCTTGGCTTCGCATTCAAATAGCGTTAGGTAAGGCTGTGCGTGATCGCGTAGTACCAGCTGAAATCATTTACGAA
The DNA here is from genome assembly GCA_049292455.1 of Thiolinea sp. Taxonomy (GTDB): domain Bacteria; phylum Pseudomonadota; class Gammaproteobacteria; order Thiotrichales; family Thiotrichaceae; genus Thiolinea. The sequence continues at coordinate 508,591 of JBATRF010000038.1, forward strand.
AGGCATGAAATGATCTCTATCGCGTATGATATTATTTCTCAATACTTGAGATTACAGATAACCAACAATGACTAAAATCGTATACGTTGACATGGATGGGGTGCTGGTTGATTTTGAATCTGGCATCAACGCATTACCCCTAAGTGAAAAAGAAAAATATATTGGTCAATATGATAACGCACCCAATATATTCGGTTTAATGCAGCCAATACCGGGTGCGATTAATGCTTTCAATACACTTACTCAATATTATGATGTTTATATTTTATCAACCGCCCCTTATGATAATCCAAGTGCGTGGGCTGATAAGTTACTATGGGTTAAACATTATTTGGGTGCAAGCGCGTATAAACGCCTTATTTTAAGTCACAATAAGCATTTAAACATGGGCGATTATTTAATCGATGATCGAACAGCGAATGGCGCAGATCGTTTTAAAGGCGAATTAATTCTATACGGTAGTGATAAATTCCCAACATGGGGGTATATTACTGAATATCTTTATACTAAGAATAATGGTTAAATTATAGGTCATGCATTATTAATAAGCGCTTCAAGGTGTCATCGGTACGAGCGCCTAGGGTATAAGCGAGCACCGTTTTCAGATAAGGCAGCCACGCATACCAAAGCCAGCGCTGCTTCTTGTATCCCATATACGATCACTGCTCATCCATTTCACACACCAGCTGGACTTCATAATGATCCACTAGCGCCTAAATCGGCCAGGGATTGAAGGCGACGGGTCTTAGTTTTTTTAAGTGAGCGATCACCGTGCGTGGTGATACTCACTCCCAGTACTCGGCTGGTGTCCCGAACTCCGCTGCCCTTAAAAAACCGACTTTCAAACGTTAGGCAGATCTATTCAAATCTTCCAAATTATTACCGATTATCTAGCTCTAAGTTAAGTTAGTGGGTTTAGAAGCAGTTATTTAAAATAATTAAAATTATCATTGGCTTGGCAATTATAGGTTGTTTAATTTCTTTTCAAAATCTTAATCCCCTCTCAAACGGGGAAGCATTCAAACTAAGTTGTGGCTTACAAGAGAGAGAGAAGTAAAGTCTTAATCCCCTCTCAAACGGGGAAGCATTCAAACCGTGGTTCTATACACACTTGGAATCTATGATGTGTCTTAATCCCCTCTTAAACGGGGAAGCATTCAAACCCGGTGCTGATCGCTTCAATCGTTTAAAAGCATTAGTCTTAATCCCCTCTCAAACGGGGAAGCATTCAAACATGGTGCGGCCTACCTTTGACAGCAAGTTAGCCTGTCTTAATCCCCTCTAAAACGGGGAAGCATTCAAACGAGGTCATGTAATGGGCACGGTGACATGGACGTGTCTTAATCCCCTCTAAAACGGGGAAGCATTCAAACGATTCAAGAGTCTAAATTGGCGCGGCTTGCAGTAGTCTTAATCCCCTCTAAAACGGGGAAGCATTCAAACGTTAAAAAAATGAATTATTCAGAATTAGTGGTGTCTTAATCCCCTCTAAAACGGGGAAGCATTCAAACAATAAGAAAAGGTGCAAACAATCTTATATAAATTGTCTTAATCCCCTCTAAAACGGGGAAGCATTCAAACCGATAAAGCGTGCTATAAACCGTGGAATGACGAGTCTTAATCCCCTCTAAAACGGGGAAGCATTCAAACGGCGGTAGCGAGCGAATGGCAAGAAAAGTATCGTCTTAATCCCCTCTAAAACGGGGAAGCATTCAAACGATTAAGGCGGGCGAAGTCGAGGCTGTCATGGGGGTCTTAATCCCCTCTAAAACGGGGAAGCATTCAAACGGCAATGAATTGCTTGTATCGGTTGTTGATAAAGTCTTAATCCCCTCTAAAACGGGGAAGCATTCAAACCTCACTTTTGGCGGATTCGAAGCGATGCCAAGTGTCTTAATCCCCTCTAAAACGGGGAAGCATTCAAACGCCTGATTCCGTCGTAATCGAATGGATTCCTGAGTCTTAATCCCCTCTAAAACGGGGAAGCATTCAAACAGAAAAGTCAAGAAAAGAGGCTAGACGGCTTGGTCTTAATCCCCTCTAAAACGGGGAAGCATTCAAACTAAACGAAATGTGTTACGTCAGCTATCAAACGGAGTCTTAATCCCCTCTAAAACGGGGAAGCATTCAAACAATGTATCAGGAATACAAACAGTATAATAAAGCATGGTCTTAATCCCCTCTAAAACGGGGAAGCATTCAAACATAAGGAAAGGAATAATAGCCGCCTTCGCGGCAGGTCTTAATCCCCTCTAAAACGGGGAAGCATTCAAACCAGCGACAAACGCACATGCTGATCTGAGAGTGCGTCTTAATCCCCTCTAAAACGGGGAAGCATTCAAACAAGTGTAGAAATAGCACTCACCCAGCAAGCATATGTCTTAATCCCCTCTAAAACGGGGAAGCATTCAAACTCAGCATAAGTCTCCCATTCGGGCGCACCAATAAGTCTTAATCCCCTCTAAAACGGGGAAGCATTCAAACGCTAATGGGTGGCTTAAGCCGAACGAAAGGCGGTCTTAATCCCCTCTAAAACGGGGAAGCATTCAAACCCTGGGGGGAGGTTCATAGAATGCGGCATAATAGGTCTTAATCCCCTCTAAAACGGGGAAGCATTCAAACCTTCCTTAAAACCATATTCCGGCGCATCATCGTCGTCTTAATCCCCTCTAAAACGGGGAAGCATTCAAACGTATGAAAAACAGGAGGGTTGGTGGGTACTATTCGTCTTAATCCCCTCTAAAACGGGGAAGCATTCAAACGTCTATCAGACCAGATGGTTGCAGCCCTCAAGGGGTCTTAATCCCCTCTAAAACGGGGAAGCATTCAAACGACCTAAAGAAAGCCCTATCAATAATCCCTGCCACAGTCTTAATCCCCTCTAAAACGGGGAAGCATTCAAACAGCCGCCAGTGGTGAGGCGTGGTCGGAGGGTAGTGTCTTAATCCCCTCTAAAACGGGGAAGCATTCAAACATGGCAAAATATGATGAGAGTTCGATTAGCGTTCAGTCTTAATCCCCTCTAAAACGGGGAAGCATTCAAACAGTTCTTTTTAGCAGTTAGCTTAAGTTTTTAAGTCTTAATCCCCTCTAAAACGGGGAAGCATTCAAACCGTTCGTGTCTGGCGAGCCTTAATAATCAACAACTTACAGAGGCCCTTAGCAGGAAATCCACTGTATAAAAAGTTTGCTTGAGAAAAATTTAAGCAATGCATAAAAAACCAACAAAATTCACAGTAAATTGTTAAAGAACGCTGACACCGAGCTAGTGTACCGCTAGTTTTTTGCACCGGTCAATGCTCTTGTATGTTCATCCCAAAAAGTCTCTGCTTTAAGCTGCTGAGCCAAAGGTAATTTCATTCCTGTCAATAACATACCTTCGCCCCACAAAGGCTTACCCAAGGCACACCAATCGGGTTGCAGCGGCAGCGGATAAATTCGAATATCATCCTCACGCGGATTAATCATCGTGGCTAATTGCTTTTCTAACTGTTTAATGCGCCCAGCATCCGCCTCTAATAAAAACACCGAATATTGCAAAGGCAAAGCCACCTTTTTCAAAAAACGATGAATCCGTCGCAGGCGCTTAGGATCAGCAATATCATAACTAATAATATGCGGAAACCGTGACCTAGCCATTTAATCCACCTCTAAGGTTTTTAATTGCCGCCACAACCGATTCAAGGCAATACGCGCCCGCTCTTCAAAATGCGCCTGATGTTTTTCATAAAAAGCAATCAGGCTATAACGCAAACCACGTTGCGCATCCAAGGTAGGGCGTTCACCGCGTAACACCAACCAATAAGCCTCTAATAACAATAACTGTGCCAGATCTCGCGCCAAATGCACCCGCCGCGTCGCAGGCAGATGAATATTGTCACTAAACCCATAAGCCGCTAAAACTTCCGCCACATGGCTGGCGATGGGCGCTTGCATCTGTGCGGTGAATTGCGCAAACCGGCAGGGCAACTGTGCCTGCAACCAACGCTCCACTTGCCCTAATACCTGATAAGCCAAACGCCCTTGCAAATGATAATGCCGCGTCCGCCCCGCCCGCTGCACCCATTGATACTCCTCTTGGCAGCGCCACTGCTGATACAAGGCATCACCCTCAGCATGATCGGCACACACTATCAACAAAGCCTCCAACGGGGTTTGATTGCTACGTTCACTTAAACAATGCCCAATCAAACGCCCATCACGCTCCCGAAATGCTAAGGGGATGCCATAATCCAAACAGGCTAATAAGGCCGCTGTTTGCCATTCGACTTTACCCGTTACCACCACCCGCGCAATGCGGCGCAAGGGATAGAAGAGCGTGACCTGCTCGTGGGTTTGCACCCGCAATGCCACTGTATCCAAGCTCACATGATCCGCTTGTAAACTATCCAAATACAAGGCTTGGCGTGCTTCACTCATCAAGATTGAACCTCCCAAGCGCGCATCGCCTTAATCAACGCGCGTGTTTGCCAACGTAAAGCGCGCGTCAGTGGGCGCAAACACGCTTCAATCTCTGCAAAAAAAATTTGCCGCCCCGCCTTATCCAAAAAGCAACCATGCGCATCTGTTTTAAAATGATGTTCGCGCAACCGCTGCTGGCTAAACTGAATCCAAACCCAAGCTTCAATCGTGGGTCGCCACACTTCAATCACATCCGAAGCCAGTGATTCACGCCCAAAACTCAGCTCATGATAAAAGCCCAGTAGCGGCTCCAAACCCTGAGCATGCAAAACCTGCACAGCACGATTGTGCAGCAGCGTGAAAGCCAAGGACAAAGCCGCATTCACCGGATCGGGTGGAGGCCGCCGTTTCCGCCCTTTAAAGCCTAAGGATTCAGGTAGCACCACCGCCAACGCCGCAAAGCCTGCGCGTGCTGCCGCCCCTTCGATACCTAATAGATTTTCCAAACCTTGCGCAGTTGCTAGGCTCGCCAAACTGTGTTGAATTTGCTGCTCAGCAGCGAGCAAAACTTTGCGCTGATCAGGGCGCTGCTGCTGCATCTCAGCGAGGGAGCGTAATTGCGCCTTGAATTTGGCGGCTAATAACTCACGGCTAAACTGCAAGCGCCAAGCAGCATCTTGCGCCAAGCGATAATGCAATAAACGCAAGCTGGCATCATTATGCCCTTGTCCCAATAGTAGGGCGCGCCGCTTAGGTTTACGTGGATTCGCGACACTAAACGCAATTCCGCGCTCACCTAAAGCTGCCAACAGATTGCTCTCAAGTTGCACATTGCTCAAACACACCACCCGCTCAAGGAGCGCCAAAGGAATGGGGCGTTGACGCTGATCCTGCAACCACGTGACCAGCGTTTCGCCCTCTAGTTTTAAGCTTAAATATTGATGATCTAAATAAAGAGTACTCATACGCCTAACCCACATAAAACCAATCAGGATTACTCGGTGGAATGGCAATTCCCAAGGTATGCACACGCTGCCGTGGATCGAGGCGAATGAGTAAAAAACTATCCTCAAGCAAGTTCAGCACCAAATTCATTTCCAACAACAACTCGCCCTTTTCTGCTGAACTCAACCAAACCTCATGCACCGACTTCTGCCCGCCTGTCGCATAGGCACGCACACAAGCCAACGCCGCTCGCAACCGCCCATCCTCACAAACATCATAAGAAGCCAAATACAATAAACGCCCACTCATGCTCGCCTTAACCTCTGCCACAAGTTTCTGCTCAGCATCATGCCTTAAATAAAACTGCTAAGTGGAATCGACAAGCTTGTCAAAATCAGCAATAGACCAGCTTAAAAGAAAAATAGCCCGTTTGAATGAATTCCAAACGGGCTATTAAAAAATAATTGAAAGCAATAACTAAACTAAAACTCAAATTTTCTGGGCTGTATACTCTTCTAAACGCGCTCCGTATTGCTGCATAATCTCAGCCGTTAACTCTTTCCCACGTAATTCTGCAGGCAACTCCAACGTCAAATGAAAATACCGCCCACCGCGCCGATTCACCTCAGCAATTAAATTCACCGGCAACGTCCCTAAAACTGCATCACCGGCATTAACGACATTCACCTCAAAATGCGCCAACTGCTGATCAACGTGAAAACCCTGAGATTCTGCCCAAGCAATAGCACCGGAGTGGCGGGAGATGAAGTAGGTGGTCATGCTAGATTCCTAGTCTATTAAATAATAGTTGTAGCTCTTTTTCTAGCTTTAATGGGTTTTGCATTAAGTCAGTGATTGAAATATCGGGTTCTGTTCCATGAGCTAATGCGTTTCTAATAAAATTTAAACGATCATAATAATTTTTCAAGCGTTTTTTGGTATTTCTATAATGGCTTTTTGGGAAAGGTTTCCTAAAGTCTTTAACCGCTTCAATCCGTGTATGATAGTCTTGCTGCTGAGGCAATTCACTTTTTTCTAAAAGAGATGTGATAAAAGACTCCAAAGCGAAAATACAGGCTCTTACAAAATCACCATTTTTCAAATAGAAGTTGGCTAATTCTCCTTGGCGCTTTTGTAGGTTAGATTTATCTGACCAGGTAATATGCTTTTTGAAGCGCTCAGTAAAGAAACTGCCAATACCATCAAATTTATCTGGCAAGTGACCTTTAACAATATCTAGTTTCTTGCCCGCCTCAGTTAAATTAAAAGTACGCTCATAATAAGCGGCTTCTTCTAAAGCATTTAATGCAGCAATGGGTAGTTCTTCATTTTTCAAAGGTTCTTTAAAAGCAGTGTAATCACCATCTTGTTCATAGCGATGAAATGCCTTTGTCCAGCGATCTATCTCTAGTAAACCCTCTAGCTGCATTACTGGGGTTTTGCCTGCTCGGGTTAAATCTAAAGCACCATAGTAGATTTTATTGATTTTTACATTTTTGAGTGATTGCAACAATAATGCACTCTGTTGCATAAGAATAGGCAGATGCCTTAATCCATGTGTTACATCTATCGTTGCAACATCCTTAGGATCAAAGAGGTCCAGCATTATTTTTAAAGTTTTTGTTTGCTCCTCAACGGTTCTACCATATGGAATAAGATGAAGATGGCAACGACAGTCAAGAACATTAGAAAGAATTTCTGCCGCTGAGTTTAAGTCAACTTGATTAGTTGTATCCTGTTTATAATCTATATTTAATTGATTAATAAGATTTTTAAGAGAGGGTATTAGATTAGGCTGTTTCTGGATCAAGGCATATTCAAGGAAGTTTCCCCACATACTTCCAGTAGTACCGAGAATGATTAACTCATCTGGCCTAATATAGTCATTGAGTTTTAAGCAGATATAGCGAGAAGGTGTTTCATCTTCGCATCCTTCTACTTGATAAATTGCTTCTTTATATTCACTTTTCTCTTTATCATAGAGTGGGCGGCCTAATAGTGTTACGAGTTTATGCACAGTACACTCCCTAAATTAAAAACAAGTAAACGCAAGGAACTAAGAATTGGTGGTTTGAGTGCTCAGATCAAACTGCTCCAATTCTTTCGCACTGCACTTAATCACCAGTTCATGAATATCTCCATTCACCTGTGCCTCTTCTAACGCATCAAAAAATGCCTTTTGATTCAAAGCTTGCAACTCATAACGCTTACCTTTTTCCTTCATCGGTAAAATCCCCAGCAACCCCTGTACCTCTGCCCGCGTCAGATTCTTGCGCCGAATCTGTCCCTGCAAGGTAATCGTGGTTTTCGGTTCAGGACAATGCAGGCGAATGTCAATCAGGGCATTGTCTTGCTTCTCCTTGCGCCATAAATACATGCGAATAGAGATAGACACCATCAAGGCGATGATGCCAGCGGCAATACCGATTTTGTCGAGGAGGTCCCAGAGGGCATTAAAATTCACTATTCCACACCTGCATAAATCACTGTCAATGCTAGCTCTACCCCTTTGGGGCAAGGTAAGGAAATTACCTCGTTCATAGCCTCATAGGTTCTTACCCACCAATCTCCCTGTTCTTCGCGATAAAAATGCGTCACGTAGGGTTTATCCTGAGCAATCACTAAATAAGTTTTTAGGCTAGCAATCGACTGATAAACCAATAGCTTTTCATTGTGATCCTTCCACTCGGTCGATTTAGAAGTCACCTCCACAATCAAACAAGGCTGCTCCAAATAGTAGTCATCAGCATCGTCTTGCGCACAGGAAACGACTACATCGGGATAATAATAAGCACGCCCTTTGCCTGCTCTAACTTTCATATCTGAGCTGTAGATTTCACAAACCTGGCCATCTGGAGAGCTAATTGGCAGGGCACGAACCACATTCAAAGTGATGCGGTTATGGCGTTTACTACTGCCTGCCATCGCTATGACCTTGCCATCGAGATACTCATGGCGTGTTTTAGCGTTTTTTTCACCTGCTAGGTAATCTGCCTCGCTAATACCTTGTTTGAAGTTGTTTTGAGCAAGCATGTTTTTTCTCCATCATTAACGATGATCTAATCTCATGATCTTTGAAGATGCAACCCTAACTGAGTTCAGGCTGCCACTTGCAAAGGCAGCCGCACATCAATTTCATCCCAAGGCACAAAGACCTTGCCCTGTTCGTCTTTCTCGATCACCAGCCATTCAATGAGCAAAGCCACATCCTGATGCACATTGCAGTAGTGGCGGTCGAGCTGTTTTGCCAGTTCGCAGATGGAAACTGCACCTAGTTGTTTAAGTTCGCTGATTAACTCCCAGCGTTTCGGAGTAAAAACCTTGACGAACTGTGGGACAGTTTCAAAACCGATGCTGAAATGGGGGGTAACGGGTTGGCCTGCTTCGAGTGTTTGCAAAGTTGCACCAAAGGTGTTGAGGGCACGTTCGGCGGAGTAGTTGAGGTGGATATTCAAAGTTTCCATTTAAGTAACATGACGTTGGGGATATAAACATATACAGCTACAGAAGTGCTTGTTCAAGCTGTTTCCTGTGCAGGTAATTCTCCCTCTACGTCACACACCTCCAATAGCTGCTCTTAATCGAATTTTAAAGGCTCATCTATAATGCATGGAATGGCAATCTCACCAACAGAATTGTTAATTTAAGCAACTTCTAATTGCTCAAAATATTTTTTTGTTGAGCGACTGCAGCTTGTACTGCGAACCTGTATAGGTATTATCCCAGCCGTCCTGTACCCTTTAGCTTTTTATAAGCTTTTTCTTCAGCCGTTTTTTTGCCAGCTTGTTCCCAAGAACGAACCAAATCACCTTTCACCTCAAAGAGTACATCAAGATACTTTTCCCAATCGTCTGCTGCGTTTTCTTGGGTCTTGTTGAAGTCCTTGCCAAACATCTCAGCCAGCTTTTTGCCATCCATTTCCTGAAATTCGATACGGAAACGCTCTTCAACATTCATGTCAGCTTTGGCAGCTTCTTTCTGTGATTTTTCGATGGCTCTATTGGCGGTGTCGTCGTTGGTCATTCGCCCATAACCTGCTGCTGTTTTAGCACCAGTTCCCATGTACTCCAGTGCATTACCCAATGCCTCTATCACTAAACGCAATTCAGCTTTGGCTTCGGCATTGTTGGGGTTACATGGGGCTATACTGAACAGGAAACTACCTTCCTTGACCACCAGAAAGGGAATAGGCACGGGGTTGTGCCAATCCGCAGGCAGGCTATCAGCATTTTCTGTTACATCACTGATTTGGTCACCTTTGGCATACCAGTCGCCCATGTGAGGAGTCATGATGTCACAAGCCAACGTGACAGGCTTGAGCGGAATCGCATCAAAGAAAATATATGCCCCAGCTTCGGAAGGATTTTCTTTGTCCTGCTCTTTTGGATTTTTGGATTCACTGCCAAACCAGCGGCGGCAGACTTCGCGTATTTCAGCTTTTTCTAAACCTGCCCAGGTTTCGATATAAGCACGCACCAGACCCTTCACGGACGCTCCAGACAGGTAGGGCGTACCTAATGTCGGATGCCAAGCAAAGCCGTTTTCAACAGGGTGCGCATTACCTAGGCCCGTGGCAAAGTGCCATTCAGCTTTAAAAGCTTTTACTTCCCCCCCCAAACTACGACAGAGTTGTTCTTGTTGTTTCGTCGCAAACTTCAAGACTGATTCATTGCCACAAGAGCCCGTCACTGAATCAACCCAAGTTTTCTTATCACCATCCGGCATTTGCCATTGACGGTCATATTTATCAAAGAAACGCTCAAACCATAAGCCTTTGTGCGATGTTAGCGTTTTCCTAGGTTTATCAGCGAGTTGATATAGAGGCATAGCACACATTGGTTTAATCCTCCATATAGGCTTTGGCAAATTTCTTAACCCAATCTAGCAAGGCTAAGGCTTCTGCTTGTGCCAGCATATAGGTTTGCATATTTTCGCGGGTAATGCCGTTCAACAGGTCTTGATCTTGATACGGCTGCCCCGGTTCTCTCAACCAATTAGACAAGGTGTTATAAAGCGTTAAGTAAGCTTGTGCTTTGGAATCTCTTCCCACTCCTTTACTTCGGTAGAAAGCGGCAGCTTGCCCTAAGCCGTTCATTTGAATCATGGCAGGAAAGCCAGAGGCATAGCTTTTATATTCGCTGGAGTTTTCTAAACTAGCTTTGGCTGCTTCGACTGCGGTTAACGCATACGCCGCACGTTGTTGTTGAATGGTTTGCATCATAGCCCCCCAATCGTTGTTACGTTGACGGCACACCAGCCCATTCCAACCGTTTCGTTGCCACCAATCTGTAGCCAACCATCGTTGAGGGCTGCTTGAACACAATTGGCAATTGCCATCGCATTGAGGTCTTTTTTACCGTTTCTGGAATTCTGTGCCATCACAGGTACATACAAAACCGTTTCTGGTGGCAGTGTTTCTTCATACCACAATGCACCTTTAGCGACGGTTTTACTGCCATCCCCCTTGAGTGCGATATGGGCATTAATCGGTGTAGCACTACGTGCCAGATGTGCAAACATATTGTTACTGACGATTGCCAGTTGTTCCTTGAGTGCTTCGGCGAAACCATCACGTTTGACCAAATCACACAAGGCATTGATCACAGTATCCAAGTTGCTGCTGCTATCGACAGTAAATCGGTACTCTTCCAAAAACAGGTTTTCACCAGTGGTACACAAGGCGGTTTCGTGGTTGTCGTTTTGGGGAATTTCTGGTGTTTTAAAAGTTAAGTTCTTACCCAACATTGCAGTATCTCGCTTGAAGCGATCCAGTGCAGCAGGGCATGTCACCCACTTGAAAGCTGAAGTCAGGGAGCGCACTGGCAACAATAACAAACGGGCATCACCCACCGAAATAGCGCCTGCATGGTCTGAAGCGTTTTGAGTATCTGGGCCGAAAATCGTATTCAGTGTGGCATCGTCACGCTTGCCATCACTTGCCGTTAAAACCTCCTCTGCTTTAGTACGCAATGCACCTTTAACAGAAGAGCCAAAGATACAAGGCCAGCCATTATGCCCTTCACGCTGAATCGGTAAATCAACCGCACCCGCAGAACTGCCCGCGCCTGCATGAATACTGGTTTGAGCAATCAAACCGATCATTAAATTCACTTGGTTTTTCATTATGCGGTTTCCTCTTGCATGAATTCCTGTTTGTTCCAAAGCCCACAGACCATAAGCCCTCTGCCGAGTTGAGCATCTTCGCCTAAACGCTTACCGTGTAGTTTATTGATGGCATCACCTAATTGCTTGGGGGTATTTACCGTGCAGTAATAGCTGCTACCCGCTGGGATAAAGCTTTGCATATCACGCGGTTTATGTTGTGCCATATCCCATCCGCCTTCACGTAGGGCTTTGCCAATCACTGCGGCATGAAGCGTTAAAGCAATGCCATTGATTTCACCCGTCCAACATTTTGTTTCACTACTGGATTCTGTAAATCCCGGTAATACCCACGAACCATCCGCAAAGCGTGCGGGTGTTAGGAAGGTGATGATTAAACCTTTTGTTTCGTTGGTTGGTGTTGGTGCTGTTGGCAAGCTCGATTTTTCAAGTGTTTCCACAACCTCCAAACCCGCCATACGCCCTTCAGCCCCTAAGCGTAATACTTGCTGATTCAAAACCGCATCCGGTACACCACTTAGCTCGACTTCCAGCGATAATTCTGATTTCGGGCGGACATGGCTGGATTGGTATAACAAACCCTCTTGCACAATCCGTGTCTCATTATCGCGGGCGATACCAAGACGGGTTTCTCTTTCAAACAGCTCTTTGCTGCTGATTAGCTCATCTTTGGTTAGATCTGATTCGTCAGCCAGTATTTTATTCAACCCGCTAGCCGTTACCCAGTGATTTTCCAGTGGTTTGAATCCAAACTTATCAGCAGGCAATGCAGGTAAGCGCACGTTACCAAGGTGGGTGCGTGTCGGTTTACCAATGCGCAATCGCTCAAATTCAGCGGCAGATTCACCTTCTTTCTTGCGTAATAGATACAAGGGAGCGGGATACAAACGTTCATGTTTGCCGTCTTTGAGACGACTTAGCCAAATACCGTTTAGTGATAGCTTTCCGAGATCATCGCCATAGCCAATAACATCCCGTACCGATTGATTTTCTGGTGAGTTCTTATCATTAAAACGCTGCCAATTAACACCCATTGCATCACCAATAGCGGCACGAATTGCTCCTAATACTGTGCGTGGTGGCGGCGGGAATACACTGGCAAGTTCACTACCGCCGATACTTTCAAATGGGCGGGACTCGCGGAAAAACAGGGTATCGAATGCGGTTAAACGCAGGGTAGTTACTTTACTCATCGTTCAATCCCCTTATGTGCCAGAAAACGTACCAGCAAAGCAGCATCTGCCTTGAAGCCGTATTTCGTTTCAACTTCATAACCGATTTGTGGCTTGCTTTTAGTGTCATCTTGAACTTTGCGTACAACATGACGGCACTGTGTTAGCAAGGGTTTGATGATTCCTCTGGCTTGTTCCATTGTTTTAATCTGATTGGCTTTTGTTACACCTGAATTGAGGTATTCCATTGCCATCAGGCTGACGGCTTTATCAAAGCCTTCGCCATCACGCACATCAAAAATCGGGTCTTCGCCAACGTTGGTTGGATTCAATAGATCGAAACGCTCACGAATACGGTAAAAGAACTTACTGGCGAACTGTTCGCGTTCGTCATTTTTGTCATCCTTCCCAGCACGGAACTGATCGGCAATGGCATCTAAAATCATACGATTATCATCGTCTAGTGCTTTATCCCAAGGCATCCCCCATTCCATTTGCAAACCACCCGGCTTCCATACACGGCAGGCAATACTATCGCGCCCATGCTGATCTTTGGCAATGTTATCTAACAGTTTATGAGAGTCACCCAATAACTTGCCCAGTGGCGTTTTGATATGTGCGTATTCGATAGCGGCAGAAATGGAGGTTTGAATCCAGACCTGTTTATCTTCAGGCTGCTTCTTTCTAGCCTCTTTATTGATTTCTCTGAAAACTGCATCGTAAGTGGTGCGTAACTCCACTGCACAATCCATAGCGTATTCCAGTGGTAGGATTGCCAGCACATCATCGCCACCGGCATAAACTAGAAAGCCACTGTGCTTATCAACAATCCCTTCAACTTCTTTAGTAAAATCAGACAAGCCTTTGGTGATGTATTCCTGTTTATCTACATCACTCATCTGTTTGCCAAGATCATCACCATCCATCATCAAAATGGCATAGAACGGTGAAACGGGTTCTAGCGCTGCTTTTTTTCGTAAAACTTTGAGTTGTTTTAGCAGTGATTGGGCATCTTCCGCTTTTGTACCGTTTGGCCCTTTATCCCATAGTCGGGGATTTTCAAGCATGGAATCGAAGAACACTCGTCCATCCAGTGCTTGCCATTTTTTACTCCCCTCTTTATTGGCTTCCCTGACACAATCAATATTGCTTTGCCATTCTGGGTATCCCAATGTTGGTATTTCAGATGAGTCTCGTGTGAGCATGACTGCTGCATCGTGAAAATCCCACATTAACTTTTCAAGTTCAGTATCTTCTTTTGCTTTTTTCAATAATTGCGCTAACCAAGGTGCGGCTGCCATGTAATCAACGGAAGGGACATTTTTAGGGATTTTCCAACCATGAGCAGTCCAGCTCCCCATGTCAATTTTTAAAGATTCAAAAACATGCACAAACCGTCTTTTTACATAGGCAACAGCGCAAAGGTATTCTTTTTCGCGTAAATCGACTTCCTTGCCTTCACGTAATGTGTTCCAGAAATTGTATGGCCCTTCAGAGTCTTCTTCTTTGCGCCCCGGACGTTCAGCACCCGATAACTCCTGCCATCCATCCATCATCATGCACTTCACACCTGCTTCAGGGGCAGGCAGATGAGTGCGCCAGTTTTTCAGTTTATCCAGTGTGCTGGACTCAGATTCATCATCAATGATTGCCCACTGAATATCCCAAAAGCCTTCAATTTGGCGTTCCCATATTTCTCTTGTTTTAGCGGTTTTTAGAGAAAAATTCTCTAAGTCTTTTTTCCATACTGCTTCTGCCAGTTCTTTCCACGCAGTACGAACAGCTTGTTCTACTAACTCTGGTTTAAATGCTTTGCTGACTTCTGCTTTGAAACGGTTCGGTACGTTGCCTTGTTTGATATTGGCATTACCGGACTCAACAGTCTTCATAAAACTATCATCAGGCAGTGGGAATTCTATGGTGTTGTTATCGCCTTGTTTTACAACAGCTTTCATTGCCACAGTGACTAGACACGAGAGAATAAACGATCCTGCCCAGAAATCACGGGTACGCCGTGCTTGGGCAACGAAGCCTTGCACAGGGCCGATGGTGAAGTGGAAGTATTGTTTGTCGCTCATACGTTACTCCCACTAATAAATGCTTTAACTGACTGTGTTGATAGATCTTGATAGTTTTCGGCAAAGTGGAAAATACGAGAAGGTAGATATAGACCTGATGAGATAAATCCCTTATTTGCTAGTTCATGCACATGAAACAATAAAGGACTTGAGCGTCGGTTTTCCAAATCAATATTTTGCAGAGGAAGTCCAAAGGAAATACGTTCGTTAGTTTTACCTTTGAGCGTAGAGCGATAATCTTTGTATCGTTGCCCGGCTGTTTTCACTACTTCTCTGACATCCTTTCCGCTATCCCATAACACCTGAATGCTGTCCCTGCTGAATGCAGTGAATGGGGCAGGTGGTATATCACCAAACTGTGACAGTAGCGCCGCACGGGCTGCTTGATAGTCATTTTTTGTAGTAAATGCTTCGTTTTGATCCGATAGATTTAGTAAAGCGACACTGCCAAAACTGCGTCTGGCACGGCTTCCTAAGCCGCCAAACAATGACCACACGCGCAAAGTTTCGATGATTTGCCCAACATACGCTTCTTCGGCATTAAGCTTGAAAAGTACCTGTATGGTGAAGTCACCGCCTTCTGGGATAGCAGTTCTGTGCGATTCGTCTTGTGTTTCCAGTAAACCAAAGGCTAGATAACTAGCTCCGTGATTTGCTGTATTGGGAGGCCAGTCATATATTCGCTCGTTCTTATTTGATGGTTGTTGACTGACTATCAAAGAAAAGCAACCTTGCCCGCTATGCTTGTGTTGTTGGGCACGTTTCTCATCCATTGCACTACCGAATAAGCGGGCTTCTTCTTCATACAGCGCTTTGAGCGCCGCTGCTTCGTTTCCTTCTTTTTCGCGCCAGAAGCGTCCCCAATTCAACGCCCGCCACCAAAAGCGCAATGCCCCTTTGACCGAGGGCGGACGAATGCCATCAGCAGGATTTCTATCGGCATCGCCAATAAACATCGGCGTGACAATACGGTACGTTGCCCGAATAATTTGTGGTTCTTTGAAGATTAATGCCATAACAAGCCTCTCTGCCATTACTGCAATAAATTGACAACAGGGATTATTAACTAATCAAGATATCTGGTCACGAATAACAAGCTTGCCAAATTCACCTTTACAAAACTTTATCTATCAATCGGTGCCTGAAAAGCTAATGGCATTTGCATCCAGTGTTAGGCCAAATCGAGTGAGGGGGCGTTTACCTTGAGAGTGAATGTGATAATGCAAGGCTACATTTTGGCCTAACTGCTCTGTCAGTGTGGTGTTTATTTTTGATTTTTTTTCTTCAAACCAAGGTTTGGTTAGGCCATTAACAAGGCTTTTAGCGGTGGCTTCATAATACCCATTCATGCCAAATAAGCGTACATAAAGTTTGAGGAATTGTGTGGCTAGACTAGGGTTTTCTTGAGTCGTCCAATGAATAGCTACTCGTTTATTAGAGCACCGCTCCAACATCCAAACATAAAACGTCATTTGCAGCGGGGGCATTTTAATTAGTTTATCACCGCATTTGAGTTGTTTTAAGGCCCAGTTAAATTGCACGCTTGGTTGGACAATTTGCGCTTGAGCGGCGGCGATTAAGTCGCTGAAGAGTTGTTTGCCGGAGAAAAGTTCAGCGGGTAAGGTATCGCGCAGGCGGATGAAAGGTAAATCGGCTAGGGTGATTTCAATCGTATGCGCATCGACGGGTGTACCATCTTTGCAAGGAATGAGTTTGGATTGCGGCGGCGGATAGTAGAATTGTTCGTTGAAAAAATATTCGTCTTCGATCAAGACATGGGTTAAGCGATCTTGCGGGCGGCCAAATAAAGACATGGCATAGCCCATATAATAAGTCATGGTGCGACGTCCACCCGACAGCGAGGCATATAAACTGCAATTCGGGTCAGCCGTCAATTCACGCACGAATTGAGTAATAAAATCAGCCGCGCAAGCATTATCGGCGCTATTGCGTACATCTTCTAACGGCTGATTGTGTTGGTTGGTAATAATATGCAGATTGGTTTCGTCTAAACTGATCGTTGGCAACTGGTAGTCTTGGCACAATTGCGCTAACCAATTTCCTCCCTCAATCCCTAAAGCGGCTTGAATAGTTTTTGCACCCCGTCCAGTGGTAATCACATGGAGTTCAGTCGGCAACCAACGGGGTTGATCAGCCGCTAAAGCATAAATAGTCTCGGTAATAATTTGCGGTGATTTAGCAGCGACCGCTAATAAAATGCGCCGAGTGTAGGTATGAGGTTGCAAGGGATTTGGGCTGGTCATCTAGCCAGTATAGAGTGTTTTTTAAAGCGCTGAAAACTTAAAAGCTGTTAAGTTTAACAAGGCAGCTGTGTTTTAACAGAGTTGGTTTTGGTTAAAGTACTGAAGCGCTCGTTGAATTTGAAGCCGATGCAGTGCATTGCAGTCTTAATCCCCTCTAAAACGGGGCTGCATTCAAACTCATGCAGACTGCTCTGGTGCTGAGACAGCATCGTCTTAATCCCCTCTAAAACGGGGCTGCATTCAAACACTGTAACGTGGTCAGAATAGACGATCAAACATGTCTTAATCCCCTCTAAAACGGGGAAGCATTCAAACGAGGAGCACTCAAGAAACATGGCAGACAAATACAGGTCTTAATCCCCTCTAAAACGGGGAAGCATTCAAACACAGCAAAGATGACAGTTATTACAATAAAAAAGTGTCTTAATCCCCTCTAAAACGGGGAAGCATTCAAACCGGTCAAACTTTGAGAGATTCATATTTATATAAGTCTTAATCCCCTCTAAAACGGGGAAGCATTCAAACAGGGTGAAAAGACTAGTAGATAATGAGCAACAGTCTTAATCCCCTCTAAAACGGGGAAGCATTCAAACTAGATAAATTTACTAATAAACAAGTAACGTTATTGTCTTAATCCCCTCTAAAACGGGGAAGCATTCAAACGTGCAAAGGTAACCAAAAAGGCTAAGCAAGCCGTCTTAATCCCCTCTAAAACGGGGAAGCATTCAAACAGTGAGTTAGAAGATGAATACCATCAAGGGTATCCGTCTTAATCCCCTCTAAAACGGGGAAGCATTCAAACGCAATGCTTTCCCTGTGTTCGTATGATGTTCGGGTCTTAATCCCCTCTAAAACGGGGAAGCATTCAAACTTATCAAGTGCGGCACAAGCTACACCGACGCAGGGGTCTTAATCCCCTCTAAAACGGGGAAGCATTCAAACCGGAAATAACGCACATCAACAGTTAAAGCAATTGGGTCTTAATCCCCTCTAAAACGGGGAAGCATTCAAACGTTGGGTATGTAGAGAGATACAACCCGTTTAGCGTCTTAATCCCCTCTAAAACGGGGAAGCATTCAAACCAAGCATGGGATGATGCGCAGGAGGCCTATCATGCGTCTTAATCCCCTCTAAAACGGGGCTGCATTCAAACGCTGAGAACGAACAGGCATGGTTTCAGAAAGTGGTCTTAATCCCCTCTAAAACGGGGCTGCATTCAAACTTTTCAGATGAACACTGTGGTCGGTGGGGTGGGGTCTTAATCCCCTCTAAAACGGGGCTGCATTCAAACCAGTACATTATGTCAATGTATATCCGGCTGATGGTCTTAATCCCCTCTAAAACGGGGCTGCATTCAAACCTGTAGTTGAAACTTATAACGTAGATGCTCATTGTCTTAATCCCCTCTAAAACGGGGCTGCATTCAAACTTGGCGTAGTTGACAAGTATGCGAAGCAAAACACTGTCTTAATCCCCTCTAAAACGGGGCTGCATTCAAACGTTGAGCAAATGGAAATAATGGCGGATATGTAGTGTCTTAATCCCCTCTAAAACGGGGCTGCATTCAAACCAGAGTAGGCATCCTCTTCAATGAGGAGACAGGGGTCTTAATCCCCTCTAAAACGGGGCTGCATTCAAACTTAGCTAAAATCCGTAAATAAACAACTATTTAAAAGTCTTAATCCCCTCTAAAACGGGGCTGCATTCAAACCGCCAAAACCATTGCTTGGCTAGAAAAGCATGTCTTAATCCCCTCTAAAACGGGGCTGCATTCAAACGTATTCAGTCGTTCACACGTGACCGTAGGCCGCGTCTTAATCCCCTCTAAAACGGGGCTGCATTCAAACTAACTAAAGACCAAACATTATCACCTATCAACCTTGTCTTAATCCCCTCTAAAACGGGGCTGCATTCAAACCAACCGGAGCAACGAAATGGCAACATTGCAAGACATGTCTTAATCCCCTCTAAAACGGGGCTGCATTCAAACGCGTTTCTTTTGCAGAGGATGAAATGTCGTTAAGTCTTAATCCCCTCTAAAACGGGGCTGCATTCAAACGCCGAAATTTCTAAATTAGCCAGTGATATACAAGTCTTAATCCCCTCTAAAACGGGGCTGCATTCAAACGGGGATACGTGGGTATGTAGCAACCCTGCCAGACAGTCTTAATCCCCTCTAAAACGGGGCTGCATTCAAACGCTGAAGCGATTGCGACCGCTGCCATGCTGATGGTGTCTTAATCCCCTCTAAAACGGGGCTGCATTCAAACAGGATTTCGAGGCGCATAGCCTCGAAATGGTTAAGTCTTAATCCCCTCTAAAACGGGGCTGCATTCAAACATTCCTAAAGCCGCAATGCCGCGAATTTGGTGGGTCTTAATCCCCTCTAAAACGGGGCTGCATTCAAACGGCTCGTGTCTAGCGAACCTTAACAATCAATAACTTACAGAGGCCCTTAGCAGGAAATCCACTGTATAAAAAGTTTGCATGAGAAAAATTTAAGCAATGTACAAAAACCACCCAAAAATTTACCACTCGATTATTAAAGCACTTAACACCTTAAACAGTGTAGTGATTGCAGAAAAAGCGGTCAAGCCACATTTTCCAACTGATACTGACCTTGCCCCATCACCGTATTTTTACCCGCATGTACCCATTGTCCCCACCACAACCACGGCCAAAACGCCTGCCAATCATGGCCGACTAAACTAAACTGGCCCACCAAACCATCCATTGCAATAAAAGCCTGCTGCCGACTCGAATAACGAGTCCATTCAAACGGCTGAAGCTTAGTTTCGACAGCGGCTAACTGCCGTGCTGCTGCGGTCAGAGCTTTAAAATCCAACTCCAAGCGGTTCTGAGCATGATAAGCGCTCAATAACGACAAACGCCGAATCAAACCCGTCAAAAACACCGGTAATTCAAAGCCTTCGCTGTCCATTAAACGCCCACTCTGCCTCGCTCGAAACGGCGTTTTCAGCACCACTTGCACTTGCTTAGGTGCAATAGGGAGCGGCGGCATCAAGACTTCTAAGGTTTGCAAACCCTGCTGTGCCAAGGGATAAACCAACTCCCAAGCCTCCGTGCCCAAACAACGCTCCTGCCAAACCCGTAGCAACTCATATTGCCCGTGCTTAGCCCCCACTCCTTGCTCGCCCATCTGCTGAATACTATGAATAAAATACGGCAAATGCCCAATCGACTGCCCTATTAAAGTCAACTGAATCCGTAAATGCTCCCCAACCTGATACTGTCGCCCCGAAGTCTCCAAGGGATGCAAAATAAACGGATGCGGCGCGGCAGTCCCCTTACTCAATAAAGGCTCAGACCCGGCAGGCGTCTCAAACACCTGGCTATACACACAACTACGCTGCAGAAAACAACCCGTACAGCTAGGCTGGCGCGTTATACAAACCGTTCGCTTCAAAGCAGTTCCAAACGCCCCACGCCAAGTCGAACCCGCATAAGGTGGAAAGCTCAAAACCGTCCGCGCCTGCAACTCAAACTGAAAACGCGCTATTGGCAAATTCAATATCACCGTCATAAACCTTCACCGCCCTTAAGTTAAACGCTCAAACCTCAAGCTAGCCCATCTTCAAGGCACTAGGCCAAACAGGTCAATAGATAACAAGCTTGTGAAAATTAATGATGTTGAAATCCTAACGGGTAGCATTGGTAAGCATTCATAAATACGCTAAGCTAATCTGATCTAAACTGCATGAAGACTAGCGATGAACACTCAAAATATAATGAATGACTTCTCATCACTTCCTCCTGCTGCTCAGCAACAAGTGGCTGATTTTATAGTTTTTCTCAAGCAACGCTATCAAGCTGATCAGCGAACTAACAAGCAAAAAACGGCTTTGGCCAATGAGCCTTTTATTGGCTTATGGCGTGACAGAATTGACTTAGAAGACAGCCCAAAATGGGTGCGCGACCTGCGTATTAGCGAATGGGGTTAAAATGTATACCCTGATTGATACTGATATTTTGATTGATGCAGGCCGCGGTGATGAGATCGCCTTAGACACACTTCAATACCTTGAAAAGACAACTATTTTAGCTATTAGTATAGTGACGCAGATGGAGTTAACGGTTGGTTGTCGTAATAAAACTGAGCAGAAAGAGCTATACAAATTTTTACGTCACTTTGAAGCGATGCCCTTGACTGAAGCTAATTCTCAGCTGGCTTTAAAGCTTTTACAAACCTATCGCTTGAGTCATGGCTTATTGATTCCTGACAGCTTAATTGCCGCAACTGCTATGGATTTAGAAATTCCGTTGATTAGCAAAAACCAACGTGACTACCGCTTTATTGAAAAATTAGATTTGCTGCCTTATCCGATAAATTAAAAAGCCGCTCCCAATAGCGGCTTCCTATTGATTCAAACCCCTCTACCCTAGGGAGAGGGGTTGGGGTGAGGGCAATTTAAAAAAACAACTTCACCTTCGCTTCCTGACGATACTGATGCAGCAACGGCTCAGTATAACCATTCGGCTGTTCGCGTCCTTTAAATACTAAATCGCAAGCTGCTTTAAATGCCACGCTTTTGTCGAAGTTGCCTGACATTTTGGTATAAGTCGGATCGCCTGCATTTTGCGCATCGACTTTTGCGGCCATTTGCTTGAAAGCGTCCATCACTTGCTGTTCGGTACAAATGCCGTGATGTAGCCAATTCGCCATGTGCTGGCTGGAGATACGCAGAGTCGCGCGGTCTTCCATCAAGCCGACATCATTAATATCCGGCACTTTCGAGCAGCCCACGCCTTGGTTGATCCAGCGCACTACATAACCCAAAATACCTTGCGCATTGTTTTCCAATTCTTGCTGGATTTCCGTCGCGCTCCAGTTTGGATTTTGCGCCACTGGAATCGTTAAAATATCATCAATATTGGCACGTTTCCGGCTTTTAAGTTCTTGCTGACGCGCAAACACGTCGACCTTGTGATAATGCAAGGCGTGCAAAGTTGCGGCCGTCGGCGAAGGAACCCACGCAGTATTCGCACCCGCCATCGGATGGCCGATTTTGGTAGTGAGCATATTCGCCATTTGGTCAGGAATCGCCCACATGCCTTTGCCGATTTGCGCGTGACCCGACAAGCCGCATTCCAAACCAATATCCACATTCCAATCTTCATAAGCCTTAATCCAAGACGCGGATTTCATGTCGCCTTTGCGCAGCATCGCGCCCGCTTCCATCGAGGTATGAATTTCGTCGCCCGTGCGATCCAAGAAGCCGGTATTAATGAACACCACCCGCTCTTGCGCAGCGCGGATACATTCCTTCAGATTCACTGTAGTGCGGCGTTCTTCATCCATGATGCCAACTTTCAAAGTATTGCGCGCTAAACCTAAAGCCTCTTCAATGCGCCCGAATAATTCATTAGTGAAGGCCACTTCTTCAGGGCCGTGCATCTTTGGCTTCACGATATAAACCGAGCCAGTACGGGTATTCTTAGCGCTGGTGTTACCCTTAAGGTTGTGGATCGCGATCATCGAAGACAGATAACCATCCATAATGCCTTCGGGAATTTCCTTGCCGTCTTGCGCAATAATCGCCGGATTAGTCATCAAGTGACCGACATTCCGAATGAACAATAAACTGCGTCCGTGTAGGCTCAACTTTCCGCCATTGGCTGCGTTATATTCGCGATCTGGATTCATCGCGCGCGTAAAGGTCTTGCCACCTTTGCTGACTTCTTCCTTCAAATCGCCTTTCATCAAGCCTAGCCAATTAGTGTAAACCAGCACCTTGTCCACATCATCCACCGCCGCGACCGAATCTTCGCAGTCCATAATCGTGGTGAGTGCCGCTTCCATCACAATGTCATTCAAGCCTGCTGCATCACTGCTACCAATCCTACCTGCACGATTGATTTGCAGCTCGAAATGCAGGCCATTGTTTTTCAATAAAATCGCGCTTGGACTCGTAGCATCACCGTTATAACCGACGAATTTCTCAGGTTGCTTTAAACCAATGGTTGAACCGTCTTTTAAACTGACTTGCAAAGCGCCATTCGCCACTGCATAGCTAGCCGCATCTTTATGTGAGCCAGCCGCTAAAGGCGCTGCTTCATCCAAAAATTGACGTGCAAATGCAATTACCTTCGCGCCACGCACTGGGTTATATGTTTTGCCTGCTTCCGCGCCATCGCTATAAGGAATTGCGTCCGTGCCATACAGCGCATCATACAAACTACCCCAACGCGCATTGGCAGCATTCAGTGCGAAACGGGCATTCATCACCGGAACCACCAATTGAGGCCCTGCGGTCGTGGCAATTTCAGTGTCGACATTTTCCGTGCTGACTTGGAAAGCTGAGCCCTCAGGCTGCAAATAACCGATTTCCTGCAAAAAGGCTTTGTACTTAGCAAAGTCAAATTGGCCTTTATTCGCCACATGCCAAGCATCAATCTGGGCTTGCAGTACATCACGCTTGGCGAGCAATTCACGATTACGCGGCGCCAAATCATTCACAATCTTTTCCAAACCCGCCCAGAATACCGCAGGCTCAATCCCCGTGCCGGGCAGCGCTTGCTGAGTGACGAAATTATGCAGAAGTGTTGACACTTGCAAGCTACCGAGCTGGATTCTGTCCGTCATTTGGTCAATTCCTCAAAAACTAGATAAGATTGTCGACATTCGGTTATAGCTTAAATTTAGTAGTGGCTAAAATTGGAAATCTCAATACTGAATATTGAATTAATTAACTTAAGCCAAACATTTGATTTTCCAGTAATTTACTTACGGTAAGGTGTTTTTTTCTAGCCAAAAAAGATAGCTTAAAGCTTGTTGTCGTTCTGCCCCGCACATTTCTAATGTCGGCATCAGGCTAGAGCAAACTGCTGGACGCAAGGCACTAGCGAATAATTCGCAGCGCAAATCAGCTAATAGATGTAAACAAGCTTCGCCGCTGGCTTTACCTTGAGGATGTTTAGGGGTGGGTGAGCTAATCGAGGGGGCGATACAACAAGCTGCGCAACCAGCGCGGCATTGCATTTAACGCCGCTCCAGCTGCATCTCTAAAGCACCGCGTGGGCGCAAGGTCAGGCGGCATTCGTGAGTGATAGCAGTGCCTTGCGGCAAGGTCAGACGGAACTGTTGGGCTAAGGTCGAAATCGCCAAAACCGCTTCCACCATGCCAAACATTTTGCCAATACACACCCGTGGCCCGACGCTGAACGGCAAGTACAGGAATTTATCGGGGCGCTTATTCACATCCATAAAGCGTTCGGGAATGAAAGCATCCGGCTGCTCCCAATAATCCTTATGCCGATGTAACAGCCAAGGCACGACCAGCATAATGGAACCGGCTGGAATCTTACGCCGACGGATTGTATCTTCATGTTTAGCTTGGCGGGATAAAATTGGCACGGGCGGATAGAGGCGCATAGTTTCTTCAAACACTGCGCGTGTGTAAGGCAGGTTGGGTACATCCTCATAAGTAGGCAATCGTCCAGACAATACACTGTCAATTTCCGCATGCATTTTGGCCTCAACCTCAGGTGCTTGCGAGAGCAAATACCACACCCAAGAGAGTGCATTGGCAGTCGTTTCATGCCCTGCCATGAACAGTACAATTAGCTCATTCCGAATTCCTTCGCGCGAAATCGCTTCGCCTTTAGTGCGCTCATTTGCAGCCAATAATTCATTGAGCAGAGTATGTTCATAGCCACCTTGCTCACCTTTGGCGATGACATTGTCCACAATCGCATGAATACGCTTGGCTGAACTTTTCGCCGCATTCATTTTTAAGCTGCCTAGCGGAAGCCATTCGGGCAAGCCTAAAAAATTGGTGACATGAATCTGTTCAATGGCTGCTTGGTATTCGGCAAACGCTTGAATTACTGCGGCGGCATCAGCGCCTAAGCGCGCGCCGAATAGGGTACGGGCAATAATTTCTGAAGTGAGTTGCCCCATCGCTGAGAGTACGCCGACTGTAGAGCCAGTGGGTAAGCTCGCCCATTGCTCACGCATCTCAACAGAGGTATCAATCATCACTTGGCTATAGGCTTGGATATGCGTGGTATCGAATAAACCAGTTTGCAGCAGGCGCCGATTTTTCCAGAGCTCGCCATCACTAATGAATAAGCCATCGCCTAATAAGGGTTCGAGGGCTTTACGCATCTGTGGGCTTTTGCTTTCGTAATTATCCTTTTGGGTGACGAAGACGTATTTGACCAACTCGGGCGTATTTGCAATGAAAATTGAGCGATTTAGGATACGCCGACTCATAAATTGATAGCGGAAAGAGTCTTCGCTCCAGAAGGACAACAAGTCGCGTTTGGCACTTAAGAGTGTGGCAATTCCACCGAGATCAGATTGATGGCGTTTAGGATAAGGGGGAACGAAAGCAGTGCTCATTTGGGTTAGCGTATTGGCTCAAAACAGGCCAGCACTATAGCACAGCTCAAAAAAAGGACTGGTAACCTTTATCAGATTACCAGTAAATAACAGTAAGTAAGGAAATGAAATGGGATCGGAAATGAGTGTTACTAGTTATGTCGCAGTGGCGCGCTCAGAAGTTCATTAACGAATGCTTGCGCCTTTAGCAATTAGATCCCGATAAGCATGCCAGCTTGCATGAGCCACCAAAGGCATTGCTAGAATCAAGCCTAGATTAAACGTTGCTAAGCCTAAGCCAATAATTAACGTGATGGTAAGCGCCCATAAGAGCATGGTTGTGGGATTAGTAATACAAGCACGTAAGCTAGTGGCGATGGCAGTCATAATATCGGCTTTGCGCTCAATCAAGACAGGGACTGTGACCACACCAGTGGTAAAGGCGACCAAAGCAAATAATAAGCCCACACCCATGAAACTAAAGCCAAATAAAACCCCATTGTTCATTTGCATCAAGCCATCCCAGAGCGCGGCGTAGCCAGTCATCGTACTGAGTGAAGCAAAATTATTGAAGAATAGA
Organism: Thiolinea sp.; assembly: GCA_049292455.1. Lineage (GTDB taxonomy): Bacteria > Pseudomonadota > Gammaproteobacteria > Thiotrichales > Thiotrichaceae > Thiolinea. Next base: position 534,498 of record JBATRF010000038.1, read on the forward strand.
GCGATGATCATCCCTGAAGCAGGCACCCATAACATCATCAGAAAGCCTACCGTTAAAGCGTATAAACCTAAGCCTAAAGCGTTATAGCGAATGGCCATTAAGGAAGCGCCAAAATCCGTTTTTTTACCTTGATCGCGTTGCCAACTGAGCACATATAAACCTAGTGCTAAGAAAGGCCCAACCAGAAAGAAGCCACTGATAAAGGCTACTGTAAAAGCCGGATTAGCCATAGAAAACATACTTAGAATAATGCCAGTAATGGAAAAGAAAGCTCCATAAAATAAACTGGCAGCAGGATTCGCTTGAATATCTTCCCAGCCCTTTTTCAACCAGCGTGGGATAGCAGAGGCATCCACTTGTTGAATCGGATAGCTTCTGAATAAATCATTGGTGTGGGGAGCAGGCGAAATATGAGTTGGCCGATTGACAAAGTGCTGCATGTGTACTCTCCTTAAGCAAGCCCAAACAAATTAGCCTTAACTAATCAGGTTTCAAGCAGAGCTGCTTCTTATACCTGATGATTTTAGTCAGGAATAAGTGAAAGTATAGCTGAGTAAAAAACAACGCTCAACTAACCCTAAAAAATGCACGGAACTTCAAGAAACAAGGAGTCTTTAGCTTTTAGCAAAGACCAGCTGGGTTTCGACACTGGTTAATAAACGCCACTCACCCACTGCCAGCTGGGGGTCCAAACTTAAGCCACCCACTTGCTCTCGATGTAGTTGTTCAACTCGGTTGTCGACAGCAGCTAGCATTCGTTTCACTTGATGATATTTGCCCTCATGAATACCCAGGCGAATGCTCTGTTCTGGGAGTATTTCCACCTTGGCAGCCATCACCGGTTTAGGCTCGCCATGCAGGAGCACGCCTTGTCGAAGTTGTGCGGCGGCGGCAAGGCTTAAAGGTTCAGCTAATTGTGCTAAATAAACTTTGAGCACCTGCTGGCGGGGTGCGCTAATTTGATGTGACCACTGCCCATCATTGGTCAGCAGGATCAGGCCAGTGGTATCTTTATCCAAACGACCCACCGGATGCAGGGTATGCCTATGTGGATGCTTAATTAAATCTAATACCGTGCGTTGGCTCGGATCTTCAGTGGCACTGATTACGCCCAAGGGCTTATGCAGCATCAAATAAATTAAACCGGGTAGGCTCAAAATTTCGTCTTCGAGCTTGACCTGAGCGCCATCAGGTACAAGCGTGGGCGACTTGAAGGCGATTTGGTCGTTGAGGCTAATAAAGCCAGCTCTAATGAGCTTTTGGGCTTCATTCCGCGAAGTATTCAGGGCTTGGCTGACAAATTGATCCAGACGCATGATTTAGAAACTACGCCCCACATGCATGAATAAGCTGGGATCGTAGCCCTCGGTTTGACCAATGCCAATGAAAGCGGGGCCAATCGGGCTATCAGCACCTACAAATAAACTGCCTGAAAGTAATAAGCCACCCCAGCTGACATCGGCAGCTTCTTCCCAAGCATTACCCAATTCCAGCGAGCCACCCGCATAAATCTTAGCAACGCCCGGATAATCAACTAATTCATACATATAAGTACCGCGCCCCAAAGCAGCATGATTGCCACGGAGTTGATTAGGCGACAAACCCGATAAGCTATTGTAGCCTCCTAAAGTCAACTGCTCAGTAATGAAAGCATCATCGCTAAGCGTAGAACCTACTTGGCCTTTCAGGGTGAAACGATGCTTGTTTTCAGTCCAAATTTTGCCGCCTGCGATTTTTACCCGATCAAATTCCACATCGGCACCCAAGACTTTGAAGCCGTGGGTATATTCAGACTGGAACCATTGACCGCGATTCGGGAAATCAGCATCGTTCAACGTATCGGTGCTATAGGCGAATTCTAGCCCCGCGATTTGTAGTGATTTGCCTGGGAAAGTGAGGCGGCCGGTTTTGATATCAGGCGTTAGGTTACGATAAATAGCCCCTGCACTAAATTCACTAGCAGAGCCAACATCGGCACGCCAATTGACTTCAGCACCGGTTTCACCCACACGTACTTCAGCAGCCCGTTCGCTGCCTACATATTCGTAAAAATCTTGGCGATCATGCCAAGCACGTGCATCCAAAAATGCACCTTGGCGATCATTTAAAGGATGTAAGACTTGTGTTTCTGCATGCAGACGATCACCAACGATTAAACTATTGCGCCATTCAGTACCGGAGCTGGTTGCACCTTTGAGTATATGGCGCACGCCCAGTTGATAGCTGGCATCACCTTCAAAATTGTCATCCAGCGTAAAGCCAAAGCGTAAGCGCTGATCGCCTGTAGAGCGTTGACGGGCAATGACATGTAAATCATAAGCATCCTTGCCTGAAGGGGTGAGGCTGTAATCGACAATATCGAAATAGCCTAAACTATGCACATTATCCAAACCGCGTTGTAACTTGGTGACATCTAAGGCATCGCCCGCTTGCACGCCTAAACGTTTTAGAAGGACTGAATCTTTTAAGCTGGAATTATTTTCTAGAATCACTTTAGCGACCCGACCATCTTTAATGCCCTTATCTTCTGCAGCCTCAAGCGCTTGTTTAGCGAGCTGAGTTTGTTTGTGATTCGGTACATAAGCGGCGAGGCGTTTAATCGCAGCTATTTGTTCGCGCGCTGCTTTTTCCCCAATCGGAATAGTTTCGCGCACCCGATTAAAGGAAAGTGAGCCAATATCCTGCAAGTCGGGTTCTAACACAATATTGGGTGCGTTCAAGCCTTTTAACTGCGGCAGGCTGTTTTTTGCGGTAAGAAATTGCATCGCCTGAACGCTAACTGCCACGGCTGAATTTAATTCATCACGCTTTTCAAAGTAATAAGGCAAGCTGACGACGATTAAGATATCCGCGCCCATCTGCTTAGCCACATCAACCGGGACATTGTTGGACACAAAACCGTCCACAAGCACACGGTTGTCAATCGTAATCGGCGAGAAAAAGCCCGGAATCGACATACTCGCCCGTACTGCGGTGGCTAAATTGCCTTTCCGCAACACGACTTGCTCGCCGGTTTCAATATCAGTGGCGACCGCACGAAACGGAATGGGTAAACGATCAAAGTCTTCGATTTGCGCGACACGTTCTAGCAAGCGGCGCAGTTCAAACATGAGTTTCTGCCCACTGACCAAGCCATCAGGGAGTTTTAAGGCCTTATTTTTAATACCCACTTCACCGGTATTAAAAAAGCCCGCATTATCGCGCTTGAGTTGAAAGCTTTGCATATCACGCGGCTGCTGATCTTCAAACAAGCTGGCCCAATCGAGAGAACCTACTACTTTTTCTAATTCATCCGCTTTGTAACCCGCTGCATACAAACTCCCCACAATCGCTCCCATGCTGGTGCCTGCAATCACATCGATGGGTACACCTTGCTCTTCTAATACTTTTAAGACCCCCACATGCGCTACCCCTGCAGCACCGCCACCGCCTAACACTAAACCAATCCGTGGGCGTTTTTTCGAAGCCTGATTAGCTGCTTGAGCGCTCGGCATAAAGAATAAAAGCAGGCTAAAGCTGAGTATTAACGAAAGGAACTTGGTGAAATTCATAATTTAAACCTTTAATAACTGGACAAAGTATAGGTGTCCAGACGAGCTGAACTCAACTTTGTGGGAATTGCTGCTACAATAGCGCGAGCTAATTATAAAAATAAGAGATTATCCCGATGGTACTGAAAGATTATTTGCGCATTCTTGCGACTCGTGACGGTTCTGATCTTTATCTGACTGCGGATGCACCGCCCGCTGCTAAATTCCAAGGCTCACTTAAACCCCTCGCTCGGGAGCGCTTAACGCCTGAAGAAGTGCATGCGATGGCTTATGAGCTAATGGATGTGGAGCAGCGTAAGCAGTTTGAACATAAGCCAGAGATGAATCTGGCGATTAGTGAAGAAGGCATTGGTCGCTTTCGGGTGAATATCTTTAAGCAGCGGCATAAAGTAGCAATGGTGATTCGGAATATTAAAACTGAAATCCCCGATGCGACTAAAATTGGCCTGCCCGACGTTTTAAAAAACGTGATTATGGAAAAGCGCGGCCTGATTTTGTTTGTCGGCGGTACGGGTTCAGGCAAATCGACTTCGCTAGCGGCCTTGATTGATTATCGCAATCGCAATTCGGATGGGCATATTATCACCATCGAAGATCCAATTGAGTATGTACATCCGCACCGTAAATCGATCATTAGCCAACGCGAAGTCGGCGTCGATACGGATAGCTACGAAGATGCACTGAAAAATACCCTGCGCCAAGCACCGGATGTAATTTTGATCGGGGAGATTCGTACCCGCGAAACGATGGAGCATGCGCTGGCCTTCGCTGAAACCGGCCACTTATGCTTATCCACCTTGCACGCGAATAGCGCTAACCAAGCGCTAGATCGGATCATTAACTTCTTCCCCGAAGAGCGCCACCACCAACTTTTGCAAGATTTATCTCTGAATTTAAAGGCCTTTATTTCGCAGCGTCTGATTCCAACCATTGAAGGCAAGCGGACTGCAGCGATTGAAATTTTGCTAGGCACACCGATTGTGCGTGACTTGATCATGAAGGGTGATGTAGGCGCGATTAAAGAAATTATGGAAAAGTCAGAACAGCAAGGTATGCAGACGTTTGATGGTCACTTGTACCGTTTATTCCGTGAGAAGAAAATTTCCTTAGAAGAAGCCTTACGCAATGCCGATTCAGCCAGCAACCTGAAATTGCGGATTAATTTATCCCCAAGTGATAAATCAGATACTGAAGGGGGCGAAGGTGGCAAGCCGGATCATCTATCAGCCTTCGATGGTTTATCTTTAGAACCAAAAGCTGAGGATGTGGAAGAAGAAGCTTTCTAAACAAGGAAAACAAGTAGTTAGGTCAGCGAGTTTGTTCGACTTAACGACGTGGATTTTTGGGATAAACTTGAATCCTAAACCGTTCTAGCCCATGCTTAATACTTATTGTGATTGCTTATTGAAGAGTTCTACATGACTGCCAAAACACCTAGCGTTCCCTTGATTAAGATTCCGATCACGGCTCATGTGGAATCCTTGCGCCCGCATTATACGCCTGAGCAAAAAATTGAAATCAAAGCCAAAATTGCCCAAAAGCTCAAAGAGCAAGATGCCGTTTTGGTCGCGCATTATTATGTAGACCAAGATCTACAAGAATTGGCGGATGAAACCGGCGGCTATGTCTCTGATTCTTTAGATATGGCGCGCTTTGGCAATGAGCATCCGGCGAAAACCTTAATTGTGGCGGGTGTGCGCTTCATGGGTGAGACCGCCAAGATTCTCAATCCAGAAAAGCGTGTGCTGATGCCAACTTTAGAGGCGGAGTGCTCGCTGGATTTAGAGTGTCCGGCTGAGTCATTTTATAAGTTCTGCGATGACAACCCTGATCGCACTATTGTGGTTTATTCCAATACCAGTGCTGCTGTGAAAGCGCGGGCTGATTATGTGGTGACTTCAAGCATTGCCGTCGAACTAATCTCTTGGTTGGATGAGCAGGGCAAGAAAATTCTGTGGGCGCCGGATCGGCATTTGGGGCACTACATCCAGCAAGTCACGGGGGCGGATATGCTCCTTTGGCAAGGCGCTTGTATTGTTCACGATGAGTTTAAGCATTTAGCTTTAGCTGAATTAAAAGAAAAATACCCAGAGGCGGGGGTCTTAGTCCATCCAGAATCGCCCGAAAAAGTGATTAAACTGGCGGATGCAGTCGGTTCAACCACGCAATTAATCAAAGCCGCTCAGACTTTACCGAATAAGCGTTTTATCGTAGCTACTGATAGCGGCATTTTCTACAAAATGCAGCAGGCAGCGCCGGATAAAGAGTTTGTTGCTGCGCCGACGATGGGTGAAGGCGCAACTTGTAAGAGTTGTGCACATTGCCCGTGGATGGCGATGAATGGCTTACATAATCTGTTGCAAGTTTTGGAATCTGGCAAAAACGAAATCTTCGTGGATGAAGAGATTCGGGTGAAGGCGTTGCGCTCCACCCAACGGATGCTTGATTTTGCCAAAATGCGTCGTGGTTAAGCTTTAAGCCAGTACTTGTGTGACCACCGCTCGTACTGAGCCTAAACCGGTCGCGACTCCATTGCTACCGTGGCCTGCATTAATATACAGGCCACGAATCTCAGGGTGTTCACCCATAAATGGCTCATCATTTTCCGAGAATGATAATAAGCTGCTCCAGTGATTATGGATCGGTAGCTCCGTGAGTTCAGGTATCAATTCACAAGCGACTGCCCGTAACTCTTCCTGCGCCTGCTCAGTTAAGGTCTTCTCTAAACCTTGCGAGGAAAACACGGCACCACAAACAATCCGCCCATCTTGGCGCGGAATCAGATAATAATCCTTATGCACAATCATGCGTTGCAAGGTGCTATATCGAGTACGGAACATAATCGACTCAGCCAGTTGCGGGCGTAATTGCAGCGGGCTGTCTTGCACTTCAGGGAAGGTGGTTGTCCACGCACCTGCCGTCAAAATCACTTTGTGCGCTTTAAATAGTTCATTGCCAATATAAACCCCACCTATCTGCCCATTGACAACATGCAACTGCTGCACAGCTTGATGTTGGCTGACTAAAATCGGTCGCATATGCAGGCTAGCCCGTAAGGCTGCATTTAAGCGCGGGCTACGCACTTGTGCTAAATCAGGGAAAAATAAGGCGCGTTTAAACGCAGGGTTTAAATGCGGTTCACAGGTGTTTAAATTTGAGCCTTCAAGCAGCTCTAAGGAATAATTCCACGTTTCCGCCCAATGTTGTGCGGCTTGGTTTTGGCTACTATCAGTGATCAGTAGGCCGGATTTTAGCCATTGTGGATCAATATTAGTTTCTTGGTAGAGACGTTCGCATAAAGCAGGATAATGTTGTTGGCTATCTTTGACCAAGGCGCTGACCATAGGACTAGCCTGCCAAGGGTAAAGCGGGGTAATCAAACCGCCTCCCGCCCAAGACGATTCTCGACCCAGTTCATTTTGGTCGGCCAACATAACCTTCAAACCTGCATCATGCAGGAATAACGCGGTCAGCATGCCTTTTAGGCCGCCACCTACAATGATGACATCTTTCATGCGATTCCTTCGGGGTTGACTGCGCGTAAGTATATCAGCCCCGAAGTGAGTATTTGATTAAAACAGTTTGAAAGGATGATCGCGGGTTTGTTCGTTAGGCGTACCCGGATTTGTGAACAAACTGGGGTCAGGTACACCTTGTTGTGGCGCAGGTGTGCCAGCAGTGGCTACAGTTGTACCGGTTGCCGCTCCGGGCGTTGCCACCGCAGCCACTTCAGCCTCAGCAGCAGCACGAGCGCGCTTACCTAAACCAAAAATATCATAAGCATTATCACTAGTCTGCTCCGATAGATTTTTGACATTAGTAAATAAAGTTGGATCAGGCATAGGAGCAGGCTCATCAACAGCAGGTGTAGCGGGCGCGGCACTCGCAGCAGTAGTCGCTACCGTTGGCGTGGTAACCGTAGCAGGTGCGGCAACCGCTGCTGTAAGGGTTTTATTGGGGCCGCCCACACTGAAGAAGCTCTGATCGATGGGAGCTGTAGTATCTGCTTGAGCCAAGCTGCTAACGCAGAGCAAAGCTAAGACTGAAGAAGAAAGTAATGGTTTATACATGGAAGCTTACCTGTAAATCAAAAGGGGCGAAGCGCCGATGCAGCCATTATAACGAGGAATGTACGAAGTCGCCTATAAGCTTACAGCGTTGCACTATAGACAATCACCATTAGTCCCAGCCAGGCAGTACTGTGCATCCACATCGCACGCCGATAACGATGGGCTAAACGCGCTGGTGGAATATTGGTAATCATAAATAAGCGCCCACCACTGGAGCGCTCAATCACATGTGTGCCCACGGTTTGCTGTTCATAGAGGAAATCTTCTTGAGCGACTTGTTCAGCGGTTTTGCAAACTTGTTGCCACTCTTCCTCATCTAAGCGCCCATCGCCATTGGTATCATAGCTTTCTAAGAGAATTTTGGGCTTGAGTTTCCAACGAGCTAATAACTCTCCAATCCGATGGCGTAGCGGTTGATGATTATCCGCTTTCAAAGTGCGCATATCGCCAAGCACATACAGTTCTTGTCCTGGATAAATCGCATGCAACCAATCTAAATAAGTATCTGCGGGGCTAGTAACAATTTCCGCATGTTTAGGATAAAGCAAGCAGCGCCCATGCCCATCGTCAAGCACAAAAGGCTGATCTTCGATATAGCCCGGAATCCACAAAGTGACCGGCAAATTAGGTAAGCCGCGTATACATTCGCCATCAGGTAAGAAAGCGCGTCCACGTAGAGATACATAGCCTTGAGCGCTATGACTGATAAACGAATGCGGTGTATCCATCATTAAGCGATAGCGCTGAAAAAAACCTATCGCAAACAATAAATTACAGCAGGCGGGCAACATCAACCAAATAGGGTCAGCTTTAAGAATGATCAGGTAGCAAAGCGCTAGCCAGATCGGGATGAATTTAAGCTGGGCGGCAAAATTTAATAAGCCTGCCCGCCGTAAGACCGAAGCCGCTTGATTGCGGGCTACTTGCTCCCAATCGAAGACGCCAATAGTTTGCATTTAAGAACTAAAATGCGCAGCGACATCGACATCTGCTTTTTCAGCACTAGAAAAGGTCATCAGACGATAAGGTTTAAAGCTCAAGGGGCGCGCAATTAACAGATCAGGGAATTGGTCAATACGGACATTATTAATGGTGGCCGCATCATTATAAAACTCGCGTCGATCCGCAATGCTATCTTCTAAACTGGTAATCCGGCGTTGCAATTGCAAAAAGCCTTGGCTGGCTTTTAACTCGGGGTAGTCTTCCGCAACCGCAAACAAATTGCCTAAGCCAATCCGCAATTGATCTTCAGCCGCACCTAGAGCACCTAAATCACCGCTACTCATCGCATTAGCCACTTGGCTGCGCGCTTCGATCACTCGTTGCAAAGTATCCTTTTCATACTTCATGTGTTCTTTACAGACGGTAATCAGCTTCGGCAACTCTTCATTGCGCTGCTTGAGCAACACATTGATATTACTCCAAGCCTTATCGGTATTGTTTTTCAACAATACCAGCTGGTTGTAGAGCGCAACACCCCAGAATGCTAGACCGCCTAAAAGGGCAAGAAAAATCAAAAGTCCGCTGGTCATGGCTTTATTGTTAGTGATTAAACGGAGTTTAAGCTTAGCAAGTTTGTGAGAAGAGAGCGGGATAGAACCGATGATTGGCAAGCTACCCCAAATGCTCTCGGTCAAGAATTACCCCTGTACGCCATGTTCCCGCGTCGAATTAAATTTAATATCTGGCCATTTTTCCTGCGCCATTTGCAGATTCACTCGCGTGGGTGCGATATACACCAATTCGCCCGCATGGTCATAAGCCAGGTTTTGCGCAGCTTTGGTTTTGAACTCTTCAAATTTCTTCTCATTATCCGAGCTAACCCAGCGTGCAGTACTCACGTTGACTGCTTCAAAAATCGCTTCGACTTTGTATTCATCTTTTAAGCGCTGCATGACGACATCAAATTGCAGGATACCGACTGCGCCTAAAATCAAATCATTATTTATCAGTGGCTTAAATAATTGGGTCGCACCCTCTTCGCAGAGTTCTGCTAAACCTTTTTGCAGCTGCTTCATTTTCAATGGATCTTTAAGCTGAGCACGGCGGAAGAGTTCAGGCGCGAAGTTCGGAATACCCGTGAATTGCAGATTCTCGCCGAGGGTAAAAGTATCGCCGATGCGAATGCTGCCGTGGTTATGAATGCCGATAATATCGCCGGGATAAGCATCTTCCACGTGCTCGCGGTCAGAAGCCATGAAAGTAAGCGCGTCAGGGATTTTTACATCTTTGCCCAGCCGCACGTGCTTAGCTTTCATGCCTTTTTCAAACTTGCCCGAACAAATACGCAAGAAGGCAATCCGGTCGCGATGCTGTGGGTCCATATTTGCTTGGATTTTGAACACAAAGCCAGTGAAGTTATCCTCAGCCGCTTCGACTTTGCGCGTCGTGGTAGGACGTGCTTGCGGTGCAGGCGCATTCGCAACGAAATCATCCAATAACTCGCGAATTCCGAAGCTATTTAAAGCCGTGCCGAAATAAACCGGTGTGAGTTTGCCATCTAAATAGTCTTGTAAATTGAATTCGTGGCTCGCGCCTTTGACTAATTCAATTTCATCGCGTAACTCAGCCGCTTGTAGGCCAAGTTTCTCGTCTAATTCGGGATTATCAATCCCTTGAAATTCTTCATATTCTTGTCGGCGCTCAGTATCAGGTTTATATAAAATCACCTTGTCTTGATACAGATGATAAATACCTTTTAAACGTTTGCCCATGCCAATCGGCCAAGTAATTGGTGCGCATTTAATTTTTAAAACGGTTTCAACTTCATCCAATAATTCAATCGGCTCTTTACCTTCACGGTCGAGTTTATTAATGAAAGTCATAATCGGCGTATCCCGCAGACGGCAGACTTCCATCAAATTAATCGTGCGCTCCTCAACCCCTTTCGCGACGTCGATCACCATTAAAGCGGAATCGACCGCTGTCAACACCCGATAAGTATCTTCCGAGAAGTCTTCGTGGCCGGGGGTATCGAGCAGATTGATGATATGCCCGTTGTAGGGGAACTGCATGACCGAAGAAGTGACCGAAATGCCGCGTTCCTTTTCCATTGTCATCCAGTCGGAAGTCGCATGCCGCCCGGCTTTGCGCCCTTTGATCGTACCCGCTAACTGAATCGCGCCCCCGAACAGCAGCACCTTTTCAGTCATAGTGGTTTTACCCGCATCAGGATGCGAAATAATCGCAAAAGTACGGCGGCGAGCGGTTTCGGTTAGGCGGTCAGTCATGATCTTGAGTCGTGCTAAGGTGTTGAAAGGGGGGGAGTATAGCGGAAAGGCTAGAGTGAGTTAACTCTAGCCTTTAAGAACTATCATTTAGGTAGGCTTAATTTCCAATATAACGGCAGGCTTCGGCTCCTCCTCAAAGGCCCTCCGCCCCTGCGTCAATTTAAACCAAACCGTATAAACCGCTGGCAAAAACAACAGTGTCAGCAAAGTTGCCACCAATAAGCCCCCCATAATCGCTACTGCCATAGGCCCAAAGAATACACTCTTCGATAAAGGAATCATCGCCAAAATCGCGGCTAGCGCAGTGAGCATAATCGGGCGGAAGCGGCGTACTGCAGCCTCGACTACAGCATCATGGGGAATCATGCCATGCTCGATATTACGGTCGATTTGATCGACTAGGATGACTGAGTTACGCATAATCATCCCGGATAAAGCAATCGTACCGAGCATTGCGACGAAGCCAAAAGGTTTATTGAAGATTAGCAAGAAGCTAGCCACACCAATTAAACCAAAAGGCGCAGTGAGTACTACCATAATTACACGCTGGAAACTTTGCAGTTGCAGCATCAACACAGTCAGCACCACCACAATGAAGAACGGCATGCCAGCTTGGATGGAGGATGAACCTTTTGCACTTTCCTCCACGCTTCCACCCACTTCAAAGCGATAGCCGAGCGGTAAAGTTTCAGCGAAATTCCCCATACGGCCTAAGACTTCAGTGGTGACGGTAGCCGCCTGTACTTTGGAATAAATATCGCCCCGAATCGTAATGGTTGGGGTGCGATTGCGGTGCCAAATTAAGCTTTCTTCTTGGCTGTTTTCTAAATGCGCTATTTGCCCTAGCGGGATAAATTGCCCATTACCGGCTGGGATATTCAAGGAAAGCAAGGTATCAATACTGCGCCGATCGGTTTCAGCACCACGAATAATAATGGGGATAGTTTGATCAAAATGGCGGAATTCGCCGACGGCTGTCCCTTGTAAAGTACCTGCTAAGGCTTGGCTAATCGCCGCTTGGGTAATGCCTGCGGCAATTGCTTTATCTTCGTCGACTTTTAAGACTAAGGATTTACGCAGCTCATTCCAGTCTAAATGCACATTCCGTAAATTCGGATTGCCGCGCATGTATTCAGCTACTTTTTCGGCTAAGTCGCGCAGAACCCACACATCATCACCCGTCACTCGAAATTGCACCGGATAGCCCACGGGCGGGCCATTTTCTAAACGCAACACGCGCCCACGCAATTGAGAATATTCGCTGCTATCTATTAATTGAATCAGCTTGAGACGCAAGGCTTCGCGGGCTGGAATATTTTTCGTGGTGATTACAAACTGCGCAAAGCTTGAGTTAGGTAATTGCTGGTCAAGTGGCAAATAAAAGCGCGGCGAACCTGTGCCCACGTAGCTGACATAATTATCAATCTGCTCCATTTGCGTATTCAAATAAGCCTCGACCTTTTTCACCTCCCTCTCAGTGGCGGCTAAAGCAGAACCTTCCGGTAGTTTTAAATCCACCAATAATTCTAAACGGGTCGCATCAGGGAAAAACTGCTGCTGTACAAATTTAAACGCGAACACTGAGCCTGCAAAGGTCAGCAGGGTGAGCAAAATCACGGTAATTGGAAAGCGCACACAGAAGGTAATCAAGCGCTTGAAAAAACTACCGAAGGCGAGCGCAAACCGATGTTTTAAATTAGCCAGCGCATGAAAAAAACCATGCTGAGGTTTTTCGGTCTGATGCGGCGCTGCTTTGAGAATGTGATAGCCTAGCCAAGGCACAATAATCACTGCCGCAAACCACGATAAAATTAAAGCAATCGCTACTACTTGGAAAATCGAGCGGGTGTATTCGCCGGTTGTAGAGGCAGCGGTTGCAATCGGTAAGAAACCGGCAACCGTGACCAGCGTACCAGTTAGCATCGGGATAGCCGTAGTGCTATAAGCGAAGCTGGCGGCTTGTACTCGATCTAAACCTTCCTCCAGCTTTAAGGCCATCATTTCAATCGCAATAATGGCATCATCAACTAATAGGCCAAGCGCTAAAATCAAGGCGCCTAGCGAGATTTTATGCAAGCCAATGCCGAACAAATACATGCAAAAGAAGACGCCCGCTAATACCAGTGGAATAGATAAAGCAACCACAGCACCCGCCCGCATACCAAGGCTCAGAAAGCTAACGGCGAGGACAATAATGACCGCTTCAAGCACGGTCTGTAAAAACTCACTCACTGAGCTTTTAACCGCAGCAGGTTGATCATTCACTGCATGCAAATCAATCCCGACTGGCAATTGATTTTGAATGCGCTTCATCGCCGCCTCTAAATCTTTGCCCAGCTTGATAATGTCGCCCCCTGCACGCATCGACACACCAATCCCCAAAGCAGGCTGGCCTTGATAGCGGAACGTATCAGCTGGCGGTTCAATATAGCCGCGCCGAATTTCGGCAACTTCAGAGAGCTTGACGGTTTTATTACCGACTTTTAGCGGCGTATTGGCGATATCTTCAATATCTTGAAAGCGCCCGCTTGGATAAATCAAAATATTATCTTGCTGAGTGTGATATTCACCGCCAGCAAGCAGCGCATTCTGTTGGGATAAGGTAGTTTGCAACTGCTGCAAACTCATACCCAAATTGGCGGCTTTAGCATTGCTGAGTTCAATGTAAACGCGCTCAGACTGCTCACCAATGAGCAGCACTTTCGCTACGCTCGGCAAGCGTAATAGCTCTTTACGAATTGGGTCAGCGGCATCGCGCAATTGTGCCAAGCTAAAGCCATCGCCAGTTAGCGCATAAATATTCCCGTAGGTTTCGCCGAAGTCGTCATTGAAAAAAGGGCCACGCACGCCCTGTGGCAAGCTGTAGGCTATATCATTCACTCGTTTACGGACTTGATAGAACATATCCGGCATATCTTTCGGTGCGGTATCATCACGGGCGATCACTAGTAAATTGGCAGCTCCTGGAAAATAAAAACTGCGCACTGAATCAATATAAGGCGACTCCATAATCACCTTTTCTAAGCGATCAACGATCTGCTCACCCATTTCCTTAGTGGATGAGCCTGGCCATTGCACTTGCACTAACATGACCTTAAAGGTGAAGGGTGGGTCTTCAGCCTGCCCTAATTTGTAATAGCCAAATATCCCCATAAACAGAGCCAGTACGAAAAAATACAAGATGAGATTTTGGTGAGTGAGCGCCCACAGCGATAAATTTTTCTTCATTTAATTAACTACTTGCGCTTCGCCATTATAGGGCACTGGGTTGACTTGCTGGCCTGCATGTAAGCGGTTGACTCCAGCAGCAATCACTTTCACCCCTGCATCAATACCCTGTACCAGAATGCCCGTATCTAAATAATGTGCAACTTCGATCTCTTTCAGATTGACCACATTGTTGCTATCTAATACCCAAACAGCAGGCTTTTGTGCTTGTTGATATAAGGCACTAGCTGGTAACCAAGTGACAGTTTGCTCTAAGGCTTGATGGAAGGCTACAGTGGCTGTCATCCCTAGTTTCAGCTCGGGGTTTTCTGGTTGAGCGAGCGCGACTTTAACCAGCCAAGTTCGATTTTCATCGGCAGCAGGAGCGATTTCTCGTACTTTGGCAGCCAGTGCTTCACTGCTACTCGCCCATAATTTGACTTGAGCGGGCGCATCTAGCTTAAGATTTTGAATCGCCTGTTCACCAACACGGATATGCACTTCAAACTCACCCGCCCGCGCTATACTGACAATCGGCTGGCCTGCTGCGACCACTTGACCGACTTCGGCATGTGTCTTGGTAACTACTCCGGCGACCTCGCTTTTTAAAACGGTGTAGCCTGATTGATTTTTCACTAAATCAACTTGAGAGCGGGTATTGCCCACTTGCGCTTCCGCCATACCCACTTGCGCTTGAGCCGCTTTGACTTGGGCTTGAGTCGTTTTAACTTGTCCCTGTAAAGCGCCCACATTGGCAGTGGCCGACTCGACCTCGCCCGCTGCGGCCTGAATTTGAGCTTGAGTAGTTTTGATTTTGGAAACGGCTGCTTGCACTTGAGCCTGGGCTGCTGCTGCATTTGCCTGAGCCGATTTCACATTAGCTTGAGCCGTTTGTAAGCGTTGGCTATCGCGGTCTAATAAAGTATTGCTGGCAAAACCTTGCTGTACTAGTTTGGCAGTCCGTTTGTATTCAGCTTGCGCATTTTGCATTTCTGCCTCAGCTACACCGACACTTGCTTGAGCAGAAGCAGCCGTTGCTTTCGCTGAATCAACCGCTGCTTGTGCGGACTCTAAACCGGCTTGGATAGCGGAAAAGTTAGCTTTGGCACTGGTCAGCGCACCCTGAGCAGCCAGTAAATTATTCTGTACTGAGGTTAACGAGCCTTGGGTGGCGGTTTGATTATCGCGAGCTGCGAGCAGGTTCATTTGGCTAGACTGTAAACCCGATTCCGATTGACTCACAGAGAGTTTGGAGTCTTGGTCATCTAAACGAGCTAATTCTTGGCCTTCAGTGACCGCCTCACCCACTTCAATATGTCGGCCTAATAATTTGCCAGGTACGCGAAAGGATAAATCGACCAATTGCCTAGGTTGAATCTCACCCGAATACGTTTCCACATTCTCCGCAATTTGCTGCTTCACTTCCCAAATTTGGGCAGGGCGAATCGGTTCAGGCTCAATCGCTTCTTGTTTGCAGGCAGTGAGCATAAAGGCCGTGATAATAATTAAAGTTAAGGCTTTCACTTGGGTAGCTCCTGCTGAACTAATAGCCCTTTAAACAGGGTAACTAGTGAGTCATTTAAAACTTGTAGAAAATTCTCTTCATTGATGACTTGTGAGCAGATCGGCTTGGGCAACTCAGATTCATGATGGAGTGCGCTTTGCTGTAATAATTGCCACAGGCCCAACATCAGAGCATAGGCTTGCATCATATTCAGGTGAGTGAGCATCGGAAATTGGCTTTGCAACGCGATGAGAGCGTGGTCTAAACGCTCATAAATCCGCTCTTTAAAAGCTATCGCAATCTCATGTGGAATATGTCGTTCCATTAAACCCATACAAACAGAAGAGAGAGGCAAAAAAGTGGGTGATAAGCTGACTGAATCAATGACGAGTTGAGCTAAATCACTCACTTGCATTGGCTCAGCCTGTTGAGTACGGGCAATCATCCGCCCGAAGAACTCTTCCATATCGCGCTCGTGTAGCGCCAAGAGCACTTCTTCTTTGCTACGAAAATATAAATACAGCGTGCCTTTGGCAACTCTGCTGGCTTGCGCTAGCGCATCCATACTGCTTAAGCGGTCTGTTTGTGTCACCCATAAATGCTGAGCTGCATCCAAAATAGATTCACGCTTACGAAGCTTATCTTCTGGATTAATAGCGCGTGGGGGCATGGCGATCTCTTGTACTGCCTAGCGAATAGTGCTTGCCCAAAAGAATAAATGACTGTGAGTCAGTTGTCTATCGAAGCTTAGTGATACGGCTTTTCAGTAGGCAAAAGTTTGGCTCTACGTGCTGATTAATTTTTTAGATGCATAAGCTTATTTTACTTATCTTCTAATAAATACCACTTATCGAGATGCTGATAGCTTGCCAGTCTCTGAATATCTAATAATTTTATTCATTGAATAATTCAGTTAATTAAAAGAATTTGAGTGTCGCATCCCAAATTAGCGCCTAAGGCAAGCCTTTTTAATTAATTGATTTTTATGAATAAATAATAAAGAGAGCAAAGATTATGAGCAAGTCCCTCGAAGCCACAGCCCCTAATTGTGAACCCGCTAGCAGCCGTCGTAGTTTTTTGAAAGGATTAGGCTGTGCAGCAGCTTCAGTGGCTTCTTTGCCCTTGGTGTCGGGTGCTTTAAGTAAAGTACAAGCTGCTGAGTTTAACTGGGTATCTTCGCTTGACACCACGGTGTTAGCGCGGAAAAGCCGTAGCCTGTCCTTGCGCCAATTTGCAGCCAATGTTCAATACGGTTTAAGAATCTCTGCACAAACCCCAAATCAAGATGAAAGGCTGTATCAGGGTAAAATTGCTAACTTTGCCAAAGGCTTGCCACATAATAGCTTAGGTGAGGTCGATATCACGGCTTATAACCGTTTATTAACGGCTATTAACTCAGGTCGCCCCGCTGATTACGAAGCAATTCCTATGGGTGGCAGTGTCAAACTGGCCAATCCTCAAGCCGCGTTAGCTTTCCAATTAGAAGGTGGCGATTCGCATTCATTTGCAGCTCCTCAGTTCCCGGCCTTAGCCAGTGAAGAGTTAGCCGGTGAAATGACCGAAATGTACTGGCATGCGCTAGCTTTAGATGTGCCATTTTCCCAATACGGTCTTGAGCCACAAACAGCCGCTGCTATCAATGACTTGAAGCGCTTCAAAAATTATTACAATGTAAATGCCAGCACTTTATTCCGTGCTGGTTTACCGGGTGATGCAACGGGGGCTTTGTTGTCGCAGTTCTTATGGCGTGATGTGCCTTGCGGCCCTTATACCTTGCAACAGCGCTATAAAGTGCCCGTTGCTGGTGATGTGCATATGACCAACTACGATCAGTGGTTAGCCATTCAACGTGGAGCAGCCGCAACTATGGCCGCGAATTTTGATAGTACGCCACGCTATATGCGGAATGCTCACGATTTGGCAGAGTGGGTGCATAAAGATTTTACTTTCCAATCGTTCCAGCATGCCGCCTTAATTCTGATGGGCATGAATGCACAACGCGATAACCATCCTTATTCTAATTCAACGAGTCAAGCAGGCTTCATCACCTTTGGGGGCGCGCATATTCTAGATTTAGTCTCCAGAGCAGCTTATGCAGCACTCAAGGCTGCTTGGTATCAAAAGTGGCAAGTCCATCGTACATTACGCCCAGAAGTATTAGCAGGTCGGGTACATAATCATATCCGTGGAGCCGCCAGCTATCCTTTGCATAGCATGCTATTGAACTCTAGTGGCGCACAACAAGTATTCTCACGTTATGGAACTTACTTATTACCACAGGCTTATCCAGAAGGTTCGCCCACTCATCCATCTTATCCGTCTGGACATGCCACAATTGCCGGGGCTTGTGCCACAGTACTGAAGGCATTCTTCAATGAATCTTTTGTGATGACTAATAATGTAGTGGCTAGCGACGACGGTTTAAATCTACTGCCTTATAACACTAGTGCACTCACGGTGGGTGGGGAAATCAACAAGCTGGCTGGTAATATAGCGCTAGGGCGCGACTATGCAGGCGTTCACTATCGGCAAGATGCTATTCAAGGCATTTTGTTGGGTGAAAAGGTAGCACTGAATTTATTAAGCGAAGCCAAACTCTTGCTAAATGAAGGCAATATTCCTTTCACTTTAACTCGCTTTAGTGGACAAACTGTAAGTTTTTAAAGGTTTAGTTTTGGCTCCCTAAGTGCAAAGCATTTAGGGAGCTTTTCCTTTTTAGCGCAACAAACTATGCACTAAAAATCCATGAAAATTATTTTTGTGTAATCACCCCAAAGAAAGCAATCAAAGCGTAGAATGCCTGTCTAAAATTAAGGAACAATAACTTACACCTTGCGGGGATCGATAATGAAAAAACCACCTTTAATGATAAGGTCGCTGCCGCTCACCTTGTTGATTGCAAGTATTTTAGGTTTAAGCGCTTGTAGCGAAGACAAGCCTACCACCAATGCTAGCAATCCAGAGCCTACTGCTACTGCCACTCCCACTAAGCCTGCTGAGGTTGCCTCTGCGAATGTAGCGCCTGCCAAGCCAGTGTTAGATCCAGCTCGGATAGCCACCGAACTACTCTCACAGCGCCCAGCACTGATTCAAGCACGCAATCAACCGATTAGTTTGGGTTTCCGCCAAGCGATTATCACTGAAGATAAAGCAGGCACCAGTGCAGATACTTTAATTAGCATCAGCCCACAAGTCGCTGGTAAAGCTCAATTTGATGGGACGAATCGGATCATTTTTCAACCTGACCAGCCCTTAGCTTCGGGTCAGGCTTATACCTTAAAATTAAAACCGCAAGGCTTACTGAATGTTCCTGCTGATACACCCGATTTAGACTTTGCGTTCAAAACTAAACCGATGGAATTAGAAGTACAGACTTCAGGTTTAGATCCAGTGCCTGAGCAAAGTGCACAGTTGCAATTAAGCGGTAAGATTTTTAGCTCGGATTATGTAGAGCCTGATCAGCTGGAAAAAGTACTGCAAGCTAGTGTCCAGCAAAAGCCCTTAACAATTGCTTGGGAGCACAATGAAACCGGTACAGAACACCGCTTTATTGTTAAAGCGATTCCCCGTGAAACGTTCGCCACTGATTTGAATTTGGCCTGGGATGGTAAAGCCATCAATGCAGTCGGCACGAATAGCAACGGCCAAAAAGCCCTGCCCGTTCCTAATATCAAAACCTTCACCGTGACTCGCTTTGAGACTTTAACAGATGACACCGATGGCAAGCCTTATGTGAGTGTTAGTTTCTCTGATCCGCTGGATCCGCAGCAAGACTTAACCGGCTTAGTGCAGTTAGGCAGCGGTGAAGTCAAAACCCAGATTGTGGGTAATCGCTTATTGGTCTATCCAGCCGCTGAATTAGAGCCGGGTGAGCATAAAGTGATTCTGAATGCAGGCATCAAAGCCGCCTCTGCAGAGTTAGGTAAACTTGCCGAGCGCAGTGAACAAGCGATTGCTTTAGAACCACCCAAGCCGAGCGTGCGTTTTGTGGGTAAAGGTAGCATTCTGCCTGACAATCAAGCCATGGAAATTCCTTTAGAGGCGCGTGGTGTCAATGCAGTGCAAATCACTGCTATGGAAATTTACCCAGACAAAATTGAACAATTCCTGCAAGTAAATGGCTTGAAGAATGATTCTGAGGTAGAGCGTGTTGGTCGCTATATTTGGCGTAAAACCATCCCCCTGAATGCCGCCAACCCTAATCAATGGAATCGCTACAGTATTAATGCTAGCGATTTATTCAAAACTAAGCCGGGCGCCATGTACCGCTTAGAATTAGCAATTGATCGTCGTCACTCAACTTACCCTTGCCCAGCTGGTACACCCGCGCCGCAGATTCAAGATAAGCCTTTACCTAATTATGATGATCAAGACAGCTCATCCGCTAGTGGTTGGGATGGAATTTCTGAGTATTACGCTAGCAGTGAGAACGTGGAGTTTGACTGGGAAAAGCGTGAGGATGTCTGTACCGATCATTACTTTTCCTTTAACAATGAGACTACTAAAGCGAGCAACAACTTTATTGCGAGTAATCTGGGCTTAATTGCGAAGCAAGATGCGACCGGTAAAGTGCATGTGATCGCTACTGATTTACGCACCGCTGCACCCTCAGTCAATACCAGCTTGACCTTAAAGAATTTCCAAGGCCAAAGTCTAGCCACAGCGACCACCAATGCAGAAGGTTTTGCAGAGTTAAGCACACCTAACGCACCTTTTCTCTTGGTAGCCCAGCAAGGCGAGGACAAAGCTTATTTAAAGGTCAATGCGAATACCGCTCTGGAAGTTAGCCAGTTTGATATTGGTGGCGATACGGTCAGTAAGGGTTTGAAGGGTGTTTTATACGGCGAGCGTGGTGTTTGGCGTCCAGGTGATGATATCCACATGACCTTTGCCTTACAGGATCGCAGCAAGACTTTGCCACCGAATCATCCGGTGACTGTGCAATTGTTTAATCCTAAAGGTGAGCTGAAACAGACCATTACTAGTCGCCAGCCTACCGGGCCTTTCTATACCTTTAATCTCAAAACAGCTGATAGTGACCCAACCGGTGACTGGCTGGTGAAAGCAGTCTTGGGCGGTAGCACTTTCAATAAGTCAATCAAAGTTGAAACCGTGCGCCCCAATCGTTTAAAAGTTGATTTGAACTATGGTGTGCCAGCCCTGTTTGGTTATAAGCCCTTGCCTGATGCGAAGTTGTTTGCGCAATGGTTGCATGGCGGCACAGCTGCTAATTTGAAAGCCGATGTCAGTGTGCGCTTACGTGAAAAGACCACTACATTTGGTACTTTCAGTGATTACAGTTTTGATGATCCGACCCGCAAATTAGATAGTGAAGATCAGCAGCTGCTTGAAGGGCGCTTAGATAATCAAGGTAATCTCAGTTTCAACAAAAGCTTCCAACCGGAACAATCTGCACCGGGTTTGCTCAGCGCTTGGTTTACTAGCCGTGTGTTTGAAGAAGGCGGCGGCTTTAGCATTAGCAAGCAGGAAATTGATTATTATCCGTTTGAAAACTATGTAGGTATCAAACTGCCCAAAGGCGATGCTGAGCGCAATATGCTCCTTACCGATACCGATCACACGGTTAGCATTGGTAGCTTAAATGCGGAAGGCAAAGAAGTTTCCCTCTCTCAAGTCGAAGTCACTCTCTACAAAATTGATTGGAAATGGTGGTGGGATAAAACCGCCGATTCCTTAGCTGAATACGCCGATTCTAGCCATAGCAGCAAGCTGCAACAGTCCGTAGTGACTACCACGAATGGCAAAGGCGAATGGAAATTCCAGATCAAATACCCAGAATGGGGACGCTATTTAGTACGCGCTTGTGATTTACAAGGCAAACATTGTACGGGCAAAACCCTCTATGTGGATTGGCCAGGTTGGGCAGGACGTGCCCAAGAAGAAGGTAGCGGTGCAGCGGCGATGTTGCGCTTTACCAGCGACAAGACTAATTACAAAGCGGGCGAAACTGCGCAAATTCAGCTACCTGAAGCCCAAGCAGGCCGTGCTCTGTTAACCGTTGAAACCAGCAGCAAAATTCTGGAGCAACGTTGGATTGAGTTCAATGGTCAACGTAGCCAAGTCAGTATTCCGATCACGAATGCGATGGCTCCGAATGCTTATGTGAGTATTAGTTTGTTGCAAGGCCATCAAAATAAACAGAATGATCGCCCTTTACGTTTATATGGCGTGCTGCCTCTGTTAGTTGAAGACCCAACGACTAAACTGCAACCTCTGATTCAAGCTGCCGATGAGTGGAAACCTGAAAGCACCCAATTGTTCAAAGTTACTGAGCAAACGGGTCGCCCGATGGATTACACCTTAGCAGTGGTCGATGAGGGTTTATTAGGTTTAACTCGCTTCCAAGTACCTGATTTGCATAAGAGCTTTTATCGCAAAGAAGCCTTAGGGATTAAAACTTGGGACTTGTTCGATAGCGTGATTGGTGCTTATAGCGGTAATTTAGAACGCATGCTCGCGATTGGTGGTGGTGATGAAGCGCAAGTAGATGATGCTGCCAATAAGCCCAAACGCTTTCCTCCAGTCGTGAAGTTCTTAGGTGCTTTCCATCTGGATGCAGGTCAAACGCGAGAGCATTCGGTCGAGCTGCCTTCTTACTTAGGTGCAGTCCGCGTTATGTTGGTCGCAGCCGAAGGAAATAATGCTTATGGCATGACTGAAAAATCAGTGTTTGTGCGTCAACCTTTAATGCTGCAATCCTCCTTGCCGCGTACTTTGAAAATTGGCGAAAGCATGGAAGTACCGCTGACTTTATTTGTGGCCGATGCCAACCTCAAGTCAGTGGAAGTGAAAGCTGAAGCCGATGCTGCGTTTGCGACTGTTGGTCCAGTGGTTACTGTGCCTTTCACTCAAGCAGGCGAGAAAACCGCTACTGTATTCATTAAAGCTGGTGATAAACCCATGCAAGGTAAGCTGCGCTTTACGGCAACCAGTGGTGATCAAACCAGTAGCCATGAAGTGAATATTGAAGTGCAAGCGCCGAATTTGCCCAGTGTGCGTACTGTGAGCAGCACTCTTGATCCGAATGGTGCTTGGAAGAAAACGATAACGCCCTTTGGTTTAGCTGGAACGAATCAAGCCAGCCTTGAGCTGTCACCGATTCCGAATTTGAATCTGGAGCAGCACTTAGACTATCTGATTAACTATCCACATGGTTGCTTAGAGCAAACGACTTCAGCGGTTTTCCCACAGTTGTACTTACCGAAGTTGATTAAGCTAGAACCTGAGCGTCAGCAAAAGGTTGAGCACTATGTGAAGCGTGCTATTGCTAAGTTCAGCAGCTTCCAAGCGAGTAATGGTAATTTAATGTACTGGCCAGGTTCGACTGAAGCTAATGATTGGGCAAGTTTGTATGCGGGTCATTTCTTGGTGGAAGCCCAAAAGCAAGGCTACAACGTACCCTTGAGTATGATGAGCGCATGGCAAGGCTATCAAGTGCGCCAAGCACAAGATTGGACTAGCTCCGCTACCGTTGAAGATAGCAGCGCGATTCAAGCTTATCGCTTGTATGTATTAGCTGCTGCAGGCAAACCTCAACTCGGAGCCATGAACCGCTTACGTGAGTCCGGCAAGGCTAATGAGCAGGCACGTTGGTTATTGGCTGCCGCCTATCAACAAGCTGGGCAAGCTGAGGCAGCGCAACAAACAACAGCGGGTTTAGTCGCCAATAACTTAACTGTACCGGTCGATGAGGCGACTTTTAGCCAACGTTTAGGTCAGTTAGGTTTGCAATTAGAAACCTTATTAGCGCTGCAACGACCACAAGATGCTGATCTAGTAGTTCAGCAAATTTCAGCAGAACTCGGTGATGGCACTAAGTCTTTTAATACCCACGACTTGAGCTGGGCTTTGTTATCGGTTTCGCATTATCTGACCAATATGAAGCAAACCGTAGCCGCTGATTATGTGATTGACCAAGGTGCGGCAGTTGCTTTGTCTAGTGCTCAACCAGTATTGAGTCAGCTATTAACCGCGAATGACAATGCCTTCTTATTAACCGTCAATAATAAGAATACTAACAAGCTATATGCGGCTTTGAATCAGCGTGGTGTCGCGCAAATTGGTAACGAACAAGCTGAATCACAAGGCTTGCATATTCAAGCTGAGTTGTTAGATAAAGCGGGCAACAAGCTCTGGGATGCAGAAACAGCTGATCCTAATCTGAAGCTGCAACAAGGCCAAGATTATGATCTGAGTGTTACTGTCAGTAATGGTACTACGCAAAATCTGAAGCATTTAGCCTTGTCTGCTTTAGTGCCTTCTGGGGTGGAAATTAGTACAGCTGCTTCTGAAGTGGCTGCGCCTGAGCCGAAAACTGAAGGCGGTTTAGCACCGGCTGTTCAACCAACGACGCCAGCTACTAATGGTTTAAGCTATCAAGATGTGCGGGATGATCGCGTGTTAAGTTATTTCGACTTAGCAGCAGGTTCTAGCCAGAACGTGAAAATCCGCATGAATGCTGCTTACTTGGGTAAATACTATTTCCCAGCACTGAGTGCAGAAGCCATGTATCAACCAGCTACTCGTGCACGTACCGCTGGCTTGCCAGTGAGTATTGTGAAAGCAGCCTCTGTGCCAGCAGCACCCGCTGCAGGCAGCTCAACAACCAACACCACGGAAAGCGCTCCAGCAACAGAGCCTAAAGCAGAGGCTGCAGCCTCATCTGCAGCTGAAGTTGCCGCCGAGGAAGCTGAGACTGATACCAATCCTGATGCGGTTGAAGAGGCTGAAGAAGCGACTAATTAATAGCGTATAAAACATGGCTCAACAGCCAAAGTCGATGGCTAGTGTTCAACGCCGAACACTAGCCAAACTTGCAGTCGGCGTTCTGTTCTTGGCTTGTTTCCTAGCGGGGTTGAGTTGGTGGTATTTTAAAAGCCTGCCACAACCGCTATTTAGCAAAAACCATGCACAAGTTTTATTAGATCGGCAAGGCCGCTTACTCAGTGCGCATATTGCCGATGATGGTCAATGGCGCTTTCCGGCAATTGAAAAAGTCCCTGATAAATTTGCGACCGCCTTAATTCAATTTGAGGATCGGCGCTTTCAAGATCACAGCGGCGTGGATCTGTTAGCCTTGATGCGTGCGACTTACGATAATGTCCGCCAACAGCGGATTGTCAGTGGAGCCAGCACCTTAAGCATGCAAGTGATTCGCTTAGCCCGTGGTAATCCGCCGCGAACTTTGCCTGAAAAAGCGGTAGAGCTGTTGCGGGCTTGGCGCTTGGAGTCTGTATATAGCAAAAACCAGATCCTGCAGCTGTATGCCAGTCATGCGCCCTTTGGCGGCAATGTGGTTGGTTTAGAAGCTGCTGCGTGGCGCTATTTTGCGCGCGATCCTGAGCAACTTTCGTGGGCAGAACAGGCCATGCTAGCAGTGCTGCCGAATAATCCTGCCTTGATTCACCCCGGACGTAATCGCAGCCAATTACTAAAAAAGCGTAATCGCTTACTCGCGCGCTTATATGAAGTTAAAGCGCTGTCGAAGCTAGATTATGACTTAGCAGTGGCTGAGCCGTTGCCTGAAGCGCCGCATTTGTTGCCCCGCTTAGCGCCGCATTTGTTGGATAGTTTGGCGGCGCGTTACCCGCAAGGTGAGCGCTTTCGCAGTACGATTGATGCTAATTTGCAGCAGCAGTTATATGCCTTGGCCCAACGTACCGGCGATCAATTGGCCTTAGAAGGGATTCAAAATCTAGCAGTGCTTGTGATCGATAATCACAGCATGGAAACTCGCGCCTATATCGGCAATCGCCCTGATATGGATTATCGGGTGGAGTTAGGTCATGCGATTGATATGGTGCAGCGGCAGCGCAGTACTGGCAGTACACTCAAGCCTTTGCTATTTGCGGATATGTTAGAGCAAGGTTTAATTCTGCCTGATTCATTGGTTGCTGATGTAGCTGTGAATTACACCGGCTTTACACCGCAGAATTTTAATCGTCAATATCATGGCGCGGTAACAGCGCGTGAGGCTTTAGCGCGCTCCTTAAATATCCCGTTTGTGAATTTGTTGAGCTTGCGTGGGGTCGATCCTTTCCTAATGTATTTGCGGCAAATGGGCTTTCAGCACATGCAGCGTTCGGCTCGGGATTATGGTTTGAGCTTAGTCTTAGGGGGGGCAGAGGCTTCCTTATGGGAGTTGACCGTAGCCTATGCGAATCTGGCGCACCTAGCTCAAGAACCGATTACTAAACAGGTTTATTGGCAGCAAGGCCGTCGTTTACAAACCGAAACGGCAGGCTCAGAGCGAGTAGCCACACTGTCTGCGGCTACCGCTTGGCTGACCTTGGATTCGCTATTAGCAGTGGCTCGCCCGGGCGATGAAGGCTATTGGGATAAGTTTAGTAGCAGCCGTAAAGTGGCTTGGAAAACCGGAACCAGTTATGGCCAACGTGATGCTTGGGCGATAGGCACTACGCCCGATTATACCGTCGGAGTTTGGGTCGGGAATGCCAATGGCGAAGGTCGCGCCGGTTTAACCGGAACGCAAAGTGCAGCGCCAATTTTATTCAATACCTTCAACTTTTTGCCGCTAGGTAAAGCTTGGTTCCAGCGTCCCGATGCGCAAATGACCGAGGTGAATATCTGCCGCGATGATGGTTACCTCAGCAATGGTTTCTGCACAACTAAGGCGGTGAAAATTCCTAGTAGTAGCCATTTTGCGCGGATCACACTTTATCATCAGCGCATTTATCTCGATGAAACACAACAGTGGCGGGTGAATAGTGATTGCGAGTCGGTGGGCAGCATGCAGGCGCGAGACTGGTTCGTTTTGCCTCCTGATCAAGCGTATTTCTACAAACAATATCATGCCGATTACCAGCCCTTGCCGCCGTGGCGTGCGGATTGTGTAGCGCAGATTGCTAATCAGCACGATGCTTTGAGCGTGATTTATCCCCAAGAGGGAACACAAATCTATTTGCCGCGTGAATTGGACGGCAAGTTGGGAGAGGTTGTGTTTCGTGCCGTGCCACCGCATCCTGAAGATTTGCTGTATTGGCATTTAGATAATCAATTCTTAGGAACTACCCAAAACTTTCATCAGTTCGCAGCTCAACCTATGTCTGGAAAACACCGATTAGCGGTAGTTGATGAGGCCGGTAGTCGGGTTGAGCGGAACTTTGAGGTTTTGATCAATGAAACTAAATCTCAGTAAAAATAAGCAGTTAACCAAGTTAATAATTTTATGGTTTTTAATTATTAATAAATTAATTTAATTAATGATTGTTTTTTTGCTTGGATTTACTACAATTTCGCCTATGAAAAGTCTAGCGTTTGATCTTCGGATCCGGTTGGCGTTGCGCCACCTGTGAATTAAACCGATCATTGCAACACAAGGAAGACTGTTTCAGCCTCGCTATTGCCCTAGAGTACGTACCTGTAGGGGTACGAGCTGGGACAATCGCGCCGCCGCAATTTCGTACCCCTACAGGTACGTACTCTAGGGCGCGAGTCAGTGAGTCTTCCATGTACCAGGTATTAAGGTAGATCTTTCATCAAAACAAGGCGTTACTTGGTAGCGCCTTGTTTATTCATAAACACATAAAAATTTATAATGAAATTGGTTCGTTTTTTGTTTGGTTTTTCTTTAAAATTGCACTATAAATAGGATTAAGAAAAGTCTAGCGTTTGATCTTCGGATCCGGTTGGCGTTGCGCCACCTGTGAATTAAACCAAGCATTGCAGCACAAGGAAGACTGTTTCAGTCTCGGTATTGCCCTAAATTTAGTACCGGCCACGGTACGAGCTGGGGCAATCGCGCCGTCGCAATTTCGTACCGCGGCCGGTACTAAATTTAGGGCCCGAGCCAGTGAGTCTTCCATGTACCAGGTATTAAGGTAGATTTTTCGACCAAAGCAAGGGGATGAGTCATCCCCTTAATTTTAAGCTAAACAATAGCATCCATAAATGCGGCTTAATGATTGTACTACTCAACACTCTTACTACTTTGAATAAAGCAGGGGTCAATATCCATGCAACTCACCCTTTCTGATATTGAAAAAGCTTGGGCGTCCAAAGACCCTGCCTTAGTCGATTACATTGTCGCTTTAGCGAGTGCTACTGATCCTGTACTTGATACGCCAATTCGCGATGAAGCACTCACCTTCCAAAAATTTCTGAACACGATTTTTAGCCCCAGTTTCTTAGCCAAAAAGCCAGAAGAACAGCAGGCATGGCGTATTGAACAAATGCGCTTATTGGAAGCCGATGACGCAGAAGTCCCTCTATCCGAACGCTTAAAACTCTACAAAATCATCCTGTTATTGTGGACTGATAGAAGCCTCTACGCTCGCCATGTGTTATTGGATGTGATTGCCAAAGTACCACTAGTGTATGGCCCGTGGCGTGCTCTAAAACACATTTTCAAAGCGGCTGAAGCCGACAATGACGCTCAGCTTTTGGGTGCGATTGCCGCGCGCTGCGATATGATAGAAAAGCCAGAGTTCAGTACTGCAACCCTGCTCTATATGCGTCGCCGTGCTTGGCGTTATTTGCGCAAACTCGGGCAAACCTTGCCCGCGGTTTATCCCGAAGCGGCTACCCACTTTTTAGCGGCTTATACCGATGACACCAACTGGCAACAGACTTGGGTAGCTAAGCATATTTTCTATCATGACACTCACACTTATGGCTCAGCGACTTTCGGCTACATATCCCCGAAAACCAGCTTGCTTGATAAGCGTGCTTTCAAAGCAACATGGCAGCGCTCACCAGAACCATTATTGCGTTTATTGGGGATGGCAAAAGCCGAACATATTCGCAATTATGCTTGCAGTGCTCTAAAAACTGATTTCAAAGTCATGCTGCGCGACGTCGAAGCGCAATGGTTGATTGATTTAGCCAATCTGCCAGTGCGCAGTAAAGCAGTAGATAATTTCATTGTTTGGCTCTTGCAAAACTCACCCAAATTAGAGCAGCAGCAATTCCGCCATTTAGGATTACACAGCGTCGTGCTGGGCTTATTGGAATCAGATGATACTGAAGCGCTGAATTACGCAATTCAATATGCCAAGGCGCATGCACGCGATATACCGGTTGCTGAATTACTGCGCTTAGCGCTGAAACCCAATACTGAATTAGCCAAACTGATTCGCCAACTGATTGCTGAACGCGATCCACGCAGCGAGATTGGTTTGGAAGCTTGGGGTCAATTACTGGCTTTAGATAATTATTATGATTTCGCAGAAGAAGCTTTGCGCAAACATTTCGGGCGCAAAGAATTAAGCCCAGAATGGTTCCAGCAATTGATTTTCTCAGGCGTGGGCGGCTTCAAGTTTGCCAAGAAATACCTACTGGAATTGCACCCGCTCAAAACCTTGGGTAGTGCTTATTTCCAAGGACTTTTGGAGCAGATTGACAGCAATGATTACACGCATTATGAGATCAGCGAATTTGCTCTAAACCAGCTTGCGCAATTGGATTTGAAGGAACTCTCGCCGGAATTTATTCAGACCGCTTTATTCCATCCGTCTTTGACTTGGAAGTTTAGAGAGTGGCTGCAAAACGATGCAATCAAAACTCGCCAGTTGCCGCTCGATTTCTATCAAGCACTGGCTTACGAGCCGGATTGGTATACGCATCCCTTCATTCAGAATTTGCGCCAATCGAATTTGCCTTGGGCAAAATATTTAAGTTTTGATGCTAGCCTGGCCGAACAAGTACGCGGCTGGTTGTCGGATGTACGCCGCTTCTCGCCTGCGGATATGGGTTTTGAGTGGCTGATGAAATTGGTGAATCGCGAGGAAGCGTCTTATCACGACTTCGCGGTGAAATTGATGATTAAGGCGTTTACGCCTGCCGATTTCGCGCCGAAACAAGCGGCCATACCTGCACCTAGCGCTCCGGCTGACACTGATAAAACCATTGATTTAAATAAGCAAACCTTCTTGTTCACTGGCAAGCTTAGCACCATGACGCGCGGTGAAGCCGAAGCCAAAGTCACTGCGGCGAATGGTAAAAATGCGGGCAGCGTGAATGCTAAGCTCGATTATTTAGTCATCGGCGACGAAGGCTCACCTTTGTATGGCAATGGACGGAAAGGCAGCAAGCAAGTCAGCGCGGAAAAGCTGATTGCGGATGGCGCTGGCATCAAAATTATTTCCGAAACTGCTTTCCTGCAAATGCTTGCGGGTGAACAACGTGAATTCTCCGAAGATTCCTTGGTGGAAGGCTGCAACACTTTATGGTCGATGGCGGTGGATAAACCCGACACACCAATTAGCAAATTCGCGATTCAATACTTGCGCTATCACCATCCTGAATTGTGCTTGAAACTGACCGATAGACCGGTTGACCCCGGCAGCGAAATTCCTGATAGTTTTGCGACGTTTGAGCAGTTTAAGCCGCTGTTTAATCACGCGAATACGCCGCTGCGCAATATGGCCTTGGATTATGCGAATTATGAATTTGCGCGCTGGAATCCAAATGTGGCTGATTTGCTAGCTTTGACTGAATCGAAATATGGCGATGTGCGCGAATTTGTCACTAAAGCTTTGACCGAAGAAGCCAGCCAAGAAAATCGACGCTATCGTTTGGATGCGAGCCTCTTGCCCGCCAGCGATGTGTATAGCTTCTGTGAAGCGCGTTCGCCGCACACCCGTCAATTGGGGATGCAATTGATTCAGCAGCATGAAAAATTCCAATTGCCGGAAGCATTATTCCAACTCACTGAAAGTCCTGACCGCGAATTGCGTGGCTTTGTGGTCCGGATTTTGTGGTCGCTGTATCGCCGCTATTCAACGACTGCGAATTGGAAGCCGAGCTTGCCGGTGATGGCGAATTTAAGTTCAGTAGATAAGGCTAAGCGCGAAGAGGCTTTGAAAAAACTGGGCACAGGTCTGCCGAAACATCCTGAGCATTTGCCTGCGGACAAAGACGATTTACAACAATTATTGCGCCGTTGGTTGTATGAAATTCCGCCCGGACGCATGGGCACAGAGCGCTTAACCACACGCTTGAAACCACTGTCAGCCAGCAAAGCGAAAAAGGCTTTGATTGAAACCTTCCGCGATGTAGCGCTGGATGATGCGGAATTTGCGCAATTGGTCTTGCCACTGTTTAAGAATTTCACGCGTTCGAACGGTGCGATGGAACAGTCCGCGTGCTTGGTCGCGGTGACGCGTTTGCAAACTGCCCACCCTGCTTTGGCGGTGTAAGGAATGACGATGCTTAATTTAATTCATCTGTATCGCGGTCAAATTCGCGGCCTAATGAGCCAAGGCGCACAAACGGTTTTCATCACCAAACACCCCGAAAATCAGGCCACTGAGTTATATCGCCTCACGACCAGCACTGAATACACTAGCCTAAAAAACGAGCCTTTGCCTTGTAGTGCCAGCGCTTTAACCGGCAATGCTCAGCACATCTGGTTCGCAGGCACTAATGGCAAGCTGTATAGCGCTGCTTTTCAAGAAGGGAAAGCCAAAGCTTTAGGCGATTTAGATTTCAGCCAAAGTGAAGTCCTAGCCCTCGCACTCTTAGCGCACAATCGTTTAGCCGTTTTGCAAGCCAAGCAAATTAGCATCATTGATTTAAAAAAGCACAGCATTAGCCAAACCTTCGAAAATGCTGATGCAGCAACAACGCTGGCGGCTAGCCCTGATGGCTTATGGTTGGCGGTCGGTTTTCGCAAAGGCAATGTGGCGGTTTATCACGCCGAAACAGCCGATGGCGAGTTCGATTTATCCAGCGAAGGCGCAGTACATCAAGGCCAAGTGACCGCACTACTATTTGCGCAAAATGAATTGCAGTTTTACTCGGCAGGTGCGGATAAAAAGCTGTTTTTGACGCATGCACGCGGGACTTTGCAGCCTTTGGATAAAGGCAAAAGCAGCAATCACGAAACACCAATTACTGCTTTATTATTGAGCAAAGAACGCTTATTCAGCGGTGCACATGATAAAAGTGTCAAGGCTTGGGCGTATAGCGGCGGCCAGCCAACGACGTTAAAGCAAGGCTTGGCGGATGTTGTTTATTTAGGCTTGATTGACTACTTGGATAAACCTGCTCTGCTGGTCGCGGGCACGGATGCGTCCTTGCGTATTGTCGGTTTGGATGAAAACGAAAAGCCCACCGAAGTCAAAGTCACCATTAATGATGGCTATGCTTGGGCGAAGGAGTTTGGCGGACGCAATGACCCGCAGGAGCGCGAAAAAGCCTTAATACTGCTCGCAGGCTACGATGATAAACGCGCCTTTGACTTACTGGATGAGCGTTTAAAAAGCGAACAAGATCGTAGCTTGCGTGAGCAACTCGTTAAATTAGTTGCAAAAGCCAAACACCCGCGCGCCCTCGCTTTACTAGAAACTGCCACCAAAGACACGCGCCACGACACCGTGCGCCAACTCGCTTTCAAAGCTTGGGAAAGCAAGGTCGCGGCGGATGAGTTACGCCCTTATGAAGTTGCGCTCGCCACCAATCAGCTCGACATTGGTAAAGAAGCTTTAAAAGTATTAGCCGCACTCGCTAAAGACCAGCCGCGTGCCGAGCAAATGCTAGTGCAAGCGCTGAATCACAAACAAGCGGCTTTGCGTTTAACAGCCTTGAGTTTGCTGGAAGGCTTGTATGGCAACTCGCCGAAAGCTTCTTTGCAAGCACTGAGTGTGGCACAACCCGATTTGCAACGCGCCGCTTTGATTCGTTTGTATCAGCGCAATCTGTTGCAAGATATGGAAGTGCAACGCGCTTTGCTGCTGGCTCAAGCCGATAACGACGCTAACCTGCGCCATACCGCATTTTTAGTGTCGATTTTAAGCCAAGCGAATTTGACTCAAGCGTTAAAAGCATTGGAGCCAGATTTAGCGCGTCAATTGCAAGAATTGGAAGATTTTGAATTACTTGGTGATGGCACAGCAAAAGCCACTAAACCCAGCAAGGCCTCCAGTAAAGATGCAGCGAAGCTCATCAAAGCGCTGGAATTTGCTGATTACAATGTGCTGCTACAAGGCATGAGCAATCGCCATGCGGATATTAGTTTCTTGGCGGCTTTTGCCTTGGCAGTGCTGCAAGATCAGCGCGCCTTTGGCATGTTACTAGTACTGAGCCAAGAATCGAATGCGGCAATTCGTGCCGGTGTGGGGCGTGCCTTCGCTTGGCTGAATCAAGAAGATAGCATTCCCACTCTGGAAATTCTGCTGAATGATAAAGCCCCTGAAGTGCGTGACGCTGCTTTCACCGCCTTGCAAAAACTGCAAGCTAACTCACTCTTGACTGCTGAACGTGGTTTTGCCTCGCAGCATCAAGACATTCACGCGCGCAGTTTAAAAACACTCTTGGATATTTTTGCCGAGCCGGAAGCGGGCGAAAAGCCGAAAAAATCTCTATTAAGCTCGCTAAAAACAGCGCTATTAGGGCAAAAAACTGAAGAAAATACTGCTCCGAAAAACGATGCTGAGCAAGCACTGCATTTATTGCAAACGGCTCTAAACGACCCGTTTGAGCCGATTCGTCAAGAAACGTTTAAGACTTGTTTGAATCGCCAACTGGGTGGCTCAGATGTGGATACACTGCGCCTATTATTGAGCAGTCGCTATGAAAATCTGCATCGTGAAGTTTTAAATGAGCTGATGGCAAAAAGCCGCGTGCTGCCTGCTTTGGATTGGGTTGAGCCACTGTTGCTGGAACTGTTCAATGACAAATTCGCGGGCGTGCGCACCGATGCTTTGCGCTTTGCTTTAAGCGATAAAAAACGCTTCGATATTCAAAACGCCTTGGCCGCAGCGGTAAAAAGTCCCTTCGCAGATGTGCAAGGCGAGGCGCTGCTTTATATCCAAAAGAATCCGAGCAAAGCCAATCAAACGCATTTGCCTGCCCTGCTGAATGATGAACATGAGTCTCTGCGTAATGCAGCGATTAAATTATTGGTCGATGCTAATCAGCAAACTGCCTTATTAACTGCTTTAAACAGCCCCTATGACGATGTGCAGGTGACTGCAGCGAATGCTTTGGTGAAATGGGGCGAGCCGCAAGCGTTTAACACCTTAGAGACTTTATTAGCGCGCCCAGAGCCAACAGTAAAAGTTGAAAAAGACCAGTGGTTACGCATCACAGCACAAGCTTTGACGGGCTTAGGCTCGACTGCGCAAGTGCAAGCCTTCCCGACGATTCAAACTTATTTGAAATCGACCCATGCTTTCTTAGTGGAGGTGGCGGCGAAAGCTTTGCCGTATGTAGTCAGCGCTGAACAGCTTCCGATCTTAATGGAACTGCAAGCCGATGAACGCCCTGTGGTGCGCGCCAATGCAGGTTTGGCTTTAGCTCTCTTAGGCGAACCAACCGCGAAAGCGGTGTTGGCGGAAACTAAATTAGTTGAGCAGCAACTCAGTATTCAACAACGTTTGGCAGCGCAATTAGCGCTCGAAACCGCCACACCTTTAAACCTGCAAAGCTTCCTCCAGAATGAAAGCACCTTTATCCCTGCGGTATTGGCGCTGGCGAGTCATGAGTTTTTATTGCATGGCGATGAACCCGAATTAAGTACTTGGGCCTTGGGTTTAAATCAGCCGGATTTGCAGCAGTTCTGTGCCGATGTCTTGGTGCGTTATAGCGATGAGACAGCGCGTTGGGCTTATTTGGAGCAGTGGTTACAGCAACAGCAAGGTGCGGACAGCAAAGACAATGATAAGCGCTGGAATTTTAATGCAGCCACTTTGCAGCAAATCGCCACGATTTTGGTGTATGGCAGCGGGCATTTAAAAGCGTATTTGCTGGAAATTTTAGTACGCTTGAATGCAGGTATGACTGGCAAAGAATGGCAATTGCAATACGATGCTTTCACTAAGCGCTTTGCTAATGAGATCAAAGCGGCTGAAGCCAAATCGGCTAAGCCTGCCAAAGCTAAACCCGAACAAGCGGCTTGGAACCAACGCGCCTTTGGTGCTTATTTAGGTTTAGTGCGTCAAGACAATCCGCAAGCGGTGCGCCACGGCTTATTGAGTCTGCGCTTAAAAGCCTTGCGCAGTTTGCAAGATTTGGCGCAGCGCGACAAAGCTTTGTATGACAGTGTGGTGAGCAGCTTCCTGACTTTATTGAATCACGAGCAAATCGAAGTACGCTTATTCGCTTTCGACACTTTGCAAACCATGGGAGTGGATTTAGCGCTGCTCGGCAATACCGCGACCACTTCGCCACGCTCAGATATTGCCCGCAAAGGTTTAGAGCTGCTGATTAAGCATTATCCGCTCAAACAGTCACATCAATTGTTGCAAAACCTGATTGGTAGCAATCACGAGATTCTCGCGCCCGAAGCGTGGAAGCTGTATAGCGCGGATGTGGGTTTAGTGAAGGCCGCACCCTCTGCATTGCAATCAAATTTACCTGAGTTACGTCTGCAAGTGGTGAATGAATTGGCTGCGCATTATGCCGAAGCAGGTGTGCAACCTTTATTGCTCGAAGCTAGCCAAAATAGCTCAATGGGCGTGGCGATGAAAGCCGCCGAAACCTTGGCACAGCAAAAACATCCACAAGCTTTCAATGCTTTGATTGGCTTATTTAAGCGCGGCACGGATGCGCAAAAACGCGGTGTTTTGAATGCGATGCGTTTAATCCCCAGTGCTGAACCTGCGCTGTGGTTAGTGAATTATCTCAATACCGATTTCTTGGCGGCTGATCTGCTGAATCAAGCTTATGAAGTGATTGCCAGCCAACGTCCGGTGGAAGCCTTCAAGCCCTTATTGAAGCGCTTGGAGCAGCAGCCGAAAGAAGCCAAAGCGATTATTAAAGCGCTTATCATGATTACTGGCTTCGATCAGTCTATTGACGATTATCAAGATGAGTCGGCGGATAAACGTTGGTTAGAACTGCAATTCCCGCGCCATGAAGACTTGCTGGTTCAATTGTTTAACAGTTTGATTCGTTTGAATTATTTGGATGAGGCGACGCGCTTGGCTTACCCACTCGGCTGGGTGCAAAACAAGGATGCGGATAAGACTTTGGCGGATGCCTTGCCGGTCTTGGATACCGCGCAATTAGCGACTGTGTTACAAGCGATGGCGCATCGTGCCTTGAAGCGCGCAGGCCGCGTGAATGGATTGCTGACGATGCTGGTGCACAAAGATCTGGATGTGCAGTTCATAGCAGCGGAAGGTTTGGCGAATAGTGGTCGTCAGCAAGGATTTAGCATTCTGCTGGCAGCGATGGATTATCAGAAAAATGATGAATTCCGTAAACGTGCAGCCCTCGCTTTAGGCAAGTCGGGTGATGAACGTGCCTTAGATAAGTTACTGAAACTCGCCGAAGATAATGAGCATTTCTTACATGAAGCTGCGATTGAAGCGATTGGGCATTTGGGCAAGGGTGAACAAGGCGAGCGCATCTTTAAACAAATTAAATCGCGCTTGAAAAATGCCGAGTATTACTCTGATTTAGCCGAACACGCGCTCAATGGTTTGCGTTGGTTGAATACCCAAGAGGCGTGGGCTTTGGTGCAGGATTACGCTGCTGATAAAACCCGCTACAGCGATTATCGCGAGCATGCAGTGAACTTGCTGCAATACCGCGATACCGAAGCAACACGCGCTTTCTTGCTGAAATTATTGCGTGAAGAAGATAGCGATATGGACGTAGTAGAGGCTGCGTTTAATACCGCGCGCTTATTGTGGAAAACCGATAAAAACACTGCTAGCGAAGTCGATTACGCACTCTTACAAGGTCACTTCCCGCAAAACGACGAGAAGTTGTTGGAGCGGATTGTGAGCACTGCGCCTACGGCTAAATTATTGGAGTTGCTCGGCCAAGACTATGCGCCGGACGATCCTAGTTATGCACAGTTCATTGTGAATAGTTTGGGACAAGGCTTGCTCAGTCGTGACGATTATAGCGTCGATGAGCTGCAAAACTTATTGGCTGCGAATAAACCTGAAGTGGTGGAGTTAGTCGCGCGCTTGATGGGACGCATGGATAAGGTTTCCAAAGCCTTGGCGGCTAGTTTGGAGCAAGCACTCGAAAACTATTTCGCACGCTGGCAAACAGCTTATCAACGCCTAGAGCAAAAGCCAGATGACTACGAGCGTCAGCAAACGGAAAAAGCTTTAACCAAAACCCTTGAACAATTGTTATGGACACTGGTGCAGCAGCATTTGCAGCCTGCACGTTTATTGCAATTGCTGACCACTGAGAACAAAGCTGAGCGTACTTTCCAAGTGCAGATTCTCACCGCTTTATTAGCGGTGGATACAGTCAATGAAAAGCCTTTATTAGAGGCTTTAAGTTCTTTGCAAACTTCGCCTGTGGTGCAAGTCAGCACTTTGGCGAATCAACTGCTCGCTAAATATCAGCCGAAAGCTAAGCTCGATTGGCAGCGTTTACTCGCGCAACCCGAGGCTTTAATGCAAGACAGTTTTGCTAAGACTTTATCCGAAGCTGCGGGCAGTGCTGCGCATCAAGCTCAGGTCTTGCCGCTGTTGATTGCTAAGCAAGAAGTGAAAACTCTAGCGCAAATCGCCAATGACAAGCAGCAGCAAGAAGCTTTGCGTTTGGGGGCGATTGAAGGTTTGGCGCGGATTGTTACACCCGAAGCTGAAGCCGCT
Organism: Thiolinea sp.; assembly: GCA_049292455.1. Classification (GTDB taxonomy): domain Bacteria; phylum Pseudomonadota; class Gammaproteobacteria; order Thiotrichales; family Thiotrichaceae; genus Thiolinea. The sequence goes on from JBATRF010000038.1 coordinate 571,608, forward strand.
TTACAACAGATTAAAGAGGCGGCGAATGATGCCGATATTAGCAAGGCCGCGTATCGCGCTTTGCGCCGCTGGCAACGTAGCCAAGCGAAAGCCTCCACCGGAGCACACGCATGAGTACTGAAACCAATCCAGTTCAAGCCGCCGAAACGTTCACATTACGCTATCAGCAGCCGAGTGATTTTCACGATGATGCGCTGCAATTATTTACGCATTTAGAACGCGATGCGGTGCAGTTTGCGGGCAAGATCAAACAGCCACTGGCTTTCCGTGAAGGTTTGGCAACTTTATTTGCGATTGTCAGCAGCGATTATCGTTATGTGCCTAAAGATCGTGCCGCTTATGCCGCCTTTATGCAAATGCGCCGCAGCTCGCAAAATCAAGGCTTGGCGAAAGCTTATCGCGCTTATTTCGATTGGTTATTGCGCAATGACCCGCAAGCTTGGTTGATACTCGACCCGATTATTAGCGTGCATCCTGATGGTTTATTGCTCGAAGTGTTTAGCAAAGATGAAGGCTGCTATGCGGCTTTAGCCTTGGATAATGAATGCTTTGAAGCGCAAGGCAAAACCCAATTCGGCACCACCAATATTGATTTCAGCCAAGAGCTGGCACAAGGTATTGAGCAGATTCGCAGCTTCCGCACTACCCAGTTCGCAGTCGGCAAAGAAACAGTGAATTTCCAAACTGAAACCGCGCCTGCACTGCCCGATACCGAAGTGATCGAAAAGCGTATTCAAGTACCACAAGCTTGGATTCGTGGTCTGCTGCAAGTGCAATCGGCTTCGCAATTGCCGAGCGATACCTTTTTCCTAAAACCGATTGACCTGTATAACGCGCTGCGCTATTTACGTTTACATGCCGATGTGAAAGGCAAAAAACGTGGTCTGCGGATTGAATTAGTGCCGAATCAACAACCGCGTTTGGTATTAGAGCCGAATGATGTGGTGATTGAAGGTAGCGCTGAAGCCTATCAAGGTAAACAAGCCAAGGTAATTCGCTTATGGGGTCGCCGCCGTTTGGCTTTATTAAAGCGATTCTTACCTTATGCTGACACGATTGAAGTGCAGGTTTTGGGTAATGGTATGCCGAGTTTTTGGATGCTTGGCGGTTCGGGTATGAGTTTGACCTTGGCGGTGACGGGTTTTACTGCGAGCAATTGGTCGCAAGCTTTGAATTTTGACTTACTTCTGCCGCGCCGCAGTGAAAGCGTGGCTGAGTTAAAAACCGTAGTGGCTGCCCTGCAAAAAGTCTATGTCGCTAGCTTAGAAGATTTGGTGCAAACCACTAACTTGAGTGAGAAAGCTTGCCGCACTGCACTACAACAGGCCAGTCAGCAAGGTTTGGTGATGTATGATCTGGCGCATGACCTCTACCGCTATCGTCCGCTGACCCAAGAGCCGCTGGAGATGAGTCATTTCCAATTCCGTCAACCAGCGGAGAAATTGGCTTATGACTTGGTAGCGCGCCAAAAAGCGATTAGCCAATTGCAGATGACGGTGATTCCATTAGAAGGTACTGAAATTTCAGCAGAAATCACCGTCAAAGAAGACAAGCGCGATTATCTCGCTAAGCTCAAACTCACCGATGAAGGGCAAATCAGCAAAGCGTCTTGTTCTTGTCATCAGATTATGACTTATGGTTTGAGCCAAGGCGCGTGCAGCCATTTAATTGCTTTGCGCATTGCTTATGCTGAGCAGCAGGCAAATCGCGATATCAGTGTGATTACTCAAGAAACGCGCATGCTCACCCGCCGCCAAAAGCAGCAGCAAGAACAAATTCAAGTAACTTTAAACCATAAGCGTTTGTTGGTGAGCCGCGAGCTGAATCAGCAAAGCAAACAACAGCAATTCGCCTTCAATTCCGTGCAGGAAGCGCGCCATGCGTATTTAGGCAAAATCGCACAATTGGAACTGAGCGGCTTTATTGAGGGCTAGAGCATGAGTGAAACTAACGCAAGTCGCTACGAAAAATTGTGGCAAGCCATTGAAAAAGCAGGCAGTGTGAATGCTTATGTGCGCGAACAAATGCAGCAAAATGGTTTTATGGTGGTACGCCGCCCAACTGATAATATGGCCAAGGCTGAGCTGGAAAAATACCGCCAAGAGCTAAAAAAAGAAGCCACTGAGCAGCGACGCTTAAACAAAGAAGCCTGGCAAGCTTATCAAGCCAAGCATATTGTGCATTTGGGTGAAGGCATTTATTGGTCAGACGACACCAGCGAAGATCAATGGGATGCGCCGAATGCCAATAAACGTTTGCTGGAAAATCAATTACCTGCGATCACTAAAGTTGCGCAATTGTGTGAAGCGCTGAATGTATCCGTGAGCGAATTGCGTTGGCTTTGCTATCAGCGTGAAGTTGCCCCGAAAAGCCATTACACGCGCTTTGAAATTCCGAAGCGTTCCGGCGGGATGCGCGCGATTTGGGCACCTTTGCCCAAATTGAAACAAGTACAACACTGGATTCTGCATCATATCCTAGACAATCTGGTGGTACACGGCTCAGCACACGGTTTTATCAGCGGACGCTCAATAGCCACCAATGCCGCTGAGCATACCAATAGCCAACTATTGGTCAAAGTTGATATTGAAAACTTCTTCCCAAGCATTAGCTGGAAACGCGTGAAAGGCGTCTTCCGCAAAGCGGGTTATCCTGAACAAATCGCCACATTACTAGCCTTACTATGCACCGAATCGCCGCGCGAAATCGTCGAACATGAAGGTAAACAAGTTTATGTCGCCCTCGCTGACCGCTGCTTGCCACAAGGCGCACCGACTAGCCCTGCATTGACTAATGCACTCTGCTTACGTTTGGATCGGCGCTTAACCGGCTTCGCACAAAAAGCAGGCTGGCGTTATACCCGTTATGCCGATGATTTAACCTTCAGCTTGCCCACGAATAGCAAAAACAAGCCAGAAATCAGCCGCTTATTAGGCACACTGAAACGGGTGTTGGGCGAAGAAGGCTTTGCATTAAATGCGAAAAAGACGCGCGTGATTCGTAATGGCGATGTGCAAGAAGTCACTGGTTTAGTCGTGAATGGTGAAAAAACACCACGCGTTAGCCGTGAGTTGAAACGCCAAATGCGCGCTGCGGTACATAATTTAAAGCAAGGTAAAGCGTTGCCGGAAGGCGAAAGTTTGCCACGTTTAAGAGGTTATGCGGCTTATATTGCGATGACGGATCGGGAATTAGGGCACAACTTATTAAACCAATTGCAGCAAGTTCAAGGAGCATAAAGCATGGGTGCTTGGGGAGCACAGCCGTTTGAAAATGATTTTGCTTTGGATTTCACAGCTGAATTATTTCATGGCGAAGCAGGTGATTTAAGCTTATTGGGCGAGGTGTTTGACGATATTTTTCAAGCCAAAGCGGAAGGGTATATTGAGGCAGATCAAAGCAATGCTGCGATTGCCGCTGCTGCTATTTTGGTTTATCTCAAACAAGGCAATCCACAAGATCTCGTTAAAATCCAAGCCAACAGTGAAGATTGGTTTAAAGCTGCTGCCGCAGAAAACTATCAATCTTTAATACTGGCTGCTTTAAAAGCTTTGGAGACGATTACTGAGAATTGTGATCATTCCGAAGCCTATGAATTATGGGCAGAAACCGAGTATTTGGAGGAATGGCTGGAGTCTATCACTAGGATTAGCACTACACTTAAAGCATGAAGCTTGTAGCTAAACACAAGGAAGATGAGATGAAGATCAGTTCAAGAATCACTGTTTTGGCAGGTGCGCTATTATTAAGCTCTGCTAGTTCTAGCTTCGCGGCTGTTCAAGAGTATGATGCCATTTATAGCAAATGCTTAAAGGATGCGGGTGGTGCAAATAACGCCTCAGTGCTTAGCTGCGCACAAGAAACTAGTGCTGCCATTAAAAAGAAATGAATCGACTTTACGACCAAATTCATAAAATGATTAGTGAAACCAGTACAGAGGACGCGCAGAAGTTTGAAGCCTCGCAAAAAGCTTGGCTGAGTTATCGAACTACGCAGTGTGAATTAGCTACCCGATATGTCGGTGGTCCGATGAAGGCTTATTGCCCGATGCAGTTGAATATTGCGCGGGTGAAAGAGTTGCGAGTATTGGCGGGGGAACAGTAATTAGTGTTGAATAGCTCAGCGTTTAGCCCATTTAGGATATTGAATTAATTGGCAAAAAAAGAAATTTAATAGTAGTTTGTAGATTTACCATTCCTTTACAAATCTTTTATTCGTTTTTAGTGCATTCTCGAAAAAAATAACTAAAATCCTCCGCTGTGCAAATACTATGCACACTGCGCCAGTGAGTTTCCGAGTGTCGAGCAACTGCTGGCTTATCTATCCTTGGAGGAGTCCCAACGATGAAATCATTAAGTACTGTGATCGGTGCTGCTTTATTGGCTTTAAGTGTATCTGCGATGGCTGAAGGCGTTAAGCCAGCGGCGGCACCAGCAGCGACTGCAGCAGCTGCACCTATGGAAATGGGCACTGAAGCTGAAGCCCAAGCTATGAGCGAAAAAGCCGCTAAGTTAGTCGATGAAAAAGGCGAAGCTGCTTTTGAAACCTTCAAAGCCAAAGATGGCGGTTTCCAAGACAAAGACTTGTATGTGTTCTGCATGGATGACAAGGGCAAAATGTTGTCACACGCGCTCAAGCAAGAGTTGGTTGGCACTGACATGATGGGCTTCGACAAATATGGTGACAAGCCTTTTGAAAAGATGGTTGCGACTGCGATGAGCGCGGAAGGCAAAGGCTGGGTGGATTACAAGTGGCCTTTACCAGGCGGCACTGAGCCACAAGACAAGAAAAGCTATGTCATTAAGAACGCAAAAGGTTTCTTCTGTGGCGTTGGCGCTTACGTGAAGAAATAAGCTTAGGCTGATTGCTTCGGGTTGTAAGCACAGCTTGCAGCCCCTCCCCACTCACAAACTGTTATGCTAAGCAAAACCCAAGGCTTAGCGCATGGACAATCTGATTATCTTCGACGGCGTGTGTAATTTGTGTACCTTCTCGGTGCGCTTTATTTTGCAACACGAAACTGCTCCTATTTTAAATTTCACTCCACTGCAATCAGCAGCAGGTGCGCGCTTGCTACAAACCTATGGCTTTGATCCTGCTGATGCCAAAACCTTTGTATTTATCCAAGATGGGCGGGCTTATACACGCTCTGAAGCAGCTTTAAGAGTGGCTAAATATTTACGTTGGCCTTGGCGTGCCTTATTGATCTTTCGAGTAATTCCAAGGCCGCTGCACGATGCGGTTTATGATGTCATTGCGCGTAATCGTTATCGCTGGTTTGGGCGGAAGGATGTTTGCATGTTGCCAACACCAGAGTTAAAGGCGCGGTTTGTGGAAGATTAAAGCAGGCTTATCTACGCCTCGCGAACTATCATTAAGCTCAGCAGTCTTTATAAAAACGACTTCTTTTCTTCTTGGTGCAAGCGAGGCAACCATGAACACCTTCAGCAAATATCTCCTGCTTCTGCCGCTTTGTTGCGCGATCACTTATTCCACTGCATCTGCTAGCGAAGCTAAAAAACCATCGACTAAAGCCGCTAAAGTTAGTGTGAATCAAGTGCCACCCCAAGGGCTAGACAACTTGAGTGAACAGGATCTGACTTATTATAAAGAATTAGGCCCGCTGCAATTGGCGGCGCATCAAGTGCCTTTGCCGAAATACCCAACTTGGCGTTTGTATTTCGCGCTCTACCCCAGCTTAGATGCGGAGGGAATTTTGTCAGGCTATCAGGTGAAGGCGCAGCGAATTAATTTGTCACCTTTGCTTTATCAGTCGGTGGTTGAGGAATATGGCAAGGAGAACGCTGATCCGACATTGAATAATAAAATGGCCTCTGATCAATTCATTCTGCCTTATCTAATTGTGCAAACGATCACCGCTGACCCGCTTGAGGACAAGATTAAATACACCCCCAACTTAATCAACAAGCAAGCCTGTGGCCTGCAATTACATTGCAATGAAATGTGGGACGATACGCCTGCGAAATGGAGCAAAGAAAAGCCGATCAAACTAGAACGCGCGCCTTGGGACAAAAATTTGAATCTACCGGCTGCACTGATTCGCACCCTCGCTCAGCAAACCAATTGGTTGCAAAAACAAGGCAATGTCTGGCAATGGGTCACGCCCGAATTGCCCGAAGGGATTAATGCCAAGCGCCCGTGGGTCGAGGTGGTGATCGATAGTTATACCGGCAATGGTGGTATGGTCGCTGCGGATTGGATTGAGCGGGTCGCGGATGATAGCGTGGCGCAAAAAGTCACTCGTATTATGCTGGGCGACGATGAAGTGGAAGGCTTAGTGTATCAAGCCAATCGCTGTGCACGGGGCAATACTAAAACGCTGCTACAGGTTTGTCCTTAGTCGTCAAACACATTGCCAGAGCGCTGAGTGCTTATTCATAATGCAAGTCCGATTACCCGTTAATAGGCTTGCATGTACGCTCCTGATCTCCTCCAACTCAAACGCCTCGCGATTTTCGCTACTGTGGTCGAACAGGGCAGTTTTGCCAAGGCAGCCGAACTCTTGCAGATGAGTCGCTCCAGTGTCAGCGAGCAAGTGGCCTTGCTTGAAGAAGCGCTCAAGGTGCGTTTGTTGCAACGTACCACCCGCCAACTGACTTTAACCACTGATGGTCAAGCGGTGTATCCGCAAGCGGCGCAATTGAATCAAGCGCTGCGTCAGGTGAATGAATTAGTCACACAGGAGCAGCCGCAAGGTCGCATACGGATTACCACGACCGCCGATTTAGCACTGGATTGGCTTAACCCGAAACTACAAGCCTTTCGAGCGCTGTATCCGCAGATTTATGTTGATCTAGTCTTGACGGATCACGAGTTGGATTTAATTGCGGGGCAGTTGGATTTGGCGCTGCGTATTGGTTATTTGAAGGACGACTCCTTGGTTGTGCGTCCCTTGTTCAATACCCATGTGCAAATTCTTGCTAGCGCTGCTTATTTGGCGCAAGCACCTGAACCGATTACGCTTGAGTCCTTACCGCGCCAGCATTGGGTATTATTGAAGCAGCTCAATCCTAACCAAAGTGTGACCCTGCAACATAATGGCGAGATGCTGCACTTTGTCCCTGAGCATTATCACAGTTGTGATTCACCCTTGGTGATGCAGCAATTAATTAAGCTCGGTTTCGGCATTGGTCTGCATTTGCCGGTCAGTATTCAGCGTGAATTGGCTAATCAAGAATTAAGCCTGATCTTGCCGCAGTGGCAGGGTGATGAATTGACCTTTTGCTTGGCTTATCCTTCACGGCGGCAATTACCCCTGCGAGTGCGTTATTTGATTGATTTTCTGTTGCAGCAACCCGCGCAATGGATTCCTACTGAAAAAGGCAGCCTCTCATGACTGCCTTCTTTCTATGCTGAATTACTTAGCGCTCAATTGCTGCAAAGCGCCTGCCCAATCTTCTAGGTGATAGGTTTTGCCTGCAATCTTGCCATTTTCGATGTGGTGAATATCAATCGACATTAGTTTGAAGCTTTTGCCGCTGTGTGGCACGCCCATAAAGTCGACTGCGGGTGTGCCCGAACCTTCGCCACGCACCACCACGCGATTGCCAGACACCACGACTTCTTTGATTTCCCATTTCAAATCAGGAATCGCTTTGCCAAAACCGCCAATAGTTTTTGCGGCTTCAACGCGCGGCTTGCACACATCATCCGCACTGCATGATTCCCAATTATCCGCCGTGCCTGCCAAAACCAACTTTTCGGCATCACGATCGGGCGCGATAGTAAATGCATCGTAAAACGGTTTAATCGCCTCGCGAGCTTGCGCTTCGCTTAAATCAGCGGCTTGCGCGACCTGCATAGAACCCACTACTAACAAACTACTGATTAAGCTTTTAAGTAATTTAGACATTTTCTAATCCTTGATTGAGTAACTGTGATGGCGGCTAGTTTACTGACTTGGGTTATTCTTGCTAGACAGCAAATTCCGAATAGATTGTTCGGCTTTTACGGATTAAGCTTAGCGGCTCCACTCCAACACTAGAAACCTGCACCATGAAAATCGACCTCGACCACTGCGTGATTCACGTTTCCAACTGGGAGCGCTCGAATGCTTTTTACCACAACGTGCTGGGCGCGGAAGTGATTCCACGCGGTAATGGTTTTGCGTATCGCTTGGGCAATGCGCAGTTAAATTGTCATGGCCCGAATGTGAACGCCGTACCTCTTGCGCAAGTTCCTGTGCAGCCTGGTGGTAGTGATTTGTGTTTCATTTGGCCAGATAAAATTGAAGGCGCGATTGAGCATTTGCAGCAGCACGGGATCGCAGTTGAAGTCGGGCCAGTACCACGCTTTGGGTCTCAAGGTCACGGCATGAGTGTGTATTTCCGTGACCCTGATGGCTCGTTGTTGGAGTTTATTTCTTACTTCTCTCGATAACTTGATAAAAAACTTTTCATATACAAAAGGAGATTTGGGGGGGTTATGAGCATAAATAATAAGGAAAAACGTAAAAGGAAAAGGAAAGAAAGGTTAATTAAATCTAAGGTAAAGATAGGTTCTAAGGTAAAAAACAACATATTAGGCCCAGTCTTTACTGAGCTTAAAAGCCCTTTTGCTATGATTGGTGAAGAGAATAAGGCCTTAGTAGTTGATAGTCTGGGTTCTGAAAGTAAGAAAAAATTTGAAAACTCTATCGAAAATTTACGGCAAATACTAAAAGAGTATGACCCAATCAGCATTCTCTCAATAATTTCTGGCTATGCATTAGTCGTTGGGGTTGGTGATAATGGAGTTCAATATACTGAAAAGGCCGACTCTACTCATCAGTTTCAGGTTGAAATATTACACTCTTTACTACTACAGATAGATGAGAAAGAGTTAGGTAAAAAATATGCTCCTCCTTTAATAGTTGAAGATGTTATCAATGAATTAAAAACACTAGGGCGAAGCTTTAGCTTAAGTAGATTTAGCAGTGAAGTTCTGGAACTTAATGATGAGGAGAAAGCTATAAGGGGTATACAAGAAAGCATCAGGTTATATACAGAAACTGTTAGGAACTGGGGGTACTTTTCTCAAGTGAAACAGATTTCAAAAGAACTCTATGGTTATTTAGATCATGATTTAATTAAAAGTATAGGCGTAGGTGCAACTTCAATTATTGAAGCTTTCGATTTTATGATTGACTCAATTGAAAATTCACTGAATGAGCGTTATCAGATATTAAAAAAGATAAAAAGAGAAAAATATACGAAAAATCAAATTATTTTGTATAACAATTTAACAGGCCTAGAAATCACTAATATTGACGAGATCATAAGTACTTTAAAACTCCCAAAATTAACAAATAAAAATACATTTTTATTCATAGTATCGCATTATGATCTGCGCATGACTGACTACTTTATGTTTAGCCCACAAAAAATATCCGAAGCTACCAATATTACGATTGACCAAGCCACAAAAATACTAGAATTATTTTCATATAGCCTAGGTGATCTAAAGGATATTAACGCTGAGCACTTCTTCCTTGACAACCCTATATGGGAAAAACCACTTATTAAGATTGACAATCTGTCTTACTTCTGCTCTATCCCTCAGGTTTTCTTTAGCTTTATTTTAATGTCTCTAAATAGTTTAATTGAAAATATAAACTCTAAAAAACTTGCTGAAAGGAGAGCTACCTATTTAGAAAGAAAAATTGCGGAAATAGTTCAAAAAAGATTCCCTAGCGCCTTAACAGTAACAGGTATAAAGTGGAAGTCTGATGACAAAGATTATGAGACTGATTTAGTTGCATTTATTGACTCCCATGCAATAATAATTGAGGCGAAATCACATAAGATCACCAAGTCTGCACTAAGAGGAGCTCCTCAAAGGATTAAAAGGCATATTGATGAAATCATTATAGAGCCAAGTATTCAATCCTATAGATTCGAACAATATCTAAAAGATTTAAGCAAGAAAGACTCACTTATTGATGATCTTCTGCAACAGCAGATCCCAGTAAATATAAGAGATATAAAAAAAATAATTAGAGTATCTGTGTCACTGGAAAATTTTACAATAGTACAAACTAACCTTAAGTCTTTGACAGACACAGGTTGGATTCCTGAAGGTTATAGTCCCTGCCCTTCGATGAATATTGCTGATTTTGAAACATTATTTGATCTTCTTGAACACCCAGTACAAATTATTCATTACTTGACTCAGCGAACAATGATCCAGAGCAAAATGCATTTTCTAGGAGATGAGCTAGATTTTCTTGGTCTGTATCTCGGAAGTTTGTTAAATTTAGGATATTTGCAAGAGAAGAAAGAGGCACAGCTTATGATCTCTCAAATGTCTGCGCCTATTGATCACTATTATGACTCTAAAGGCCAAGGTATTGCGGTTCCAAAGCCTCAACCCAAAATCAGCAAATTATTCCAAGAAATATTTACCAAGCTAGAAGATAGAAATACTCCGCGCTGGACTGAAATTGGCGTTCTATTGAATATGCTAACACCAGATGATCAGTTAAAACTTGAATCCTTTATTAAAAAATATAAATCAATTGTAAACCGAACTTGGGAAAAAGAAGGACATCACAATACAATTATTTATGTACCTCCTACAGCTAATGATATGGCTTTAGCCTATGTACTATTTAAGAATGAAAACTCAAACAAAAGGGACGAATATATCGAAAACGCATTGCATTTAAGCCTAGAACCGGATCACGTTCGATCTGCTTTAATTATAGCCAAAAATATCGATGATAATAGTTTGCCCTATCATTTTATAGCGCTTACTGAAAAACACATAAATAACAACTGAGATACACATACTCTTCTTAATGTAGCTACAATCAAAAATTATAGCCACAATTGAGCCACTCACTATGCACGTAGCAGCCCGTGATCTGAAAAACCGACTTTCCGAATACTTAAAATATGCCCAAGCGGGAGAAGAAATTATTGTCACTAGCTGCGGCACACCTGTGGCGCGTTTAGTTAGGCTGGCGTCTAGCCTGCAAGCTAGACCTTCTCAGCCACTGGATAAATTGGCTTGGGTTAGGCGTGGGCAAATTAGCAAAAAAATTGGTTTACCAGTGAATCAGCGAGTACGTTTAAGCCAAGGTGAATCTATGAGTGATTTATCACCGGAAGATTCTCTTCGCCTGTTTTGATAATCACTTGAATGTAGCCGCTAAAGCTTTAGGAATGAGCATATTGAATGCACCTACTTAATATTTACAAAAGTCACGGCACAAGTATCTATTTCCGTGACCCTGATGGTTCGTTGTTGGAGTTTATTTCGTATACGGCTTAGCGTTTTGCGCTGATAAATTCCAAAATATCCGCATTGATCACATCAGCATGCGTAGTGCACATGCCATGCGGGAAGCCTTTATAAGTTTTGAGGGTGCTGTTTTTGAGTAGCTTGGCTGACAAAGGCGCTGAGTCCGCATAAGGCACGACTTGATCATCATCGCCATGCATCACCAAAGTCGGCACAGTAATGTTCTTCAAGTCTTCGGTGAAATCGGTTTCTGAGAAGGCTTTAATGCAATCATAATGCGCCTGTGCGCCGCCCATCATGCCTTGCCGCCACCAATTTTGAATCACACCTTGATCGACTTTTGCGCCTGCACGGTTATAGCCATAAAACGGGCCAGTTGGTATATCGAGGTAAAACTGAGCACGATTCGCCGCTAAACCTGCACGGAAACCATCAAATACTTCCATCGGCAAACCACCCGGATTCGCTTCCGTTTTGAGCATAATTGGTGGCACTGCACCAATTAGCACCGCCATTGCCACACGCCCTGCTTTAGCCCGCGCCACATAATGCGCCACTTCACCGCCGCCCGTGGAATGCCCAATATGCACCGCATTTTTTAAATCCAACGCATCGGTCAGCGCTGCCACATCAGCGGCATAAGTGTCCATGTCATTGCCAGTCCACGTTTGAGTGGAGCGCCCGTGTCCGCGCCGATCATGCGCAATCACCCGATAACCTTTGCTCAAAAAGAACAGCATTTGGTTATCCCAGTCATCCGCCGTCAAAGGCCAACCGTGGTGAAACACGATCGGTTGCGCATCCTTGGAACCCCAATCTTTATAAAAAATCTGCGTGCCATCGCTGGTGCTTATCATGTCCATTGAAACTTCTCCGTGGTGGGTGACTGTGAACGTCCGTTTTATCGAAGGCTGGCAAACACGCTTGTGAATGAGTCTGGGTATTCAAACAGTCGTGGGGGTATGTCGGGTTTGCCGCTTTTTCAGCAAGGCACAGCTTGCGCTCCAAACCCCACATATCCCTAAAAGGCACATCTTTACGCTGGCTTTCCAGCACTTAAGTTGCTGCGCGCCCACAGATTCAAACCCGCCACCAAACCCAACACCACCAACAATCCCAGATTCAAACTCTGCCAGCTAAAACTCTGAATCAACACCCCACCACTCACCACACCAATAATCGCCGCGATAGCAATCACCAATTCCGCAATACCCTGCGCCCGACCTTTTTCGGCAGCCGGATAAGCCTTGTTGTATTGATTGGTTCCGGCGACATACATCAAATTCCAGCCGATGCCGAGCAGGAATAGGCTAATGTGGTAGTGCATTTCCGTTGTGCCCCACATTGACGCTAAAGCACTCAAAGCGAATACAGCTAAACCCGCCAATAGCACGTATTGCGCCCCGAATTTATCCACCAATTTGCCACTGATAAAGGAGGGCAAAAACATGCCGATAATGTGCCAGCCGATCACCGATAGACCTGAGTCGACCGAGTAGTGGTGTTGGTGCATGGCTAAGGGTGCGACCAACATCATTAACATCATCACTCCTTGTCCGAAAGCGGTATTGCCCACTCCTAGCCAATACGTAGGCAGTTTTAAAAAGCTAGCTGGGCTGGATTTACTAGTAGTTTGCGTCGTGGGTTTGGTGCTTAGAAAACTGATCAGAATTAAAGCCAGCACACTAAAAATCGCTACCAAGCCATAAGCGCCCCAATACTTAGGTTCGGTTACGGATTGATTGGCAAACCGCGCCAAACTTGGCCCCAGAATCGCCGCGAGCAAACTGCCACTCAAGACCCAGCCAATCGCTACACCGGATTGTTGCGCTGGCATTTCGTCAATCGCGGCAAGGCGGTAATACACCGAAGACGCTTGGTAAATCCCCATCAATAAACTCGCCGCACAAAAAAGCATAAAACTCTGGGTCGACAAAGCCAGCATTGCCAACCCTGCCGCCACTGCGCCCGCTAATGCGCCAATTTGGAAGCCCAAGCGCCGGCCATAACGCTGCATGAGCATCGACAAAACATAAGTCGCAGCGAGCGCACCGACACTAATCAGTGCATACGGCAAGGTCGCTAGGCTTTCGCTGGGCGCGAGCTGCAAACCAATCACGGTCGACAGGCTAATCCCGACCAACACAGCGAACCAATAACAGGCTTGCGCTAGCGACAAAATGACAATTTTAGGCTTCATAAACTAAGTCCTCGGTATAGGCGGAAAAACGTTTGCGATAATCAGCAGGCGCGACCTTTAAAGCTTGCAGGAATTTGCGGCGCAGGATTTCGCTGGATTGGAAGCCGCATTGTTGAGCGATTTTGGCAAGGGATAATTCGCTGGATTCGAGCAGCCAACGCGCTTGATCTAAACGTGCTTGAGCAATATAACGCGAGGGTGCTAAACCCGTTGCTGAGGTAAATTGGCGCGAGAAATTGCGCACACTCATCGCCGCCAAATCGGCTAAACGCGCTACCTCTAAGCTTTGCTCTAAATGCTCATGAATATAAACTTGTGCCTTACGTAAGGCCGGATGCTGCAACTCGCGCTTGGCATGTAGCGGCGAACTAAATTGATTTTGCCCGCCCGGACGATGATAAAACGCCACCATTTGCCGCGCCGTTTCCAGCGCCAGCCGCTGCCCGCAATCGTCCTGCACCAATTGCAACGTCAGATCAATCCCTGCCGTTACTCCCGCCGAACAATAGTATTTGCCGTCGTGAGTAAACAGCGCATCAATATCCAGCTGCACCTCAGGAAAACTGGCGCGAAAATCAGCATAACGCTTCCAATGCGTCGTCGCCCTGCGCCCATTTAATATCCCCGTCGCTGCCAAAATAAATGCACCACTACACACCGAAGCCACACGCGCCACCTGTGGCAAAAGCTGCTGCAAGCTTTGGATAAGGATTTGATCTTGCGCGATTTGTGGTGCAGGCGTGCCACCTACGATGATTAACGTATCAGGAATCGAGTGGGCTAAATCGGCCAACACCCCATCGCATAACACACGGGTTTGGGTAGCGAGTTTCACTTCGGGCGTGGCATTCAAGGAAATCAAGCGCGTGCGATAACGCGGCTTAGCTGATAGTTCATTCGCTGAAGCAAACACCTGTAAAGGGCCAAATACATCCACTGCATTGGCATCATCGTAAGCGAGTAAGGCGACTTCAATTAGGGCTTGGGTCATTGGTGTTGCAATGGGTAATTGAGTGGGGGTGATTATACGGGCTTGGGAAGTGGCTGATAGGACAGAAAAACGATTGAATCGGACAAAAGCTTATAAAGCCTGCCGAAACGTCAAATTGATGCGCTGCTCGCCTAGTAAGGGATGCCTTCCTGCTTTGAGTGGTGCAATACCATGAAACCTTAAACGTGACGCGCCACCCCAAACCACCACATCGCCATGCTGCAAAAGTACTCGCTCCACCTTATCACTACGCTGTAAGCCGCCCCACAAAAAGGTAGCGGGCAAGCCCAATGAAATCGACACAATTGGCGCACGCAAATCGCGCTCATCCCGATCTTGATGCAAACCCATTTTCGCACCCACTGGATAGCGATTTATCAAACACACATCTGGCTGAAAGCCCGCAAAACCTGCTGCTTGTGCAGCCGCTTGCGCTAAGTTGCGAAATGCTTCTGGCATTACTGGCCAAGCTTGATGGGTTAAAGGATCAGCCCTGCTATAGCGATAGCCTTTACTGTCACTAATCCAACCGCCTGCGCCGCAATTGGTGATCGCCACCGACATGGTATAGCCGCGAGAAGTTTGCATTTGGCGGAAGGGCGATTGAACAGTGATGGCGTCAATATTTTCTAGTAAGGTTTCAGCCTGGGCTGTGGCGAATTGGCGCAGGATGAAGGCATCTTGGCTTAGGGATTCAGTGCTTGGTTCGGGTGATGTGGTGAATAAATCCAAGTTCATCTGTATATCTTATAGCTTTTGCTATTAGCTTCCATCACTACGCAATATTTAAGAGCCTTGTGAACTTATTCCGAGCCCTATACACTAAAATAAATGTATATCCACAAGGAGCACACTATGATCATTGCCAAATGGGGAAATAGCCTAGCAGTACGGATTCCCGCAAGTTTGGTGCAAGCCTTGGATTTAAAAGAAGGTGACGATGTGGAGTTGCAACTTGCAGGTAGTAAGCAATTCGTTGTTAGTAAGGCTCAAGAAAAACCAAGCCTCGCCCAGCGTTTCGCTAGCCTGCATCAGTTATTAGCTGAACTCAAAGAAGACAGCGCCTTACCCACTATGCCACGTACCAATCGGCAGAATGATTTTATCAGTGCTTTGGATGCGTCTGATGCTGTGTGATACCAATATCATTAGCGAGCTTAGCCGCCTTCAACCTGACAGAGGTGTTCTTGCATGGGCTGATCAAGTGCAGACCATTGCTTTAAGTGTCGTGACCATAGAAGAAATCCATTTCGGTTTGGCATGGAAAAATAATGCGCGGATTCGCCAATGGTTTGAGCTATTCCTCCAGCAATGCGATGTTTTACCCATCACGCCTGCGATTGCACGCCAAGCGGGTGAATGGCGTGGTTTATTTCAAGCGCGCGGCGAAACTCGCAGTCAGCCAGATATGTTGATTGCTGCCACGGCTGCTGTGCATGGTTTGCCGTTGGTGACGCGCAATGTGAAGGATTTTGAGGGCTGCGGGATTGGGTTGGTTAACCCTTTTAATTAAAATGTTAAGCCTACTGCTAAATACATATAAGCATTTATTGATATATGTCGAGAGTTAGTAATCGCAACCAATTGAAATTCATAGTTAAAAAAGAGTAAAATTAAAAATACTTGTAACTCAAATTAATGGTAATACCACCGAACAACAAATACTTTAACTTTACGCTTGATATGCTTAATAGTTTGTCGACTTTGAAGTTTGACACATACACTCAACAACTACTTTACCCAAGTACCCAGTTGCAGCAATTGTTAGATAAACAGAAATTAGTTCAATTTAACTTTCCTGATGAGTTTCTTAAAAGAGCTGCACTCGCTGCGTTTGACCTAGAAAATGACTCATCGTACAAAAATGCATTATCACAAGCCACCAAAGCACTGACGGCCTCAAGAAAATTAGCCCCAGATATTTTTGAGCTAGCGAATTCTTCTTTACCCAGTTCCTTGTTATTTGGCCTAGAAAAGATCACGACGCCTGATTTCTTAAATAGCATAGCTACCCTAGGTAATCGCGACTTATTAGTGAGTATCAACTCCACAGCAAATTCATTCAGGAGAATTGTCGACAGTTACTCAGGAATAGAAGCCTTATCTACACTGGCAAAATCTGAGCTTATTGGAGTTACCTACCAAGAAATTGCTAATAGTTATGGTATGAAAAATCTTGCTGAACTGATTGGTTCACTAGATTGGCCTGAAGAGATCTTTATAAACGATGATGCTACGGTTATAGCTGACGATGTAACGATTAATCAATTCGACTTGCATCGAGCTATTAATCAATTCGTCTCCTCATATACTACTGAGTCAAGTCAACTAGAAAATATTGAGGGACTGTTAATTGAGTTTCTTAACGAGTTTAAGAGTCAACCAAGCCTATTCAAGCAAAATATCATACCATTTTTTATAGGATTCGTATTTCTTGTGCTAGCCGCCTTCGCTAATCCCATTGCCGAGCATGTGGTAAATAACTTCTTAGAGCAACCTGCCGACACTAATAACAGGCCTATAAAAACCCCATCTGCTCTCTCATTGCAAAAGCTACGATTAGTGAAAAGAAAGACCTTAGCTGTTCGTGCTTCACAATCAATGAAATCACGATCCATTGGCCAACTTCAGTTTGATCAACTGGTAGAGCTTATAGAGGAGGATGGGAGTTGGGCTTTAGTGAAATGGTCTAATTCCGAACAACAAATAACCTTACAGGGTTGGGTTCTTTCAAAGTACCTACAAGAGCCTAAATAGGCGCTACCTTAAAAGGGTTTATTGGCTCTTGAATTTACACGGTATGTGACTCCCCGCGCTTCCGGCGTTAGAATGCTGCTTTACCCAACGTTTTGCTCAGGAGAGTTCCCATGCCCGTTTATCGTTCCCGCACCTCCACCGCAGGTCGCAATATGGCTGGCGCACGCGCGTTGTGGCGTGCAACTGGCATGAAGGATGATGATTTTCAAAAACCGATTATCGCGATTGCCAATTCCTTTACCCAATTCGTTCCGGGGCATGTGCACTTAAAAGATTTGGGGCAGATGGTCGCGCGCGAAATCGAAGCACACGGTGGCGTGGCCAAGGAGTTTAATACGATTGCGGTGGACGATGGCATCGCGATGGGTCACAGCGGCATGTTGTATTCCCTGCCTTCGCGCGAACTGATCGCCGATGCGGTTGAGTATATGGTGAATGCGCATTGTGCCGACGCGATTGTGTGCATTTCCAACTGCGACAAAATCACCCCCGGCATGTTGAACGCGGCGATGCGTTTGAATATTCCGGTGGTCTTCGTCTCTGGCGGCCCGATGGAATCTGGCAAAGCCTTAATCAACGGCAAAACCGTTAAATTAGACTTAGTGGATGCGATGGTTTCAGCCGCCAACCCCACCGAAACCGATGAAAATGTGAATAAAATGGAGCGCTCCGCTTGCCCAACTTGCGGTTCGTGTTCGGGCATGTTCACTGCTAACTCGATGAACTGTTTAACTGAAGCTTTGGGTTTAAGTTTGCCCGGCAATGGCTCCTTACTCGCCACCCACGCCGACCGCAAAGAGCTATTTTTACGCGCGGGTCGTGTAGCGGTGGAGTTAGCCAAGCGCTATTACGAACAAGATGATACTTCGGTGTTGCCGCGCTCGATAGCCAATAAAGCCGCGTTTGAAAATGCGATGTGCTTAGATATTGCGATGGGTGGCTCGACGAATACCGTACTGCATTTGCTGGCAGCGGCTCAAGAAGGTGAAGTCGATTTTAATGTGTCTGACATTGATCGCTTGAGTCGCAAAGTGCCGAATTTGAGCAAAGTCGCCCCTGCGACCCAGCTTTATCACATGGAAGACGTGCATCGCGCAGGCGGTGTCATGGGCATTTTGGGCGAATTAGATCGTGCTGGTCTAATCAATCGCGATTGCAAAACCGTGCATAGTCCAACGATGGAAGCAGCGTTAAATCAATGGGATATTATGCGCAGCCAAGATCCTGCTGTGCATACTTTCTTCAGCGCCGCGCCGGGCAATGTACCGACCCAAGAAGCCTTCAGTCAAAACAAGCGCTGGGAAGAACTCGATACCAATCGCGAAGGCGGCTGCATCCGCGACAAAGCCCACGCCTACTCGCAAGACGGTGGCTTAGCGGTATTATTCGGCAATATCGCGCTGGATGGCTGTGTGGTGAAAACCGCAGGCGTGGACGAAAGCATCCTGAAATTTTCTGGCCCTGCACGCATTTTTGAATCACAAGACGCCGCCGTCAGTGGCATTTTGGGCGACAAAATCAAAGCAGGCGATGTCGTGATCATTCGCTACGAAGGTCCACGCGGCGGCCCTGGCATGCAAGAAATGCTTTACCCCACTTCTTACCTAAAATCCAAAGGCTTAGGCAAAGTCTGCGCCTTGATCACAGACGGACGCTTCTCCGGCGGCACATCGGGCTTATCCATCGGCCACGTCTCTCCTGAGGCGGCGGAAGGTGGCGCAATTGGCTTGATCGAAGAAGGCGACACCATCGACATCGACATCCCGAACCGCACGATTCAAGTGCGCATCAGCGATGAAACCTTAGCCCAACGCCGTGCAGCGATGGATGCCAAAGGCGCGACAGCGTGGAAACCCGTCAATCGTGAGCGTCAGGTGAGTGCTGCGTTGAAGGCTTATGCGGCGATGACCACTTCGGCTTCGCGCGGCGCGGTAAGGGATGTGAGCCAGTTGGAGAAGTAACACTTTTAGGATAACCCTTGCTTTTTACTAAGCAAGGGTTTATGCCAAAAAGCTAAAATTAGGCAGCCAATTTAACGCTTTCTAAGCGTTTGAGCGCAATTCCAATGGCGCGTTCATCGAATATTTTTACTTTGCGTTCACTACTACCACGTCTTGCAGGCCATGCACGTAGACCCTTTTGAACGCTTTCTGTGTCAGCAGGAATATTTTCCTTTACCAATAACCAATCTAGGGTAGCAAGTAGCTCTAAGCCAAATGGAGACTCAAATCCGTCAATGACCTTTGCGGTATATTCTAAGGCTTGTAGATAAGGCTTGACTGCTTCACTTTTTAAGTAGGTTTGTAGATGGCTTTTACGCGAATCGTCAAACCAAATAACATCCAACGGTGATGCATCGCTAATCCGTTTATGGCAGTGCAAATAACTCCCATCTAATCCGTCTAATAAGTGGCGTAGACGTTCAGCATAGGGGCCGTACATATCGGGTTTAAAACCTAGCTTTAATGGATTATCGCTCGGTGTAAATTGCTCTATGGAGCGTTCTAAGAACCAAGCTAACTTCTGAATTTCTAATAAGCTACACTCAATACCCATAATCCAATAACGGCGCACCAGCTCCGCAATTAACGCACGGGCAGGCGTCAATTTTTCCACGCCATTGCGTTTTGCGACATTCTGATATTGTTGAGTGGGTTCGTAAACCCATATGTCAACCTGCTCCAAATCTGCAAGTGCCTGTTCAATCTCATTGCGCACAACAGCCCATTCTAGCCCTCCATTACCTGAACCCAATGGCGGAATAGCAATAGACTGCACTTTCTTTTCAACAATAAATCGCCTTAAATCGCGCAAGCCCTCAGTAATCCATTCCATTTTCGATGGAGAACGCCAGTGCTGTTTGGTAGGAAAATTAATAATCCAGCGAGCACCCATCAGTTCACCTGTTTCAGTGATGAACATTTTTCCAGTTTGTACTTGTTTACGTTTACAGGCTTGTGCGTACTCCTCCATGTTGTTGGGGAAACGCTCTTTAAACATCAGAGCAATGCCTTTACCCATCACGCCTACAGTGTTGACTGTATTAACCAACGCCTGCACAGGTGAATCCAGTAGATTACCTTGTGTATAGTGAATCATTAGAAATACCAATTTGGACGTATGTGTGCTTCTAAGCCTAAACCGCGCGCTTGGATTTGCCGGTTCAGCTCCTTTTCCATAGCTTCATTATAGCAAATTACACCTAAAAGACTGCTGACTGGGCAGCTTTTATAAATTAATGCCTCAGCCTGATAACGATCCAATTTCCGTGGGTCATTTTGATCACGCCGAAAATCCCGCCGTTGCAAAAGCCCCCAATCAATTTTATCTAAGTCAGCAAGGTTGTTGTAAAAGGTTGATAGGTTCGAATAAGCATGGCTATCGGTAAATAAAAATG
The DNA here is from genome assembly GCA_049292455.1 of Thiolinea sp. GTDB lineage: Bacteria > Pseudomonadota > Gammaproteobacteria > Thiotrichales > Thiotrichaceae > Thiolinea. The sequence continues at coordinate 592,197 of JBATRF010000038.1, forward strand.
GCAAGCTATTTGAGTGAATATTGTGCAAGCTTGAAACCAAGATAATAATTTCTTCATTAGCACGGCGCTGCACACCTCCTTGACCGCTGTGTATGTTCTTTAGCATTACCGAAAATGGGGTGAAATAGAAGGGAACATAATCATTCAGAGTTCCACCTGGCGACAAAGGTACAGGATGTGTCGCCCGTTTGCTGATCAGCTCTGCATTGCCAATATTAACCCAGTGAGCTGAATGTATTCCGCAATTGCCACAATGTAAGCCATTATCTAGAACCCAAGGCAGGTTATCGCGATGAATAATCCTCCAGATAAGAGCTTTTTGTGGGTTAAGGTTTCCGTACAGTTCAGCCATTTTTTCCTAGTCCATCGAGGCACATAATAAACCACTGGTGGGTCAATCTTTTACGCAGTCTTTTCCATGGATTTAATACAGAGTTAAATCTTTAGTTGGTAGCGATTATTAAACAAATGTAGCAAATTAAGCACTCAAAGGAAGCAAGCTTTGCCAAAATCCGAAACCAGTACTAAGATAAGCCCTATTCAACCCACGGAGGTACAACATGATTGTCACAACTCGCCCCAACACCCAAACAGCACTGCAAACTCGCACTCGGCTGTGGGAATAACTCAACAAGTGTTTTTCCGAACTCTTGTCACCCGCTGATTAATCAGCGCCTCGCTATTCCCCTTCACTTCTAAGTGCCCTAAGTTTTAAGTGCGCTCACTTAATTTCTATTTAGAGTGGCATTTATCCATGCAACAAACCTTAGCAAATTTAGGGTGGCGTCCTGTTTTCCAGCAGCAATTAAACCTAGACGAATTAGACACTTGTACGCCCGCGCGCATTATGGCGCAGCATCGCTCGGAATATGTGCTGCAAACTGAGCATAGCGAAGTGCATCTGCCAATTTTTCATTCCATGCCGCCGCTCACAGTAGGCGATTGGATTTTATTAGATGCGCAACAGCAGTTTGTGCGCGAATTGGAACGCTTTTCGCTATTCAGTCGCAAAGCAGCAGGGCATAAGAACGAGCTGCAATTGATTGCGGCGAATATTGATACCCTGTTTATTGTGACTTCGCTGAATCAGAACTTTAATCTGAATCGGATTGAACGCTATTTGGCCTTGGCGCATGAGGCGCAGGTGGAGCCGCTGATCGTTTTGAGTAAGGCTGATCTTTGCCCCAATCCCGAAGATTATGTGCAACAAGTGCAAAAATTGGATCGTCGCTTATTGGTGGAAACGATTAATGGCTTGGATGCAATTAGTGTAAATAAGCTGAAACCGTGGTGCGAAGTGGGGCAAACCATAGCGCTATTAGGCTCATCGGGCGTGGGCAAATCCACATTGGTGAATACCCTATTAGGCAAAGCCTCGCAAACCACGCAGTCTATCAGCGCTGAGCAAGACAAAGGCCGCCACACCACCACCGCACGCTCCTTGCACGCCATGCCAATGGGCGCATTATTGCTCGACACGCCGGGGATGCGCGAATTGCAATTGAGCGACTGCGAAACCGGCTTGGAAACCACCTTTGCCGAAATCAGCGACTTGGCAAAACATTGCCGTTTTGCCGATTGTCAGCACGAAAACGAGCCGGATTGCGCGGTGCAAGCCGCGATTCAAGCAGGCGAATTAGATTTAAGGCGCTTAATGAGTTATCGCAAATTACTGCGCGAACAGGCGAATAATGCGGCAACGATTGCCGAAAAACATGCCAACGATCAGCGTTTCGGGCGCATGGTTAAGGCGATCCAGAACGAGAATCGTAAGCAAAAGAAAGGATATTAGTACACACAATTATGGGGCAGGATTCAAATAGGTCATAGAGCCACTTTGCTTGAGTGCCCCAATAATGTTTCAATGCAGGAATTCTTCAGGGTTTTTGCGGATCAATCCGCCTCGGCTAATTCCGTAGAAAAACTCGCAATTTGACAAGGCGAGTTGCAGCAGAAATGGCTTGCAGCTAAGCAGTCTAACTTGTCTTTCTAAGATTTAATTTAATGGGATTTTTTATGAGCTTAACCACGTCTCCAGCTTTGCTAGCAGAGCTCGTTACTGTTCGCTGCTTCTGGCTAAAATCGATTAGGTCGTGGTTATTACCGCCGCTGCTAAGTTTGCTGCTCTGCGCACCTGCTAGCCAAGCGGCCGATGATACGTTGACGACTTTGTTAAAGGGCGGCAAGCAAGCTGAAATCACCCAGCTATTAGATGGCAAAGTGATTAGCACCGATATTACCGCACAAGATGATCAAAAGATCCAAAAGCGTTTGGAGCAGTTATACAAAGATATTGATGGCTTTAAGGCTTTGAAAGTCACTGTTAAAAACTCGATTGTCACAGTATCCGGTGAATTAGATTCAGCTACGAGCGCCTTGAGTGCCTTGCAATACGCAAGGCAAGTAGAGGGAGTGATTGGACTTAATGACAAGATCACGGTCAATCGCGGCATCAAACGGCGTTTAGAAAGTACGTGGGCGCGGATTACAGGGATTATTAAAGATGGGATTGGCGGCCTCCCCATACTGCTCTTAGCCATTATGGTGTTTGCAGGCTTCTGGTGGCTGGGGCGCTGGCTGTCTAAGCGGCAAGCTTTTTACCGCAAGCTCAGTGACAATTATTTTATCGCCAGTTTGATTGCGCAAGTAGTGAGCATTTTGGTAATTGGCTCTGGCTTTTTGGTAGCTCTGATTATTTTAGATGCCACCAGTTTAGTGAAAACGATACTCGGTGCAGCAGGGATCATTGGTTTAGCCATTAGCTTTGCCGTTCGCGATACCGTAGAAAATTATATTGCCAGTATTCTGTTGAGTATTCGTAACCCGTTTAATATGAATGATTTGGTTAAAGTTGGTGATCAAGAGGGGCGGGTGTCTAGCTTAAACTCACGGGCTACGATGTTGCTTTTAGCGGATGGCAGCTATATTCGTATTCCTAATGCGACCGTTTTTAAAGCGGTGATCACTAACTATAGCCGCAATTCTGAGCGTCGTTTTAGTTTCGATATTAGTATTGAACATAATCAGAATGTTACTAATGCGCAGGCTTTGGCCACTAAAGCGCTAAAAACGACTGAAGGCGTTTTAGACGATCCGAAACCGAGTGTATTGATTCAAGACTTAGTGGATGAAAAAGTAATTTTGCGTATGCAGGCTTGGGTGGATCAAGAGAAACACAGCTTAGGCAAAGTGCGTAGCCAAGCGATTCGTGAAGTGAAAACTGCCTTTGAATCCTCAGGGATTTTCTCAGTGGAGTTGCCCGAGAGTGAAACGAATATTCCACAGGCGGACTTGGTCGAGCATCAGGATTTGAATGATATTAGTCTTGAGCAGACCGCTTCCAAGAAGAGCTTAGCCGCTCAAACCAAGAGCGATGAGAATTTGCTAAGCCCTAATGCGCCTAAAGAACATTAGGCGCAATTAGTCGGTTTTTAACCTGTCTTACGCTGATTGCTGCGGGGCCGTCTGGAGTTTCTACCACGGCTACCTGGCTCAGCAGCTTTAAGATTTTTGGATGCTTTCGGCTTGATCGGCAGGACTTTAGCGCCCGTGGTTTTAGCGTTATTGCCCCGAGCAGCTTGAGTATTATTTTGTGCTGGTTTTTGCTTTGGTGCGGTATGCGGGACGCTATGATCTGGCTCAAAACCATCCACTTGTTGGCGCTGGAATTTACGCTTGATCAGCTTCTCAATATCCAATAACTGCTTAGCTTCATCCGCGCAGACTAGAGAGATTGCATGACCACTTGCGCCAGCACGACCCGTGCGTCCAATCCGATGTACATAATCTTCTGCGACTTGCGGTAGATCAAAATTCACCACATGCGGCAGTTGGTCGATATCAATCCCGCGCGCAGCAATATCAGTCGCAACCAGAATCTGTGTTTTGCCTTGCTTAAAGCCTGCTAAGGCTTCAGTCCGTTGATTCTGGCTTTTATTACCATGAATCACTGCTGCTGAAATGCCAGTGCTTAACAATTGGCGAACTAAACGATCTGCACCATGCTTAGTTTTGCTGAATACCAAAGCCTGCTGCCATTGCTGTTCTTGAATTAAATGCGTGAGCAGTGAAGTTTTGCGTGCTTTATCCACTTCATAAATGGTCTGCTCAACAGCCACTGCAGTGGAGTTTTTCGGGCTAACGCTAATTTCTATTGGGTCTTTTAAAATCCCTTTCGCTAGGCTACGAATTTCTTCTGAGAAGGTCGCTGAGAATAAAAGGTTCTGACGCTGCTTCGGCAGTATTGCCAGAATTTTGCGTATATCATTAATGAAGCCCATATCCAACATCCGATCCGCTTCATCTAAGACCAAAATTTCTAGGTCGTTAAACTGAATGGCATTCTGCTCATAAAGATCCATTAAGCGACCCGGTGTGGCGACAAGGACATCCGCACCACGGCGCAAACGCATCATTTGTGGATTGATCTTCACGCCACCAAAGACTACCGCTGAGTTGAGTCTGAGATGCTGACCGTAAGTCTGCACGCTTTCTTGAACTTGGGCGGCTAATTCACGGGTAGGGGTGAGCACTAAAGCACGTACCCGATTGGCACGCACGGGTTTGCCTAAATTTAAGCGATGTAATAAAGGTAGAGTAAAGCCCGCTGTTTTGCCAGTGCCGGTTTGGGCAGCAGCCATCATATCGCTGCCTTTTAAAATCGCTGGGATGGCTTGTGCTTGGATAGGGGTTGGCTGGGTATAGCCTTGCTCTTCCACAGCACGGACTAAGGCCGGATTGAGGCCTAAATTGGTAAATGTCATTTTGTTCCCTTAAAGGTAACTAGTAGTTGCGCTTAAGCTTAAACGCGTAAAGCGTAAGCCGGATGCGGCATTCAGTAATTGGCACTCAAGGGAGGGGCTGATCTAGATGCGTTAAGCAGGTGAAATCAAACAACTAAGGATGTCGCGGTTTCTGTATTTACAGTCATACAGAGGCGCGAGAGTCTAACACGGTCAACCGCAAGAAACACAATTTTTTTAAGGTTTTAGTGAAAAATGGCTACTTAAACGGGGATGTTTAAGCAGCCGGGCAGCAATATGCTGAAGATATAGAGCGTAACAATGAAAACTCTTGAACCCGGCTACCTTAACAAATACTGAATTGCTTGGGGAGTAACAAAAAATTGTTACAATTGAGCTTGGGCATTATTTTGCGAATAAAAATAATTGGTAACAAAGCACATGATCATCATTTTTTAGGTAAGTGCTCCCAAATTTTACTAATGATTGCCTGCGATTTACGGGTGAAGTCTGCCGTGAGTGTAGTTTGCTTTTTCTCAAGATCAGGATGGTCAAGCAACAAGCTTTGGTACTCTAGTGAGCTTTTTTCTTTAGCATCATTACAACTGTACAACGCTGCTCGTAGCATTGGCCCCCACAGATGTTTGAATTTAACCTGCTTGGCTGCTTGAATCGCTTCCAAGTATTTACCTTCGCGGTAATAATAAATACACAGCGGTACATGATACCAATCAGGATAATTAGCACTAATATTAATGCTGTCTTGAACATATTGAGAACCTAATTCCCATTGATCAAGCACCATATACATCATGCCAGTAACCACATTTAAATGACTATCCAGCGGATTTAACTCTTGAGACTTGTCCACAGACTCTAACGCGGCTGGAAAATCTTCATCCAGCATATATAAAAATGCAGTGTAAATATGAGTGTAAGCATTATTAGTAGCTTGCTGTTGTAAGCTACTAATGGTAGTTGCGAGCGTTTCTTTTAGCTGCGGAATAACGCCGTACTTTAATAAGTATTCAACTCTACAAAAATCTGCATAAACAATTAAAGCGGTCACATCATGAGGGAATAGTCGTAAGCGTTCTTCGCAAATAAGTACAGCGGCTTTAAGGTTTTCTGCTGATATGCTCCAAGCAAGGCGGCGGCAGGCTACTATTAATTGATACTGAGGAGGAATGGGTTTATCTAAACTGATTAGATAGCGCGCCCAATAGTCAATTGCGAAACCACGCTCATAACTAACTGTGTCATTAGCGATGCGCTTAAAAATAGTTTGTGCTTGTAAAACACTGGGGTATTTGGTGCCTAATTCGATAGAGTGTGCCCAAGCAATTTCAGTCGTTACACTATGCACTAGGCTGCATTTTAAACAATAGCCTTGTTCATCTTGATAGAGGTCGAAGAATAAGCCAAAGTCCGCTTGGTGCTGGGCGCGTAGGTCATCAGGCCAGTTCGCCTGTTGTACTGCGCTTTCGTCAATAAATAGCACTTGGCAAAAACTAAACCTGCTTAGCGTCGTCACATAGTCCCGAGCTAAGCAGGCAATAAACGCCCAATTATTGTTTTCTGAGGTGAGATTGCGAGGGATACAAATTAAACTTGGCCCTAATGAAATACTTGAATTTTTGTTTTCATAAAGAGCCGGGTAGTTGTGCACATTAGCAATAAACGTCGGTTGATAACTTCCTATCGGTAAGCTAATGCGCAGAGTATTAAAATAACCTTCCGTGGCATAATATTCTTCCAATTGTTTGCGTAGGCGTCCAGCGTGAACGCGCACTAGAGGATTTTCTAAATCAGCAAAATCTTTGCTCTGCCCTAGAGCATTAATTGCGATGGCCTGCTGAGTTAATAAATGAGTTTCGCCTGCTAATTTAGCTTCTACTATAAAAGATAGAAACTTTCGCATAACGCGCCGTGAGCGAAAGCAACGACTCGTTAAAACTCTCCTTAGTTCATTTCGTATTTCAATCGCATCCATCTGCGTTTGCCGTGCCACTGTCAAGGTAACTAAACAAACCCTCGCCCGAAAAAAAAGCCATTCACAAACAATGAGTGAATGGCCTGAATTCCGTGCTTGAGGGTAGGAAGCACTACGAAATTGTTACAGTACTTAGAGTAACAATCCCTTCCTAATTAGTAGAAGTAACAAAAAACTGTTACTCACTAAACAATTAAGTCATTAGCTAGGGATTAGGACTGCAGCAAGTTTGTAGTTAATCTTCATCTCAGTCGTAACCAAGTGGTTTTTAGTTCAGTGTATTTGTCAAAAGCATGCAGCGATTTGTCACGACCGATACCGGATTGTTTATATCCACCGAAAGGCGTGGTGATATCGTCAGCATCGTAGCAGTTGGCATAAACCACACCGGCCTTGATTGCGCGCGTGGCTTTATACAACGTATTGACATTGTCGCTCCATACGCCCGCCGCTAGGCCGTAGATTGATTCATTGGCGACCTGAATGGCTTCATCGACTCCATTGACGGTGATCACTGAAAGTACCGGGCCAAAGATTTCTTCCTGAGCAATCCGTGCTTGATTGCTGACTTTGTCAAATACAGTGGGTTCGATATAGCAACCACCGGTTTCAAGGCGCGCTTGCTTGCCACCGACCAGCAGCTCGGCTTCCTGTTTGCCGCTAGCGATATAATCCATCACCCTTTCGGTATGCGTCTGATCGACCATCGCACCTAAACGAGTAGCCGGATCGAGCGGATCACCCGGTTGCATGCCTTTAGCGAAGTTTAGGATTTTTTCTACGACCGCATCGCGAATCGGAGCATCTAAAATCAAGCGCGAACCGGCTGAGCACATTTCACCTTGATTGAAGAAAATACCGAAGGCAGCTGCTTCCGCTGCCGCATTTAGATCACCACAATCCGCGAGAATAATGTGTCCCGATTTGCCACCACATTCGAGGCCAATCTTCTTCATATTCGATTGTGCAGAGTATTGCATGATGTATTTGCCCACTGCAGTCGAGCCAGTGAAAAACACACCATCAATATCCATGTGCAAACCAATCGCTTGGCCAGCCTCTTGGCCTAAACCGGTGACAACATTCAGCACACCATCAGGAATGCCTGCTTCTGCTGCCAAAGCTGCTAGGCGAATCGCAGTTAGAGAAGATTGTTCAGCCGGTTTAAGTACAATGGAATTACCCGCAGCGAGTGCAGGTGCAAGTTTCCAAGCCGCCATGATTAGCGGGAAGTTCCACGGTACGATGACGCCACACACACCTAAAGGCTCGCGGGTAATCGTTGCTAGGACATTATGCGCAGTGGGGGCAACTTCATCATAAAGCTTATCCACTGCTTCAGCGTACCAACGGAAACAGCGTGCGGTAGCCGGAATATCAACGCTCAAACTATCGCGGATCGGTTTGCCCATATCCAAAGTTTCTAGCAGGGCTAGTTCATGACCGTTTTGTTCAATTAAATCAGCCAAACGTAGCAGAACTGCTTTGCGCTTAGCAGGATGCGCGCGACTCCACCGACCATCATTAAAAGCAGCACGAGCAGCCGCAACCGCTTTATCCACATCGACTTGATTACCAGCAGCGATTTGGGTCAGCTTACGGCCATCAATCGGGCTAATGCAGTCGAAGGTTTGCTCCGAAGCCGCATTCACGTATTGTCCATTGATAAAGGACTTGCCTTGAATGCTGAGTTTGCTGGCTTGTTCTGCCCAATTGGGGTTAGTTGGTTTAGTCATTAAAATACTCCTCTCTTAATCTTAAGCAGATAAAGCCTGCTCTTTAAAATGTTCATGGATGCCTTCAACTGCTTGAATCGAAGCGAGGCCATCGCGGATATCCGCTTCAATCGCTCGACGCAAGGCAAAGGCATTTTGCTGGCGTAGTGCTTGTAAGGCTTCTTGATGGCGATCAGTCCGATAGTGCTGAGTCAGTTTGCTTTTCGCGAAGCGCACAAACGGGCCTAGCTGTAGCCAAATACTCTCAATCAACGGTACGGCGACTTGGAAGGGGTTGCGCTGGTACAAATAGCGATGAAACTCTTGATTCGCCAAACTACCTTGACCGGTATCGCTGCTTTGATAGGCCAAATCGATCAGACCGTCCAAATGCTCTAACTGGGTAATATGCTCTGGTCGGCAATAGGGCAAGGCACTGTCGGCTGCATGCGTTTCAAGGACGATACGCAATTCATACAGCTCCTTGAAGCGCGCTGCGGTCATGCGCGGAACCATGACGCGGCGATTATCGCGCACTTCCACAGCACCTTCGCAAGTCAGGCGATGCAAAGCTTCGCGTACTGGCATCGGGCTGACATTCATCACTTCGGCAAGGCCACGAATCGTTAATGGCAAGCCCGGCTCAATTTGCCCACACATGAGGGCGCGGCGTAGGGAGTGATAAACCCAAAGATTGACCCCTTGTTCAGGTGTTTTTTCTAAAGGCGTAACGGATAAAAGTTGAGCAGATTTGGCGTTCATAATCTCCTGAAAGCTTATAATTGAGTTGACATTATATGATCACATTATTTGGTATTTCCAGATGAAATTATAGAAGCTATGGGCTGAAAAGGTGATAAATAAATAGATCAGCTCTTGACCCTTATCATTTTCGTGATCACAATTAGCGATGCAGTGGACAGCAGTCGTCACTGTGACGTGGAGAACTGATCATGGATCAGCTAAAAAATAATATACAGACACCAGAATTAGATATTTTCATTACCGACCTGAACGGTAACCAGCGTGGTAAGCGCGTTCCGGCGACTTCAGCCAGCAAAATCCTTAAAGAAGGCTTTAAGATGCCGCGCTCAGTCATTGGCCTCGATTTTTGGGGGGATGATATTGGCGGTGCGCAAGTCGCCCTTGCAACAGGTGATAGCGATGGCACTTGTTATGTTGTTTCGCCTAAGCCTATTCCGGTTCCTTGGGAGGATGGCGAGCATTATCAAATGATGGCTATGATGGGTCATCCTGACGGCTGCCAGTTCGCTGCTGATCCCCGTTATTTATTGGAATGTGTGTTACAGCGCTATAAAGAGAAAGGCTTAACACCGGTAGTGGCTGCAGAGCTGGAGTTCTATTTATTAGATGCATCCTCAGAGCGTGAAAACCGCCCAGTTGCCTCGCCTTTAATTCCCGAAAGCAGCTTTGCTCGCCCCAACCCTTATGCTATCCGTAATCTGAATCGGTTCCGTCCGATTTTGGAAGATATTCGTTACGCTTGTACGGTGCAGGATGTACCCGCAGATTCCATTATTGCTGAATTCGGTGATGGTCAGTTTGAAGTGAATTTGAATCATGTCAGTGATGCACTACAAGCGGCAGATCATGCTGTCATGTTTAAGCGTATTGTGCGTAATGTGGCGCGCAATCATGATCATCTGGCCAGTTTTATGGCGAAAACTTATGGCGATGAAAGCGGCAGTGGCATGCACGTGCACTTTAGCGTGCTAGATAGTGAGGGCAACAATATCTTTGCGAATGGCACTGATGCAGGTAGCCCTGATTTAATCCATGCAGTGGGTGGTACCTTGGAGGCTATGCGTGGCTCTATGCTGATCTTCGCCCCACACCTTAATTCATGGCGGCGTTTACGTCCTGGCAGCTATGCACCTAGCGCCGCCAACTGGGGTTATGAGAATCGCACTGTTTCAGTCCGCATTCCTGATAGCCCCGATGAAGCCCGAAGAATTGAGCATCGCGTTTCAGGTGCCGACGCCAACCCATATTTAGTAATTGCAGCTATTTTGAGCGCTGCTTTATATGGAATTGAGCATAAAGTGGTTCCTTGCGCAGCCAGTACGGGTAATACCTATGCTAATCGGCGTGCTGAACAAGCTTTGCCTACGCAGTGGTATGAAGCGATTTATGCATTGCGTACCAGTTCTTTAATGCGCGAATTGCTGGGTGATGACTTTGTAAATTTGTTTACTGCTATAAAAGAACAAGAATTAGATAAATTTTCTAGTCGAATTACAGATGCAGAGTATGAAACTTATCTAGGTGTGGTATAAGGGTAGTTCGTGTTTGATATTCAAAACTACGTCAGTTTTATTGCAGCCATCCTGGTCTTTCAGTTGATTCCGGGGCCAGGGACTTTAGCCATCTTAAATGCAACGGCGCGCAATGGAGTGAAAGCCGGCCTTGGGGCTGTGCTGGGTACTTTATTAGGTGACTTCTTGTATATGGTGGCAGCCGTCGCGGGTTTAGCCACGATTATGCAGGCTAACCCGCTGCTTTTTCAGGGCTTGCAATGGTTCGGTGCTGTCTATCTGTGTTGGATGGGGATTCAATTACTACTCTCATCCACTAAACCCTCCCCTAATGAACTCGAACCTGTTCAGTCCGCTTGGACCTACTTCCGTCAAGCCTTCGCCGTTAGTCTCACCAATCCCAAAGTCATTTTATTCTTTGTCGCCTTCTTTCCCCTATTTTTAAGCGCGGATGCCTCTAACCTAACTCTGGCTATTATGATGTTGCACGTAACTGTACTAAGCTTGCTTTATCAAGTGGGTTTGGTGTTGCTGGGCAATCAAGTAGCTCAACGCCTAAAAGCACTACCCTCTGCGCGTAAACTAGCAACTCGGTTGGCGGGTTTAGCTTTAATTGGTTTTGGTGTGAAACTAGCTTTAAATAATCGCTAAAACAAATCGTTAATTTAAGGAGCGCTGACAATTGCAGGATAAAAATACCAACACCGAGCCTGAAGCAGGTGATCAAGCTTTCCGCCGTCAAGGTCTGTTAGGACAAGGCGCGGAAATGACTTATGGCGGCGCTTTGAGTTTTCTACGTCGTACTTATAGCCGTGATTTGCAAGGCGCGGATGTCGTGGTTAGCGGACTGCCTTATGATTCTGCGGTGACTTATCGCTCGGGGGCGCGCTTAGGGCCAAGGGCGATTCGTGCGGCATCGGTGCAATTAGCCGAATTAAAATCCTTCCCGTTTGGCTTTCACCCCTTCGATCATTTAGCAGTAGTCGATTATGGCGACTGCTTTTTAGATCCACATCACCCCGAAACGATAGTTGCCAGCATCGAAGAGCATATCAGTGGCATTTTAGCTTCAGGCGCGAGTCCGCTGACGTTTGGTGGCGATCACTTTGTGACTTATCCCATTTTGCGCGCGGTTGCTAAACAGCATGGCCCAGTGGCTTTACTGCATTTCGATGCACATTGTGACACTTGGGATGATGATGGCACACGTTTTGATCACGGTAGTATGTTCCTACGCGCTAAGCGTGAAGGCTTAATTGATGTGACACATTCGATGCAGGTCGGCATTCGTACTTATAATGATAGCGATCATGGCTTTAGAATCCTGACTGCACCTTGGGTACATCGTGAGGGGATAAAACGCACGGTTGAGGAGATTTATGAGCGGGTTGGCAATCACAAAGTTTATTTAACCTTTGATATTGATTGCTTAGATCCTGTGTTTGCACCAGGTACAGGTACGCCAGTCGTGGGTGGCTTGAGTACTGCACAAGCTTTGGGGATTGTGCGCTCTTTGGGCCAGCTCAATCTGGTCGGCATGGATGTGGTTGAGGTAGCGCCTGCTTATGATTTGTCAGAAGTGACCGCCTTAGCAGCTGCGACTTTAGCGCATGACTATTTATGTTTATTAGCAGAAAAGAAAGGCGCAGTACGCGCACCAACAGGTTTATTGTGAGGCCATGATGTTAATCGGGATTATAGAAACAGGTCGCCCGCCTGAAGAGTTAAAAACCGCATACGGTTCCTATGCGGATATGTTTAAACGCTTATTAGGCAGTGCCGATCAGAGTTTTGAGTTTAAGGTTTATGCAGCTTTAGATGATCAGCTGCCGACTCAGCCACAGGATTGTGATGCATGGTTGGTCACTGGTTCACGCCACGGTGTTTACGAAAATCTGCCGTGGATGCTCAAATTACAGGATTTCATTCGCGCTGTTTGGCAAGCTGAAGTACCGATGATTGGGATTTGCTTTGGTCATCAAATTATTGCGACTGCTTTAGGCGGGCGCGTTGAAAAGTCAGCGAAAGGTTGGGGTGTTGGTTTACAAGAGTATACCGTCAAGCAGCCACAAGACTGGATGGGCGAGCAACCGAGCATGGTTTTTAATGCGATGCATCAAGACCAAGTGGTCGAGTTGCCTGCGGATGCGGAAGTGTTTGCTAGCTCGGAGTTCTGTGAATATGCGGGTTTAGTTTATGGTGGACGGATTTTAACCTTCCAAGGTCATCCAGAATTTTCTAGCGAGTTTGAAGAAGAGTTACTGAAGCTGCGGCGTGGCTCGGTCGTGCCGGATGCGCTTGCTGATCAAGCTTTAAGTGATTTGGAACAGGGTGCAATTAAGCCAGAAGCGAATAGTGGGCAGTGGATGGCGGCGTTTTTAAAGCGCGCAGATTAAGCAAACTATAAGCTATGCAGCTTTTCTAGTAATTGCTCACGTGTAGAGGTATCAGTAATTTTATTCAGCCAAGCGCTGGCTTGGGCTTGATCGCCCAGCACCACACAAGCGGAGGCCATCAAAGTCATGGCTTCTGCCTGCTCTAAGGGCGCGCTAGAGGTTGCGGTAACAATTTCCTCTGCAACCACTATAAATTCATTCGCAGCCGCTTGCTGTGCAAAGCGATGATAGTCTTTAATAATCTGCAAGATAATGCCCAACTTCTGTGTTTGCGCAGAGCTGCTCGGCTTATTTTCCGCAATGAATAATAAATCATTTTCGGTGGATTTTAAGTCAGCTATCGTGGGAGCTAAAGTGGATTGTGCACTAGAGTCTTGGCCTTGTAAGCGATACATCAAGCTAAAGCTCGCGCTCACCAACGGCTGTTGGATAGCAGGCGCTCGACTAAGCAGTGTATTAAAGGTTCTGAGAATATCGGCATCATTTGTACGATGATTTTGCTTAATTTCAGCTTGCGCTATATCTAACAGCAGCAAGGAGGCTGCGTAATGATCATTAAGCTCATTGACAAAAGCCACTGCTAATTCGGGCTTATTCAACTCCATAAGGCGCGCTAGCTTCTGTCGATCCACTTTGAATTGTTCTGAACTGATCTTACTAAAGTAAGGATTGGCCGAATCTAATTCTAATAAACCTTTCAACTTGTCTATATCAGCCTGTGTAATCGTTAGATTAGCGGTAGGTGACAAGGCTGTGAGTAAATTGGGTGTCTCGGTGTCTGCTTCCACGGGATCAGGTTTTTCAACCACCACTTCAACTGGAGTGGTCTTGACTAAGGATGGAGTTGACTCAGCTTTGTTATCCACCGCTATAACTTTGTTCGGTTTCATTAAAGCTTGTAGCTCTTTTGCCATTAAAGCCTGATGTTGCGCGTCGACTATACTTTGCGTTTCTTTACGTTGAATCGTAGTGACAATCAAAATGCCCGCTAGCACCATTAGGGAAATAGCCGTCACGCCAATGGCAATATCCAAGGGACGCTTTTTACTTTCTAAGCTGAGTTGCAGTCTGGCCTCACGCCTTACTTGTTCTTCTTGATCTAAACGGGCGCGTTCAAGCGCTTCACGCATTAACTTTTCTTGTTGAAACTTATAAACGCGGCTTTCTTGCGCAATGATATCTTCGCGTTTTTGGTGGCGCTGATATTTTTCGGCGACCAAATTACAGTTTTGGCAAGTATTCATCCCTGAGCGACTGCGTGGCTGCTGATGCTTACAAGCCGGGCAGGTATGCATATCGTTAGGGTTAGTAGGGTCTGGCTCGACCTTTTCAATTGCCAATTGCACTGTAGGGCGCAACAGCGTCTCTACCGACATTTCCCTAAAACGCTTTTGGTAATACTCAGCCTCATCTTGGCTGATATTTTCTAAAATCGCGGTTTTACTTTCAGGAAAGAGTAGGCCTTCAGACAGCTTGTACTCTATGTAAGGATCGCCCTCTTTATCTAATAAAATCAGCAAGTCACGCACCAAACGGTCGACTGGCTCAACCGAGGCGTGATGCTGAATGACTAGATCGTACTGGCTATCCGACATGGAAACCTAAACCTTATTGTTATGATTCTTTGTGTCTAATGACGGCTATAATGGGGCTAAAATAGCGGTTCGTCGTCTAGCTGTAAACTTTTTAGGAATGAGCGGATGATTGGCGAGCTAGGTCTAAGTATCTGAATGTTTAGGGCTTGAGGTTTTTGGCTCAGGGACTAGATCCACGCCTCCTTCATGCCAAGGGTGGCAACGGGAGATGCGCTTTAGCCCTAGCCAACTGCCCCGCAGCGCCCCATGTTTTTGCAGCGCTTCTTGAGTGTAATGCGAACAAGAGGGGTAATAGCGGCAATTACTCCCTAGCATTGGACTAAGGAAGAGTTGGTAGCCGCGAATTACACCAATCAAAACTCGTTTCATGAAGCGTATAGAGTTTTAGGGTCAATCAAAGGTTCGCTATCGACGATTACTTGTTCGCCTTCTACTTTGTAGAAAAAGCAATGCCGTCGTCCGGTATGGCAAGCAGCACCGGTTTGATCAACCAATAAAAGAATCGTGTCCAAATCGCAGTCGAAGCGCAGTTCTTTCAAAAGCTGCATCTGCCCCGAAGACTCGCCCTTACGCCAAAAAGCTTGGCGGGAGCGTGACCAATAGCAGACCTGACCTGTTTGTAGCGTTTCCTCTATCGAAGCACGATTCATCCAAGCCATCATCAACATTTCGCCGGTACCATGTTGCTGGGCAATCGCCGGAATTAAACCTGCTTCATTGTATTTTAGTTGATCCAGCACACTGCTTAAGTCTTGGGTAGAAGTCGCCGCCATTAGATAATCTGCCCCGGTGCTTTGCGTTGATAACCCTTCGCAGCTAAGCGTGCTAGGTAGTCATCCCAATGCTGTTGCTGATTTTTGCCAAGATCATACAGCAGCTTCCAATCGTACAAGCCGCTGTCATGATTATCGTCAAATACTAGTTTAACCGCATAGTAGCCAACCGGCTCAATCGCTGTGATATTCACATTTTCCTTGCCAATTTGTAGTCTTTCTTGGCCGGGACCATGTCCACGTACCTCCGCCGACGGCGAATACACCCGCAGGTATTCACAGCTTAAAGTATGCGTTTCACCATCCGGCCACTCGATAACTAATTCGCGTGACTTTTGATTGAGCGTTAAATTGGTCGGCGTCATGCCTGACTCCTTAAAGGATATAGCGGCTTAAATCTTCGTCTTTGACCAATTCGCCTAAGGTGGCATCCACATGCGCGCCATCGACGATTTTTGAGCCATCGCAATCAGGTGCCGCATACAGAACGTCTTCCAGCAAGCGCTCCATCACCGTATGCAAACGGCGCGCACCAATATTCTCAGTGCGTTCATTCACTTCAAAGGCAATTTGCGCAATCCGCTGAATCGCATCGGGAGTGAATTCCAGTTTCACACCTTCAGTCGATAATAAGCCTTGATACTGCTCAGTTAAAGAAGCGCTGGGCTCTGTCAAAATTCGCTCAAAATCATGTGCAGTTAACGCTTCCATCTCTACCCGAATTGGCAAGCGGCCTTGCAATTCAGGAATCAAATCGGAAGGCTTCGACACATGGAAAGCACCGGAGGCGATAAACAAAATATGGTCAGTTTTGATCATGCCATATTTAGTATTGACGGTTGAACCCTCAATAAGAGGTAGCAAGTCGCGCTGTACGCCTTCACGCGATACATCCGCACCACTGACTTGACCACTACGCGCAATCTTGTCGATCTCATCAAGGAAGACAATGCCCGTTTGTTCAACCGAAGTGAGTGCACGCTGCTTGAGTTCTTCCTCATTCACCATTTTATGCGCTTCTTCTTCAGTCAGCAGTTTAAGCGCATCTTTGATTTTGAGTTTACGGCGGCGTTTCTTTTGGTTGCCCATGTTTTGGAACATGCTTTGCAGTTGGCTAGCCATTTCTTCCATACCGGGTGGCGTCATAATTTCGACACCCAGATTTGCGCCGCTGAGTTCGACTTCCACTTCTTTATCGTCCAGCTCGCCTTCGCGCAGTTTCTTGCGGAATTTCTGGCGAGTAGCGCTATTTTCCGGTGTTTCTTTTTTGGAAGCTTCGTCGGGGTCAATTTCCAGCCAAGCGTTAATCGAAGAGCTGCTAGTTTCTTGTTTCGGGCGTGGGAGTAGAATGTCTAAAATGCGTTCTTCAGCCGCTTCTTGGGCACGATAGCGAACTTTATCCACTTCTTGCTCGCGCAGCATTTTGACAGCGACATCAGCCAGATCACGAATGATCGAATCGACTTCTTTACCCACATAGCCGACTTCAGTGAATTTAGTCGCTTCCACTTTAATAAACGGTGCATTGGCTAAACGTGCTAAACGGCGGGCAATTTCGGTTTTACCGACACCCGTCGGGCCAATCATTAGAATGTTTTTCGGCGTCACTTCATGGCGTAAAGGATCTTGCATTTGCTGACGGCGCCAGCGGTTACGCAAAGCAATCGCCACTGAGCGTTTGGCTTTATCCTGCCCAATGACATGCTTGTCTAGTTCTTGAACAATTTCGCGGGGAGTCATAGTGGACATGGAATTACATCTCTTCAATAGTCAAATTATGATTGCTATAAATGCAAATATCGCCAGCGATATGCAAACCCTTCTCGACAATCTCTCGAGCACTTAAATCAGTGTTTTCAAGCAAAGCACGCGCTGCCGATTGAGCAAAAGCGCCGCCAGAACCAATCGCAATCAGGTCGTTTTCCTGCTCAACCACATCACCATTACCGGTAATGAGCAAGGAGGCAGTACTATCTGCGACGATTAAGAGGGCTTCTAAACGACGTAGCATGCGATCAGTCCGCCAATCTTTAGCAAGCTCCACCGCTGCACGAGTTAAATTGCCATTATGCGCTTGTAGCTTCGATTCAAAACGTTCAAATAGGGTAAACGCATCTGCTGTACCACCCGCAAATCCGGCCAGCACTTTGTCATTGTAAAGGCGGCGCACTTTGCGTGCATTCGCTTTCATGACGGTATTGCCTAGTGTGACCTGTCCATCACCACCGATCACGACTTTACCGTGACGGCGCACACTTAATATGGTGGTTCCTCTGTACTGCTCCAAAGCTGGCTCCGCAAGTTTTCTAAGTATTAAGTCTGGTCTATATGGGCACAATTGCTAAATTCAATAGTGTGGATAGCTTATGAAAAATCTTCATTTGTAAAAAGCGGGTATTCTATGTTTATATGTTATACTCAAACTGCTGTGGAAAAGCTTTTATCTTCAATAGCTTATAAGCAACATTAGTTGTTTTTTGACCACAGTCCAACTTAGAGGGTTCAGGAGGTGAATCATGGCTATTGTCGTTGGTCTTATTGTTTTAGGTTTGCTAGTCGGCTTTGTGTGCTACACCAGCCGGTGCACAGTGCGTAATAGTCGTGCTCTACCTAAGGAAATATCCGACAAGCTTATGTAGGATGAGTAAGTACCCTTAATAATAATTAGGCTTTTAAGCCCTGCCACATTGAAAGTTCCACCCACTCTACCCGCCTAAGCGGGTAGAGTTTTATTAGGTACTTGAGTTTTCACCAGCCCATCCTTTTAACTCACATTAAATACTATCAACTCTCTGTGCTGCCACTCTAATTTATACTTAGCAAGCTTTGTTATACTTGCAAAGCAAGGCCGCTTTTGTTTTGATTAGGCGCGTTTTCGATGCGAGGCGAAATTAAAATGAAGTTGCTAGCCGCTTGTTTAGGACTTTCTGTCCATTTAGCGCTTATTCCTAGCGCTGGATTGGCTACTGAACGCTTATTTAATCTTGCACCGCAAACAAATACAGGCTATGAACTCAGCACGATCCCACGCTTATTAATCAATACAACCGGCGAAGGTGTAGAGTTGAGTTTAGAGCTGCCGAATATACAAAACTTCATTGAACGCAGTGCCTTGCCGAGTACTACAGCGACCGCATTAAAAGCGCAATTGGAGGCAGGCTCAGATTCATTTCAATTTAATCCTGCGGCTGAATGCCAACTAATGAGTGCACAAGCAGAGTCAAGCTATCTAAATTTAGCGGCAATCAACTTAAACACTACACCCTATGCTTTAGATGTAAACTGGGCATTTTCCTGTGCTAAACCAGCCGCATTGCAAGCCTTAAAAATAGCTTTATTCACTCATTTCCCACAAGGCTTCGAGCAATTAGCGATTGAATGGGTGACTGATGTTAGTGAGGGACAGTTGGAAACCAACCTAGATACTGTAATTAAATTCAACTAGTGGAGGCCGTCTTTTGAGTGTCAGCCAGCGCTATTTTTTTATAAGCTTAATGGTATTAAGCCTAGCGGCTTGTCAGGAACAAGCAGCAGATGATACACCCAGTTCAGCTTCTGAAACTTCGATAACAGCAGATGCTCCTGGCAGCACTATCAAAACCCTCGATTGGATTGATTTATTGCCCGCTAATATTGATCGGGAAGCTTTAATTGAACGCTATGCTGATTTAGTCATTCAGCGTTTAGATCAAGTGGATGATCGCAGTCTTCAAGCAACAATTATTAATGAATTTAACCAAGCACCTAGCAACCCTAATTTAGACGGCCTGAATATACGCTTGGCAGGCTATATGATTGTCTTGGATGATCGAGACGGGCGGATTAATGAGTTTTTATTAGTGCCTTATTCGGGTGCAGGTGTGCACCAACCTGCGCCACCTGCGAATCAAATGATTTTAGTAAGACCTGAACCTGAACAAGCGCTAGCCGCTAGTGAGCAATATGCGGCCGTGTGGGTAGAGGGAATTCTGAAGGTGCAAACTAGCTCCACTTCGGTGGCTCAAACAGCTTATTTGCTTGAACATGCTCAGATCAGGCTCTATACCGCCGAAGATGCTAAACAGACAGAGCTGCTACAAAAGCAGCCTGAGCACACCAATGAGCATGCTCGTGATTAGTCCGTTTAAGCTAGGGTTTTAACTTTGAGTAAGACTCTAAACAGCATCCAATACAACAAGATACCTAAAGCATCCGCTGCAAAATCCCAGAGCGAAAACATTCGCCACGGCGTGAACGACTGTAAGACCTCAATTAAAGCACCATAGCCCAACAGCAGCGGTACTTGAAAGCGCCAAAAGTCTTTGCTGCTGGCCATATCAAACAAAATCGCATAAGCCAAAAAGGCCGTGGTATGCATGAATTTGTCATTAATTTTTACATCGCCAGTATCGGGCGAGGGGATTAAGGCTAATACCAAACCAATGACTAGTAGCGCTAAAAACAGCAGCATCAGCGAACGTCGCTTATCGAACGGTAGATTAAATAGATGGGTCAGCATGTGTTATTGACTCATGATATTTTCAAATTCAAAACGTAAGCGCTGCACACTTTCACGCCCCGCATTAATTGCATCTTGCGCTCGATAAAACTCCAACATACTGATATCACTGAGCTTGGGGACTAGTAGGATATCGGGTGGATCGCCCGCCATCCGGCTACGGGTGATCTTATCTTGCATAATATTGATGGAGCCTGCTAAAGCTTCAATTAAATTAGGCGCGGGCATCAATTTATTAGGATTAAACAAAGCTGCTGAATAGTCACGCAGCGAGGCGGCTACATTAGCAAGCGCTGCTTTAGGCGAATCATCTTCAAGTTTCGCTTTTTTTGACTCGCTGCTTGGATTAGCGCTGGCTTGCGGTTGAAAGTGGCGTTGGGCAATGGCGCCATTCAAGTTAACCGCTATTACGATCTCAGCACCCATCGCGCGGCATAAGGAAACAGGCACGGGGTTGACTAAACCGCCATCAACTAACCATTGATCTTGATAAGAAAACGGCGCAAAGATCCCAGGTAAAGAAATCGAAGCCATAATGGCATCAATCACTCTACCTTCGGTAAACCACATTTCCCGACCTGAGCCTAAATAGGTAGCCACCGTTGAAAATTTACGCTCTAAACTTTCAATCGATTGATCTTTTGCACAGACCGCCTCAGTAAAAAACTGCTCCAAGCGTTCTCGATGTACAAAACCGTTCAAGGAAGAGTTCATATCAAAAAAACGGACTAAATCCAGTTTACTGAAGCTCAGAGTTTCTTGTTCTAGGCGCTCTAAATTGCCCGCCGCATAAGCAGCACCGACAATCGAGCCTACTGAACAACCAGCCACGATATCGGGATGAATACCCATTTCTTCCAGTGCACGTAAAACGCCGATATGTGCCCAACCCCGTGCTGAGCCGCTACCTAAAGCAATCCCAATTTTGGGTCGATGTTTTTTTGCCTCTGTATTAGCCATATTTTCTTACCTATTTATTTGCTGACTAGACTATAGCCTTTCTATCACAGTAATTCACGGCTAAGGTTGCTTGGCATTTAAAGTAGTTAGGAAAGCAATTAAAGCGGATTTTTCCTCTACAGTCAGAGTAATCGGTTTTAAATCAGCCCGACCAGCTTTGATTTCGGTCGAGTTAATATAATGATCTAACACTTCAGCCAAGGTTTGCTTGCTACCATTATGTAAATAAGGTGCGGTATTCCCCACATTACGCAGTGATGGGGTTTTATAAGCGCCAATTAATTGATGCCGATTGCGTTGCATATATTGCAATTTGGTACAGCTTTCTTTGGGCGCATCACTGAATTCACCAAGGCAATTAAAACGATCAAAGCGAATTTGATCAACCACGGCTGCGCGCCCAGTATCTTTGCCCATTTCACCCGTACCAATGCTATGAAAGGACTGATTACTAAATAAAGGCCCTGCATGGCAGTTTAAACATTGCTGTTGAGGATCGATAAATAAGCGTAAGCCCGCCAGTTCGGTTTCGCTGAGTTGTATTTCTGATTTTCCCGCCTTAAGCGCAGCAACATATTGATCAAAGCGGCTCATGGGTGGTTTAAGCGTGCTTACATAAGCAGCGATAATTTTACCCGTATTGGCAAACGTAGTATCAATAGCCTTGCGTTGCTGCTCAGTTAAGGCTTTCCAAGCTTTGATTTGCTCAATACTACCCGAGGGGCGAGCATCTGCAGTCCATGCTTGAATTTCTACTGGGCTGGGTAGTTGCCCAAATAGCGCTTGGTATTTGTCACGGTATTGGGGATCTGTGAGCACTAATTTGGCTAAGTCAGTGCGGGCAAGATTATGCTCTCTGGGGTCTTCTAATGGCGCTAAGGTTTGTGACCATAAACTATCTTTGCGCCCATCCCAGAAAAACCATTGATTCCACGCAGCGCCTAAAATCGAAGGGGTATTGCGTGCACCAAGATCCAATCCTTTGGCTGTTTGCAGTCCATCGCTAAAAAACTTTTCAGGCTGATGGCAGCTAGCACAACTGACTTGTCCATTGGCGCTCAAGCGCTTATCGAAGAAAAGTTCTGAGCCTAATTGGATGGCTTGCGGCTGTTCGGCATAGCGATTGCTAGGGTCAGCTGCTTTGGGTAAATTATCCAACGCGAGTGATTGAATGAGGCTCCATTCTGGTGGAGTCCAAGGATTAGTAACAGCTTGGTTTTTCTCTGCACAACTGCTTAAGCTTAAACTGAGGATTAAGAAGCAGGTAAATGCGACGGCTGTGCGCATGCGGCTTGTTCTACGGTTGAAATTTCAAAGCTAAAGACTACTTTATCCTGACTAGATGCGGTCTTAATCACAAAACCCAATAGCCAAGCACCCGGCATATTATATTGCAGACCATCAATTCGATAATGACCTTGGTCATCTAAGCTGCTGATGACGGGAGCGGTGGGCAAACCATGACCATGACTCGGCATACCGCCATCCACACTAAGTTTCGCATCATTTACAACTTGGCCTTGTTGATCCTGTAGCTCCACTTGGCAATCTTGAAACGGGCCAACCGAAGGAGCGTGGCGACACATTAAGCTCAGTTTGAATAAACCCTTAGCGCTAGTTTGGCTTAATTGCCAAACGGGTGTTTCAGTTGCTGTAGACGTGGTTTCTGCTTGGCAAGCAAGCAAAGTGAACAGGAGCGAACAGAGTAAAATTGTATTTTTAATCATCATGAATTCTGCACTGACTGGCTGAAGGAGGCATTGCGTTAGCGCAATACCCCCTCAAGTTTTTAATATTTACTAATTTGAATCTTATCAACAGCCGCTTCAATAATGCTGCCAGAGCCACCATCAGCGGCCTCGACTACAAGCCGGATGGAGCTACCTGCAAGGTTAGTTAAATCAACGCTTAAGCTCTCCCATTGCGCGGCGCGCTCGGTCGCAGTACCGATTTTTTCAAGCACCGTTTGCCGTTGACCTTGGCTATTTTCTACACTAATGCGCAGCAAGTCCGCATTGGTGGTATTAGCAAGATGCGCAAAATAATAGCTCAATTCTAGGCGATAGCGCGCATTAGCTGGGAGATTAATGGCAGGTGAGCGCATAGAGGTCAAGCCGCCATCAACATCATAAGCACCTATAGTCGCACCTGCGGTGTAACCAGTCACTAAAGCCTGATTACCGCTAGCCGCTGAGCCTAATTGTAGCGCAGTTGTTAGATAACGAGTCGCTTGCGGTTTGCCAGCTTGCCAGTGACCTGCAATGGCGGTACCGGTGCCTGCTGCATTTAAGGTCCAAGCTGAGTTGGTTTCAAAGTCTTCGGTATAAACGACTGCTCCCGTGTTGCTACTGCCAGAGTTACCACCGCCGCTTTGCTTAACCACTTTCAGATTATCAATCGCTGCTTCTACAATACTACCCGAGCCTAAATCAGCGGCTTCAATCAAGATATAAACCTTTTTGCCTGCATAGCTCGCTAAATCAGCGCTGAAGTTTGACCATTGAGCAGGGCGATTAGTTAAATTGCCGCTTTGCTCTAGCAGCCGATGGCGATTAGCACCTTCCACTAGGCTAATCCGCAAGAAGTCGCTGCTGCTAGCATTCCATAAATGTGCAAAGTAATAAGCTAATTCAAGCTTATAGCTAGCATTGGTTGGCAAATTAATCTCTGGAGAGCGCATCGAAGTCAAACCGCCATCCAAATCATAAGAGCCAATCATGGAACCCGCTTGAACGCCAGTCGCTAAAGCAGCATTGCCAGTATTCGCAGCCCGCTGAGTAGCAGTCCCTTGGTAGGCAGTCGCTTCCAAACGGCCTACTTCCCATAAACCTCCGGTGGCTTGATCTGTCTGATAAGCGTTACGTGTCCATTGATTAGCGCCTTCAAAATCATCTGCAAATAAGATGTCGGCGCTAGGTGTAGGCGGTTGAGTGCCACCATTACCGCCATTACCGCCATTTCCACTGTTGCCATTATTTGAGCCAGAGGTATCCGCAGCCGCGCTTAAAGGATTATTCGCATGCCAGTCACGTGGGGTCAGGCTGATATAAGACCAGTGTGCATCCATCTGCGGGGCATCTTCAGCGCGTGGCATGTGATAGAAAGTAGTGCTAGGCCAAACCACTAAGTCAGCACTGGCTAGGTTATCGCCATCGACAAAGTCGGCTAAGTTATTAGCACAGTTATTTAAAGTCGGATTATGGGAGGCGAATAGCTCGCAGCTATTATGCCGAGTCACATAAAAATCATTTTGAGTGAAAGGCTCATTTGCTGGGCCAACATCTTGTTGTTCGGATTGATGTAAGCGAATTTCATAAGAAATAGGCAAGCCTTTCGCATTTTTCGCAGCGCCATCAACTACGCGCCACGTACGGGAAAAGTTCGGATCGACTGAACGTGCTACTTCAGTGTTGAAACGGGTTTTGGCTAAGCTCGTGCGCCCGTTAGTGGTGGTGAAGTTTAATTCTTCCACATAATCATCGCTGCTAGTGCCATTGAGATCAAAGTCGAGCCGCCAGAAGAAATTATGCAGATGGGCAATGCCTACTTTATTGTCTGCAATCAACCAACCTTGCTCCTCAGCTTCACGGTCGTTATAGCGCTGTAAAGCACCGGTCGCACCTACGCCCGGTTCAATCGCGCCATCATCCATGAAGCGCCAAATGGGAATGTAATTATAAGCACCAATTTTGGACACGCTAAACAGGCTAAACGAGTTGCCTGGTAAGCGCTCAGTATTCGTGCTGAAGGCAGAGCCGCGTGCTTCATTTTGCTGGCAAGCCACTGCTTTATTCCCAAAGCTAAGCAGTTTTCCGCCGGGGCAGTCGGTTTGGTTTAAAGCTGCCATGTAATTGCCGCCTAAACCATAATCAGAAATATCATGATAGCGCGCGCCATTATCATCATAAGGCACATGAATTTGCGCCAAGGCCGCTTGATTGAGGATTAAGCGGCGCTCACCATTTTTCGGGGTATAGTGAATTTTGGAAAGTACGATCCCTTCACGGGTGCGATGTTCCCAGCACATATCCCAGCGGGCTTGATTGGGTAAGGTGACATTCACATAATAATTGTCAGAGCAGAACTCAGCAGCATGAGCATTCCGCTGCCAAGTCATTAAAAGCGCAAAACACAAGAGTGCAAACAAGCCGATCTGTAAAGTTCGCATAGCTGGTTCCTATTAATTTTTTTAAGAATTAAGAGCTATTCAGAATGGATTCTGAGCATTCCAATCACGGGGTAATAATTTGAAGCTTGACCAGCGGGTACCCATACGATTGCTGTCTTCGCTACGAGGTAAATAGTGATTGTTTTGCTTGTACCACAGCACCACATCTTGGCGATTGATGCTTTGCCCAGAAACAAATTGCGCTATGTTTTCACCACAGTTGGCGGTTGGATTATTGGCCGCAAAGCGTTCGCAAGCATTGTAAGTCGTGAAATACACATCATTTTGCAACCAAGCTTGGTTACGGTTATTCGCCCGGCTTTGGTCATAATTAGAAGGTACTAATTCATAAGAAATGAAATAGCCTGACTGATTGCGGGTATCACCATCGCGCACTCGCCAGAAGCGCTTAGTTTCAGGATTTAAACTCCGCGCCGTTTCCGCGCCTAGCACGTCGAGGGTTTTGGTTTTCCGTAAGCGATCAGGCGTGGGCGTGCTATTGATCTCTTCGATCACATCATTATTCGCAGTATCGTCTAAATCGAAATCCAAGCGCCATAAATAATGATCCATAAAGCTACTGCCGATTTGGCCATTCGCGCCGACTGGCCAGCCATATTCGGCCGCACTTTCACCCACGGCGGGTAAAATACCACTCAAACCAATAGCAGGCTCGATCGTGCCATTTTCATAAAAGGACCAACGTAAGCTGTAATTGCGTGGGCCGATTTGTGAGCTGGTATTAATCTCAAATCGCTCAGTTTGGCGCTGGCTATTGTATTTGTATAAGTAGCCTGCTTTATGGGTGGTTGCGCACAGCACATTACGCCCGTTCCAAGCATGTAACTGACCTGCTGGGCAATCTTGCGCACTTTGTGCCAGCATATTATTGCCGCCCAAGCCTAATTGGGTGGTGACGAATTTAGGATCAATCGCACCGTCATCAAATTCAGCTTCGATTTGTGATAAAGAAGCTTCACCTAGTACGCGCCGATAGGGAGTATTAGGCGCTTGGTAATGCACTTGAGATAGCACTAAACCTTCTTGATCTTTAATCGTCCAGCAAAACTCCCATAAAGCACCGGAGGCAAACGATTTTCTGATTTGTTCGCCTTGGCAAGTGTCGCTAGGTGCTGCGACGGCTAAGCTCTGCCATGTCATCAGGCTCATTAAAGTTAGGCTAGGAATTAGATATTTCATGCTCTGCTCCACACTAGAAACCAATGTTTTGGGTCACTAAACCCGCCGATAAATTCACAATCGGGCTAATTTCAAACACCACTGAGTCATGGGTATACAGCAGAACTTGTGCACAACGTTGTACACCGCAATTTTGCGAAGCTGCATTTAAGCCTTCCGGTAAACTGTCCGTTGTAAATACAAAGGCTTTGACTTGTAATTGTTCGGGCTTCAAGAGTGTTTGCCCAGTGATGCGCTTATATTCGGTTTGGATTTGTGTGAGTTGCTCAGGATCATTGAAGATCAGCTTGGAAGAGCGAGCTAATTCATTTTCAGTGAGGGGCAATTGCAGTTTCTGGACACGTTCAGTTTGCACGCGTTCTTGTGTGTTTAAATCGACAATACTGTGGATGGTTTCGTCACTGCCATAGTCATAACTATAAACATCGGCTAAGCGTTTGCCGGGCTGGTCTTTATCCACAGGGCGGCGTTCAACCAATAATAACTCTACGTCATGAGCAACCGCAGGGGCTGCAGCAGCACTACGCATCGCAGTTAATTGAGCACCTTGCTCGGGTGCAGCTAGGCTGACCGCTTTGCTTAATTCAGCGGGGCTGAGTGGGTCTAAATCCTTGGCAGCAATAGTTTGAGACAAAAAGGCCAAGCACAACGCAGATAGCGTTATTTTTACAGATTTATTCAACATAATTTGTCTTACGCCCTAAATAAAAACAGGAGTCGTTTAGCGGGAAATACACTCAATCTATGAGGCTAATGTAGATTCGCAGGAGGTCAGTTCGCTATTGACAGATGCTTTAGCGGACAGGATGAGTGGATAAGTGATAATTTTATTTAATTAAAAGATAAATAATAACGATGAATGGTCGCTGTAAAGCTAGACAAGCTAAATTCACTCAGGTTTTTACCGGGTAGTGAGCCAGCTAGCCTAGGGTAGTGTTATACTGCAGCGCACTAGAGGAACGAGGATGATGGTTAATGGCTAATAGCTCTGAGCAGTTGTATAGAGAGCGCTTTCCTTATCGGGCACGCAAACCCAATTTTAGTTGGGAACGTTTGCTACCGACTTTGGCACGGATTGCTGTCTGGGGCTTATTCTTTGGCTTATTGGCCTTGTTAAGTTCATTTTTTACTTTGCTATTTCTTACCTTTGTTTTTACCTATTTACAATCCAGTATTGTTGATTGGTTATTGCGCTATGCACCCAAGCGGCGTACCTCGTTGGTAATCTTGGTGAGCGGTTTGTTTTTAAGTATTGTGATTGCTTTAGGGGTATTTATTGCACCCAAGGTGTATCAACAAGCCGCGGGATTTGCGCAAGGTTTCTCCTTGTATATGCAGCGGATTGATAAAGAAATTTTAAATATCGCAGTGCGCTACCCCGTCCTGCAAGAGGCTTTACCCGAAGTTTTGGGGCCGCAAAATCATGAACCAGCGCCTGTTATTGAGGATACTCTAAATTCTGAAACAGTCGGCCCACCTGCGCCACCGAAAGCCTTTAAAGATACCCCGTCGGGTGTAATCTTGGGCATGCTCGCCGGTACAGGTAATGCAGCGGATGGGCGTGAATTGGCTAGAGTTGCCTTAGATCAATTGGCGAATATTAGCCGCCAAGCGATTACTATGCTCACTACCTTTTTACTGGCTTTCTTATTCTCATTTTTGATTGTGCTGGATATGCCGCATTTGGCTGCCAGTGTGCGTGACTTAGAAAATACGCGCCTACGCTTCATTTACGTGGAAGTGGCAGACAATATTAAGCAATTTGGGCGCGTTCTTGGGCAAACCATGCAGGCTCAATTTTTTATTGCTTGTGTGAATACCGTGTTGACTGCGGTCGGTTTGTCGGTGTTGGGGATGGGCGAACAAATGGCTTTCTTATCAGTGATTGTCTTTGTTTGCAGCTTTATTCCGGTAGCTGGGGTCTTTATTAGCTCGGTTCCAATCTGCTTGATAGCGCTCAATAATGGGGGTGCACATTTGCTGTTGCTATCGATTTTGATGATTATTTTTATTCATTTCATCGAAGGCTATATCCTAAATCCGCTGATTTATGGGGCGCGCTTAAGAATCAATCCAGTGATTGTATTAATCATTTTGACGGTTGGCGGCAAGCTCTTCCATATTTGGGGATTGATCCTCGGCGTACCGGTAAGTACTTATATTTTTGGTTATGCCATTCGCTACGATAATAATAATCTGCCACCCCGGTTACGACGTAAGCATGATCGCAAACGCCTTACTCAATCAACTTATGCTCCAGAATCTCTTGCGCAGGATTCAAATGCACCAAGTTAAATTCCTTGATAATGCGTCCCGCTCGCCATAGTTTTTTTGAAGCCTGTTCCGAATCGCCGTGAATTAAGGCGGTTCGGACTTGTTGATGCAGTTGATAGCTAGTTTCACGCGCTAAGCGAATAATTTGTGGATTGCCATGATCAATCCGATCTAAGAGGCGAATAAAGTAAATGACGCCTCGATTCGCTTGCTCATCTAATTGATTGGCTTGTAAGGCTTGATACGCCTTTTTGACTAATTCATCACTACTCATGCCATTCGCGGTTAGAACCTCAGGATCGCGCACTGTGCTGGGCGCTTGAATTCTTGTCACTGTTTTAACCGTGACCGGTACTGGATTCGGATTAACCACCCCGAGTAGCGGTGCACCGCTAGTCACAGCAGCAGGTTGAGGGGCAGGAACGACAGCGACCGCATTAGGCATGGCGTTTTGACTTGCCATCTGTGCTCTAGGCGCTGGTGGATTTGCTGCTGATCTAATTAAGGGCGAGCGTGGAGAGGGCAAGTTAACCGCAGGATCTTCTTCTTCAACATACTCGTTAGGTGCTTCGGGTTTAGCAGCTGTTTTTGTTTCGGCTTTGGCCGTTTTGAGCGGTTTTGAGCTAGCGGCGTCGGGCTTAATAGTCTCATCCTTCATAATGGTCGTGCTGTTATGCTCAGGCTGATAAGCTTCAGGGCTAATCACCTGTGGTTTATTTTGCTCACTTAATAAGGCTAAACGCATATCCCCCGGCTCTGGATCGGGGAGGTCTAGTTGGGTAGTGAGTGCGGATTCGTTATTGATGGGAGCTTGAGGGGCACTGGTTGGCTGAGCTGGCTCAAGTTGTTGAGTCGCTTCAGTTTTTAGGCTAGCTAAGGCTGCTTGGCTGGGTTCAGGTGGTTCAATTTCAGGCCTAGGTTTGGGCACATCTGCTAGGCTATTCGGGCGCTGACTACTAGGATTGGCTAAAGGTATATCGATATTGACCGCTGCTTCAAACAGGTTGGAGCGCCCCATTTCTGTACCAGTGCGTAGCAGAGTAGCGGCCGACATTGATTGGTTTTGATAATACAAACCTGCACCACTAGCAGCCACCACTCCAATAAAACCGACACCCAGTAAAGGCAGCGCATTAAATTTCGAGCGTGGGTGTGGAGCATGTGCTTGCAGGAGTAGCTCAGGTGCTTCAGCGAGGTTTTGTAGGCTAGGGGCTAAGGCTGTGCTGGGTAAATAAACTTTACCTTCAGCACTCACTAAAAACAGTGAGGTGGGTAAAGCCCCCTTAATCAAACCTTGTTCGGTAAGCTGTTGGTTAAGCTGCAAGGCCTGTTCATGCAAGCGTGTTGTTTGCCCCAGCATTGGCGGTAAGGCGGATAAGCTCCAACTGTCTGGGCTAGCTAATACAAAATACGGCTCTGCATGAGTCCAGCCGCTGTCGAGTACGCTCAAAACAGCCGCATCAGTTTGAGAGCTTAAAGCTTGCAGCCGTTCTGCTATAAGTTTGAGCGGGGTATTGCGGAGCGCATCCGCGAGTAAAATATGGACTAAAACTTGCGTATCTTGGTCTGAGCCTGCACGTATATCGCGCGCTTGATAGAGATGCCCCGCGCTATTACTCACTAATAATGTTTGCAATAAATAGCGTTGCCCAATAAGTCGATTGCCTTTCTTGCGCCGTTGCGTAACCCTATCCATAGGCTTAGTAGCTCACTTTAAATTCCTATTACTCTACCCAGACGGGAAATTTGCACTCTATGAAAAAAGATCGCGTCTTCGATGGTTTAAGCCATGCTTTTCAGAAAAAGATTTATGGTGACGACCCTCGGGGTAAAATTCGTCTTCATATTGTGCAAGATGACCTGTGCCAGCAACAATTGAACCTCACTCCCCAGTCTATCTTGGATGCTGGTGGTGGCTTAGGACAAATGTCAATTTGGTTAGCTGCACAAGGCCATTCTGTACTTTTAGCTGAACCCTCATCTGAAATGCTAGTAGAGGCTCATCAAAATATTATAGCTGCCGGACAAACGGACGCGATTCAATTACAAAATGTAAGTATTCAACAGCTTGTTGAGGAGCATGCTGATCAACGCTTCGATGGTATTGTTTTACATGCAGTTTTGGAGTGGCTGGCTGAACCTCGCGAAACCTTAGAGCAACTTTTGACCTTGCTGAAACCTAATGGCTGGCTGTCATTAATGTTCTTCAATCAGTACGCCCGTGAAATGCGCTACTTATTGGGGGGCAACTTTAAAGCGTTACGTGAGCAGCGTATTGCCAGCGATGGCAATGAGGGCTTAGCACCGATTTCGCCCTTGCCACCCGAAACAGTCTTAGCTTGGTTGCCAGAGTTAAACCTAGAGTTAGTGACTTGGT
This sequence comes from Thiolinea sp., assembly GCA_049292455.1. Taxonomy (GTDB): domain Bacteria; phylum Pseudomonadota; class Gammaproteobacteria; order Thiotrichales; family Thiotrichaceae; genus Thiolinea. Next base: position 623,164 of record JBATRF010000038.1, read on the forward strand.
CGGGTGTGCGTTGTTTTTATGACTATGCTTATGTCGATATTCGTAAACGCATGCCCTTGGATGAACTGTTGGTTTTGGAGCGCAGTTATTCACAGCGTGAACCGTGGCGCTCCTTAGCCCGTTACCAACATTTCTTCTGCCGCAAGCAATAGCAGTAAGCCCTCCTGCTTATTGATTTTCTAAAGCAGCCGCTACTTTTTCGAGAATCTCCACCTTGTTTTGGCTGAGTTCAAGCAGCTGAGTATTCGCCTCATACAAATGTTTAGCCGCCACGCTCATGAGTTGCGCGAGGATGCGGAGCTGCCGTACCACAGAATTAAAATTACCCGAGGTAGTGGCGACATCTTGGGTCGCATCTTTATACAGTTTGATGATGTCTTCGTGGTTTTGGGTGAGCTGATCCTGACTCGCTAGCAAGCGCGTAATATCAATATCCGCACTCATCACTGCATCAAAAAACTCATGCGTTTCAGCGAATTGTGAGCGCACGACGGTATGAGCGCGGTCTAATAATTCTATACAAGTCGCAGTAGGGATTTGATTGAGAATAATCGCGAGTTGCAGGCGATTAATCAAAGGATAGGCTTTTAGTTTAGCACCTAGCTCAGTGCCTTCAGCACTTTTATAAGCGGTTAAACTGGCATCGAGTGCTGTTTTAATCTGCTGCCATTCATGATTTTGCTGCAATAAAATCATCGCTAACCGCTTGTAAGCGCTGCCTAATAAAGCATGGCGTTCGGTATTGCTGCTCAGCTGTACTGGGCTATCCACCGCTGCCGCAAATTGCACATATTTAGTGATCGATAATAGGCCTTGTAAGCGCTCAATGGCGGTATTCGCTAAGCCTTTAGCTTCTTCAAATAGCTCATTACGCTCTGGATCATCTTCTTTCAGCTCCAGTGCTTGTAAGGCGAGCGCTTCAGCTTGGCGCGATTCTAAATTAGCCATTAACTCTAAAGCGACAATCGGCACATGGCCATTGCGATCCTCTTCGGCAATCGCTGCTTGGCAGGCTCTACGCGCTTCTGCGAAACCCTCAGGCAAGACGCTGCCATACAGTTGAGCCAGTTGATATTGCGTACCTGGTGTTTTTAGCCAGTCTGGATTGCTAATATTGGTCGCGACTTGGTCTAATTCTTCATCGAGGGTTTTGAAATCATAATGACGGACTTTATGGTGCATATCGACATGTAGGCTATTCAGATAATCCTGTAGCTCGTAAGGCGAAACTTGCTGCTGGCAAGCATGCGAACGCTTTTGAGCGCTATTCAAATCTAAGATAAAACTTGGATCGCCATAGGCTTGATAAGCACCCCAAGTGTTCAAGTTAGGATAGAGTAAGCGCGTTTGCCGACGTGCTTCATAGACGGCTAGGCCAAAGCTTTGCTGCTTCGTAATAAAGTGCTCAAAGAAAGTGGTCGAGAACGTACAGGCAGCAGCATCATCGACAGCCCAACCAGCCGCAATCACACAACGCACGCCCATCTCAATCAATTCACGCGAAATGCTATAGGCGAGCTGATTGTAGTTGACATCTTTGGTGCCGCTTATGGTCGCAAGGTGGCAGCAATTTAGGAAAACTAAATCAGGGATTTCCTCCATCTGGCTCACTTCAGCGGCTGTGAGTAAAGTGCCATCAGAAAGAATCACTCCAGTGCGATATTTGCCATCAGCGCCTTTTAAATTGACCTCACCGTGCGCTGCTATCATTAAAATTCGATAAGGGCGTTTAAATAGGGTATTGAACACATCTAAAGCAGTATTGTAGGGAGCATCCTCAGGCGCAGCAGGCATACAGCGCTCAACAATATAATCATTGCGCTCTAATAAATCTGCGACTTGCAAACCTTCATCCGTTGCCCCAGACAGACTAGCGAGGCTTTTGTCGCCGTCTTTAATTTCAGGATTAGGATCGTAGCTTGGGAATTTACGGAAAAAGTCAGTGGTGAGTGGGTTGGCAATCACACATGCAGTTCGACTAATCGTGGTAGTGACGCGCCGCCGGAAGCGCATAGAACTGAGCTGGCGCACCATTTGTACTTGCAGCGCCAAGGGTTCATCATCGGCTTGCAGCATTTCCCACGGCAAATTAGCCGTATAACCATCCAAAATTAGCAATAAACGACTGGTTTGGCGCGCTGCTGATTTGAAATCAAACGGCACCATTAATTGAAATAAAGTGCGGCTAATTTCCTGTTTGTATTCGCTGCTGGTAATGGCATCACGAATCAAGGCTTCAATTAAGCCAGGCTGGCGCTGCTGAATAATGGTTTCGGCACGGGCGCGCTCAGACAAATACACATATTTGAGCGACTCGGCGGGGGTATTATTAGCACTAGTCTGCTCTTTATTTTCCTCTGCATTCGTCACCATTAAGCGGGGCCAATAACCGCCACCAATGGTGCGCTCACTCAAGCGGTGGCGCACACCGAGATGGCGAGGCGCGATCAATTCATTCGCAGGGATCAAGCGTGCTTCTAAGCGCTCTAATTCAGTTTCCAAGCGTTTGGGCAGGTCACGCGCAATATAGGCCGCACTAATCGCAGTATCTAAATAGAATTCAATGAAATCGAGTTTGGCGATGGCTCGTTTGGGCTGCGTACCCGTGCAATTGTAGCGATATTGCTGATTGGCTTCACACACGCCGCGTACAATCGCTTCCATCGAAGCTTCCACCGTAATATGCGTGGTGGAGTTATAGCCAATCAAGAGGCTGTTTAAGCCCAACTGCTCTGTTTGTGAGCTTTCAAGAGTGGGGTTTAAGGAAGCTGTTAGCAGGTAATTGAGTACGCCATCACGCACAGTATCGGTAATTTTCTGGGCGCTGATTTGGCTCCATTCGCCTAGACCCACAATGATCGCACCACGGCATGTATTCCGCTTTAAGTCCTCGGCGCTACGTGGATGCAAGATGATCGTGCTGGTGCTGATGGGCCCTGCATAAATTCCTAAACGTTCGCGCTGACTTAAAGCACCATTTAATAGATATTGGTCAATCATGCGTTCAGCGCTAGCAATGGCATCTGCTTGATAATGGCCGCACAAAATCGGCTGCTGTACAAAGCGTAAATCCATTGCGCGTACCGCAATTTGCAAAGTTTGCGTCGTATCTTCTACCGATTCGCGCAGTGGACGATCCCCAAAGAAGGCTAAGGCGACCTCTTCTGCACCCGCATGTAAGACCGGCCCCGCTTCATAACGATAGCTACGATTAATGCGGCTGCGTTGGCGGGGCGGTGTTTGCTCTAATTGCTTGGTTGTACCGGTTTGCAGGAGTTCAGCGATGGCCGCAAAGTGGGCGGGGCTATTGGTTAAATTGGCATGACTGGCAGGCATATACCAATATTGCGAAGCATCTAGACCAGTTAAGCGGCCTGCTTCCCAAGTGACTGAACCATCCCCCTCGGTCGTGCCTTCCAATACTAATTTGTCATCTTCAATTTTCAGGTTGAGCGGGGTATGCGTATCCATACCAAACACATAAGCAATACGCTTAGCGTGCGGAATGCTGCTCTCTTCTTGCTGTTTTAAAGCTTCCCAAGCTTTTTTCGCTGCATTTAAACGCGCCTTGCTGGGAACAGCGCCAAAACCTTGTCCACTACCAAACCAGCGATCTCGATTTAAAGTTTTGAGCCGATCCCAAGTAGCAGGATCAAAATAATCTAAACTGTTTTCGGTACTCGTATCTTTGGGGAGTAGATGCAGCAGTCCGTCAAATTCGCCAATCACATCCAGCACTTGCTGGAGGTTATGATGAAAATCCAAGCTAGCGAGATAACGCATGCCTTGGCTTTTACCGATCAGGCTTTCGACCGCAGCGTACGAGCCTTGATTTGGGGTTCCCAGCATAATTAAGTGGCTGTTAGGGCGTTGGGCGATTTGCTCCCAAACTTCACTCAGTTTTGGATTAGCCATCATCATCCGTACAATTAGTCCACCCATACTGTGCGCTAGGATATTGACTGGACGCTGTTGATGTTGGCTTTCTAGCTCCTGCAACTTGGCTTTAACTTGTTCGGCGAATTGCTTGGCTAAGTTATTTAAGCCTTGCCGCCAATCGTAAGCAAAGGGAATAACCTCATAACTCGTTTCTAAATAGCGCTGTAGGTCACCGTAGTAGCGCTCGAATAAACCATCAGGGATGATATTGGGTATATCCATCTTGAGGCTATAAATCCCCCCTGCGGCTAAATCGAAGGGGTCAAACCAAATCCGGTCGCCGGTATTTTGCCCTTCGGGGCGAATACTTAAATGCGAACCCATAATCCCCGGTAGATAAAAAACAATCGGCGCATTAGCAGGGCGTTTGGGTGCGGTGCTGGCGGCACGAGTCAGTTCAAGCGAACGCTTGGCATTATCTGATTTCAGATCGCAATCCGTTGGGATGCGGGTAAAGCCCGCTAGCTTGCTAGGTTCTTTGTGGCTGAGCCACTGATAGAGCGCATGGCGTGTATCTGCCTGTTGGAAATAGTGAATATGGCTAACTTGATTGCCTTGGGTATAAAACTCATAGCTGGTATTGCGCTTGGCTAAGCCCGCCCGCATCGACTGCGTATCGACCACAAAATCATTATCAGCTTTGCCGAAGATTACCCAGTCGGTAAAGATAATAGCGATACGTTTTAAGATGCTAGCTTGATCGGTATCGGTATTGCCTGTAATCGCGACCATCTGAATTTTATCAGAGCGCGACGCTGTCGCTAAAAAGCCTGCTAAGGGCGAATCGGGGAGCATCGCCTCTAGCCCCGGTACAAAGCGCGGATCAATCCGCTTGGACGCAATTTCTAAAACAACACGGCGGAAAGCATTTAAGATGGATGCACTCACCGTGCCTACCGCTGGAATAAAACTAGCGCCAAAGCTAAGTAGAGAGAGTAAACCGGACAAGAATAAATCAATATTGTCCGCCATTAACGTCGTTCCACCCGCAGGGCAGGCTACGCGCACATAGCGATCAATTTGGAACTGCTTCTCTAGCAATAAGACATGTAGTTCGGTGAGTTGTTGACGTTCTTGGGCGACGACTAATTCGCGGATTTTGCGTTGTTCTTCGGTTTCTAATTTGCCGTTTTGCTGAGCGGGGCGACGTTGATATTGCTCAATCAAACCGAGTTGGAAATTATCCAAGCACATTAAATCGCCCACTAAGCCACCGCGTGAATGCGTAACCAGTGAAAAATGACAGCCTTTAGGCAAGGCTTTGGCTAATTGCAGCGCATTATCTAGCGGGCTTTCTGAGAGAGTGCGATGCTCAAAACTATAGACGCGCTTATTGAAGGGGCGGGTTAAAGCATCCCAACTGACTTCTTGATTTTCGCTACGCAAATCGCCAAAGCTACTGCTGGTATTAGAACCTGTGCCATGAATAAAAATGAGGATGGGTTCTTTATTTTTAGCCGCAGACACGAGTTCTTTATCGTCCGCTGCTACCCGATCAGTGAGTTGGATTTGTTTATCATGCCAACGATATAAACCCGGCTCGCCTTCAAGCCGCGATTCAATCACCGCCATCAAGGCTTTAGCACCTATCCATGAGGCTGAAGCTTCAGCTAGATCTTCAAAGCGCTTGCCGAGTTTGTCTTGCAGCCATTCTTGTGCTTGCTCTTCAGCCGCCCGAATGAAGCTATCAGGAATTAAGTTAAGGATCGAAAGCTTGGACCAAATCCAAGTTTCTAAACCGCGCGTGGGTACGTCACGTTCCTTAAGGATTTTCAGATTGAGAGGTTCGTCGACTTTGACCGCCTCAGGATACAAGCGCCGTAATTCTGTGTGCAGCTTATCGGCGCGCATCACCACGATGCTATTATCCTGCGCTTCTAGCACCATCAGTTGTTCACTAACAAACTCTTGTTGGGTATCCGTCGCGTCGGCTGAGCGTCCTCCTTGGCTCAGGTCAAAGACTTGCTCAACTTGAACCGCTGCCTCGCTCATAAAAACAGTGCGCCCATGACTCATAGCGCGCGAAGCACTCGCTAGAGCACGTGGCATAGCTAACTTGCTGCTAGCACGCGCACTGCGCTGGGCTTGATGAGGGAGGAGAAAGGCCAGTTTAGCGTCTTTACTCGCTGTTTTATCGGTAGTATCCATCACCCACTCCTCACTATTCCCCGCGATTAATAGGCTAATTATAGCTGCTCTAGAATAAATACCAAAAGCAAACCTAAATTTACTATGAGCGGTAGCTAGCTACCCCTATTCTTCGAAAAAGTCGCTTTTATCCTGAAAGTGATGTGCACACCCTCGGTCTTAGGAGCATCCTCAAGTGATCTAATAGATAGATTAGGCATGTCAGCTCAAGGATAAATAGAATGATAAATAATGATTATAATCGTGGCTTAAACAATAGCTCATCATTACAAGCTGCCAGCTCTTTTCAACTAACAAATACAACTAGCAATAAGGGCAGCGCATTTTTGAATAATGGTCTGAGTGATTCACACGAAGTCACCAATGGGATTATGACCTTGGTGCAGCAGCTCTTAAGTTTGCTGCAAAAAGGTGGCGCTAATAAACCCGAGCGCCCCGCGACGTTAAAACTGACGGATGAGCAAGAGAGTGGCTTAAAAAACCTCCTCGGCTTTGGCAATGAATCAGTCCGCTTGAAGGCTTTAGATAAGCAGGGTGATAAAGAATTAAGTGCGGGTGACGTTGTCGTTGTGTATGGCGGCATTAGAGGTGGCGAAATCACTCGTCATACTTTGACGCAAAACGATATGGATCAGTTAAATGGCAATGCTTCTTTACCTGCAGAATTCGTTGCTAATCGGGCTAAGTGGGATAGTGCTACCGGTGGCGCTGATACTTATGTGCAGTATACCGCCCAGAATAGTTGCTTTTGCCCACCCGACTATAACCGCCCGATGAATATAGCGGAGAAGGATGGCAAGATTATTGACGCTACTTATGCCGATACCGGTGAAGCTGTTCCTAGTTATATTCGCGATGGTTTGCTGACGATGGACGAGCGGTTTGATCAATTAGAAGAAGCCTATTTAAGTGGTTCTGATCGTATTGATGTCACTTATGATCCTACCTTTGGTTACCCTAGCTCAGTCTATGTTGATCGTAGTTTCATGATTGCTGATGAAGAGCTTAGCTACAATATTCAGGATTTGTGGGTAGCTCAGCCGTAAAGACTTAAGTAATTGGGTTAGCGCTTGGCAATACTGCCAAGTTTGATTTATTTAGTAGGAGATTTAACCCATGGTAGTAGTATCGCAGCAGCCTGTTTTACAACCATTATCAGCATTAGCAAATCAAAACACGGCTGCAGTGCAAAACAGTACTGCTAATAGCGTCAATCCTAATGCTACAACGACCGCTAATACCGCCAACTTAAGTAGCAGTTTATTCGATGGCTTGATTAATAAGTTTAAAGCTAATAACACGTCAGCTCAGCAAGCGACTGCGCCCGTTGCTCAGCAGGTTACTAACTTAACTCAGCTATTAACTGGGCAAGTGAGCCAAAATCCGGCGGTGAATAACTCGAATAGCTCAAGCAATAATAATGATTTGACTACGAATGTTTCGATTAACAATCTGAATAGTAATTTGGCCAAATGGCAAGACTATCTGGATGACAATGATTACTCTTTCACCTTGAAGGAACAGAGCGCTAATTCTAATGGTGCTTCGATTAATGTGAATGTCACTAATGGTCAAGTGAGCGGTGCTAGTTATGCCGACGGTACTGCGGTTAGTTCCGCGGTTTTAAACGCCCTGCCTAGTATTGAGCAAATGTTCGAGAATATTCGCCAAGCAGCGGCCAGCGGTGAACGTACTGATGCTTTATATAATCCGACTACGGGTCACCCTCAATTCGTTTTCTTTGGTCACACCAGCCAAGCTACTGCGGATGATGTTAGTTACTTTTTGAGTAATATCAACATCAACGCCTAACCGTTCTCTGCTTAACCAAACCACATTAATTTCGAAGACTTCCAATTAATGTGGTTTGGTCTTTTTTAGTTAAGCCACGCTAGTGCGCTGTGTTCCTGCTACAAGGATCACTTCTTGTTGAAGCATAATGGTGTGAACGATAGTCAGGTGATCTATCACGACACCCAGATTCCCAATAGCCAGTTTCTCGCCTTTGTGAATGCTGATCATTTTGCGATTGCTTTGCCGTTGTCTAAACGCTGGTGGGTTGAGCGCAGTTTGCTGAACCAGAATGATTATCCGCGTGAGATTTTGCTGGAGAGCATGGTGCGGTATGTGGAGGAGCAATTGTTGGAGGATAATGGCAGCTTGATCTAGCCTAGCTCTTCAGCTAGCAGTTTGCTAAGGTTAGACGTCCAATTGACTTAGGAAAAATCGCTATGAATATTTACGAAGCTTTGCGTGCTAGTCACAAAATCCAACGCGAATTAGCGGATGCTTTGATTGAAACCAAAGGCGCTAGCGATGAACGTAGCCAGTTATTTACTCAGTTGAAACACGAGTTGGAAGCACATGCAGTCGGCGAAGAACGTTATTTTTACGTGCCATTGATGATGCATGACATGACCATGCCACATGCCCGCCACGGTATTGCAGAGCATCACACCTTGGATGATCTGATTGAAACCTTAGAAACCACCGAACTAAACGCACCCAGTTGGCTGATCAATGCCCGCAAGTTGCACGATGAGGTGTATCACCATTTGGAAGAGGAAGAAAAAACCATTTTCCAAATCTCCGGCAAAGTCTTAACCGATGAACAAAAAGCGAATTTAGCGGGCGATTATCAAGCAGAATATGAGCGGTTTATGGCGAAGTTGGTTTGAGCTTTTGCCGATATAGGGGTGGCTATTTATGCTACCCTTATGCCCAATTTATACCTGTCTTGGCGAATAGTGCTTATGAAATCTTTGGGCAAAACCATTCAGATCTATTTACCAGATGGTAATCCACATAGCATTAAAATCGCTGAGATTACCAGCCGAACTGTGGCTGGTATGTTGATTCCACGTGCTAAATTGGATGAGGCAGCTCAACGGCCTGAATTGAATCAAGTTGGAGTTTATTTATTATTTGGGCAACCAGAAGGTAAGTTGTATGTGTATATCGGCGAGGCCGAGAATTGCTTAAACCGCCTGAAACAACACCATAAATCTAAAGAGTTTTGGGACTATGCTTTAGTCTTTATTTCAAAAACACAGTATTTCACTAAAACACATATTAAGTTCTTGGAATGGTTGTGCCTTGATATTGCAAAGAAAGCCAATCGTTACAATTTAGAAAACTCGAATAGCCCTAGTAAGCCGCACTTATCTGAACCACTTGAAGCGGATTTGTATGATAATTTTGAAACCATGCAAATTCTTTCAGCTACCTTAGGCTATCCTGTTTTTGATGAGCTAACTAAGCCAAAAGCAAAAGAAATCATTATTTGTAAAGGTAAGGAGGCATACGCAGAAGGCGAATATACAGAAGAGGGTTTGGTCGTTTTTGCTAACTCAACATGCAATTTAGAGGTTACTAAAACGGTAGGCGCTTGGGCAGTTAGAGTTCGTTCTGAGCTGTTGACTGCTGAAATATTGAGACAGCAAGATAATGTGTTGGTATTCCAAAAGGATTACGTATTTGCTTCACCTAGTGGTGCGGCTGTAATAGTTTTGGGACGTAATGCTAATGGCTGGACTGAGTGGAAATACAAAGACGGGCGTACCCTTGATGAGGTTAAACGCCAGTCACAAGTTATCGAAAAAGAGGTAGAGCTAGACTAACACCACCACCAACTCCTTAGGCCCATGCACCCCATACGCCAATACCTGCGCAATATCCGCCGAGCGTGAAGGCCCTGAAATCAACAACGCATTGGTCGGCAAACCTTGTTTCAACCAGCCTTGAGTGTTCACCGCTTCGGCAAAGGTGCTAAACAGTTTATCCGTGTCCAAAATTGCAATATGAATCGGTGGCACGAGTGATAAGGTGCGCGGTTCATCGGGGCTTGACCAGAGCATGAGGGTTCCGGTTTCAGCCACGCCGCCCAAGGTCGAGGTTAAGCCTGCATCAACTTGATAAAACAGCTCTTCTTTCCAATCTTCAATGCTGTGCTCATAGTGTTTTAGTGTCGGGAATCGTGCTGCGTTTTGGCTAATCGCTTGTCCCCATTCGGTGTTGGGCGAGAGAAGGAGATTGTTTAAACCTTTGGTCTTGCAAATCTCCGCCACCGTGTCTAGCCAATGTTCGCGATCTGAGTGATACACCTCGGCACGTACCGCTTGCATGCGTTCGGTGAAGCGTTTAATTTTTTCGGCCTTGTCCCAAGCAAACACACTCAAAGAATCGCGCTGGTTCACATCGATGGTGGGGCGTTCCACCGCATTGAGGCGCTGAAAAATAGCGGCACGTGCCTTACTCATGATCGACTCCTAGCGCTTTGAGTTGTTGGTGCAAGGTTTTGTCGGCGAGTTTGGGGGCGCTGCGTACACTCGTCCATGCGCCGACTTTATTGGGGACTAAACCGCGCATATGTGTTGCCATAGTGCCGCCGAAGTTATACACGCTTGGATGCGAGGCCGACCACGACCAGCCTTGCCAAATGGCAGCTTCGAGTGGTTTGCGTTTGCTGCCTGCATCGCGGGTGTTGGTGTGTTCGCTGTCTTTGCGCACGCTGTCATAACGCAAGCGATTGATAATATCGGGAATCGGAATGCGCACCGGACAGACCTCGCCACAAGCACCACACAAACTAGAAGCCTGAATCAGTTCGCCGTGTACTTTTAAGCCTTCTTTTTGCGGCTCTAAAATCGTGCCAATCGGCCCCGGATAGACCGTGCCATAACTGTGCCCGCCAATACGCACATACACCGGGCAGTGATTAATACACGCACCACAACGAATGCAGCGCAAAGTCGCGAGCAACTCAGGGTCGGAATAAATATTCGAGCGCCCATTATCCAATAGCACTAAATGCACTTCAGTCGGGCCATCTTTTTCATCCGCCTTGCGTGGCCCCGAAATCATATTGAAATAAGTGGTAATCGGTTGACCCGTGGCAGAGCGGGGCAAAATGCTCAAGAGGGGCGGAATATCGCCAAGCTTTTCCACCACTTTTTCAATCCCCGTCACCGCAATATGCACCGGCGGCACGGTGGTCGACATACGCCCATTGCCTTCATTTTCCACCAAACACAGGGTTCCGGTTTCAGCGACCGCAAAATTCACGCCCGACAAGCCCACCTGAGCGGCATAAAACTTATCGCGCAAAATGCGTCGTGCCGAAGCGGTCAATTCATCGACATTATCGGTGTAGGGAATGTCGGGAAATTTGTCGTGGAACAGTTGCGAAATCTGCTCTTTGCTCTTATGAATCGCGGGCATAATGATATGCGACGGGGTTTCGCCATCCAGTTGAATAATGAATTCGCCCAAATCCGACTCCAGCGCCTCAATGCCGCGTTCCTCCAGAAAATGGTTTAAACCCATCTCCTCCGACACCATCGACTTACCTTTAATAATCGACTTGGCGTTGTGCTTTTGCATAATGCTGAGCACGATTTGATTGGCTTCCTCAGTCGTTTCCGCCCAATGCACCTGCACACCGTTTTTGGTCAGATTGGATTCGAGCTGCTCTAATAATTCGGGCAATTTGCTTAAGGCATTAGCGCGAATCGCTTGGGCTTGGTGGCGTAGGGCTTGCAAGGCGGCATCATCGGGAAACTGATTGCGCCGATTGGTCATTAGCGTGTCCATTGCCTTGCGGAAATGAGCGCGGACTTCGGTTTTGCCGAGGGCTGTGTTGACGTCGATGCGGAATTCGGTAGTCATATCTTCACCCCCATCTTTGATTCTTCCCCCGTCGAGGGGGAAGAGGTGCGCTCCCACAAAAACTCCGCAATATGTTGTGCTTTCGGAGCCGTTTTACCTTCATGCTCAGCCTGATAAGCAAACGCGCCACTAATATTCATCAAGCAGCCACAGTCTTGGCTAATCAATTGCGTTGCTCCAGTTGCGCGAATATGCATCGTTTTATCGGCCACCATTGCGGCTGAAATCTCCGGCTGCTTGATCGCAAACGTACCACCAAAACCACAGCATTCCGCTTTATAGGCTTGCTCTTTGACCTGTACATGAGCCAGTTGCCCTAGCAACTGTTCAATCTTATCCGCCACGCCCATTTCACGCCGCGCTGAGCAGGAAGTGTGTACCGCAACCTCAATTGGTTCACCCAAATCGGTTAAATCCACCTGCAATACATCCACCAAAAACTCGGTCAATTCATACACCCTATTCGCCACATTGAGCGCTTCCGCTTCATCCGTTTCGTCTTTGAATAGTGCAGGGTAATGGGTTTTCATCATCCCCGCACACGAGCCAGAAGGAATTACAATCGGGATATTTTTCGGGAATAATTTGATCTGCGCCCGCGCCACTTTGCGGGCTTCATCGCGATAACCCGAATTCCAAGCAGGCTGCCCGCAACAGGTTTGCGCTTGCGGGTAAATAACCTTTACGCCTTCGCGCTGCAATAACTGCACGGCGGATACGCCAGCTTTGGGGTAGATAAGGTCAACGAGGCAAGTGCCGAAGAAATAGATCGTGTCGGGTTTGGGTGGGCTGGTGGTTTGGCTCATGGACTAATGCTCTCACTCCTAGCAAATGGCTGTGGGTTGATCGATTTTGAAGCGCTAAATTATTTGGTATTACCAGTTTACTTTAAATTAGAATGCGATTTTTTGCAAGAATTTATAGGAAAAATAAGCGTTTTGATCGATTTTCACAGGTTTACAAATTGGCGCTTTTATTTTTGGTAAGACCAATTGAAAAGCTGCCTACTGTATCCGATTGAGTTGCCTAAGCCTATCCTGTATCGTGTTTTGCCTGAACAGTTAATCAGGAGAATAGGCAGTGAGCTATGTGGTTGCTATCGGCGGCGCTAATCTAGATATCACGGCCTACTCCACAGAAGTAGCTTTAGCGCGTGATTCTAATCCGGGCATTATCAGCACCGGCTTTGGTGGTGTGGCACGCAATATCGCGGAAAATCTTGCTCGCCTCGATGTCGACTGCCACCTGCTTAGCGCTGTCGGCGAGGACACAAATGGCCTAGCTTTATTGCAACATACTGAGCAAGTGGGCGTTAAAGCCTCTGAGGTTCTGCAAATCCCTAAGGCGCGTACTGGTCTGTATGTATCTGTCCATGACGCGCAGGGTGATTTGGGGATAGCCGTTAATGATATGGCAGTCTTGGAACATTTAACGGCTGAGTACTTGAGAGTGCAGCACGTTTTACTAGAGCAAGCAGCTTTGATTGTCGCCGATACCAATCCCTCCCAAGACTGTTTAACTGCTTTATTCGAGCAATCCGCGCTAACTCCCATTTTTATTGATCCGGTTTCAGTGCAAAAAGCACCAAAAATCCGTAATCACTTAGCCAAAATCCATACGCTTAAACCCAATCGTTTAGAGGCTGAGCATTTATCTGGATTATCGTTAGCGGATGAGACAGCAGCACCCGCTGTGGCAGAATGGTTTTTGCAGCAGGGTGTAGCTAATATTGTGCTGAGCCTAGGCGAGCGCGGTTTGTATTGTACCAATCAACAGGAGCAAGGCTGGGTCAAGCCCTTAGCTGTTAAGGTCTGTAATACTTCAGGCGCGGGTGATGCTTTAATGTCGGGACTGGTCTATGGCTATTTAAGCGGTTATTCTTTGCTGCAATCGGCGCGTTTTGCTCAAGCTTGTGCGGCTTTAACGGTGGGTGTAGCCCAAGCGAATTGCGAAAATCTGTCAGTCGCTGCGGTCATGCAAATGATGACTGCAGCTGAAGCTAATCACTCATTAGGATTGTTATGAACTACCTTGATATTTATCCCGATGTTGCTGCGGCTTTAGCTAATAAGCAGCCTGTCGTCGCGCTCGAATCCACTATTATTTCGCATGGCATGCCCTACCCGCAAAACGTCGAAACTGCGCTCAAAGTCGAGCAAGAAGTTATAAATAACGGCGCTATTCCTGCCACTATCGCGATTATTAAGGGTCGGCTTAAAGCAGGTTTAAACAGGGATGAGATCGAGCAACTCGGCCAAGGTGGTCAGAGCATTACTAAAGTGAGTCGGCGTGATTTACCGTTTATGGTTGCGCAGGGCAAAACGGGCGCGACTACTGTGGCTTCTACCATGATTATTGCAGCGATGGCGGGGATTCGCGTGTTTGCGACAGGCGGGATTGGTGGTGTGCATCGCGGCGCTGAGACTTCGTTTGATGTCTCAGCGGATTTGCAAGAATTGGCGCAAACGCCCGTCGCGGTGGTGTGTGCGGGCGCGAAGTCGATTCTCGATTTGGGATTAACGCTCGAATACCTTGAGACTCACGGTGTGCCTGTGATCGGTTATCAAACCGAACAGCTACCGGCTTTTTTCACGCGCGGTAGTGAGTTTAAAGTCGATTATCGCCTCGACGATGCAGCCAGTATTGCGCAGGTGATGCTGGCTAAATGGGCTATGGATTTGAAAGGTGGCATGGTGATCGCCAACCCGATTCCAGAGCGATATGCCATGCCGGATGAAGCGATTGATAGCGCAATTGAACAGGCTTTAAGCGAGGCAAGCGCACAAAACATTGGTGGTAAGCAAGCTACGCCTTTCTTATTAGCGCGCGTCTGCGAACTCACGGGCGGCAATAGCTTGGCTTCGAATATTCAATTAGTGCTGAATAATGCAAGGCTCGCGAGTGCGATTGCTAAGGAATATTGCGATTTAGCACGCTAAGCTTCCGGCCAAGGGCGTAAGGCATCCGCCGCAATCCATGCGTTCACCCAGTCCGGTAATTCAGGCTGCCAGTCTTGTTTATTCATCATTTTCAAAATCGTGGCGCTGGGTACAATGCGGCCTTTATCCACGACGGCTGTGCGTAGTAAACCCGCCGAATGCCAGACTTCACCGATCTGATGGGTTTGCAGAAAATAAAACCATTTCTCATCATAACCAATCACACGGGTATGCTGCTCATAGCGCTGGAAGGGTTTGAGGCGTTTGCGATAACGCATACTGCTGCCTGCTACCACGAAGCCCCATTTATTGCGTTTCACTTCCTTCCACAATCCGGTGCGCACCGCAAACACAAAGCGCCCAATATCAAACAAGGTTAAATGCCGCCCATTGTTCATTTCCAGAAAAATATCGCAATCGCCGAGCAGGCTGACGCGCATGTTTAGCACACAATCTTCTTCAAGACTGAGTGGGGGCGCATGTTTAGCTTTTTGAACCTGATACCATAATTTGAAAATAGGGAACATAAATTAGCCTCTGCTTAGCGCGACAAATGCCGCAACGAACGCACCTTCCGCGCTTCATCCGCATCAATTTCTTTTAGCGAATCTTCCACAAAAATCAAATGTGCTTCTGCCGCCTTACGTGCTCGTTCAGGGTCACTGGCTAACACTGCTTCCATCAATTCCCGATGCTGTTGGCTTAAGGGTTCAAACACGCGTGGTTGCGTATACAACTTATCCAGATTGTGCGAGATGCTGTTTTGCAAGAGTTCAAATAGGCTACGCATAATGTGCAAAGACACGAGATTATGTGAGGCTTCAACAATGGAGAGGTGGAAAGCGGCATCGGCACGCGCTTCATCCATAGGATCACCACTGCCGTGTTGGGCAATCATGATTTCAAAGCGTTCTTGAATCTGCCGCTTATCTTCATCGGTAGCGCGTAAGGCTGCATACCATGCGGCATTGCCTTCAATCGCATGGCGAATTTCTAACACATCAAAGCGGTATTCGGGGTTTTCGCGGAATAGGCTGACTAGCTGTTCGGTTTGATTGATTTGGGTGGCGTCTTGGATATACGTGCCGCCGCCTGCGCGACTGCTGAGTAAGCCTTTACTAATCAATTTTTGAATCGCTTCACGTAAGGAGGGGCGTGATACATCGAGTTGCTCGGCGAGTTGGCGTTCGGCAGGGAGGCGATCACCCGCTTTTAACCCTTGCGTGGCAATCATGGCTTCAAGTTGTTCAGCGATTTGATCAGAAAGGCGGATTTTCTTCATGTAGTTTGGTCTTACCAATTTGATAAGACCAAAGTGTAGGGGCTTTTAGCTAGCCAATCAAGGAATCATCCACGGGAATACATAAGCTTGTAGCGTGGTGATAATACCGACAATCGTTGCAAAGATCAGGCTATGTTTGAGCGTAAAGCGGAATAAATCAGCTTCTTTACCCACTAAACCCACCGCCGCACACGCTACCGCAATGGATTGTGGCGAGATCATTTTACCCGTAACACCACCTGTGGTATTCGCTGCCACCAATAAGGTATCTGATACACCAATTTGCTGAGCGGTGGTCGCTTGTAAGCTACAGAACAGCGCATTCGAGGACGTATCCGAACCTGTCAGGAACACACCCAACCAACCCAAAAACGGGGAGAAGAAGGTAAACATTGCACCCGTACCCGCCAGTAATAAAGCGAGTGTTGCGGATAAACCGGAGTAGTTCGCCACAAACGCAAAGGCTAACACCATACCGATAGAGTAGATCGGACGTTTGAGTTCGCTCACAGTTTCAAAGAAGGTTTTGAAGGCTTCAACCGGACGCATTTTCAACACAACCACGGTAATAATCGCTGCCAGCAGAATCGCTGTACCTGTGGCGGAGAACCAGTCGAATTTGTACACCGCTTCATAAGGTTTAGCTTCAGCCACAATCGGCGGCATTTTCGTGACCAATTTATCTAAATAAGGCACGGATACTTTAAACACCCAGCTCTCTAATAAACCGTCTTTGCCGAACATGGCTTTGAAGGGTTTTAAGCTCCAAATCGTGACCATGATGGTTAAAATCATGAACGGCGACCATGCTTTAATGATTTCGCGTGGGTTGTAGTGTTGGGTTTGAGTCGCGGGGACTTTGCTGAGTTCTTGACCTTCAAAACGGAAAATACGCTTGGGTTTCCATTTTTTCAGGAATAAGGTTAAGCACACTAAACTCACTAAGGCTGAGGTAATATCCGGCAATTCGGGGCCAATGTAATTAGCAGTAAAGAACTGAGTAACCGCAAACGAAACACCCGCTACCAAGATCGCTGGATAGGTTTCTTTCACACCGCGCCAACCATCCATAATCATAATCAGCCAGAACGGCACAATCACGGATAAGAGTGGTAACTGACGTCCCGCCATTTGCCCAATGGCAAACGGATCAATCCCTGTGACTTGCCCCGCGACGGTAATCGGAATCCCCATTGCACCAAAAGCCACCGGAGCGGTATTGGCAATCAAACATAAGCCCGCTGCGTATAGCGGATTGAAACCTAAGCCCACCAAGAGTGCTGCGGTAATTGCTACCGGAGCGCCAAAGCCTGCTGCACCTTCTAAGAATGCCCCAAAGGAGAAGCCCACTAATAACATTTGTAAGCGCTGGTCTTCGGTAACAGAGAGGATGGAGCTACGGATAATGTCGAATTGTCCGGTTTTGACCGTGACCTTATATAAAAACACCGCCGTAATAATGATCCACGCAATGGGCCATAGACCATAGAAAAAACCATACACGGCAGAGGCCAAAGCCATCGAGACAGGCATTTTATAAAACAGAATCGCGACTAACAGTGCGAGTGCGACGGTAATCGTGCCCGCAATATGGCCTTTCATGCGAAAGACGGCGAGTGCAACGAAGAAAAAAGCGATAGGGATAAGAGCAATCAGGGCGGATAGCCATAAATTGCCAGCGGGGTCATACACTTGTGCCCAAGTTTGCATGCGACTCCTCCTAGAGCGGTGCTACTATGGTGGTAATGGGGGTGATTAGCTTAATTGGTAATACCAATTTACCAAAACGAGAGGGATAATAAAGATATTTGCGCCAGATAGCAACAATTCGATTGCTTAATTCGCAAAATTAGCTAGAATTGGTCTTACCAAAAACCAAGACCATCGCTAGGGATTATTTTATGAGCGCTGCCCATCAAGCCTTTTGCCAAGACCTCACTCAAACCCTGCCAGCCGAACGTATTTTGACGGATGAATTTCACCGTCTCACTTATGGCACGGATGCGAGTTTTTACCGCTTAATTCCTGAAGTGGTGGTCAAGGTCAAAGACGAAGATGAGTTGCAGTTGGTGCTACGCTTAGCCCGTGAACATCAAGTGTCAGTCACCTTCCGCGCAGCAGGAACGAGTTTGTCGGGGCAGGCGGTGACGGATTCGGTGTTGGTGGTGCTGGAGATTAATAGCTGGCGCGAGTTTAAAGTGTTAAATGCAGGGGCGGAAATTAGTTTGCAGCCTGGCATTATTGGCTCACAGGCGAATCAATATCTTATGCCATTTGGGCGCAAGATTGGCCCTGATCCGGCGACGATTAATACTTGTAAAATTGGCGGGATTGCCGCGAATAACTCCTCGGGTATGTGCTGCGGTACGGCGCAAAATAGCTATCACACTCTAAGTGGAATGCGGGTTATTTTAGCCAATGGTGTGGTGATTGATACGCGCACCGAGGCAGGTCGGCAAACCGCCTTAAATACCCAACAATCCTTACTCAAGGAAATCGGCAAACTGGCGGCTGAAGTCCAAGCGAATCCCGAACTCACCGCCAAAATTCGCCATAAATATCGCCTGAAAAATACCACGGGCTATAGCATTAACTCCTTGGTCGATTACAGCGATCCGCTCGATATTCTCACTCACTTGATGATTGGCTCGGAAGGCACGCTGGGTTTTATCTCTGCCGTGCAGTATCACACCGTGCCCGATTATCCCAATAAAGCCACGTCCTTAGTGTTTTTCCCGCACGTGGAAGCCGCCTGTTTAGCGGTAACAGCTTTGAAACCTGCACCTGTGGATGCGGTGGAATTGATTGATGGCGCGGGTTTGCGCTCGGTGCAGGGCAAAGCGGGTATGCCGAGTATCTTGGCGGAATTGGATTTGGATGCCGCTGCTTTATTGATTGATGTACGTGCGCCGAATCAAGCCGAATTAGCTGAGAAAATTGACGCAGTGCAGGCGATTTTAGCGCAGCAACACTTATTAAAACCTGCCGAATTTACCCAAGATGCCGTGCAATACGCGCAATTCTGGGGCGTGCGTAAAGGTTTATTTCCTGCGGTCGGTGCAGTGCGTCCGGTTGGAACCACGGTGATCATTGAAGATGTCGCTTTCCCGATTGAACAATTGGCGGCGGGTGTGCGTGATTTACAGGCGATTTTTGCCAAGTATCATTATGACGAAGCACTGATTTTTGGGCATGCACTGGAAGGCAATTTACACTTCGTTTTTACCCAAGATTTCAGCACACAGGCTGAAGTCGACCGTTATGCAGGTTTTATGGAAGACGTAGCGCAACTCGTTGCAGTAAAATACGGCGGCTCACTCAAAGCCGAACACGGCACGGGGCGCAATATGGCTCCGTTTGTGGAGCTGGAGTGGGGGGGCGATGCCTATCAAATCATGTGGAAAATCAAGCGCCTGCTCGATCCAGAAAACCTACTCAATCCGGGCGTGGTATTAAACGAAGATTACGCGATACATCTGAAAAACCTCAAACCCATGCCTGCCACGCATGAGCTAGTTGACCGTTGTATTGAATGCGGTTTTTGCGAACCGATTTGCCCCTCGCGCAATCTGACTTTGACCCCGCGGCAACGGATTGTGGCATGGCGTGAACATGCACGTTTGCAAGCAGCGGGTGAGACTGCTGCCCTGAAAACATGGGATAAAGTGTTTGATTATGAAGGCTTAGAAACCTGCGCGATTGACGGGTTGTGTGCCACGCGCTGTCCGGTGAATATTAATACCGGAGAGTTAGTGCGAGCGCTGAAAACCGAGCAACACGGAGAGCGTGCCAAAAAGGTGGGCGCGTATGCCCAAACGCATATTGCACCCATTACTAAAATGACGCGCTTAGGCTTAAATGCTGCGGCTGCCACCGCCAAAGTGATCAAACCGCAAAACCTCACCAAACTCACCCAAGGTTTTAGCAAACTCACGGGCGAACGTGTGCCCAGTTGGAATGCCGCTTTACCGCGTGGCGCTAAGGCTTCAACGCCGCAATCGCAAGGCAGCAATGGCAAAGCGGTGTATTTCACCGCGTGCGTCACACGCTCAATGGGCACGGCGGTGAGCGACACTGAAGAACGCGATTTGCCACAAGTGATGCAAAGCCTGATGCAAAAAGCAGGTTTTGAAATCATTACGCCTAAAGCGGTGAGTGGCTTATGTTGCGGTTTACCCTTTGCCAGCCAAGGCTTGCCGGATAGCGCCAATGCTGCCACGCGCGAATTGGAAGCGGCACTGTGGGAAGCCAGCGAGCAGGGCAAATACCCAATTGTCTGCGACACCAGCCCTTGCACTTTGCGTTTAATCGAGCGCTTAGAAAAACCGCTGAAAGTGTATGAAACGGCGGGCTTTATTAAAGAATTTCTCGTGCCGCATTTAACCATCACCCCGCAAGCCGAACCGATTGCCCTGCATATCACGTGCAGCGCCCGCAAAATGGGTTTGGATAAAACCTTGCGTGACTTGGTTAAACTCTGTGCACCACATGTGATTGAGCCGGAAGAAGAAGGCTGTTGCGGATTCGGCGGCGATAAAGGTTTTGTCACACCCGAATTAAATGCAGCCGCTTTAGCGCGTTTGAAACAGCAATTGCCGGAAGGGTGTAATGAAGGGGTGAGTAATAGCCGGACGTGTGAGATTGGCTTGACGCTGCATAGTGGACGGCAGTATCGGTCGGTGGCTTATTTGGTGGAGCGGTGTGTGGGGTAGGAGGCAGTCGGATGACGATGTGGTCTATCACCATATCGTCATCAATACTTATTGGATGTTTTTAATCGTTTTTATTAGCTCTTAATTGCATTGCTTTTTTGCTAATACTCTCGATGCTTTCATCATCGTCTATAGTTTGACGCCATTTAGTATAATCAAAGGGTTCTCTTTGGATGAGAGCTATAAACCTTTCCATCTCAATATCACCTAGATATTGAGCAAGTAGTTGAACCCCTTTTACTCTTATTTCTGTATCAGTAATCATGCTAACAACTCCCGAATAAAATCAATTGGGTCTTTTATATTAATAGCCTGAATAAGGTTGGCTTTTTTAATTATGCCAATGTCTGTAGTTAAAAAATAATCCGCATTTGCTTTAATGGCGCAGGCTATATGTAAGGAATCAAATTTTTTTAAACCAAGATGATTAATTGAATTTGCAAGATTAATAATATTTTCATCTGCCTCTATATCAATTTTCGTATACACTTTCCATTTAGCAATTTGTTCCTTTCTCTCCAAAAAAGGATTTTTATTATTTTCATAATCTAAGATATAAGACCAAACAAGTTCATATACACCTGCACGAATGTCTTCTTGTATTTTTAATTTTGCTTCGGATTCCAATAATACTTTGAGATTTGATTGATCATCATAGGGTCGATTAAACATACAATTATCAAGATATAGCTTCATTTTTTAGCTTTTCTCTATTGGAGAATTATCATCGATTGTATCACATCGAGCAAGCAAGTGCTGTTATAGTTATTCTATCAATGGATTAAAATTTGTACGAACAGCCTGACTGGTGAGGTAGAGAGCAGCGTAGATTGGAAGAATGTATGGATTGTTGATTTATCTGTTTTGGTATAATTCTTAGGTTGCCTTATTCACTTTCTCATAGTTATCTAGCTTTTCTTCAAGCACTAAAATATGAGTTTCTACTAGTTCCAAAATCTCCGGCAGAGATTCAAATTTTTTATCTCTACCGAATGAAGCCGAAACTTGAATATTTTCACTTTGAAATGGGTAAATGCCTCGAAAAGCCTTACTTAATAAATCAAAAAACATATCAATAACTCGAGTCGCAGAATAATCATACACACCTACCTCTGGTCTTAAACCGTGCTCAATTCTTAGCTCTTTTGGAATATTCCAATAACGATCTTTGCACACACCGACACGATCATATAAATCACTAAGGCGCATGGCATAAATGCTATTACTAGCATTTATTCTCATGTTTTTTATTGATGTAACATGGATGTTTGTCAAGTTTGCAGCTTCTCTGGCTCCGCTCTGAAAGCCTGATTCAGAGAGTAATATTCCTCTGTCAGCACCTACATCTGAGACTATTTCTCGTAATGCTAAAACATGAAGTTTGCTTACAGGATGTTTCCAAAATTTGCATTCGACAATCCATGCAATGTCGAAACCGACATAATGAGATTTCACTAGTACATCTACATCATGGCTAGTTCGGACTCCTTGAACTGTTACGTCAGTTTCGGCATCAAGACCTATTGACCGAAAATATTTTGCTGCTTGTTCTTGATATTTTTTCCATGCTTTCATTATAGTGTCGTTTCTTTCAATAAGCCTAACAAGATTTTATACGAAATATATGTATAGCAGGTCATATTTATTATGCAGAATTCGTATTCTGAAAAGGAAGGAGTATAATGAAGTGACAAACTATGTTCATGAAGGTTTTAAGATACTGTGCATTTAATCAAAATTAAATAACCTACCAATGGTTATTTAAAGCATTGATGATGATTGCTTAGTAGTTTTTGCCATGAGAACTTTCATCTGCCTGTAAATTTAAAATAAAATGCCATAAATCATTCTAGTCATTCTTGGCAATGTCGCTAAGCAATCCACTCTCTACTACCGATTCACCCGGTTTAACATACTGCTGTCCCAATTCCTTAGCTCTTTGTAGGCGTATTTTATGAGTCATTAAGCGTAGTTCGGCACTATCCTCAATCCACTCCAAAAGGATTTCATCGCCCACTTCAATACCCAACTTTTGAAGTATTTCTAGTGGTAAAACAATGCTGCCATCTTGCGTGACTTTAGCGGTTAGAATAGTCATTATAGTTATTCAGGGCTAGTATGGAGATATTGTTCCAAACATTGTTGCAGGCGTGGAGCAATAAATGGAACAATGAACCCACCTAACTAAGGCTCGCGGATCACGCGTTACTAAACGCCAATAGCTTATTGTGGAGTTTTAGCATCAACCCAACAAATTATCCGGCAATGCCTGAAAACTCGGAATCCCCACATAAGGCTCATGCCAAGCTGCTTTAGATTCCACATTCACATGCGCCTTCGGTTTCAAATCCACGGGTGTGTCGATAGTAGAAGCCGAAACACTGAGATACAGCGTTTTATCGGGTGCGTAATTCATTAATCGAGTTCCGCAGTTCGCGCAAAATGCCCTAAAGCCGCCGATTTCATTCTGATGCTCGCTTAAGCTCTCTCGTCCTTTGAGGATTTTTAGCGTGTCGCCTTTGGCAAGGGCTACGGTTACATAATCCGCGCCGTGCGCTTTACGGCAATAGGAGCAGTGGCAATTGAAGACCTTATCGGGAATGAGTTCGACTTCATATTCGATTTGCCCGCATAGGCAGCTACCTTGAACCATATCAGTATCCTTGGGTATAAAATGATGCATCTTAAAGCGTTCACCTAGCCGCACTGATAACAGTTTTAGTGAGGCTTGGCAAACCCAAGCAACTTGAAATTATTGCTAGCGAATCGAGTAAGTAGTGATTAAAGCTAAACAATTGCCGAGTTTGGTTTGGTCGGCTAGGTTTTTAAAATTTAGACAGCCTTGTTATCCTGTCTGTCCAAAAACTAGCTAAATGTTTTACCATGCAGGCATGAAAACTATAAGTACCTCATTTTTTTGGCGAGCTTGCAGCTTGTTGCTGTGTACACTGCTGTTATCCGCTTGCAGTCGTTTGCCGCATCCTAAGATTCCCGAGTTTCAAGCAGGCAATGTCACCGCTGTGCCAATGCAGCTTTTATATACCGGCGATTTAGGCGGCCTGCCTGCCGTACCCGTGATGATTGCCGGGCGCAAAACTTGGTGGCTCGTAGATACCGGCTCTTCACATAATCTAGTCTCTCCTCAATTAGCACTTGTTTTACGTTTGCCCGCTGCAGCTAAGAGCGAAGTTTCAACCATTGCAGGTAAGCGTTTAACCGGTTATTACCGTTTGCCGACTATGCAGATTGGTGCAGTTGAATTAGAAAATCAAAGTGCTGCTGCTGTTGATTTAGGTCTAGTGTCAGCCGCGGATGGTTTGATCATTGATGGCGTGCTTGGCATGCCAGCGCTCAATCGCTTAATTGTGTCCCTCGATTTTGGGCGGCATACTGCGATTTTCTCCCAATATGTGCCGAATTATCAGCAGCCGCATGGCGTGATTCCTTTCCGTTTATTGGGCGGTGTTCCGGTTGCTTCCTTGAATGTATTGGGCGGGCGTACTGGTGAGTTTATTTTGGATACTGGCAATGCAGGTGGTTTGGTGATGTTTCCCAACTATGCACGCCGTGACTATCGCCAGCGTTCGATGGCTTTTATTGAAATTGAGGATTTAGGTGGGCGTGTACCGACTGGTTTAGCCTTATTACCGAATTTGAATATTGGCAATTGGCATACTCAGCGCGTGCCAGTGTCTTTACCGATGCGCACGCATGGCTTTCAGCGTTTAGATGGCAGTATTGGAAATGCGATTTTTACCGGCCAAACCCTGACGTTTGATTTCCCCAGCCAGCATTTGCTGCTAAGTGCGAGCCAAGATTCCGACTCGCTACCGGGTCAGTTTGGCTTTTTATTAGCGGCTAATAACCAAGTAGAAGTGGTGCTACCGCATAGCCCAGCCGCACGGATGGGGATTCAAGTGGGGGATAGTATTCTGACGGTGAATGGTCAGAATACTCGTGATGCTAGTTCGCACCGCATTTGGCGGATAGTCGATGGTCAAATGCGTGCAGACATGACACTTGCTCGGGCGGGGACTATTTATAGCGTGAGCTTAGAGCGTGCTTATTTTCTACCGCCTTTTTAAGCGCAAGGTTTAAGTAGCGCCTGCTAGATCAGTGGGGGAGGTTTCGCTGCTGTCTAATTTGCTTTCTGGCAATAAGCGCCCGTAGGATTTAGTACGAATCCCTGATCGAATAATTCGGGCTGGATTCCCGCCGACCAAGGAGTGCGAGGGAATATCTTTAGTAACTACACTCCCTGAGGCAATCACCACTTCATCACCAATCGTGACTCCCGGCATAATGATCGAGCCGCAACCAACAAAGCAGTTTTTGCCAATCTTGGTTTGGATATTATTGTGTGCCCCATAGCGCTCCGTCGCCCAATCATGCGCTAAGATAATCACATTAAAAGCAACGACTGTATCTTGCTCGATAATGATGCCTTTCGGATTAGTCTTGTCGACATTCGATTTGAAAGAAATACGTACCGTGGGGTGCAACTGCATACCATACACTTTGCGGAAGTACCAAGTTCGTAGCCAGACCATGCTATGGCGAAAATCGACGAACCAGAGAAACATCCTGTTATTCATAAACCGTGGTTTCACAATGAATTCCTTATGTTTTTAACGTTGTTCTTAGTATCTTCTCGTGCCAAGTATAGGCTAGAAATTGTTACTGCGTTGATAGGCTGGAATTTCATGATCAGCGTGTTAGGCTAGCTGTTTTCCACCCTAGACTCTAACTTATGGAAACTGCTGCGCCCCTCAATCGTCAGGAACGCTGGTCTATTGCTATCGGCATTTTGGGTTTGATCACTGCCTTTGGAATTCCACGCTTTATTTATACACCGCTACTCCCTTTAATGCAGGCTGATTTAGGGTTTGGCGATGATTGGGCTGGAGTTTTAGCTTCGGTTAATTATATTGGCTATCTCTGCGGCGCGCTAGGCGCAATTTTTGTGCATTCTATTAGTAGCAAACGCCTGCTATTTAAAATCAGTATTGTGATTGCCGCCGTGACCAATATTGGCATGGGGTTGATTCAGCAGGATGCGGTTTGGCTGGTTTTACGCTTCTTGAGTGGCTTAGCGAGCGCAGGCGGGATGGTATTGGGTTCTGGCTTGATGATCTTGGCGATTTCCCCCAAGCATACCTCCACTGCATTGGGCATCCATTTCTCAGGGATTGGTTTAGGTCTGACCTTAGGTGCTGTGTGGGTCTTAATGTTTAAGGACATGCAAACTTGGCAAGGTTTATGGATTAGCAGTGGTGTATTGATCTTTATCTTAGGGCTACCCGCTTTACTGTTTAATCAATGGTATTTGAATCCACAGAAAAAGGCGGCGATTGCAGCAGCTGTGCCTCAGCAGGCTTTTAAGTTATTAATTACTTTAGTGGCTTTAGCTTATTTCTGTGAGGGCATTGGTTATGTGATCAGTGCTACTTTCTTGGTGTCCATCTTGCAACACAATACCAGTTTTCCACAGCTGGGTGATTATGCTTGGGTAGCCGTTGGTTTAGCAGCGATACCTTCTTGCTGGGTTTGGGCGCGTATTGCGCAACGGATGGGCGAATTTCCAGCCTTAATTGCTGCCTACGTCGTGCAAGCTGTCGGGATTATTTTACCTGTATTGAGCGATTCGATAGCGGCTGCTTTATTAGGCGCCTTGCTGTTTGGGAGCACCTTTATGGGTATTGTTTCAATGGTATTGGTTTATGGTGGACGCTTGGGCGGTTCCAAACCAACTCAATTGATGGGGATTTTGACTGCTTGTTTTGGCGTCGCACAGATTATAGGCCCCGCTTTTGCCGGTTGGATGGCTGAACAGCAGGGTAATTTTAACCTATCGCTGATCTTGGGCTGCTTATTTACTCTGTTAGGTGGCGCTTTAATGTGGGCGGCTTGGCGGGTACAGCAGCGCTAATGCTTTGATCTAGTTGGGCTAAGCGCTCCGGCGTGCCAATGTCCAGCCAAGTTCCTTGATAGTGTTCAGCACTGACTAGATTCTGTTCCATAGCTGCACGCAAGACTGGGCCAAGTGCACGCTTACCATATTCTAAACCAGCAAATAGCGCGGGGTGATAATAGCCAATCCCGCTAAACGTCAGTTGGCTTGAGCCATGACTCAAGGCACGACCAGCTTCCAGCGCAAAATCGCCTTGGGGATTGTGCTCTGGATTATTCACCAGAATCAAATGCGCTAAAGTTTGAGGCGCTAAGCGCTTTGGTAAACAAGCGTAATCGCACCAAATATCGCCATTTACCACTAAAAAGGGTTCATTGCCCAATAAGGGCAAAGCTTTAATAATCCCGCCGGCGGTTTCTAAAGCAGGCTCGGCTTGTTCGTCGGAATAATGCAACTTGATGCCCCACTGCGCGCCATCGCCTAAAGCTTCGGGGATTTGCCAGCCGAGCCAAGCGATATTGATCACAATCTCTTTAAAACCAGCTGCTGCTAGCTTTTCCAAATGCCAAACGATTAGCGGCTTACCACCCGCTTTGAGTAAAGGCTTAGGCGTATGATCAGTGAGTGGACGCATGCGAGTGCCTAAGCCCGCCGCTAGAATCATCGCTTTCATCATTTAGGCAGGAATATCCACAGTACCGATACGCTCTGGAATTCGTGCTTGACGCATCCATTCGACTAAACGGCAAGTTTCTGGATGCTGCGCGCCTACCGTTAGGACATAGCTTAAGGTTAGTGGTAGGTCTTTTAAGTAGCTAGATTTACCATCACGATGATTTAAGCGTGCGAAAATCCCTAAGACTTTCAAATGGCGCTGCAAGCCCATCAAATCAAACCAACGTAGGAAGGAAATCTCATCAATCGGTGGCAGCACACCGGCATTAATCGCTTCTTTATGAAAAGCTAGCGCCCAACGTTTGACTCGCTGCTGCGGCCAAACGACATAGCAGTCACGTAATAAGGAAACGAGATCGTAAGTAATCGGCCCCCAAACCGCATCCTGATAATCAATCACGCCTAGCTTATCTTCTTTAGTCAGCATTAGATTGCGTGAGTGATAATCGCGATGCACAAAGGAAACCGGTTGTTCTAGTACCGCTTCAATCAAGTTATTGAAGGTGGTATCAATCAGCTTGTAGGGAATATCTTCTTCAGCAAAACCTAGGTGTTTTTTGAGGAACCACTCAGGCATTAAGTCCACTTCGCGTCGTAAGAATTCAGTGCTGTATTCGGGTAAGCCTTCAATATCGGCTTGTTGAATATGCAAAAGAGCATCCATCGCTGATTCGTATAAAGGATCAGCATTCAAAGGGTCAAGCAGATTCAATAGCGGTAGATTGCCAAAGTCTTCTAGCAACAAGAAACCGTCCAAGAGGTTTTGCGCATAAATAGCTGGAGCTGCTACCTCGGCTTCTTGTAAGCGGCTAGTGATATCGACAAAAGGGGCGCAATTTTCCTTTTCAGGCGGCGCATCCATCGCAATGGCGGTGTTATTATCCTTAGTCACTCGGAAGTAGCGGCGAAAACTAGCATCTGCAGAGGCGGGAGCGAGGCTTGCACCTTGCCAATCGGGAAGGGTATTGACCCATTCTGTGAGTTGCTCTAACCGTACATCCTGTGTCATAACTTACCTTTGTGACTGCCTGTCTTAGAGATAGAAAAAACTATCATAGCATTAGAGGCTTTCTGGAAATTGAATGATAACTAATCAACTGGGAGAGCGTCGTGTCTGATTATGCAAGCTCAGCGGAGGCGCTAGAGGGCTTATGGCCAGCCCCTGAGTATTTCCGTCACTTAGAGCGCTTGAAGCAGGCGATTGGCTCCCCGGTTTTTCTCGCGGAGATCAATATAACGGCGATTAATTTGGGCGTTAAACTCTCCGATACCCCCTTAATTTTACTGGCTATTGTCGATTTTCCACGCCCCGATCCTTACAAACAGCTTTGCCCACATATGTTGGTTTTTGAAGATGGGCGCGGGATTAATTTAGGGCATATTGCGCGGATTAGCACCCAAGCCTTTAACCCACAACCCCAGCATCTGCTCTATGATAATCGCGCATTTAACCAAGAGGTTTTGTTTGCACCGCGCACCTTAAGCCGTGAATCGATTCGGGCTACCTCAACGGCCTTGCTAGCAGAAATTTTCGGGGATGTGCCAGGACGATTATTGGCGAGCGTGCCAGCGACTGAGCAGTTGCCTGAGTCTAAAAAGGCAGTGAAAAAACCTAAGCGGCTAGGGCGTGCCAGCAATTAAAGCCTAGGCTTAGAAACAGCACCTGCCTGCTTCAATAAATTGACTATTTTGGGTGTACTGGATTTCATAGCAATATCTAATATGTTTCCTGCGTCCCAAATCAAACCCTCATCCAGATTAACTTTGGCTTTATATTTGATCAGTAAATCAATGGCTTTCTCGTCCTTGTTTTGAATTGCGATCACTAAGGGTAAGTAGCCCACATGCGTTAATTCACCGATATAATTAGGGTCAGCGCCATTTTGTAATAAGGATTCTAAAAGCTCATAGTTAACAGGGCGTTTTTGCAGCAATTTGCCTAAGGGGCTAGGCCCAGCATTAGGACTGGCGTTGGGGCTAAAATGCTTCCAGCTTATTAAAAAGCGTGTGGTTTTATCGGCAGCATTGGAAATCGCCACATACAGCATGCGGCC
This sequence comes from Thiolinea sp., assembly GCA_049292455.1. Lineage (GTDB taxonomy): Bacteria > Pseudomonadota > Gammaproteobacteria > Thiotrichales > Thiotrichaceae > Thiolinea. The sequence continues at coordinate 652,491 of JBATRF010000038.1, forward strand.
ATCATTACCCCAGCTACCCTCAAAACGGACATCAGCACCTGCGGCGATTAATTGCTTCACTCTGCTCAGTTGATCTGCTTGGATAGCGCGGATGGTGGCTTCGCCTAATTGATAAGGCTCTAATTTCAGATCAGCCTCGTTCGCTGCAACCGGCGCTTTCATGCAAGTTAGCAGCTCATTAGCACGGGCTTTGGTTTCATTCACCGTAATCTCGGGTCGCACGCCAGCACACCATTGTGACTGACCTTTAACGTCATTATTCCAGCGCAAGCCTTGCACCGGACATTTTAAGATTTGTGCCGTGATAAGCTGGCTTTCCGCCTTCACCGCATAACTATCACAGCGGCTCAGTTCTGGATCATAAATGCTAAGTGCTTGCACGGATCCAACCAGACCCAAACTCATCAAAAAACCTATTAAGGCTCGCATTGTTGCATCCTCCGTGATCTGAAAATAGTTATGTGGTGTAGCGCACCAAGAGCGTGCTTCTGGGTGTAAAAGTGCACCAAAGCTCTAAAAAAATGCACCTAACAATGTGTTAGATAGTCCAAAACTGGCACAAGTTCTCAGCTAATCATCATCAGCACGAGTCTTTTTTCAGCGATGGCACGCCGTTTGCAGTGAAGCTTTTAAGTCGACTCCACCCTCTTGTTAATTTCATGGGAAATGCTGCATGTTATTGAATAATCCGTTTAAAAAGACGCTAGCGGTATTAAGTTTAGGTGCTGCTTTAAGTTTAATGAATCCAAGTTTTGCTGCCGATGACACAATTAAAGTCGGCGTGCTGCATTCACTGTCCGGCACAATGGCAATTAGTGAAACCACTTTAAAAGACACTATGCTCATGCTGATTGATGAGCAGAATAAAAAAGGTGGCGTCTTGGGGAAAAAGCTCGAAGCCGTGGTGGTTGATCCCGCTTCCAATTGGCCTTTATTCGCTGAAAAGGCGCGAGATTTAATTGAGAAAGATAAAGTTGCCGCGACTTTTGGCTGCTGGACTTCAGTATCACGTAAATCAGTATTGCCCGTATTCGAGGAAAAAAACAGTTTGCTGTTTTATCCAGTGCAATATGAAGGCGAGGAATCTTCTAAAAATGTGTTCTACACCGGAGCTTCACCGAATCAACAAGCGATTCCAGCGGTTGAGTATTTAATGAAAGATTTGGAAGTCAAACGCTGGGTATTAGCAGGTACGGATTATGTTTATCCACGCACCACGAATAAAATTCTCGAAGCTTATTTAAAGTCTAAAGGCGTCGATGAAAAAGACATTATGATTAATTACACGCCTTTCGGTCATTCGGATTGGCAGTCGATTGTTGCGGATATTAAGAAATTTGGCGGCGAAGGTAAAAAGACAGCGGTGGTCTCGACCATTAATGGTGACGCTAATGTGCCGTTTTATAAAGAATTAGGTAATCAAGGGATTACCGCTGAAAATATTCCTGTGGTCGCCTTTTCCGTCGGTGAAGAAGAATTATCCGGCATTGATACTAAGCCGTTGGTAGGGCATTTAGCCGCGTGGAATTATTTTATGAGCGTGGATAATCCAGCGAATAAAGAATTCATCGCCAAATGGCAGGAATACACTAAAAACCCTAAGCGCGTAACGAATGATCCAATGGAAGCGCATGTGATTGGCTTCAATATGTGGATTAAAGCGCTAGAAAAAGCGGGCACAACTGAAACCGATAAAGTGGCTGAAGCAATGATCGGTTTAGAAGTTCCGAATCTCACCGGTGGCACTGCCAAGATGCTGCCTAATCACCATTTAACTAAGCCGGTTTTAATTGGCGAAATCCAAGAAAACGGTCAGTTTGAAGTGGTGTCAAAGACGCCTGAAGTAGCGGGCGATGCATGGTCTGACTTCCTGCCTGACTCCAAAAATCTGGTCGCGGATTGGACAGGTAAAGAAACCGATGGCAAGCCGTGCGGTAATTTTAATACTGAAACCAAGAAATGCTCAGGTCAGAAATATGAGTAATGTTTAAACAATAATCCCTGATCCACACGCAACCTGAGGGTGTCTGCTTATTGTTCTAGCGGTCACGAGCAGACATCCTCCCTTCTCATGCAGGATAACTCCATGTTAGCAAACCCATTAGCCAAGCTAGCGGCCTTCTTGGTGGGCTTAGTCCTCCTCATTAGCAGCGTACAAGCTGAAACTAGCCCTACATGGACTCAAGCCACTGCTTTATTTAAGCAAGCCAGCTTCGATAAAACCCGCGAAGCGATTGACTTGTTGGCCGCCAGTAGTGAGCCACAAGCACCCCAAGCGTTAAAGGCACTACTGGATGGCCAACTCTACCAACACAAACAAACGGATGCTTTAGCCCTGCTTTCGGATAAGGCCAATACGGATTTAAGCACTGGGCAAAAACTGGAAGCAGTCAAACCAGATGATTACCGCAAAGTGCCGATGAATAATACTTTGCGGAAATACTTGCGCAGCAAATTAGGCGCATTAAGCCTTTCCAACCCCGATCCCAAAATACGTTTAGCGTCGGCGAATGGCTTATTAGAAACCCTGACCCCAGACATGCTGCCGCAATTGCAAGACTTGCTGAGCAAAGAAACCGATCAAAAAGTAAAAGATGCGCTCAATTTAGCCATTCAATTAGCCTCGCTCAGCGCTAGCGATAAGGCGAATAAGCTAGCCGCGATTCAAGCACTTGAGGGTAATTTGAACCCCGCCGTTCGCAATAAAATGACAGTTTTAAGCACGGATGCTGATCCCGACATTGCCAAAGCAGCAAAAACCACTTTGCGCAGTATTGAAGATAAAGCGGCCTTAAGCGCGCAAATGGAAACTTTATTTTTCGGCTTAAGTCTAGGCTCAGTATTAGTCCTAGCGGCTATTGGTTTAGCCATAACCTTCGGCGTAATGGGTGTCATCAATATGGCGCATGGTGAGTTAATTATGCTCGGCGCTTACACGACTTATTTCATTCAAAGATTGATGCCGAATTTTATAGATTACTCCTTATTTTTGGCTATCCCAGCGGCATTTATCGTATCCGGTTTAATGGGGATTTTAATTGAGCGTACCGTGATTCGGCATTTATACGGTAGACCATTGGAAACACTGTTAGCGACTTTCGGGATTAGTCTGATTCTCCAGCAATTAGTACGCACCGTGGTTTCGCCGCAAAATGTGCCAGTTTCTAATCCGTCGTGGATGTCCGGCTCTTTAGAAATTAATAGCGTGTTATCGCTGACTTATAATCGCCTGTATATTATTTTATTCTGCTTAATGGTATTTGCGATTCTTTATTTTGTGTTACGCAATACTAATCTCGGTTTGCAAGTGCGGGCGGTTTCGCAAAATCGCGCAATGGCACGCGCAATGGGCGTGCGTTCGGCGCGTGTTGATGCTTTAACTTTTGGCCTTGGCTCCGGCATTGCTGGCGTTGCCGGAGTGGCGTTAAGCCAGCTAACCAACGTCGGCCCCAATTTAGGTCAAGCCTATATTATTGATTCCTTCATGGTGGTGGTGTTCGGTGGAGTAGGGAATTTATGGGGCACACTAGTTGCCGGATTGTCGCTAGGTGTAATTAATAAATTCCTTGAGCCGTGGGCAGGTGCAGTGCTTGCCAAAATCCTTGTCCTCGTTTTCATTATCCTCTTTATTCAAAAACGCCCGCGTGGATTATTTCCACAAAAAGGCCGTGCGGCAGGAGATTAACTTATGTTTATTAGCCAAATCCTGAAAAATGATCGTGGCGGGCAAATCATGCTAGCTATTTTAGCGCTGGTTTTAATTGCTGTACCGATTTTGAATTTAATGGTAGCTGAAACTAGCCCAGCGCATGTACCAACTTATTTAGTGACACTCATGGGTAAGTATTTAACCTACGCCTTATTAGCGGTAGCGGTCGATTTAGTTTGGGGCTATCTGGGCATATTGAGTTTGGGGCATGGTGCATTTTTCGCGCTTGGCGGTTATGCGATGGGCATGTATTTAATGCGTCAAATCGGCGATCGTGGTGTCTATGGTAATCCTGAATTACCCGATTTCATGGTGTTTTTAAACTGGAAGGAATTGCCTTGGTTTTGGCAGGGCTTTGATATGTTTTGGTTTGCCATGCTAATGGTGTTATTTGTGCCCGGCTTATTAGCCTTTGTATTTGGCTGGTTAGCGTTTCGCTCGCGCGTCACCGGTGTTTATTTATCCATCATTACTCAGGCCATGACTTATGCTTTATTGCTGGCCTTTTTCCGTAATGAAATGGGTTTTGGTGGCAATAATGGTTTAACTGATTTTAAAGATATTCTCGGCTTTAGCCTGCAAGCCGATACTACGCGAGTCACTCTATTTGTATTATCCGGTTTAGCCCTCGCTATCGGTTATTTACTCTGTCGCGCGATTATTAATTCCAAATTAGGGCGCATTACCGTCGCGATTCGCGATGCGGAAAGCCGCACTCGTTTTGTCGGTTATAAAGTTGAGAATTATAAAGTTTGGATTTTCACCTTTTCGGCTATGCTCGCGGGCGTTGCGGGCGCTTTATATGTGCCGCAAGTAGGGATTATTAATCCGGGTGAGTTTTCGCCTTTAAATTCGATTGAAATTGTAATCTGGGTCGCCATGGGTGGACGTGCCACTTTATACGGTGCGGTGTTGGGTGCGATTTTAGTCAATTATGCCAAAACTTTATTTACCGGATTAATGCCCGAATCGTGGTTATTCCTGCTGGGCGCATTATTCGTAGTGGTGACTTTGTATTTACCGCAAGGCATTGCAGGTTTGTGGAATCAGCTTAAAACTAAATTCGGTCTTAAACGCGAGGTGGTAGCATGAGTGATGGCGAAGGCGCACATTTTAATCAGCACACTCTCGATATTAGCCACAAAGCGATTCTGTATTTGGAAGATTTGAATGTTAGTTTTGATGGGTTTAAGGCGATTAACAATCTGAGTTTGTATATCGACGCGGGCGAATTGCGCTGCATTATTGGCCCGAATGGCGCGGGCAAAACCACCATGATGGATATTATTACCGGAAAAACTAAACCGGATAGCGGCAAAGCTTTCTTTGGGCAAACCATTGATTTATTGAAACTCACTGAGCCAGAAATCGCGAATGCGGGCATAGGGCGCAAGTTCCAAAAGCCGACAGTCTTTGAATCGCACAGTGTCGCGGAAAATTTAGAACTCGCGATGAAAGGCGATAAGCGTGTGTGGTATAGCCTGCGTGCGAAATTGAGCGGCGAGCAATTGGCGCTGATTGATGAAACCCTGCAAACCATTGGTTTGACTGAACATTATCATAAGCAGGCAGGAGCGCTCTCGCATGGGCAAAAGCAGTGGTTAGAAATCGGCATGCTCTTGGTGCAAAAGCCACATTTGCTGTTGGTAGATGAGCCTGTGGCGGGTATGACGCATCAGGAAATGGATCGTACCGCTGAATTATTGTGCTCACTAGCGGGCAAACATTCGGTGGTGGTGGTGGAGCATGATATGGAATTTGTGCGCTCGATTGCGCATAAAGTGACCGTGTTGCATCAAGGCAGTGTGCTAGCGGAAGGTTCGATGGACGAAGTGCAGAATAACCCGCGCGTGGTTGAAGTGTATTTGGGGGAATAAATGCTCAAGATTGACCAACTCAACCAGTTTTACGGCGAAAGTCACACGCTTTGGGATTTGAATCTGGACGTGCCGGAAGGCGAAGTCACGGTGCTAATGGGGCGCAATGGTGTGGGCAAAACTACGCTGCTGCAATGCATTATGGGTTTGCTGAAAGTGCGTAGCGGCGCGATGACTTATCACGGGCAAAGCTTAGCGGGGATGGATGCGGAAAAACGCGCCAATCTGGGGATTGGTTATGTACCACAAGGTCGACAGATTTTCCCGCTGCTCACGGTAGAGGAAAATCTACTCATTGGCCTACCTGCACGGCGCGATAAATTGCGCAGTATTCCACCGTTTATCTTTGAACTTTTCCCTGTATTAAAACAAATGCTGAATCGTCGTGGCGGCGATTTATCCGGTGGACAACAGCAGCAACTGGCCATTGGACGGGCTTTGGTGCTCGACCCCAAACTACTGATCCTCGACGAACCCACCGAAGGCATTCAACCGAATATTGTGCACGAAATCGGCGATATTATTCGTAAACTGAATCAAGAAATTGGCTTGACCGTGTTATTGGTGGAGCAAAAATTGCCCTTTGCACGCAGAGTGGGAGATCGGTTTTGTTTATTGGATCGTGGGCGGCAAGTGGCGATGGGGGAGATGTGGGAATTGGATGAGGGGTTGATTCATAAGTATTTGACGGTTTGAGGATTGCGTCACGATTGCGACAAATTGTGTCGCAATTTAAGAGCCTTGATAAGTCACTGCGACCAATCAGGAATTCAATTCCGTTTTAGTCGAGGTTACTCTCTACTATTCCCCATGCCTTGCCCAGCCAGACTAAACTAATACTAAGAGCATTTCACAATAAGCAGGCAAGCCATGAACCCTCTCGAAACGCGCAGCGAAACCGATAGCCTCGGCACAGTTTCTATTCCCAAAGATGCTCTCTACGGCGCACAAACGCAGCGTGCTATTGATAATTTTCCTATTAGTGGTTTGACTATGCCGCGCACGTTTATTCGTGCTTTGGGGCTTATTAAATATGCGGCGGCAGCGGCTAATTTAGAGTTAGGGGAATTGGATCAAGCGCGAGCAGCAGCGATTCAAGCAGCAGCTTTAGCGGTGGCGCGGGGGGATTATGACGCACAGTTTCCGGTGGATGTGTTTCAGACCGGTTCCGGCACAAGCACGAATATGAATGCTAATGAAGTGATTGCGCATCTGGCGAGTCACAGCAGCGGTGTTGCGGTGCATCCGAATGATCATGTGAATAAAGGGCAAAGCTCGAATGATGTGATTCCAAGTTGCATTCACCTCAGTGCCAAACTCGCTGTGCATGAGCAACTCTTGCCTGCGCTGGAGCATTTAGCGCTCAGCATTGAAGCCCAAGCCGCAGCGCATCAACACTTAGTCAAAACCGGACGTACGCATTTAATGGATGCGATGCCGCTCACGGTGGCACAGGAATTAAGCGGTTGGGCGGCACAAATTCGTCATGCGGCCGGGCGTATTGTTTTTGCAAGTAGTGCATTAAGCAGCCTAGCGATTGGTGGAACTGCGGTGGGGACGGGGATTAATGCGCATCCTGAATTTGCTAAACAGGTGGTCAAACATCTACACGAACAAACCCAATTGCCGTTTGAAGTCAGTGCGAATTACTTTGAAAGTATGAGCACACAAGACAGCGCGGTCACAGTGAGTGGCGCTTTAAAAACTCTAGCGGTGAGCCTGATGAAAATCAGCAATGACCTGCGCTGGATGAATAGCGGCCCGTTGGCGGGCTTGGCGGAAATCAGTTTGCCCGCCCTGCAACCCGGCAGCAGCATTATGCCCGGCAAGGTTAATCCAGTGATTCCCGAAGCGGTCACGATGGTCTGTGCACAAGTCATCGGCAATGACATGACCATCACTATTGCAGGGCAATCCAGCAATTTCCAACTCAATGTAATGCTGCCGGTGATTGCCTATAACTTATTGCAAAGTATTGAATTATTGGCGAATGCCAGTCGCGTTCTCGCGGATAAAGCGATTTCGGGCATGAGTTTTAATAGCGCTAATCTGGAAAGCAAACTGGCGCGTAATCCGATCTTGGTCACAGCGCTGAATAATGTCATTGGCTATGAAAAGGGTGCGGCGATTGCGAAAAAAGCCTATCAAGAAAATCGCCCCGTCTTGGAGGTCGCGCAAGAAATGACCGATTTAGATGCAGCGACTTTAAAGCGTTTACTGGATCCGCATTTGCTGACGCAGGCTAATCAGCCATAGAAAACTCGATTTATTGAATGCTAGCCCCAAGTTTTAGCCAATACTCAGTTACTATTCGCTTCCGCTCCACCTGATCAGTGCCACGCTGCACATGCCAATCCCAACTCAACAACGCAAACGCCGCACAAAACCAAGCTAAATCCGCCAACGGAATCTCGGGCGCAAACGCTTGAGCCTGAGCGCTATCCCAACCATGCTCCACAATCAAACTGGCATAATCCCATTCCGCCACCATCAGCCGCGCATAATCCCAGTCAATTAGCCACCAGCGCGAACCATCGTGAATCCAATTACCCGCATTCAAATCGCTATGTACAGGTTTGAGTGGGTAATACGCATAGCCACGTTGTGCCGCTAATTGGAGGAGTTGCTCAGCCGTTTGGCCCACTTCGGAGTTAGCCGAATTTTGTAAGCGCTGCAATAACTGCAAACTCGCCCCATCTAACTCCGTTTGATCAGGTGAGCGCCATGCTAGATCGCTGCTATGTAAACTTTCTAGCATCGCTCGAATTTCCGCAAAATCAGCCGTTTGAATCGCTCTACGTTCGCCTACATCCGCTAGCCACATAATCCCTACTTGATCATCAAAGCCGAATAATTCCGGTGCTAAACCTAAATCCACCGCCTCTTGATGCAGGCGAATTACATGCTGGGGATACTGCGCGAGCGGGCAAAGTCCAGCGGCTAAATCGTGATTCGCGAGGCGGATCACGGAACCGAATGGTGGTTTCGCACTCTCAATTTTGAACACGTGATTCGTGTAGCCTGCGAGGGGCTTGAGTGTCGCATGATGAATGCCTTGTTGTGCTAGCCAAGCTTGCGCTTGTTGTACTGGGGTGCTCACTAGTTAACCTCTGTCTGTACCAATCGAGCAACTAGCCTATGGTATTTTTGCGTTCAGCCAAAGCGCTTTTGGGATTGTCTTAGGCTTAAAGCAGTTAAGCTGAAATTCATTGCTGGCGGCTTGGGAGCGTGTTAATCGTATTTCTTCCAATAAGTGTTTCTGAATAGTTGAGGTTATTAATGTTAAAAAAAATCGCCGTACTCAGTATTTTATTTGCCCTATCGACTGTAATTCACGCCACTGAAACCAATGCAGCGAGTAATGCAAGCAGCGCCGCTAACTCCAGTAAATCGTTGCCTAAACCGTTTGAAAAATTAGCTTCAATTTACGTCGATGACACCGTAACGATTTATTACGATAAAAATTTGACCGAAATTATTAATAAAGAGACCACTGTAGAAGGTGGCGAGCCAACTTATCGCGTGCTGAAAACCAAAATTAATAAAGACTCTGATCAAATCTATACTGTCGACTATTCTGCAGGTGCTAGTGCTGATCCGGGCTTTAATTTTTATAAGCAAACGGGCGATGCCCTGAAAGAAATTGAGCAAGGTATAGGTGGCTTGGTATTAATTATTCCAGGAAATGGTTTTATCTATGTTTCCGGTCATACCAATTCAATGTTCGATGCACGACGCAAATATAAAATTGAAAATGATAAGCTGGTCGAAGTTAAACAGCCATTTTATTATGTAGGCGCTGAAGCGAATTTAAAAAAGGATCTCGAAATTTTCAGCGATGAAACCCTGAAAATTTCACTGGGCAGTTTAGCGAAAGGTTCGCCGGTTAGTGTGTTGTTGTATAAAGATGAAAACTATTTGATTAAAAGTTCATTGGGATTAGTCGGCTGGGCAAAGATCCCTGAAAGCCTCTATCCGGGCGAAACGATAGAAGGTATTTATTTCGCGGGTGATTAGCGGTTTTTAAAAGGGCTAGCACACAGGCTAGCCACTAACCCTTGGAGATTTAGGCGAATTTCACCCACTTCGCGCCATGATCCGCCGACTCGACACAAGCCTCCAACCAACGCACGCCATTAATGCCCGCCTGCACGTCGGGATACCACAGCGTATCCAACACTTGCTGATCATCACGCTCAAACGCATCAATCGCTAGTGCAAAACGATGATACAAATTCGCCCACGATTCAAAGAAACCTTCGGCATGTCCGCCGCCAATGCGCGAGCAAACCGCAGGATCTTGCAATAAATAAGGCATGCCACGATCCAGTAGTTGCGCAGGTTGACCTTGGATTTCATAGCGCAGTTGGTTGGGGTGTTCGTCCCACCATTCGACGCTGGCTTTGGAGCCGACTACGCGAATTTTTTGTTGGTGCATCGAGCCTGCATTCACTGAGCTGGCCCACAATGTGCCGACCGCGCCGCCTTGGAATTTGAACATCACATGCGCATTATCTTCGAGCGGGGCGCGACTTGGAATAAAGCTTTGGCGCATGCAGCACAGTTCGTCGACTTGCAAGCCGGTGAGCATTTCCATCAAATAATAGGTGTGCGTGCCCAAATCACCCAGCACATACGTCGGCCCTGAAATCGCCGGATTCATGCGCCATTTCGCGCCCGGGCTATTTTCCTCAATCGCCGTATTATGGAAACCGTGCGCGAATTGCATGGTGACAATACGAATATCGCCGAGCAAGCCTTGCTCGATCATGGCGCGTGCTTGGTGCAGCATCGGAAAGCCGGAATAGCCATACATCACCGCGAATAGCTTACGCTTAGCCTTCGCTAAATCCGCCAGTTCTTGCGCTTCAGCACTGGTGAACGTGAGCGGCTTTTCGCAAATCACATGCAAACCTGCTTCGAGTGCCGCTTTGCTAATCGCATAGTGCGTACTATTTGGCGTGGCAATACTGACTGCTTGAATGCCATCGGTGCGTTTAGCTTCACCCGCGAACAAGCTTGAGTAATCGGCATAGCAGCGCTCAGGATCGACGCCCAAATTACTGCCAAATTCGCGCCCCCGCGCCGCATCAATGTCAAAGGCTCCCGCTTTTAAGGCAAAAAATCGATCCCGTGCCGCACTAGAACGATGCGCATAACCAATTTCGCTGCCACGCCCACCGCCGACCATACCCCAACGAATCGGTGTGGCTAAATGGCGTTCTTCATTAAACATACTCAATCCTCATGCTTGGCGCTTATGCGCATGCTGCTGTAATTGCTGGGAAAATTGCTCGACCGCTACACCTTGTTCCAAGGCAAGAGCTGTCAATTGCTTCATGGTTTGCGGCGCTAAACCATATAAGGGCGGATCACTATCCAAATTGGTCGGGAAGGCATAACCCTCGCAAGTGCTGGATAAAATCGCATCCCGCTCGGCACTATTCAAATCCTGCCAACTCGCCGCCAAAGCGGGATAAAGCGCTGCGGTCATCGCATAACGATCCACTTGCTCCATCGGGCGTCCGAAGGCAGAGGACACCTGCAACAGATTGGCGCTGCGGTGGAAGTCTTGAGTGAAATTCGAGCCTGCCGCATGAAATAGCACCGGATTAAAGAACAGTGCATCGCCTTGCTTGAGCGGCAATTGAATCGCGTGTTCGTCGAAATACGCCTTAAACGCCGCATCGCGCCACGCAAAATAGCCCAAGTCATATTGCTGAGAAAAGGGCAGCAATAAAGTCGGCCCCGACTCCAGCGGCATATCAGTATGTGCTACCGCACCCTGCAAAGTGAGTTGGGTGGACATCAGATGCACATGCAAGGGATAACGCGCTAACTCGCTCTGCTCCTGAAAGCCCAAGTGATAATCGCGATGCGGTGCTTGCGCCTGCCCACCCGGACGCACAATATTAACCTGCGTGGTCATTTGATAATGTGGTCCGAGCCACGCTTCCGACGCTAATAGCAGTAACGGATTTTTATAATATTCGATAAAAACAGCCGGATTGAGTAGGGCAGATTTTTGCAGTGCATTCCAAATCCGCCCATTTGCACCCGCTTTGGCAAAATGATCGCCTGAAGCTTTGCCTGCTTCTTGCGTCAAAATTGCCTCAAACACCTGATTCATGCGCTCAATCACGCTCAAATCGATAAAGGCGTTTTGAATCACAAATACGCCTGAACCCTGCTGCAACACATGGGCAAATTCATGGCGAAGCGCTTGATTGAAGCTCTCAGCATTTAAACCTGCACGCAGTGCGTCACCATCATATAGCAGCACATTTTTCGCCACACCTGCTGCGAGCGGATAGTCCTCAGCGTTTAAAGTTTGGCTGCATAGCTCAGCAAATGCAGCACTATCTAAATGTGGAATTGCCATGACTTACACCTCAGGCCAAACCATCGCCTTATCCGGTTGCGGGGTGCGTCCGTCGCCACAACCCAACACGCCTTGGTCAAAATCAATCACCGCACCCGTCATTAAACCCGATTCAGCGGAAGCTAAAAACGCTACAGAGCGTGCTACTTCTTCCGGTTTAATCAAGCGTCCATTCGGTTCACGCGCTTCCACGGCATCCAACCAATCCGCAGGTGCATTATGGAAATTAGACTGAATCGCGTGTTCGCCCGGGCTATCCATCCAACCAATATTCAACACATTGGCGCGGATTTTATTGCGCATCAGCGAGAAGGCGACGTTTTTGGTCATCACAACCAGCGCGGCTTTGGAGGAGGCATAAGCGGTTAAGAAGGATTGCCCGCCATGTGAGGACATGGTGCAGACATTCACTATCGTGCCTTCGATTTGATGCTCGACCATGTGCCGTGCCGCAGTTTGCATAATGAAAAACGGCGCTTCAGCATTCACCGCAAATAAGCGCGTGTAGGTCGCGGGATCAGTATTCAAAATCGAACCGCGATCCGTGCAGCCTGCGCAATGCACCACGCCCTGTAATGTGCCCAAGGCTTGAATGGCATCAGTCACGCATTGAATGGCTTGCTCGCGCTGGGTGAGATCGGCGGCAACGAACACCACTTGGCATTGTGCGGTGGAAAGTTGTTGGGCTAGAGCATTGCCACGCTCGGCATTGCGCCCGATTAAGGCAATTCCGGCAGCGCCGCGCTCTATGAATAAGCGGGCGGTGGTTTCGCCTAAGCCTTGTGTGCCGCCGGTGATCAGGAAGTTTTTGCCTGCGAGTTGGCGGCTGAAATCAGCGCCATATTCGGTGTTAGTAGTCACAACTCTGCTCCTCAGTTTTGATAAGAGCAGTATAAGCTAGTTGCAAGTTTTTGTAATATTTTTTGCATTAAAATAAATATTGGAATTTTCATTCCATTTTAAATAATTGAAGTGTTTAAAAGCTGCTCAATAAAGGTCTTCACCACCAAATTCGAGCGCGCACCTTTGCGAGTAATAATCGCATAAGCCGTTTTGTAATTAAGCTCGTCAGGTAAGAGCGCACGCATCCGGCCTTCATTCACCCAGCGCTGCGCGTAATGAATCGGCAAATAACCAATGTATTGACCGGTGAGAATCAGAAAGGCAATGCCTTCGCGGTCGGTGGAGGTAGCAGCCGGTTTCAAATCGCGCATCAGTTCTTTGACCGCGACGGTTTGCGCATAGGCAGGTAGTACCGCCGCTTGTTGGCTTAAGAGCTTGCGATCAATCAGCATGTCTTCAAGGTTAAATAACGGGTGTTCTGAGCTGCAATATAAGCAGGAAAGTTCATCATAAAGCGACAGATAATTTAAGCCGGTGAGGGGGCGCAATTCGGGTACTGCGCCAATGTGCAAACGCCCATCCAAAACTTCCAATTCAATGTCTTTGGGCGGAATCATGCGGATGTTGATTTTGACCGAAGGCCCCAAGGTATGCAGGCTTTTGAGCGCATCAGTAACGCGCATATAGGGCATGGTGACTAGATTATCGGTGATACCAATATTCAGTTCGCCGCGTAAATGATTGTGCAATTCATTGACTTGGGTGCGGAAAGTTTCCATGGAGCCGAGCAGTTGCAAAGTCGAGTCATAGACTTTGGCGCCTTCATCAGTCAAGGCAAACCCAGTGCGCCCGCGTTGGCAAAGGCGTAAACCCAAGCGCTGTTCAAGATCAGACATCGCCAAGCTGATCGCCGAGCGGCTGATATTTAATTCGGCTTCGGCAGCAGCAAAACCGCCGCACTCAACGACGGTTTTGTAGATACGTAACAGCCTTAAACTACTATCACTGAGTTGGCCTTTGAGCATAACTTAGGACGGAAAAGCGAACTGCACCTTCTCGCGCACCGCCGAGGAAGGCCAACGCTGGGTAATGGTCTTGCGACGCGTGTAGAAACGAATACTATCCGGGCCATAAGCTGAAAGGTCACCAAACAGTGAGCGCTTCCAACCCCCAAAGCTGTGATAAGACACGGGTACAG
>JBATRF010000039.1:0-2120 GCA_049292455.1 Thiolinea sp.
CATCTAAGGAAGTGCTCCACGTCGAGCTTTCCCTCGAAGGCTCGGGTCTAACCTACGAGCCCGGTGACGCCCTTGGAATTTGTCCGGAAAACCGAGCCTCGGTGATCGACGAGGTACTCGCCGCGACAGGACTCAGCGCCAACGCAAAACTCGGTGAGACCACGCTCATCGAGGCCCTCCGCCACGACTTTGACATCACTACTCTCCAACCTGCCATCGTTGATAAGTATAACGCCGTCGCCGCCAACACCGATCTCCAGAAGCTGCTGGATGAAGAAGGTCGCGCCACTCTTAAGTCCTGGGTCGATGGCCGCCAACTCATTGACCTGCTTGAGGCCTATCCATGCAAAAAGTGGACTCCTGAGAGCTTCACCGGGGTACTCCGGAAATTGGCTCCCCGACTCTATTCGATCGCCTCAAGCATTAAGAAGCATGAAGATGAGGTTCATCTCACGATCGCGGCAGTGCGCTACCACACCCACGGGCGCGATCGCACCGGCGTGGCTTCGTGTTACGTCGCCGACAACCTCGAGGTGGGTGACAAGGTTCGAATCTACTTCCACCACAACAACAATTTCCGTCTCCCCGAGAGCGACGAGACCCCTGTCATCATGGTCGGCCCCGGTACCGGGATTGCCCCCTTCCGCGCCTTCGTCGAAGAACGCTCCGCCCGGGGGGCCAAAGGAAAGAACTGGCTCTTCTTCGGTGACCAGCATTTCTCCTACGATTTTCTGTATCAGTTAGAGTGGCTCGACTATCTCGAGGACGGCACCCTGAGCGATCTGAGCCTCGCATTTTCCCGTGATCAGAAGGAAAAGATCTACGTCCAGCACCGCCTCCTCGAGCGTGGTGAAGAAATCTTCCAATGGCTCGAAGGCGGAGCCCATCTCTACGTCTGCGGAGACGCGACAAAAATGGCGAAGGACGTGCAGCAGGCTCTGATGGACATCATCGCTCAACACGGCGGCAGAACACCGGAAGAGGCGAAGGCTTATCTTGAAGTACTCAGGAAGTCGAAACGCTACCAGCGCGACGTTTATTGAGCGAATCGATCGATTAAAGAGGGTCGGATCTCCCCTTCAACCCTGTTTAATGAACGGCATTTTGAGTTATACCGGAAGGAAGATTGCAGTTTTCTTGCAACCGCTCTAGACTGGGGCCCATTCTATGAGCGGTGAAGCGACAACAATCAAAGCCCTGCTGGCGGAGTGCTCGGCTGCGGGATTACGAAGGACCGCTGCCCTTGAGGCCTGCCTCAAAGCGCTTTCCACTGCCGATCAGCCGATGACGCTGCAACAGATCGCAGCGAGCTCCTCGTTCGACGTTTCCTGCGATCCGGCCACCATCTACCGGCTCGTGAGTCGGCTTGAGGAGCGTCGCATCGTCCGCCGCATCGGGTTCCACAGCCGCGCCGCCCATTACTGCCTGCGGGAGAATCACCATCAGGATTACCTCATATGCCGTGACTGCGGGTCTGTCGAAGTGCTCGATATCGCCTGTCCCGTGGAGCACCTCGAAAAGCAAATAGCCGAGGAAAGCGGCTTTGCCGATCTCGAACACGAACTCGAATTTTTCGGTCGTTGCGGCGCTTGTCAGAAGTAATGGCCCGGGTCCCCGGTCCCTCGATTTTGAGGCGGGCTGTCGAACCGGTTGTTCTCAATCCTGAGACAATTGCATAAATTTTATAATTTTTTGATTTTAACGTTGAGCCTCGGAGCAGTTTTGATATAGTGTTCAGGTGTGGATCGCAAAGTTGCGAATCCTCTCTACCTACACGATGAAATTGCCTTGGAATCGACTGGCCCTGATTGTTGGCGCTTTTGTTCTCGCCCTGATGGCGATTGACGGGCTCGTCCGTATGAACAACAGCGCGATGTCGGATTTCGGGTTCGGACAGGGAACGCAAGTCGCAGCCGACAGCGCCGGAGCCCTCTTTCTGGTCGGATTGATCGCCGGCGTAGTGCTCGGCATCTCGATTTTTTTCGGTTACCTCGTATGGCGCGAGAAGAAATACGCTGAAGAGCCTGATCACCTTGAGATTCTTCTCGAAGAGATTGCCGCCGAAGAAAAGCGAAATGCTCTCTACGTTGATGACAGCTCCTCCCACGATGATCGGGGGG
>JBATRF010000040.1:0-1640 GCA_049292455.1 Thiolinea sp.
CTGCTGCATATAGTCGTAACCGGCGCGGCAGCGGGCCATGATGGCCTGGTCCGCGGCGATCGAGTCCAGCGTCATCGCCCCGTCGTCGAAGACAACCTGCCACCGACGGCCGACGATGTCAGCCCAATGGCCTGGCAGCACGTGCGACTGTAGGATGGCGGTGTATTCGTCCATCTCGGCGTCGCTCTCCAGCGGCACTCCGAAGAAACGGCCGCGGCCGTCGATGTTCAGGAATTGATACGCAATGCCGGCGGCCTGCAACGCGGCGGCGAAGCCGTCGTCCACCGAGCCGTCCCAGACCACGCTCTTGGCCCGGCCGTCGGCGCGCTCGATGACCGGCACGATCGGCAGGCCGAATTTCAACGCAAACGCGAAGTCGCGCTCGTCGTGCGCGGGCACAGCCATGATCGCGCCGGTGCCGTAGGTCATCAACACATAGTCGGCGATCCAGATGGGGACCCGCTGGCCGTTGACCGGGTTGAGCGCAAACGCCCCGGTGAAGACGCCCGTCTTTTCCTTGTCGGCCGCGCCGCGTGTGATCTCGTCCAGGCGGCGGGCCTGGTCGATGTAGGCATCGACGGCGGGCCGCTGCTCGGCCGTGGTGATACGGCCCACCAGCGGGTGCTCCGGCGCCAGGACCATAAAGGTCGCGCCCCACAGGGTATCGGGTCGGGTGGTGAAGACCGCCAGGTCGCCCTCGCCGGGCGCCGCGTCGGGCAGGCAATCCGGCGCGATGGTGAAGGTCACCTCGGCGCCCTCGGAGCGGCCGATCCAGTTGGTCTGCATGACCTTGACCCGCTCCGGCCAGTCGATGGTCGCCAGGCCGTCCAACAGCTCCGGGGCATAGCGGGTGATGCGGAATTTCCACTGGTTCAGCTCTTTTTTGATCACCGGCGTGCCGCAGCGCTCGCAGTGACGGTCATCGCCCCACACCTGTTCGCGCGCCAGGGTCGTGTTGCAGTTCGGGCACCAGTCCACAGGCGCAAACTCGCGGTAGGCCAGGCCCATGTCGTAGAGCTTGCGGAAGAACCACTGCGTCCACTTGTAGAATTCGGGGTTGCAGCTCACGGCCTCCCGATCCCACGCCCACATCGCGCCCAGCGAGCGCAGCTGTTTGCGCATGCGATCGATGTTGGCCAGAGTCCACTTGTACGGATGCGCACCGTGTTTGATGGCTGCGTTCTCCGCTGGCAGGCCGAAGGCGTCGAAGCCGATCGGAAAGAAAACGTTATAGCCCTGCATGCGTCGATAGCGAGCGGCAGCGTCAGAGGGGCAAAAGGCGTACCAGTGCCCGATATGCAGCTCGCCGCTCGGGTAGGGAAGCATAGTCAATGCATAATGCTTCGCTCGAGTGGGATCCTCGACGGTCTTATACAAACCATCGTCTTCCCAATGCTGCTGCCATTTGGGTTCAATCTGCTGGGGTACGTATTTCTCTGTCATCGGGTCTTCTCCGGACGATCGGTTTCCTAAGATTCAAACAAAAACGCCTTCGTCCACTCAGGGACGAAGGCGGGTGCTCCGCGGTACCACCCTGCTTGAAGACAGTGAACAGTGGGCAGTAGCCAGTTAACAGTCGTCAGTGAGCAGTCGTTAATTACTGTTCACTGTTCACTGTTAACTGTTTACTGTTAACTGGC
>JBATRF010000041.1:0-216094 GCA_049292455.1 Thiolinea sp.
GGGTGATAACGTGAAGATGGTAATCACTCTGATCAATCCGATTGCGATGGAAGATGGTTTACGCTTTGCGATCCGTGAAGGCGGTCGTACAGTCGGGGCCGGTGTCGTCGCTAAAATTGTTGAGTAAAATTTATGTCTGACCAAAGAATTCGTATTCGTCTGAAAGCATTTGATCATCGTTTGATTGATCGTTCGGCAATGGAAATTGTTGAAACTGCAAAACGTACTGGTGCACGTGTGAAGGGTCCAATCCCTTTGCCGACTCGTATTGAGCGTCACACTATCCTGATTTCTCCACACGTGAATAAGGATGCTCGTGACCAATATGAGATCCGTACTCATAAGCGTTTGATGGATATTATTGATCCTACCGACAAAACCGTTGATGCATTGATGAAGCTGGATTTAGCGGCAGGCGTTGATGTTCAGATAAAATTGAACTGATTTGAAATAAATACTTAACGTGCGTTAATTTTACGTATATAATGCGCGGCTTTCTTCGGCTCGACATATTGTCGAGCCGAGTTTTTCT
Source organism: Thiolinea sp. (assembly GCA_049292455.1). GTDB lineage: Bacteria > Pseudomonadota > Gammaproteobacteria > Thiotrichales > Thiotrichaceae > Thiolinea. The sequence continues at coordinate 533 of JBATRF010000041.1, forward strand.
AAAGACAAGAAATTAGCAGAAGTGCTCGTCAGAGTAGTGAAGAGGTAAGCAAATGGCTATCAGTCTATTGGGTCGCAAGATCGGTATGACCCGTATTTTCGGTGAATCTGGGGATGCGGTTCCTGTCACCGTTTTAGAGATTGCGCCAAATCGTGTGTCTCAAGTCAAAACTAAAGAAAGTGATGGCTATGAAGCTATTCAATTATCTACAGGTGAGAAGAAAGCTTCACGTGTGAATAAAGCTCTGATTGGGCATTTCGCCAAATCTGGTGTTCCAGTTGGGACTAAGGTGCAAGAGTCGCGTGTTGATTCTGCTGCTGAGTATCAAGCAGGCGCTGAATTGACGGTTAGTCTATTTGAGCAAGGCCAATATGTTGATGTGGCTGGCGTTAGTAAAGGTAAGGGCTATGCCGGTACCATTAAGCGTCACAACTTCCGTGGTCAAGATGCGACACACGGTAACTCAAGATCTCACCGTGTACCCGGTTCTACCGGCCAAAATCAAACTCCAGGTCGTGTTTTCCCTGGTAAAAAAATGGCTGGCCGCATGGGTGGTGTAAACACTAGCGTGCAGTGCTTAGAAGTTATCCGCGTTGACACCGAACGCAATTTGTTATTAGTGAAGGGTGCGGTTCCTGGTGCTACTGGTGGTAGCGTCTCCGTGAAGCGCTCAGTAAAGGCATAAGGATTTAGGTATGGAATTGCAAGTAGCAAACGGCGGCACCCTTACCGTAAATGAAGTGGTGTTTAACCGCGAGTTTAATGAAGGTCTAGTGCATCAGGCAGTTGTTGCTTATATGGCAGCGGGTCGTTCTGGCACTAAAGCTCAAAAGAACCGTTCAGATGTAAGTGGTGGTGGTCAGAAGCCATTCCGCCAAAAAGGTACAGGCCGTGCGCGTGCTGGTACTACCCGTGGTCCTTTGTGGCGTACCGGTGGTGTAACTTTCGCAGCGCGTCCACGTAGCTTTGAGCAAAAACTCAATAAGAAAATGTACCGTGCTGCGATGCGTGCAATCCTATCTGAGCTGGTTCGTCAAGAACGCTTTGTGATTGTTGATTCTTTAAGCTTGGAAGATTCCAAGACTAAATTGATGGTCGCAAAATTGAAAGACTATGGTACTAATGATGTGTTGTTAGTATCTGAAGTTGCTGATGTCAATGTTTTGCTGGCCGCACGCAATATTCCTTATTGCGAAGTTACTTCGGTAGCTGATTTGAATCCAGTAAGCTTGGTAGGGCATGAAAAAGTTGTAATGACTCGCTCAGCGGTAGAAAAGATTCAGGAGTGGTTGGCATGAGCCAAGATTATTTGTACAAAGTATTGTTGGCTCCGCGCATGACCGAAAAGAGCGTCGCTGCTACTGAGTCAGCAAATCAATATGTTTTCAAAGTGGCTAAAACAGCGACTAAAGAAGACATTAAAGAGGCAGTTCAAGTGTTGTTCGAGGTCTCTGTTGACCAAGTACGGACTGTCAATGTTAAAGGTAAGCAGAAGAACTTCGGTCGTCGTGCTGGTCATCGTAGTGACTGGAAAAAAGCGTATGTGCGCTTGGCTGAAGGTCAATCTCTAGATGCTTCCGCTGAATAAGGTTAAGGATTAGTCATGGCAGTCGTTAAGGCAAAACCAACATCTCCAGGGCGTCGCTTCCAGGTCCATGTTGTTAATAAGGAGTTGCACAAAGGTGCACCTTGCAAAAGCCTACTGGAGCGGAAAACCAAGAGCGGTGGTCGTAATAATCGCGGTCGTATGACTGTACGCCACGTTGGTGGTGGTCATCGCCAACATTATCGCTTAGTAGACTTCAAGCGTCGTAAGGATGAAATTCCTGGGCGTGTTGAGCATTTAGAGTACGATCCTAACCGTAGCGCTAATATTGCATTAGTGCTGTACGCGGACGGCGAACGTCGTTATATTATCGCACCGAAAAACCTTTCTGCTGGTGATTCAGTTATTTCTGGTCAACATGCTCCTATTGCTGTAGGTAACTCGTTACCTTTACGTAATATTCCAGTAGGTTCTGTTGTGCATTGTATCGAGATGCGTCCAGGCAAAGGTGCTCAATTAGCACGTAGCGCTGGTGCTTCTGTGCAGTTAGTCGCTAAAGAAGGCAACTACGCTACTTTGCGTTTGCGTTCCGGTGAGATGCGTAAGGTTTTATCTGAGTGTCGTGCAACTATCGGCGAAGTCGGTAACTCTGAACACGGTTTGATTAAACTGGGTAAAGCAGGTGCTAAGCGCTGGCGCGGTGTGCGTCCAACAGTGCGTGGTGTCGCTATGAACCCGGTTGACCATCCACATGGTGGTGGTGAAGGTCGTACCTCTGGTGGTCGTCATCCAGTAACGCCTTGGGGTGTTCCAACCAAGGGTTACAAGACTCGTAGTAATAAGCGTACCGATAAGATGATCGTACGTCGCCGGAACAAGAAGTAAGGGGATTAAGTCGTGCCACGTTCACTAAAGAAAGGTCCTTTCGTTGACCATCATTTGATGAGTAAGGTTGAAGCTGCGGTTGCTAAGAATGATCGCAAGCCGATTAAGACTTGGTCTCGCCGCTCAATGATTCTACCAGACATGGTTGGTTTAACGATTGCTGTGCATAACGGCAAACAACACGTACCTGTGTTGGTTAATGAAAATATGGTTGGCCACAAGTTGGGTGAGTTCGCAGCTACCCGTTCTTATCGTGGTCATGCCGCTGACAAGAAATCGAAGAAGTAAGGGGTATAAATATGGAAGTTGCAGCTCGTTTGCGCTTTGCGCGTATTTCGCCTCAGAAAGGTCGATTAGTTGCTGATCAAATTCGTGGTCTGCCAGTAGGCAAAGCCTTAGAGATTTTGACATTCAGCCCGAAAAAAGGCGCTGAGCTTATTAAGAAGGTTCTGGAATCTGCCATTGCTAATGCTGAGCATAACAATGGTGCGGATGTGGACGAGCTTTCTGTGAAAACTATTTTTGTTGACCAAGGTCCGACGATGAAGCGTATTAGTCCTCGTGCCAAAGGTCGTGCAAACCGCATTTTGAAACGTACCAGTCATATCACTGTCGCTGTTGGCGATTGAGGTCAGAGGTTAAATATGGGTCAAAAAGTACATCCAACTGGCATCCGTCTTGGCATCGCATCTGATTGGCGTTCAAAGTGGTATGCAGAAGGTAAAGACTATGCTGAATTCTTGCATAAGGATTTAGAAGTTCGTGCATTTTTAAAGAAAAAATTGAAAGAAGCTTCAGTTAGCCGTATTCAAATTGAGCGTCCAGCGAAGTCTGCTTTCATCACTATTCACACTGCTCGTCCTGGTATGGTTATTGGGAAGAAGGGTGAGGATATTGAGAAGTTACGTGCTGATGTTGCCAGCATCATGGGTTTGCATGTCAACAATGTGAAATTGAACATTGAAGAAATTCGTAAGCCTGAATTAGATGCGCAGTTAGTAGCAGAAAGTATTACTAGCCAGCTTGAGCGTCGGATTATGTTCCGCCGCGCGATGAAGCGTGCTGTTAGTAATGCCATGCGTTTAGGCGCTTTGGGTATCAAAGTTAGCGTTGCAGGTCGTTTGAATGGTGCTGAGATCGCACGTACCGAATGGTATCGTGAAGGTCGTGTGCCTTTACACACACTGCGTGCTGATATCGACTATGCCACTGCTGAAGCCTTAACTACTTACGGCATCATTGGTGTGAAAGTTTGGATATTTAAGGGTGAGGTCTTTGACCTTGAACAGAAACAATCTAACTCTGGGAATGCAAATAACCAGCAGGCTAGAAAGAAGAAGTGATAGAGGTTTGAGATGTTACAGCCCAAAAGAACCAAATTCCGTAAAATGCACAAAGGCCGCAACCGCGGTTTAGCCCAAGCAGGCAATGCAGTCAGCTTCGGCGAATACGGATTAAAAGCATTAGAGCGTGGTCGGATGACTGCTCGCCAAATTGAATCAGCGCGTCGTGCGATTAATCGCCATGTACGCCGTGGTGGTAAGTTGTGGATTCGCGTATTCCCTGACAAACCCATCAGTAAAAAGCCTTTAGAAGTCCGTATGGGTAAAGGTAAAGGTAATGTTGAATACTGGGTAGCCCTAGTTCAACCAGGCCTTGTACTGTATGAGATGCAAGGTGTTAGTGAAGAGATGGCGCGTGAAGCTTTCCGCTTAGCAGCAGCCAAGCTACCGTTTAAAACAGCATTCGTTTCCCGTCAGGTGATGTGATGAAAGCAGAAGAATTACGTCAAAAGTCCGTTGATGAGCTCAAGTCTGAACTGACTGAAAACCTGAAAGAGCAATTTAAATTGCGTATGCAACAGGCTGCTGGCCAATTGTCACGTCCTTCAGATGTGAAGCGTGTGCGTCTCGAAATTGCACGTATTAAAACGATTCTGTCAGAAAAGAAAGTTGCAGGTAAATGATGATGAGCGAAGAAGTTAAAGTCGAACGCAGTTTGATGGGGCGCGTCATCAGCGACAAAATGGATAAATCCATCGTGGTATTGATGGAACGTCAAGTAAAGCACCCTATTTATGGGAAGTTTATTAAGCGTTCTAAAAAGTATCATGTTCATGATGAGAATAATGAGTGCAAGGTTGGCGACACTGTCAGTTTTAAAGAGTGCCGCCCTCTGTCAAAGACCAAGCACTGGACTTTGGTTAAGGTTGTCGAGCGCGCAGCTGGCTAACCCTAAAGACGGAGAAGAAACATGATCCAGATGCAATCAATGCTGCAAATTGCAGACAACAGTGGTGCACGTCGTGTGATGTGTATCAAGGTTTTAGGTGGTTCTCACCGTCGTTATGCGAATATCGGCGATGTAATCAAAGTAAGTATTAAAGACGCGATTCCGCGTGGCAAAGTAAAGAAAGGTGATGTATATAACGCTGTCATCGTTCGTACTGCTAAAGGTGTGCGTCGTAGTGATGGTTCGGTGGTTCGTTTTGATGGTAATGCAGCCGTATTACTCAACAATAAATTAGAGCCTATCGGAACTCGTATCTTTGGCCCGGTGACCCGTGAATTACGTGGTGACCGCTTTATGAAGATTATCTCGCTAGCACCTGAAGTGCTTTAAGACGGCTGAGCTGACATAGAGTAGGTGAAGTGATGCAAAAGATTCGTAAAAACGATCAAGTCGTTATCATAACTGGTAAAGACAAAGGTCGCCGTAGCTCAGTGATGCAAGTTCTGGCGACCGGTAAAGTATTGGTAAAAGGTGTTAATGTTGTTAAGAAACACCAAAAACCGAACCCAACATTAGGTGTTCAAGGTGGCGTTATTGAAAAAGAAATGCCAATTGATGCTTCTAATGTAATGTTAGTCAACCCAGCTACTGGTTCGGGTGATCGGGTTGGATTCAAGCTCCTGGAAGATGGAAAGAAAGTCCGTGTCTTTAAGTCCAACGGTGAGCGCGTAGACGCTTAATAGGTATAATATTTCATGGCAAGGTTACAGCAATATTACCGTGAAACTGTCATTAAAGAACTGACAGAGAAACTCGGTACACAAAATGTAATGCAACTTCCTCGCATCACTAAAATTACCCTGAATATGGGTTTAGGTGAAGCAGTAGGTGATAAAAAAGTCATTGAACATGCAGTCAATGACATGACTAAAATCGCTGGTCAAAGACCGGTTGTTACTTTAAGCCGCAAATCCATTGCAGGCTTCAAGATTCGTGACAACTGGCCGATTGGCTGCAAGGTAACCTTGCGTCGTGAGCGCATGTATGAGTTTTTAGATCGTTTAGTTAACGTTTCTATTCCTCGTATCCGTGACTTCCGTGGTCTGAACCCGAAAGGTTTTGATGGTCGTGGTAATTACAATATGGGCGTTAAAGAGCAAATCATTTTCCCAGAAATTGATTACGACAAAATCGATGCTCTGCGCGGTATGAACATTACCATTACGACTACTGCTAAAACTGACGAAGAAGGGCGAGCGCTGCTTGAAGCCTTCAAGTTCCCTTTCAGACAGTAAAAGGATACGAGATTACATGGCAAAGAAATCCATGATCGCACGTGAAGTTAAACGTGCTGAAACTGCAGCCAAATACGTTGATAAACGTGCTGCACTGAAAAAAGTTATTGCAAGTCCAGCTAGCTCTTTTGAAGAAGTGATTGCTGCGACCACTCAATTGCAAAAACTACCACGCGATAGCAGCACTGTACGTAAGCAGCGTCGTTGCAATGTGACAGGTCGCCCACATGGCGTTTACCGTAAGTTCGGCTTATGCCGTAACAAGTTACGTGAAGCAGCCATGCGCGGTGATGTGCCTGGTTTAACTAAGGCCAGCTGGTAAGAGGAGAGAAATATCATGAGTATGAGTGATCCGATTGCCGATATGCTGACTCGCATTCGTAATGGTCAAAGTGCTAGTAAAGCGACAGTTTCTTTCCCAGCTTCCAAGCAAAAGAAAGCAATTTTAGAAGTTTTACTGAATGAAGGTTATATCCTTGGTTTTGATGTAGATGAAAATGGCGGCAAGCCAGTCACTACGGTAAAATTAAAATATTTCCAAGGTAAACCTGTTATTAGCCGTATTGCGCGCACTAGCCGTCCTGGCTTGCGTGTGTTCCGCGGCAAAGACGAACTGCCTAAAGTTATGGGTGGTTATGGTGTGGCTATCGTTTCGACCTCCGCAGGTGTCATGAGTGATCGTGCAGCGCGTGCTATGGGTCAAGGTGGCGAAGTCATCTGTGTGGTTGAGTAAGGTAGGCAGATTCTCATGTCACGTATTGCGAAAAGAGGCCTAACAATACCTAAGGGTGTTGAGGTCAAAATTGACGGGCAGCGTCTGAATGTCAAGGGCTCTAAAGGTTCATTAGACCTACAAGTCCATGCAGATGTAGAAGTTACCCAAGAAGATAGCGTATTGAAATTCCGCCCACGTGCAGAAAGCGCTTGGGCTTTAGCTGGTACAACTTCCGCTTTAACCAGTGGTATGGTTAAAGGCGTCAGCGAAGGTTTCGAAAAGAAACTACAACTCGTTGGCGTTGGTTATCGTGCACAAGCTCAAGGTAGTAAATTAAATCTGTCTTTAGGTTTCTCACATCCAGTTGTGTACGACGTACCGGCTGGTATTACTGTAGAAACACCAAGCCAGACTGACATTATTATCCGTGGCGTTGACAAACAGAAAGTAGGTCAAGTCGCTGCTGAAGTGCGTGCTTATCGTCCACCAGAGCCTTACAAGGGCAAGGGTGTGAAATACGCTGATGAATTCATCATCCGTAAAGAAGCCAAGAAGAAGTAAGGTGGCATAGCATGGAAAAGAAAGTTAGTCGTATCCGTCGTAGCAAACCAGCACGTAGTAAAATGCGTGAATTACGTGCTACGCGTTTATGTGTACATCGTACACCACGCCACATCTATGCACAGATCATTGCTCCTGAAGGGGATAAAGTGATCGCGAGTGCTTCTACGGTAGAAAAAGATGTGCGCGGCTCGTTAGAGTATACCGGTAATGTGGATGCAGCAGCAGCAGTTGGCAAATTGGTTGCTGAACGTGCTAAAGCTCAAGGTGTTGAAGCAGTCGCTTTTGACCGCTCCGGTTTTAAATATCATGGTCGTATCAAAGCTTTAGCTGATGCTGCTCGTGAAGCTGGCTTGAAATTCTAAGGGTTAAGTCTTATGGCAAGGGTAGAAAATACAACAGCGTCAACAGACGGCCTGCAAGAAAAGCTGGTTCATGTTAACCGCGTTTCTAAAGTAGTAAAGGGCGGTCGTATCTTCAGTTTTACTGCATTAACTGTAGTAGGTGATGGTAATGGCCGTGTTGGTTTCGGTTATGGCAAAGCACGTGAAGTACCTGCTGCGATTCAAAAGGCAATGGAACAAGCTCGTAAGAGTATGGTCAATGTTGCTTTAGTGGATGGCACTTTGCAGTATCCTATTAAGTATTCTTCTGGTGCTGCGACTGTATTCATGCAGCCCGCTTCTGAAGGTACTGGTGTTATTGCGGGTGGTGCGATGCGTGCGGTGCTTGAAGTAGCTGGGGTGAAAAACGTTCTGTCTAAGTGTATTGGTACACGCAATGCAGGCAACGTAATCCGCGCTACTATTAGCGGTTTGGCTTCTATGCATGCTCCAGAGATGATTGCAGCTAAGCGTGGCAAAACCGTTGAAGAGATCAAAGGATAAGCCATGTCAGAAGTTAAAAAAATTAAATTGACCCTAGTGCGTAGCATTAGTGGTCGTTTGAAAAGCCATCAGCAATGTGCTAGCGGCTTAGGCATTCGTCGTATGAATCGCACGGTAGAAGTTATTGATACACCAGAAAATCGTGGCATGATCAATAAGATTTCTTACCTGCTTAAGGTTGAGGAAGCTTAAGATGAAACTGAATACCTTACAACCAGCGAATGGTAGCCGTCCTGCACGTACTCGTGTTGGTCGTGGCATTGGTTCAGGCTTAGGTAAAACTGCAGGCCGTGGCCATAAAGGTCAAAAGTCTCGTGCTGGTGGTTTCCATAAAGTGGGTTTCGAAGGCGGTCAAATGCCTTTACAACGCCGTTTACCAAAAATGGGCTTTGTCTCCCGTATCGGTGCGCGTACTGCTGAAGTTCGTTTAGATGAACTGGCTAAGGTAGACGGCGATGTCATTAGTTTGGCTTCTTTAAAAGCAGCTAATGTTATCCCTGCTCGTACCCTACAAGCTAAAGTTATCTTGTCTGGTAAAGTTGAAAAAGCTTTTACTATTCAAGGCCTTGGTGTAACAAAGGGTGCTAAAACAGCGATTGAAGCCGCAGGCGGCAAGATCGAGGAATAATTACTAAAAATGGCAAAGTCACCTGCTTCATCCGGTTCCTTCGCGGGATTTGGAAACATAGCTGAAGTGCGTCAGCGGCTCTTATTTGTGCTGCTGGCTTTGATTGTTTATCGAATCGGTACTTTCATCCCAGTTCCAGGCGTAAACCCGCTAGCGATGTCTCAGTTTTTTGAGCAAAACAGCGGCACTATTCTTGGCGTCTTCAATATGTTTTCCGGTGGGGCATTAGAGCGGCTGAGCGTTTTTGCGCTAGGCGTTATGCCTTATATTTCTGCTTCTATCATCATTCAGTTAATGGCTACAGTGGTTCCTTCACTGGAGCAATTAAAGAAAGAAGGTGAAACGGGGCGGCGTAAACTAACTCAATACACTCGTTACGGTACAGTGGCTTTAGCTTTATTTCAAAGCCTAGGGGTAGCGATAGCTTTAGGTGGACAAGAACTGGGTGGTGGTCAAACTATTGCTATTAATCCAGGCTACGGTTTTATTCTGACTACAGTTATTACTTTAGTAACAGGAACTTTGTTCCTGATGTGGTTAGGTGAGCAAATTACCGAGCGTGGTATTGGTAATGGTATTTCTCTAATTATCTTTGCTGGTATTGTTGCTGGTTTGCCAGCAGCGGTAGCAGGCACTTTAGAATTAGTTAATACTGGTGAGCTGTCGCCATTCTTCGTGATCCTATTGATGTTATTAGTGGTGGTAGTGACTGCCTTTGTAATCTTTGTTGAGCGTGGCCAACGGCGGATTACCGTTAATTATGCTAATCGCCAGCAAGGCCGCAAGGCGTATGCAGGTCAGTCTAGCCATTTGCCTTTGAAGTTAAATATGGCGGGTGTAATCCCTCCTATTTTTGCTTCTAGTATTATTCTGTTCCCTGCAACGTTAGGGCACTGGTTTAGTGGTTCTGATAGTACTGGAATCATTCAAAATTTCGTCAATATGCTTCAGCCTGGACAACCGTTGTATGTGTTGTTCTATGCGATGGCTATTGTTTTTTTCTGCTTCTTCTATACAGCCTTAGTCTTCAACTCACGTGAAACTGCGGACAATTTAAAGAAAGCAGGTGCTTTTATTCCTGGGATTCGTCCTGGTGAGCAAACTGCAAAATATATTGATGGTGTCATGACTCGCTTAACAGGGGTTGGTGCTATCTACATTACTTTAGTTTGTTTATTGCCCGAGTTCTTAATCTTAGGTTGGAATGTGCCCTTCTATTTTGGTGGTACATCATTGTTAATCATCGTTGTGGTTGTAATGGATTTCTTATCACAATTACAAGCACACATGATGTCGCATCAGTACGAAGGTCTGATGAAGAAAGCCAATTTCAAAACGCCAAATCGCCCCGGCGCCACGCGTTAGTTGATTTAGTTAAGAGGTTGTCATGAAGGTTAGAGCTTCTGTAAAAAAATTATGCCGTAACTGCCGTATCATTCGTCGCAGTGGTGTAGTACGTGTAATCTGCTCGTCTGATCCGCGTCATAAGCAACGTCAGGGTTAAAAACAGATTGTTCTTACTCTCGTTAGGGTAAGGACCGTAAATAACCTCTGCCTAGGCAGGGGTTATTTGTTGATAAATAGCAAAAGTTTCGGCATAATCGCCAACTTTTCCGAAAATCTGGAGAATATCTTTAATGGCTCGTATTGCGGGTATTAATCTTCCTGTAAATAAACATACAGTTATTGGTTTAACTGCTATTTACGGAATTGGGCGTCCGCGCGCTCAAGACATTTGTAAAGCGGCTGGTATTGAGCCGCAAACTAAGATTCGCGACTTGAGTGAAGAACAATTAGAAAAAGTTCGCGCTGAAGTTGCTAAGTTCCTGGTCGAAGGTGACCTGCGTCGTGAAATTTCCATGAACATCAAACGTTTAATGGATATGGGCTGCTATCGTGGCGTCCGTCATAGACGTGGTCTACCCGTACGTGGACAACGTAGCAAAACTAATGCTCGCACCCGTAAAGGGCCGCGCCGTCCAATCCGTAAGTGATCAGGTTACAGGATAGTTAAGTTATGGCAAAACAGCCAACCAAAAAAAGCGCTGCTAATGCGCGCGCTAAGAAAATCAAAAAGACGGTTACTGACGGTGTTGCACACATCTTCGCGTCTTTTAACAATACCATTGTTACTATTACCGACCGTCAAGGTAATGCCTTAGCTTGGGCAACTGCAGGTGGTTCAGGTTTCCGTGGCTCACGTAAAAGCACGCCATTCGCCGCACAAGTTGCCGCTGAACGTGCCGGTACTGCAGCAAAAGAATACGGCCTGAAAAACTTAGATGTTGAAGTTAAAGGCCCAGGCCCTGGCCGTGAGTCTGCAGTACGTGCCTTAAATAATGTAGGCTACAAAATTACCAACATTACGGATGTTACACCCATTCCTCATAATGGTTGCCGTCCGCCTAAGAAGCGTCGTGTGTAACGGGAGCAGTTAACAATGGCAAGATATATTGGACCGACCTGTAAACTGAGCAGACGCGAAGGTACAGATCTATATCTCAAGAGCCGCGGTGTTTCTCTTGAGAAAAAATGTAAGTTAGATAAAAAACCAGGCCAGCATGGTGAAGGCCGTGGTCGTTTATCTGACTATGGTGTTCAGTTGCGTGAAAAGCAAAAAGTACGTCGTATTTATGGTGTGCTTGAGCGTCAATTCAGCAATTACTTCAAAAAAGCAGCTCAACAAAAAGGCTCTACTGGTGAAAACCTGCTGCGCTTATTAGAAGGGCGTTTGGACAATGTCGTTTATCGTATGGGCTTTGGAGCAACACGCTCTGAATCACGCCAGCTGGTGAGTCATAAGGCGATTCTGGTAAACGGCAAAGTGGTTAACATTGCTTCTTATCAAGTAAAAGCAGGTGATTTGATTTCTGTACGTGAAAAAGCAAAGAAGCAAGTTCGTGTACAAGACTCCATTAAAGTTGCTGAGCAATTAGGTTTCCCGTCTTGGGTTGATGTTAATGTGAAGGAACTGCAGGGTACTTATAAATCTGCGCCTGATCGTTCAGATCTACCAGCTGAAATTAATGAGTCACTGATTGTTGAATTGTACTCTAAGTAATTTTCAACCGACTCGTAACGATTACAGGGACTAGCATGACCTCAAAAACGATTGATTTACTGAAACCACGTAATGTCCAGGTTCAGGAGTTGGGGCTAAATACATCCCGTATCACTCTAGAGCCACTGGAGCGCGGTTTTGGACACACGCTGGGTAATGCCCTGCGTCGTATCCTGCTGTCTTCGATTCAGGGCAGTGCAATTACGGAAGTACAGATTGCCGGTGTTGTTCATGAGTACACTACGATTGAAGGTGTGCAGGAAGACGTTGTTGAAATCCTGCTCAATCTGAAAAAGTTAGCTGTACGCTTAAACTCACGCGACGAAGCAACTTTAACGCTGAAGAAAAAAGGCAAAGGTCCAGTAACTGCGGCTGACATTGAATTAGATCATGATGTTGAAATCATTGATCCACACTATGTCATTGCACATATTACTAAAGACGATGTCGAGTTGGAAATGAACCTGACCATTACTAGTGGTCGTGGTTATCAGCCAGCTTCTATCCGTCGTGGCCCTGACTCTCCAGAGTTACCTTTAGGCACTTTGGTGTTGGATGCGAGCTATAGCCCGATTTTACGTGTTGCCTACAATGTAGACAGTGCGCGGGTTGAGCAACGTACCGATATGGATAAGCTCATTGTTGAGATTGAAACCGACGGCTCTATCGATGCAGAAAATGCATTGAGTATGGCTGCGCAGATTCTTCAGCAGCAATTAGCCGTGTTCTTCGATCTGCACATTGAAGAACCCATTCGCCACATCGATAACCAGCCTGAAGTTGATCCAGTATTGCTGCGCCCGGTCGATGACTTAGAACTAACCGTTCGTTCTGCTAACTGCCTGAAAGCCGAGAATTTATTCTATATCGGTGACTTGGTGCAGCGTACAGAAACTGAACTATTAAAGACTCCAAACTTAGGTAAAAAGTCTTTAACAGAAATCAAAGACGTGTTGGCTTCACATGGTCTGACTCTGGGAACTAAGCTGGATAATTGGCCGCCTGCTGGTCTCGATCACAAAGATAGTAAAGTAGGATAACTCGTAACGTTAGCCTAGCGCCTGAAGGATTTTTAAGATGCGTCATCGTAAATCTGGTCGTCAATTAAGCCGTAACAGCAGCCATCGTAAAGCGCTGTTGCAGAGCCTGACCAACTCATTACTGCGCCACGAAGCGATTAAAACCACTCTGCCAAAAGCGAAAGAATTACGTCGCGTTGCAGAGCCTTTAATCACTCGTTCTAAAGAAGATTCAGTGCATAACCGCCGTATCGCTTTCGCACGTTTACGTGATGAAGCCGTAGTGGCTAAGTTATTCACTGAGTTAGGCCCACGTTACCAACAGCGCCCGGGTGGCTACTTACGTATTATTAAGTGCGGTTTCCGTGCGGGTGATAATGCGCCAATGGCTTATGTTTCTTTAGTAGATGGTGCTGGCGAAGCTCAAGCTGCTGAATAAGCTCTAAGCTCAGTCAATAAAAATAAAAAGCCGGTTTAATAACCGGCTTTTTTCTTGCATGCTATTTGTTCTGTATCATTGACAGTTATGTGTAGCCTACTAGACTTAAGCGCTTTCTAATTAAGGATGCTTCGATCATGAGTACTGACACGCAAACTATAACTGCTGACAGTTCACGCAAGACAGCGCGGATTTTCTATTACGGCAATATCTTGGCAGGTTTGCTACCTGTGCCGTTTTTTGTGTTGTGGTTTGGTGGTTCAATCTTGGCTTATGCAATGCTACGCCACCACCCCAATCCACGTGTTGGCTTCTACACCCAGTTGGGAGCCTATAATTATTATGCGCTAGCAGGGTCTTATGTGGTGATACTGACCTTTGCTTCTTTTGATTTTTTTGTGAATTGGTGGTGGGCGGTTTGGATTTTTTCTGCACTGGCCTTGGTTCCGTTTGCGATTATGCAGATCTTAAAAATTAATCGTGAAACTTGGCATGATGTTAAAATTGAAAAGTGAGGTTGAGTGTGACTGAATTACGCCATGACTGGAAGCTCGAAGAAATACAGGCTTTATTTGCCTTGCCTTTCAATGATTTGATGTTTAAAGCACATCAAATTCACCGTCAAAACTTTACAGTCAATCAAGTGCAAATTAGTACTTTGTTAAGCATCAAAACTGGTGCTTGTCCTGAGGATTGTAGCTATTGCTCACAAAGTGCGCGCAACGATACGAATTTGCAAGCTGAACGTTTAATGCCTCTAGAGGAAGTGATTACAGCGGCACAGACTGCTAAAGCCAGTGGCGCGACGCGTTTCTGTATGGGCGCTGCATGGCGTAATCCAACTGATAAAAATTTGGATCGTGTGATCGAAATGGTCAGCTCTGTGAAAGATTTAGGCATGGAAACGTGCGTCACTTTAGGCATGCTCACGGATCGACAAGCGCAACGCCTAAAGCAGGCAGGTTTGGATTATTACAATCACAATCTTGATACCTCGCCTGAGTTTTATGGGCAAGTCATCACGACTCGTAGCTATCAAGACCGTTTGGATACTCTGGAATATGTACGCAATGCAGGCATTAATGTCTGTAGTGGTGGGATTTTGGGTATGGGTGAAACCGAGCGTGATCGTGCGCGACTGTTACAGCAGCTCGCGAATCTGAAGCAGCATCCAGAATCAGTGCCCATCAATGATTTGGTACGGATCGAGGGCACACCCTTAGCCGCGAATGATAAACTAGACTCCTTAGATTTCATCCGTACGATTGCGGTCGCCCGGATCATGATGCCGAAGTCGTATGTGCGCTTATCGGCAGGACGCACCGAAATGAGCGATGAAACCCAAGCATGGTGCTTTTTTGCCGGTGCAAATTCGATGTTTTATGGCGAGCGCTTGTTGACTACCGATAATCCAGACGAAAACCATGATATGCAACTGTTTGCCCGTTTGGGTATCCAACCAGAACAGTCTGCCCCTGTTGACGCGGAAGCTGCTTGCCAAAGCTGCCATGCTTGATTAAGCGAATTCGGAGTAAGTAATGCGTTATCCCCAAACCTTTGATGTAATCGTAATCGGTGGTGGCCATGCTGGCACCGAAGCTGCTTTAGCTGCAGCCAGGATGGGACAGCGCACTCTATTACTCACGCATAATATCGAAACGATAGGGCAAATGAGCTGTAATCCTGCCATTGGCGGGATTGGCAAAGGTCATTTAGTCAAAGAGGTTGATGCGCTAGGTGGTGCAATGGCACATGCTGCGGATCGCGGTGGAATTCAATTTCGCATTCTGAATTCGAGTAAAGGTCCTGCTGTCCGTGCTACCCGCGCACAAGCCGACCGGGTGCGCTACAAGTCTGCTATCCGCACTATCGTCGAAAATCAGCCTAACCTGCAAATTTTCCAACAAGCTGCTGACGATCTAATTTTTGAAGGCGAGCGGGTTGCGGGTGTAATGACTCAAATGGGTGTGAGTTTCAGTGCGCGCGCAGTGGTATTGACGACTGGTACATTCTTGGGCGGTAAAATTCATATTGGCCTTGAAAATCATTCAGGCGGTAGAGCAGGGGATCCACCTTCGATTGCTTTAGCACAGCGATTACGTGAGTTGCCTTTCCGCGTAGATCGCCTAAAAACCGGTACTCCGCCGCGAATTGATGCGCGCACCATTGATTTTTCTAAGCTTCAGGCTCAACCCGGCGATACGCCAACACCCGTCTTTTCCTTTTTAGGCAAAGCCGAAGAGCATCCTGCGCAAATTCCTTGCTACATTACCTATACGAATGCACGCACCCACGAAATTATTCGCGGTGGTTTAGATCGTTCACCGATGTATACCGGCGTGATTGAAGGCATTGGCCCACGCTATTGCCCCTCGATTGAGGATAAGGTAGTACGCTTTGCCGACAAAGATCGCCACCAAATTTTCCTAGAGCCGGAAGGTTTAGATACTCACGAAATTTACCCTAATGGGATTTCCACCAGCTTGCCATTCGACGTGCAATACGAGTTAGTACGCTCTATGGAAGGCATGGAGAACGCGCATATCGTGCGCCCCGGTTATGCGATTGAATATGACTTTTTTGATCCGCGCGATTTAAAACCTAGTTTAGAAACTAAGTCGATTCAAGGCTTGTTCTTTGCAGGGCAGATCAATGGCACGACGGGCTATGAAGAAGCCGCTGCTCAAGGTTTATTAGCCGGTTTAAATGCTGGCTTATATGTACAAGAACGTGAAGCTTGGTATCCGCTGCGTGATCAGGCTTATCTGGGTGTGCTAGTCGATGATTTAATCACTTTAGGCACGAAAGAACCTTATCGCATGTTTACTAGCCGTGCTGAGCATCGTTTACTATTGCGTGAGGATAATGCTGACTTACGCTTAACTGAGAAAGGCCGTGAATTAGGCTTAGTGGATGATGAGCGATGGGCTGCTTTCTGCACCAAGCGTGAGGCGATTGAGCTTGAACAGCAGCGTTTACGGAGCACGGTATTACATCCTAGCAGCTTGACGGCTGAAGATAGCCAGCGGGTGTTTGGCGATACGTTAGCCCGGGATTATAAGCTCTATGACTTGTTACGTCGCCCTAATGTGAGCTATGCAAATTTAATTAGTTTGGAGATAGTGGGTAGCACTGTCACTGATCCTGCAGTCGCAGAGCAGGTAGAAATTCAATGCAAATACGCAGGCTATATTGATCGCCAACAAGATGAGATTGATAAGCAGCGTCGCCACGAGGAAACTCGCTTACCACCTGATTTTGACTACAATAAAGTCAGTGGTTTATCTAATGAAGTACGCCAAAAACTCTTGGCACAGCGCCCAGCCAGTATCGGCCAAGCTTCACGGATTCCTGGGATTACGCCCGCCGCAGTTTCACTGTTGTTAGTGTATTTAAAAAAACAGTCACTAGCCTCGATGCGTGAGAGTGCCTGATGACAGTGGTTTGGCCGGGTGTGCCTGCTGAATTAGGCTTAACGCTTACTCCAGAGCAAGATCAGCAATTGCAGCAATATCTTGAGCTACTCCAACGCTGGAATAAGGTGTATAACCTCACCGCAGTGCGTGATCCTGCACAAATGTTGCCCTTGCACCTTTGGGACAGCTTAAGTGTTGTGCGCTTTATTGAGGCAGAGCAGTGTTTAGATGTGGGCAGTGGTGCAGGTTTACCGGGGATTCCGTTGGCGATTATGCGCCCGCAGCAGCAATTCACTTTACTCGATACCAATGGTAAAAAGACCCGCTTTATTCAACAAGCTGCCTTAGAGTTAGGTTTGGCTAATATTAAAGTGGTACAGAAGCGTGTTGAGCAGTGGCAGCCAGAGCAGAGGTTTGCCGCAATTATCAGCCGAGCCTTTGCCTCGTTAGCCGATTTTGTTACTGTCAGTAGCATACATTTGCAGGCGCAAGGCAGGCTTTACGCCATGAAAGGGCGCTATCCTGAGAGCGAAATTGCTGAATTACCCCAAGGCTGGAGTGTGGCCGGTAGTCATCAATTAATGGTTCCCGGCTTAGAGGCTGAGCGCCATTTACTAGAACTTACCCGTACTGCTTAGGCAGTGCTTAACTGAGATAAGCATGAGCAAGGTCATAGCCGTTGCCAACCAGAAAGGTGGAGTTGGCAAAACCACGACGAGTGTTAATTTAGCCGCCTCTTTAGCCGCGATGCAGCGCAAAGTCTTACTGATTGATATGGATCCGCAAGGCAATGCCACCACGGGCATGGGTTTGGAAAAGCATAATCAATTGGTTTCACTGAATGATGTCTTGCTTGGCAAAGCTCAAGTGCACGAAATCGTGAAATTCATTCCTGAGCTAAAACTTTCAATGCTGCCTGGTACGCCCGATTTGACGGTAGCGGAAGTCGAACTGATGCAAAAAGATCGGCGCGAATATCGTTTGCGCGAAGTGCTGGAACCTTTACGTCAGCAATTTGATTTTATTTTCATTGATTGCCCACCTTCGCTAAATATGCTCACTGTCAATTCGTTAGTAGCCGCCGATAGCGTGCTGATTCCAATGCAATGTGAATATTTTGCTTTGGAAGGCTTGAGTGCTTTAGTCAATACAATTGATGAAATCCAAAGCACTGCGAATGCCGATCTGCAAATTATGGGTTTAGTTCGCACTATGTTTGATCCACGCAGCAATCTCTCCCGCGATGTCTCTGATCAGTTGCAGAGCCATTTTAAAGAGAAGGTTTATAATACCTCTATCCCACGTAATGTCCGTTTAGCAGAGGCGCCGAGTCATGGTTTGCCGGTGTTGGAATACGATAAGAATTCGCGGGGCGCTTTAGCCTACTTAGCATTAGCAGCAGAAATGTTGCGACGTAATAGCACCATGCTGATCCAAGAGGCTAGCTAAATGGTTAAAAAGCCGGGCTTAGGCCGTGGTTTGGATGTGCTGCTCAGTTCCGCACGTAAATCCACGCCGCCTGAAGATGAAGTGACGCTGCAAAAGCTGCCGGTTGAACAGATTCAGCCGGGGGCTTATCAACCGCGTAGTCATATGGATGCTCAAGCGCTGCAAGAGCTAGCAGATTCTATTAAGGCCCAAGGTTTAGTGCAGCCAGTAGTGGTACGGCGTTTGACCTTAGGTGGGTACGAACTGATAGCAGGGGAGCGCCGTTGGCGCGCTGCGCAATTAGCAGGCTTGACTACGATTCCTGCAGTGATTCGCGAAATTCCCGATCAAGCCGCCGCTGCTATGTCCTTGATTGAGAATATTCAACGCGAAGATCTTAACTCTTTAGAAGAAGCTTTAGCTTTACGGCGCTTAATTGATGAGTTTGGCTTAACACATCAACAAACGGCGGAAGCGGTTGGGCGTTCACGCGCTGCGGTGACTAATTTATTGCGCTTGCTAGAGCTTAGCCCTGAGGTTAAACAATTATTGGAACAACGCCTACTGGAAATGGGGCATGCGCGTGCTTTATTGAGTCTAACTCAAGCCGAGCTACAACTTAAATTGGCGCAGAAAGTCGTACAACGTCAGTTATCGGTGCGTGAAACCGAGCGTTTAGTTAAAAATTTGCTGGAAGGTACTCCACCCCGCAAAGAATCAGTGATTTCAGTCGATGTGCAGCGCCTTGAGCAGCAGTTAGCTGAGCAATTAGGAGCGAAAGTTGAGATCCGCTACAACAAGCGCGGACGTGGAAAAATGGTGATTGAGTACAATAATTTAGATGAGTTAGACGGAATATTGAGCCATATTCGTCCTAGTGAAGAAGAATAGCGCTCAGTTAAGCACCATTTAACTCTTTTTTGGCGGCCGCCTAGATTAATCCTTGAAGCTAGCTTGGAATATCTGCATAATGTGCGGCTTAGTTTTAGATCGGTTTTGCGGAGAAGACCCTTGCCTAATATAAAGTCAGCAAAAAAGCGCGTTCGCCAGGATGAAAAGCGCCGTATGCATAATAAACACCTGCGTTCACGCATGCGCACTTCTGTTAAGGGCGTTCTGAATGCAATTGCTGCAGGTGACCATGAAGCTGCTATGACAGCCTATCAAGCTGCAGTACCAGTGATTGATTCAACAGCAGATAAAGGCATTATTCATAAGAATAAAGCTGCTCGCTTTAAAAGTCGCTTGAATGCTCACATTCGCGCACTGCAAGCTCCTGCTGCAGCCTAATCAGCTCGTGTGTAGCTAACAGTTCTCTAGGCCGGTTTGGAAACAAACCGGCCTTTTCGTATTGAGGTTGGTATGCTTAAAGTTGGCCTAACCGGTGGGATAGGTTGTGGTAAAAGTAGTGCAGTTGCTATTTTTAGCGCTTTAGGTGTGCCTATCGTTGATGCAGATCGTATTGCCCGTGAAGTCGTCCAAAAAGGCAAGCCTGCTTTAATTCAAGTGGCTAAAACATTTGGTACAGAAGCTTTAACGGCAGAAGGTGAACTGAATCGAGCTTGGATGCGTGAGCAGATTTTCAAAGAACCTGCGGCGCGCACTCAGTTGGAAGGGATTTTGCATCCTATTATTCATGCGCGAATTGGACAAGCGATGCAATCTGCGTTTGAATCGGGGGCTAGCTATGTCATAGTAGATGTCCCCTTGCTAGTTGAACAAGGTTATCAAAGTCTGTTTGACCGTATTGTGGTCGTAGATTGTTTGCCTAGCCAACAGCTAGAGCGTGTACAGGCACGGGATCATACCGCAGCTAGCCAAACTAAGCAGATCATGCAAGTACAGGTTTCACGTGAATTAAGACTGCAAGCAGCAAGTGATGTATTAGATAATACTTCGACCCAAGAAGTACTGGAACTCCAAGTCAACCAACTCCATAAGAAATTTCTCGGTCTCTCCAGTGGTTAATTTGCCGTTTAGGCAAGTTTATTTTAGTATTTAACGTTAATCTTATTGAGTTAGGCTTTATGACCATTTACGAACAACCGCTAAATGAAAAGATCAGGCTTTTCCTGCGGCTTGAGTTTTTGGTTAAGCGTTTCCGTTATCATCTCGCTCAGGCCGACCAAGCGGATACCTTAGCCGCTTTAGATATTCTTTTGGATCTCTATAATTTATCCGCGCGCATTGATATTAAAAGCGATGTGATTAAAGAATTAGATCGGGTTGCCCAGTCAGTGCGCCGTGATTTTGATGTTCAAGATCAACAAGATAAAACACTGGAAGCACTTAATAATCATGCTAATGACCTGCATCATTTGCGGGGTACTTTAGGCCAACATCTGCGCTCACATATCTTCTTTAGCAGTTTACGGCAGCGCACTTCATTGCCCGGGGGGATGAATGGTGTCGATATTCCGCTATTAAATCAATGGCAGGAGCAAGAATCACAATTACGTGTAGCTGATTTAATTGTCTGGGGCCAGCCTTTTGTGATTACGGCGGATGCTATTTCCTATATGTTAAACCTGATGCGTACTTATTGTGATGGTGAAGAATACACAGCACGCGATGGATTTTTTCAAATGTCTTTGGGTTTAACCAAAGCGTATCAGTTATTACAATTAGAATTACCGGCGAATAAAAACTTTTACCCTGAAATTAGCTCTGGTAAACAGCGTTTTTCTCTGCGATTTGTGGAGGTTGATATGCTGTCGGAGCGCGGGAAGCAATTGCCGGAAGATGTTACATTTCGCTTAAAATTATGCGCGTTTTAGAGAGAGGGACGCGATTATGGATGAACAAACACGCTTGGAAGTCGAAGCAGCCGCTTGGCGTAAGCTGGTCGGGCATTTCCAAAAACGCACGGATGTGCAAAATATTGATTTAATGAATCAGGCTGGCTTTTGCCGTAACTGCATGTCGAAATGGTATGTAGCAGCTGCGAATGAATGTGGTGCTGAGTTAGATTATGAGCAAGCCCGCGAAATTATTTATGGTATGCCTTATGCAGAGTTTAAGGATCGACATCAACAGGAAGCGACTGTCGAGCAGCTCGCTGAGTTTAAGGCGATTCGCCCCGAGCAAAAAACAGAATAAGGCAACTACAGTGTGATTTATGGCAAAAAAAGAAACGACTAAGCCAGATTTCGAGCAGTCCTTACAAGAATTAGAAGCTTTAGTACTGCGCATGGAAAATGGTGATTTGTCTTTAGAAGACTCATTAAAAGAATTTGAGCGTGGGGTGCAACTAACCCGGCAATGCCAAGAGGCACTTACAGTGGCAGAGCAGCGTGTAAAGCTCTTAGCCGCTGATGGCACACAAACAGATTTCAAAGAGGATAAAACAAGGTGATGGCAGTGAGCCAAGCCTTGCAAGTCTATCAAACACGTATCGAAACTGTCTTAGAGCGTGTCTTACCCTCGACTGAGGTGCTGCCCATGCGTTTGCATGAGGCTATGCGCTATTCAGTCTTGAATGGTGGTAAGCGGATGCGCCCTTTATTGGTTTATGCGACCGGCGAAGTGCTGGGGTTAACACCCGATATTTTAGATGCGCCTGCAGCTGCGGTTGAGCTGATTCATGTTTATTCCTTGATTCATGACGATCTACCCGCGATGGATGATGATGTCTTGCGGCGGGGTAAGCCCACCTGTCATTGTGCATATGATGAAGCGACGGCTATTTTAGCGGGTGATGCGCTGCAGGCTTTGGCTTTTCAATTGCTGACTCAAGCTGATGAACAAATCTCCGCGCAGCAGCGTCTACATATGCTTCAGCAGCTGAGTTTCGCGGCAGGTTCGCGTGGAATGGTCGGTGGGCAAGCGATTGATTTAGCTGCAGTCGGCAAAGCTTTGACTGAACTTGAATTAGAGCAAATGCATATCCACAAAACTGGAGCCTTAATTCGTAGCAGTGTCTTGCTGGCGGCTTATGCAGCTCCTGCTTTGGATGAAAAACAGCTAGCCCAGTTAGATCATTATGCCAAGTGTTTGGGCTTAGCCTTCCAAGTTCAAGATGACATTCTCGATATAGAGAGCGATACTCAAACTTTAGGTAAAACCCGTGGCGCTGATGCTGCTGCTGGCAAACCGACTTATCCTTCGATTATTGGGATGAGTGCTGCTAAGCGCAAATTAGACGAATTATATTTAGAAGCAGTAGCTGCCTTGGAAGGGTTGAATGCGCCCTTATTATTGGAAATAGCCGAATTTACCGTCAAACGTGTACGATAAATTTTAGCCAAAACTACTGCCAGTAAAATTATTAGTATTGAGTGAGGTCATGCATGCTTGAATCTATCCAATCTCCGGCTGATTTACGCCGTTTGGAACTGGGGGATTTGCCTGATCTCTGTCAAGAACTCCGTGAATTTCTCTTAAGTAGTGTTTCCACGGGTGGTGGTCATTTCTCTTCTAATTTAGGCACTGTCGAGCTGACGGTTGCCTTGCATTATGTATTTAACACCCCTGAAGATCGCTTAGTTTGGGATGTAGGCCATCAAGCCTATGCGCATAAAATTCTTACCGGTCGGCGCAATTTAATGCATAGCATTCGTCAAGCTGAGGGCTTGGCAGGCTTCCCGAAACGTACTGAAAGTTCGTACGACACGTTTGGAGTAGGGCACTCTAGTACCTCAATTTCTGCAGCGCTAGGCATGGCTTTAGCCGCTAAGCAAAAAGGTGAGGATTGGCAAGCGATTGCTGTCATTGGTGATGGGGCGATGACGGCGGGAATGGCTTATGAAGCACTGAATCACGCAGGCGATTTGGATGCAAATTTGCTAGTCGTGTTGAATGACAATGAAATGTCGATTTCGCCCAATGTGGGCGCTTTACGCAAATATCTGACCCGCTTACTTTCAGGGCGCATGTATTCCAGCATGCGCGAGAATGGTAAGAAGGTGTTATCAAGCAGCAAATCTTTATCCAAACTAGCCAAACTGACCGAAGAGCACATGAAGGGCATGGTGTTACCAGGCACTTTGTTCGAGGAAATGGGCTTTAAGTATTACGGGCCGATTGATGGGCATGATGTGAATGAGATGGTAAGCGTGATGCGCAATCTCAGCCAAATCAAAGGCCCACGTATGCTGCATGTAATTACTCAAAAGGGCAAAGGTTACGAGCCAGCTGAAGATGATCCTTGCACTTATCATGGCGTGACCCCCTTCAATCTAAAGACTGGTTTGATCTCTGGGAAAAAGGCTGCAACTCCAACTTATACTGAAGTATTTAGCACCTGGCTCTGTGATATGGCAGCGCTAGATCAGCGCTTGGTAGGGATTACTCCCGCCATGCGTGAAGGTTCTGGGCTGGTTAAATTTGCTCAACAATACCCCGAACGCTATTTTGATGTAGGTATTGCTGAGCAGCATGCAGTCACTTTAGCGGCAGGTTTGGCGTGTGAAGGTTTGAAGCCAGTCGTGGCTATCTATTCCACCTTCTTACAGCGCGCTTATGACCAACTCATTCATGATGTGGCGATTCAGAATTTACCTGTGGTATTTGCAATTGATCGTGCGGGCTTAGTGGGAGCGGATGGCCCAACTCATTCCGGCAATTATGATTTATCCTATCTGCGCTGTATTCCGAATATGATTGTGATGGCACCTGCCCATGAAGATGAATGTCGGCAGATGCTATTTACTGCTTTCCAGCAGGATGCGCCCTGTGCCGTCCGTTATCCCCGTGGTAAAGGGATTGGTATTTTGCCCAATAAGGACATGCAGGCTTTAGAGATCGGTAAAGGTGAAATACTCCGCGAAGGCCATTCAGGCATCGCGATTCTTTTATTTGGCTCTTTACTCGGAGAGGCTCAGCAAACGGCTGAAAATTTGGATGCTAGTTTGGTCAATATGCGCTTTGTCAAACCATTAGATGAAAACTTAATTCATACTATGGCCAAAACGCATTCTCTACTGGTCACTTTAGAAGACAATGCGGTACAAGGTGGAGCAGGCAGCGCAGTGAGTGAATATTTAGCTGCTGCAGGTCTTTCGGTCGCAGTACTCAATCTAGGGATTCCTGATGAGTATATTGAGCATGCACTCCGCGAACAGCAGTTAATTGCTTGTGAACTGGATGCTGAAAATATAACTCGACGGATTCGTGCCAGCTATAACCCTAAGTCAGATAGCCACCCTAAGCTAGTTGCCGTGCCTCGTCAGGTAGCGTCTTAATCCGCTAGTTCGGCGGAATCTGGCTCAGAAAGTCTGAGAATATGCGTATATACTCCAGCTAGAGTGTGATTTATGAGCGGGCAAACGCTTTTCTTTTTTAGGAGTTATCATGAAATTTCTTGTTGGGTTTTTTAGCCTTAATTGGCTACGGGTGTTTGATTTTTTAGCCCCCTTAGCCATTCGTTTACTCTTAGCACCGATTTTCTGGGTCGATGGAGTGAAGCGTTTAGGTTTATTTACCGCTGCTGATTTCGTTTGGTACAACCCCATGACTTGGTGGAATCACGAGGCCTTTGTCGCAGGCGCTAGCGCCATGAATGACACTCTATTAAGTGGTCTTGGTGAGGTGGGTTCTGGCCTTATCGGTGGCCTTGAAATTGCGGGCGCGATTTTATTAGTATTAGGCTTTGCAGTGCGCTGGATTGTGCTCGGCTTATTCTTGGTGGTCGTCGTCTTAGGCTTACAAGCAGTAGGCGGTTTAGGTGGGATTGGCGCAGCTGCTAAGCAATTCTTCTTAGAGCATGGCTACACAACGATCGGCTCAACTCCATTTGCTTTATACACCACTTATTTTGTCTTGCTGCTCACCTTATTCTTTATGGGAGCAGGGCGCTGGTTTAGTTTGGATTGGTATATTTACCGTAATTTTGCGCGCAAAGCTGAAAATGCTGAGGCTGCCCGTCACGATCCCTTTGAAGTGGATGCGACTGACGAACCCGGTTTACGTACTAGCCGCGTTTAATTAAATTCGGATTAAATACGTTTTAATCAAGGCTGCTTTGGCAGCCTTGTGCTTTTCAATGGCTAGCTAAAGTTGATTTATTACTACCAATTATCTTAAGAATTTGATCGGCAAAGAGGCAGGCGATTGTTGAAATGAACCTTTATTTTCCATGATGAGCGCAGACGACTGATCACCGATAATTTCAGTCCACATCAAGGAAAGATAAATATGCGTAATCCAATTAATAATAGACCTACAACACCCACTAATAATTTCAATAACACCACCACTAATCTCGCTGCTAATTTCACGAATAGCTTTGCAGTGCAAAGTATTGCTGGAGCGGATAGTTTTGCTAATAGCTTTCGAGGTGGTGGTAATAATCAGATGTTTAGTATCCTGCTAAATTTTTTAGTGGAGCTACTTAAACAGTTATTAAGCCAAATTAATCAGCCGCAGCCCAATGCAGACTACCGTAGTGCCGATGGCAGTGGGAATAATTTACAAAATCCAGATTGGGGCAAGCAAGGTAGCTCACTCCTCCGTTCGACTCCAAAAGATAGTACGCGTGAACCAGGCGGTTCAACTGAGGTCAATTTACCCAGTACGCGTGAAGTGAGTAATGCTGTCTCTGCTCAAACTGAAAGCACCACTAATCGTAAAGGCTTAAGCGATGTGTTTTGGATGTGGGGGCAGTTTTTAGATCATGACTTGACCTTAGTCCATGCTAACAGTGGCGTGAACATTGATATCGCTGTGCCCAAGGGTGATCCCTTCTTTGACCCTGCAGGTACAGGCACGGCAACTATTCCAATGACACGTAGCACAGGTGTCGTAGATGCCAATGGTGTCGCTCAACAAACGAATAATCTGACTGCTTATATTGATGGTTCTAATGTTTATGGTTCAGACAAAGCCACTGCCGATTCGTTACGTTCTTTTGAGGGAGGTAAGTTAAAGACTAGCGAGGGCGATTTATTACCACGTAATGCTAGCGGTGCTTTCATTGCAGGCGATGAGCGCTCTAATGAGAATCCCGCCTTAACTTCTATGCATACGATTTGGATGCGTGAGCACAATCGGATTGCTGATGAGTTAGGCGCTAAAAATCCGAGCTGGTCCGATGAAAAAATCTACCAAGAAGCGCGCCGTACCGTCGTTGCAGAGATCCAAGCGATTACTTACAACGAATTCTTGCCTAACTTATTAGGCGAAGATGCTCTCTCCGATTATAAAGGCTACGACCCTACCCAAAATGCTGGGATTAATAACGAATTTGCAGCGGCTGCTTTCCGTTTTGGTCATACCATGTTGTCTCCTACGCTACTGCGTTTAGACGATAATGGCCAAGAGATTGCCCAAGGTAATGTCTCTCTGCGTGATGCTTTCGGTAAGCCGGGTTTAGTGGATCAAGCCGGTATCGATCCGTTCTTACGTGGGGCGATGTCACAGACGGCACAAGCTTTTGATCCGATGGTCATTGATGATGTGCGTAACTTCCTGTTCGGCCAGCCGGGTGCGGGTGGTTTAGATCTAGTGGCACTTAATATGCAGCGTGGCCGCGATCATGGTATTGCTGGCTACAATGATGTGCGTGAGTCTTTAGGCTTATCACGGATTGAAAGCTTCGATGATCCTATCTGGCAAGGTGATTTTGGCCAGAAGCTAGCGCAAGTTTACGATAGCCCCGATGATGTTGATTTGTGGGTGGGTGGCTTAGCAGAAAACTACACCGGTGATTCCTTAGCCGGTGAAACCCTCACCACCATTTTAACTAATCAGTTTGAAGATTTACGTGATGGTGACCGATTCTGGTATGAGAATCAATTCTCCGGTCAGCAACTGAAAGACTTAAATAATTTAAGCCTATCGGATGTGATTCGCCGCAATACTGATATTAAAGATGTGCAAGACAATGCCTTCTTAGCCTCGAATGTGCATTTACAAGCCCAAGGTGGTGTCTCTGCAACCATAGAGACGCCTGTGGCGACCGCTAACTTTAATATGTCAGGGAATTTATCAGTCGAGACTGGTGGTAGTTTTACTGAGGCTATTGATCGGATGGCTCAGATCAATAGAACGATGGCAGAGTTTCAATCTGCGATAGCAGCACAGATTAGCCCAGAGGCAGAAGCTGCCGCCAATATGGCGATAGTAAAAATCGATCAAAGTAATCAGCTGATGCAAATGCAGTTAGACCTAATGTCTGGCCAAAACTCGGCTTTGAGTGCAGAACAAATACGCTCGTTGCAAGCCGCCTTAACTAAAGGTTTATTAGGCTAAAGTTAGCAAAATGGCAGGGCAGTGGTTGCTGCCCTGTTTTCTAAATTCACTTCAAAGCAGCTAAGCCTGCCGTAATACCCATTAAAGATAAAGGCAGATTGACTGGCCTTTTATTAGGCGTCGATAAATAGTTCAAACTAGCAGCTTGGCCTTTTTGAAATTGTTGCAAGATTTGTGGCGTCAGCTGAAAACTAGCTGTGCAGCGTTGCTGCGTACATTTACCCTTAAAGCGCGTGATAGGGCGTTCATCGAGGTTTAAAGTGAAGCCCGCAGCTAAATGAATATTGGGTGGTAATTCAAAGGCCATACTCGGGATTTTTTGCCCCGGAATATAACCAATCACACTAATCATGACTTTTTGTTGCCCATCATGCAGGACTTGCTCTAAATAGCAATGCCGACCTTGATCGGTTGCTTGGCAATTGCCGCCCCAATCTTGAAAGCGCTTGCCTTGAATATTGCCTGCTGCGTGCGCATTCAGGCTCAACAATGACAAAGTCAATAAGCCAATACTTAACAGCCTAAGCTTACGGAAGCCCATGTTTTATCTCCTGTTTTTTTATAATAGTTGAGCTAGTTTAACATGTTTTATTCCAAAAGAGTGATGCTCTCAAATGCATCCATTTCGCCCATTTCATTGCCTGCTCCATCGTATTGCTTGGCTCGACCAAGGGTCACTGTGACTTTCTTTTTCAGATAGCTTGCAGGCATTTCGGCAACTTCATTCCAGCTTTCGCACAAGGGTGCTGTGCAGAGCGCTACATGTTTTTTGCCTTGCTCATCCTGCACGGTGAGATAGCAATTATCACCACATTCATAGCTGGTGATTTTGCCGGTTAAGGTCTTACCCGTTGAAGTTGGAGGCGCTTTTTGTGTATTGGTTGGTGCTTGGGTGACGGGTTGAGTGGGTTTTGGAGTAGCAGGTGCTGGTTTAATTGCTGCTTGGTTGCGGGCTTGGGCAATAAGGCTAATTAGTTCGCTTAAGCGTGAGGTATAGCTTTTGGTCAAGCAACTCAGATCGCTTACGCAAGCATCACGGGATTTTAGCCAGCTTTGCTGAGCCGTTTTTAAAGCTTTGCTGTCAGCGCTGCTGCTTAAGGCTTTATTAAAGCTTAGTGCTAACAGCTCGTCTAAGCTCGACAGGCTAGTGGTATTGCAAATGGTTTTTTCAGAGTCTGTTTTAGCTTTAGTACAATCAAAGCCAGCAGCATAACTCGTACTAGTGAATAACAGGGTGATTAGGCCGAGGGGTAATAATAATTTCATTGTTGGTCATCTCGCAATTCTTTGATTATTAAAGTCGATTTTGGATAAGTCGCGAATCATCGATTCTGATACTTAAAGCCTAGTTAAGTTCAGTGCTTTTTGCTATCAAGATATAAGTACAAACTAAAGATATGTACCAAAATCACCGAAGCCGCAAATAAATACAAGCCATAATGTACAGTGATATTCGCTAAAGCACCCAATTTCACAGCTACAAATAATAGAGCTACCACAAAAACATCGAGCATCGACCATTTGCCCCAAATCGCTAAAATATGCAGAAAGCGTTTGTGTCGCAGTTGATAAGCTTCACTGCTATTCACCACTAAAGCCAAACCAAAAATTTTCACCAACGGGGTAAGAATGCTAAATAAAAACAGAAAGATAAATAGGAAGTGCTCGCCTTGTAGCCAAAGATTTTGTAGGCCAGAGTAGAGCGAGAATTGATTCTTGAATACCCAAAATTTTTCTAACTCCATTAAAGGCGCGAACGTGCCAGCAGCAAATAAACACAGCGCAGCCAGTAGCCCAAGATTAATTAGCCAGCGCGTTAGCCAGTTCACGAGTTATCCTTGATACGGGTTAAAGTCGCTTATGGTAGGGCTTGACCCCAGCCTGAGAAAGCATTTTTTCCAGCTTGCCCGATTTGCGCTACCATAGTTTTTTAAATTTAAGCCGAGAAGCATGATGCGAATTTTACATACGATGTTGCGGGTAGGGGATTTAGATCGTTCCGTCAATTTCTACACTCAGGTGTTGGGGATGCGCGAATTGAGCCGCCAAGACTATCCAGCTGGCGAATTCACGTTAGTTTTTCTAGGCTATGGCGAGAAATCGAATAGCACGGTTTTAGAGCTGACCTATAACTGGGGCGTCAGTGAATATGAGCTAGGCACTGCCTTTGGGCATATCGCAATTGAAGTACCTGACGTCTACGCAGCTTGCGAGAAGATGCGCGCCGCGGGCGGGAAAATTATCCGTGAAGCCGGGCCGATGAATGCAGGCACGACGATTATTGCTTTCTTAGAAGACCCCGATGGCTATCAAATTGAATTGATTGGTGCTAAGTCCTAAGCCCATGCAAAGCCCGTTTTCCATCACCGTCTTCGCGACCACTGGCGATCCGCAAGGGATTCGTCATGTGGATAAGTCTAATTGGTCAGGCTATGGCGTGGTTTTCCCTAAAGAATTGTTTGCCAATCTGAAACATGAGCCAGGTTTTAATCAGGCGGGCGTGTATGTCTTGGTTGGCAATGCAGCCGAAGAAACCATCTATATTGGCGAGGCTGACCCCTTGGGTGAACGCTTACGCAAGCATGTTGCGAATAAAGAAGGCTGGGATTGGGGGATTTATTTCTTCGATCAGAATCACAAAATCGGCAAAACCGAAGTGCAGTTTTTAGAGCATGCTTTGGTGAATCTGGCGCAGCAATATAATCGTGCTGTGCTACTCAATAAAAATACCCCGATGTCGCCGACCATGTCGCCAGTAGCGCGGGCGACGGCTCAAGCCTTCTTTGCAGATATGCTGCTCATTTTACCTATGTTGGGGATCAATGCGTTCACCCCACCTAAGCCCGAAGACAAACTCACTGAATGGCAGCGGCGCTTATTGGCAACTAAGCAAATTGATCTAGAAGCTTTCGATACTTTAGTTGTGCCAGTCAAAGAAGAGGGCATGCAGAAAACGTTTCTGGAAGAGCAGCAGTGGTTTGCTATGCGGATTCAAACCAAGCACCTACATAAGATTAAGCATTTAGCGGCTTATCAAGTCGCACCCGTGAGTGCAATTACGCATATTGCGGATATTGAAAAAATCGAGCCGTATGAAAATACTGGTAAATATCTGATTAGCTTTCGGCAGCAGGCGAGCATGATTAAGCCGGTTTTGCGGCGCGAAGGCTGCCATCTGTCTATGCAGTCTCCGCGCTATGCGTTGCGCGATACGATTTTAGCCGCGAAATATTTGGATCAGATTTGGCCTTGAGGTTTACCTTCTTTCACTACCATTGCATGCATTAGTTGTTTGTTATTCAATAAGGGCAACACTTTGTCGGGCGTATCAATCAGCGGGTTACGAATCCCCAAACGTCCGTGTACCCAATTGTTATAAGCTAGCTCCCAAGCACTCGGCATATCAATCTTCGCCCAATGCACGAGAGTGCCAATATGGCTTTCATACAATTCATCAATCCCATACACCAACAGCATATAGAGCAGGGCGCGGGCTACATCACCACGGTTACGTGAAGGAATGACCCATTCATTGTCTTTATCAAAGCCAGTACGCTCGAAGGCTTCAGGTTGTAGGTCAATATTGAACGGGCGCACAATTTTGTCGCCGTCAAAATCAAAAGCAAAGTTCGAGCGCTTCGCATTCAAACCGCGTTCTGAGGGCGCGAAGTTGAATGGATTGACACTAGCCCCATTGCGTACATGGCGCGGCTGGTGTTTGTAGGCCAAATAGCGGTCGAGAAAATCGAGCGGAATAATATGCTCAATACTGTGGCGCTGCTTTTGGTAGAGCTCATCGACCGGCACTGTGCCGTAAATGGAGGGAACCCAGCCATAAGCACTATCAAAGAAAAATGACCAGAAATTATCCCATTTATCCGCGCTGCTCCATTGACGAAAATGCTTGCTGGATTGATACACGCCACCGGCTAAATCAATAAAGTCTTGGCGAGTTGCGAGCTGGCTAGCACCACGGTAAATAATCGGGCTGCCAATTTGTGGCTCATTCGCTTTGTCATGGGTTGGGATTAATGTGATGCAGACTTGCCCATGATCGGATTGCAAGCGATTGGGGATGCCATCATTGTCTAAATGCTGATTCCACACTTGATAATCTAGTACTTCAGCAACCGCGCGCCCATTCTGCGGGTTCAACGAGTTCGAGACTAGAATATGATCTAAGCAGCTCCCCGCGCCATGATGAATATGGGTAAACGGACGCACACTTTGGCGCGTGGTTGGCGCAATGCGGAAGCTATCGCTAAGGCGAAAATCATGCAGTTTAGGGATAAAGTCTTCCGGCCAATCTTCTTGTTCAACCCCACCAATCGCATAGATTTTCTCTTGCATGCTGATCGCTTCAAAAGGAGTGGAGCGTTGATCATCATTCAAGTCACCTAGTACTACAATTTGCCGCTGTCGATTGGGTTCTAAATCGCCGCTGACACTGTGATAAATCAAGGTTGCTTCCGCACCACGCTGGAGGAGCGAGGCTACATTCGCCCGTGATAAGCGCAATAACGTGTCGCGCCCGCGTTCTTCCCACGGAATTTCATGTGCATAGCTAATATCTAAGTTAGCAGCGCGCTTAGATTTAAGATGCATCACATACACAGTTACCTCACCGAGTAAGGGTGACTCCACTTCAGCACAAACCGGCAAGCGGCTAAATTGAAATTCAGCAGGCAGGAATAATTCT
This sequence comes from Thiolinea sp., assembly GCA_049292455.1. Lineage (GTDB taxonomy): Bacteria > Pseudomonadota > Gammaproteobacteria > Thiotrichales > Thiotrichaceae > Thiolinea. The sequence continues at coordinate 32,533 of JBATRF010000041.1, forward strand.
GTTTGCACGGATGGGTGCATCGCTACGCTACGAATATTTTTTAAGGGGAAGCGTGATGCTAAAGCTACAATGGAGCTGATAAAAACATGGGTATCTTCGGGCAGCGTATGGGGTGCGTCGACGGTTGCAAAATAGGGGTAACCTGAAGCTGCACAGAGTTGCTGTAAGTCAGTGGCGCTAAAAACCTCTTGGAAGCCAATCACATCCGCATCCATTGTGGCGAAGCGCTGGCTAATCCAAGCTTGCTTCTGTGCCCACTCTGCTTCGGTATAGGTATTGCGGGCTTCGCGCTCATACCAGTAATAATCGGGGGCGACATATTGAAACAGATTGAAGGTAGCGAATTTCATAAGTGTTCCTACAGCAAGGCTCGTGCCCACTATGGTAGCACTTTTAAACGCGAGACTGAGCAGGATTGCTAGGCACTAATACCGAAGTGAATTAGGCTAATTCATCAGCGCTTGGGTTTTTTACGGTAAACTAGCTAAGCGACTGATATTAACGATAAAGGAGCAGCGCCATGAGTCAATATTCGACTTTAACTTCAATGGGAGTCCAAAATCCCATGCAAATCATTGGTTACACCCTCACCCAGCCACGCCCTGATATGGATGTTTTGAAGGTGCGCTATGAACGCCCCAAAGGTTCGTTTTTGCCGGTAGTGCGCAGCTATACCTTTGGTCGCTCCCAGCGCACTCAAGTTAGCAATGGGCCAATGAGCCAAGCTGAACTGGTTTATGAAGTTTCGCCGGTCTTATCCAAAGCGATCTTAGAGCTAGATTCAATTGTGCACTCTAAACAGGATCGAGGAGAGCTTAAGCTGCAAATCTTGGGTGAAATTGAGCGTTTACAGGAGGATTTTAATTCCGAACTCAATGCCTTAAAGCAGCTCGTTGAGCGTTTGGAAAATTAAGCAGGCTTGGAGCGTACCAACAGTAAGCGTAGGATCAATAGGACCCACGGCGTGCCATGTAGCAGTAAGTCAAAGATATCAATAGGTCGGCTTAAAGCCCCCTGAGCCAACAGCGTTAGTTTTTCCCATACATGAGGTACTGGGAAAAACGGAGCTAAACCTATCGTTAGGCAAGCAATGACGATTAAGGATAAAGGGATTTTGCTGAGTAAGTGACGAAGTTTTTGCATAACTACCTATAGAAAAAGCCCTGCCTCTGTTGTACATGGCCCAATTCTGTTTTTATAAAGTCTTAAAAAAGCGTTCAGTGCGTGGCAGGTAATGGTGCTCATAATCCAAAGACAGCACCACATTCCGCGCCCGCCCTACAATTTCAGAGCGTGGCACTAAGCCAATCACGCGAGAATCTGCGCTATTGTCACGATTATCACCCAACGCTAAATAATAGCCAGCCGGAATTTGTATCGGGCTGAAACTGGCAAGGTAAGAACCCTTCGTGTGAGTGCGAATCTGATGCTTTAAGCCCAGCAAATTCTCTTCTTGGTCAGTGCTAGCGGGTGACTGTGCCAGCGTCTCATAACCCAGCTTGTGACGATTAATCCACAGAATATTATCATGCATAGCAAGGGTATCCCCAGGCACACCTACTACTCGTTTCACCAAACGTTTTTCTGAAACGGCAGAATCAAAAACAATAATATCGCCACGTTTGGGATCAGCCCGTTTGACGAGTGCGATATGGGTGAACGGTAGCCGTAAATCATAGGCGGCCTTGTTCACTAAAATCCGATCACCTTCCACAATAGTCGGCTTCATTGACCCTGTGGCCACTTCATTCCAATCTGCGATGGAGCTACGAAAAGCAAACATCAGAAAGAGAAAGAAAATAAAGCCTTTATTCGTTTTTAAGGCTTGAGTTAACCAGTTCATCATCATGCTACTTCTAATAAAAATAGGCGTTTAGGATTAGCATAGCTTGCGACGCTTGCCAAATAGCGTTGATAAGTTATGTGGTTAAAATGCTTTTAGCCTAAACTAGACCACCTCTTTTTAAGTGACCCTGCGTTGATGCTAATTTTTATCCATTGCTTAGTCTTGAGCCTGATGCTATTGCTATCGTCAGTTGGTGTCAGCCAGGCCGAATCCCTCAGCAAACTAAGCCAAAACTTGAATATCGACCCGACACAGATTTCAGTATCGGGTTTGTCTTCGGGAGCGTATATGGCCGTACAATTACAGGTCATTTACTCAAAAAACATTATGGGGGCAGGCATCATTGCGGGTGGGCCGTATCGGTGTGCGGCTGGCAAATATTTGCGCGGTTGGTTTGATCTAAGTGGTATGTATGCGATGTTGAACGTTTGTATGCATGCTAATCCCATATCATGGTGGCCTAGGCCGAAGCCAGATGTCGAGTTTTCGATTCGTGAAACTGAGCGCTTAGCAGCCGAGAATTTAATTGATGATCCCAGCCATTTAAGCAAGCACAAGGTTTGGATGTTTTCCGGTGCGAAAGACACGCTGATACCAACAACTGTAATGGATACGCTACAAGCTTATTATCAGCAATTTATACCAGCCACGAATATCAGCTATGTTAAAAATGCCAATGCTAGCCACGCTATGATTACTGAAAATGAAGGCGGCAGTTGCAAACTTAGCCTGCCGCCCTTTATAAATGATTGTGACTTTGATGCAGCGGGTACTCTGCTTCAACAAATTTATGGCAATTTAAAGCCTAAAGGTGCAGCGCAAACTGCCAATCTATCTTCATTTAATCAGCAAGAATTTTTCTCTGCTTCTGATAAAAGCATTAGTCTTCATCAAAATGCACATATTTATATTCCCAGCGTTTGCGAATCAGGGCAGAGCTGTAAATTGCATATTGCACTACATGGCTGCTTACAAAGCGAAGGTTTGGTCGGCGATGCGTTTTATACCAAAGCAGGTTATAACGAGTGGGCAGAGGCGAATAATATAGTTGTGCTTTATCCGCAAGCCAAAGTCTCGCTCGGCAATCCGCAAGCTTGTTGGGATTGGTGGGGTTATAGTGGTGAGCATTATGCAGATAAGCAGGGCAAGCAAATCCGTGCTTTAGCTAGCATGCTTAAACAGCTTAAAATTAATTTTTAAAGGCTAAGCCACTAGCTTGCTGCATGCTCTAGTCCCTACAATGCCACTTCCCACAGTTCAGAGTTTCACTCATGTTCAAAGGCTTTTCGCTAGCGCATCTCAGTGCTGGTTTTGTTGCAGTTTTAGTCGGTTATACCAGCTCAGCGGCCATTATTTTTCAAGCAGCACATACGGTGGGCGCGACTGAAGCGCAAATTGCCTCATGGATGTGGGCATTAGGGATTGGGATGGCGTTTTCGAGTATTTCGCTCTCGCTGTATTATCGCCTGCCTTTATTGACAGCTTGGTCGACGCCGGGCGCGGCTTTATTAGTAACCAGTCTTGCTGGTGTTTCGCTACCCGAAGCGACCGCTGCTTTTATTCTCTGTGGAATTTTGATTGCAATTATTGGCTATGCGGGTTGGTTCGAGCGCTTTATGCATTTGATTCCATTGCCGCTGGCTTCAGCTATGTTGGCGGGTGTACTGCTCAAATTTGGCTTAGATGCCTTTGCCTCTTTGCAGCATGAGCCAGTCTTGGTGGGGGCGATGTTTGCTACTTTCCTGCTGATGAAACGCTTATTTCCACGCTATGCGATTCCACTGACTTTGCTGGTAGGGATGGCGATTGCATGGTTCACGGGCATGATGGATTTAAGCAAGCTTTCACTGCAATGGGCGAAACCAGTCTTTGTAATGCCAGAAATTGGCTTGCAAGCGCTGCTTGGCGTGGGGTTGCCGCTGTTTATTGTGACGATGGCTTCGCAGAATATTCCCGGGGTGGCGGTGCTCAAAGCGCATGGCTATGACGCTCCCTTATCCAAGACGATTGGCTTGACCGGTTTAACCACTATAGTGTTAGCGCCTTTCGGTGGTTATGCTTACAATTTAGCCGCGATTACTGCCGCAATTTGCATGGGCGAAGAAGTGGATAAAGATAAAACTAAGCGCTATTTGGCAAGTTTTAGTGCGGGCGTGTTTTATCTAATCGCTGGTTTATTTGGCGCGAGTATCACTAGTCTGTTTTTATCTTTTCCACCAGCTTTGATTTTAGCAATAGCAGGCTTCGCTTTGATTGGCACGATAGCGAATAGTTTGAGCGCTGCCCTTGCGGACAGTAGCGAGCGCGAAGCTGCCTTGATTGTGTTTCTAGTCACTGCTTCGGGCATTACTTTATTAGGCTTGGGCAGTGCATTTTGGGGTTTAGTATTTGGTTTAATCGCACGCTTCTGGTTAGTGCAAAAGCGTGCGGCTTAATTTACTTAAATACAGCTTGTAAGCGTTCCAGTGCTTGCTCAATGCGACTACGCGGAGTGGCGAGGTTAAAGCGTAAATAGGTTTCGCCACCTGTACCAAAAGTCGAGCCATAGCTTGTTGCGATACCTGCTCCTTTTTGCACTTTATCAATCACTTGCTGAGGGCTTAAACCCGTTTCAGCAAAGTTGACCCAAGCCAAATAAGTCGCTTCCAAAGGCATCGAACGCAAATTGGGAATCTGCTGAATACCTGCATCAAATAGCCGCCGATTGCCATCTAAGTAATCAAGCAAGCCTTCCAGCCAGTCTTCGCCTTGCGCATAAGCAGCAGTTGAAACTAAAACCCCAAACCGATTCGGCGAGCTGCCTGCGGCCATCATGGCTTGAGAAAAACGATTGCGTAACTCATTATTTTCAATGATCGCATTGCCAGTTAAACCCCCTGCAATATTGAAAGTTTTGGTAGTAGCGGTAAGCATAACCAAGCGATCACGAATTTCCGGTGCAGCGAGCGGCATAACCGTATGTTGATGTGGCTTAAATACTAAATCGTGATGGATTTCATCGGATACCAGCAGCAGATCATGCTTGAGGCAAAAAGCAGCCAGTTCTTGTAATTCTGCTACTGACCAGACTCGGCCACCCGGATTATGCGGCGAGCACAGAATTACCATCGTTTCATGGCCTTTAAGTTGCTGCTCTAAAGCGGCTAAATCCATCCGGTACAAGCCAGCTGCATCAATCTGCAAAGGCGATTCAATGACTGCGCGTTGATTGGCTTTAATCGTACGCGCAAAGGCATGATAAACCGGCGTGAATAAAATAATACCATCATTAGGCTTAGTAAAAGCTTGAATACAAAGTGCAGTACCCGCCACTAAACCATGTACTGTTTTGATCCATTCAGGGTTCACTGCCCACTGATGGCGCTTGCTCATCCATTGGCAAATAGCCGCTTGATAGGCCGATTCATCGCCAAAATAGCCGTGCACACCATGCTCGATTTCAGCTTGTAAAGCAGCAGTGACTGCAGGTGGTGGGCGAAAATCCATATCAGCGACCCACATTGCCAAACCGGTTTCAGGTGATACGCCATAAAGTTGCTGCATCGCATCCCATTTCATACAGTGGGTATTGCGGCGGTCAATGATTTCGTCAAAATTCATAGGGTTTTCCTTAAATAGCCAAAGCAGCCTGCTATAGTTATAAGATAGGGAAGATAATAGTTAGGGAGTCATTCATTATGTACAAAACGATTGCTTTAAGTCTGCTACTCATGGGTTCAGTTTATGCGCACCAGCCGGTGACCTATTTAGAGGAAAACAGGGTCAACGAGCATCCTACTTATATTGACTACCCAGATTCTCAGCCGACTTATATCGAAGAAAATCGAGTCAATGACCACCCTACTTATGTTGAGCTGGATGAAGTTGAGCGGGTCGATGTCGATTCTCATCGAGAGTATCGCTGCGATTGCGAAGACTAGTCAGCATTTTACTAAGTTTTCCTAGCCTGCCCCGCAATAAAAGCACCGCCCACAATCGCAAGGCAAGCAAACAGTACGCTGAGGCTAGGTTCGGCTTTGCCTGCCAGAATTAACAGTACTACTGAAATTAAGGGCGCGGCATAAGACAGCACCCCTAGTAACTGTAAATTGCCATGCTTAACCCCATAATCCCAAGTGAAAAAGGCTAGGCCTACTGGCCCTAAACCTAAACCAATCACGCCTAGCCATTCTTTCCAGTCGGCGGGCCATACAGTGGTTTCTAGTAATAAATGGCAGATCAAACCCAGTAAGGCAGTGACCCCACAAAACCAACCCACTGCATCGGTTGGTACTTGTTTAACTAAGCGGCTTGCGACTGAATACACAGCCCAAAGAATTGCACAGCCTAAAGCAGCTAAGTAGCCCATTAAATAGTGTGAGCTGAAGCCGCTACTGCCTCCACCAATCAATACCCAGCAACCCGCTAATGCTAGCACCGCACCCATTAAATGAAATTTGGATAAATGCTCACCGGGCAAAAGTGCAGAAAGTAAGACAATCAGTAGCGGCCATAAATAAGCAATTAAGCTGACTTCAACCACGGGCGCATTAGCCATCGCTAAAAAATAGAGGAAGTGATAACCAAATAAACCACCCACACCTAAGAGCCAAGCTAAAGAGGGCTGTTTGAGATATTCCAAACCGGATTTACCTTGTCGCCACCAATTACCGAGCATCAATAAAAACGCAATCGCAAATGTCATTGCTAGCATTTGAAAAGGCGGGATGCGGCCATTGGTTAAGCTGGTGAGTAGTGCCAACATGCCCCACAGGACAATAGAAATAAAACCGATAGCCGTAGCACGGTTCACTGAATTCATAGCCAACTCCGATTTAGATGCGAATGCTTTGGGGATGTTGAATGCGGTTATTCGGGTCGAGCTTGCGCTTCAAGGCCTGCAAGCGTGGATAAGAGCCAGCGTAGTAGGCTTGCGCCCAATTCTTCAAGCCAATATCAGGATAATTCGCATAATGGGCTTGGATGCCCGCTTGAGTAAAGCGCTGCTGAACTTGATTGACCAGTGTTTCCGCTTTAGCGGTCTCACTTGAGCGCTGGTAATAAACTTGAAATTCACCCAAATATAAATAGTTACGATGCGGGTAGGCTGCACTATCTGCGCTAAAGCCGGTACGAATCGCGCCACCCAAAGTATTAATCTGAATCAGGTTTTGCTTTAAGGGTGAGGCTTGCATTTGAGCGAAGAGAGCAGGTAAGACATTCTTAATATCCGCATAACCGTTATAGTAGCCTGCCGAAACATTCTTAAAATACATTGGCTCAGTACCACCTCGAAAGCGTTGAATGCCGCGTAGGAATTCATCTTTTTGGGCACCTTGAATCGCGGTGGCTCCGCTGCCTAATTGATGCAAAATAGTTTGTAACTGTGGCGCAGTGCGTTCCGTCATGTCGGTAACCAAAATAGTGAGTTGCGTCGGCCCAAGCACCCAAGAGGAATAGCAAGTCGTTGGTAAGCTCGGCATTAACTTGAACCAACGTTCAGCCAATTCACTCACTTTGCGCGTAGTCAAACTGCGATATTTAAAGCGATAGTTGGTAAAGCTAGTCGGAGTCGGATGCGTTTTAAACTGCAGCTCAGTCACAATCCCTAAACTACCATTATTCCCGCCTTTACAAGCCCACAGCAGCTCGGCATTATCTTTGGAATCTAGCAGATTGCCTTGCCCATCGACCATTTTCACGCGCATCAAGCTATCGCAAGTTAAACCCAAAGTTCGGGAAAAGAAGCCATAGCCGCCGCCTAAAGTTAAACCCGCCACCCCCACACCTGCACAAGAACCGGCTGGAATTAAACGCTTAAATTGCGCCAGATAAGCGTAGACATCGCCGAGTTTCGCGCCGGGTTGGGCAATGAAGGATTTATCAGCAGCGGAGTATTTGATGCCTTTCAGTAAAGATAAATCGATCAATAGGCCATTGTTATTCAAGCTATAACCTTCAAAACAATGCCCACCACTTTTGACTGCAACCGGAAGTCTATTCGCAGCTGCATATTGCATGGCGGTTTGCACGCCTTTATCCGATAAGCAAACAGCGATCAGGCGCGGCATCAAAGTGATACGTTTATTGAAAATTTGTCGGCGTTGGCCATATTCAGCATCAGTGGCTTGGAGAAAGTAAATATGCCCTGCGGTTTGCGGCAAGGCGCTATCGGCAAAAGCCCACTCTGCTTGACTAGCAAGCGGAATAGCTAAGGCGGTTAATAGGGTTTTTAATGCTTCGCGCCGCGTCATGTCCGACATGCTTAACTCCGGTATCACATAGGGTGATCGCTACTAGTGCTGGTCTGGCGTAGCAAGCTTTGTAAAATATCTTTGTGACTAATCGCACCGACGACTTTGCCTGTTTGAGTAACAAGTAGCGGTTGATCCGTCTGTTGCGCAATCTCAACCACATCACTCATCCATGCATCATAATCAATAGTCTTTATTTCTTCTGCAGCCTGCTGATTGAAGCTCAAACGAGTCGCTTGGCCTGCACTGTCTAGTTGCAATTGCCAGCCCTGATCTAGTTCAAATTGATCATCATTCTGTGAGAACTGTTCTAAGGAGCGCATCAGTACACCCGCATAAAGCACATGCAGCGGATTAATATTCGCCACGAAGCGCCGTACATATTCATTAGCAGGTTTGAAAATAATATCGCGGGCAGTACCCGCTTGAATAATGCGCCCACCTTCCATAATCACGATTTGATTGCCAAGCTTGAGCGCTTCGTTCAAATCGTGACTGACGAAAATAATGGTGCATTTCAGTTTCTTTTGTAGCTCCAATAATTCGTCTTGCAGGCGATCACGAATTAACGGATCAAGAGCAGAAAACGGTTCATCCATTAAAAGAATGTCGGCTTCAGTCGCAAACGCACGTGCCAAACCCACGCGCTGCTGCATCCCACCGGAAAGCTCATTCACTTGCTTATCCGCCCAATCGGTGAGATTAACTAGGGCTAGTTTTTCATTGGCAATCCGATTCACTTCTTCTTTCGGTATGCCTTTTACCGATAAGCCGAAACCGACATTTTCGCGTACCGTACACCAAGGCAACAGGCCAAACTGCTGGAAAACCATCGCAATCCGATCGCGGCGTAATTCGCGCAATTTGCTGCTGGAAACTTTCGCCATATCAACACTGCCGCCTTGATGCGCGATCAATAGCTCGCCGCGTGTGACTGGGTTTAGGCCATTCACACAGCGGAGCAGCGAAGATTTGCCTGAACCAGATAAACCCATTAGCACGCAAATAGTGCCTTCTTCGACCACCAGGCTAGCATCAGCGACACCTAGAACTGAACCTGTTTCGGCGAGAATTTCATTGCGGTTTTTACCTTGGTCGAGCAGAGCCGCAGCGCGCTTTTGGTCTTTGCCGAAAATTACATCGACGTGTTTGAATTCTACGGCTGCCATTTAGTGCGCTCCTGCGGGTTGTTTAGCAGGCTGCTTGAAAATGCGATCGAGCAAGATGGCTAAAATCACAATGGCTAAACCTGCTTCGAAGCCCTTTTCAATATTCACGGTATTCAGCGCGCGCACCACGGGTTTACCCAAACCATCCGCACCCACTAGCGCAGCAATCACCACCATCGATAGCGAGAGCATAATGCATTGAGTCAAACCCGCCATAATCGTCGGCATCGCATAAGGCAGCTCGACTCGCCAAAGTAGTTGATGCTTAGAGCAACCAAACGATTTGCCCGCTTCAATCAAGGTATTCGGCACGCTGGAAATCCCTAACCAAGTCAAACGGACTGGGGCTGCAAGCGCGAATATAATCGTGGAAATCAGCCCTGGCACAACACCAAGACCAAATAGAATCAGGGTAGGAATCAGATAGACGAAAGTAGGAATGGTTTGCATCAAATCCAAAATCGGACGCAGAATGGTGTATAGCATAGGGTGATGTGCCGCCGCAATCCCCAGCGGCACACCAATCAGCATACAGAATAAAGTGGCATATAAAACGAGGACTAAGGTTTCTATAGTTTCCTGCCAATAGCCTAAATTAACGATTAGCAGCAAAGACAACACAGCAAACACCACCAAGCCCCAACTGCGATGTAACCACCAAGCTAAGCCAGCAATGCCTGCAATGAGTAACCAAGCAGGAATCCAGAGCAAGGCCGCTGTTGTGCTATTCAGGATAGTTTCTAACACCAGCGCTAGGGCATCGAAAAAACCAGAGGCGTGTTCATTGAGAAGATCAACGCCGTGGCCTAACCATTGACCAATCGGCAGTTTGTGTTCTGTGAGCCAATCCATAGAAACCTACCTTCGTTAAAGTTCGAGCACTTTTTTCACAGCCTCTGCAGCATCTTTACCGTCTTTGGTAGTTACGCCTTCTAACCAAGGTTTAATCGCATCAGGATTCTTTTTTAGCCATTCCTTAGCGGCATCATTGGCTTCTTTTTTCTCATCCAAAATCGCACCCATGATTTGATTTTCCATTGGTAGAGTGAATTTCAGATTGCTAATCAGTTTGCCGACATTTGGACATTCAGTGACATAGCCAGCACGCACATTGGTGTAGATGGTCGCGCCGCCTAAATTTGGACCGAAGACATCATCGCCGCCTTCTAAATAAGCTAATTCAAATTTAGAATTCATCGGATGGGGTTCCCAACCTAAGAACAGCACCCCTTCTTTGCGTTTAATCGCACGTTCCACTTGAGCCAACATGCCTTGTTCGGAAGATTCCACCATTTTGAAGGATTTCATGCCGAACTTATCGCCATCAATCATGCCTTGGATTAAGCGATTGCCATCATTGCCCGGTTCAATCCCATAGACTTCGCCATTTAGCTCTTCCTTGAAGTTGGCAATATCTGCAAAGCTTTTTAAGCCTTTGTCATATAGGTATTTAGGGACAGCGAGCGTGTATTTCGCGCCTTCGAGATTAGCGCCTAAGGATTCGACGGTTTTGTCATCGAGATAAGGTTGGATATCGGCTTTCATGGTGGGCATCCAATTGCCTAAGAACACGTCGATATCTTTATTCTTTAAGCTGGCATAGCTCACGGGAACTGAAAGCACTTGTGAAGATGGCTCATAGCCTAAAGCGGTGAGTAACGTGGAGGCTAGGGCAGTGGTGGCAGTAATATCCGTCCAACCCACATCCGCAAAACGGACTTTGCTGCAAGTTTCGGGTTCAGCTGCTTGTACGCTTACCCCCCATGAAGCTGCTACGATCAAAGCAACTGTACTCAGTTTTTTCAAACTCATATATTCCTCCTAAGTCATGATAGTTGGTCTGCCGAAGCAGAGTTTTATAAACTTAACATTCTCCCCGATTCGCAGTTTATACTTGCCGACACGAAAAGCAATCCAAACCACAGCGCAGGAAATCCTATGCATTATTCAAGCCCACAAGCTCTCTATATCGCTGGCCGCTATCAAAATGCGAGTTCTGGCGAGACCTTTGATTCGATTAATCCAGCGACTGGCGAAGTCCTCGCTACTGTGCAACACGCCTCGGTTGAAGATGTGGATAAAGCCGTGCAAGCGGCTGAAGTTGGGTTTTTAGAATGGTCAAGCTTGAGTGGGATGGAACGTGGGCGGATTTTAAATAAAGCAGTGGCTTTGCTGCGGGCGCGTAATGACGAGTTAGCTTTATTAGAAGTACAAGACACGGGCAAGCCACTGCAAGAAGCAATTGCGGTCGATATTGTTACGGGTGCGGATGTGATTGAATACTACGCTGGTTTAGCTGGCAGTATTCAAGGCAGCTATCAGGATTTGGGGAATGGCAAATTCTTCTATACTCGCCGCGAGCCTTTAGGTGTTTGCGCGGGGATTGGCGCTTGGAATTATCCGATTCAGATTGCCTGTTGGAAATCAGCGGTTGCTTTAGCTTGTGGCAATTCAATGGTTTATAAACCTTCCGAAGTCACACCCTTATCAACCTTGAAACTCGCTGAAATCTATACCGAAGCGGGTTTGCCAAATGGCGTTTTCAATGTGGTGCAAGGTGATTATCGAGTGGGTACTGCGTTGACCCAGCATCCGCAAGTGAAAAAGGTTTCCTTCACAGGCTCAACCGCTACGGGCAGTAAGATTCTCAGCAATGCAGCCAGTGGTATCAAAGAAGTGACGCTGGAATTGGGTGGCAAATCGCCGTTGATCATTTTCCCCGATGCGAAGTTGGATAATGCAGTGCATGGTGCACTATTAGCGAACTTTTATACTCAAGGCGAAGTGTGTACGAATGGCACACGCGTCTTCGTACATGAGAGTATTTACGATGCTTTCCTAGAAAAGGTGACTGCGATCACTAAACAAATGGTGATTGGCGATCCAACTGATATGCAGACTCAAGTCGGTGCTTTGGTGTCTGCGGCACATTTACAGAAAGTGCTACATTATATTGATTTGGCCAAGCAATCCGGCGCACGTTTAGTCTGTGGTGGCGAGCGCGAGACGGCGAATGGTTTAAATAAAGGCTATTTCGTACAGCCGACTATTTTTGCGGATTGTACAGACGATATGCTGCATACCCAAGATGAAATTTTTGGCCCAGTGATGTCAGTGCTCAAGTTCAAAGAGGAAGACGAAGTGATTCAGCGCGCTAATAATACTAACTACGGTTTAGCCGCAGGGATTTTCACCACTGATTTATCCAGAGCGCATCGGGTGATTGCTCAACTGCAAGCAGGCATTTGCTGGATTAATACGTATGGCCCTTCACCTGCAGAAATGCCAGTGGGTGGTTATAAGCAATCGGGAATCGGGCGCGAGAACGGCTTAGAGACGATCAAGCATTACACCCAAGTGAAAAGTGTCTTTGTTGAATTGGGCGATTTACCAAGACCGTATTAACCAAGAGTAACTGAGCTGATGTAGCTTGGTGTGGATTTTTATAGAGCCTCGGCGGCAGGGATGCCGCTATGGAGCCTACAAGGAGGTATTCACGGCGACTCTAGAAAAATTTACGCCAAGCTACTGTTGCAAAGACTGGGTTTTGTGAGTGCAGAAAAAAAGATGCCCTGTCCAATGACAGGGCAAACGAGGGAGTAAGGTCTATGAAAAACAACGAAAAAGCAATGAAACTCTATCTACATCAAGAACGTCCTACTGCGATAAAGCGCTTTTGGTCATCACGCTGAATCAACATCGCTAGCGGCTTATCCGCTAGTGCTTTATCCACAATCGACTTCAAGTCTTCCGGCGATTTAATCCCAGTATTATTCACTGAAATAATCACATCACCGGCCTCAAGGCCAGCACGACTAGCCGGGCTATCTGCACGAACTTCGCGAACTACGACGCCATCCGTGCCTATTTCCGCTTCCTTGCGCTCTTGCTCACTTAGTCCTGCAACCGCCAAGCCCAATGCACCCGTGCTAGTCGTACTGTTCTGCGCAACTTCTTGAGGCTCACCAGCATCTTTGTCAGCCAGCTTCTCAATCGTCACATTAATGATTTTCTCAGAGCCTGCACGCAATACCTTTAAGGGCACAGTGCTACCGATACCTGTTGTACCGACTAATAAAGGTAAGTGATCAGCTGAGGTGACTTCGGCATTATTAAAGCCGACAATAATATCGCCTGCTTGCACACCTGCTTTATCCGCTGGGCTAGAGGGTTGCACACTGGCTACCAGCGCACCTTGCGGTTTGGTCATCGAGAATGAATTCGCTAATTCTTGATCGAGGTTCTGAATTTGCACACCCAACCAACCACGATTCACCACTCCAGCCGTTTTTAGCTGTTCCGTAATGTTCTTAACGAGGTTGACTGGAATCGCAAATGAAATCCCCATATAGCCGCCACTACGGCTATAAATTTGAGAGTTCACGCCCACTACATTGCCATTCAAATCAAACAGCGGGCCACCCGAATTCCCTGGATTGACCGCGACATCGGTTTGAATAAAAGGCACATAAGTACCATCGGGCAAGCTACGCGACAGTGCGCTCACAATCCCTTGCGTGGCTGAGTGATCTAAGCCAAACGGTGCACCAATGGCCACTACCCATTGACCCACTTCAAGCTTATCGGAATCACCTAAATTGACCATCGGCAGGCCAGTCGCTTCGACTTTTAGCAGCGCAACGTCACTGTACTTATCTTTACCAACAACTTTGGCGGTTAGCTCACGCTTATCATTTAAAGTCACTTTGATTTTGCTAGCATTATCCACTACGTGAGTATTGGTAACGATGTAGCCGTCCTGTGAAATGATAAAGCCTGAACCCATTGCTTGAGCATCGCGCGGTTGCGGTGTACCCCGTGGCATACTGCGGAAGAATTTCTCTAATTCTTTCGGTAGCTCTTGGCCATCGGGCATCGCAAACATCTCAGCTGCAGCACTTCCAACCGACTTGTTTTCAACTTCTACTGAGATATGCACGACGGCATCGCGGTTATCTTTAATCAACTGTGTTAACTGAGGTAAAGCATCCGCATGTACTACCGGAGCAGCCAATGGAAAAGCTAAGCTGCTAACCAAAGCACTGGCCGCTAGTACCGAGAGTTTTTTCTTGTTAAACAGTCCAACAGGCAGTAAGTTTGACATTCAGTAAATCCTCAAATGCGTTCAATATGGGACTATCTTGCCTGAGTCAACCTTACCGTGGATTTGCTAAAAGGTTAAAAAACGTTAACCTTAAAAAATTTATTTAGTCAACCCAATCGCTGTCATAACCGCGGTTAAATTCAATACACTCATCGCGGATGGCGAGGATTTCAATCCGTTCGGGAGCGCCCGTTTCATCGAAAAATACTCGCCCAATTCCACTGCCATTATACAAGCGTTGATGACGATAGCGGCCTTCATGCTCACTGGGGCGACGTTGTTGAATACGCATATGCCGACGGCGCGTAAACCAGTTGAGAGGAGAATAAGTCGCAAATAACCAGCGGTTTACTTTATCGAATTTTCTTAGAAGGTTTTCAGGGAAGGCGTTTTTAATGCCCGATGCAGTAATTTGCCAAATGTGCGGGGTTTGTTCGTGGTGGCGTAAGCGTACATCGTAGACAAAAGAATAGTGCACATCACCGGAAAGAATCGTGAAATTATGTGGTGTGCGACGGTGGCGGAAAATATTCAAAATAACATTCGCCGAACCCGGATGTGCCATCCAGTTTTCCGCATCGACCATCAGCGAGCCGCCAAACCAAGTAAAGACTCTCTGCACCACTTCAATCAGCTTGACCCCAAAAATCGGCGCGGGTGACACTAAAATGACGGCTTTTTCGTGAATGAGATCTTGCTGCAACTCACTTAAAGACTCCCAATCCATTAAGCCGGAGGGATGCGCCGCATTCGTTTCTGAGCGCCAGCGTTGGGTGCGGGTATCGAGTACCACAATTTTCGGCTGGGTGGCCAAGCTATAATTCCAGCCTCCCATTTTGAGGAGTTGATCGATGAGTAAATCATGCAAAGCGCCTTTACCCGTACGGAACAAAGCTTGGACGGCTTTAATTAACGGCTCTGGAAAGCGCTCCGGCATATTGCCCCACGCTTGGCACAGGAAATAAGCAATTAAAGCATTACCCACAATGCGTCTAGAAAGTGGATGCCCATAAGCGCTTTCTTCCCATTCCCGCGATAGATTCCAATCATCAGTTATATCGTGATCATCGAAGATCATATAAGTCGGAATATTGGCTAATACACGCTGCACTTGCGGCAAGCTAGCTGCAAATTGTTGAATAGCAGGTAATTGCTTCTGATAGCGTTCTAAAGCTTCACCTTCTAAACCAGTCAAATCAGCTAAATCCACTAAAGGCCATAAGGTCGGCGACCAGACCAGTAGGTACATGCCCAATACTTCAGCTAAAGTGGCTAAATGATTATCCGCATTGGAGGAGGTAAAAATCGGTTTGCTTGCGCCCCGAAAAATCTTACGCAAGCCTTTTCCGCCTGGGCTAGAAGGTAATAACTCAGGTCGCCGATAGTAATGCTCACGATTGCCGTGCAAAGTACGGCTGTGCTTAAGCTCAGTCTGGTCGAGTGACTCTTCATATAAACCAAGCTTAGCAATGATGGTATGAATGGCATGCAGCATCGGGCCTGCAACATCATCGTTATACACTTGATCGCCAGTCATCATTAACAGGGAAGGCTGTTCAGTGGGCAATTCTAAGCGGTGAGCTGCAGCTAATTGCTGATCGACAACCACTAAAGCATCGCCACCATTGTAATGAGGACGGCGACAAGAGCCATGTAGGATTTGAGTTACTTTAGGTTTAAACGCAAAGCGTGGACGCAGCTCACCCTCATATAAAATACTAGGTGTGGTACTAGCTAACCATTGGATGCCGTCATTTTGTTGCAAGCCAATGTCATAACTGAGCCAAACATCCTCAGGTAAGCCTTCAGGAATATTAATAGTGAGCAAGTTTAAAAAAGCTTGCCCACCTAAGGCCACTGCACCGCTATGCTCAGGTTGAAAACTAGCGGTTGCCAGCAAGTTGTCTGCTTGATAGCAATTGACTTGAATCGGACAAGCGTGTGAACACACTAACCAAAGCACCATTTGATGGCGGCTGACATGGCGTAAAATAGGCCCAACTAAAATGGGAGGTAGTTGGGCAGGCGCGTTGGTTTCAGTCGTGATCATGCACTGCAATATAAGGAGGTGGCGATAAAATTCAAAGTTATAGTTTTCTGCTGACACATTAACAAATGTTCATGGCAAGCATTTGTACAGCTCGTTATGCTTTCTCGTTATGAATATATTACTCATTGAAGATGATATCCATACCGCCAGCTTTATCCAGAAAGGTTTAGCTGAAAGTGGTTATATTGTTGACCATGCTGCTGATGGTGAAGATGGTCTGCATCTAGCAAGCACTGGCCAATATGATGTCTTGATTGTAGATCGCATGCTACCTAAACGAGATGGCCTGTCGGTTATTCAAGCTTTGCGCACCCAAGGCTTAACTACGCCTGCGTTAATTTTGAGTGCTTTAGGCGAGGTGGATAATCGTGTCGAAGGCTTACGCGCAGGCGGTGATGACTACTTAGTCAAGCCCTATGCCTTTAGTGAATTACTGGCGCGGCTGCAAGCGTTGGCGCGGCGCACTCAACCTTTACAAGAGCAAACCACTTTACGCTTACTCGATCTAGAAATGGATCTGATGAAGCGCCAAGTCAAACGTGCAGGCACAGTAATCAATTTGCAGCCGCGCGAGTTTACCTTGCTTGAATATTTGATGCGGCATACCGGGCAAGTTGTCACCCGTACCATGTTGCTGGAAAAAGTTTGGGATTATCATTTTGATCCACAAACCAATGTGATTGATGTGCATATTAGCCGCTTGCGGGGCAAGATAGACCGCGATTTTGATCCGCCATTGCTGCACACCATTCGTGGAGCAGGTTATATGCTCTATGATCCGACGGCTGCTTAATACCACTGTTTTTCGCCTGTCTCTGGTTTATGCTTTGCTGTTTAGTTTGGTGGCTGGAGCAGCAATGGCCTCCATCTATTGGGTAGCGGCAGGGCAAATTCGTGAGCAAACGGATGCACGTTTGATCCTGCAAAGCGATTTACTGATAAGCTTAGTCAAAAGTAATAACTCGCTGCAAATCCTGCGGGATGCGATCCAAACCCGGAATGAAGAGCACGACGAACAAGGCGAGCCGCATTTCTATGTCTACGCACTGACAACTAATACCAAATTACCCTTCACCAAGAAAATGGAGGCTGAGTACTTCTCAGAAGGTGGGCGGCGTCTGTTTGGTACTTTGATGTTCAGCGATGTACTCGATATTGTTGATCTAGAAATAGCCGTAAAACGTGATGCCTACGCACGGGTTATTATCACCCGCTTGCAGGGTGGTGCTCAGCTGCTAGTGGCTGCTGATATGAGCGAGCAAAATACTTTACTGCGTAAACTGTACGAAAGTATGTGGCTAGCGGTCGGTTTGATGTTTTTGCTGGCAGTGCTTGGTGGTTGGCTGATGGGTTATGGTGTGTTGCGGCGGATTGATAGTATTCGTCAAACTGCAGGTGAAATCATTAATGGTGACTTGAGCCAGCGGATGGTAGTGACTCGGCGCAATGATGAGTTTGATCGCCTAAGTTTAGTGCTGAATAGCATGTTACAGCGTATTGAAAGCCTCATGAAAGCCACCCGCGAAGTGACTGATAATCTGGCGCATGATTTACGTAATCCCTTAAATCGCTTACGCAATCGCTTAGATACCAGTCGTTTCCAACCGATGGACGCTGAGCATTTTCAACAAGTCCGTCAGGATGCTCTGCAAGATGTGGATGATTTAATTAAAACCTTCAATGCATTGTTAAGTATTGCTCAAGCAGAATCAGGCGTGCACAGGGATGATTGGACTGCAATTCAGCTTGATCAGGTGATTAGTGATTTAGGTGAACTCTACGAAGCAGTGGCGGAAGAGGAAGGCATTAAGTTTAGTTACACCGCTCAGCCTGGGCTGGTATTACACGCTAACAAGCATTTAATTGCACAAGTCATTACTAATTTATTGGATAATGCGGTCAAGTACACTCCTAAAGACGGATCTATTCAGCTGGTCGCTGATCAACAGAGCAATGAAATAATTCTAAGCGTGAGTGATACAGGTCCAGGTATTCCGCTTGAGCAGCGTGATCGAGTATTTAAGCGTTTTGTGCGTTTAGATAATGCGCGCAGTACACCAGGCAACGGCCTTGGGTTAAGTTTAGTCAAGGCAGTAGCTGATTTGCATGGTGCACAGGTAGAGATGGCAGATAATCAACCCGGTTTGAAGGTGATTTTACGTTTTGCTGCCTAGCCAAAGTTTAGAGAAAAGGTCTGTTACCTACTTCATAACTGTGGGCTATTTTACGGCCTGAGTAAAAATACAGATTTAACAAGTCTGGTGCAGGTGTCTCTAAGGTACGAGCCACACGCATCAGGGTGGATAATTTAGCTTCCTGAATATCTGCACGTCTTAATTTATGCCAAGTTTGGCGCGAAACACCAGAACGCTCTGCGGCTGCAGTGACTGACAAGTTCAGGGCATCCATGCGTTCTTGTATATATTCAGCTAGGTCGATTCCCGACATAACAACTTACCCCTCTATCAACATATCTCCCGACAGTTCAGAGTGTTACTGTTTGTTACCTTGGCTTCAATATGGAAATTTCCACATTTGAGGGGTATGGGTAAAAATAGACCGTGCTAATCCACAGCGTCTAACAGATGCAGATGGCCTATTAAATACAATAACTTATCTTTAGTGATCCCCCCCATCCGGGTACGTAAATCATCCAGCATATTATTCGCGTAGCGATAGGAAATGCCATGACCGATAGTTTTGAGGGGATGCCCTGAAGCTAAGTGACGTAAAATCAGTAGCTCCTTAGGCTTTAAGCTATCTAATAAAGGCTTCATGAAAACCATCGACTGCTCAGGGCTAGCAAGATTCAGATTGTGAAAAAGCTGAGTGCAGCGCATGACCGTATGCAGATTATTGTCTAGCAGCTTTTGAAAATTAGTATCAGCTTCGGGAGAAACGATACTAACGCTGCCGATGCCTTTGTCACGATAGAGCATCGGGATAGTCAGTGCGTTATTAATGCCGTAATCTTCGCGAGCTAACAGAATAAGATCAGCTTCCTGCTCTGAGACTAGGCCATTTCTTTCATGGGCGCGCCAATCCATAAAATCGGGCGCATTTTGGGCTAATACCCGACGAATAGTGAAATCATTCTTATTGAGTTGTTGTTGCTGATATTGATCAATAAATTCAACAGGGTACTCGCCTGTGCAAATAAATACAGGTGTTAAGGTAGGGGTTAGTTCTTTGAGTAGCGCTGGGACAAAGGTATAGGTCGCGCCATTGAAGCCTAAGTCGCTGATGTATTTTTGATAGACAGAGAAACGCTTATCCAAGGTGTTGACCACATACAACTCATCCGCAAATTGACCTAAGAGTGCATGATTAAGCATTGCTGCTATCCTAACTAAGTCAGAAATTGGCAAGTCGTTTAAACTTGCCAATCACCAGTAGAGCTACATTAGCTTTTTTTATGCAGTACAAGGAAATTCAAACCACCTTTAAAGTGTCTTTGATGGCATTCTGAGACAGAAAAACCAACTTGTTTGGCTTGTTCTATCAAACTATCCATCTCCACAAAATTAGCATCTGGGTTATTGGCTAATTTTAGGTTGTATTCCTTATAGTCTTCAAAATCAGGATGAGCTAGCAGCTCTTTACGCGCATCCTTGATCAATTTGTGCAAATCTAATTGTCGGTTGGGCGTGACTAAAACAAACGTACCGCCGGTTTTAAGCAATTTAGCGATATGACTGAGCACCTGCAGAGAGTCAGGCCAAGTGTAATAACTTTGTATTGAGACTGCGCTATCGAATGAGCCTTGAGCTTCTTCAATTTTACAGTGTTGCAGACTAAAGTTGGGTTGATCTAGGGTGCTTAACACCCACTGCGCTGCTGTTATCATTTCCACAGCATAATCAATGCCTGTATAGCTGGACACACTCTTCATATCGGCAAGGAAAGGTGCAATTTTAGCACTACCACAACCGCAGTCTACTACATCACCTTGTAAATGCAAACAAGCCTCCCGATAGACGTCTAATTGCATCGAGGTAGTGACCGCAGTGAATAAACGTGCATAGGTATTCCACTCACTAGCAGGGTAACGATGTTTTTCTTTGTTCTCTAAAGCTTTCATGGGTATTCCTTGAAAATGTTATTTTTAATGGCGCATAAAGCGTGGCAAATGAGGTGAAACTTCTAGGGCTAACAGCGCAAACTGATAATCAGTGCCGTAGTTGTAGCCAATATCTTGTTCGACTATTTCTGCAGAAAATTCCCGCTGATAAAACCCCATATTTTTATTACGAGTAATAAAAACAAGTAAGTTAATGTTTAAATCAAGCGCTAGCTTGTAATAGGTTTTTAGATAAAGTGGTAATAAACCTCGCCCTTCAGGGGCAATGGCAAACCGCCCTGGTTCGGCAATAGTCTGATAGGCTTTCCGTAATCGTTTGAGGGCTGAAGGTATGATTGCATCAGCAGGCAATCCTAACTCGCCATCGAGTACCATACGTCCGGTACTAATAAAATTGCCCAGTTCATCTTCTGTATACAGAATGCACGAATGATCATCATAAGAATCATTAGCAGCATCCATCGTTGGATAATATTTTCCGTATTCGCTTTGGCGTAATTGCCAAATTTTTTTTATATCGGTGCCCTCATGCACTACTTTTAATGGCTGTGGAATGCTCGTGTATTTATAATTTTTTAAGTTCATGATGATTGGATCTCTTAAGCCCGTCCCGATCCAAGCGCTTGGTTAAGCAAGTTGCATGCCTTATTAGTATGCTAAATTTTTAAGCTTTTAAAGAAAAACATACGACAAACGGTCATCAATTAAATACGCTTTTTTCTCAAGCCAAGTTAAACTCTTTCCATTTCCAGCTATCTAATTAATTAATAATTTGCGAGGGATAAATGATGGGAATTCAAATGTTTAAAACTAGAAACTTAACACTAACTTTGTTGGCCTGTTTAATGACCAGTCCAGTGTGGGCTGATCAATGCCAACTGATCTCGGCTGAGCAAGCAGGCAAAGCGCTTGACTTCTTAAAACCAGGCGGAACCATCGTAGAGTTTTGTGAACCGTGTGGGGATAAGGATTTTTACTCCAAACCACAGGAAGCAATCACTGATATTCAAGCGGTAGCAGAGAAAGAATACTGGGCGGTGAATGTGAATGGTAAAAATGTAGATCTGGCTTATACCTTCGTGCGTAATGCCGAAGGCTCATTCCTAAACGTTTCTAAATTAGCTGATTGCCCATCGGATGATGTTTCCTTCGGCTTTATGGCCAGCGGCACAGTCAAATAGGTTTAAAACGGGCGCGAGTTCGGATCTTCGGACTCGCCTTCGCTAGCCAGGGTTTTTTTGTAATCTTTCTCACTGCTAAACAAACTGACTAAAATACCCAGCCCATCGTTGGGCGTTTCGCCATCACGGGTGACGACGCCCATCGGAATTAAATTAATAATCGCCCCCGCTAAGGCCGCATAAGCTAATGCTTGGAAAGCGAGTTTCCAATAATTGTCTTCAATCAAAAAAAAATTATCCCAGCCCATCAGCCCAATGATGCTTGCAGCCACTAATAGCTCAATGCCTGGGCCTGCGAAGTAGGTGAGGGCATGTTTGTAGCGCATTCCGCGACCATAAACTGGATTAAATTGCACAAAGCCTTCAATCGGAATCAGGCGTAATTCCAGCGGTGCTTTAAATAATTGCCCTTGATAAACCACCCGCCCAAAACCAATCACAGTGCGCTGAATTTGCCAGCCTAAAGCATTAGCCACCACTGCATGCCCAAATTCATGTACGAGTACTAAGGGCAGCCACCACAGCATAAAAAATAAGGCGGCGAGCTTGCGTGGCTCATAGTGAGTGAAAATTTCCAGCAGCATTAAACCTAAGAACACAGCACTCAGCCCATAAACCAGCAAGTTTTCACCCGTAGTACTTGGTTTTTTATCGTAATGACGTTGATCAATTTTCATATTTTTAAAATTATTTCACGATTCAAGAGGCAGCTTAGTATCGCTGAATGCTGGCATCAATACCAAATTTACCCAAAAAATTTCCTTGAGCATAAACTTGACAGGCATTGAAAAACATCTGTATAACATCCATATGGATGGTAAATGGATGATATCCAGATGATGGCAACAATAAGCAGAGTTTAAGCAGCATGAACAATGTCACACCGATCCGCCCCAAAACGGGCGGCGATACTGAAAAAATCACGATTAATCTGGGCTATGTCGATCTAGGTCAGATCGACTTATTAGTGCAGGAAGGTTTTTATTCGAATCGTACCGACTTTATTCGCACTGCGATTCGCAATCAGTTGACGGTGCACTCTGCGGTGGTGCAGCAAGCCGTGGTGCGCAAAACCTTGGAGCTAGGTTTGCGTCATTACACCAAGCAAGACTTAGAAGCGGTGAAACAAGCCGGTGAAAAATTAAATATTCAGGTGGTGGGGCTAGCGACGATTGCTAGCGATGTCACCCCTGAACTCGCGCTAGAGACGATTGAAGCCATTACCGTACTCGGTGTATTGCAAGCCAGCACCGCCGTGAAAGCGGCTTTAGCTGGGCGTATTCGCTAGGTACTTAATTATTCAAGGAGATTCATGATGAAAACCAACTTGTTAGCTTCCATGCAGGAAGCCTTGGCTTTAGTAAAGTCTGGAAACTTACTGAAAGCGACCGAATTAATTCAGCAAGGTTTAAATGGCAAACTGATCAAAACCGCTGCCAACCAAGTGGATGCCAGCGTAATTGAAGGTGAGCTAGTTCGCAAACCTGCCAAACCTGTTCAAGAAGTGAAAGTAGAGCAGAGCCATAAGCCTGCCCAATCCGAGCAGCGCGCGGGAACAGGAAAACCGCAGTTCATTACTAAGAGTTTTAGCAATGAACATGGGGTGCGGGAGTATAAATTGTATATTCCCAGCAGTTATGGGCAAAAGCCCTTGCCACTGGTGATCATGCTACATGGCTGTACGCAAACAGCCGATGATTTTGCCGCTGGCACAGCTATGAATCAGCTCGCTGAAGAATTGGGCTTTTTGGTGGCTTATCCTAATCAAACCGCTTCGGCGAATAATAAGCGCTGCTGGAATTGGTTTAAAACCCAAGATCAGCAAACCAATCAAGGCGAGCCGGCGATTATTGCCGGTTTAACCCAAGCGATTATTCGTGACTATCAAGCTGATAAACAGCGTGTGTATATCGCTGGCTTATCAGCGGGTGGGGCGATGGCTGCGATTATGGGGGCGACTTATCCTAAATTGTATGCAGCCGTCGGTGTGCATTCTGGTTTAGCGGTAGGTAGTGCCACTAATGTGATTTCGGCCTTGGCAGCGATGAATAAAGGCAGTTGCCGAGTCAAAGAGATTACGCAAAATAGCGCTTCCTTTGTTCCAACCATTGTCTTCCACGGCGATAATGATTCCGTAGTACATTTGCGCAATGGCGAGCAAGTTTATGCGCAAGCCGAGCAGCGCTTGAAAGCCAGCAATGATGATTATTTCAATGACAATGCCTTCCAGTTGGAGCAAGAGCAAATCAAGCCTAAGCAAGGCCGCTCCTACACCCGCGCCTGCTTAAACGATGCACAAGGTTTGGCGCATATTGAATATTGGACGATTCATGGTGCTGGGCATGCGTGGTCAGGTGGCAATGCCAGCGGCAGCTATACGGATCCACAAGGCCCGAATGCCTCGCGTGAAATGTTGCGCTTTTTCTTAAGCCATCATCATTAAGTCAAAGCCTCAAGCCTAACAAGCTTGGGGTTTTCGCCTTCGCGCCCAGAATGTGGCAGACTATTTCCAGTAAAAATCAATAGGGAATCCCCATGTGCGGAATTAGCGGTGAATTGCGGTTGGATGGTCAAATTCCTGACTTACGAAACATCAATGCCATGATGGCGAAGCTGGAAAAGCGCGGCCCCGATCATGGCGGCAGCTATTCCGATGGGCCCTTAGCATTCGGGCATCGACGCTTGTCTATCATTGATTTGTCGCACAAATCCAGCCAGCCTATGGTCGATGCGGAGTTAGGCTTAGCGCTAGTATTCAATGGCACGATTTACAATTACCCCGAATTACGCGCTGAGCTGAAGGCTAAGGGTTATCACTTTTATTCCGACGGCGACACTGAAACTATCCTCAAAGCCTACGCCGAATGGGGCGAGGATGCGCCCAAGCACTTGCTCGGCATGTTCGCCTTTGCCATTTGGGACATGAAGAAAAAGACCCTGTTTTTGGCACGCGACCGCATGGGCATTAAGCCTTTGTATTACACGCTGGATAATCAGTGCTTACGCTTTGCTTCTAATATCCAAGCGCTGCTCGCCACCCCGAATATCGACACCAGCCTTGATCCGCTGGCGATTCATAACCTATTTACCCTGCACGCTGTGGTTCCTGCGCCACGCACCGTGTTAAATGGTGTGCGCAAAATGCCGCCAGCACACTCGCTCACCCTTCACGCCAATGGTCGCCAAGAATTAAAACGCTATTGGAATCTGATTGCTAAGCGTCCGGCTGAACCACGTAGTGAACAGGAATGGATAGACTCGATTCACGAAGCGCTACGCGTGGCAGTGCGTCGCCGGAATAATATTGCCGATGTTCCAGTCGGTGTCTTGCTCTCCGGCGGCTTGGATTCGAGTTTATTAGTCGCGCTGTTGGACGAAATCGGCATTAAAGACATTCGCACTTTCACGATTGGTTTTGATGATCAGCCGGAAGAAAAAGGCAGCGAATACGAATATTCCGACGCGGTGGTGGAGCGCTTCAAACCCAATCACCACAAATTCCACATTCCCAACGAGCAAACCCTGCAACGCTTGCCCGAAGCGGTCGCGAATATGGCAGAACCAATGTTTGGGCAGGACGCGATTGGCTTTTATCTGCTCTCCGAACAAGTCTCCAAACACGTCAAAGTGGTGCAATCGGGGCAAGGTGCAGACGAAGTATTCGGCGGCTATTTCTGGTATCCGCAGACCCACGGCGATTTGAACCCCGATAAATTAGCGCGTTTTTCCCAGTACTATTTCGACCGCGACCACGCCGAAATGGCGTACATGCTGCAACCCAAATACCAAACTGAGGATTACACCGGAGAATTAGTGCGCGAATTATTGGAAACGGAATTTGCCGACGAACATTTAGACGCGGTATTACGCGCCGATGTCACTACCTTCATCGTCGATGACCCCGTGAAGCGCGTGGACAATATGACCATGGCTTGGGGCTTGGAAGCACGTGTTCCGTTCTTAGATCAAGAATTAGTCGAGTTAGCGGCACAAATGCCCCCCGAATTAAAACTGCGTGACGGCGGCAAATATGTTTTGAAGAAAATCGCACGCGGACGTGTACCGGATAGCGTGATTGATCGCCCCAAAGGTTATTTCCCCGTGCCTGCTTTAAAATTCGTGCGTGGTGAGTTTTTGGATATGATGCGCGATATTTTAATGTCGCAAACTGCCAAAGAGCGCGGTTTATATAATCTGGCGTATGTGGAAAAGGTGTTGAGTAAACCGGAAGAGCATTTAACGCGGATTCAGGGGAGTAAATTGTGGCATATGGCGTTGTTGGAGATGTGGTTGCAGAGTAATCATCTTTGATAGGAAACTAGAGAGAGTTACGTCCTCTCTCTAGTGGATGTATTAGTTAAATCGTAACGATATTAAACAAAACAGCATCCTCATCACCATCTTTAGTTAGTAAGGCAATTGGGAATACCTTTGACTGGATGTAGCCATGCTTATCTCTCCAAATACACTCGGCTAGTTCCGAGTCTTGGTCAAAAGTAGCTACTGTCATTAGTAAGTTGTCAGATGCCAAACTTACAATATCACCGACGGAAATGTTAAGCATTTTAGTTCTCCGAACTATTAGTTAAAGGAGTCTTAAGGCTAATCCATAAAAATCGATGTGATGCAGCGAGTTTCCTAAAAATCAAATTACCAAGGATTGACTATTTTCAAATAAGAAAGCACTTCAAAATCCGCCACATTTCTAGTTGCCAAACTTGCATCATTAGCTAGTGCAATAGCCGCAATCTGCATATCTTCCGTAGACATAGGACGCCCCCTGAATTTGGCAATTTGAGCCACCTCTACATACACACTAGCCGCAACACAGTCATAGGCCAGACAGCGATCATTAAATAAAGTGAAAACATTATCAGCTGAGGCGGCTAATTGTTGCTTACGTTTACCCTCTGGTAGTTTGGCAATACCCAGTTCAATTTCGGCCTTACTCACCGCGCAATAAAATAATTCACTGTCTAATTGCTGATCTAACCATGCAACTACATTTGGCTCAGACTGTGCTTTCATGAGTTCTGAAAGCACATTAGTGTCTAATAAAAACATATTTATTCTTCACCAAAATCAGGGGTAGGACGTGGCATAGAACGGGCAGGTAATTCAAAGTCCCAACCCTCACTGACTTCTAAAACTTTCTGGCGAGCACGAGTACCGAAGCCTTTTTGTGGGGTTGGAGGTGCTAATACTTCTTGCAAAATGCGCCGCACTTCCTCTTCCATCGACCAGCCTTTTTGCGCAGCACGCACTCGCAAAGCGGCTTTGAGCGAGTCATCAATGTTGCGAATGGTGAGCATACCCATAACTTTACTCCTGTAAAATTAGCATAGCTTCATTGTAGGCATTGCATGCAGTGAATGCAAAATTCTTTAGGCATTTTGAATGCGTTCACCCATGAAAACAGCGCTCTCTGCAGAAGCTATGCGAGTTGGGGTGATAATAAAAGCGAGACCTATTAAAGGATATTTAAAAGATAATATAATGACTCTAATAATTATTAATTTTTATTTAAAGGTTAAATAATGACTTTTAACTTTAAATTGCCGGAATCACTACTAACGGACATTGCAAGCAGAGCAAAGGCGCTGCGCCTAGCCCCAAAACACTCATCAGCTTGCTCCATACCAACTTCCCCTACCTTGCCCATGTCTAACCAATAACCCCTGAACTACTAAATCGCTCAAGCGTTTTTTTACGGTAGCGCGTGGAATGGCGGTTAATTGTTCAGCCTCAGCAACGGTAATACGCCCGTATTTGTGCACAAACTCCATGATCGAAAGCGCTTCTTTAGGCAAATTATTCCAAGATGTGTCTAATTCAATTTTCTGGGTGAGGCGATCTTTTTGTACTTTAAGTGTATGCAAAAAGAAACGTAGCCAAGGCAACCAATTGGGATGCTCATCTTCAAGTGTGGTTTGGGTGCGGCGCAAACTAAGGTAATAGCCCTCTTTATTTTGCTCGACTACGCTTTCTAAAGAGCTGTAAGGCACGTAACCATAACCTGCTTTGAGCAATAACAGTGTGGTCAGCACTCGCGACAAACGCCCATTGCCATCTTGAAACGGGTGAATTTGCAGGAATACCACTACAAAAATGCCTACCACTAATAAAGGGTGCAGGCTTTTGTCGTTTAAGGTTTCGCGTGTCCAATACACCAATTCTTGTATCCGCAGCGGTGTGGCGAATGGGCTAATTGCTTGAAATACAATGCCAAGGCTATTCCCCTCCGCATCGAATGCTTCGACATGATTATCCAACGTCTTATAGTGCCCACGATGACGCTCGTCTTTGTCAGAATGCTGCAATAGCATGCTATGCAGTTGCTTGATGTAATTTTCAGTGAGTGCAATTTCCTCAAAGCTTTGAAAAATAACATCCATTACTTCAGCATAGCCGGCAACCTCTTGCTCATCATGGCTGATTAAAGAGTTGCTAGCAATATGGGTAAGCAGCTTTTCGACCTCACTATCAGTCAAACGTGAGCCTTCGATCCGCGTGGAGGAGCCGATGCTTTCAATCGTGGCAATGCGTCGCAATGATGCTAAACGTTCGGGTGCAAGGTGCTGCATAAAGCGCCACGAACCGCGAAACTCATCAATTTCAGCGATAAGTTTGAGAATATCTGGGGTGATTTGTAAGGAGTGCGCTTTCATATATCCACTTACTTAGCCATTTATGTCCAATTATAGCCATAAATAGCCATTTACACAGGAGTTTAAGCTGTCCTAGGTTCCCAAAACACCCCCACACTATTCCCCCAAACCTGCGGCAATAACACTTCTACCTCCATCCCCTTCACTTTAGCCACCTGCTCGACAATAAATGGCAAGTACTTCGGCTCATTCTTCTGCCCACGATATGGCACGGGCGTTAAATACGGCGCATCGGTTTCAAACAATATTTGTTCAACGGGCGTCATGCCAATAATCTCGCGCACATTTTCGGCGGGCTTAAAGGTGCTAATGCCATTGAAACCGAGGCAAAAGCCTTCGCTCAAGCAATATTCTGCTAAAGCTTTACCGGAGGTGAAGCTATGAATCACGCCGCGTTTTTTCATTTGCCCAGCGAAGTTTTGCAGAATGGCTTGAGTGTCTTCGTCGGCATCGCGGGTGTGCACCACGATGGGTAGATCTAAATCGATGGCGATCTGCAGTTGGCTTTCAAACGCTTGTCGTTGTGCCGCGCGGTCGGAATGATCGTAGAAGTAATCCAAACCAATCTCGCCAATCGCGAGTATTTTAGGATGCAAGGCATTGGCGCGAATCTCGGCTTCGACCGCAGCGTTATAATCCTTAGCATCGTGCGGATGAATGCCTTGTGTGCCCCAGACTGGCTCGTGGTTTTGCGCCAGTTGCATGACTTTTTCGAGATTATCGGGTGACACGCCAATGGTAATCATGCGCTCCACATTCACAGCTTTTGCAGCATCAAGTGCGGCTTGCAAGGAATCACCTTCGAGGTAATCCAAGTGGCAGTGGGTTTCAATAATCGGGTGATTAAAGACAGGGATTGGGATTTTTTTAGACATAATCAACTAAGTATTGCAAAGAGTGAGCGTGGATTGTCAGGACTTGCAGCTTAGAAGGCAAGTATTCTCAGTTTTTCGCAGCTAGCCAAAAGAATCGACTTATTTAAAAAAATTTAGCTGATCTTAAAACCTTTGAATTTACTTAGTACAAACTCAATTGCATAGTAGCGACCTCCATTCACAGGTGAGCAATATGATCTTCACAGCATTAGCCAAAGGGTTTGGCATGGGCGCGGGTTTAATTATTGCGATTGGCTCGCAGAATGCGTTTGTACTTAGCAGTGCCTTGCGTAATCAGCATGTATTTATCGTTGCAGCCTTATGCATTGTGATTGATGCAGTGCTGATTATTGCAGGCGTTTGGGGCTTGGGAACGCTCATTCAGCAGTTTCCCGTCTTATTAAAACTAGCCACTTGGGGTGGAGCGCTATTTTTATTTATTTACGGTTTATTGGCATTCCGACGTGCTTTACATCCCAGCCAATTAACCGCAACGAGCGCTACTGCGCCGACTGTGCAAGCAGCCGTTCTCACCACGTTAGCGTTGAGCCTACTCAATCCGCATGTTTATTTGGATACCGTCATTTTGTTAGGCAGCATTGGTGGGCAATTGCCGGGTAATCAACCAGCTTGGTTTGCTTTAGGAGCTAGTCTTGCTTCACTGTCTTGGTTTACCTTGCTCGCTTGGGGCGGTCGCCGCCTGGCTCCTTGGTTTGCTAAGCCGATGAGCTGGCGGATTTTGGACACCGTGGTTGGGATTACGATGTGGTCGATTGCGCTGAGTCTATTTATGAATGGCATGCATTAAGCTAAGAATAAAATTATGCTCATCCACTCGGCCTTGAGCATCGGCTACTTTTAAGGATTCAACGACCCGTTTGGCTGCATGAAAGGCTGATTCCGAATCATCTTTGGAGAGTTTTTCGATTTCGTCCAAGGCGTGCTGCGTAGCCACTGGATTCTTATTCAAGCCCTGTTTGGTGAATTCGAGAATAGTGGCCTCTACCAATTCGCTTAAGCGGCGGCTTTCCATCCCTAGCTGTTCGCTATCGAATAAGTGTAATAATTCTTTAGTGATCATCTGCGTTTCAAGGTGACTGGCGCGGTGATCAACTAAAGCAGCGAGGACGAGAATATTTAAAGTGGTGTGAGCAACAGCTTGCATGACTGGGTTTCCATAAGGTGGGTTTGCTATAAGCCTAGTTAAATTTTTGGCTGATTGCTTAGCATAAGCTCATTCCTTCAGTTAGCCTACTGATTTAGCGGAAGGCTTGTGCTTTAGAAGCTTAGAACTAAAACGCACTTAGCTTTACAATACGCGGCTAACTAACTTAACGAATCATGTAGAGGCGTAGTTTGTATTTATCACCTTTAGAGTGGGCTTCGATGCTCTGGTTTTTGGCCTGCTGGGTTGGTTATGGCCGCTATTCTGGTTTGAAGTCTACGCATGGGCAGCGCTTGCAGGATGCTTTGCAAGTGCATATTAAACGCTGGATTGTGCAAATCGAGCAACGTGATAACCGGATGGTCGATACGTCTATTGTGGCGAATATTGAGCGTAATGCTACCTTTATGGCTTCCAGTAGTTTGCTAATTATCGCAGGTTTGGTCACAGCGATTGGCTCCACAGAAAAGGCTTTGTCCTTATTTACGCAGCTACCATTTGTACGTTTCGACCCGCAAACTTGGGAAATCGGTCTAATTAGCCTGACGATTGTGTTTGCCTATGCCTTCTTTACGTTTACTTGGTGCATTCGCCAATGGGGCTTCGCCTCAATCTTGATTGGCAGTGTGCCGCACGCTAAAGAAGGTACAGATGAGCGCTTAGAGCAATCCTTAGGGCAAATTATTAGCTTAGCGGTCTATCATTTTAATATAGGTTTGCGGGCGTATTACTTTAGCTTGGCGCTCTTGACATGGTTCTTACATCCAGTCGTGTTTATGTTAGCAACCACTTGGGTAGTCGCTGTTTTATATCGACGCGAATACAAATCTCGAACTTTGAAGGCTCTCGCCTTAGGCTTGTAAACCTACCCACCACCATTGATTTAGATAGGAATTTAATAATGGATAAAGTACAGATTCAAAAGATTGCTGATGCAACCTTAGCGAGCAAGATGAGTTTTCCTGAAGCGGTTGGCGGTTTGTTAGAAGCTGGCGTGGATTACTACCATGTTGACTATGTGAAACAGAGAAAAACGTTCTATGGCAAGGATGGCCTGACAGCAGAAACCCAAATTCATTATATGAATTTACCGAAGGTTGCGCCTGAGTTGGACGCAGTTGCACTTAAAGCAGTTATTTTAGATAGCCAAGTGAATCATCAAGCCTACGAAGCCTTTACCCAGCGTGCTATGCAAGCGGGCGTAGTCGCTTATTTCGCATTTTTAAACGGGCGGCGCGTGGTGTATTGGGGGCGATCCGGCGAAAGTCACACCGAATATTTCCCTGACTAACACACGAGTAACTATTCATTACACTGTTAAGTGCTAGCCCACAGGCTAGGCAATTTCAGTGATAATGTGCGCTTTTATATAAACTAAAAACACGAGTTAGCATGAGCACCACCCGCACAGAACACGATTTACTCGGCGATAAAGCCGTTCCTATTGACGCTTATTACGGCGTCCACACCTTACGCGCGGTCGAAAACTTCCCGATCACAGGCGTACCCATTTCGATTTACCCTGACTTGATTTTGGCATTGGCGCATATCAAACATGCGGCTGCACTCACCAACAATGAACTCGGTTTATTAGATGAGGTGAAAACCCAAGCCATTGCTCAAGCTTGCGAGCAAATCTATGAGGGGCGTTGCCACGATCAATTCGTGGTGGATGTGATCCAAGGTGGTGCGGGTACTTCCACCAATATGAATGCGAATGAGGTGATCGCCAATTTAGCGCTGGAAGTGTTGGGGCAACCCAAAGGCGCTTATGAGGTGTTGCACCCGAATCAGCATGTGAATATGAGCCAATCCACCAATGATGTTTACCCCAGCGCATTGAAAGTGGCGGGTTATTTCGGTGTGCTGAAATTGCTGGATGCAATGGCCGTTTTGCGCCAATCCTTCGAGAATAAAGCCGAAGAATTTAAAGATGTGCTGAAAATGGGGCGAACGCAATTACAAGATGCTGTACCCATGACTTTGGGGCAGGAATTTAGCACCTATGCGGTCATGATTGGCGAGGATGAGCAGCGTCTGAGCGAGGCGTTAAGCTTGATTACTGAGATCAATTTGGGCGCGACCGCGATTGGCACGGGAATTAATACCCCGCCTGCCTATGCGGCGTTGGTGTGTAAGCATCTGCGCGAATTAACCGGCATTCCATTAGCGACAGCACCAAATTTGATTGAAGCCACCCAAGATTGCGGCAGCTTCGTGCAGATGTCCGGCGTTCTCAAGCGCATTGCCGTTAAGCTGTCCAAAGTCTGCAATGACTTGCGTTTACTCTCCAGCGGCCCCCGCGCAGGTTTTGGCGAAATCAATTTACCACCGATGCAAGCAGGCTCATCCATCATGCCGGGCAAGGTCAATCCGGTGATTCCCGAAGTGGTGAATCAAGTCGCGTTTGAAGTGATTGGCAATGATGTAACCGTCACCTTTGCGGCGGAAGCAGGGCAGTTACAGCTCAATGCGTTTGAGCCAATTATTGCGCACAGCCTATATAAAAGCGTCAATCACCTGCAAAACGCATGCCTGACTTTGGCGCATAAATGTGTGGATGGTATTACCGCGAATCGCGAGCATTTGCGCCGCACGGTGGAAAATTCAATTGGGATTGTCACCGCATTGAATCCCTACATTGGCTACACCAATGCCACCGCGATTGCGCAAGAAGCCTTGATGACGGGTGGGAGTGTGTATGACTTGGTGCTGGAAAAAGGCTTGTTATCTAAGGAAAAGTTGGATGATATTTTAAGGCCAGAAGTGTTGACGCAGCCGCGTTTGTTATAATTCTTTGACCTGTTAGTTTTCAGTATTGCTGTATTTTTATTATGCTCTGCTGATTACCTAACAGTTCTTGGAGTGTGTTATGGCAAACAAGCTAAGCAAAAAGCAGTGGTGTGAGATTCTTGAAAACTCAGCATTAACTAATGCCTTTGATTTGGCTATGTTTCAAGCCTTGTATTCATTCAATGATCACAAGGCTTATGCCAGCCAAATAGGTCTCTTACTGGGTAAGAAAGGCAGATCCCCACACGCGCCTTTAAATTTAGAGATTGGCAGATATGCAAAGCGAATCGCTAAGTTATATGACATTCAATTTACCGAGCGAAGCTCAAAAAAATACAAGTATTGGGATGTATTTTTTGAGGGTTGGTACGAAGGGCGCTTTTTCGTTTGGCAGCTCAAACCAGAACTTGCTTCGGCACTACTGAGCTGCCATTTAACGGATGAGCAGCCTTATGCAGAGGAGTTAGTGTTTGATAATGATACTGAATTTTACGAAGGCGCAAAGAAAACTATTGTCGTCAATTCCTACGAAAGAAACTCGAAAGCGCGTAAGCAATGTATCGCTTACTGGGGCTGTCAATGCTCTGTATGCAATTTTGATTTCTTCAAAACCTATGGTGAGATTGGTGCGAATTTTATCCATGTACACCATCTGGTTCCAGTGTGGAGTATTGGAAAAACCTATCAAGTCGACCCAGTTAATGATTTAAGACCTGTTTGCCCGAATTGTCATGCCATGCTGCATACATCAGAGCCACCTTTAGCAATAGAACAACTAAAGGCCATTCTTCAAGCGAATACTGCTAACAGCTAAAGCTAGCTTTGCCCATACTGCTCTCACATGCTAGATTCAAATCATTCCATCACCGGATCACTCAATCGTGGAAGCCCAACGCCTAAAAACTGTAGATGACCTACTCGCCTCCAACGAAGAGCGCATCGAGCTAATCAATGGCGAGATCGTCAAGCGCCCGATGGCTCGTTCTGAACATGCCTTGGTGCAATCGGGTTTGTCGGATGAAATGCTGCCGTTTAAGCGTCGCTCTGATGAAACGGGTTGGTGGATCATGACGGAAATTAGTGTGCGCTATAACGAGCATCACGCCCCCACTCATGATCTAGCAGGTTGGCGCAAAGAGCGTCACCCGAAGCGTCCGCAAGGTGTGATGGAATTGCTGCTCGATTGGGTGTGTGAAATCACCTCACCCGGCCATGAGCGCAAAGATATATTTACCCAGTTCATGGCCTTGCAGCGTTATGGCGTGCCGTTTTATTGGATTATTTCCCCTGAAGATCGCACCCTGATCGCATATCAATTGGTGGGTGAACATTATCATGTGGTGTTTTCGGCGGAATATCGCGACCCACAAGAATATCGCCAAGTTCGCATTCCCCCGTTTGTCGAGGGCGCGATTGATTTAGGAATGATTTTTGGGGAGGAATAGAGGCAATATGTTGCCTCTATCGCTTATGCTTTCACATTAGTAGGCTCAGTACTATGCACCGCATTCGCCACTAAAGCCTCAGTTTGATGCTGATAACCCAAGGTTTCGTAACCAATGATCGTCACAACGGGCGCGAACATTACAATAATTAAACATATCGCCATATCCACACCCGCTAAAGCTGCTAGCACAGCCGCCACTAAAACCACGGCGGTAATGACCAATTGACGAATGTGGAAGCGGTCAAAACTCTGCAATAAATACGCATACAGCGCATAGACACCAAACAAAAATATACCCACCGGAATTGCCGTAGTAAGTAGTGTCGCAACCGAACTAATATGCGCTTGGCCTTCGATGAAATATGCCGCCACGTGCAAGCCCGCACCCGTCGCGACAATCGCCGTAATCAGGATCATTTGACTATACCCCCAAACAAAGGAGCGCTCACGGTGCGCATGTAAAATTTGCGCCGAGGGCAGCATGTAATACACCCACCACATCCCAAAGGTCAGCCCCATCCCCGCAATGCACACCAACACTGCATCCAGTGACCAGCCTTGACGCTCAATCACTGCTGAGAGACTGGCAACCGTACCCACCACGCCTTCGCCCAAGGCAATAATAGCGAATAAACCATAGCGCTCAGCAATATGATGCGCATGCCACGGCGTGCCACCACATTGGCGCTCAGCAATTACGGGGCCAGCCAATTCCACTAACATCAACGGAATCACAAAAAAGAAACCTACACTGAGTGGTAGGCTTGCTAACATCAGCGCCACCCAACCGATTTGCGCGACTAGAATGGTCACTACATAAGCCAAACAAGCATTACGCCGTGCTGGATCTTGCTTGGCGGCGCGTAGACATTGAAACATCATGGCAATCCGCATCACCACATAGCCCATCACCATGATGGAATTATCCATCGTGCCTGTCTCCAAGGACTTAAACATCTTGGGCAAGCCAATCGCGAGAATCACTACTCCGATCATTTGCAGCATGGTGGTTAAGCGAAATACCCAATCATCCGTGTCATACGCGGAGGCAAACCACGAAAAATTGATCCAAGCCCAGCAAATCGCAAAGCTGGCAAAACCAAAGCCAGTCAAAGCAACTGAATAATGCCCCTCCGCTAAAGCATGGGCAAACTCGGACGCACCTAAGCCAAAGGCTACTACGAACGTGAGATCAAATAACAGCTCAAGCGGAGTAGCGGCACGATGCACTTCATAGGGATCGCGCCCACTCATGCGGCGAATGTGGTGGTGTATAGGCTGTGCGTCATGCGACATAATTTTTTATACCTAGCTAACTGGGATGGGCGGATTCGGGTGAGCATACCAAGCCCGCTTGGAAAGTGTCGAATACTGTATTGCGATTGTTATTACACTAACTCATTAAGCGTGGTTGCACTAAACTATGCAACCACGTCATAAACACCTGTACACGCTGCGGTAAATGCCTGCGATTCGGATAAACAATCGACACGGGCATCGGCGCAGGTCGGTAGGCACTCAACACCTCCACTATTTGCCCCGTTTCCAAATAAGGACGAATCCCGGTTTCCGGCGCTTGAATAATACCCAAACCCGCCAAGCACGCTGCGGTATACGCATCCGAATTATTCACGGTCAAAGCGCCACGCATGCTCAAATAACGCGACTCACGCTCATTCGGCAAGCAATATTCAAACCCCGTCGCACGACTGCCCAACACACTTGCGTAATGCACCAAACGATGCTCGCTCAAATCGTCTAGCGTCTCAGGTTTGCCATACTGCGCGATGTAGCTCGGACTCACACAATTGATCATCCGATACGCCCCAAGCGGGCGGGCAATCAAGCTCGAATCCTCCAAGGTTCCCGCACGCAATACGCAATCAAACCCTTCGCGAATGACATCCACTAAGCGATCAGTGCTGCTCAATTCGATTTCCAACTCTGGATGCAGTTTTAGAAAATTGGGCAAATTCGGAATCACCACATGCCGTGCAATCGGCAGCGCCATATCCACGCGCAAACGCCCGCGCAATTGCGTCGGCTCTTGGCGAAACAGACCTTGCAGGTTTTCCATATCGGCGAGCAAGTCCTTGCTGCGCTCATAAAACACCTGTCCATCTTGAGTGAGTTGCACTCGGCGTGTGGTGCGCTGTAATAAGCGTGTGCCGATTAACTCTTCCAACTGCTGCACTGCCGTGGAAACACTGGCTTTCGGCAAACCTAAATTTATTGCCGCTGCGGTAAAACCACCCAAATCCGCCACCTGCATAAACACTTTCATCGCTTCCAGTTGATTCATGAGTGCTCCAATTGTTCATTTATTGCGAACAGTATAATCAGAAATAGCCTGTTTATCGCTCATAATAATAACAATACACTGCCGAGCATCGTTCAACTACTGTTTAGGAACTCCAAAATGACCAAGAAAATTGCATTAATCACTGGCGGCAGCCGTGGTTTAGGTAAAAACACCGCACTGCATTTAGCGCGTAAAGGTGTGGATAGCGTCATCACTTATCGCAGCCAACAAGCTGAAGCCGATCAGGTCGTGCAGGAAATACAGAAGCTGGGCGGTAAAGCGGTCGCGCTGCAATTAGATACAGGCCATATTAAGAGCTTCGCTGACTTTGCTAGCCAACTAGATAACGCTTTAAATACCACATGGAACAGCAATCACTTTGATTATCTTGTCAATAATGCCGGGATGGGTATTTATAATTCGCTGGCTGAAACCACCGAAGAGCAGTTTGACGAATTAATGAATGTGCACTTCAAAGGTGTGTTTTTCCTGACCCAAAAACTTTTGCCACTCATGCGTGATGGCGGACGGATTATTAATTTATCCTCCGGCTTAGCCCGTTTTAGCTTCCCCGGTTATGGCGCGTATGCCTCGATGAAAGGTGCAATTGAAGTCTACAGCCGCTATCTAGCGCAAGAGCTAGGCAGCCGCCAAATCACGGTGAATGTGGTCGCCCCGGGTGCGATTGAAACCGATTTTGGTGGTGGCGCGGTGCGCGATAATCCTGAAGTCAATAAACGTATGGCCTCAATGGCGGCCTTGGGTCGTACCGGTGTACCGGATGATATTGGCGCGATGATTGCGAGTTTATTGTCGGATGATAATCGTTGGGTGAATGCACAGCGGATTGAGGTATCGGGTGGGACGTTGATTTAAAGGGTAAATTTGGTTAATCCTTCACAAGTTAAAAATTAAACGATTTAAGTTACGCAGCTATACTAAATGGGATAGTCTGCGTTTTTAAGTTAATTTTTGGAGGAAAAATGTATAAATCATTAAGTCTAGCTTGTTTAATGCTGACACTCACGGCGGCTACGACAGCAACTCAAGCGGCTCAATTGCCTTCGCCCGCGCTCAAGCTCTGTGCAGAGACTATTAATCAACAAGTGATGAAGCGTTACGGCAAAGACACAAGATTAAATAATATACAGGCTCAGGAAATGCCTGGTACTCGCCCCTTTATCCATATCTCTGCTAAATCGGGGGTTATTGGTGTTCCTCGCTCCATGCAAATTAGCTTTTATTGCACTTATCGGTCAGATAATAGAACGCTGACTCAGGCTTATATTAATAATCCACCGCCTGCACCTGTACCACCACCTAGACCACCGCAACCACAAGTTCCGAATATGGAACAAGCCTGTGTGAATAGCATTGCGCAAAAAATTCAGCCGCAATATGGCAACCGCGCACAATTGCAATATTACCCTTTAACAGTCATGAATGGCCCGCAAGGTATGACGCATTACGAAGGGAAGGGTCGAGTGTTTAATACACGTAGCCCTCAGCAAAATGGCGACACCATTACTTTTAGTTGCAATGCACAAAACAATCGCATTATTAAATCCGATTATTTCAATGTGCCTAAACCTGGTCAGCCGATGAATTAATGATTCACTTGTTGATAACAACCGTAGTTAGCTTAGCTTAACTACGGTTTTAAGGCAGTTTGGTCGTGCTAAATGAATGTATCCAACCATTTTGCATCGCTACACTAAATAACCAAGGTAGCTGTTCGGCAAATTGCTCTGCGAGTTCGCCCATTGTCGCATAATTCTGAATAGCCACCAGAAATTGCCAATCATCTTCACCCAACGAAATCTGATGTAAACGCCGCTGTTGCCGAAAGACTAAAACCTGTTCAGTTTGTTGAAGATTAATTTCATCCAAATTGGGCTTATCTGCATAGTTTTCAGTTTGATGAGCCAACCAAATCGAATGAATCGGTGCATTCGCACTGATTAATCTGGCGGAAGCAGGCAGCTGAAAACGTAGTTCGGCTTGTTCCTGTTCGTTTAGCTCTTCTAGCTTAGCAAAGTCGCTTTCTGCTTGATTGACGGTATGCCAAGCTGCATGTCTTGCCCATTCAAGCCTAGTGACTTCGGTAATCCAAAGTAGCTCTGCTAGTGCAGGGTTGGCTGCTAAATAATCCGCAAAACCTGCGCCATAGTCAGCTAAAAAAGGTGTAATGGGCGGTTGTTCATCAATAAAATGATGAGCAGTGCGTCCAAAAAATTCACTGCCAACTAATTCAAGGCTGACCGGATAAAGGGATTCTAAATAATCAAGCAGGATGCCATGCGCGCTATTGCGATAGATACCCACACGTTGTTCGCTGCTTAAGCTACCTTGGGCTTTGACCAATGCTGCTGCTACTGGCAATTGATCACGCTGGAAAATAGCGCTAAGAATCTGCTGCTGGAGTTCAGGCAAATGCATGGGCTTGTGCCTCCGTTGCTTTTTGCGCTTCCGCCAATACTAGCTCTAAGCTTGGGATATGATTGTCCCATTCAATTAAAGTAGGTAAAGCGCCAAAGCGTTGCAAAGCCAAGGTATATAAACCCCACACGGGATCACTCACTGTATGTCCATGCGTATCTAATAAATGCGTGCCCTTATCTTCATAGCCTGCCAGATG
Organism: Thiolinea sp.; assembly: GCA_049292455.1. GTDB lineage: Bacteria > Pseudomonadota > Gammaproteobacteria > Thiotrichales > Thiotrichaceae > Thiolinea. The sequence goes on from JBATRF010000041.1 coordinate 72,085, forward strand.
AAACTGCTGGACCCGTTCTACTGGAATCGAATCGATATATTTGCAAGGGTCAAAATCGTGGTTGTAAGCGCTCACATAGATATTGTTGATATCCAACAGAATCTTGCAATCCGCTTCGGTGGCAACCGCCGTCAAAAATTCCCATTCCGTTAACACCGACTGCTCATATTGCAAATAGCTCGAAACATTTTCGATGACTAGTTGGCGCTCTAAGCGCTCTTGAGCTTCGCGAATGCGCTGCACTACATGCTTAATCGTTTCTTCGGTATAGGGCAGAGGCAGTAGGTCATGTGAAACAAAGCCATGCGCGGAAGTCCAACATAAGTGATCTGAAATCCAAGCAGGCTGGAGCTTATCCGCCAAAGTCTTTAAGCGCTGAAAATAGTCCTCATTAAAAGGATCCGTTGCACCTAACGACATCCCCACTCCATGCAGAGTGACTGGGTAGTGTTGAGCAATTTCTAGGGCATAATCTTGTTGCACGCTACCAGAGGTGAGGTAGTTGTCGGAAAGAATTTCGAGCCAAGGAATTGGCGGCTGTTCAGCAAGGATTTGATCGATATGCTGAAAGCGTAAACCAATGCCACAACCGCTGATGAGGGTTTGAGTCATAGCACTTTAGAACAAGTAAAAAGGGAAGTATGCAGAAAAAGAGCGAGATAAGCACCGATTACTTACCTCGCAACAGGGAGAAATCTTAGCGCTTAGCCAGTGACAACTTTGCCACCGGTGATTTTTTCGCAAGTGCCTTTCGGTACAGTGATCCACTCAGCGGGGTCGCTGTCTTTAGCGGCTTTGCCTGCACAGCTATGGCCATTCGCGCCACAATCATTCATGCCTGCTTTCACGATGCCTGCGCACTTTTCAGTTTCCATTTTCTTGTCTTCAGCGTTTGCGACTGTTAAGGCAGCGCTCAAGCCAATCGCCATTAAAGCAGCTGTGATGATTTGTTTGTTTTGCATGGTCATGTCCTCTTAGTGTGTAAAAAAGTAAAGCTTAGATTGAATTGAAGGTTCTTGCTATTAGTACTGATAACACTGCTATATACGCAGGGCTTGTTGAATTGGATGCAGTCATTTTTAAATTTTTCTTAATTTTGGTTCTAAGGTTTCATGAGAGAGAGCTAAGCGCTTTGCCAAACCACATCGGTGGTGAGCATATAGCCAATCCCGTAAACCGTTTTAATAAGGCGTGGATTTTTCGGGTCTGCTTCGAGTTTTTTACGAATGCGTGACATGCGTACATCAATACAACGGTCAAAAGCGGTATCACGCTCCTGCATCAGCTGATCACGCGAGAGAATTTGCCGAGGTGCACGGAGCAAAGTCATTAATAAACCTGCTTCCGCAGCGCTCAAAATTTCACAATGCCCATCTTCGTGGGAGAGGGTTAAGGTACTGACTTGAAAAGTCCAAGCATCAAAACTGGCTTGTTGCGCTTGTGGGGATTCATTTAAGACTGCGGCCATTTTATCCAATCGGCGCAGAATGCTATTGGTACGGGCGACCAGCTCACGCGGATCGAAGGGCTTGCTTATATAGTCATCGGCACCGAGTTCTAGCCCCAACACTTTATCGGTGAGGCTATCGCGACCGGAAAGGATAATAATGCCCATACTATTGTTATTCATCAGCTGCTTGACTAGGGTTAAACCATCCATATCCGGCAGACCAAGGTCAATAATACAAATATCGGGTTGCTGCTTTTTTAGGGCATAGAGCGCTTGGCCGCCGGTGCGAAAAGTTTGGGTTTGATGCCCATAGCGCGCCAATTCATTGGTCACTAGCTTACAGATATCAGCTTCATCATCAATCACATAAACCAGTTTTCCGGCTTTCATAAGCTTCTCCTCCTTTAGCAGCACGCCAAAGCGCAAGCGCTAGGCTGGCTTGGTCAAATGGCTTGCGCAGTAAGGGGAAGTCTAAGCTGGCGGAGTCTTCAGGGTCAATTGCTGGTGAATAGCCGCTAATCAGTAAAATTAAGCTTTGTGGTTTAAGTTGATGTAATTGTGCGGCAAGCGCTTTGCCATCTAAACGCCCGGGTAACATTAAATCAGAGATTAAGCCATCTAAGCTGGGAATGGTTTGAATCAACTGTACTGCCTCATCCGCATCAGCGGCCTCTAAAACATTGACCCCTAAATCTAATAATTGGATACGTACCACCGCCCGCACATCGGCATTGTCGTCAACAACTAGCAAAAGCTTGCCTGCCAATAAAGTTTTGATTTCAGCTGTATCAATCGGGTCAACTAAATGGCTAGCGGCTGAAGTTTCACTATGAATAGTTGGCAGGAGTAGGGTGATTTCGGAGCCTTGTGCGCTGGTTTGAATGCGAATATAACCCTGCGATTGTTTCACAAAGCCATACACCATACTTAAGCCTAAGCCAGAGTTAGTGTTGCCATTTTTGGTGGTGTAAAACGGCTCATAGGCGCGCTGATAAGCATCCTCACTAAATCCAGCTCCTGTATCGCTAATGGTAATTGCCACATAAGTACCGGCTTTGACTGGCTCATCAAAGGCATCTAAGGTTTCAGTAACCATTAGAGTCTCAGTTTTGAAATTTAGCTGCCCACCTTGAGGCATGGCATCGCGGGCATTTAAAGCCAAATTGACCAAGGCATTTTCTAGCAAACTCACATCAACCCGCAGATAAGTAGTCGGTGACTGTGCTTGATAAGCTAAGCGAATGGAATCTGGTAAAGAGCCATGCAATAGCTCCACGGTTTCGCTTATGCGCTGTTCAATCTCGATCGTTTCAGTTTGCAGGGATTGACGCCGCGCAAACGAAAGCAGGCGATGGGTAATATCCGCACCACGTCGGGAGGCACGAATCGCTGGGCTAAGCAATTCATCTAAGCCGTCAACTTTTAAATAGCGGTCGCGGGCTAAGAGTAAATTCCCTAAGATAATCGAAAGTAAATTATTAAAATCATGCGCTAAGCCCCCCGCTAATTGACCAACAGCGCTCATGCGTTGGGCGCGGGCATTCGTTTCCAGTAGCTCTTCGGTGCGTTGTTTGACTTGGGTATCAAGTGTGTCGATATTATCTTTTAAACGCTCCACCATTCCGTCGAAACTTGAAGCAAGCACACCCACTTCATCCGCAGTTTTAATCCCACTTTTGGCGGATAAATCACCAGAGCTGACGCGTTGTGCAGTGGCTGCTAATTGTTCTAAAGGTTGAGTAATCCGATTCACGAAAAAATAAGCTAAGCCCAAAGCAGCCAGCAAAGTAATAATGGCTAGCGTCAAAATGCGGCTACTAAGCTTTTCTGAGCTGCTGCTGAGTTCGTCTAAATAAACGGTCGAGCAAATATACCAATCGAAACCTTGTAAATGCCGCACCAGCGATAATTTTTCATAAACATAATTGCCCGGATCAGCAGGCTTATCCCATAGATAATGCAATTCACTACCCGTGTCCGCGACGCGTTTTAAATCATCGGCAATCTTGTTTTGACTGAGTGGATTAATCAAATCAGCAATATCGGTTCGATCTATATTCGCATTCGGATGAATCAGCATTTGATTATGCGCATCAAAGATGAATAAGTAGCCGGTTTTGGCTACTTTAATTTCAGTCAGTGCTTTGCGTAATTCGTTGATAGCACGGTCTTTGCGCTGTTGAATTTCTTTTTCTAAATCATCCAAAAATACGCCCGCACCGATTACCAAGCCCCATTCTGGATAATTTTTCACATAGGAATATTTATCTAAAGGTTGCGCTCCATGTGGGCGCTGCCATTGATATTCATAGTAACCTTCACCATCACGAATCGCATATTTGACTAAGTTGGGTACGATTGGGTTGCCAGCTTCATCCACTGTATCTTGCATGTTTTTGCCATGAAAGCGTGGGTCGGGATGCGACAGCATTTTACCTTGATAATCGGCAATCCACAGATAGTCTTTATTCCCATAACTGAAACTACGAATGGTTTCATAAGCTTGGGCGAGAGCTTGTTCACGCGTATTCGGCTGCTGTTCAATGGTTTGCTGCACACCCGCCAAATAGGATTCCGTCACGGAGACCGCGACTTTTAATTGCTGCTGATGCGATTTGAGGGTTTGGGCGCGATAATCTTCAACATTCGCATACATCCGACTAGCTAGTTCGAACACATTATTCAGGGCAGTGCGACTGGCATTGCGCTCAATCTCAAACACAGTCTGCTTAATCAGTGGCACAGAATACATATAAATAAACACAAAAGTGGCTAGCAAAATGCTTAGCAGCAGCAAAAAAAACTGCCGCGACAAACGCGAATTTAAAGGTTTAAGCCGAGACATGCGCTGCCTCCTCATTAAGCTAGACGCCTAACAGTACAAGCAAAAAGATTGACTCGACTAGTGCCAAGTTGAAGAAATACAAGGTTTTTAAAGTATTTTTGCTGCGCAACAATTCGTTACATTCTTGCAATACTGTCGCAAAGATGTGGCCGTAAGATCAGCTCGCAAGTGATTGGAGGAGCCAATACGTGAGCGAGCAAATTATTCTGGAAACTCGAAATCTGACCAAAGGATTTAAGGGTTTCACTGCGGTGGATAATGTTAATTTACAGATTCAACGCGGTCATATTCATGCCCTGATTGGCCCCAATGGCGCGGGCAAAACGACGGTTTTCAATTTACTCACTAAATATCTGATCCCAACTTCTGGGCAGATTCTGTTCAACGGTAAAGATATTACCCCGCTGGAAGCTTCCAAAATTGCGCAATTAGGTTTAGTGCGCTCCTTTCAGATTTCTGCAGTGTTCCCCAAGTTGACTGTCTTAGAAAACGTGCGGATTGCTCTGCAGCAAAAAGTAGGAAACAGCTTCCAATTCTGGAAATCAGACAAAATTTTAGACCGTCTTAACCCTCGTGCTGAAGAGTTATTAGATGCTGTGGGCTTATTAGATTTCGCTAAAGCCACTACCCTCGATCTGCCTTACGGACGCAAACGCGCCTTAGAAATTGCTACGACTTTAGCACTCGATCCTGAAATGCTGCTCTTAGATGAACCCACTCAAGGTATGGGGCATGAGGATGTAGCAGTGGTTGCGGATCTGATTAAAAAAGTCTCGGCAGAGCGCACCATTCTGATGGTTGAGCACAATCTGCATGTCGTTTCACAACTCGCCGATCGCATTACCGTTTTGCAACGCGGAGCCGTATTAACCGAAGGCGATTATGCAACGGTTTCGGCTGATCCACGCGTGAAAGAGGCTTATCTAGGCATCGCCGCTGATGAGGAGGCTGCAGCATGAAAACTCAAGGCGATGAGAAATTACGCGTTAGTGATCTGCATGCCTTCTACGGTGAATCGCACATTTTGCATGGCATTGATTTGCATGTGAAGCAGGGTGAGCTAGTCACATTGCTCGGGCGCAATGGTTCAGGGCGCTCCACTACCTTGAAAGCCATTATGAATATGGTAGGGCGGCGTAGTGGCAGTATCAATATTAACGGTACGGAAACAATTGGCTTACCCGCGCATCGGATTGCTCATTTAGGCATCGGCTTTTGCCCCGAAGAGCGCGGGATTTTTTCTAGCCTGAATGTGGAAGAAAACTTGTTGTTACCGCCGACTGTGCGTAGTGATGGCATGAGTTTGGATGAAATCTATCAGATGTTCCCGAACTTGTATGAGCGCCGCACTAGCCAAGGTACACGCCTTTCGGGCGGCGAACAGCAAATGCTGGCGTTAGCGCGCATCCTACGCACCGGCGCGAATATCTTATTGTTGGATGAAATCACCGAGGGCTTAGCGCCCGTCATTGTGAAAAAGCTGGGCGAAGTCTTGCTACAGCTCAAACGTAAAAACTTAACGATTCTGTTGGTTGAGCAAAACTTCCATTTTGCAGCGCCCATTGCTGATCGCCATTACGTGATGGAGCACGGGCAGATTGTCGAGGAAGTGCAGCAAGCAGAGCTAGCCGCGAAAACTGAATTGCTGAATACCCTGCTTGGGGTGTAAGCACGGATTTACTTGGAGAAGAGGATAAGTATGAATAAGGTCGTATTAGCAACTGCGGTTGCCATGGGTTTAGCTGTTAGCAATGTTTACGCTGAAGGCATTTCTGATGACAAAGTAAAGATTGGTGTCTTGGCTGATATGGGCGGCACTTATGCGGATGTCTGCGGTAAGGGTTGCGTGGCTGCGGTGGAAATGGCAGTCGCTGATTTTGGTGGCAAAGTCTTAGATAAACCCATCGAAGTAGTCTCAGCCGATGATCAAAACAAGCCTGATGTGGGTTCAGCCGTGGTGCGTGAGTGGATTGACAAAGACAAAGTCGATGCAGTCGGCGGCATTGTCGCATCTTCCGTAGGTTTAGCCGCTGCTAAAGTTACTAATGAAGCGAAAAAGCCTTTATTGATTTCAACTGCAGGTAGTACTGCATTTACGACCAAGCAATGCTCACCTTATAACGCTCACTGGACTTATGACGTCGTTGCCTTAGCTAATGGCACGGTCAAGCCTTTGGTCGCAGCGGGTAAGAAGAAATGGTTTTTTATTACGGCGGACTATGAGTTCGGTCATGCCTTGGAAAAAGTTTCTACCGGCGTAATTGAAAAGAATGGCGGCCAAGTTGTGGGTAGCGTGAAAGTGCCTTTAGGTACCACGGATTATTCTTCTTATATCCTCCAAGCGCAATCGTCAGGCGCAGATGCAGTGGCTTTAGCCAATGCGGGCAAAGATTTCGTGAACTCTCTGAAAGGTGCAAGCGAGTTTGGTTTAAGCAAGCAAGCGACTATGGTGGGTTTATTGGTGTTCTCTTCGGATGTGCAAGCGCTTGATCCGGCTTTGATTGCAGACATGCGTTTGACCACTGGCTTCTATAGCGAAATGGATGATAAGACTAAGGAATGGTCGAAGCGTTTCAAAGAAAAGTTTGGCAAGACACCCACCATGGGTCAAGCCGGTGCTTACTCTTCCACGATGGCTTATCTGAATGCGGTGAAAGAAGCCGGTACGGATGAGGGCGATGCTGTCATGGCGAAAATGAAAGCTACCAAGCCGGATGATTTTTTTGCACGTAATGCCGAGTTTCGTGCGGATGGGCGCATGGTGCATGAGATGTATCAAGTGCGCGTGAAGAAGGCCGATGAGCGTGCGAATGCAGATGACATTTTTGCCTTAGAGCAAACCTTAGCAGGTAACGAAGTTTATCTGCCGATGGAAGATACCTGCAACTTCAGCAAAAAGTAACCCTTAGTGTATAGCCCTGGCAGCGAGTCTCTCCTCCTAATCCTGCTAGGGCTCATACCATCAGCAGAGTAGTGTTTATGGATACAGTTCTTGGTATCAATCCGGTCGCTTTGTTTGGGCAATTGCTGGTTGGGCTGATCAACGGCTCATTTTATGCACTGCTCAGCCTAGGGCTTGCGATTATTTTCGGTCTTTTACGCATTATCAATTTTGCTCAAGGCGCCTTATATATGATGGGCGCGTTCTTCGCTTGGTTAGCCCTAGAATATTTGGGGATTAACTATTGGTGGGCTTTAGTGGTAGTGCCGCCCGTAGTGGGCTTAATCGGTATTTTAATCGAGCGCTTTTTAATCCGCCCGATTGCGCATGAAGATCATTTATATAGCTTGCTGCTGACCTTCGGGGTAGCGCTAGTGTTACAGGGTGTGTTCAATCATCTATTTGGATCTTCTGGCAAACCTTATTCGATCCCTGAATCCTTACAAGGCGTGACTAATTTAGGCTTTATGTATCTGCCTATTTATCGCGGCTGGATCATTGTCGTGTCGCTGGTTGTTTGCTTTGGGACTTGGTGGGCGATCGAGAAAACTAAATTAGGCGCTTATTTGCGGGCAGGTACTGAGAATGCGCGCTTATTACAAGCTTTCGGGATTAATGTGCCTTTGATGGTGACTTTGACCTTCGGTTTCGGTGTGGCTTTAGCAGGTCTAGCGGGTGTTTTAGCTGCACCTATTTATTCAGTTAGCCCGGATATGGGCGCCAATATCTTAATCGTGGTGTTCGCCATTGTTGTCATCGGCGGGATGGGTTCGATTGGTGGTGCGATTATTACGGGCATTGCGATGGGCGTGATTGAAGGTTTAACCAAGTACTTTTACCCCGAAGCCTCTAATACGATTATTTTTATGGTCATGGTCGTGGTGTTGTTAATTAAGCCTGCTGGCTTGTTTGGAAAGGAGGCTTAAGTCATGGAACTGCTGAAATCGAACAAGTTCACTATCGCTTTACTCGTATTAGCTTTAGTGATTCCTTTTGCGGTTTATCCAGTATTTTTAATGAAGGTCTTATGTTTCGGCTTATTTGCTGCGGCCTTTAATTTAATGCTGGGATTTGTCGGGATGTTGTCCTTTGGGCATGCAGCCTTCCTCGCTACGGGTGGCTATGTGACAGGTTATTTAATGTCAAATGCAGGCTTAACCCCTGAAATTGGTATTCTTTGTGGGACTTTAGCTTCAGCCGCTTTAGGCTATGTATTTGGTAGTTTATCCGTCAAGCGCGAGGGCATCTACTTTGCGATGGTAACTTTGGCTTTATCGCAGTTACTGTTCTTCTTTTTCCTACAAGCCCCGTTTACTGAAGGTGAAAATGGCTTACAGGGGATTCCACGCGGTCATTTATTCGGATTGATTGATTTGAATCAAAATCTGCCGATGTATTACTTTGTACTCGCGGTATTCTTATTAGGATTTTGGTTAATCTATCGGACAGTTCACTCACCTTTCGGACAAGTCTTAAAAGCGATTCGCGAAAATGAGCCTCGGGCTATTTCGCTTGGCTATAATGTACGTAGGTATAAGTTAATGGCTTTCGTCTTATCAGCAGCTTTGTCAGGTTTGGCAGGTTCCACTAAAGCCCTAGTATTCCAACTAGAGTCTTTAACCGATGCGCATTGGCATATGTCGGGCGAAGTCGTGTTAATGACTTTGGTAGGCGGCATGGGCACTATCTTTGGCCCGCTGGTAGGCGCAGCTGTTGTTGTCAGTATCGAGAGCTTTTTTTCAGGCGGGGAGTTAGGCACTTATATCCATATCATTATGGGGCTAATTTTCATTGTCTGTGTACTAGCTTTCAGAAGTGGTATCGTGGGTGAGTTTAATAAATTCGTAAAGAATAACTTTTAATCGGACTGGAGGAGTGTGAGCGATGTCTGATCGGAATATCTATGAGCAAGGTTTAGACCCAGTGGCTGCGAATTATGAGCCTTTGAGTCCCTTGACTTTTCTTGAGCGTGCAGCTTCAGTACACCCCAATAAACTAGCGGTTGTGCATGGTGCAGTGCGCCGTACTTGGTCTGAAACTTATAAGCGTTGTCGGCAATTAGCCAGTGCTTTGCAGCAAAAAGGTATCGGTATTGGCGATACCGTAGCGATTATGTGCCCGAATTTGCCCGAACACTTTGAAGCACATTTCGGCGTGCCGATGGCTGGGGCAGTGCTCAATTCCATCAATACACGCTTAGATGCTCCGGCAGTTGCTTTCATCCTTGAACATGGTGAAGCCAAGATTCTAATCACTGAACGCGAGATGTCGCCGATTGTGAAAGAAGCGCTCACCTTAGTAAAAAATCAACCACTGGTGATTGATATTGATGATCCTTCTTTCGTCGGTGGCGAGCTGTTAGGTTCGATTAATTATGAAGAGTTTATTGCTGCTGGTGATCCTGAATTCGCATGGCAAGGCCCGGATAATGAATGGAATGCGATTACGCTAAATTACACGTCGGGCACGACCGGCAATCCTAAAGGGGTGGTTTATCACCATCGCGGCGCTTATCTGAATGCAGTGAGTAATGCCTTATCTTGGCAGATGCCGAGTCGCTCAGTGTATTTATGGACGCTGCCGATGTTCCATTGCAACGGCTGGTGTTTCCCGTGGACGGTCGCGGCAGTGACAGGCGTCAATGTATGTTTACGCCATGTTCGTGCTGACAAAATCGTTGAGCTGATTAAGCAGGAAAAAGTCGATCATTTCTGCGGTGCACCAATTGTCCTAAGTATGATTAGTGGCCTGCCCGCTGAGCAAAAAACCGGAATCGACCATGTGGTAAAGGTGATGACTGCCGGTGCTCCGCCGCCTGCTGCAGTGATTCAAAGCATGGAAGCAATGGGCTTTGATGTGATTCATGTCTATGGCTTGACCGAAACTTATGGCCCTTGTGTTGTTTCCGAGTGGAATGATGAGTGGGATGATCGCTCGGCAGAAGAGAAAGCCCGCCTCAAAGCTCGCCAAGGTGTACGTGCGCCGATGCAAGAAGGTTTGATGGTGGCTAACCCTGATACGCTCGAACCTGTTCCTCAAGATGGTCAATCGATGGGCGAAATTTTCATGCGTGGCAATATTGTCATGAAAGGCTATCTGAAAAATCCACCGACGACCGAAGAATCGTTTGCGGGCGGCTGGTTCCATTCTGGTGATTTAGCGGTTTGGCATGCGGATGGTTATATTGAGATCAAGGATCGCTCCAAAGACATCATTATTTCAGGAGGCGAAAATATTTCTTCTATTGAAGTAGAGGACGTTTTATATAAGCATCCGAAGATTCAAGATGTAGCCGTGGTGGCTAAGCACGACGAAAAGTGGGGAGAGGTACCTTGTGCTTTCATTAAGCTTGCGAGTGAAGCTGAAATGACGGAGCAAGAAGTCATCGATTATTGCCGTGAAAATATGGCACGCTTCAAAATTCCGAAGAAAGTTATCTTCGTAGATTTACCACGCACCTCGACGGGTAAGGTACAAAAGTTTATCCTCCGAAAATGGGCTGACGAAGCTAAATAAATCGCTCCCCCAAAAGACAATGCCTCTTTAGAGGGATTGTCTTGGCCTTGTCGCGGCAAGAGAGAGGTCGCAACAAGTTAAATGCTTAGTCAGTTTAATTTGAAGGTCAATTAAATTTTAAAGGTTAGCTAAGATGAAGATACTGGTAGCAGTCAAACGCGTCATTGATTACAGCGTCAAGGTACGCGTCAAAGCGGACAACAGTAATGTTGATCTGACCAATGTAAAAATGTCGTTGAATCCGTTTTGCGAAATTGCCGTCGAAGAGGCATTGCGATTACGTGAAGCAGGCAAGGCTACCGAGATTGTGGTGGTGTCTATTGGTGCGAAAGCAGCTCAGGATCAAATCCGTACGGCTTTAGCGATGGGTGCGGATCGCGGTATCTTCATTGATGCAGGCGACACTGAATTGAATTCTTTAGGTATCGCTAAGCTCCTCGCGAAAGTGGTACAAGATGAGCAGCCCGGCTTAGTGATTTTAGGTAAGCAGGCGATTGACTCTGACAATAACCAAACTGGCCAAATGTTGGCAGCGCTGTGTGGTTATCCGCAAGCCACCTTTGCCTCGAAAGTGGTCGTTGATGGCGATACAGCCACAGTGACTCGTGAGATTGATGGCGGTTTGCAAACTCTGCAATTAACCCTACCTGCAGTCGTGACCGCTGATTTACGTTTGAATGAACCTCGTTATGTGAAACTCCCTGACATTATGAAGGCTAAGAAAAAGCCATTAGCAGTGGCTACGCCAGCTGACATGGGCGTAAATGTCGCAAATACCATTACTTTAGTGCGTGTGGATGCCCCTGCTGAACGCAGCGCGGGTATTAAGGTCGAGAGCGTAGATGCGCTGATCGATGCACTGAAAAATAAAGCTAAAGTAATCTAACGAGAGGAGAGAGAGCATGAGTAATTTAGTAATTGCCGAACACGATAACCAGAATTTAAAAGCATCCACTCTGAATGCAATTAGCGCAGCCAGCAAAATCGGCGGCGATATTGATGTTTTAGTCGTGGGTAGTAACTGCCAAGCAGTTGCTCAAGCGGCTGCCGCTGTTGCTGGTGTCGCTAAAGTCCGAGTTGCTGATAATGCCGCTTATGAGCATCAATTAGCTGAAAATACAGCACAATTAGTCGCTGCTTTAGCACCTGCTTATACGCATTTATTAGCACCTGCTACTCCAGCCGGTAAGAATTTAATGCCACGCGTAGCAGCCTTGCTTGATGTCAATCAACTCACCGACATTATGGCAGTGGTAAGCGCTGATACTTTCAAACGCCCGATTTATGCAGGCAATGCGATTGCAACCGTACAAAGCAGCGACAAGATTAAAGTGATGTCAGTGCGGATTACAGCTTTTGACCCCGCTGCAACGGGCGGCAATGCTGCGATTGAAGCAGTGAATGAAGTGTTCACTGCGGATAAAACCAAATTCATCGGCGAAGAAGTCGCGAAATCCGATCGCCCAGAATTGACCTCAGCGAAGATTGTCGTATCCGGTGGTCGTGGGGTGGGATCTGCAGATAATTTCAAGATTATCTATGCCTTAGCCGATAAATTGAATGCAGCCGTCGGCGCTAGCCGTGCCGCAGTCGATGCAGGGTTTGTACCGAATGATATGCAAGTGGGGCAAACTGGCAAAGTAGTCGCACCTGAAGTTTATATTGCGATTGGTATTTCCGGCGCGATTCAGCACTTAGCAGGCATGAAGGATTCCAAAGTGATCGTAGCGATCAATAAAGATCCTGAAGCACCGATTTTCCAAGTTGCTGATTATGGTTTGGTCGCGGATTTATTTGCTGCTGTGCCTGAAATGACTGGCAAGCTCTAATTTAGGTAGCGAGAGATGGATACTACCGGAATTGAACGGGACTCGATGGAGTTCGATGTAGTGATTGTAGGAGCTGGGCCTTCGGGCTTGGCTGCTGCCTGTCGCTTGATGCAATTAGCCAAGGAAAACAACCAAGAACTCACGGTTTGTTTGGTTGAAAAAGGCTCGGAAGTCGGAGCGCATACGCTTTCGGGTGCGGTGATTGAAAGCCGTGCGATTGAAGAACTGTTCCCAAATTGGAAAGAATTGGGCGCGCCGTTAAATGTACTGGTCAAGCGTGACGAACTGTATTTGCTACGTGGTGAAACTAGTTCCGTCAAAATCCCGAATGCTTTTATTCCAGCCACCATGCATAACGAAGGCAACTATGTAGTTAGCCTTGGTAATGTCTGTCGCTGGTTGTCGGAGCAGGCGGAAGGTTTGGGCGTGGAAGTTTTCCCAGGTTTCCCAGCCAGCCAGTTGTTATTCAATGAGGATGGCAGCGTCGCCGGTATTATTACGGGTGATATGGGCATCGGTATTGATGGCGAACCGAAAGATAGTTTCACGCCGGGTATGGAGCTGCGCGCGAAGTACACCATTTTCGCTGAAGGCTGTCGCGGACATTTAGGCAAGGAGCTATATAGCAAGTTCCAGCTGGATGCGGATGCCGATGCTCAGCATTACGGCCTTGGAATCAAAGAGCTTTGGGATATTGATCCGAGCAAGCATGAAGAAGGTTTAGTCATTCATGGTTCGGGTTGGCCTTTAGGTGGCGGAACCAGTGGCGGTTTCTTCCTGTATCACAGTGAGAATAACCAAGTCGTGGTTGGCCTGATTCTGGATCTGAACTATAGCAATCCGTATGTTAGCCCCTTTGATGAGTTCCAACGGATGAAGCATCACCCGCTGATTGCTGACTATTTGCAGGGCGGTAAGCGGGTCGCTTATGGAGCGCGCGCGATTGCTAAAGGTGGCTTTAATGCTTTACCGAAAATGCATTTCCCCGGTGGTTTATTGGTCGGCTGTAATGCCGGTACGCTGAACTTTGCGAAAATCAAAGGCACGCATACCGCGATGAAAAGCGGCATGTTAGCAGCCGAAGAAATCTTCGCAGCAGTGCAGTCGGGCGATACGGGCGGTAAGGATTTGAGCGGCTACGACGAGCGCTTCCAAAACTCTTGGGTGTATGAAGAATTGCAAGCCAGCCGTAATTTTGGCCCCGCTTTGCATAAATTCGGCTCACTGATGGGCGGCGCATTTAACTTCATCGACCAGAATATTTTCCGCGGTAAGTTGCCAGTGACTTTGCGGGATGATCATCCTGATTATGCACAAATGCGTCCAGCCAGTGAGTTTTCACCGATTGAGTATCCGAAGCCAGATGGCAAATTGAGCTTTGATAAATTGAGTTCAGTGTTCTTATCCAATACCAATCATGATGAAGATCAGCCTTGTCATCTGCACTTGAAAGATCTATCGATTCCGATTGGTACTAACCTACCGATATATGCTGAACCTGCGCAGCGTTATTGCCCAGCGGGTGTGTATGAAGTGTTAGGTGAGGGTGCAGAGGCTCGTTTCCAAATCAATGCGCAGAACTGTGTGCATTGTAAAACCTGTGACATCAAAGACCCTTCGCAAAATATCACTTGGGTAACGCCGGAAGGTGGTGGTGGCCCGAACTATCCTAATATGTAGTTTGCAGAAAGTGCTGCGTTTAACGTGGCACTTTTCTAAAGGAAGTCCTAGCCGATTGGCCTAGCGGTGGGATGAAAGATTTAAAACCTTTGCTTAAGTGGTGCCTTAAGTGGAGATAAAAAGCAAATTCAAACCAGAATAAGGCTTGAGTTTGCCTGCACCAACGCCCCAATTAACTAGGAGGAGAGTTAATATGTTAGGCCAAATGATGCAAATGCCGTTGCTGATCAGCTCGTTATTAGAACATGCTGAACGTTGTCACGCAGCGACCGAAATTATCTCTGTCAATACCAGCGGCGGAAAAACTAAAACTACTTGGGCCAACGTGGGAACACGCGCCCGTCAGTTAGCCAGCCAATTAGAACAAATGGGTATCCAAGCGGGCGAATGCTGTGCCACTTTAGCTTGGAACAATCATCGCCACTTAGAAATATATTTTGCGGTAGCCAGCAGCCAACGGATTTGCCATACGATTAATCCACGCCTGTTCCCCGCACAACTCAATTACATTATTAATCATGCCCAAGATCAGGTGTTATTTTTTGATAAAACCTTCCTGCCCTTGATCGTGAATTTGCGTGCGCAATTACCTAGCGTCAAAGCTTATGTACTGCTGGATGCGCCTGATGCCGAAGTGAAAGCACAGCTACCAGACGTGTTGTTTTATGAGGATTTGATAGCAGCCGGGGATAGCAACTATCAGTGGCCGAGCTTCGATGAAAATGAGGCTTCCAGCTTGTGCTATACCTCAGGGACGACCGGCGATCCTAAAGGTGTTTTGTACTCGCATCGCTCGACCGTCTTGCATTCTTTAGTGGTCAGTTTGCCGGATAGTTTGAATATTTCTGCACGCGATTGTGTGATGCCGGTGGTGCCGATGTTCCATGTGAATGCTTGGGGGATACCTTATGCTGCCGCAATGACGGGCGCGAGCTTAGTGATGCCGGGGCCGGGTTTAGATGGTGCGAGTTTGCTGAAGTTGATTGATGAAGAGCAGGTGTCTTTGGCTTTGGGTGTGCCGACGATTTGGCAGGGCTTGTTAGCAGCGATTGAGAAAGCAGGTTCTAAAGTCCCAAGCTTAAAACGTACTGTGATTGGTGGCGCGGCTTGCCCACCTTCGATGATGGCTAAATTCCGCGAATATGGGGTGGAGACGATTCATGCTTGGGGGATGACTGAGCTCAGCCCAGTCGGAACGGTGAATGCTCTACTGCATAAGCATGAAAACTTATCAGCCGAAGAGCAGCAAAAAATTCGCTTAAGCCAAGGTCGCCCCGTCTTTGGGATTGAGCTGCGCTTGATGGATGATCAGGATGACTTAGTTGCCAGCGACGGCAAAACGCAAGGCAATCTACAGTGTCGTGGACATTGGGTGGTCGATACGTACTTCCGCGCTGGGCACAATGCCTTAGACGATGGTTGGTTCTCTACGGGCGATGTTGCCACCATTGATACCGATGGTTATATGAATATTCGGGATCGCTCCAAAGATATAATTAAGTCGGGTGGCGAATGGATTAGCACGGTGGAATTGGAAAATATTGCGATAGCGCATCCTGATTTGATCGGTGCAGCAGCGATAGCTGCCAAGCATGATAAATGGGATGAGCGCCCCCTGTTGATTGCAGTTCGGCGCGAAGGTCGTGAGCCTTCTGCAGCGGATATTTTGGCGTTTTTTGATGGAAAAATAGCGAAGTGGCAAATCCCTGATGATGTGGTATTCGTGGATGCTTTGCCGCTGAATGGAACTGGTAAGTTAATGAAAAATAAGCTTAGAGAGCAGTATGGCGAGTATTTAATGCAAAAAACTGCCGACTCTAAGCCAAGTACGATATGAAATCCTAAGGAGTTTGAAATGAGTTATACCCATCCCTATCAGGATGCTGATTTTGTACTGCGGCATGTAGTGAAATTTGATGAACTATGTGCAGAGGCGGGGCTAGACGAAGCTAATATGGATTTGGCGGTCGCGGTGCTCGAGGAAGCGGGCAAAATGGGCAGTGAAGTGCTGGCTCCACTCAATTGGAGTGGCGATCAGGCGGGTATAAGTCTCGGCGAAAATGGGGTGCAAGAAGCGCCGGGCTTCAAAGAAGCCTATCAGCAATTCGCTGAAGCAGGCTGGCTCTCCTTAGGTGCAGAAGAAGAATTTGGTGGGCAAGGCTTGCCGAATGTATTGAGCACCGCAGTGAATGAAGTTTGGCAATCGGCCAATATATCGTTTGCACTGTGCCCAATGCTCAGTATCGGTGCGATGGAAAGTATCGGTCATCACGCTAGCCATGAATTGCAGTCGGCTTATTTACCGAAAATGGCGAGTGGCGAATGGACGGGTACGATGAATCTGACTGAGCCAGACGCAGGCTCCGATTTAGCAGCCGTGAAAACACGGGCAGTCCCAAATGATGACCACTATCTGGTCACAGGCCAGAAGATTTTCATCACTTGGGGTGATCATCAAATGACTGACAATATCGTCCATTTGGTGTTAGCGCGCTTACCGGATGCACCCGCAGGCGTAAAAGGCATTTCGTTATTTATCGTGCCGAAGTTCTTGCTTGATTCTAATGGCAATCCAGCTGAGCGGAATGCAGCACATTGCTTGTCGGTTGAGCATAAGTTGGGGATTCATGCGAGTCCGACTTGTGTGATGGAATTCAAGGATGCGGTCGGCTATATCATCGGTGAGCCAAACAAAGGTTTGTCCTATATGTTCACCATGATGAATCACGCGCGCCAAGCAGTGGGTTTGCAGGGTTTGTCGATTTCTGAGCGGGCTTATCAGCAGGCGCGGGTATTTGCCAAAGAACGTTTACAAGGTACGCGGCGCGATGGCTCGCGTATTCCGATCATTGAGCATCCTGATGTGCGTCGGATGTTAATGGTGATTCGTTCGGCCAATGAAGCGATGCGTGCGTTAGCTTTTGTCGCAGCCGCTGAAGTGGATCGTGCGCGTTATGCTCAAGATGCTGAATCTAAAGCGACGCATGCGGCACGTGTTGAATTATTCACGCCTATTGTCAAAGGTTGGCTAACTGAGTTAGGCCAAGAAATGACTTATCTGAATGTGCAAATTCATGGTGGCATGGGCTTTATCGAAGAAACAGGCGCGGCTCAGCATTATCGTGATGCGCGGATTCTGACGATTTATGAAGGTACGACCGGCATTCAAGCGCTTGATTTTATTGGCCGTAAAACCCTCAGTGACCAAGGTGCAGCTTTAAGCCTATTGTTAGCCGATATGCAAGCAACGGCTGAAGAGTTACGGGCTGCTAATAGTTTACATCCGAGTATTCTGGACGGTTTAGAGTCAGCGATTGCACGTGGAGTGATGGCGCGTGAGTGGCTGTTACAATCGGCGGCGGCGGATGCGAATTTAGCGGGTAGTGTCAGCGTGAATTTCTTAATGCTGTTTGGCTATTTGTGTGGTGGCTGGTTAATGGCTAAAGAGGCGGGGATCGCGCAAGCTCAATTAGCAGCTGCTGAAGGCGATGAAGGCTTCTTGAATAACAAGCTAACCACGGCACGTTTCTATGCTGAGCATTTATTGCCACGCACTCAAGGCCATTTATCTGCGCTGCTCGCAGGTAGTGACAGCGTGATGGCTTTAGCTGAAGATGCATTTTAGGAGAATGGGATGAGTAAAGTAGTCCAAGTCGGTGATAAAGCGGCACGCCAACGTATTTTTACCGATGCTGATGTGCATCAATTTGCGGATTTAACTGGCGATCATAACCCAGTGCATTTGGATGCTGACTTTGCGGCAGGTACGCAATTCAAAGCGCAGATTGCGCACGGTATGTTAGTTGGCAGTTTATTCACCGGTATCCTCGGTGAAGAGTTGCCTGGCCCGGGTTCTATTTATATGTCACAGAATCTGAGCTTCAAAGCGCCGGTCTATTTGGGGCAAGAAGTCACGGCTACAGTCGAAGTGACTAGCATTCGTGAAGGCAAAGGTATTGTTAGTTTAGATACTTATGTTACTGATCAAGAAGGCAAAGTCTTAGTGAAAGGTGATGCAGTCTTGTTTGTGCCTTGGATGAAGGCTTAAGCTGATTTGTTTACCCCTCCGATTGGGAGGGGTAGGCTGAAATGCCTTATTTTTGCGTCAAACTCATATTGCCTTGCAGGTCTTTATAAACCACCACGTTATGCTTAGAGCCGTCTTGTAGCTCAAGGCTCATTTTATAATTCATTCCAGCAACTACTTGCTGTTCTGCTTTGGTTACTTTCGCTAATAAACCACCTAAGGCTTGGGCTGCAAATTGTGCAGCTTCCTGTACTTCTGGGCTGTTCACATCGGCGCTGGCAAGGCCGCCAGCCATCGGTGGTTGTGGAGCAGGTTTCGGGGTAGGTATTGGTGTTGGTTCTACGGGATTGGTATTACAGGCGGCTAAGAATAGACAGCCGGTTGCGAAAATAACGGTAGTAGCTAATTTTTTCATGTTGGCGTCCTTGTTGAAAATTAGCTAATAAGCTGGATATTTAGGCAGTTGTCAATGGATTTGAGTGCCTTCGCTAAAAGTCTGTCTGGCATTAATGAGTTAGATGCTTGGTTCATGCAAGCCAGCGTTCGGTCTAGCGATCACTGGCTGTTTGGATTTATTGAGTAGCCGCTGGTGTTGCAGGGGCTGGTGCTAGACTGGCAAGGTAGCTGGCGATTTTGCCAATGTCATCGTCGCTCATTCCTGCCATAATACCCATCATGGTTGCAGATAAACCATTGGTGCGTTTGCCATCACGAATATCTTTCATCTGCTGCACCATATAAGCAGCCGATTGCCCTGCTAATTTAGGATAAGCCTCCATAATCGGCTTAGCACCCGCTTCACCATGACAGCTTAAACACGCTTTTTCTGTGTAGAGCTTAGCACCGGCAGCGTCGTCAGCTTGTGCAAACTGAACGCTCGTAAATAAAGTAATAGCTAAAATATAGGCTAATTTTTTCATCGCCTTTTCTCCTCTCCGTGCTGTTAAAAAAACTATTAACAACAGTTACCTTACTGATTTCTAATACTTATTGTAATGAATCCAAAAGGGATAGAAGTGCTACTTAAAATGTAGAAATAATTTAGCAATTCCCAAGCAAATAGCATTTTGTTATTAATATATTTATTCATTTTTAGACCAAGCACCTCATGCCCAAAATATTCATCAGTTATGCCCGCGACCAAAGTTACGGCGAGAAACTTGCTGCTGAAGCTCAACAGCAATTGCAAACGGCTGGTTTTGAAGTGTTTCGGGATGTGATTGGCCTAAAGCCGGGCGATGTCTGGTCACAGAAACTAGAGTTTGAATTGGATAGTAGTGATGCAGTAGTGCTGATTGTTTCGGAAAAAGTGCGGACTTCGAAATGGGTTCACAACGAAATCAGTATGGCCGAGGAAATTGGCTTGCCAGTGATTCCGATATTTGCAGAGAAGGTGCGTTCGCCACTTTGGCTTAGACATTTGCAGGCTTTGGATTTTTGTGTGCAGGTGAATTGGGTGTTGTTGATAGATGCATTGGTTGGCCGCCTTAATTTACCCTCGCCCCCTAGCACCCTATCCCACCAAGCGGCAGAGGGGGAAGCAAGCGATCTTTTCTCTAGCTCCTCTACCTCTGGGAGAGGCGTTGGGTTGAGGGTAAAACCTGATTGGGCTAGCACTTTTGGCACAGATCAATATGGAATTTATGCCGATTTAGAGTTTAAGAGTGTGGTGCAGCGGTTTCGGTATATTGAGGCTGGGGCGTTTTGGATGGGGGCGCCGAATGATGAGAAGGGGCGCTATGAGGATGAGGTTCTACATAAAGTGACTTTAAGTAAGGCCTTTTGGTTAGCAGATACCACTTGTACCCAGGCCTTATGGCACGCGGTGATGGGTAATAATCCAGCTCATTTCAAAGGCAACCAAAATCCAGTGGAGCAGGTTTCTTGGCAGGATGCACAAAGCTTTACCCGGAAACTTACGCGGCAAGTGGATAATTTAAGTGTACGTTTGCCGACAGAGGCTGAATGGGAGTATGTCTGTAGAGCGGGGACGAGTGCGCCATTCTCTTTTGGTGAAACGATCAGTGTGCAGCAGGTAAATTTCAATAATTATTTAGGGAAAACGGCTCTTGTTAAGTCCTATCCAGCTAATTCGTGGGGCTTATATGAAATGCATGGCAACGTTTGGGAGTGGTGTGAAGATTGTTACGCTGAGTATTCAGAACAGGCGGTGATTGATCCGTGTGGAGCGCCTGTAAACAGTTACCGCATTTTGCGTGGTGGTTCTTGGCTAAGCATTAGTGGGGATTGCCGCTGTTCTATCCGTCGCGGCGATGATGTTTCTGAACGTGACAGTACCAACGGTTTTCGTTTTATTCTAAGTCATTCATCTTAGGTTTCGAAGCCGCACGGTGCATGTGGCGGATTAAATCTGCGGTATACTGAGGAGGAAAACTGACTCCTTGCAGGTTTACTTATGCACTCCAATCTTGCCCATACACCAATAATCAGTGAAGCTGATTATCTTTCAGCAGAAACCAACTCCACCGATAAACACGAATACCTCAACGGTTGGGTCTATCTCCTCCATTGGAACCATGTCACCAATATGGCAGGCGCAAGTGATGCGCATGTCAAAGTCACTGGCAATGTCCATTACGTTTTCAAAACTCATCTGCGTGGTAAAGGCTGTGGTTTATACGCTTCCGATATGCGTGTGAAAGTCAACGCGAAAGTCAAGGCTTATTTTTACCCCGATGTGATGGTGACTTGTGACCCTGCCGATCAAAGCCGCGATACGATGAAGCAAGCGCCTATTTTGATTGTCGAAGTGCTTTCGCCCAGCACCAAAGATTATGATAAGGGTGGGAAATTTGATGTGTATCGTTTGATTAACAGTCTGCGCGAATATGTGTTGATTGATCCGACTGAGTATTTGGTGGAAATCTTCCGCCTGAATGAGCATCAGCGATGGGAGTTATTTAGTTTTGAGGGCGCGGATTGTATGGTTGAGTTTGCGAGTATTGGTTTAGCAGTGCCAATGTTAGCACTGTACGAAGATGTAGTTTTCGACTAACTAAGCTCCGCCAAAATCCCCAGCATCCCCCGCGCCGCATTCGACAACGTCCGCTTCCGATGGGTAATCACCCCCAATTCGCGCTGCAATTTTAACGGCAGCTCCACAACCACCAATTTCTCATCCAATAAAGTATCCGGTAGCAGTGACCAGCCAAAGCCTGCACTCACTAGCATTTTCAGCGTTTCTAAATAATTGGTGCTGACATACACATTGAGCTGATTTTCTAAGTTGCCCAGCGCTTGGCTAATAATTTGATAGGTATAAGTATCTTTACCCGGTAAGACGCAGCGGTGTTGCACAAGTTCTTCTAACGATATTTTGCCCAGTTGGCTTAGCGGCTGATTCGGGCTAGTCACAATATGCAGCTGGTCTGTCCAAATCACCTGCGCTTGCAGTTGCTCCGGTAATTCATTGGGCAAGGTCGCTATCGCTAATTCTAATTCACCGCGTTCTACTGCTTGGCAAGCTTGCTCGGAGGCCACAAAGCGCAAGTCGAGCTGTACTGCTGGATAGCGCTGGTTGAATTCACTCAAAGCAGGTGGCAAGCGATGCAGGCCAATATGATGGCTAGTGCCCATCGTTAATGCACCGTGCACATCGCCTGATAAGTTCGAGGCGAGGCGGCGAATGTCTTCCAATTCAGTGCGTAATGCTTGTACGCGTGGCAAAAGGGCGCGGCCTGCTTCGGTTAAAGTGACTTTGCGATTGATGCGGTTGAATAGCGCAGTACCAAGCTCGGCTTCCAGAGCGCTAATCCGTTTGCTAATCGCAGGTTGGCTGATAAATAAAGCATCCGCTGCCAGCGAAAACGATTGATAGCGGGCTACTTCCACAAAGGCAATAAGTGCATGTAAGTCCATTGTTTGTATTCTAATTAAGAATGCATTAGATGAAAAATATGAATTTTATTTATTCATAAGCTGATGATATTCTGCGCTGCATCAATCATTCCAAGGAGATCCCTGTGGCCGGAAAAACCCTTTACGATAAAGTCTGGGATGCGCACGTGGTCAGGCAGGAAGCCGACGGTACTTGTTTACTGTATATCGACCGCCATTTGGTGCATGAAGTCACCTCTCCGCAAGCTTTCGAGGGCTTGAAAATTGCCAATCGCCAGCCGTGGCGCACATCTTCAATGGTGGCTGTACCTGATCATAATATTCCTACCAAAGATTTAGATAAGGGTATTACCGATCTGGTTTCACGCCTGCAAGTTGAAACCCTACATGAAAATTGCCGCGAATTTGGCGTGACCGAATTCAATATCGGTGATCCACGTCAAGGCATTGTGCATGTAATGGGGCCAGAGCAGGGGGCTACTTTGCCCGGCATGACGGTAGTTTGTGGCGATTCGCATACGTCTACGCATGGTGCTTTCGGTGCTTTAGCGCATGGCATTGGTACGTCTGAAGTTGAGCACGTAATGGCCACGCAGTGCTTGATTCAGAAGAAAATGAAAAACATGCGCGTAAACGTCAATGGCAAAGTCGGTAAGGGCGTGACTGCAAAAGACATTGTGCTCGCGATCATTGGCGAAATCGGTACAGCAGGCGGCACGGGTTATGCGATTGAATTTGCGGGCGAAGCGATTCGCGATTTAAGCATCGAAGGGCGCATGACGGTCTGCAATATGGCGATTGAAGGCGGTGCGCGCGCGGGCATGATTGCGGTGGATGACACCACGATTGAATATGTGAAAGGTCGCCCCTATGCGCCAACTGTGGAGCAATGGGAAGCCGCTGTTGCGAATTGGCGCGATTTGCATTCGGATGCGGATGCAGTATTTGATTTAGAAGTGAATATTGATGCGGCGAGTATCCAGCCACAAGTGACTTGGGGCACTTCACCAGAAATGGTGTTAGCAGTCGATGGCATTATTCCTGATCCCGCTCAAGAAGCAGATGCAGTGAAGGCTAATAGCATTCGTGCCGCGCTCAAATATATGGGCTTGGAAGCGAATACGCCGATCAATCAAGTGCCAGTGGATAAGGTTTTTATCGGTTCTTGCACGAATTCACGCATTGAAGACTTACGGGCTGCCGCAGAGGTAGCAAAAGGTCGCAAACTGGCTTCTAATATCAAGTTAGCGATGGTGGTTCCTGGCTCAGGTCTGGTCAAGCGTCAAGCTGAACAAGAAGGTTTAGATAAAATCTTCCTAGAAGCAGGTTTTGAATGGCGCGAACCGGGGTGTTCCATGTGTTTAGCCATGAACGCTGATCGCTTAGAACCCGGCGAACGCTGCGCATCCACGTCCAATCGGAATTTTGAAGGTCGTCAAGGGCAGGGTGGGCGTACTCATCTTGTTAGCCCTGCGATGGCGGCAGCGGCAGCAGTCACTGGGCATTTCGTTGATGTTCGACAGTTATAAAGGAGTAATTCTATGAAAAAACTTATTGCTATCTTTTTATTAGTCCCTTTCCTCGTCACTTTGTCTGGCTGCGAAACCATCGCGGGTGCAGGTAAAGATGTATCCAAAGCAGGTAAGGCTATCGAGAAAGAAGCCGACAAAACCAAGAAAAAGATGTAAGGGAGTGATTCATGGAAAAGTTTACTATCCATCAAGGTTTAGTGGTGCCTTTAGATCGGGCGAATGTTGATACGGATGCGATCATTCCGAAGCAGTATTTAAAATCAATTAAACGTACTGGTTTTGGCCCCACCTTATTTGACGACTGGCGTTATAACGAGCCGGGCGAGCCGGGAATGGATCACAGTAAACGTGCCGTGAATCAAGACTTCGTCTTAAATTTCCCGCGCTATGCTGGTGCTTCGATCCTCATTGCGCGGGAAAACTTTGGCTGCGGTTCTTCGCGTGAACATGCCGTTTGGGCTTTAGATGATTATGGAATTCGCGCGGTGATTGCACCGAGTTTTGCGGATATTTTCTTTAATAACAGCTTCAAAAGTGGCCTGCTACCGATTTATTTGGATGCCGCCATCGTGGATCGTTTATTCAAAGAAACAGCTGCTCAAGAGGGCTATCAACTAACGATTGATTTAGCGGCGCAGCAAGTTATTACTCCGAGTGGCGACAGCATCAGCTTTGAAATTGATGAATTTCGTAAGTTCTGTTTATTGAATGGCTTGGATGATATTGGCCTGACTCTGCAACATGCGACTGATATTCAAGCTTATGAAGCCAAGCGCCAGCAAACCGCGACTTGGTTGTTTAATTAGAGGTTTACTATGACGAAGAAAATTCTTGTTCTGCCCGGTGATGGCATTGGGCCTGAAATCGTTGCTGAAGCAATGAAAGTGCTGAATGTGTTTGCGGACGAAGGCAGCTTAAAGATGGAAGCTGAGTACGCGCACATTGGCGGAGCAGGCTATGATGCCGAAGGTAAACCTTATCCTGATAGTACCCAGAAACTCGCTAAAGCCGCCGATGCGATCCTGCTCGGTGCGGTCGGTGGCCCCAAATACGATACTTTGGATCGCCCTTTGCGCCCTGAGCGTGGCTTGTTGGCGATTCGTGCGGATTTGGGTTTGTATGCGAATTTGCGCCCAGCGATTCTGTATGAAGAATTAGCGAGTGCTTCTTCTCTGAAGCCTGAGTTGGTCGCGAATTTAGATATTATGATTGTGCGCGAATTGACCGGCGATATTTATTTCGGCCAACCGCGTGGCATTGAGACTTTGCCGAGTGGTGAACGTCGTGGTTTCAATACGATGGTTTATACCGAATCAGAAATTGAGCGTATTGGGCGCACTGCTTTCGATACGGCGATGAAGCGCGGCAAAAAGCTGTGTTCAGTGGATAAAGCCAATGTACTCGAAGCCACTGAGTTATGGCGTGAAGTGATGATTCGCGTCGGCAAGGACTATCCAGAAGTCGAGCTGAGCCATATGTATGTGGATAATGCTGCGATGCAATTAGTACGTGCGCCTAAGCAATTTGACGTAATGGTCACAGGCAATATTTTTGGCGATATTCTTTCTGATGCTGCTGCCATGTTGACAGGCTCGATTGGGATGTTGCCGTCTGCTTCTTTGAATAAATCGGGTGTGGGCATGTATGAGTCGATTCACGGTTCAGCACCTGATATCGCGGGCAAAGGCATTGCGAATCCGTTAGCCACTATTTTGTCGGTGGCAATGCTGCTGCGTTATAGCTTGAATCAGCCCGATTTAGCAGCGCGGATTGAAGCTGCAGTGAAGAAAGTCTTGGCTCAAGGTCTGCGTACTGGTGATATTTACACGGAAGGCTGTGAAAAAGTGGGAACAATTGCGATGGGTGATGCAGTTGTCGCAGCTTTACGCAACTAACTTGTAAAAAATTCGCTATACTTAATCTGCACTAAATGCCCTCAGTCTCGCTCTTGCAACCGGCGAGCTGGGGGCGCTTCATTTTTAAGGATACCTAAATGACGAAAACCTATGATATTGCCGTGGTAGGCGCTACTGGTTTAGTAGGCGAAACCCTGCTATCCGTACTCGCTGAACGCAATTTTCCAGTAGGCCAAGTCTATGCTTTAGCCAGTGAAAACTCGCTAGAGAAAGAAGTTGAGTTGGGCCGCAAGACTCTGGATGTAGAAGATTTAGCGGGTTTTGATTTTACAAAGGTGCAAATTGCCTTTTTTGCGGTCGAAGCGGCTCTAGCTGCTGATTACGTACCGCTTGCGGTTCAAGCAGGCTGTGTAGTGATTGATAGTTCTGCACAGTTTCGGGATGAGGCCGACATACCCTTGGTCATTCCTGAAGTGAATCCTGAAGCTTTAATCGGCTATGAAACCCGAAATATCATCGCTAGTCCGAGTAGTTCAACCATTCAGCTGGCGCTGGCTTTAAAGCCGCTCTTGGATATCGCTACTCTGACGCGTATCCAAGTCGTTGCATGCGAGGCAGCGTCTGGTGCAGGCCGCAAAGCAGTCGAGGAATTGGCTGGACAAACAGCGAGTTTATTAAGTGGCCGCCCGGTGGAACCGAAAATGTTTACCAAGCAGATGGCCTTTAATATTCTGCCGCAAGTCGATGATTTGCTAGAGTCAGGTCATACTGTACAAGAAATGCGTTTGCTCAAAGAAACACGTAAAGTTTTAGATCAGCCTGATTTGCCGCTTAGTTCGACAGTGATCAGAGTTCCTGTATTTTTCGGTGTTTCAGAGGCTGTGTATCTTGAGACTGAAACTAAACTTCCTCTTTCAAAAATTCGTTCCCAATTAGAAAATGCTAAAGGAATTGAAGTGTTGGATGAGGATGGTGATTATCCAACACCCGTCGTTGAGGCAGCAAATAGTGATCCCGTGTATGTAGGCCGTATTCGTGAGGATTTAACTCAAGCGAATGGCGTACATTTATGGTTGGTGACCGATAACGTCCGTAAAGGGGCTGCGCTGAACAGTGTGCAGATTGCGGAATTACTAGTACAAGACAGACTAAAGTGAAGCTTATCGGCTAATTCAGCACAAATTAATTCGACCCTGTAACAATAAGGCTAAGTAGAGAGTTCTTGCCTGCGTGGTGAGGGCCAATCTCGGCTTTGGGGAAAGATTGCTTGCTGTAAAGCACTGATATATAGTTGAATGCTAACAATACCAATAAATCACTATTCATCCAGAATTCTAAATCTAAGGGCTGACTCAAACTCAGGGGATGAACAGAGATGCAACCGTTGCACTAGTAAAGGGGAATCGCAGTGAAAAAACAGGCTCTAAGTATAGCCGTGATGATCGCAGGTGCCTATCCTGCGGCGTCGAGTGCCTTGAGTCTCGGCGATATTGAGTCAAACTCCAACCTGAATCAGCCACTGCGTGCCAAGATCGAGCTACTCGCTGCCGGGGCGCAAGATGCACAGCAGTTACAGGTTCGTTTGGCACCTGCTAGCGTATTCAATCGTGTTGGTATTGATCGCCCAGCGTTTTTAGATAGCTTGCGCTTCTCCACCAGTGTACAAAATGGAAAGCCGGTTATTCTCGTCAGTTCGGATAAGCCGATTACTGAGCCATTTGTTAATTTCCTGTTAGAGGTGAGTTGGCCTCAAGGGCAATTACTCAAAGAATACACGGTGATGCTCGACCCTCCAGTGTTGATGCAACCGGGTAATACCATCGCAGGTAATGAAGCTGCCGTGCGTGCTGAACCACGTGCTAATGGCACTGTGAATCGCCCCGCACCCGCTCCAGTCCAGCCAGCACCCGAAGTATTGGCCGATGCGCAACCACAAGTACAGCCAGCGCCGCAAACCGCTCGCCAAGTCCGTGTGCAGCAACAACCGCGCCGCGCCGCGCCGAATCGTCAAGCTAGTCAACAACGTGCAGCCAATCCGGCTCAAGGTGGCGGCAGCCGTAGCTATCGAGTACGCCCAGGCGATACGCTCTTCAAAGTAGCTAGCCAGCTGAGCCAGCCAGGTACGAATCTGGATCAGATGATGATGGCTCTGTACCGAGCGAATCCGCAAGCCTTCATCGATGGCAATATTAATGGCTTGAAGTCAGGTGTGACTTTAAAAGCGCCCGCTGCGCGTAGTGCAAAAACAGTAAGTCGTGCAGAAGCTCGTCGCCAAGTACGCCAGCATTATGTCGATTGGAAGAAAATCCGCACAACGGATGTGGCTAGCAATGCAGGTTCAGAGACTGCGGGTAGAACTCGCCCAGCCGCGAACCCACGTCCGACGGATGACAATGCACGCTTAGAAGTATTAGGCAGTAAGGATAAAGCGGGTGCTAATGAAAATGCAGTCGCAGGTGCTGGCAAAGAACGCCTCGCGCAATTAGAGAAAGAATTATCCCTAGCGCGTGAGTCCTTATCGACTCAGCAGCGTGAAAATGGTGATTTAAAGTCGCGCGTCGATGAATTAGAGTCGATGCTGCGGAAGAAAAACCGCCTGATTACTCTGCGTGATGAGCAATTAGCTGAGCTGCAAAAATCCATGAATGGTGGTAAGCCTGTGGCGGGAGCCCAGACACAAGCACCAACTCCAGTGGAAGCTAATGTAGAGCCTAAGCCCGAGGAACCCAAGCCTGCTGAGCCTGTGCCAACACAGCCTGAAGCGAATAATAATTCGCCGTTGATTAATCCACAGACACCACCGGTTAATCCAGACTCTCTGCCAGCACAAGCGAATGGCACGGATATTCAAAATTATTTAGGTAACTCGACCAATAATAATGAAGTTGTTCGGACGAACCCTACTCAGCAACAAGCTGGTATGGGCAATGGTAATCCGCCAGCGAATCCGAATACGCCTGATAATGACAATATGACGCCAGCTGAGCGTGCCGCTGCTGCCGCTGCTGCTTTAGGAAATAGCTTAAACCCTAACGGAAATAATTTAGGTAATGGGGCTAATCCAAATCCTGCGCAGCCAAATCCGGCACAAGCAACGCCTGAGCCTATGCCTGCTAATCCAGCAGCCCAACAAACCACTACACCACCTATCGTTGAACCTAAACCAGCCACTGAGGTGAAGCCACCGAAGCCAGTTGCTGCCAATACACCGCAAGGTGGCGATGATTTGATGAGTATGCTCACCTCTCCATTAGCTTGGAAGATTGGTGCTGGTGCTCTGTTATCCTTGTTATTGCTGGCGCTACTAGCTCGCTTCTTAGGTAAGCGTAAATCTACGCCACCGCGTGAGCCAGAGTTTGATGAGGCACAATTTGGTTTGCCGGATGAAACTATTCCACCCGTGCATAGCAATACCTCAACGGGCAAAACGGATTTTTCTGATTTAGGTCGCCAATTGGATAAAGCTGAGCAAAGACGCCCAGCCTTTGATGAACTGGATGATGACCCATTTGGCGTCAATCTAGGCAATACGCATCAAACACCTAAAGCAGCACCAGCTGCAAGCACTGTGACTGCTAATGCTGATCAAGCAGAAGATGAAGATGAAGTGCTGATGGAAGCGAATGTTTACATCGCTTATGGCCTACATCAACAAGCAGAAAGCGAGCTGAAAAAGGCTTTAGAGAAACATCCAGAACGCTTGGAGTATCGCCATAAGTTGTTAGAAAACTACTTTGCGGCGAATAATCGTGAAGCTTTTGATGAGCAAGCTCAACTGTTCGCTAATAGCCGGAATGCTGATCGCCAAGGCAAGTTGTGGAAAGATGTGATGACTTGGGGCAGCAAGATTAGCCCTGATAATTCATTGTATAGCAATGGTTCTAGCACCAGCAGTTCTAGTAAGTTAGTGACTGCTACGGCGGCAGTGGGTGCAGCAGTAGCAGGTGCAGCAGCATTAGCGACACGTGATGTGAAAGCTGATGATTATAGTGCTGATTTCAACTTAGATGCGCCGAAGAACGCTGATAGTATCAGCCTAAAAGATGACTTAGCAGCTGCCTTAAGTGCTTTAGATGATGATGAGTTAGGCGCAGATCCTAAGCAGGGTGATGATTTCGACTTCAATTTAGATGATTTTGATAAGGATCTAAACACTAAGTCGGGTTTAGCCGCTGATGCGAATGTAGGCTATGCCAAATCAGGTCGCCAAGATTACCAAGAAGCTGAAACTGGGCTACTAGCTGATGATGATCTCGACTTTAATTTGGATGATTTAGTGGGTAATAATGCTCCTGAGCAAAAATTTGCAGCGCAAACTGAGCTGAATGCTCAAAATGATTTCGAAGCTTTAGATAATTTCGATTTCGATGCTCCTTTAGATTTAGATCAACCAGCCACTTTAAGCAAAGCACCAGCAGCGGCACCGGCGCATGAGTCGGATGACCTCGATAATATGCTGGATATGGATTTCGATGAGCTAACTAAGGAAGTTGATGCGCCCAAGGTAGCGGCAGCAGCTGATGAGCTAGATGCAAATAATGTACTCGACTTTGATCTTGATCAGCTGACCATGGACGATGAGCCAGTGTCTGCAACGGGCAAAGCGGCAGCGGTTTTAGCTGCAGCCAGCAAGCCAGCAGACAATGTGACTAGCTTGAATCTGCATTTGGATAAAGACACCGGCATTAAGAAAATTCTTCCACAAGATACCTTCTACACTGCGCCGGATGCAGCTCCTGTGAATCCAGATGATGATTGGCTGGGTGATATTGATGAGGCTTTGTCCTTCCTCGATATGCCAGAAGAAGAGTTGGATCTGCATGAAGCGCATATCAGTACCAAGCTCGACTTAGCGCGTGCTTACTTAGATATGGGTGATATTGAAGGTGCACGCTCGACTTTGGAAGAGGTCATGGTGGAAGGGAATGATAATCAGCGGCGTGAAGCAGAAACTTTACTGCATCAAACGGGTTGAGACTTGAACCTATAATCGCTATAAAGGCCGACTTGTTCGGCCTTTTGCTTTTGGAACCCAATGAAATTAGCAGCTTGTGTGGAATATGATGGAACAGTTTTTAGTGGTTGGCAGCGCTTAAGCCACGCTAATACAGTGCAGGGTTGTGTTGAAAAAGCATTATCAGAAGTAGCCAATGAAAAGATTGATGCAATCTGTGCAGGCCGTACTGATAGTGGAGTACACGCTAGCGGACAGATTATCCATTTCGAAACCAATGCTGAGCGCCCGATGCGCGGTTGGCTATTTGGCTCGAATGTGAAACTCCCCGATGGTATTGCTTTGCGCTGGGTGCAGCCGGTCGCGGCTGAATTTCATGCCCGCTTTTCTGCACTCTCGCGGCGTTATCGCTATGTGATTCTCAATCGTTGGGCTAAGCCTGCTATCTTAAAAAATAAAGTGGCTTGGTATCACCATGCTTTAGATGCCGAAGCGATGCATGTAGCAGCACAAGCTCTCATCGGCGAACATGATTTTTCGAGTTTTCGCGCCTCTGGTTGCCAAGCCAGCCATGCACGGCGGGAAATTCATGGTATTAAAGTGAGTCGCAGCGCTGATTTTATTTATATTGATGTGGTAGCCAATGCCTTTCTGCATCACATGGTGCGCAATATTGTCGGTTCGCTATTAGAAGTTGGCAGTGGTGAGCAGAAAGTTGAATGGATGGCAGAGTTATTAGCCCAACAGGATCGTACTTTAGGTGGAATGACAGCGGCGGCTTCCGGTTTATATTTCGTTTATGTGGAATATCCCGCGCATTTCGGTTTGCCCGTTGATTACACCTTGCCTAAATTCGCGCTCGGCTAGCTGGTTGGCGTTTTTATTTTTTCAGCGGTGGTTTGCAAAAGTTGCTCAATTTGCTGAAAAGCTTCGGGTTTAGGTGGTGCATCTGGGCGGCTATGGTAAGTCAGTTGCTGCTCATTTGTACCGAGGCGAATATCTAATTTTTCATTATAAGAGCGTTCAGCAGGTTGTGGCTCAGCTGCGGTGAGAGCAACAGGCGCTTTATCCATTAATTGCTGTTCAGTCACTAATTTGCGCAATTCAGTTTCGGTGGCAGCATCTACAGACGCCGTCACTGTTTTCAAATCCTCATGAGTCCAGCAGGGCGTGCTTTTAAACCATTGTGCACAGCGATTCTCAGTGTCTTCAAAATAGGTATAAGTTAGCTGGCCTTGCTCAAGTTTAATATCGGTGTAGCTGCTTTCAGTGCTGGTGAAATAATGCAGAGCTAATTCTTCGTCCATCGGTAAGCGCTCACAAGCGGTTAGTGCTAAAGCCACTAGGGTCAAGCTCAAAGTCTGCTGCAGATAGTTCATGGCAAGTGCCTGCGGGTTAAAGAAAAACTAGATTGCTGCTTAGAGTTCGATTTAGTTTTAATAGTTCAGATTAGAGCCAATTGCCGAACTAACTAGCCTGCTTTTCAAGGAAACAAGCTTATGGCTAGGAAAGCGCGTTAAAATGCTTTATCCATTAGCCGTCGAGAATTCAAAGTGAAATATTGCAGTGCTTGCGGAACAGAAGTGAGCTTAAAAATCCCCGAAGGCGAAGACCGCTTACGCCATGTCTGCGATGCTTGCGGCACGATTCATTATCAGAATCCTAAAATTATTACCGGCGTAGTCGCTGAGTGGAATCGGCAGATTTTGCTATGTAAACGTGCGATTGAGCCACGTTATGGCTTTTGGACTTTGCCAGCAGGCTTTATGGAAAATGGCGAAACCACCGAACAAGCAGCTGCTCGTGAGGCTTATGAAGAAGCTACGGCCACGCTCGCGAATATGCGTTTGTTTGCCATAGAAAATGTTCCACATATCAGCCAAGTGCATGTGATTTATCAGGCAGATTTAGTGGAAGGCCAATGTGCAGCAGGCATTGAAAGCCTCGAAGTGAAGCTATTTGATGAGCAGGATATTCCTTGGGATGAGTTGGCGTTTCGCACGGTGCGCAAAACTTTAGAATGCTTTTTCCAAGATCGACGTGAGGGTGTGCAGCAGGTGCACCATTTAACTTTAAACTGATTTAAAGTAGCCCAGCACCAATAAAAGGCCCTAGCCCGAAGGCTAGGGAATCTCAGTGAGAGCAAAGAACTATTAACTAAGCAGCAATCGACTGTTCATTAGCCGCTGGATCTAAGGCCTGCACAATCGCATCTTCGACCTTATCCATAAAGATAAATTGCAGTTGCTTGCGGGCATTTTCCGGCACGTCTTCAATATCTTTACGGTTGCGTGCGGGTAGTAACACAGTGTGGATGCCTGCTCTTAGAGCCGCTAAGCATTTCTCCTTAACGCCCCCGATAGGTAACACCAAACCGCGTAAACTAATTTCGCCCGTCATCGCTACATCGCTACGCACACAACGTCCGGTCAACAAGGACACCAGCGATGTATACATTGCAGCCCCGGCACTAGGGCCATCTTTAGGAATCGCACCTGCCGGAACATGCAAGTGAATGTCGTGTTCTTCAAAGACTTTGGAATCAATCCCCAAACTCTGGGCACGCGATTTCACTAAACTCAACGCCGCCTGTGCACTTTCCTTCATCACATCGCCGAGTTGTCCGGTAATAATCAGCTTGCCGTGACCGGGCATTTTGGTGGTTTCAATAAACAGAATATCACCACCGACCGGAGTCCACGCCAAACCTGTTGCCACCCCCGGAATGCTAGTACGCATCGCCACTTCGCTTTCAAAGCGTTTCGCGCCCAAAATCTCCAACACTTCTGGCTCATCAATGCGAATCGGTGTCGCTGCACCTTCGGCAATTTGCATCGCCACGCGACGCAATACCGCCCCAATCTTGCGATCAAGGTTACGCACTCCGGCTTCGCGGGTGTAATCACCAATAATGCTACTCAAAGCCGTTTCAGTGACTTCCGCTTGCTCAGGCTTTAAGCCATTGGCTTCGAGTTGGCGTTTGACCAAATAGCGCTTAGCAATCTGGACTTTTTCCTCTTCGGTGTAGCCGGGTAACTCAATGATTTCCATCCGATCCCGTAATGGCCCCGGAATCGAATCCAACACATTGGCAGTGGCAATAAATACCACTTGGCTTAAATCAAAGGGTTGCGCCAGATAATTGTCGCGGAAGGTGCTATTTTGTTCAGGATCCAGCACTTCCAATAAGGCTGCGGACGGATCACCGTGATAACCACCGCCACCCAATTTATCAATCTCATCCAGCATTAACACCGGATTGCGCGTGCCTGCTTTGCGTAAACCTTGAATAATATTGCCCGGCAAAGCGCCTAAATAAGTGCGTCTGTGTCCGCGAATTTCCGCTTCATCATGCACGCCACCGAGGCTACCGCGCACAAACTCTAAGCCCATCGCATGCGCAATGCTTTGCCCCATCGAGGTTTTACCGACACCGGGAGGCCCTACAAAGCACAGAATGGGGCTACGACCTTGCGGATTGAGTTTGCGTACCGCTAAATATTCCAGAATGCGCTGTTTGACTTTTTGTAAGCCAAAATGCTCGTCATCCAGAATCTGCCGCGCTTTAGCAATATCAATGTTTTCCACATCGACCTTGCTCCACGGCAAGCCTGCAACCCAATCCAGATAAGTACGCACCATTGAGTACTCACCGGAGGAATCTTGCATTTGCTCTAAACGGCGCAACTCCTTTTTCGCATGCTCATCCACTTCTTTTGGCAGCTTGGCTTCTTCAAGGGCTGTGCGTAATTCTTCCAGCTCGGCGCTATTATTATCGTCTTCGCCCAATTGTTTACGAATGGCTTTCATTTGCTCACGCAGCATGTATTCGCGCTGGCGCTCGTCCATTGAGGCTTTGGCTTTGGAGTCAATTTCACGGGTGATTTTTAGCACTTCATGTTGCTTACGCAGCAATTCTGAAACTCGCTCTAAACGCTCATTCAGATCAGTGACTTCCAGCAATTGCTGTTTTTCCGCTGGAGTCATATCCATGAAATTGGCAATCAAATCCGCCAAAGCACCTGCTTCGTTGATATTTTGCAGGGTCTGAATTACATCACTAGGCAATTGTGGAAGCAATTTAGCTACTTCAATCGCTAAGCCTTGCAAATAACGTCTGCGTGCTTCTAGTTCTAAATCACCAGATTTAGGATCGGGCATCATGCTCACCTTGGCCGTTAAGTGGTGTTCATCTTGCAGATAATGCTGCACTTTAAAGCGCTCTTCGCCTTGCACCACCAAATGATGCGTACCTTCTTGGGTGGTCACATAGCGCAACACATTAACGAGCGTACCGACTTGGTACAGACCATCCGCATCAGGTTCATCGTCATTTGGATTGCGTTGTAGCACTAAACCCACGCGCCGATTGCTGCGCATCGCTTCTTGGATGGCATTAATCGTGCTTTCACGCCCTAAAGTAATCGGCGCAATCACGCCAGGGAAAAGCACCACATTGCGCGTCGGTAATACGACTAATAGTTCTTCAGGCAGCTTAGAGCCGGCCTGTGCGGCTTGTAATTCTTCAGTCATGGCTTAAGCTCCAAGTTTATGTAAGTTGATTTGCAGGCAGCCATGCTGAAGCTGATGAGTGACTAACTCATAGCGCCCTGCAGGCAAGGCAATCCGTCGTTCAAACCGACCATAAGGCAATTCCAAACGATGAATCTGCGCGGCGCGAGCTAGAACTGGCAAGGGACGAAATCCACTCACCACTAAGCTGCGGCCATTGAGATGCACCTCAATGCGCTGCGCATCGACACCGGGTAAGGCAATGGTTAAATACAAAGCGTCTGGCGTTTCAAATAAATCAATCGGTGGCTCCCAACTGGGCTGGCGCACGGCATTAATGGGTCGAAAGAATTGCCGCTGTAGACGTTCAGCCTCGGAGAGCACCTCACAAGCCTCGACCCACATTAGATGAATAGGACGGGATGGCATCACTGTTCTCACTGTTAATTTAGGTGGAGTTACCGCATGTAACTCCTACTGATTTAGTCAACTAATATGGGTGAGTTGGAAGATTTCAAGTGTCAAGAGCAAATTAGCAGAAATGAGTGGTTTTAAGCTTAATCAAGACTAAACCATGAGTTGATGCGCTGACACCGCCCAGATTCCGCGTTATCATGTTCGCCTCTCAACCGCCTTTTGCGGTTTTACTTTTTTACTGCATTCAATAACGGATTCGAAAGTCGATGCGTGTATCTCAATTTCCTTTGTCCACTCTGCGTGAGACTCCTGCTGATGCCGAAGTCATTAGCCACCAACTCATGTTGCGTGCTGGCCTGATTCGCCGCACGGCTTCTGGTTTATATTCTTGGATGCCGTATGGCCTGCGTGTGTTGCGCAAAGTCGAAGCCATTGTGCGCGAAGAAATGGATAAGGCAGGCGCAGTTGAGGTTTTAATGCCTGCCATCCAGCCTGCTGAATTGTGGGAAGAATCAGGTCGTTGGGAGCAATACGGCCCCGAATTATTGCGCGTCAAAGATCGGCATGATCGTGATTTTTGTGTCGGCCCCACTCACGAAGAAATCATCACTGATTTGATGCGCAAAGAGCTGAGCAGCTATAAGCAACTGCCCGTGAATTTCTATCAGATTCAAACTAAATTCCGCGACGAAATCCGCCCACGTTTTGGTGTGATGCGTGCGCGCGAATTTATTATGAAGGATGCTTATTCCTTCCATTTAACCCAAGAATCTTTGCAAGACACCTACGACAAAATGTATACAGCTTATTGCCGTATCTTTGAACGTTTAGGTTTAGGCTTCCGCCCAGTAGCTGCGGATAATGGCTCGATTGGCGGTAGTGGCTCGCATGAATTTCACGTTTTAGCGTCTTCAGGTGAAGATGATATTGCCTTCTCGGATAGCAGTGATTATGCCGCGAATATTGAAAAGGCCGAGGCTCTAGCCCCTGCTGGCGAGCGCCCTGCACCGACTCAAGACATGCAGAAAGTGCATACGCCTAACACCAAAACGATTCAGACTTTGGTGGATAATTTTAAGCTGCCGGTTGAAAAGACTATCAAGACCTTGATTGTCGAAGCCTCTGCCGAAAGCGGTGCAAAATTCGTCGCTTTATTAATTCGTGGCGATCACGAGCTGAATGAAATCAAGGCTGAGCAGCAGGCTGAAGTCGCAAAGCCTTTACGCATGGCAACCGAAGACGAAGTGCGTTCAGTGATGAGTGCGGGTCCTGGTTCTTTAGGCCCAGTGAATTGCCCGATTCCAGTGATTGCTGATAGTAGCGTCGCGGTGATGAGTGATTTTGGCGCAGGCGCGAATATCGAGGATTACCACTATTTCGGGATTAACTGGGGGCGTGATTTGCCGTTGCCTCGGGTTGCCGATTTGCGCAATGTGAAAGCAGGTGATCCTAGCCCTGATGGCAAAGGGACCTTGTCGATTGTGCGTGGGATTGAAGTCGGGCATGTGTTCCAGCTTGGCAAAAAGTATTCTGAAACCATGAATGCGACTGTGCTGGATGAAAATGGCAAAGCCCAGCAGATGATCATGGGCTGCTATGGGATTGGGGTTACGCGCGTAGTGGCGGCTGCGATTGAGCAGAACTATGACGAAGCCGGTATTCTCTGGCCAAAAGCGATGGCTCCGTTCCAAGTCTCGATTGTGCCCTTGAATATGCGTAAATCAGAAGCAGTCGCCAAAGCAGCAGAAGAGTTGCATGATCAACTGACTGCAGCCGGGATTGAAGTGCTGCTCGATGATCGCGATATGCGCCCCGGTGCGATGTTCGCGGATCATGAACTGCTGGGTATTCCACATCGGATCGTGGTTTCTGATCGTGGCCTGCAGGCGGGCAATCTAGAATATAAAGCGCGCAAAGGCGGCGAAGCTGAGCAAATCGCACACGCCGAGGTTTTGAACTTCCTCAAGGCGAAACTTTCTTAAGTTTGCTTTCAGTGCAGCTTTTAAATTAGAAAGGCTGCACTTTCACCCAATCACCCACTTCCACACCCGCATTTTCTTCATCTAAAATCATATAGCAATTAGCGCGGCTCATCGACAGCAGCATTCCTGAGCCTTGTGCACCCGCCGCACGTACAGTCAAATGGCCAGCAGCATCGGGTTCATAAATAGCGCGCAAAAATTCAGTGCGCCCCGCTTTCTTTTTAAGTTTTTGGATCGAGCGTGCTTGCACTACTAACGGTTGATAATGAGTATCACCGGCTAAATACAGCAAAGCAGCCTGCACAATTTGTTGGAAAGTCACCATTACTGCGACTGGATTGCCGGGCAAACCAAAAAATAGAGTGTCACCCAGTTTGCCGAAAGCGAGCGGGCGTCCGGGTTTAATCGCTATTTTCCAGAAATTGATGACGCCTAATTGATCAAGAATGCTCTTCGTATAATCCGCTTCACCCACAGAAACACCGCCAGAAGTAATCACGACATCAGCACTTTCAGCCGCCATTTTGAAGGCTGCTTGTAAAGCGGCCGGTTCATCTTTGACGACCCCTAAATCAACTCCCTCTAAGCCGAGATTTTTCAGTAGGCCAAATAAAGTATAGCGGTTGCTGTCATACACACAGCCTTGATCCAGAGGCTCATCGATGGAGCGTAATTCGTCGCCTGTAGAGAAAAAGGCGACTCGTACTGGGCGATAGGTTTTTACTTCAGCCTTACCCAAAGACGCGAGCAAGCCCAAATCGGCGGGTGTTAAGCGCCGACCTGCTGCGAGGATGATTTGGCCTGCTGCCATATCTTCACCGACTTGCCGTACATTTTGCCCCAACTGATGCCCTGTACCGATACGCACTAAACCTTCGGGTGTGATTTCAGCATGTTCCTGCATCACTACTGTATCTGTACCTGCTGGCATCGGTGCGCCAGTCATAATGCGAATGCAGCAAGCTGATGGGCAAATGGCTTCAAACGGATGGCCTGCTAAAGCAGTACCGGCTAGTGGAAAATTTTTAATCGCATCAGTCGGCAAATTAGCCCCTGCTAAAGCATAACCATCCATTGCGGAATTAGAATAGGCAGGCACATTCACCATAGCAATAATTGGCTCCGCGAGCACTTGCCCTAACGCAGAACGTAGTGGCAGTTTGATAATGGTTTTGATCGGTGTAATCGCAGCCAGAATGCGGGCTTGTGCGGCTGCTAAACTGAGGCTAGCCGTATCAGACTCGTCAGCGCAGCTAGGCAGCGTCCGAATTTCAGTCTTAGTCTGTTGAGGGCGGCCAACAATTCGCTCCAGAATAAATTCAACAATGCTGGCGGGCTGCTTTAAATCTAATGGCACTACAGACGTATTAGCTGGAAGCGGCAAAAGCTCATCGCTCGCTATGGCAATAATCTGAGCATCATCAGGATAGAGCAGGGGATTGCCAAGAGCAGGGCGGTGGACTTCGATTTTTGGCAGGCTTTCGTGCTTAAAACCTTCTACCAGAATCAAATCAATGCTGGCTTGATTGACCAAGGCGAGTACTGCTTGGAGGGAAACTTCAGCGTGTTCAGTCTGTTCATACAGCACCGCACGGCTTTTATTTGAAGCCAAAATTACCTGCTCAGCGCCAGCCGCTTGAAAGCGGAAGGTGTCTTTGCCGGGTCGGTCGAGTTCAACTTTGTGGTGCGCATGTTTGATCACGGCTAAGCGCAAGCCTTGTGCACGTAGCAGCGGAATGAGTTGGCTAATCAAGGTCGTTTTGCCCGTGCCGCTCCACGCACAAATACCCACGATAGGGATCGATTTCGAACTCATAAACGGCCCGCCTGCAATGCTTGGTATTGAGCCGGAGTATTAATGTTTTGGAACATGCTCGCAATATCACTACAGTCGACAGTAATCATCTGCTGCTCAGCATACCAAGCGCGCAGCTTACGCTCACCACGAGCTAGAAAAGCCTCCAAACTTGGCAGCAAGTTCACCGGCACTAAAGCATAAACAGGCTGTAAGTTGATTCCATCATGCGCTACGGCTAATTCGGCGTCTGTTTGATTCAAGGCTTGCAGCATCCGTGCGGCAAAATCGGGGTCGACATAAAAGCTATCGCAAGGTACGGTCAGGATATAGGGTGTTTGAACTGCTTGTAAGGCAGCCGCTAAGCCTGCTAATGGGCCTTGATAATCGGAGTGTTGATCGCTAATTACTGCTAAATCATAGCGCTGATAATGTGCTTGGTTACGGTTGGCATTGATGATTAAGGTCGGTACTTGGGGTTGAAGAGCTGCAATCAGGTGTTCAATGAGTGGTCGATCTTGCCATTCAAGCAAGCCTTTATCAACGCCACCCATACGGCTGCCTTGGCCGCCCGCGAGGATGACTCCAGTAAGTTTTTCATTAGTAATAATCATGTAGGTACTGAGTCCTCACTTGCCTCAAGCATTGCGGCTTATCTAACTAGATCTGTTAAATAAAATGATTCTTTAAGCTTTGCCCTTTATCTACGGATTTAGCCTAGCGTATTAAGCTGGCGTAAACTAAGCAGGCTATTTCCAGCTCGTTATTTATCTATAAACATAATAAAGGTCATTTTAAAATGAGTGAAGCTGCTAATCCCTATTCCCCACCGCGTTCGAATGTCAGACTGCCCGATCAACCCTTTTCTTCGGGTCAACTCCTCGCAGAGCCACGTGCTGTTTCTGTAGGTTCAGGCGCGCAGTGGTTTGCTCAGGGCTGGGACTTATTGAAGCAAGATATTGGTATCTGGATTTTAATGATCTTAACGGTTTTGGGGATTAATATCCTGCTTAGCTTTATTCCGTTTATTGGTTCCTTGGCAAGCAGCTTGTTGTCCTGTGTTTTCTCAGGCGGTTTATTGCTTGCAGCTCGTGCACGCGAGCAGGGCAAGCCTGTAGAATTTACAATGCTCTTTGAAGGGTTTAAAAGTAAATTTGCGCCTTTACTGGGTTTAGGTGCTTTATGTTTTGCACTCGGAATAGTGGGCGGGATTTTAATAGGTGTAAGTGTGGGTTTTTTAGCGGCAGCCTCCATTCAAGGTAATGATCCTGCACAACTAGCTGCAGTGTTCTCAAGCTCTTATTTTGGAGCCATAGTTCTATTTGGCGCAGTATATTTCACCTTGGTTTTTATGCTGGTTTGGTTTGCTACGCCTTTAGTTGCTTTAAATAATGTACCCGTTTTTAAGTCATTGGGCATGAGTTTTAAAGCTTGTGGGCGTAATCTCCTGCCCTTATTTTTATTCGGCTTAATAGCCACAGTCTTAATAATTGTGGGTGCTTTACCAATCTTTTTAGGTTTATTAGTCGTACTACCCTTATTATTCACCACTTTCTACAAGTCGTATCAGCATATTTTCTTGAAATAGATAAAGCTTGAATCCTTCAGCAAAAGGCTCTGTTACAGAGCCTTTTTTGTTCCCGCTTGAGCTGATCAAAGGTGCATCCAAACCCCATCCATGCCCGTATTAGCAGCAGACCTACCAACAAGTAGATAGTTTTAAACAACACTAATAAAACGAGGAATCCCCATGAAATCGATTAGCTTTGCTGGTTTTTTAATGGCCGACTGTTGGCCTGTGGAACAATTTCTAAAGCCTGTGACTTTGCTAGTGTTCCGTTTGTATGTCGCTTGGATGTTTTTTGAGTCGGGTTTAGTCAAAATTCAGAGCTGGTTTAGTACGATTTCACTGTTTGAAACCGAGTATAAAGTGCCTTTGCTGTCACCCGAAGTGGCGGCTTATTTAGGGACTGGGGCAGAGTTGGTATTGCCGGTCTTATTAGCTTTCGGTTTTTTGACCCGCCCTGCTGCTTTAGGGCTGTTTATTGTTAATATCGTTGCGGTCATTTCTTATCCGTATTTAGCGACTATCGATG
The DNA here is from genome assembly GCA_049292455.1 of Thiolinea sp. Classification (GTDB taxonomy): domain Bacteria; phylum Pseudomonadota; class Gammaproteobacteria; order Thiotrichales; family Thiotrichaceae; genus Thiolinea. Next base: position 113,375 of record JBATRF010000041.1, read on the forward strand.
GTGCAGGTGGTTTCTGGCAGCATGTCACTTGGGGTGTAATGCTTTGGGCGGTGTTTGTATTTGGGCCTGCGCAATTGTCTTTGGACTATTTGCTAAGTCGGCGCTTAGCTAAATAGCTATTTCTAGCAAGGCGGAAGTACAGGGTTCGCCTATACTTCCTGCCATGAAAACAGTGAATTTAAAGTCGGTATTGGCGGCGCTCAGCGGTTTAGCCGCCTTGTTATTTTTAGTATTTGGCTTATCTAGTTATACGCATTATTCAACGCTGGGCGTCGATAATGAGCGTGTGCAAGGTGAGCAGGTTGACTATCGTTATTACCGTTTTTGGTGGCCGGGCAATGGTTCTTTACTAGTCGGTTGGGGTGAGAGCTTTAAACCCTACCATCCCGCTTTAACCTATGATGCTTTCGATCCTGCGGGGACGTTTTTTCGCGTGCCCCACAAACTACTAGCGGCTAATTCGTGTTGGAATCGGTTGGGTTTTTGGTGGATCAAAAATTCAAATCCAAGGCAGTTTTGGGTGGGTATTCCAGCCTTATTGCCAGCATTCGTATTAGTTTTTGCTGGGTGGCGCTTGCGTAGGCCTAGTTATTAATCTCAATCAAAAACTCAGGATTAAACTCTGAGTTCGGCTGATCGGGGTAGCCGCGAGGGTTGCTAAGTACTCGGCATGAACTGACTGCATAATCAACACTTTGATGAATATGCCCATGCAACCAATAGCTTATTGAGCTGTGCTCAATCAAAGACTCTAAGTTCGAAGCATACGACGGAATCAAGGGGTCGCTATGGCTTATTTCAGGTAGAGATTGAATGCTAGGGGCGTGATGCGTGACTACAATATTCGTCTTGCCAGCATGGCTTTTTAAGCTAGCTTCTAACCAGCGACGACTCTTGCTATGAATGATAGCTAAGTCTATAGAGCGCATTTTTGAGTAAGTGGGTTCACGGCGAATATACCTAAAGTCATTCATGCCTTGTTGGCAAGTTGCACCGGAAAGTCGTGCATTCCCCAGCAGTTCAAAGTCAGTCCATAAAGTGGCTCCATGAAAGACAACCCCATCTAATTCTAAAGTTTCATTTTCTAAAATATGTAGATTCGCAGGCGCTTGAGCTTTCAATTGACGCAGTAATTTAGGATAAGTGTGTTTGTAATATTCGTGATTACCTAAAACATAAATAATTGGTTGTGGCAGTTTGAACTGATCTAACCAAGCTAAGGCTTTGACGCCAAGATGAATATCACCTGCTAATACAATCACATCGGCGTCAGCGCATTGCGGTGTAAAGTCAGCAAATTCGAGATGTAAATCGCTTAGTAAATGCAGTTTCATAGATCTAATTAAAATTTATTCGATCCTAGCAGTGTACTAAAGCGCGGCTAGAAAGGCTCAACAAGACTAACGTACGGGTAATTACTCACGGTCAAGTTCATCTTTACATACTTTTACACTCCACTAACCCACCTTTACAGCGAACTCAGGCAGACTAAGCGTCATCAAAAACTAGTTTAATGGCGGTTAATTTTATGAGCTTGCGACTTCGTCCAGTAGTGCTAACGGTGTCTGTGTGTTTGGCTTTGGCTGCGTGCGCGCCGATGACGGATACCAGCAAAACACCGAATGCAGCTGTGCAGACTGCCAATAAGCAATTAGCCACCGTCAAAACTAATCGTGCGCCCATTCAAGCTGCATGGTGGCAAAAGTTTAATGACCCGCTGATGACTGCGCTCATTCAAGAAGCTTGGCAGGCGAATCCTGATTTGGCTTCCGCTCAAGCCAGTGTGAAGTCAGCACGGGCACAAGGCGTGATTGCGGGTGCAAGTTTATTACCTAGCCTTTCTTCGAGTGGTTCGGCACGCACCGCCAATGGTTCAGGCACCAGTCTATCTGCGGGTATGGATGCCAGCTGGGAATTAGATTTCTTTGGTGCCAATCGTTTAGCCAATGCTGCTGCGCAAAGTGATGTAAAAGCAGCCGAAGCCGGTTATGAAGATGCCAAAGCTTCCTTAGCCGCTGAAGTGGTGAGCGCTTATGTGAATTTACGGTTAGCCCAAGCTCGCTTAGGGTTGGCTCAGCAAAATAATAAATCACGCAAAGAAACGGTTAATCTGACTAGTTTGCGCCAACAAGCGGGCTTAAGCAGTGGCTTAGAAGTTGAACAATCCAAGCTCAGTTTAGGCCAAACTCAAGCACAAGTTCCGGCTTTAGAGAGTGCAGTCGCGCGTTCTAAATATGCGCTAGCCGCTTTAACCGGCAAAACGCCAGCAGCTTTAGATCAACGTTTGAAAGTCGCCAAATCCATCCCGAATGCTACTGGGCGGTTAAGCTCGGATATTCCGGCGAATGCTTTGCGCCAGCGCCCGGATATTCGGGCAGCTGAATATCGGGTGACGGCTGCCAGTGCGCGGGTGGGAGAGGCGCAAGCGAACTTAGATCCAAGTTTTAATTTAGGCGGCTCTTTAAGTTTGGCGGGCAAAAACTTAGGTGATTTATTTGATATCAATAATTTGGCGCGCTCACTGTTAACTTCCATCAGTGCGCCTTTATTTGATGGTGGGCGCTTGCAACAGCGTGTAGTGGTGCAAGATGCTGCTTATGAACAAGCAGTCGCCGCCTATAAAAAAGCAGTGTTAGTGGCATTGCAGGATGTAGCAAATCACTATTCAAACATTGCTGCTCTGCAAAAGCAGCAACCTTTGCTCGTGCAAAACCTGCAATTAGCACGTAGTGCCGAAAATTTAGCACGCCTGAGTTATAACGCAGGCACTGCCGATTTCCAAAACGTACTGGATGCGCAACGCTCAGTTTTGAGTGTGCAAGAAAGCTTATTGTCAGCACAGGCCGATTACAGTTTAGCGCTGATCAGTCTGTATAAAGCCGTGGGAGGCTCTTGGTAGATAATAATCATGACAAATACAACATCCACCAATGATTCAGTCAAAGCAGTCTTGGGCCAGCCTGCAAGCAAAAAAGGCGGTTTCGGCAAGACCTTATGGGTTCTCGCGATACTTGCGGGTTTAGGTGGCGGTGGCTACTGGTATTATCAGCAGCAACAACAGCCTAGCGCCATGAATCAAGTTCAGGCTTATCAAACTGAGGCCATCAAGCGCGGTGATTTGAATATCACTGTGACCGCGACCGGCAATTTGCAGCCGATGAATAAAGTGGATATTGGTACTGAGCAATCCGGTAAAGTGGATGAAGTGTTGGTGGATGCGAATGCAGTCGTCACCCAAGGCCAAGTGTTGGCTAAGCTGAATACGGATCAGTTAGAAGACAGCATTACCAAAGCGGAAGCAGCGCTGATCACTGCTGAATCGAAAGTTGCGCAGGCGAAAGCACAATTGACTCAAGCGGATGCGAATATTCTGAAAGCAGAAGCGAGTATTCAGCAGGCGATGGCAGGCGAGCGCCAATCGACTGCACAAATTCAGCAGGTCGGTGCGCAAGTTCAACAGAATAATGCCCAACTTCAACAAGCCAATGCGCAGATTCAAAGCGCCGAAGCGCAACTAGCGCAAGCTAAAGCGAGCACCGCAGAAGCGCGTGCTAATCTCGGGCGCTTACAGGCTTTATATAAAAGTAGTGGTGGCAAATTACCTTCCAAAGCCGAGCTAGATACCGCGCAAGCTGCGGTACAGCGAGCACAAGCAGCGGAGCAAGCGGCTAAATCAAGTGCTGACTCCTCCCGTGCCAATGCAGCGGCTGCACGTGCCAGCATTTCCGCTTCGCAAGCGAATGTGGAATCTGCCAAAGCAGGTTCGGGTGCATCCAGTGCGAATGTGTCGGGCTTAAAAGCGAGTGCAGCTGCGACTAAAGCAGAAAAGCTCAGTGCTCAAGCGGCTTTAGAAGCGGCACAGGCTGGGGTGAAGGAAGCACAAGCTAATTTACGTTCGGCGCAAAGTAATTTAGCCAAAGCAACGATTACCTCGCCGATTGATGGTGTGGTTTTAACTCGCTCGGTGGAGCCGGGGCAGACAGTAGCCGCTTCTTTATCGGCACCGACTTTATTCACGCTGGCAGAAGATCTTAAGCAGATGGAGCTGCAAGTTAATGTGGATGAAGCCAATGTCGGGCAGGTGAAAGAGGGTCAAGAGGCTGAGTTTACGGTTGATGCGTGGCCGGGTCGCAAATACCAAGGTACGATTACTTTGGTGAGCCTAGGCTCAACCTTGACGGATAACGTGGTGTCTTATCTAACTAAATTGAATGTAGCCAATCCAGATTTAACCCTACGTCCGGGGATGACCGCAAACGCTACGATCAGCACACAGTCGCGTAAAGATGTGCTGCTCGTGCCGAATGCAGCTTTACGTTTTAAACCAGCTAGTGCAGAAGATAAGCCAGCTGCCAGTGGGCAACAAGCGGGCGGTGGTTTAGTGGCACAGCTAATGCCACGGCCACCGATGCAGCAAAATCGCCAACGGGGTCAAGGGCAGGGACAAAGTCAAGGTGGAGCAGGGGGCGCCGGTCGAGGTGGTCGGCGTAGTGCGGGTGAGGTTTGGGTTTTGAAGGATGGCATTCCCACTGTAGTCAAAGTCAAAATCGGTTTAAGTGACAGTAAATTCACTGAAGTAACGGCTGATGAACTCACTGAAGGTAGCGTAGTGATGGTTGGCGCCGATACAGGGGCTAAACCATGACTACGGTTGCTGACAAGCTGATTGATCTGCGCGGCATTACCAAAACCTATGGGCAAGGGCAGGCACAATTTCAAGCACTCAAGGGGATTGATTTAAGTATTGATGCTGGCGATTTTGTCGCAGTTATGGGACCGAGCGGTTCGGGTAAATCCACTGCGATGAATATTCTCGGCTGTTTAGATACTCCGACCACGGGCGAATATCATTTCCGCGATGTTCAAGTTGAGCAGCTGGATCGTAATCAGCGTGCGCTGTTAAGACGTTTCTATTTTGGTTTCGTCTTTCAGGGTTTTAATTTATTAGCGCGTACTTCAGCGCAGGAAAATGTCGAGCTACCCCTGCTATATCGTGGTGAATCTACTAAAGATCGGCATAAAGCCGCCCATGCAGCTTTGGATAAAGTCGGTTTAACTACATGGGCTGATCATACGCCTGCTGAATTATCCGGCGGTCAGCAACAACGGGTAGCGATTGCGCGCGCGATTGTGACTAATCCAGTACTCCTCCTTGCGGACGAACCAACCGGCAACTTAGATAGCAAGCGTAGCCATGAAATTATGGAGCTGCTGGTATCGCTGAATCGTGATCAAGGCATTACCGTACTGATGGTGACGCACGAGCCAGAAATGGCGGCTTATGCCAAACGCATAGTGACCTTTGTCGATGGCAATGTCGCAGCCGATAAGCGGCAAGCGGGGCTTGGCTATGTTATGGAATAGCCTACTGCTCGCGATGCGCGAAATTCGCCGTAATTTATTGCGTTCCTTTTTGACTATTCTCGGCATTGTGATTGGCGTTTCGGCGGTGATCACGATGGTCACGCTTGGGAATGGCGCGACGCAAGCGGTCAAAAATCAGGTATCCAGCTTGGGGAGTAATTTGCTGCAGATTCGTACTGGGCAGCGCATGATGGGGCCGGGCGGCGGTGGCGGCGCACCGGCTTTTAAGCTGGAAGATATCGAAGCGATTCGTACAACAGTGACCGGTTTGACTGGCGTTGCCCCACAGGTGAATCGTACCGCGACGGTGGTTTCAATGGCAAATAACTGGTCAACCAGTGTGACAGGCACGACCAATGATTTCTTTACTGTAGGTAATTGGAAGCTAACTGCTGGCCGGAGCTTTACTGAGCAAGAAGAACAAACGGGCGCATCGGTCTGTATTTTAGGGGCGACTTTGCATAAGCAGCTTTATGGAGTTCAAGACCCCTTGGGTGAAATATTGCGCGTGAAAAACTTCTCCTGTGAAGTGATTGGTGTCTTAGCCGCGAAAGGCCAAGCAGCGATGGGTCGCGATCAAGACGATACCTTAGTGATGCCCTTGCGCACTGTCCAACGGCGCTTAACCGGTAATCAGGATATTTCCTCGATTCAAGTTTCAGTGCAAAACGAAAGTGAAATTAGTAGTGCACAGGAACAAATTACTCAGCTGTTACGTGAGCGGCGGCGCATTTCTGAAGGCATGGATGATAATTTCAATGTGCTTGACACTCGCCAGCTAGCGGATGCTTTATCGGGCACGACTAAAGTCATGACAACTTTATTGGGTGCAGTGGCCTCTGTGAGCTTATTAGTTGGCGGCATTGGGATTATGAATATCATGCTCGTGTCAGTGACTGAGCGAACTCGTGAAATCGGTATCCGCTTAGCGATTGGCGCTTTAGAGCGGGAAGTGCTGCTCCAGTTTTTGACCGAGGCGGTGATGCTATCTGCTTTAGGTGGCTTGATTGGAATTATCCTAGCAACGATAGCTTCTTATTTCTTGTCAGGCTTGATGCAAGTACCTTACACCTTTAATGCGCCGATCAATTTAGGCTCGTTCTTCTTTTCAGCAGGAATCGGCGTTTTATTTGGCTATATGCCAGCCAAACGTGCCGCACGCTTAGACCCGATTCAGGCCTTACGTCATGAGTAAGGTAGTTAGATAGCCTTGTTAGATAGCGCCCTGATCAATAGCAGGGCGCTGCTACCGCTTAATCCGCCTTTTCTTCATCTTTTGGCTTTTGTCTTTTCGCCAAACAGCAGTAGCACTCTTAAGTTTTAATTTAAGCACTATCTGAACTAATTAAACCCAGTTATATTCTAAATTGGCAAGTGCGAGCTGGTTGTGGTGCTAATTCTGTTTAGCGCTCATCTATTTAAATAAATAATATTAAAGGCAGATTGATTCATGTCCTTGCTGAACAAAATCAACTTGGTAGCAACCTGTATTCTGATGAATATCACTCATGTATCTGCGGCAGAATTAACGCCCATCGAAGATGATCCCAAACTCACCGAGTTTCCTGCGCGCATAATCGAGGATACGAGTAAACCTCAAGCAGTGGATGAAACAGTGCCAATAGCGCAACCAAAAGCCTTAAGCGATGCCGAAGCTAAAGTGCTCTTGGAGCGTTTGCCGCCCTTACCTAAGCCTGCTGAAATCGAAGATTTTGCGATTCGCCCCGGCAGTGAGCCACCCCCTAAAACGACCAATACTCTCCAGCAGCCTTTTCCACCACCTGCTACGACGCAAATAGCACCGGCAGTAACGAATGCAGGCGCTGTGAATATCACACGCTTTGCGCCGCAAGGTGAGGTGGAGTTTGCCAAGCAAATTAGTATTTCGTTTGACCGCCCTATGGTTGCCGTTTCCACCCAAGGGCAAACGCTAGCGGAGTCAGTGCCTGTCACGATGACACCGGCTCTTGAGGGCAACTGGCGTTGGCTTGGGACACAAACTCTAGTCTTCGAGCAAAAAAATAGTGAACGCTTACCGATGGCGACCGAATACAAACTGGATGTGCCTGCAACCACTAAAGCAGCTGATGGCAGCCTGTTAGCTAAACCCATGCAATGGAGTTTTAAAACCCCCACACTCAAATTACAAAACAGCTATCCAAGTGGTGAAAGTGTGGCCTTAACGCCGCTGCTGTTTTTGGCGTTTAATCAACGGATTGAGCCGGAGAAAGTTTTACCGTTTATTCAAATCGCTGCGAATGGACAAAAGCTAACAAAGCGTTTAGCCACTGAAGATGAAATCAAAGCCGATAAAGAAGTTGCTGAGCTAGCCAAACAAGCACCTGAAGGCCAAGCACTAGTTTTGAAATTAGAGCAAGCTTTAACGACTAAAACTAAAGTCACTGTGAACTTAAGTGCTAAAGCGCCTTCTGTTGAAGGCCCACGGGAAACACCTGCCCAAACGCTCTATAGTTTCAGCACTTATGCGCCCTTAACTATGACCGAGAGTCGCTGTGGTTACGGGCGTTGTACACGTTATGATGGGGCGGAATTAGTCTTCAATAATCCCTTAGCGCCTGATCAAGATCTGGAAAAGCTGATTACAATTAGCCCAGAACTAAAACAGGTAGAACGGAATAATGGTGGTGAGCGCATCTATTTGAGTGCGCGTTGGCAGGCGAATACTACTTATACCGTAACGCTTTCACCTGAGCTGAAAGATCAGTATGGGCAAGCTTTAACCGGCAAGCGGAGCTTTAGTTTTAAGGTGGATAAAAGCCCGGCTAATCTCGCGCTGACCGATAAAATACTGGCAACGCTGGATCCGTCCATGCCCGCTGAATTGCGTTTGTATAGCACCAATTTACGCAATGCTAAGCTGACTATTCAGCAAGTTGCTCCGAGTGATTGGCCTGCTTTTTATCAGGCTATCCAGAAACTACGGCAAGAGCGCTATGACCCTAAAAAACCGCTGCAACTCCCTGGCAAACTGCTGAGCAAACAAACGCTCACTATCAAGGATCAAACCGATACATTGATCACTACCCCGATTGCTTTGGGGCAGTGGCTGAAAGAAGGTAAGTTCGGGCATTTGTTGTTATGGGTAGAAGCAGGTGAAGCGACTGTTAAGCCCACTAATAATGATTCACCGCTGCAACCGCAATTAGTTTGGGTACAAGGCACGCGCTTAAGCTTGGATGCTTATTCTTATCCAGACAAAATCCTCGCTTGGGGTGGAGATTTGTTAACCGCGAAGCCAGTGAGCAATTTAGCGCTCAGTTTACATAGCTCAACTAGCCCGACTACACAAACGCAAACAACTGATGCGCAAGGTTTAGCATCGTTAGCTTATCTCGACCAAGCACCTAACCCCAATCAGCCCAATCCAGTGCTTGAACAAGAGCCTACGATTCGTTGGTTAGAAGCCAAGCAGGGTGAGGATACAGCCATCCTGCCGGAAGCTTTGCAGATGTGGTTTTCCGATACATGGAGAACCCGCGAGCAAGCCGAGCAGAAACTGTGGTATGTGTTCGATGATCGCCATTTATATCGTCCGAATGAAGAAGTGCATCTCAAAGGCTGGGTGCGTGAGCGCGCTGGTAAGCCCGCCGCTACCTTAGAGCTACCCAAAGACTTAGCCGCCTTGAACTATGAGGTCATGGATGCTGCGGGGAATAAGATTGCCGAAGGCGCAACCAAACTGAGTGGTTTAGGTGGCTTTGATCTTAATTTTAAACTGCCGGATACGCCGAATTTAGGGCCAGCTCAGGTGGTGTTCAAAAAGCCGAATGCTACAGAAAGCGAGCTTGAATATACGCATGGTTTTGAAATTCAAGAATTCCGCACACCTGAGTTTGAGGTAAAAACTGAGCTAACTAAGGCCGCGCCTTATCTGATCAAGCAGGATATTCCGGTGAGTGCCAATGCTAATTATTATGCTGGTGGTGGCTTAGCGGCAGCTCCGGTTGCTTGGCAGTTGGTGGCCAGCCAAGAAGCGTATACGCCGCCTAATCAAACGGATTGGTCATTTGGTTTTAGCAATCCTATTTGGTGGCATTGGGATGCGTTTCGTCCGCAAGAGAATGTGCTGGCTAATTTTTCGGGGAAAACCAATCCTGAAGGTAAACATGCCTTATTAATTCAGCCGAATAATACTAACTACCCCTTGCCCGTTTCAGTACGTGCTGAAGCGAGCGTGACCGATGTAAATCGCCAAGCGTGGACGAGTAGTAGTCAGTTCATTATTCACCCTGCGAATACTTATGTGGGCTTGAAAACGGATAGCTATTTTGTTGAGCAAAATCAGCCCTTAAAACTGGATGTATTGACCGTCGATATTGACGGCAAAGTGCTAGCCAATAGCCCTGTGATTGTCGAGGCTGGGCTACCGGATCACTCCAATAAAGAGGGCGTAAAAAAGCTTAAAGATGTACAGCGCTGCACGGTGCAAACCGATGCACAAGGTTTAGCGAAATGCGAGTTTAAGACCGACAAGGCGGGGCAATATCGAATCACTGCTACCACGATGGATAGTGAAGGGCGGCGCAATGCCAGCCGGATTACGCGCTGGGTGAGTGGCGATACCGAAGCTCAACCGGCGGCGAATAATGTTGAAATGGAAAGTGCCCGCATCATTCCTGATAAGGATAGTTACGCGCCGAATGAAACCGCTAAATTATTAATTCAAGCGCCCTTCAAAGATGCCGAAGGTTTGCTGCTAGTCAGTCACAATGGCTTAGTCACTGAACAGCGCTTCACGATGCAAGGCAATAGCCATACTTTAAAGTTAGCTTTAAAGCCAGAGTGGTTGCCGAATGTCAACTTGACCGTCAATTTGCTAGGCCAAACTGTCCGCCAAACTGCCAACGGTGAAGCGACTACATTGCCGCCTCGTCCGGCGATGGCGAGTGCTGAGTTTTCTCTGAAAATTACTAATGCTGAGCGTAAGTTAGCGGTAAAAGTTCAGCCGCAAAAAGAAGCTTTAGCACCTGCGGAAGAAACGGCTATTAGTGTGCAAATCCAAGATGATAAAGGCCAGCCAGTCGCGAATGCTGAAGTGGCTTTAATCGTGGCAGATGAGGCGATTTTGGCAGCGGGTAATTATCAATTAGCTGACCCACTAAATACTTTCTACCCAGAGAGCACAGCTTTAATGATGGCACAGTATTTCCGTTCTTCGATTTTGCTGCCTGTGATTCCTGAAATGGAAGCTGCGAATGCTGGCATAATGTTGCAACAAGCTACTCCAGCCAGTGCCCCAACAGCAGCTATGGTTGTTCCAGCTATAAAGGCTATGGGACGGTATCGAGGTGAAAATAAAGCTGAGATGGGGTTAATGAGGTTTGCTGCTGCGGATGCTGCCAAGGAAGTAAGTGGAGCATCCGGTGGAGCTGCCCCTTCAGCGATGGTAGCGCGCACTAACTTTAATCCTCTCGCTGCCTTCGTACCGAATCTAATCACCGATGCTCAAGGCCAAGTTACCACCATGGTAAAACTACCCGACAATCTAACTCGCTATCGTATTATGGCAGTGGCTGCTAAAGATGCGACTCATTATGGCAAGGGTGAATCACATTTAACGGCACGCAAAGAATTGATGGTGCGTCCGAGTGCGCCGCGCTTCTTGAACTTTGGTGATAGTTTTGAATTGCCAGTGGTTTTGCAAAACCAAAGTGATCAGCCCATGTCGGTGCAAGTAGCCTTGGATGCAACCAATTTAGAGCTAACGGCGGCTAAAGGTTATACGGTAGAAGTACCAGCAAATGATCGAGTGGAAGTACGTTTCCCTGCGAAAGCCGTCAATGTGGGTCAAGTGGATTATCAAATTGCCGCCGCGACTAGCACGCTAAATGATGCCGCGTCAGGTTCATTGCCAGTTTGGACACCTGCTACCAGTGAGGCATTTGCCACTTATGGTGTGGTCGATCAAGGTGCTGTGAGTCAAGCGATTGAAACACCGAAACAGGTTCTACCGCAGTTTGGCGAGTTGAAAATTACCACTAGCTCAACCGCCTTACAGACCTTAAGCGATGCTTTCATTTATCTACAAAATTATCCTTACAGTTGCAGCGAGCAGATTGCATCGCGCATGTTAAGCACTGCGGCTTTGAAAGACGTCTTACAGGCCTTTAAAACGAAAGACCTGCCTAGCCCGGAAGCGATTGAGCAAAGCATGCAGCGCGATTTGGAAAGCTTAGCCAAGCGTCAAACCGGCGAAGGTGGTTTTAGTTTATGGGGGAGTGGTTCGCAAGATTGGCCGTATGCGAATGTGCATGTGACGCATGCTTTGATTCGCGCCAAGGAAAAAGGCTACAAAGTCGATGCTTATATGCTCGAACAAAGTCTTAATTATTTAAGAAGCATCGAGCAGCATTTCACTAAAGACTATACCCCCGAAGTCCGGCGCTATATTAAGGCTTATAGCTTGTACGTGCGTCAATTGGTGGGTGATGAAGATCCTGCTAAGGCGCAAGCTTTAATCAAACAAGAAGGTGGTGTTACTAAACTATCAACAGAAGCCTTGGGTTGGTTATTGAATGTGTTAGCCAGCCATCCCGCTAGCGCTAAAGCCCGTGAAGAGCTGGTGCGTGAGTTAATGAATCGCACTCAAGAAACGGCGGCAGGCGCAACTCTGCGTAGTGATCTGGGTGCAGGTGATTATTGGGTGATGCATTCTGATCGTACGGCAAATGGGATTGTGCTGGAGGCTCTCATCAAGGCGCAACCTCAATCTGATTTGATTCCAAAGTTGGTGAAGGGTATCCAAACTGAGCGTACTCGTGGGCATTGGGGAACAACTCAGGCGAATGCGTTTATTCTGTTGGGCTTGGATAAATACTTCCAACAATACGAGGCACAAACCCCTGATTTTGTGGCTAAAGCGTGGTTAGGCAATGATTTCGCGGGCGAGCAAAGCTTCAAAGGCCGTTCAATGGATAGCGTTGAAACTGATATTCCGATGGCTTGGTTATTAAAAGGCGAGCAGCGCCGCGATTTGGTCTTGGATAAGCAAGGCGCTGGGCGCTTGTACTATCGAATTGGCCTGAAGTATGCACCAGAAAGTTTAGATTTAGCAGCGATGGAACAGGGCTTTAGCGTGACGCGCTCTTATCGTGGCTTAGATAATCCCGATGATGTAAAGCAGCGCGAAGATGGGACTTGGCAAGTGAAAGCGGGTACACGGGTTGAAGTGAATTTAACCATGCTCGCGCCTGCTGAGCGTCATCATGTGGCCTTGGTGGATGCACTGCCTGCGGGTTTTGAGGCGTTGAATCCCGCCCTAGCAGTCACTGCCCAGAACCCCGACAATAATGAGCCTGAGCCGATGAGGTTCTCATGGATGCGCACTTGGTATGAATACCAAAACCTACGCGATGAACGTGCGGAAGCGTTCAGCTCATTCTTACCCGATGGCGTTTATCACTATAGCTATCTAGCCAGAGCCACCACGCCGGGAAGCTTCATTGCGCCACCTGCCAAAGCGGAGGAGATGTATCATCCTGAAACCTTTGGGCGCAGTGCTTCGGCTAAGGTAGTGATTGAGTAGAGTTCGGGTATGCGCAGAGATTGGGGTGAACTTGACTAGTTCACCCCAATCTTGGTCTTGCACGAGCTTTTAACTATTAAAGCTTCTGCTTAGCTAAAAAAACACGTATATCTTGATAGCTAGGATTTAAGCTACGCAAGGGTTTAGCTAAGCTCGCTAAAACGCGCACATGATCAACTTTCGGATAAATATGCAACTCCACTTCGGCTGGCGCTTGTTGCAGGGCTTCAGCAAAGCGCCGACTGTGTTTGGGTAAAACTCGATCATCGGCTTCCCCATGTAATAACAGGGTTGGCGGGATATGTGCGGGCAGATTCAAGGTTGCGTTCACCGCTTGTGGGTCAGCTTTACCAAACACTTGCGCGACTTCTTCCAAGTCCAAAGGCAAATCATACGGCCCCGCTAAACCAATCAAAGCTTTCACAGAAGTCTTCACACCGAATTTCTGTAGATAGGGTGGCTTGGTGGCTAACAGCGCAGCGGTATGAGCACCGGAAGAATGTCCCATTAGAATAAAGGGCTGCAAAGGTTCACCGAGTAGGCTGCTGGCGTGCGTTTCCAAGTAGGCAATGGATTGAGAGATATCATCAATAATTTCAGGGTAGCGAACCGTAGGATACAAGCGGTAATTCGGGATAATCACCGCATGCCCCAAGGCGGTTAAAGCCTCCGCCACAAACAAGAAATCTTCTTTACTGCCGCTACGCCAAGCACCACCGAAGACAAACACAATCGGTGCTTTGCCTGTGGCTTTTTGCTTGGGCAAATAAATATCCATGCGTTGACGCGCATCACTCCCATAAGCCTGTTCACGCAACTCGAAACCCGATTTCGGAATGGTCGCATTCAGCAGTTTAGCCGGTGCTAAAGCAGCACAACCGGCTAGCAGGGCTAACAGAACAGCAGAGAAGCCAATAAGTTTAAGTTTCATTGTTGAGTCTTGTTAGTCGCGTCCAGCCTCAATGATTTTTTCTGCAAGTAGTTTGGGATTGGAGAAGCAGGCTTCATGGCTACCCGGCATTTGCACCAAACGATATAAACCTAAACGACTCGACATGCGCGGATGCCAAGCCCATTCACCGGGCGGCAGCGCGATGTCTTCTGTACAGTTTATGTAGCTACAGGCGATTTGGTGAGTTTGAATTAGGTTGTAAAAGACTTTTAGATCTAACTTTTCATTAAATTGGTTCGGTTCGGGTGAAAGTAAGTCGTAGCAGGCGGTCGCTAGCTCCAAATCGCTGTCATTCATGAAAGCTTCGCGCCAGATGGGGAAGGGCAGCATGATAGTATTATCGCCACTCGTGGCCGCCAGATGATCAAACAATCCACGGTAATGTGGCGGCGTATTGTCTGCTAAGGACTCGCCATCTTGCAAAACAAAGGCATTCCAGAAGATCAAACGTTTCACACGGTTTTGTAACTGCTCCACCGCTTTGGAGATGATCGTTCCACCATAGCTATGCCCCAGTAATACAACATTTTCGAGCTGCTCAGCATTGATATAATCGACAATAGACCGCACGCTTTCGGCATGGCTGACATTTTTTGCAACGCCTTTGCCATGCCCCGCCACCGTGGGTGTATGCACCGTTTCGCCAAGACTCCTCAGATGGTCAGCGACTTTTCCCCAAGCTGTACCATCATGCCAACTGCCATGCACTAACACATATGTCATTTCTATACTCCTGCGGTGATTGGAAACAAGGCGTTGTTTAATTTATTGGAAGTAAGGATTGCACTAAACCTCGGTACAGTAAACTTAAGATTGTGTTTTCCATCTGAACCTTTGCCTGATCATCGCAGCAAGTTGAGCTAAGATGCTTAACTAAGCTATATCACTTGCTTTGCTTTATAAATAGTAGGGTTAGTGATGCCATCGAAATTTCTTATACTCGCTTTAGTAACTCCCTGTATTTTGGTGGGCGGTGGCGTCTTGATTTATCAGAGCTTGGCGGATTATCCGCAACCCGTTCAGGTGGATGCTAGTCAGGCGGAGGTTTTGGATGACCCCAATCAGACCCTAGAAAGCATCTTAGCCGAACTTGCCCCCAGCACTGATCCTTTAAGCGTGGGTGTTGAGGCCTATAAAACCGGTGGTTACGCCGTAGCCTTAGCACGCTTAAAGCCGCTGGCTGAACAAGGGAATGCTGATGCGCAATATCATCTAGGCTTGATGTATGCGCATGGACGAGGTGTGACGCAATCGTATGCAGATGCGGCGCATTGGTATCAGCTTGCTGCGGAGCAAGGCGATGCGTATGCTCAAACCAATTTGGGTATCTTGTATCTGGAAGGCCAAGGTGTGGCGCAATCCGATAAGGAGGCTTTTAACTGGATTAAGTTAGCAGCTGATCAGAGGAATCCAATGGCGCAAGCTAACTTAGGCAAAATGTACTTAGAAGGTAAGAGTGTTGAGCAATCGGATTACCAGGCGATTGAGCTGTTTATGAAGGCTGCTGAGCAAGGTTTGGCTTTAGGACAATACAATTTGGGTATTTTGAGCTATCAAGGCAACCCGTTAACTGGGCAGTCTTATACAGCGGCAGCCCGATGGTTTCAGTTAGCAGCTGATCAGAATTTTGCACTGGCGCAACATAATCTGGGTGTGATGTATCACGCAGGCGAAGGGTTTAAACAATCAGACAGCGAAGCGCTGAGGTTCTTTCAACTAGCGGCTGATCAAGGTGTGGCTCTTTCCCAATATAATCTAGGCACAATGTATGAGGAGGGTAGAGCTGTGCCGCAATCAACTACCGAAGCTATTAAGTGGTATGAAAAGGCAGCTGCTCAGGGTCAGGTTGATGCAGCGACAAGGTTGAGGGAGTTGAAAGTGCAGTAAAATTTTAAGGGGCGCATCACTCCTCCAAATTCCGCACAAACATATACCTACCTGCCGCCTCCTTCATCCGATACAACCCCGCAGGTCTTCCATTCCCCTCCGAGCGCTTTTCCCCCGTATCTACCAATAACTCCGCCTCTTCGATCCTTCTCCGAAACGATTTTTTTTGCAATGCTTTCCCCAATAAAACCTCATGCAAATGTTGCAATTCCGGCAGGGTGAATTTCTCAGGCAAAGCATAAGCCGGAACGATTGAATACAGTGCTTTTTGGCGTAAGCGTTCGCGGGCGGTTTGGATAATTTCGCGGTGATCGAAGGCTAAAGGCATCTCATTTAAAGCCTCAAATTCCCACCATTTGGCATCGCTGACGGTTTCAATATGCGCGGCGCATTCTTGATAAGCCATCAAAGCGGTATAAGCGACAGTCACTGACCAGCCGCGCTTGTCGCGTGTCGCTGAGCCGCAGGTGTAGAGCTGCTCCAAATAGGGCGGGGTAATGCCGGTCTTTTCTTGCAGTTTGCGCCGTGCGGTATCTTCTAGTGTCTTATCGCTAGCCATATCAACAAAGCCACCCGGCAAGCCCCATAAGCCGCGTTCAGGGTGATTCGAGCGTTCCACCAATAAGACTTTCAAGGCGGCTTCGTGATAGGTGAAAAGCACTGGGTCAACAGTCATTAACGGGGCGGCAAAATCGCGCGCATTGTAGTGGGCTAGAAAGCTAGCTTCGTCATCGAGTTGGGTCATGGTTAGGCACAAGTTTGAGAGTGATTTGAGCACCTTAAAGCAGTTCGTCGGCGCTTTCAATCTTTTTATTGTCTTTAAGACACTTAATCATTGACACGATAGTGACAGTAAGACACTATATAAAACATAAAGTGACTATAAGACACCAATAAGGAGAAAAGCTCATGTTCGGCGTGAAATATTACAAAGCAGATGCATCCACCTATGCGATCAAAACCAACAAAGGCAAAGTGCAGCAACACGGGCGCGGCCTGAGCTTTTTCTATAATGCAGTGAATTCGTCAATAGCCGCCGTGCCAGTCAATGTGCAGGAAGCGCCCTTCATTTTTAACTTACAAACCAAAGACTTTCAGGCTTTGACCGTACAAGGGCAGATCTCTTATCAGATTGTCGATGCGGTGAAAATGGCGGGGATGCTGAATTTCACCTTGGCGAAAAATGGCAATACCTACGTCTCGGAGGATCCTTTGCATTTATCGGATCGGGTGTTGCGCGTGGTGCAGGCTTCGATTCAGAGCCAGATTCAAGCCAGTGATTTGCGCAGTGCTTTAACCATGAGCCAAGCCTTGGCGCAGTATGTGCGTGAACAGGCGCGGGTGGATGCGACTTTGCAGGCGATGGGCATTGAG
The DNA here is from genome assembly GCA_049292455.1 of Thiolinea sp. GTDB lineage: Bacteria > Pseudomonadota > Gammaproteobacteria > Thiotrichales > Thiotrichaceae > Thiolinea. Next base: position 130,498 of record JBATRF010000041.1, read on the forward strand.
TTATTGGAAGTGTCGATCAGTGCGATTCAACCCACGCCCGAAACCACGCGCGCCTTGGAAGCTGAAGCGCGTGAGATGATTTTAAAAGAAGCCGACGACGCGATTTATTCACGGCGTAAATCAGCGGTGGAGCAGGAGCGCACGATTCGCGAGGCTGAATTAAATACCGCCTTATTGGTGCAACAAAAAGAGCAGGAAATTGAAGAATCGCGCATTGAGAATGAGCGTACTTTATTGCGTGCTCAAGCGGAAACCGAACGTGAACGTTTACAGGCAAGAATCGCCGAAGAAACCCAGCGTAAAGATTTGGTGAATACGCAAATGGAAAATCGCCAGAAAGAAGCCGATGCCGAAGCTTATGCAGTTTCTACCAAGATGAATGCTTTCAAGCAATTGCCGGTGGAGCATTTAAAAGCAATTGCCTTGGCGCAGATGCAGCCTGAACAATTAATGGCTTTGGCTTTTGAAGGTTTGGCGCAGAATGCTAGCAAGATTGGTGAATTGAATATTACGCCGGATTTATTCGGGCAAATGGTGAAAAAGGCAGTGCGCTAAGATGAAAAAAGCCAATCAACAACGTTTTATTCTGATTACACGCAAAACTCGTTTGCAGGAATTAGTTGAGCGTTTTAATACTTGGCCTCAAGCGCGCTTTTATTTGGAACACAATCAAATTAATGCGCAGGATTATTTAAACGAACACGATTTATATCAGCAGCGTTTGCGCGAAGCTGAGCAAATCTTAAAACCTTTGGGGCGTTTTCAGAGTTTGGAGCGCTCCTTATTGCCGAATTACCAATTTGGTGCGACCGATATTGTGATCGTGATTGGTCAAGATGGTTTGGTGGCGAATACCTTGAAATATTTACAAGGCCAGCCAGTGATTGCGATTAATCCCGATCCGCAGCGCTGGGATGGCAAATTGCTGCCGTTTGAAATCGGTGATTTAAACCGCGCTTTGGAACGTACTTTGAATCAAAGCGCAGCGAGCAAAACCATCACCTTTGCCGAAGCCAAAACCAATGATGGGCAGCGCTTATTGGCAGTGAATGATGTGTTCATTGGTCCGAAAACGCATACCTCAGCACGTTATGCTTTGGAGTGGCAAGGGCAGCGCGAAACCCAATCCTCATCAGGAGTTATTGTCTCGACCGGCTTTGGTTCAAGCGGCTGGTTTCGCTCGATTTTGGCGGGTGCTTTGGGCGTGACCCATCAGGGGGAGCATGAGTTATTGCAGGGATTTGCATGGGATGCAGCAAGACTGCAATTCACCGTGCGCGAACCTTTCCCGAGTAAAATCACGGGGGTGAATTTAGTGTTTGGCACTATTACTCAACAAGCACCCTTACGGATTGAATCGCAGATGCCCGAGAATGGCGTAATTTTTTCGGATGGGATTGAAGCAGATTATTTAGCGTTTAATTCGGGGACGGTGGTGACAGTAGGTGTGGCGCAAACGCAGGGTTGCTTAGTGTGTAATTGAAGAATAGCAGCGAGCTACTGCTATCCGAAATGTTTAGCTTTGAAAGGGATTGATGATTGCTAAGCCTGTGAGCGTGTGTTGCGGTTGGATCACATCCGAATAAAGTACGGTGCAATTAGCTTGCTGGGCCATGCGAATAATCAGCGCTTCCCAGAAGCTAAAATCTTGAGTTTTACTCAGCTCAATGGCTTGGAGGATGTCATCCGAATCACTGCTCATGACTTCCATTTGGCTCGCCATCAGTTCGACTTTGCGCTGGGCAATGTCGATGGGTACGCCGAGCTTTTGTGTGGTTGCGGAAAAGTATTCACGTAGTACTTGAGTTGAAATCACCGCTTGTTTGCTCGCCCAACCCTCTTGCAAAAGTGCTAAGGCCATCGCTTGCTTGTCAGGGTGCTGAGCATCATCAGTCGCAAGCAAAATACTGGTATCGAGGAAGCTAAGTTCTTTCATGTAGCTCCTCACGGTTAAAGCGCCAATGACTACCTGAGCCTTGACCGCTCAACGCAGTGAATTCAGCGAAGCTTGAGCCAGTTTTTTGTTGGTGGATCATGGTTTCTAAATAGTCATTCACTAGTTGATTAAGGTTAGTGCCTTTGATGGCTGCAACCACTCGTGCTTGAGCCACCAGTCTCTCGTCAACAAGTAAGGTTGTTGTCATATTAAAGTCTCCATGAGGACATTAAGTTAAAACTTGGGGAGGTAAGTTCAAGTTTCAAGATCGCTCCCTATAACATCAGGTCGTTTGTGTATAACTTGCCATATAGTGTTTAGTTTATGTGTAATGAAAAGGCAAATAACATGGTTTATGTAGTCAGTACTCGCGCTGAGTTAATCAGCTATTTATCTCAAGGAAATAGTGTTCAGTATTTGCATTTTTGGGGCCACACCCCAAAGGCTGATGCCATCGATAAAAGCTGTTTAAGCCAATGGTTTTATGCACCTTTTACCCTAGATAACAGCAACTACTTAACCGCTGAACATTACATGATGGCGCAAAAAGCACGGCTATTTAATAATGAAAATAAGCTTGCAGAAATTTTAGCCTGTGATTCACCACAAACCGCGAAACAACTGGGGCGTGAAGTGAATAATTTTGATGAACAGCTTTGGAAGCAGCATTGTTTTGAGTATGTCGTGCAGGGTAATTTGGGCAAGTTTAGTCAGAATCCAGCGCTTCGAGAATTTCTGCTGAGTACCGGTGAGCAAGTGCTAGTTGAAGCCAGCCCGCGTGATCGGATTTGGGGGATTGGTATGGGCGCGAGTAACCCCGATGCCAATCAGCCTGAGCGTTGGCGTGGGCAGAATTTATTGGGTTTTGCGCTCATGCAAGTGCGGGCGCAATTGCGGCAAATGAATCATTAAATAAGGAAATAGAGATGAATTTAACTGAGTGGCTAACAGGCTTTGCGGGCGCATCGCCGATTGAATGGATAGCGACGATTGCAGGGTTTCTGTGTGTGTTTCTATTGATTCGGCGCAATATTTGGTCATGGGCAGCAGGCTTGGTGCAGGTGACTTTGTTTGTTTATATTTTTTGGCAGGCTAAGTTGTATTCGGATATGGGCTTGCATGTGATTTATATCGGTTTGCAATTTTATGGTTGGTGGTCTTGGCTGCAACATAAAGATCAACAACAAGAAGTCGTGGTGGAGTTGGGTGTGGGTTGGCAGTACGCGCTTTGGGCGGTGATTGCAGTGTTGGGCGCGTTTGGGATGGGTTGGTTATTAACCCACACGGATGCGAGTTTGCCTTATGCCGATTCCTTTGTGTTGAGTGCAAGCTTAGTGGCGCAATGGCTATTGATTCGTCGCCAATTGTTTAATTGGTCGTTCTGGATTGCGGTTGATGTGGTAGCCATTTGGGTTTACTACCAAAAAGGCTTATATCCCACTACCGTGCTGTATAGCTGCTTCTTAGTGATGGCGATGATTGGTCAATACACTTGGTGGAAGCGTTACCAAGCGCAAACTCCGGTAAAAGCCGAGCCAAGCTATGCGTAAAGTGGGCCTGACTTTAGGTAAATTTGCCCCATTGCATCGCGGCCATCAATTGATGATTGAAACCGCTCTAGGGCAAGTGGATCACTTAATCGTGATGATTTACGGCTGCGATGAACTGCCTTTGGTGAATTTGGCGGAGCGCGTGCAATGGCTACAAATACTTTATCCTACTGTGGAAGTACTGCCTGCTCCCGATGGCCCGAAGGAAACTGGTTACACATCAGCCATTATGCGCGCTCAAGAAGACTTCATTCTGAAGATCTTAGCAGGGCGCAAAGTCACGCATTTCTTTAGCAGTGAACCTTATGGTGAGCATGTGAGTGAGGCTTTGGGCGCAGTCGATGTGCGTGTGGATATGCCAAGGCAAATTGTACCGATTAGTGCCACGCGGATTCGCCAAGACTGGAATTTAGCGCAGCAGTATCTTGATCCTGTGGTTTATCGCAGTTTAGTCCAAAAGATCGTACTACTCGGTGCACCTTCAGCGGGTAAAACCACTTTAGCGGCTGCCTTGGCGCAGGCTTTAAAGACGGAATGGGCTGCGGAATACGGGCGCACTTATTGGGAGCAGCATCAAAGCAATCGCCGTTTAGAGCCAGAAGAATTACTGCTAATCGCGCAGAGGCATATTGAGCTGGAAGATGCGGCGGCTTTAACAGCGCAGCGCCATTTAATCTGCGATACCAATGCTTTCACCACCTGGCATTTTGCGAATTATTATCATGGCTCGGCTTTGCCTGAATTGACTCAGCTCGCTGAACAATGTTGGGCGCGTTATGCGCAAGTTTGGGTCTGCGATATTGATTTCCCGTATGCAGATACTTGGGATCGTTCGGGTGCAACCAATCAGTGCGAATTTCAGGCGTTTATCTTGCAGTATTTAGAGGAGCACAAGATTCCTTATCAAGTGGTGTCGGGTTCAGTGCAAGAACGGGTGCAGACGATTTTGGAGCAGTTGCCTGCGGATCGTTTGCTGACACAGCTTGCTTGACGCGCTTATACTCGCTTGACTTAGCGAGGGGAAGGTCAATGCGAGTAACACGCTTAGGCATGGATGACTATGCACAGCTGGAGCAGTTTTTGCGTCAGTACAGGGAAACGAGCCTTTTTATCTTAGGGAATATGAACCGGGTCGGTTTGGCTCAGTCAGATCAAGCCTATCATGGTGATTATTGGGGGCTGTTTCAGCAGGCAGAACTCAGCGGTGTATTAGTCCATTATTGGAATGGTAATGTGATGATGCAAGCCCCCAACCCTGAGCACCTCACTTATTTAATTCATACCTTTCAAAAGACGTTGAAGCGCCCCATCGCGGGTGTTCTCGGTGTAGTGGAGCAGGCTGATCAAGTGATTACTGCTTTGGGTTTACACCCCGCTCAATTTAGATTGCAACGTGCTGAGCAGCTCTATGCTTTGGACTTAAACCAGTTAATTATCCCTGTGTTAGATGCAGAGCTTGAACTCAAAGTAGTGCATCCACGCACTGAGTATCGGGAGTTATTACAAACTTGGCTACGTGCTTATGAGTTAGAGGCTTTGCATGCGCAAGCGGGGGCCGCGTTAGAGCGGCGGGTGGCAGCGACAGTCGAGGTTTGGCTACGCTCGACTGAAATCTATTTATTGGAAGTGAATCAGCAGCCAGTGGCGTTAAGCGGTTTCAGTGTTAGCCTACCTGATATTGTGCAAGTTGGCCCAGTCTGGACACCGCCAAGCCAACGTAATCGAGCTTATGCTCGTTATTTAGTGGCACAAAGTTTGGCTGCCGCTAAAGAGCGTGGTGTGCAAACTGCGATTTTATTCACCGATACACCTGCTGCTATTAAGGCTTATTCAGCCATCGGCTTTCGCTTAATTGGGCAGTATCGCCTAGCTTTATTGCATGAGCCGCAGCTGTTAGTCAGCAATCACATACACTAATCCAGCCCACTCACTGCTCCTACGCAAAAGAGCGTAAGATAAACGCATCAAATCCAGATTGAGTGAAGGGAGAGCGACCATGTCCGAGCGACAGCTGATTGACCGTTTTGGGCGGCGCATTGATTATGTGCGTTTGTCCGTGACAGATCGCTGTGATTTTCGCTGTGTGTATTGCATGGCTGAGGACATGGTATTTGTGCCGCGTGAACAGCTCCTAACTTTAGAGGAAATGAGCCGCATCGGGCGTGCTTTTGTGCATTATGGGGTGAGTAAAATTCGCCTCACCGGTGGCGAACCGCTTACTCGGCGTAATGTACTGCAACTCTGCGAAGACTTAGGGCAATTGGACGGTTTGCGCGATTTGACGATCACTACCAATGGCAGTCAGCTCCCCAAATATGCGGCTGCTTTAAAACAAGCAGGCATCACCCGCATTAATATCAGCCTCGATACCCTGCAAGCAGACCGTTTCAAAGCACTCACTCGTACTGGCGAAATCGAACAGACCCTAGCAGGCATTGAAGCAGCGCTTGCGCAAGGCTTTCAACGGATTAAGCTGAATGCAGTGATTCTGAAAAATCGCAATCACGATGAAGTCATTGACTTAGTCGAGTTCGCCCGCGAAAAAAATTGCGATATTTCCTTTATTGAAGAAATGCCCTTGGGTGTGATTAGCGAGCATGATCGCGCTGAGGCTTATTATTCGAGCGATGAAATTCTGCGTGATTTGCGTACCCGCTTTGAGCTGCAACCCATCGCCGCGCAAACGAGTGGGCCTTCAAAATATTATGCTTTTCCTGATCACAGTAGCCGAGTCGGTTTTATCTCTCCGCATAGCCATAACTTTTGTGGCGATTGCAATCGAGTGCGAGTAACAGCAGAAGGGCGCTTGCTCTTGTGTTTGGGGCAGGAGCATTCAGTCGATTTGCGCCGAGTGTTGCGTGCGCATCCTCTGGATGATACACCGCTGTATGAAGCGTTGGAAAAGGCTATGCAGATTAAACCTCAGGGGCACGAGTTTAATCTGCAAGCCAAGCCAGTTCTATTTAGGCATATGAATGCAACTGGCGGTTGAGTGAACACTTGGGCTTTATTTAACAGTCGAACGCGGGTTCACTATCTATTTCATGGACTTTGCCATTGCGAATTTTGACTTTGGCACAAGCACCAACGGCCAAAGCACCATCCAGTTGATTAAATTGTGTACCTGCATGAGTGCGCACGGTTTGGCCTGCAATCCGCCAAACACCGCGTAAACCATTTGCAGGTTTGCTTTGCACAATGCCTTTAAAAACACTGCGATTGCCTTTACCGTCATCATTGCCATTTTTTGCCTGGGTTGTCGGAGTAAAGCTTAAAATTAATAATGCACTACCGGCAATGATGAAGGCTTGTTTGAGGTTACTGTTCATTCATATTCTCCTCTACATATCAGTTGCTCTAAAGATAGTTCAAGTTGGGCCGCTTACTATTAACCTGAAGTCAGAACTGCTTTAACCTAAGTTGCTAACCCTACGAAAATTCCAGCCTTTTGGCAGTCACTCGTCATTACGCCTATTCTTCTGGCACAGAAAATAAGCAAAGTAGAAAGGATGAATATGAAATTATTAGAACCGATGCGCCTAGGGGATTTGACTTTAGCTAATCGTGCCATCATGGCGCCTTTAACTCGGGCGCGTGCTGGATTGGAGCATCTGCCTAATGCACTAATGGCTGAGTATTATGCGCAACGTGCGAGCGCTGGCCTGATTATTACTGAATGCACCATGATTCTGCCGAATACCTCAGCTTTCATTGCTGAGCCAGGTATTTATTCTGCTGAGCAAGTGGAAGCTTGGAAGCAAGTTACCCAAGCAGTCCATGCTAAAGGCGGCAAGATTTTCCTACAGATTTGGCATGGAGGGCGCGCATCTCATCCGAATATGTGTAATGGTCAACAGCCGATTTCAGCTAGCGCTATTGCCATTGACGGTGAAATCCATACTCCCCAAGGTAAAGCCGCTAATGTGGTGCCGCGTGCGGTGAGCGATGATGAAATTCCGGGCTTAGTCAAGGCGTTTGCTCAAGCAGCGCGTAGTGCGATGCAAGCAGGCTTTGATGGGGTGGAGCTTCATGGCGCCAATGGCTATTTGATTGACCAGTTCCTACGCGATGGTTCGAATAAGCGTACTGGGAATTACGGCGGCTCTGTGGAGAATCGTGCGCGTTTCTTATTTGAAGTGCTAACAGCGGTATCTGCTGAAGTGGGTAGTGAACGAGTCGGTTTGCGCTTATCCTTGCTGAATAGTTATAACAGCATGGTGGATAGTGACCCCATGGGCTTGGCTAAATTCTTAGGTGAGCGCTTAAATGAATTGAATTTGGCTTATGTGCATGTGATGCGCAGTGACTTCTTTGGTGTGCAACAAGGCGATGTACTCACACCAATGCGCGAAGCTTATAAAGGGGTGATTATCAGTAATATGGGTTACAGCGCTGAAGAAGCTGAGCAAGCCATTCAAGCAGGGCATGTGGATGCAGTAGCCTTTGGGACTGGCTTCTTAGCCAATCCTGATTTGCCAGAGCGGATTCGTACCGGTGCTGAGTGGAATACACCCAACCCTGCTACTTTCTATGCGCCAGGGCCAGAAGGCTATACAGATTATCCAGCGCTTGGCTAATCAATATTGAGTGATGCGTTCAGGAAAAGGGCAGTGCTTGCCCTTTTTCTTTGAAAGCTATCAAGCAATAAACGGAATATCCGTCACATCCCAAAGGCTAGGCTGGTGCCACCAACGCTGTACTAAGCTGGCATACACTGAGCGAAAATCAACATGATATTTTATATCGCCTGCATTTAGTGCTAACAAATCAGGGTGCTTTCCATAGAAGCCGCCTTTGACTCGTCCGCCTATCGCCAAATGTGCAGCCGCAGAACCATGATCGGTTCCCATGCTATGATTTTCTGCTGCTCTGCGCCCAAATTCGGAATAGGTAATCACGACCACATTGTCCCATCTATTATGTTGGCGCATGACTTGGCTAAAAGCCGCTAAGCCATTAGCTAACTCTGCTAGCAAACGCTGATGGAGTGCGACCTGTGAGACATGCGTATCAAAATTGCCTAGGCTGACTTTATACACTGGCATCTGAAAGTCGCTAATAATCATGCGTGCTATCGAAGCCAAACCATCACCAAAATCGCCTGCTGGAAACTGCTGCTTGATACCTTGGTTAGCCTGTAGCTGGCGGCTAATTTGCGCACCTGCGGCCAGTAATTTCTGCTGAACATCAAGAATATGCGCGAGCATAGGATTGCTGCGATCAGCGCTATGCAGCAGGCTGCTGGAACGTAGTTTTTCGATGTATTGCACAAATTCATCGGGATCATGCAAGTTAATCGCGTTGAAGTTATTGCCTAACAATGGGCCTAAGTGATCGCCCATTGCGATACCTTGTAAGCCTGCTTTGGATGGGCGAAAGACTTGGCTCACCCAACCTTGATCAGCGTTTTGATCAAGGCTACCGGTTTCCCAATGCTGGATTGAGGTGAAATGTGAGCGTGCTTGTTCTTGCCCCGGTACGCCAATACCTTGAATCCATGCCAACTCCTTGTTATTCCACAAAGACAATAGCGGACGCAATGCAGGGTGCATTCCCATACCATCACCCAAACCCAAGACCTGCTGCTCTGGAATCGCTAGTTTAGGGCGCAAGTGATAATAAGCGGGGTCTTGATAGGGTATCAGTGTGTTCAGGCTATCATTGCCGCCTTTCAGCTCGACGAGTACGACCACATGGTTGCTTTCACTAGCAAAGCTAGGGTTAGTTCCCAATAAATGCAGGAAGGGCAATGCGCTTAAGCTTTTCAAAAAGTCACGCCGATTCATAGTAGCCCTTATTTCAATTGATAGCTGGGAGCGAGTAAGGCAGTTCGCGTAGTGGGCGGTAATTTAACTGCTAAGGTGGAGACCATACTGTAACGGTCAAGCAGGCTTTGGGTGGTAATCCAAGCTTTGCCTTCGGCCCATCCTTTAGGGCTGGGAGGAACAAATAAATTCTGCCCAAGCTTCTCAGACCACCTCACCAATTCAGCAACAGGCACACTGGGGATTGGCTGCGATACACATAAACCAACAATCAGATCGACTGGCGATTTGCTTAAAATATTTCTATTTTGGCTTGCCCAAAATGCATCACTCAAAAAGACTTTTTCCAGCAAGACTTTGATTTCATAACCTGAGCTACGGAAGGCATCTGCCCAAGCGTTGATGATGGCTGGATCAGCTTGGTTAGTATTAATGAAGGCCTGCCAGCACTGCTCAGCGATATGTTTAGCCGTGCGCGGATGCTTGAGGATTACCTCTAACACTTCCTCACCATCCCGCACAGTTTGGCCTAAGAAGACCGCACCGCTATTGTCATGATGCTCAGCTTCAAACACAAAACTATTATGGTTGCGATCCACCGACCAACCGGTGAAAGCCTTCGCAGCAGCTTTGATGTCGCTTTCATGGTAATGACCTGCGCCTAAGGTAAATAGCTCAAGCAGTTCACGCGCAAAATTCTCGTTCGGCTTTTCTTTGTAATTCATCCCACCATCAAGGTAGATCAACATGGCTGGGTCACGCGCAATAGAGCGCAATAAGCTAGCGAAATTACCTAAAGCATGCTCACGAATCAGGTGATGCTGCTGTAACAGCAGTTTGGGCTGGTTAACTTTATTGATTGAGGTCGTGAAATGGTTATGCCAGAACATCACCATCCGCTCGACTAAGGGGCTAGAGGTGGTGAGTAAGTGCTGCATCCACCATTGCTTAAGCAGCATCTTTTCTTGATTAAGACGGTCGCGTGCTTGCCCCATTTCGCCATTAATCAGCATATTTTCCCAGCTGCCCCAAGAGGAAAATTTTGGCGGGTTGTTGGGAGCATCCGCTGGAAGGGATAGCAATTCTTGGACAATCGTGGTGGCTGATTTGTCCTGTAATGCGTGGAGCAGCGGAGCCTCTGCGCCAAGGCACGCACGTACCGCCAGATGCTGTGCATCTGCCAAATTTAGCGTGGATGGGATCATTTTCTCGCAAGCCTACTAAAGTCGAAAACAGTGAACACTCACTGAACTTTTACCCTCAACGGAAAGAGCCTGCTTTTCTGTGATGCAGTGCTTAGGCAGGGTTTATATAATAAAAACATTCTATTGTGAATAGGGGCTTTACAAAAACTGAATTAATCGTTTGATAGGTTTTAGCAATGAATTAATGTTTAATTAAGCTAGTTAATGTTATGGGGAGTTGGATTGGTGTAACAGGAAAATAACTTAAATAAATTTAATATAAACAAACGGTTAATGAGATTTTAATTGAGATTAAGTTGGCTTGAGTTTTAGGTGTGCTGATTAATTATCTAGCTCTTTTAGCGATCAAAATATTTCAGTGATTTTGTTCAGGTAACGAGAGGTCTATCGGTTGTTGTGTGCCAACATGGTGCATTTGATTTGTGAAATTTATAGTAGGCTGCTTGTAGCTAAGTTTTCTGAAGTTTGGCTAGCTCTTTTTCCACTTCCCTAATCAACGGTTCCAAACGCAATTTTTCTTCAACACGTGTTTCCAAGTCGTACTGTTCATACAATCGCCGCAATTTTTCTTCTAAGCGTGTACGTCGATCAGCGTTGATTGCATTGGTGGGGATAGCTGGGGTTGCTGGTTGTAGATTTGCTGTAGGGGATGGCAGCGTAGGGTCAGCGGCAGGCATTTTACGTACCGGCCCAAGTGGTGGCGCGCTATGTTCAGGTTGTTGGGTGAGGTAGCGATAAAGTGCATCATAATCACGAGTTAGAGTGTAGGTATTGAAGCCTCTCAGTGGAGTAGGCACATGCTCAAAACTACCACCTTCGGGAATGACTGGAATAAATTTTGTATTCCGATAGTAGGCGTCATACAAATGTTGGGAAATGACTAAACCTTCAAAATTCACCCCTTTACCCGCATCTGTTTCCTGCCCACGATAACGGCGTAAATAGTTTTCTGTGCAGACTAATAAAACATACTCAGCCGCTTCTAAATGATTTTCCATCCAGCGCTGCCAGCCTTCCGCTGGGAAGCCATTCACATATTGATCAATCTGGCAATCTAAACCATCTCGCCTTAAACGATCTGCTAAGTTGCGAACAAATTCACGATGCTTGTCAGAGTCATGGCTATAGCTAATAAAAACTTTCTTGGGTTGGGTCATGGCTAAGTTTTTAGGTTGTGCGGATGATTTAATCATAACGCATTTCTAGCCAGTGCTTCGAGAGCTTGTGGGGAGAGTAAATAGCGAGGGATTTAAAACCCACCGCCCGCACTAAGCAGACGGTGGTAATTTAGGAGATCTTTACTCCGGCAAGACTGCCGTTGCCTCGATTTCCACTTTTGCCCGATCTTCAATTAAAGCGACGACTTGCACCATTGCCATCGCTGGAAAGTGCGCACCCAAAACTCGTTTATAAGCGCGGCCAATTTCGCGTAGATTAGCCAGATATTCACGTTTATCGGTGATATACCAAGTTAGGCGGACAATATGCTCAGGTTTGGCATTGGCTTCATTTAAAACCTCCACGATGTTTTTTAAAGTTTGTTCGATTTGTTCGACAAAATCATCAGTTTCAAATTCTTGTTGGCCGTTCCAGCCAATATGTCCCCCTAAAAATAGCAGGCGGCCTTTAGCAGCTACTCCATTCGCATAACCCAGCGCGGGTTTCCAATGTTTAGGGTGCAAAAATTCATGCGGAGATTCGATAGTTTGACTCATAGTTATAGCTACCTTTTGCAACTTATAAAATAGTTCGAACATGCCAAAGTTCAGGAAATAATTCCACTTCAAGCATGCGCCGCAAATAAGAAACACCACCCGTACCGCCTGTGCCGCGCTTGAAGCCAATAATGCGCTCTACCGTGGTCACATGGTTAAAACGCCAGCGCCGGAAATAATCCTCGAAATCAACTAGCTTTTCGGCTAATTCGTACAGAGTCCAATACTGCTCAGGGTTTTGATAAACCACTTTCCAAGCCTGCATCACCGATTCATTGGCTTGATGCGGCAGGCGAAAGTTACGCCCCAGCACGTCTTGTGGAATAGGAATACCCGCTGCTGCCACTAAGCGCAAAGCTTCATCATAAAGGCTAGGCTGCGCTAATTCATTTTCAAGCAGCTGCAAAGTCTCAGGATGATGCGCATGCGGACGCAGCATGGCTTCATTCCGATTACCGAGAATATATTCAATCTGCCGATATTGATGTGATTGGAAGCCCGAACTTTGCCCGAGCTGCTCACGGAATTGAGTGTATTCGCTTGGCGTCATGGTACGCAGCACATCCCAAGCGCTATTCAGCTGCTCAAAAATGCGTGCAACGCGTGCCAGCATTTTAAATGCATTCGGCAAGCGCCCGTCGCGTAAAGCTTGGCGCGCTGCTATCAATTCATGTACTGCCAGCCGCATCCATAATTCTGAAGTTTGATGCTGAATAATAAACAGCATCTCATCATGTTTCTGAGTCAGCGGCTTTTGAGCATTGAGCAGAGTGTCGATTTGCAAATAATCGCCATACGACATGCGTCCATCAAAGGACATCTGTGCACCTTCATGCGCTGGGTCATAAGGGCAAGTACTCATGTCACGGCTGCCTTTTGCTGATATTCGGGTTTGTCCCATAAACGCTCATTCATTACTTTAGCGAGGATGTCGGCGGCTTGCTTCACATCGGTTTCATCAATGTAAAGTGGTGTAAAGCCAAAGCGAATTGAATCCGGTGCACGGAAGTCACCAATCACACCCTGTGCAATCAAGGCTTGCATCACTGCATAACCCTGCTCACAGCGGAACGATACTTGTGATCCACGCTCTTCAGGATTACGTGGGCTAGCCAGCGTGAGCATTGGGCATTTCTCTTCTACTAACTTGATAAACAGCTCACTTAGCGTGATCGACTTGCCGCGCAGCTCAGGCATAGTGACATCATCCCAAACATCTAAAGCCGCCTCTAAAGCTGAGAGCGCAAGTACTGGTGGTGTGCCCACGCGCATGCGTTGAATGCCTTCAGCAGGTTGATAATTAAGGTCGAAAGCAAAAGGTGCTGCATGCCCCATCCAGCCGGATAAAGCCGGTAAAGCAATATCGGCATGCTTGGGTGCTACATAAATAAACGCAGGGGAGCCGGGGCCACCATTCAAATATTTATAGGTGCAGCCAACTGCAAAATCGGCTTGGGCTGCGGTTAAATCCACCGGGACTGCGCCCGCTGAATGCGCTAAATCCCAAATCACAATAATGCCTTGCTCATGCGCTTTGGCGGTTAAGCGCTGCATGTCATGCATACGTCCAGTACGATAATCGACATGTGTGAGCATTAACACAGCAATGCTAGTATCCAGCATGCCTTCAACCGCTTCAGGCTCTGGGGTTTTTAGCGCATGACCTTGACCTAAGGATTTCAGCAGGCCTTCCGCCATGTATAAATCGGTCGGGAAGTTGCCACTATCAGATAAAACGACTTTGCGCTCTGGATTCAGCGCCAGTGCGGCAGCTAAAGCCTGATACACCTTAATGGAAAGGGTATCGCCCATGACCACGGTATTATCGGCAGCACCTAGGAGTTTCGCGATCCGATTACCGACGCGGCGTGGCTGCTCAAACCAAGCAGCCGTATTCCAGCCGCGAATCAATTGCTCGCCCCATTCCTGTTCGACCACTTTAGCTAAATGCGCATTGACACTGCTAGGTAAAGGCCCCAAAGAATTGCCATCGAGATAAATCACGCCCGCCGGTAGCTGGAAATAAGTTTTAGTTTTTACAAAATCTGTGGTGCTTGCGGCTTGTTGCGGACGTAATTTAAAGCGTTGAATTTTACCCGTGGCGGTTTTCGGTAAAGCATCGGTAAAGACAATTGAGCGCGGGTATTTATAAGGCGCGATGGTTTTTTTCACATAATCTTGTAGCGCTTTGACAGTGGATTCATCGCGTGGTACTCCTGCTTCTAAGACCACATGCGCTTGCACGATAAAGCCACGATCCACATCGGGTGCTGCTACCACAGCACATTCAACTACCTGTGGATGGGAAAGTAGGGCAGTTTCGACTTCAGGTCCTGCGATATTGTAGCCGGAGGAGACGATCATATCGTCATTGCGCGCGGCGAAATGGAAATAGCCTTGCTCATCTTGAATGAAGGTATCGCCGGTCACATTCCAACCTGCTTTTACATAATTAGCTTGGCGTTTATCCGCTAAATAACGACAGCCAGTAGGGCCACGCACGGCTAAATGACCGGCTTCGCCGCGTGGCATTTCGTCCATATTATGATCAACAATTTTGGCCTCATAACCTGAAACCGGATAACCCGTTGAACCTGCTTGCGCCGACTCAAAACGATTGCTGATGAAAATATGCAGCATCTCAGTCGAGCCGATACCATCTAACATCGGTTTGCCGGTTTTGCGCTGCCACTCATCAAACACTGGAGCGGGTAAGGTTTCGCCAGCTGAGACCGCACAACGTAAAGAGGATAAATCGGCACCTTCGTCCATTGCGCGCATCATCGCTCGATAAGCAGTGGGTGAGGTGAAGCAGATAGTTGCCTTATAAGTCTCAATAATATTGATCATATTCGGCGGCGAAGCAGTTTCAAGTAAAGTCGCCGTCGCGCCATACCGCAGCGGGAAAACGGCTAATCCGCCTAAACCAAAGGTAAAAGCCAGCGGTGGAGAGCCGACGAAAATATCATTCGAGGTGACGCCTAGGACTTCTTTGGCATAGCCATCCGCAATAATCAGCAGATCACGGTGGAAATGCATGGTGGCTTTCGGATCGCCGGTTGTGCCGGAGGTGAAACCCAGCAGGGCAACATCATCACGTCCAGTTTGCACCGCTTCAAAAGTGTCGGGCTTAAGCAGGGCAGCGCGATCTAATTCAGCATCATGATGAGAAGTGCCATCAAAGCCCACTACATATTTTAAGTAGTCGCTAGTCTTAGCGCATTCGATCAGCTCATCCATCAAGCGCGTATCGCACAAAGCATGAGTGATCTGCGCTTTATCCACGATTTTTTGTAGCTCCCCTGCACGCAGCATTGGCATGGTATTCACCACCACTGCACCCGCCTTAGTCGCCGCCAGCCAACAAGCCACCAGAGCCGGATTATTCGCTGAACGAATCAGAATCCGATTGCCAGGCTTAACGCCTAAATCATCGACTAAGACATTGGCTAGTTTATTTGTCCAATCGGCTAGCTCTTTATAACTGCGTTGGCGACCATTACCGATCAGTGCAATTTTGTCGCCAAAACCTTGTGCGACCATTTTGTCGGTAAGTTCAACGCCGATATTTAGGTAGTCGGGGTATTGAAACTGCTCTAGTAAAAAAGTGGGCTGTTGGTCTTCAGGCGGCAAATTGTCGCGGGTGAAGGTATCTATATGGCCTGTCGGTCCGAGCATCACGATCCTCCTTGCTCAAAATTAAGCAATGTTTGGCGGGCTATGACTGTTTTTTGTACGTCCGATGCGCCTTCATAGATGCGCAAGGCGCGAATTTCTCGATAAAGGCTTTCAACTATCGTGCCTTTGCGCACGCCGTCGCCACCGTGTAATTGCACTGCCATATCAATTACTTGCTGAGCGGTTTCAGTGGCAAATAACTTCGCCATTGCCGCTTCGCGCGTGACCCGAGCAGCGCCTTGATCCTTAGTCCAAGCAGCGCGATAAATTAATAAAGCGGCTGCATCAATATTGAGAGCCATATCCGCGATATGCCCTTGCACCATTTGCAAATCAAACAGTGGCGCTCCAAATAATTGTCGCTGCTGACTGCGCGCTAAAGTTTCATCTAAAGCACGCCGCGCAAAACCCAAAGCAGCCGCCCCGACGGTGGAGCGGAACACATCCAACACTGACATGGCAATCTTGAAACCATCGCCACGCTTGCCAATCAAACTCGCTGCTGGTAAACGAATCTGATTGAAGCGCAAGCGTGCCAATGGATGAGGAGCAATCGTTTCAATCCGTTCTACAATTTCTAAGCCCGCGCTATCCGCAGGCAAAATCAAGGCTGAAATCCCGCGTGCACCAGCAGCTTGATCGGGTCTTTCAGTGCGGGCAAATACCACATAGACATCGGCAATGCCGCCGTTTGAGATATAAGTTTTTTCACCGCTTAAGACAAAAGCTTCGCCATCCCAATGTGCAGTGGTCGTCATGCTAGCTATATCTGAACCAGAGGCGGGTTCGGTGAGCGCGAAGCCTGCAATAGCTTGGCCTTGGCGGGTTTTATCGAGCCATTGCTGCTGCTCGACCGTGCCGAATAAGCTAATTGCACCCATGCCTAAGCCTTGCATCGCAAAGGAGAAATCCGCTAAACCATCATAGCGCGCCAGGGTTTCGCGGATTAAGCAAAGCGTGCGCACATCAATGCTTTCGCCGGTTTTAGCACCGCTGTATTCTAAAAAGCCTGCAGTCCCCAGACTTTGCACTAAAGCTTGGCAGGCAGCATCTGTATGATGGTGATCTACAGGCAAAGATTGTTGGCACCAAGCATCTAAGCGCGCAGCTAGCTCTCGGTGCTTGGGTTCAAAAAAAGGCCAATGCAGGAAGCTGGAATCTGCCATTTAATTACCCTCAAAAA
This sequence comes from Thiolinea sp., assembly GCA_049292455.1. Taxonomy (GTDB): domain Bacteria; phylum Pseudomonadota; class Gammaproteobacteria; order Thiotrichales; family Thiotrichaceae; genus Thiolinea. The sequence continues at coordinate 147,530 of JBATRF010000041.1, forward strand.
CAGGTTTTCCCTTATTCACAAAGGCATGATACGCACGCTCAAAATCTTGAGTTTGCATACAAATCGCTTGGGCTTGTGCTTCGGCCTCAATCGCTTGTTCGGGCGACATATTCCATTCATGCGCTAGCTGCGTTTTAGTAATGCCATTCGCGAAAGTTGGGCCAGCCGCAATGCGTTGTGCTAACTGTAGCGCTTGCGTTTCTACTTCTGCTGCTGGATGCAATGAGTTGAAAAAGCCCCAGTGGTAGCCTTCTTCAGCGCTCATCATCCGTCCGGTATAAAGCAAATCGGCCGCCCGACCTTGACCGATAATCCGTGGCAGCAGAGCACAAGCGCCCATATCGCAACCGGCTAAACCTACGCGAGTGAATAAGAAACCAGTTTTAGTTTCGGGCGTACCTAAGCGTAAATCAGAAGCCATCGCAATGATCGCGCCTGCACCCACACAAATCCCTTCGACGGAGGCAATAATCGGTTTGCCACAATGCAACATCGCTTTAACTAAATCGCCAGTCATGCGCGTGAAAGCTAATAAGCCTTTCATATCCATTTGTACGAGTGGGCCAATGATTTCATGCACATCGCCACCCGAGCAGAAATTGCCACCATTCGAGGCAAACACCACCGCGTCTACATCGTCCGCATAAGCCATCGCACGGAAGGTATCGCGTAGCTCAGCGTAGCTTTCAAACGTAAGTGGGTTCTTGCGCTCAGGGCGGTCTAAACGAATCACCACCACTCGCCCTTGCATTTGCCAGCGGAAATATTTCGGTTCAAGCGAGGCCATGCTCTTCATGGGCAGTCTCCTTGTGTGCATGTGCTTTTAATAAATTTAATAATTGCTCAATATCGCTCGGGCTAAAGTCAGCGAATAGCTCATTAAGCTTCGCTTCGTGCGCACTCGCCATCGCGGTAAATTGCTCATAACCTTGTGGAGTCAGGGAAACACGCAGGCTGCGCCGATCATTGACTAGCTGCTCACGCTTAGCCATGCCATCTTGTACCAACCGATCCACTACCGTGGTGACATTGCCATTGGAGACCAGCAAATAGCGTGACAATTCAGTCATCGTTAGACCCTTGTCGGTGCGATACAAGGCCGCCATCACATCAAAGCGTGGCAGGGTGGTATCGTGCTCAAGGCGCAAGAATTCACGCAGTTCAGACTCAGTGCTACGAGTCGTGCGTAACAACAATAACCACAGTCGTAAGCGCTGCTTGGAGACTGAATTTTCCTTGCTCATACTTCGCCTCCTGCTATCGCGAGCGCTTGCCCATTGATACCTTCTGAACCTGCAGCACACAGCCATAAAGCCGCGCTTGAGACTTCAGACGGTTGAATCAAACGCTGCTGTGGATTGGTAGCTGCCAAGGCCGCAACAGCTTCCTCATGCGAGCGTCCGGTTTTTTGCATGATATTCGCGACACTACGCTCGGTCATTTCAGTATCTAAAAAACCGGGGCAGAGCGCATTCACTGTAATGCCTTTAGTGGCAACCTCTAAAGCTAAGGAGCGCACTAAACCAATCGCACCATGCTTGGCGGCTGCATACGGCGCTACATAGGCATAACCTTTTAAGCCAGCCGTTGAAGCAACTACAATTAAGCGTCCCCAATCTCGCTGTTGTAGCTGCTTCAAACCTTCACGCAGGGTTAAAAATACCCCGGTCAGATTCACAGCGAGCATATTTTGCCAAGTCGCTAAAGAGGTTTTTGCTAAGGGAGCAGATTCTGCAGCCCCTGCATTTGCAATCACAATATCGACCAGCCCAGCCGCAGCAAATAGCGCTTGCACACTGGCTTCATCGGTCACATCCGCTGCAATGCCACGAATAGCACTATGCTGAGCTGCGACCTGTTCTAAAGCCTCCAAGCGTCGCCCGGTGATAATCACTTCAGCGCCTGCGTTCGCAAAAGCCAGTGCCATATTTGCACCGACTCCAGAGCCGCCGCCGGTAATTAACACTCGTTTGCCTGCTAAGCTTGGAGTGTTCATGCGTGAATCGTATCCTTAGGCCGGTCTTTCAAACGGATTAACTGATCACGCCCACCTCGATAAGGATCAGGCCATTTTTCTTCCAAGTCACCGATTTGAATGGCTGCATGTAGCGTCCAATACGGATCTGCTAAATGCGGGCGCGCTAAGCAGACTAAATCAGCACGACCCGCCATCAAGATGGAGTTCACATGATCTGGCTCATAAATATTGCCGACTGTCATGGTCTTAATGCCGGTGTCATTGCGAATCCGATCCGAGAACGGTGTTTGGAACATGCGCCCATAAACCGGCTTTTCGTCTTTGGTGACTTGCCCAGCGGAGACGTCAATAATATCCGCGCCAGCCGCGTGGAACATGCGTGCAATTTCAACTGCATCTTCAGGGGTAATGCCAGCATCACCCACCCAATCGTTTGCAGAAATCCGCACCGACATCGGCTTGTTTTCTGGCCAGACTGCGCGCATTGCTTGGAAAACTTCTAAGGGGTAGCGCATGCGATTTTCTAAACTGCCACCGTATTCGTCGCTGCGTGTATTCGTCATCGGCGAAATAAAGGACGAGAGTAAATAACCGTGGGCTGCATGCAATTCAATCATATCGAAGCCTGCGCGCTCGGCCATTTGTGCAGCTGCTACAAATTGATCACGCACTTCATCCATATCCGCCCGATCCATCGCTTTTGGTACTTGATTATCAGGGGTTAAAGGAATAGCCGAGGCTGAAATCAATGGCCAATTGCCAGAATCGAGTGGCGCATCAATCTTTTCCCAGCCAAGTTTAGTGGAGCCTTTGCGCCCAGAATGACCAATTTGCGAGCAGATTTTTGCTTCGGTTTCAGTATGCACGAAATCCACTAAGCGCTTCCAAGCGGCTTCTTGTTCGGGAGCATATAAACCGGGACAGCCTAAGGTAATGCGTCCAGTCGGGCTGACGCAGGTCATTTCGGTATAAACCAAACCAGCTCCACCTTTAGCACGTTCGGCATAGTGCACCAAATGCCAATCCGTCGGGCAGCCATCAACCGCTTTGTATTGCGCCATCGGTGATACGACGATGCGATTCTTTAATCGCATATCTCGCAATTGGAACGGCGCAAACATCGGCGCACGTTTTGAACCCGGATTGCCAGCTTGCTCTTGGAACCAACGCTCGGCACTTTCCACCCATTTAGGATCGCGTAAGCGCAGGTTTTCATGACTAATCCGCTGTGAGCGCGTGAGTAGGGAATAGTTGAATTGCACAGGATCAAGATCGAGATAGCGCTCGACTTGTTCAAACCATTCCATCGAATTGCGAGCAGCAGATTGTAAGCGTAAAACTTCCAAGCGGCGCTCTTCTTGATAGCGCTCGAAAGCTTGCTCCATGCTACTTTCGCTATGTAAGAGACTGGCTAAGGCAATCGCTGATTCAATACCAAGCTTACTGCCTGAGCCAATTGAAAAGTGAGCTGTTGCGGAAGCATCACCGAGTAGAACTACGTTTTTATAATGCCATTTTTCGCACAGAACGCGCGGGAAGTTTAACCAAGCTGAGCCACGCAAATGGCGTGCGTTGCTAATCAGCTCGTGGCCACCTAGATAGTTATCAAAGATACGTTCGCAGGTGGCGATACTTTCGTCTTGGCTCATTTCGCCAAAGCCGAACTTGTTCCACGTATCCTCTCTACATTCCACAATGAACGTAGCGGTGTCGGCATCAAACTGATAAGCATGTGCCCACACCCAACCATGTTCAGTGTGCTCGAAAATGAAAGTAAAGGCGTCATCAAACTTTTGATGCGTGCCTAACCAGACGAATTTGCATAAACGCACATCAATATTCGGCTGAAAATGTTCAGCCAAAGTGGTGCGTGTTTTGGAGTTTAAGCCATCTGAAGCGACCACTAAGTCGTAGTCATGCATATAGTGATCAGCACTTTCGGCTTCAGAAGAGAAGTTGATTTTAACGCCAAGCTGCAAGGCGCGTGCTTGAAGGTCGAGGAGGAATTGTTTACGGCCAATGCCGCAGAATCCATGCCCTGAGGAGACGGTTCTGACCCCATCATGATAGACCGCGATATCATCCCAGTAGGCAAAATGTGAGCGAATGACTTCTTCACTGACCGGATCATTAGCACGGAGATTATCAAGGGTTTCGTCTGAGAGTACGACTCCCCAACCGAAGGTATCATCCGACTTATTACGCTCAAGAATCGTAATATCGTGGGATGCATCGCGAATCTTCATACTAATGGCAAAATATAGCCCAGCCGGGCCGCCACCAAGAACTAGAATCTTCATAGCGCTAAGCTCTCCTCCTTAGTTGATAGCTATAAGCATGGCATTGATTTGAAATAATTTCAAGTTTAAAAATTTTAAATTTAAAATGAATTTTGTCAACTTGACTTATCCTCCTAATCAGCCTAACTATAGGGCTTAAGCAGCTGTTTTTAAGATGAAATTTGTAAAGCAGTTTAGAGGGGATGAGGGACATGATTACTGACTGGGATGATGCTTATAGCAATGGCGCTTACATTGAGCATGCCGAAAATTATCCAAAACTCTGGCAAGAATTAGCCGCACAATTTCGCGCTGAAGCTCACGCTGAATTAGATATTGCCTACGGAGCAGGAGAGCGTGAGCGTTTCGATTTGTTCTATCCTGCAGGCGCACCGAAAGGTTTAGCGGTCTTCGTGCATGGTGGCTATTGGCTGGCTTTTGATAAATCTTCTTGGTCACATTTAGCAGCAGGTGCAGTCTCACAAGGCTATGCAGTGGCTTTGCCAAGTTATCCCTTAGCTCCTGAAGCGCGGATTTCTGAAATCACCCAGAAAGTCAGCCAAGCAATTACTAAAGTTGCAGAAATCATCCGTGGCCCGATTCACTTAGCCGGTCATTCCGCGGGTGGGCATTTAGTCACGCGGATGATTTGCCGTGATTCGAGCTTGCCAACTGAAGTGCAAACACGCATTGAGACGGTCGTTTCCATTAGTGGCTTGCATGATTTGCGTCCACTGCTGCGCACTGCAATGAATGCTAAGTGGAAAATGGATGCCGATGAAGCGGTGAGGGAAAGTGCTGCTTTACATGCGCCGATCTCTAAAGTAGCGGTCACTTGCTGGGTAGGGGCTTTAGAGCGTCCTGAATTCTTACGCCAGAATGATTTGCTCGCGAATGTCTGGACAGGTTTTGGCATTGATATACGCGCGCACCGCGAAGCAGGGCGGCATCATTTTGATGTGATAGCCGATTTGGTAGATGCTGATTCTGGGCTGGTGAGTGCTTGGTTGAGTCCTTAGTTTAAGTCTAGTTTAGCGAGTGCAACATCGTTTCATGCTAAACTAAGCCTAAGCAATCAGAGAAAACCGCATGTTACAACCTAGCGTTCAATTAAGCCGTGAAGCCTATTTACTCTTAGAACAAGAGGGCGAACTAAAGCATGAATATTATGCAGGTCAGGCTTTCGCGATGGCAGGGGGTACGTTTCGTCATGCACGGGTTGCTGGGAATATTTATACCGGTCTTGCTAGTGCACTGTTTGGTAAATCCTGCCAGCCAATGAATAGTGATATGCGCATGCATACCCCTTCTGGTTTGGATACTTATCCTGATATTTCTGTTTATTGTGGCGAGCCAGAGCTAGCCGATAATGAGCGGACTTTGCTAAATCCGGTGGTGATTATTGAAGTATTATCGCCGAGTACTTGTGATTATGATCGCGGTGGTAAGTTTGCACATTATCGGAGCATTTTAGGCTTACAGGATTATTTGTTAGTCGACCCTGATACCGTGCTAGTTGAACACTATCATCGCTTAGGGCGGGATGAGTGGCATTTACAAGTCCATACCAATCCTGCAGAAGTCTTAAGTTTAACTGCTTTAAGTGTGAAGTTGAGTATGCAAGCTATTTACACAGGACTGAGCTTGTTTCCTTGAGTCTGAGCAAGGCCATAATTAGCTAATTTCGCATGCACCTCTGCCATTTGCTCATCCGTTAAAATCACAGCACCACCCAATTGCAGGGCGTGATAATACTGTTCCGCCAGTGTTTCCAACTCAGCAGCCAGCCACATGGCTTTAGTCAGGTTTTCGCCTGCAACTAACATACCGTGATTTGCGAGTAAGCAAGCCTTGCGATATTGCATAGCTGCTAACACATGATCCGAAAGTTCCTGCGTGCCATAAGTTGCATACTCAGCACAGCGCACATCATTGCCGCCAAACAGGGCAATCATATAATGCACGGCTGGAATCGAACGGCGAGTGATGGCTAAGCTGGTGGCATAAGTCGAGTGCGTATGTACGATAGCGCCGATTTCAGGGCGGGCGCGCATTAAGTCGAAATGAAAACGCCATTCGCTGGAGGGTTTATGTGAGCCTTGCCACTCGCCTTTACCATTTAATGGAATAGCAGCCAGCATCTCAGGGCGCATTTGCTCGTAAGCCATCGCAGTCGGTGTAATGATGAGTAGATCTTGGTAACGCACCGAAATATTCCCCGAGCTACCTTGATTTAAACCACTCGTATTCATCCATAAGCACTGCTCAATAATCGCTTGGCGTAATTGATATTCTTCAAGCTCCATGCTGAACTCCAGTGCGGCTTTGCAAAGCAGGTAGGAAAAATTCGCTGACTAAGAAGGGCTTATCAGCACCAACGAACAAGGTTTTGCGCCCTAATAACGAAGTAGCTGTTTGCATAGTTAGGCTCTTAAATAAAGCATTGCTCATAGGCAGTTCTGCAAACAACATGCTTTGCCGTTTTAAAACTGGTTCGGAAAAAATCCAATGCCCCAAAGGGCGACTCCCTAATTCCCTTAGCTCTTGATAGCGTCCCGTTAACGCAGCTTCGGGCAAGAGTGAGGAGGCAAAAACTAGTGGCTCATCGCCATCACATAATACTACTGCACGCTGCAAAACTGATTCATTTGGCTGCATATGTAAGTCTGCACAGATAAATTCAGGCGCAGGCATAAATTCATGCTTCAGGACTTTAACCTGGAATTCAGCACGACAAACTTGCTGCAAGCCTTGAGTGAGCGAACCAGCTGCCAATAGCCAAGGGGTTTGCCAACTAGCGCTTGCCGGTAATTGTGTCTGCCAAGCAGCGCTGAATAAGTCGTTCATTGAATCGTTTAAAATTGGGGGCTGATGGGCGCGTATTCTGCCTATTAGTTCTAAAGGCTGCCAATAGTCTTATAATAACTGGCAACTGCTGTATTTAAGTTAAGGCGATCTATGCTCAATCCAGAAACTCTCAGCCAGCTCCAGAATATTTTAGGCGATCAAGGTTTACTCACCGATCCAGCCAGCCTAGAAACCTACGGGCGCGATTGGACGAAAACCTACGAGCCTGCACCTTCCGCGATTGCTTTCCCTAAGACCACCACTCAAATACAAGCGATTATCCAGTTCGCCAATCAAGCCCAGTTCAACATCGTGCCTTCAGGTGGGCGCACGGGTTTAAGTGGCGGTGCAGTCGCTGCGCAAGGCGAACTAGTAGTTTCTTTAGAGCGCATGAATAAAATTCTGGAGTTCAATACACAAGATCGCAGTGTCACTTGTGAGGCGGGGGTGATTACTGCACAAATTCAGCAGTTTGCCGCCGAACATGAATTGTTTTATCCAGTCGATTTTGCCTCAGCGGGTTCTAGCCAAATCGGTGGCAATATTGCGACCAATGCGGGCGGAATTAAAGTAATCCGCTATGGTTTGACTCGCCAGCTGGTTTTAGGTTTGGAAGTCGTCACGGGTAAAGGCGAAATTCTGAAGCTAAATAATGGTCTGGTGAAAAATGCCACTGGTTATGATCTTCGCCATTTATTCATTGGCTCGGAAGGCACGCTAGGGATTATTACACAGGCCACTTTGCAGCTAATTCGCCCGCCGCAAAATCTTACCGTTTTGGTGTTAGGTGTGCCGGAGTTTGGCGCTTTGATGCAGGTTTTGATGCGCTTTCAAGCTGATTTGGATTTAAGCGCGTTTGAGTTTTTCTCGGATCATGCTTTGCATTATTTGGCGCAGGATAAAGGCTTGGCTAAACCCTTCGATACGCCAGCGCCGTATTACGCTTTATTGGAGTTTGAAAACGATAGCGCGGGACGTGAGCAAGCGGCTTTGCAAGCCTTTCAGGATTGTTTAGAGCAAGGCATGGTACTCGATGGTGTGATGAGTCAGAGCCAAACGCAAGCCAAAGCTTTATGGCGCTTGCGCGAAATGATTTCCGAAACTATTTCAGCCTATACACCTTACAAAAATGATTTGTCGGTGCGGGTTTCGCAAGTTGTGGCGTTTTTACAAGCGGTCGATCAGATTGTGGCGGAGCGCTATGCGGCGTTTGAGGTGATTTGGTATGGGCATATTGGCGATGGTAATTTGCATTTGAATATTCTTAAGCCTGCCACGATGGAAAAAGCGGAGTTTTTCGAGCATTGCGCGGCGGTGAATGAACAAGTATTTGCCCTGACGCAAAGCTTGGGTGGCAGTATTTCGGCGGAACATGGGGTGGGTTTATTGAAGCGCGACTATTTGCCTTATAGCCGCAGCCCTGAAGAAATTGCCTATATGCGTGCGATGAAAGCTTTATTTGACCCGAATCAAATCCTCAATCCGGGCAAATTGTTGAGTTAAATTAAGGCGTGCTGGGCGCTGCACAAACCCCATCTTCACAGATTTCACCACTCGCAGGGCTTGCACTCATGGACAACTCAACCGCCTTCTCTGCGGCGGCTTTGCGTAAAGTATCGCGGAACACTTCACGCGGCATGGCGCCCGGAATGCCCACTTTTTCATTAAACACAATAAACGGCACGCCGCGCACATTTAACTCACGCTGGGCGACTCGCTCATCTTCGCGCACGTCTTGGGCATAGCGTTCACTGTTTAAAATATGTTTAACTTCTTTTTCGTTTAAGCCGACTTCAATGGCTAATTTCTCAATTACCTTCTTATCGCCAATCGCTTGGCCTTCGGTGAAATAAGCGTGCATAAAACGCTCATCTAACTGCGTTGCTAAACCTTGAGTTTGCGCGAATTGCAGCAGGCGGTGCATGTTGAAAGTATTGCCCGGCTTAGCTATTTGCCATTGGAAATCAATGCCTTCCTCAGCCGCTGCTTGTGCGGTGCGAATTTCGGCTTGAATCGCCTGCTCCACACTCATGCCATAGCGCTTGGCTAATAATTCGGGCAGTGATTCTGGGTAGTGCGCGGCGCCATCAGGGATTAATTCGTAGCTATGCCAATGAATATCCAGCTCAATGCCTTCTTCAGCAGCGACGCTTTCGAGGCGTTTTTTGCCGATATAACAATACGGGCAAACAATATCCGACCAAATATCAATACGAACGGTCATAAAATTTATTCCTATAAATGGATTGCCATGCGGCCTAATACCCTGTTTTGTACTACATATAGTATATTTCAAGCCTATCAGCGAATTTTTTAGGAGTATTTATGGCTCGCACGCCCTCTAACATGTTGGCACTCGGCACACCTGCACCCGATTTTTCCCTACCAGAACCCGTGACCGGCAAAACCGTGGCACTCAAGGATTTTCAAGGCAAACCGCTATTGGTGGCCTTCATCTGCAATCACTGCCCTTATGTGCTCCATATTCAAACCGTGTTTGCACGCATGGCTGAAGAATATCAGGCCAAAGGCATTGCGGTGGTGGCGATCAATGCCAATGACGTCGAAAAATATCCTGACGACAGCCCCGAAAAAATGATAGAACAGGTGAATGATGTGCCTTACACTTTCCCGTATTTATTCGATGAATCGCAGCAAGTCGCGAAAGCCTATCAAGCCGCTTGCACGCCAGATTTCTTCTTATTCGATGCGAATCATCAACTCTATTATCGTGGGCAATTTGATGATGCACGCCCACGTAGTGATATTCCGGTGACGGGGAAAGATATGCGCGCGGCGATGGATAGTTTATTGGCGGGAATGGCAGCGCCGGAGAATCAGGTGGCTTCGTTGGGGTGTAATATTAAGTGGAAGGTGGGGGATTAATTTAGATAACCCAAGTTGCGTGAGAGGTAGTGAGGAATCCACAAGAAAGGACTACGGTTAAATCGACCAAGATAACAACCTAAAGGCTCCTTTCTCATGGATACGATGATCATAGCGCTGTATTGTCGGTGTGACGACTGGATTGGTGCTTTACATCCTCAAGAGGCGGGGAGCACCTCGCGAATGAGTGATGCGGAGGTGGTGACTGCCGCGCTGGTAGCGGCGGTGTATTTTGCGGGGCATCACGACCATGCTCGTCTCGTGTTACAGGAGCAAGGCTACATCCCGACGATGCTGAGCAAAAGCCGCTTCAATCGTCGATTGCATCAACTCTATCCGTTACTAGAACAACTCTTTGAGGGTTGGCGTGAGGTGGGCAAGCAGGCTAATCGGTCACAACTCTATGCGGTGGATAGCTTCCCCTTGGCGGTGTGTGACAACAAACGCATTCCACGAAGCCGCCGTTATCAAGGTGAACAGTGGCGCGGGTATCCAGCCAGTAAACGCCGCTACTTTTATGGCGTGAAGGTACATCTGTTGGTCACCGAACAGGGTCTGCCCGTGGAGTGTCTGGTGACGGCCGGGTCGATGCATGATGCGAAAGCCTTCCCCCACTTGCGTTTAGACTTACCCGTCGGTTCCAAGATCGTAGCCGACAAAGCCTATAATCACTATGCCCTTGAGGATGAGCTGGCTCAGGTCGGGATTGCCTTATCTCCGTTGAGAAAGGCTAACTCTAAACGTCCTGTCCTGCCGTATGTCACCTATTGGCGGCAGTTGAAACGCAAGGTCGTCGAAACCACGGGTAGTCTATTGGAACGACTGTTACCCAAACATATTCACAGTGTCACCGCCGACGGATTTGAGCTAAAACTTCTCACCTTCTTATTCGCTATCACCGTTACTGCCTTACTCGCTTAACACGCAACTTGGGTTAGATAGAATACTTTGGCTTGAACATAGAAAGGGTCATGTATTTCATTAGTTGAATGAGTGTCTCGCGATGTATTCGCCAATGACCTTATCATGCACCTCGACGGGCTTCGAAAAACAAAGGGTGCGGCGTGCGAGGCGTTTTGAATGCGTTCTAAAGTTCAAGTTCTGCCGCTCAATGCTTTGGGTATAACGCTTAAATCAGATGTTAGTCTTGTGGCAGTAAGCGTTCATAAGCGCCCCAGTCATCGGTACAATACAAACGAAAGGTAAAACGCTGAAGCAGCCTTAGCCACTGTTTCAAGCACTCATCGACCCACCGCCCCAAGGTGTAAGCAAACACTCGTTTGAAGTGAGGTGACCATGCATACCACAACCAGCGCTGCTCTGATTTCTTGCCGACAAACGACCACTGCTCATCGATTTCACACACGAGTTCTAGGTCTTGAACTTGCTCAAACGCTAAGGGCGTACCTGCGGTGGCTGGAGTTTTTTTAAATGCCTAACCACGGTGGTGAACTGATCTTCAGCACCCGACCTGTGTCACGAACCCCTGAGCCATTCCTTGCCATCTCTACGATCTTCTCCGCCACACTCGGACGATTCGCTTCATAACGGTCATTCAACTGAAAGCAGTGGTGGCACGATTGACAGCGGTAGCGCGGCTCTCTACTACTTGCCGTGCCATGACGATAAGCGGCACTATCACACTTCGGACATAAGACCTCAACACTGACCATCGCTCACTCCCACCTAGCAGTCATGCACCTTAGTCTATCCTCTTTTCAACGGATTCACTGCATGACCGTGTTTTATTAAGCTTGTTCAAACCGTATAATTCAGCTTAATGCTGACTAGTTTATGCGGTGAGGTAGCCAAAATATTTAGCGCGTTCAAGGGTTTGCCATGCCCAACGTTGATGCGTCGAAGGTTCGCACATAGCACCTTCAAATTCGAATACCGCGGGCTCTTTAGGATCTAAAATACGTTTAGCCGCTTCGTAATCGTGTCTATCTACTTTGAGCGCAGAGTGAATAATACTGATTTGCATAGGGTGAATCACGGTTTTGCCCACCAAACCATTCAATAAATCGCGCTGAAATTCTGCCTTTAATAATTCCACATTTCTAAAGCAGTCAAACACGGGAGCAGTTAGATAAAAATCGGCAGGAACAAAATGTGCTACCAGCATGCCTACCACATAATTTAACGGCCCATCATACAGTGTGTGGGTATGGCTGTGGCGCAGTTTCAAACACGACAATAAATCATTGCCACCAATACGCAAGACCAAAATACGCTGTTTGAAAAATGAAGCCTTAAGTGCTTGGCATAGTTCACGCACGGCGATGACATCTAAAATAGCAGCCGTTTCTAAAGTCGGCATAAAGACCCAATGCTGTGGGGCATGTTCTATCAATTGTTGCCAAGCCTGGAAGCTCCCATTATCAAATTTGGGTAGAACTAAACCATTGATTTGTTTAATGCCTTTAAGACTTAGCAGTTCGTGTGCCATGCCAATATGGCGCGGGCGAATAAAGAGCAGCGGGCGCTCGGATATCGTATCGGAAGCTAAAGCCGCTAGTAACTGCTGTACATTGCCTAAGGCTAATGGAATTTCATGCGCTTTAATCGAGTCCTCCAAACAAATCACCAAGGAGCGTAAATCGGGAATTTTTTGCCGCAAGACAATATCCGCTAAATCACTACGCGTGGCAGGCACATACAAGGTAGCACCTAGTTGATAAGGAGAAATCGTTGTCGTCATAGGGCTTTCTTTATAATCGTTATGGCGTGATAGGGGGCAATGGTCGCCACCGTTTCGAGTTCAATATGGCGCGTGTCGGCTAAATGCTGGAGCAGTCGCAAATTAGGATTAGTAGGGTCTTGTACCAAAATCCGTTCTGGTACACGTCGCAGCACAGCCCGTGTGGCTTCAGCAATACCGGGTTTAAGTCGATTGAGATTTTGAATCTGATAGGTGTCTACGATGTGGGCAATCGCAGCTTGGCTTTGGGCTTGTAATTGGGCGCGTAAGGCGGGTGTCCAATTGAGTAGGGGCACAGTTTTGAGGGTTTTGCGATGCGCATCCACGGTTTCAATAAACGCTTGGCTTTGATCATAGGCACGCAAATGCTCATACAGCATGCAGTGATGCCAACCGCCATCATCCGCTAATACCGAGCGCGAAATTAGCCCCGAAACCGTTGCCCCCAACACGCCAGAGGGAATCAGCCAATCATCACCCGAAGCACTCAGCCAAGCCTTACCCGTGGGATCAGCCAACACTACAAACGGAATTTCATCCGTGTAACGCTGGCCTAGGGACGCTTGCAGTTGAGTGAAAATAGCCCCTTTACCCACCCAACCATCCACGAACACGATATCTTCAAATGGGTGTTGGGTTTCAATCCAATTCAAGGCTGCGGTATCAATACCTTTATCCCGAATAATACTCACCCCGTAATGCACACACTCCGCCCCTAAATCGATTAAAGCACGGCGCAATAAAATCGCTAACGGAATACCCGCACGTACAAAACTGACTAAGACAATGGGGCGATTCGGGCGTTTAGTTTTAAGGGCTAAGGCTAGCATTTGCACTTCAGTCGCTAAACGCTCTAGACCGGTGTTTAAAGCTTGTTGATAGAGGGTTTGATGCTCATTAGAAGGAGGCGATTCAATGCTAAGCATTTGGGAGTAATGGCGTTGCCCACTTTGAATTAAACGCTCTTTTTCAGCTAAATCGGTAGATTCCAGCTCGGTTAAACGCAATAAAAACGTTACATCAGACGCTACATAGGAGCCGTGTAAAGTCGTAGGCGGCGTCATGGAATATGCCTATCGAGTTGGCTATGTGGTGGGAACGCAGCGAAATCACACAGGCGCATAAAGCCTAAATCCGAAATACTGTCTCCCATACCGAGAGTTGGTACGCGTCCGACTTGGGCATAATGACGACGAATCATTTCTGCCGCTGCAAGCGTTTTGCTAATACCGTGTGGAATCAGGGCGAGGTTATTGCCATTCATATGCTGATAGACACCTTGCAAGTCTAAGGAGGATGGGAGGTGTTTCCATAATAACTCAAGGTCTTGATATTGAGCTGTTTTAGTTTTAATCACTAAATAAATAGCCAGTGTGTCCGCTTGCTCCAGCCAACCGCGTAACGTTAGGTTTAATTCGTGACCTATTTGCAAAATATGTTCGAGCATGGCTGCCAGATCTACTTTTGAGCGCTGTAAAATCCCCGCAATATACGCATGCCACTCCCTATCCAACGCGCCATCCGGCAATAAAATCGCTCCGCCATGTAAACACACTGCACCCGCTTGAAACGGCAATTGCACGCGCTGAAACGATGCAATCCCGCGTGCCGTGACGGGAATTACGGTCATAGATGCCAAGGCCCAGTGAATAAAATCCTGTTGCCATGGATGCAAAAAACTCAAAGGCTGCCCATCCGCGCCATTGGCTACCACATGCTTTTGCGCATCCGGCGGCATTTTGCGTGCCGTTTGAAACAAGGTATCGTCTAAATCCGTGAGCAATAGCGGTTTCATGGGTAAAACTCAATCACAGTAGCATTCAGCGCTTGAACTAAACTGGCATCGAATAAGGCTTTTGGGGTTTCGGTACAGATAAAAATGCGTTCATAAGCGTCAGGTTTAACATTATATAAAAAGTTAGCGATGCCTTGCCCGTAATTATCATGCAAGCAAAACCGTTCTTGAATGCTATGCCCTAAGGTGATCGGTGAGCGCGTGGTGGCACTAAACTGTACGTGTGCGCCTTGCTGCTCTAAATACTCAGCCCATAAAAACGGCGGCCAGACAAACTCGCCCGTGCCTAATACTAAAATACGCTGTTTAGGTTGCACTTTAATGTCATGTAAATGCTGCGGTATCCAATGCGCGGCTTTGCCTAAGCGTGCCCAATCATACTTAGGATTAGCTAACCATTGTCCTGTACCCACTACATCCACATGAGGCATGTCAGGCGGAGGCGCATTATTGGGTTGCCAGTCCCAATGACCTGCTAATAACGCCACACTACTGGCATGTTTACCTAAATTAGCCGCTGCTTTGCCACCTGACCAATCGGTTAACGTCGTCACCACAATGCGTTCAAACTGATCTAAGCCCGCTGCCTTAAACGCTTGTAGGAGATTGGCAAAGGTCTTACCAGTTGAGGCTTCATCATCCACTAACACTAAACTACGGGCTTGCTTTAATAGCATTTGATGTTCGGGATTAGCGGGGTAATGCAACACTTGATGGGTGGCGTGGCTGTGTTCTTCTTTAAATTCGACTAAGACAGGCTTATCGAGTGGATGGCGTGTAGTGCATAAATATAGTGTGTCAGGATGGGTGCGACTTAAGGCCTGTTGTACCCCTGCACCCAAGGCAATCGCAGTTTCTGCCATGCCAATCACTAGGATGGGAGTTGGCAAATCAGTAGGAATGTGTGCCGCTAAAGTGTCGGTTGCCGCACGCATGGTTGAGGGAGCAACCGGAATATGTCGCCCTAACACTTTGGAGACGAATAAAAACGCGCGTTTGGGATTGCGGCGTTGCGCAAAGCCAAAGAGATCATCGGGTGTATACGCACTTTCTGAGGGTTGTATGGTTAGGGTAAGAGTTCCGGTGGCTAATTCAACGCTTAAAGTCATGGGCGCAACAGTCCTTTTTGCTGGGCGAGTTTGACCCAGTTGGGGTATTCGCTCATGAGTAAATCGTACAAGGTGGCGTCATCATGTTCATCCGGTGATGACACCGCAAAAAAGTCAGCATTATAAATAAAACGATTCGGTAATTCATCCAATTTTTCTAAAAATGGAAAAGTGGAGTCGGCAAAGTTAAATAAGCGTTTAGCTTTGGACTTGCGCCCTTTGCCTATGCCCATGAATTGCCAAAAGATGGGTTCATAACTCGACCAGCGGACTTGTTTTTCGGTTTGGGCTTGGTCGGAGGTGCTGCCATCGGTAAGAAACATTACATACACCGGAAGTTGAGCTGATTTAGGTTCGGTGCGTTGTCCGCCCGCCGCATCAGGGAAGTAATGACGGCGAATCGCTTGCATCGCTAAACCATAACGGGTGTCACCTTCCAGCGGGTATTGGCGCAACATATCATCAATATAACGCCGATAATTATCTAACCCCATTGCGGGTGGCTGATGCGCGTCTTTACCAAATAAAAACACATCAATCGCCCCATCATCATCAAACCGACACCCTAGCGCCAAAATACGCTCGGCAAAGGCTTGAATCACTCCCGAGCGATAGAGACCGTGCATAGAACCGGAAATATCCAAACACAAACACACTCGAGCTTGATGGCTATCTAAACCGACCTTAGCCAAGGAAACGGCGGATTTTTTAGCGAGACTCAGTAATTGTGGGGCTTCTTGCTCTAAGCGTTTTTCTAGTGAAATGCGTTTAGCTAAATTCGGTGGGGTGGCGGGAGGTGTGGCAGGGGGAGTGACCGGAGCAGCAGGTTCGGCAACACTCGCGCCAAAGTGTTTAACTAACGCATCCAAACCGCCATTAAAGCCTTGGGCATTCGCCATAATGCGCCACACACCTTCTTTGCGATACAGCTCCATCAGCATCAAGGCGCGTTCGGCTTGGAAGTCTTTGCCTGTGAAATTAAATTCGGCGACGGTTTGCTGGTTAGTTTTAAGTTGCACTTGACCCGATTGCAGGTCGTGCATAGTGCCAGTCCCATCAACTGCCGCTGTAATGACTAAGCGCTCGATAGTGGCGGGTAGTTTGCTCAAATCAAAGCTAAAACTCGTGCCTTTTGTATCGGATTGAGTGAGGGTGACGGCGTTACACGGTGTGGTGGGCTGATTGTAAAAGGTCATATAACGATCATCCGACAATAGCCCTTTAACATCTAAACCAAAGCACGCTATGTCTAAGGTCAAGTGAGGGGCGCTGTACTGGCAGGTTAAAGTAAAACTGCTGGAGTTCGTGACAATATCGCTGAGTTTGAGGCGTTGGCCTTTAGTTATTTGCATAATGGTGCTCGGGTTCAACATATCCTAAGTCTATTATGCATAAAATAATGGGTGAGGTACGAATAATGGATTTAGAGGTAGCGCTGAGTGTCTTAATCACACTCAGGCACTTAAATGGATTGATGCTAAATTAGGTTTTATTCGGCGGGTTTGAGGTTAACACCTTCTAAATTCGAGATTAAACCTTTTTCTTTACACAACACGGTGACGAGTAAACTACCGTTTTGTTCCACATTCACTCCCGCCTCAATGGGATGGTTTTCTTCTAAGCGATCCACGCCCCAAAACACATTGTAGTTATACTCACCATTAGGCACATTCACGCTATACGACATGGTGCGACCTATCCCGGCCCATTGCCATGTACTGGCATCGGCACGCGGGACAGCAATGGCTAACTCCGGTTTTTTGCCGATTTTACCAAACGAGTAGGTAATGGTTTTACCCGCATCACATAGCTCGATTTGTTTATTATTGGTTTGAGTTTTGCAGTAAAACAAGGTCTTACTACCTGCACACGCCGCAAAAGCACTGTGTCCCATCATGACGGCTGTTATTAGCGCTACACTACTGATTAGTTTCATACTCCATTACCTCGCTTGAATAGATTGAAGTGCTAGTGTAAGCGATTTTAATGAGCGCATTCGAGGTTTGGGGTTAAGTCACACACTCCACCCGCCAAATGGATTGTTGGGCTTGAGTCACGATTTGAGCGGCGGTCAGGGTTTTATCGCTGGCTTGCCATGTGTAAGGGGTTTGAGTGGCTTCCATCAGGGCAATGGCTAACACATTACGCACCGCAAAATTCATATTCTGCGCATTAGCAAAGCTAGACGACACTACCCCTAATACCGCTCCGGTACTATCCAGTAAGGGGCTGCCACTGGAGCCGGGTTGAATGGGGGCGGTAAATTGCAATAAGCGAATGTCGTTATGCGCCCCAAATAAACCAGAAATCACCCCTTGCGTTACCTGAATCCCGCTACCCATAAGACTCGCTAACGGATACCCTAGTGTCGTAATGTTTTCCGCTAAGCCAATCGGTTCACGTCTAAAGGTTAGAGGCTGAATATGGCTAGGGGAGGGGGCACGCACTAAGGCTAAATCATTATTTTCATCGCTTAATATGACTTGGGCTTCAACTTTGCCTTGTAGTGAGCTTAAGACAATTTGCCTTGCCCCTTCCACCACATGCGCATTGGTCATAAACACATTAGGGGCGACCAAAAACGCTGAGCCTGACCATGAATCCGGTTGGTTAGCGCCATTGCCAGACGGTGCAGTAAACGGTGAACGCTCATCAATCTCCATCCCCATGCGCCGCCCCATCGCCGCTAACCCATAGGCCGAGGTTTCCGCTAAGGCACGTATTTTCCAAGCACCATTTTTCAGATAAAACTCGCCAATCACCAAGGCCGAAGCTGTCACGCCCGCTAAGGGAAGAGTATGGGTAAATGCACCTTCCGATCGAAAGATTGCAGTTTGCCCTACGTCCACCGGGCCTCGCGCACCATAACGATAAATGACGACGGATAGGCGTGTAATCGAGTTATTGGGGAGTTGGCTCACATCAAGTTGAGTTGTGTAGCTTGTGCCATCAGCGTTTAATTCGCACTTACACCAGGCTGCATTCGCCGCATGCGATAAAAGCGGGGTAGCCACTAATTGTTTAGCTTCATTCACAGGCAGCAAGGCCAGCGCTAAGTCGTGGCGCATATTCACTGGGAATCGCACCGTAAACGACCAATGTTGACCCGTTAAAGCTAGGTTAGCGCCTACTACCATATTTATCATTATGCATCGAATCCTGAGTCTTGCTAATCAACTTATCATAGCAATGAATAAATTCGGGGTGTGCAAATTTAAGCTAAGCGTTGCTGGCGTGTTGCATCTCAAGCTGGGCATAATAGCGCCATTTAAGCTCATAATTTAACAATAAGGTTTGCTATGCGTATTTGGTTTAATAAAACATTTTCTAGTATTAGTTCAGTATTTCGTAATCTCAAAGCTGCACAAGGCGTTGATCCAGTTACGGTTATTGCCAGTCATACCAATCCCTCCGCACCTTCATTTCTAGCCGCAGATGAGTGTTACGTGGAGCCAAGTGGGCTAATGGGGGCTAAGTATTTGGTGTGGTGTTTGGCATTTTGTCGTGAACATAGGATTGATTTGTTTTGGGTGGCAAAAGAGGCGCGCTTTTTAGGGGGATATCAAGACGATTTTGCCCAAATTGGCACTAAGCTCATGCTAGTCACGGACTCTGCTACCTTGCAACATATTGCGCATAAAGGCGAGTTTTATCGGGAGTTACCGCCAGAAGTAGCCTTGGCCATGGAAAGTATTAGCGTTAAATCGCTCGATGAATTTAAACAGGCACTCACTATCTTAAAGCCTAAATATAAAATGCTCTGTGTGAAGCCTGCGATATCGGTGTTTGGTCTAGGGTTTAGAATTTTAGATACCGAGCGCGATAGCATTACGCACCTACTACATGGAGTAGAGTATCAAATTCCCTTGCATGAGCTAATGGCGGGCATGGGAAATACGCCTAAATTTGCCGAGCTTTTAGTGATGGAATGCTTACCGGGGTATGAATGGAGTGTGGATTGTGCTGGGCACAATGGCCAATTATTGTGCGGTATTCAACGTCGCAAATTGCCGGATAATGCCGGGCAGCTGATTGATAATAATCCTGAAATTCAAGCTATGGCAGAGCGCTTAGCGGCACATTTTAATTTAACAGGTATTTTCAATATCCAATTTAAATTAGGGGTTAATGGCCCACGCTTATTAGAAATTAATACCCGACCTTCAGGTGGGTTTGGGATGGCGTGTTTAGCAGGGGTGAATTTAGCGGAACTAGTGTTAAAAAGCCTGCAAAATAAGCCTATTACAGTGCCGCCGATTCAATACGGTTTACGCATTATGGAAGTCAATACGCCGGTCATACTATCCACTATTAGCACTTAAAATCCTCAAAAGTTTTAATATAGGCTTGCAGAAGCTTTGCGTATTGCCTACTATTTGAACTTATTAATACTAAAATATAAGTAGGCGCAGAATGGCTGTTAGTTTAACCAAAGGTCAAAGCATTTCATTAGAAAAATCGAATGGTAGCGGTTTAACCAGTGTATTTATGGGTTTGGGCTGGGATCCAGCTGCTGCACCCGTTAAAAAGAGTGGTTTCTTAGGTGGCTTATTTGGTGGTGGTGGATCGGCCGAAGAGATTGATTTAGATGCCTCTTGCCTATTGCTCGATTCACAAAAGAAACTGTTAGATGTGGTGTGGTTTCGCCAATTAAAAAGTAGTGACGGCTCGATCAGTCACTCTGGTGATAACCTGACTGGCGAAGGCGAGGGTGATGATGAAGTGATTTCAGTGGATTTAAGTCGCTTACCTGCTCAAGTGTCTTACTTAGTGTTCACGGTGTGTTCGTTCCGAGGTCAAACCTTTAATGAAGTGGGCAATGCGTTTTGCCGTTTAGTTGATGCTACCAATAATACCGAACTTGCGCGTTATAATTTGTCGGAAAAAGGCGGTCATACCGGGGTCGTGATGTCAGTTGTGAGCCGTAATGGCGCAGGTTGGCAAATGAAAGCCGTAGGTCGTGCCTCTATGGGCGCTATTGCAGCCGATATGATGAATGATGTAGTAGCTTCTATCTAAGCAAGAAGAGCAGGAGTTTCAGCGTTTCAAGCCATTAAGCTGAGGCGCCGAACGTTGTTAAGCTTTTACTAAATCAGCTATTTAAACTGATTTTTTATTTAAAAGTCGCCACCTTTTTGTATAAGTATATACCTTTATAATTTAGCTGTATAAATCAATAGTTTTAATCAAAACAGCTCACACTCTCTAATAGAGGCACTAAAGTTTAGGAGTAGATTCATGTCAATGGTGCAATTAGTCGCAGGTGCGAATGCTGCTGTACCGCGCGAAGCGTTAAAAATCCTTGTCCAATTAACCCCCGCCCAAGTTACGGGTGCTGAAGTGGATATTTCCGCTTTTATGCTCACCGCCAGTGGCAAAGTACGCGGTGATGAGGACATGGTGTTTTATGGGCAACCCCGCCCGGGCAATGGCAGTGTAGCGTTGGTGGGTAACTCAGCCGGACGCGCCGAGTTTGCCATCGATTTAACTGCTTTGCCTAGCACTATAGAAAAAATCGCTTTTACCGCCACCATTCATGAAAATCGCCAGCGTTTTGGGGCTTTTACTAACCTCAAAGTCACGGTGAATAATGCTGCGGGTCAAGGTGTATTAGAAGCCACACTACCCGCTGCGGGCATGCAAGAATCAGCCTTGATTTTAGGTGAATTATATTTGCGTCAAGGGCAGTGGAAATTTCGGGCGGTAGGTCAAGGTTTTGCGGGTGGTTTAAAACCCTTGGCTGAGCATTTCGGGGTCGATGTGAGCGAACCAGCTCCCGCACCCGCTGCTCCCGTACCTGTTCCAGCCGCCGCGCCTAAGCCTGCTCCCGTGCCCCCTGCCTCGGCTCCTAAACCCATTAGTTTAAGCAAAATCACCCTCGATAAATCCAAACCCACCGTCAGCCTTGAGAAGAAATCGGAAGGCTTTGGTGAGATTCGTATTAATCTCAATTGGAATCGCAGTAATGATGCCCCGCAAAGCTCAGGCGGATTATTAGGCGGTTTATTTGGGGGCGGCAATAAAAAAGTCGATCTGGATGTGGGCTGCCTGTATGAAATGAATGACGGAACAATTAGTGTGATTCAAGCCTTAGGTAATCGGTTTGGCTCTTTTAATAATGATCCCTACATTGAGCTAAAAGGCGATGACCGCACCGGAGCCATTAGTGATGGTGAGTGGATGCATATTAATGGCAAGCACTGGTCTAAGTTTAGACGCATTTTAGTGTATGCCTTTATTTACGAAGGTGTGGCGAATTGGGCTAAGACCGATGGCGTTGTGACCATCTATGTGCCGACTGAAGCACCTTTGGAAGTGCGCTTAACCGAGGGTGCAAACTCCTTAGGTATGTGTGCGATTGTATTACTAGAAAATCAAAATGGGGCATTGCGGGTGAATCGTGAAGTACGTTATTTCCGGGGCCACCAAGAAATGGATCAAGCTTATCATTGGGGTTTGAGCTGGCGTTCAGGCTCTAAATAACCCTCTTAATCTATGAACCAATGAATGTAAGGAGAGAGTAATGGCATTAAGTTTACAAAAAGGCGGCAATTTATCCTTAAGTAAAGCCGATCCTAGTTTAGCCAAGATTTTAGTCGGTTTAGGTTGGGACGAACGCTCCACCGATGGCGCGGGTTTTGACTTAGACGCAAGTGCATTTTTACTTACTGCTAGCGGCAAAGTACGCAGTGATGCCGACTTTATTTTCTATAACCAATTAAAGTCTAGCGATGGTTCAGTCGAGCACACGGGCGACAATCGCACCGGACAAGGCGGCGGAGATGACGAGGCGGTTAAGGTAGATTTAAGCAAAATGAGCACGGATGTAGTAAAAATCGCGTTCACCGTCACGATTCACGATGCAGAAGCACGTAAACAGAATTTTGGTCAAGTGACCAACGCCTTTATTCGCATTGTGAATGATGAAACGGGCACTGAAATCGTGCGTTACGATTTAGCTGAGGATTATTCCACTGAAACCGCTATGGTATTTGGAGAGCTGTATCGTAACAATGCCGAGTGGAAATTCCGTGCGGTGGGTCAAGGTTATGCAGGTGGTTTAAAAGCTATGTGTGACCAGTTTGGTATTAATATCGGGTAGTTAATGAAATTGGGTGCTCAACACACCTTTCTTAAATCAAAAACACTAAAACTTAGGAGTTTATAATGGCAGTCAGCTTACAAAAAGGTGGCAATGTTTCTTTATCTAAAGAGGCCCCCGGTTTAACCAATGTAATTGTTGGTTTAGGTTGGGATGCGCGTGCCACTGATGGTTCTGCATTCGACCTAGATGCCTCAGTATTTATGTTAGGTGAAAATGGCAAAGTATTAGGGGATGACTCGTTCATTTTCTATAACAATAAAAAATCTTCTGACGGTAGCGTGGAACACTTAGGTGATAATCGTTCAGGTGAAGGTGCTGGCGATGATGAGCAAGTCAAACTGAATTTAGCAACCATGGCAGAAGCTGCTAAGAAATTAGTATTTGCCGTGACTATTCACGATGCGGAAGCGCGTAAACAAAACTTTGGCCAAGTCAGTAATGCATATATTCGTTTAGTGAATGAAGCCGACGGTAAAGAAATTGCACGCTATGACTTATCGGAAGATGCTAGTGTTGAAACTGCGATGTTATTCGGTGAAGTGTATCGTAATGGCGGAGAATGGAAATTTAAAGCAGTCGGTCAAGGTTTCTCAGGCGGTTTAGGAGCTATGGCGGCTTCTATGGGCGTTAATCTTGGCTGATTATTTTAAGCGCTTATTATTCAAGCATTAAATGTGTCACAGGTATCCTTAGCTGATGCCTGTTTTTATTTATATATCTAAAGCTAGAAAATTAAATGTTACAAGATTTTAAATATTCCATTATAGCTACCATACTCTGTGTGGGTTTGGCTATATGGTGGGGGATATCATCCCCTATGGGCGTTTTCACGGCGGTCTTTTTAGTACTGGTTTTAGGTGTTATGGAAGTAAGTTTATCCTTCGATAATGCCGTCGTAAATGCATCTATTTTGAAAGAAATGGATGAAAAATGGCAGCAAATATTCTTAACTGTCGGGATTTTAATTGCTGTCTTTGGGATGCGTTTAGTGTTCCCGATTGTCATCGTTAAAGTGGCGACCGGATTAGGGTTTGGGGAAGTTATTAATCTGGCTTTAAATAATCCACAAGAATATGCGCGTCATTTGACGGAAAATCATGCAGGTATAGCTGCTTTTGGGGGGATGTTCTTATTACTGGTGTTTTTAGACTTTATGTTTGATAACGATAAAGATGTGCATTGGTTAGAAGCTTTTGAAGAGCGTATGGGTAAATTAGGCAAGCTCGATGTCATGAGCATTTTAGTAGCCTTAGTAACTTTATTCTGTATTCAGCAGTTTTTACCGATTGATAATGCCACACGATTAACTGTATTAGTCGCAGGTTTAGGTGGGGTAGTATTGTATATTGCTGTCAGTAGTTTAGATGTATTTTTTGAAAGCCCTGAAGAAGGTGCGGCAGTAGCCGATAGTGTCAAGCGTAATGGCTTAGCTGGCTTTTTATATTTAGAAGTATTAGATGCATCTTTCTCCTTTGATGGGGTAATTGGTGCGTTTGCAATTACCAATGATGTGGTCATTATTATGCTAGGTTTAGCGATTGGCGCTATGTTTGTGCGCTCCATGACCGTGCATTTAGTACATAAAGGTACGTTAGACCAATATATTTATTTAGAGCATGGGGCGCATTATGGGATTGGGGCTTTAGCGATTATTATGCTATTAAGTATCTATTTCCATATCCCTGAAGTGATTACTGGTTTAATTGGTATTGCCTTTATTGTGGCTTCGGTCATTTCGTCCATGCATTACAATAAACAGCAACTGACTCAATCCTAATAGTTAACGGAGGTTAATTATGTCATTCTTGGACTCTCTCAAACAAAAAATGTCGGATGCTCGTACCAAACTCACCGAGGAGGTTACTAAATATCGTAATCGTGAGTTTATGGAAGCTTGTGTAGCAGGGTGTGCTTTAGTCGCAGCAGCCGATGGTAATATCGATTCTAGCGAAAAACAGAAAATGATGAAATTCATCCAGCAATCGGACGAGTTAAAGGTATTTGAAACGAAAGATGTTGTTGATTATTTTAATAAAGTGACTGGAAATTTTGAATTTGACCATGAGATTGGCAAGGCGGAAGCATTAAAAATCATTAGCAAATTACGCACTAAGCCAGATGCTGCGCGCTTAATGGTGCGTGTCTGTTGCGCCATTGGTAGTGCAGATGGTGATTTTGATGATAAAGAAAAGCAAATGGTTCGCGATATATGTAAAGATTTGATGTTAGAGGTTGGAGATTTTATTACCTAGTTTTTGAGCTTAAATCATTAAATATGTTTAGATAGCTTTTGTAGTATATGCAAAAGCTGTTTTTGAATGAGATCAAAATTCTGGTCATGTAGTCAAGCAGTTGAATAGATAGTAAACTCAGGCCAAGTGAATTGAAGTGGGAGTGACTGATGGCGAGTGTCGAAGTGGCCTGTCCGAAGTGCGACAGTGCCGTGTACTGTCATGGGACGGCGAGCAGTGGCGAGCCTCGTTCTCGTTGCCGAGTCTGCCACCACTGCTTTCAGTTGAACTACCGCTATGAAGCAAATCGTCCGGGCGTGGCAGAGAAAATCGTGGAGATGGCGATGAATGGCTCCGGGGTTCGCGATACGGGTCGGGTGTTGAAGATCAGTGCGACCACCGTCGTTCGGCATTTAAAAAACTCCAGCCACCGCAGGTAACCCCCTTACCGTTTGAGCAAGTTCAAAACCTAGAGTTAGTCTGTGAAATGGATGAGCAGTGGTCGTTTGTCGGTAAGAAGTCGGAACAGCGCTGGTTGTGGTATGCGTGGTCACCCCATTTCAAACGGGTGTTTGCTTATACCTTGGGGCGGCGGGTCGATGAGTGCTTGAAACAGTTGCTGGCTTTACTCCAGCGTTTCTCGTTCCGTTTGTACTGCACCGACAACTGGGGTGCTTACGAGCGCTTATTGCCACCGGATAAACACCTCATCACCAAGCGTTACACCCAGAATGTTGAGCGACAGAACCTAAACTTTAGAACGCATCTAAAACGCCTCGCACGGCGCACGATTTGCTTTTCTAAGTCGGTCGACCTTCATGACAAGGTCATCGGCGAATACATCGCCAGACACTACTTCAACTGATTAACTACATGACCGTTTTTCTAAGTCAGTGGACATCCATGATAAAGTTATTGGTGAGTATATCGCCAGACATTCCTTCAACTAATTGAATACATGACCGTTTATTTTACAGTTAAATGTAGGAAGTTATCACTTCATAAACTGATACAACGCATCCACACTTACATCCAATCCCACAGACTCAAAACGCACCACTTACCCCGTCGTAAAATACTCCATCTTCCACTCACTGCGCCGCCGATAGATTTCCAAATAGGGCGAGTCCTGAGAGCACAATACATACTCTTGCAAAGCGGGAATTAAACGATACCCACTGAGTTTTTCCGCTCGATCTTTTTGCACTGTACTAACCGATAAAACTTCAATAATTAAGCAAGGCGCTTTATTCACATAGGTATCAGCTTCATCTTCGCAGCTCACTTGCACATTTGGATAATAAAAGCGCGTATCACCTAAAGTTTCGATAGCGAATTTCATATCCGATTGGAACACTTGGCAGCACGTATCGCGTAGGTGATTGAACAGTTGTGCCGCTAAATAACCAGCCAACAAATTATGATAGCGACTTTTATCCTCCATTCTGTAAACAACGCCATTAGGTACTCGCAGCGATTCAGATCATCAGCGCGGTCATTTTCAAGGCGAAAATACTCTTCGGGCTTAATCCGCATGCACTTTCTCTATGGAATCCGTTGAACATCACCAGCAACTACTTGTTGAATAGCTAGGTTTAGCTCGGCCTCCAAAAAGGCCAAATCTTGAAAGCGATTACTAACCGCACGAACTACTACCGTTCCAAAGCTACGATTTTTAAAGTTTTGCTGAAACTCTAAATTGCCATCAATCGTGATAAAAACATCAATTTGCAGTGCTTCCAATTTGACTAGTAACTCTTTATCTTTTGTACCCGCTAGGCCTAGTTGCGGCACAGTTTTTACTTCCGCATCAATCAAAGAGGCTAAGCGTTTTGGTAAGCATTCATCAATGACCACTTTCATACTTAAGCAGCCATTTTCTCAAAGGCAACTTCAGCACCCTGCAACACATGCCGCACCTGCTCAAAGGAAACCGTAGGAAAATCCTCCAGAAAGTCCTTCACGCTATCGCCAGCCAACAAATAATCAAATAAATTTCTGATCGGGACGCGGGTTTGGCTAAACACTAATGCGCCACCTAACACTTCTGGATCGCTAGTGACCATCGACATACTGAACTACCTCATCCTTAAACTTAGGTAAGTGCTTTGATTATACCAAAGATAGCGGAGTGGTCAGAGTGACTATTAGTTATTTACTGGCAAAGCTTATAGAATACCTCCCCATCTCTAACCCCCAACAACTAGACCTGCAATCTGGTTAAGGAAATTTGTCGTGAAAAAACCTGAACTGCTAGCACCCGCTGGCACTTTGAAGAATATGCGTTATGCCTTCGCCTATGGTGCGGATGCGGTCTATGCCGGACAGCCACGCTACAGCTTGCGTGTGCGCAATAATGACTTCCAAAATGATGTGTTAGCCACCGGGATTGCCGAGGCGCATGCTTTGGGCAAAAAGTTTTTTGTTGCTGCCAATACCATGCCGCACAATGCCAAGGTCAAAACCTTTCTGCGCGATATTGAGCCTGTAATTCAAATGCAGCCCGACGCGCTGATTATGGCCGATCCGGGTTTGATTATGATGGTGCGCGAAACCTTCCCTGAAGCCGTAATTCACCTCTCGGTACAGATGAACACGGTGAATTACGCCAGCGTGAAGTTTTGGCAAAAAATGGGCGTAAAACGCATTATTCTGTCACGCGAATTATCCTTGGATGAGGTCGCTGAAATTCGCCAAGAATGCCCTGACATGGAATTGGAAGTGTTCGTGCATGGCGCTTTGTGCATTGCTTATTCAGGGCGCTGCTTGCTGTCCGGTTATTTCAATCACCGCGACCCGAATCAAGGCACTTGTACCAACTCCTGCCGCTGGGAATACAAAACCACCGAAGCCGCCGAAACCCCCGATGGCGCGATTGTGCCACGTGAAGCCGTGCTGTCGATGGATGCCTTCAATCAAGTCGCCAAAACCGCCGATTGCGGCAACCAACAACGCCATCCATTAGCTGATCGAGTGTATTTCTTGGAGGAGGCCAGTCGTCCGGGCGAATTATTGCCTGTGATGGAAGACGAGCACGGCACTTATATTATGAATTCCAAAGACTTACGCGCCATTGAGCATGTGCAGCGTTTATGTGAAATTGGCGTGGATAGCCTAAAAATCGAAGGCCGCACCAAATCACATTACTACGCCGCCCGCACTGCGCAAGCCTATCGCCAAGCGATTGATGATGCGGCAGCAGGCAAACCTTTCGACGATAAGTTGCTGGGCATTCTGGAAAACTTGGCGAATCGCGGTTATACCGATGGTTTCTACGAACGTCACCATACCCATGAATACCAAAATTATATTCAAGGTGCTTCCATGAGCCACCAACAGCAATTCGTTGGCGAAATGACCAGCTACGATGCGGCGAATGGCTGGATGGATGTAGAGGTGAAGAATCGCTTTGGTGTGGGTGATCGTTTGGAATTAATTGTGCCAAATGCAAAAAATATTGAGATCACTTTAGAAGCGATGCGCAATAAGCACGGCGAGCCGATTCAAGTCGCGCCCGGCAGTGGACATTTTGTGAAGATTCCGGTGCCTAATTTGAATACTGACAAGGTGTTGGTGAGTCGCTTCCTCTAAGCCTTAATAAGCGTGAACGAGGGTAGTTGATAAGCGCTTAATTGGGTATCTTCAAAATCGATTGCGGCAGGATTAGGCCACTGATTTCGGTCAGTGGCAAAATGCCATAAGCAGACACTTTGCCTAAAAATCTCCACTTGAGTAGATGTTATGAATGATCGTGTAAAAATCAGCAAAATTGAGTTGCTCTCGGATAATTGGTACATCCTAAAAAAGGCGACTTTCGCTTACTTGCGCAATAACGGCGAGTGGCAGGAGCAGCAGCGTGAATTTTATGATCGCGGCAATGGGGCGACGATTTTGCTTTATAACTTAGCGCAGCAAACCGTGGTACTCACGCGGCAATTTCGTTTTCCGGCCTTTATGAATGGTTTGGAGTCAGGTTTATTGATTGAAGCTGCTGCTGGCTTGCTGGATGAAGCTAGTCCCGAAGAGCGCATTCGTTTAGAGGCTGAGGAAGAAACCGGTTATCAAGTACAAGGACTGCAAAAGGTATTTGAAGCTTATATGAGCCCCGGCTCAGTGACTGAAAAGCTATATTTTTATGTCGCAGAATATGACAGCCAGCAGCGCAGGGGTTCAGGTGGTGGCTTAGAGCAAGAGGGCGAGGATATTGAGGTCTTGGAGTTGCCCTTCGCACAAGCACTCTCCATGCTGCAAAGCGGCGAGATTCAAGATGCTAAAACGATCATGCTATTACAGTACGCTGCTTTGTATATTTTTCGGGCTTAATAATTTAATCAGCAGCTGCTGAAAATTCATTTTGCCGTTCACATTGCGGGCGTATGCTAACTAAACTTATATAAAAATGAGATGAAGAGGTTAGCAACATGAGTGCAATGGATATTGTTGATTATCAAATCTTTGGGCACGACTCGCAGTATGTGGAGATTGAGCTTGATCCCGGTGAAGCAGCAGTCGGTGAAGCGGGCGCGATGCTGTTCATGGAACAAGATATTGCAATGGAAACCGTGTTTGGGGATGGCTCTGCGTCCACCCAAGCCCAAGGTTTTTTTGGTAAGTTGATGAAAGCAGGCGGACGCTTAGTCACCGGCGAGTCGCTATTTACCACGGTATATATGCATCAAGGTCGGAACGGTAAGCGTAAAGTAGCGTTTGCAGCGCCCTATCAAGGCCAAATTCTGCCGATGCATTTGAATCAAATGGGTGGCGAGTTAATTTGCCAGCGTGATTCCTTCTTGTGTGCCGCCAAAGGCGTGTCGTTAAGCATCGCTTTTCAGAAGAAAATCGGTACAGGTTTATTTGGTGGCGAAGGTTTCATTATGCAGCGCTTGCAAGGCGATGGTTTAGCCTTCGTGCATGCAGGCGGCACTTTAATTGAACGTACTTTGCGCCCCGGTGAAAAGCTGCGGGTGGACACCGGCTGTTTGGCGGCTTTAATGCCAAGTGTCGATTACGATATTGAATATGTCGGCGGTTTGAAGACTGCTTTTTTTGGCGGTGAAGGTTTATTCTTTGCCACTTTGACTGGCCCAGGCAAAGTGTGGCTGCAATCGTTACCTTTATCACGCTTAGCGAATCGGATTGTGCGCGCTGCCCCGGGTGGTGTGGGTGAAGGTTCGGTGTTAGGTAGCCTAGGTGGATCGGTGATGGGTGGTTTGTTTGGGGATGATTAATTGAAGATTGCTACTCAGGCTAGCAAGGTCAGTGGGCAGTTCTTCTCGCCCACTAGCCCCAGTCATGGCGAAGCTATTTCGGCCTATACAGACCGGACCGAATTAGTGATCGCTGCGCTCACTGCCGAAGGTGAGACGGTGCGTTTGCCTTTGTCTGCTTTAAAACCGCGCTATGGTGGCTTTAACCGCGAGCAGGTGTATTTTGATTGGGAGTCTCCGCAAGGCGACGCTTGTTCAGTTTGTTTTAGCGCGCCCGATGCTCAGCAATTGATGGCGCAAGCCCAGCCAGACGCTACCCAGTCTTATCAAAAAGTGCATCGAGAACAAACTAAGCGTAAGCGCCGCTCGCATCTTGGTTTAGGCATGTTGGCTTTGTATCTGGTGCTGCCGTTCTTATTGCTGCTAGTGCTGCTATGGAAATCGCATCAAATCGCTGCTTGGATTGCGGATTATATCCCGGTCGAGCAAGAACAACTGCTCGGCGAAATGGTGTTTGAAGGTGCAACCGATGGCATGAAACTGCGCCAAACCGGTTATGACTACGAGGTCTTAAAAAGTATTGGCGAGCGCTTAACCAAGGGTTCGGCTTATGAATATCACTGGTATATCGCCGACACGGATGAAGTGAATGCCTTTGCTATCCCTGGTGGCTATGTGGTGGCGAATACTGGCTTGCTGCAAAAAGCCGAATCAGCTGAAGAAGTAGCGGGCGTGATCGCGCATGAAGTGCAGCATGTGGAACAGCGCCATACTTTAGAAAATATTATCTACGATTTAGGCTGGCAAGCTTCCATTGCTTTGATCGTGGGCGATGCCTCTTCGCTGTGGGTTACGCAAGCGCTTACCGAATTGAGCGGCTTGAAATTTAGCCGCGAATTAGAAACCGATGCTGACTTAAAAGGTTTGGAGGCTTTGCATCAAGCCCAGATTGCACCTCAAGGTTTGGTTACCTTCTTTGAAAAGCTAGCTAAGGAAGAAGAAGCTGTCGATTTGCCTGCTTTTTTATCCACACATCCACCGTCGGATAAGCGCAGCGCTATTTTGCAAGCCGCGATTAAACAGCGTGAATGCTGGGCGACGAGTGCTTTGCCTTATGATTGGGCACAAGTAAAAGCCGCTAGCAAAAAGCACGAATGAGCTTGGGATTCATGCTAGGCTGCTATTCGATTTAAGCAGTGATTTTTGGAGGAGAGGAATGGCTATACGTCTTGCTATAGCTCAATGCCAGCCCAGAGGCAACCAGCAGCTGGCCTTAGCCTATTTAGAACAAATTCTGCAGCAAGCTAAACAGCAGGAAGTACAATTACTGGTGCTGCCTGAGATGTTTTTGACGGGCTATAATATTGGTGCTGCTGCAGTTCAAGCCTTGGCTTTAAGTTTAGATACCGATGAGTTAGCGCCCCTAAAAACCTTAGCCCGCGATTATGAAATCGCCCTAGTCGTTGGCTTTCCCGAACGCTCCCAAGATGATGTGTTTAATAGCGCGGCTTTTATTGATGAGCAAGGCCAAGTTCAAGCCTGCTATCGCAAAACCCATTTATACGGCTGTGTCGATCAGGAGCAGTTCAGTGCTGGCACGCGCTTAGCGCCGATCTTTACTTGGCAAGGTTGGCAATGTGCGCTCGCGATTTGCTATGACATCGAATTCCCCGAAGTGGCGCGCAGTTATGCCTTACAAGGGGCTGAATTGCTGCTCGTGCCCACCGCCAATATGCTGCCCTTTGAGTTAGTCTGCTATCACACCATCCCGACCCGTGCAGCGGAAAATACCATCTATCTGGCTTACGCTAACTATGTCGGCAGCGAGGGCGATTTTACCTATTGCGGCCTGTCTTGCGTTTGTGATCCGTATGGGCAAGTGTTAGTTCGCGGCAGCAGCACGAGTGAGGCTTTATTAATCGCCGATTTAGAGCGCGATACCCTAACAGTAGCCCGTCAACAGTTGAGCTATTTGCAAGATCGCCGTCCCGATTTATACCAACTTTAACTCGTTCAACAACCGCTAATAATGAGTTTTCAGGAGTCTTACTATGCAGCAGCCCGTGACTTTATTCGGCCCCGATTTCCCCTTTGCTTATGATGATTGGCTAAAGCATCCGGCGGGTTTGGGGACTATTCCCGCTGCGCAGCAGGGCAAGAAAGTAGCGATTATTGGTGCGGGTATTGCAGGTTTAATTTGCGGCTTTGAGCTAATGAAAATGGGTTTAGAACCAGTATTTTATGAGTCAGGGCAATTGGGTGGGCGCTTACGCTCGCAGAGCTTTGAAGGCGCAGAGGGCGTTATTGCTGAGCTGGGGGGAATGCGTTTTCCAATTTCGTCCAAAGCTTTTTATCATTATGCCGATTTAGTGAGTGCAGAAAGCCGTCCTTTCCCCAATCCCTTGACTGAGGCCGCAGGCTCGACGGTGATTGATTTAGAAGGCGAAACCTTCTATGCGAAAACCTTAGAGGATTTACCTGTTATTTTTCAAGAAGTCGCTAAAGCGTATCGGGAGGCTTTGGAAGAGGGCGCTGATTTTAGTGCGCTGCAACAAGCGATACGTGATCGGGATATAGAGCGAATTAAAGCGATTTGGAATCCGATTGTAAAACAATGGGATGAAGGTACGTTCTATGATTTTATTACCAAATCGCGAGCCTTTAGCGAGTTAAGCTTCCGGCATCGGGAGATTTTTGGGCAGGTTGGTTTTGGGACGGGTGGCTGGGATTCGGATTTTCCCAATAGCATGCTGGAAATTTTGCGCGTGAATGTGACCGAATGTGATGATCATCAGCGCTATTTTGTCGGCGGTGTTGAGCAAATCCCGCAGCGCTTGTGGAAGCATGAGCCAGAGGATTTAGCATATTGGCCACAAGGTACGAGCCTTGCCAAGCTTAATCACGGTGCTCCGCGTGCAGGGGCGAAAGCTATCTATCGGAATGAGCAAGGAGCATTAACCGTCACTGATCAATGGGGCGGAACCGCTAGTTACGATGCGGTGGTGGTGACTTGCCAATCCTGGCTATTGAGTACTGCTATCCAAACGCAAGAAAGCTTATTTAGCCAAAAACTCTGGATGGCGCTGGATCGGACTCGTTATATGCAATCTTCTAAGACCTTTGTGATGGTTGATCGACCCTTTTGGAAAGATAAAGATCCCGCAACAGGCCGCGATTTGATGTCGATGACTCTGACGGATCGTCTAACCCGTGGGACTTACTTATTCGACAATGGCCCTGATCAGCCTGCAGTGATCTGCTTAACTTATTCTTGGATGTCAGACGCTTTGAAAATGCTGCCTTTACCCATTGAGCAGCGCGTGAAATTAGCCTTGGATGCGTTGAAGAAAATCTATCCGAGCGTGGATATCAGCCAGCATATTATTGGCAATCCGATTACGGTGAGCTGGGAAAGTGATCCGAATTTCTTAGGCGCGTTTAAAGGTGCTCTGCCGGGGCATTATCGCTATAACCACCGCATGTATGGGCATTTCATGCAGGACAATCTGTCTGATCAAGAGCGTGGTATTTTTCTAGCCGGTGACGACATTAGCTGGACACCTGCTTGGGTGGAGGGCGCTGTTCAAACTAGCTTGAATGCAGTCTGGGGTGTCATGCAGCATTTTGGTGGGCAGTGTACGGATGAGAATCAAGGGCCGGGTGATTTTTATCCTCTCTATGGGCCAATCGCTTTGGGGGATTGATGCTTGCTATTGTCATGGAAGAGCTAGAGGAGAGCAGCTATGCTTAGAGTTGAATGATTGCCTCTATCAAGTCGTATAGGTCTTAGCCATGCAGTTAGCCTTAGCCAAACCGCCTAGAGTTCTAGAGCCGATGCAGTGGGAGAGAGAACTGCAGTCGGTATGTGGTCATTTCCGCACGTTGACCGAAGCGCCCAGTATCTTAGGCAATGTAGAAGTGGTGCATAAAGGTCATGCGGACTTTGCCCTAGTCCAGCACAATGCCCAGCAAATCCTACGTAATTACCGCGATATTTCCCAAGACGGGCATGCTTATTACTTCCTGATTATTCACCTTGCGGGACACGCCGAATTGCAGCAGGGCAAATCGCGGGCGGTGCTGCGTGAGCAGGGCGATATGACCCTAATTGATTCTTTGCAGCCCAGCACCTTTAGCTATGATCCGCGCCTCAATACCAGTCAGCTTTCTTTGCATCTACCGCGTGAGCTTTTGCATCAACACAACCCACAAGTGCGCTTTGATCCTGCTACCCTCATTAGTGCTAAAAGCGATTACGGGCAGCTGATTAATGCGCACGTAAAAATGCTGATTAATACGCCTGAACACAGCACCGCCCAAACCCATTTATCCAATAGTTTATTGGAATTATTGTGTGCGCAATTTGCTCGTGCCTCGTGTGCGGATGAGTTAGCAGCCAATCAAAAAGCTTTGCAGCAGCTAATTGCTTTATTGCACGAGCATGCATTAGAGGATGGGTTTAATGTGGTGCGTTTGGCGGAGTTGTCGGGTTTGTCTACGCGCACGATTCAACGCTTATTTGCTGAAGCAGGCTTGCATTGCGCCGAGATGATTCAGCAAATTCGCTTGCAGCGGTTTGCTAAGCGCCTTGAAACCACGCAACGTCGAGGCGGTAAAATCCAAATTGCAGCCCTCGCGTATGAACATGGTTTTGGGGATGTGTCTACGCTCAATCGCTTGTTTAAAAAGCAATATGGGGTGTCACCCAAACAGTATAGTGCTGCTGATAATTCCTGAAGTTTGGCGCTAACTGCATAGACTCTGGCGCAGCCTGCCAAGATTTTTCGCCTAAGCTATGAAATGCTAGGCATTAATCATAATCAGGAGGAGTTTATGAGCGTCACGTACACCAATACTTGTAATGGGCAAGCCGTTACATCTGCATCAAGCTTTGAATCCTATAATCCCGCCACTGGCGAAGTCTTAGGGTTAGTCCCCACCAGCACCCAAGAGCAAGTTCAAGCCGCTGTCGCCGCTGCCAAAGCTGCGCAACCTGCATGGGCAGCGCTTTCAGATGAAGCCCGCAAAGGCTATTTAATGCAAATGGCAACAGTGCTGGAGGAGAATATTGATTACCTCTCCAAACTGGTCACACAAGAGCAAGGCAAGCCACTCGCTGGCCCCGGCTCAGTATTTGAAATTCAAGGTTGTATTGGTTGGACGCAAGTGCCTGCTAGCCTTGAACTACCTGTGGAAATTGCCTTTGAAGACGATACGCGTCGCGATGAAATCCACCGCACCCCGATTGGGGTGGTGGCTGCGATTGCGCCGTGGAATTGGCCGCTATTGATTGCGACTTGGCAGATTATGCCGTCCTTACGCACGGGCAATACGGTAGTGATTAAGCCTTCCGAATATACCTCGATTTGTACGCTAGAAATGGTGCGTTTACTCAATACCGTATTGCCTGCGGGTGTGCTTAATTCGGTGTCCGGTGGGGGCGAAGTCGGGGGCTGGCTCACTGCTGCGCAAGGCGTGGATAAAATTATGTTCACGGGTTCGTCGTCCACAGGCTCGAAAATCATTCAAGCTTCTGCCAAAAATTACGCCCGCGTCACACTTGAGCTGGGCGGCAATGACGCGGCGATTGTGTTGCCCGATGTCGACCCTGCCAAAATTGCCCAAGGTTTATTCTGGGGTTCGTTTATTAATATGGGGCAGACGTGTGCATGTATTAAACGCTTGTATGTGCATGAGGATGTGCATGATGCTGTCGTCGAAGAGCTGAATAAACTCGCCGCAGTCATGCCAATGGGTAATGGTTTGGAGGAAGGCATCGTACTCGGCCCCGTACAAAACCGTATGCAGTTCGGCAAAGTCGTCGACTTAGTGGAAGACGCTAAACAGCAAGGTGCAACCTTTGTGCGCGGGGGCGAGGCCATGCAGCGGGCGGGCAATTTCTTCCCGATTACGCTGGTCACTGACATTGATAATTCTGCGCGTCTGGTGCAAGAAGAGCAATTTGGCCCCGTGCTGCCGATTGTGAAATACAGTAATCTGGATGACGCGATTCAAATGGCAAATGCAGTGGATGTGGGCTTAGGGGCGTCGGTGTGGTCGAGTAACCCTGAAACCGCGCGTGCGGTTGCCAATCGGATGCAAGCAGGGACAGTGTGGATTAATCAGCATGGCACGATTCACCCGATGGTTCCGTTTGGTGGGATTAAGCAATCCGGCTTTGGCGTCGAGTTTGGGGTGGATGGTTTAAAAGCAGTCACTCAGCCAAAAATTATTAGCATTAATAAGGCTCTAGCTTAAGTCGAGGAGGAGAGTTATGACCAAAGAGTATCGTCTTGAGGATCATGCTTCTCAAGCAACCTTCCAGCTTGAACGCCGTGAATTTATGCGTCGTACTGGGCTTTTGACTGCATCGTTAGCCCTGCCACTGGGTTTGCTACCGAGCACACCAGCGCAGGCCGACACGACAACGCCCACTGCAACGCCAGTAGATGAGGCGAAGCTTGCGCCTGTAGCTAAGCCTAGTAGTGATATTGTGCAGATGGATGCAGTTGATTTGGCAAATGCAATCCGCACCAAGGCGGTGTCGTGCAAGGACGTGATGAGTGCATACTTGGCGCAAATCGAGCGTCTCAATCCAAAGTTTAATGCCATTGTGTCCTTGCAAGACCGTGAGCTGCTGCTCAAGCAAGCTGAGGACAAAGACCAAGAGCTAGCGGCGGGTACTTACCACGGTTGGTTGCATGGCATGCCGCAAGCGCCGAAAGATCTTGCCAATACTGTTGGTATTCCCACCACCCAAGGCTCTCCCATTCTGAAAAATAATCTGCCCAAAACGGATGCGATTATTGTGGAGCGTGCGCGTCGTGCGGGAGCGATCTTAATCGGCAAAACCAATACACCGGAGTTTGGCTTAGGGTCGCATACTTATAATACTGTATTTGGTACTACCCTCAATGCGTATGATCCGACCCGTAGTGCAGGGGGGAGCAGTGGTGGTGCCGCCGTAGCGGTGGCCTTGCATATGTTACCTGTGGCTGATGGTAGCGATATGATGGGTTCGCTACGTAATCCGGCAGGTTGGAATAATGTGTTTGGTTTTCGTCCCTCCCAAGGTCGGGTGCCTTTTGGTCCTACAGGTGAAGTTTTTTACCAGCAGTTAGGGTACGAAGGCCCAATGGGGCGCACAGTCAGTGATTTGGCGTGGTTGCTGTCAGTACAGGCTGGACATGATGCCCGTGCGCCACTGTCGATTGATCAAGATCCTAGTATCTTTACTCAAACGCTTAAGCGCGATTTTAAGGACGTGCGCATAGGTTGGTTAGGGGATTTCAAGGGCTATTTGCCGATGGAAGCAGGGGTGATGGACGTTTGCAAAACGGCACTCAAAACCTTTGAGACCATCGGTTGTAAGGTAGAGGAGGTTCAGCCCGATTATCCAATGGAAAAGCTGTGGCTGACGTGGCTAACCCTGCGTGGATTTTTGATTGCGGGTATCGCGGGGCCACTTTATAACAAGCCAGAGCTGCGGGCGCAGATGAAGCCAGAAGCGATCTGGGAGGTGGAGAATGGCTTGAAGCTCTCGGGCGCACAAGTGTGGCAAGCGTCGGCCGACCGTACTGCTTGGTATATGGCACTGAATAAGCTATTCCAAACCTATGATTACTTGGTGCTGCCGACCGCACAGGTGTTTCCCTTCAATGCCCAAGAGCATTGGCCTAAGACCATTGCTGGCAAGTCCATGGATACTTATCACCGTTGGATGGAGGTCGTTATTCCTGGAACACTCTCAGGGCTACCCACGATAGCGGTTCCGGCTGGTTTTGGTGGTGCTGACCAGTTGCCAATGGGTTTACAGATTATGGGTAAGGCACAGGCCGATTTAGCTGTGCTACAACTGGCTTATGCTTATGAACAAGCCAGTGACTGGATTCGTCAAAAACGTCCAGCAGTATTATTAGCTTAACCTCCAGTGTCGCTGTAATCGTTTGAGCAGCACTGGAAAAGTTAAGCACGACTAGTTATTACGAGGAGGAGAGAGTATGAGAACGTTAAACGCGTTATCGTTTAGCATTGCCTTAGCTTTGGCGGGCAATGTGTGGGCTGAAACAACCAGTACCGAAACCAAAAAAGCCGAAGTAGCCCCAGCTGCGGAAGCACCCAAAACCGAGGCTGCAAAACCCGCAGCAACAGCCACTGCTGCGATTAGTCCCCAAGATGGTTTGACCACCGATGAATACAAGCAAATCACCACACTCTTGCGTGAAAAGGGTGGTGCAACGGATAAAAGTCTGTATCCACTGATTGAATTGGTGGAACCCGACAAAGCCGATGTTTTAAAGTGGAAAGCAGATAAAGCATCTATCACTCGCCGTGCGTTAGCGCAATTTACGACTGATAAAGGTGTGCAAGAAGCGGTCGTTGATCTGACCAATAATAAAGTCGACAGCACTAAAACGCTTGATAAAGAAACGATGGTAACGTTTGCCGAATTTATCTCGGCAATGGACGTGGTATTAAAAAATGAAGAGTTCACCAAAGCACTCGCCAAACGTAATGTCAAACCTGAAGAAGCATTCTGCTTGCCGTTGACGGCGGGCAATTTTGGGATTGAAGAGGAAAAAGGCAAGCGCTTAATGAAAGTGCCGTGCTATATCAAACCCACAACTAGTTCCAACTTCTACGCTAAACCGATTGAAGGTTTATATGCAGTGGTGGATTTGCGCGAAAACAAAGTGGTGAAAGTCGAGGACGAGGCGGTTGTCCCCGTACCCAAGGATGATTGGGGTTATACCGAAGAGGAAATTGCCAAACGTGCGCCCCTGCGCCCTGAAACTAATCCCGCTGTTGTCACGCAAGAAGGCAAGCCGAATTACAGTATTAATGGCAGCGAGATTACTTGGGATATTTGGAAATTCCGTTACCGCATTGATAAGCGTCCGGGCATGGTAGTGTCGGATATTAATGTCAATGATGGTAAGGATTGGCGCTCGGTGTTGTATCAGGCGCATTTGTCCGAAGTGTTTGTGCCGTATATGGACCCGGGCAAAGGCTGGTTTTGGCGCACTTATATGGATAGCGGCGAATATGGCTTTGGCTTGTTCTTGACTCCGCTGACCGCAGGGATTGATTGCCCGAAATACGCGACCTTTTTGCCTGCTTTAATCCATGATGATAGCGGCAATCCGCTGGAAATCCCTAATGCAGTGTGTGTGTTTGAGCGCAATATTGGTGATCCAGCATGGCGGCATTTTGAAGTATTCGCGCAAAGCCCTGAAAAACCCGTACCTGCTGAAGGTCGCCCCGATACCGAGTTAGTGGTGCGTACTGCGTCTGAGGTGGGTAACTATGATTACTTGATCGATTACCGCTTTAGACAAAATGGCGATATTTACATTATGGTGGGCGCGTCTGGCTTAGATGCGGTGAAAGGTGCTGCTTCTACCAATATGAATGATCCGACTGCTAAAGCGGATACTGCGCATGGGATGTTGATTGCGCCGAATTTGGTAGCGGCGAATCATGATCATTTTTTCAATTTCCGCTTAGATTTTGACATTGACGGACAAGACAATACCTTCATGGTGATGGATTTAGCCAAGGAAGAGCCGCCCGCCGATATTCCGCGCCGCTCTTTGTGGAATCTCAGCCACACAGCGGTCACTAATGAAATGGACGGGCGCTTTAAAATCAGTGCACTCAAGCCGCAAATGTTCCATGTCATGAACATGAATAAGCAAGGGCCACTCGGACATAACCCTAGCTATATGATTCATCACGGTAATGTGGCGTATAGCCCGTTTGATTTTGTGAACGATCCCCCAATGAAGCGCAATGCTTACGTGGAATATAGTGTGTGGAATACGCTGTATGACCCGACTCAACGTTATGCAGGGGGCAAGTATGCCTTTGCCAGTGATGGCTCGGATACGCTAGCCGAATGGGTAAAAGCCAATCGCAATATTGGTAATAAAGATGTAGTGACGTGGTTTACGGCGGGTTTCCATCACACCCCACGGATGGAGGATTGGCCGGTGATGACGACGGAATGGAAGACGGTGCATATGATGCCGTATAACTTCTTTACGCATAATCCGGCGATGACGTTGCGGAAGCCTAAGGAGTAGGGAACAAGGTTAACGGGCTAGCTAAAATTAGTTAGCCCATTATTTCATTAGCCTTGCAGTAGCTTTTTAGCCGCTGCAATTTGCAGTCTTACTTGGCGAGGTGCTGTGCCACCTAAATGATCACGCGCAGCCACCGAGCCTTCTAGGCTCAATACTTTAAACACATCCTCTTCAATCATGAGTGAAAAGGTTTGCAGCTCGGCCAAAGTCATTTCACTCAAATCACGTCCGGTTTTGACACCTAAAGCCACCGCACTTCCCACTACTTCATGCGCATCACGGAACGGCAAACCCTTACGCACTAAATAGTCCGCTAAATCCGTCGCAGTCGAGAAACCTTGCATAGCAGCGCGGCGCATTTTTTCCGGTTTGGTTTGCACATGCAGCATCATGTCACCAAAGGCACGTAAGCAGCCCAGCACCGTATCAACCGTATCGAACAGCGGTTCTTTATCTTCTTGATTGTCTTTATTGTAAGCAAGCGGTTGGCTTTTCATTAAAGTGAGCAAACCCATCAAATGCCCAAACACCCGCCCGCTTTTGCCACGTACTAATTCGGGTACGTCGGGGTTTTTCTTCTGCGGCATAATCGAGGATCCTGTGCAGAAGCGATCTGGCAAACGAATGAAGTCAAATTGCGCCGAAGTCCATAAAATCAATTCTTCCGAGAAGCGCGACATATGCATCAGGAGTAGGGCGGCGACCGCGGTAAATTCAATGGCAAAGTCGCGATCACTCACTGCATCCAACGAGTTACGGGCAGGGCGCTCAAAGCCTAACAGTTCAGCGCTGTAATTACGGTCAATGGGGTAAGTGGTTCCGGCTAAAGCAGCAGCACCTAAAGGCATAATATTCACCCGCTTGCGGCAATCCATCAGGCGCTCATAATCACGCTCCAGCATTTCAAACCATGCCAGCATGTGGTGTCCGAAGGTAATCGGCTGCGCCACTTGTAAATGAGTAAAGCCGGGGAGGATGGTATCGGCTTCACGTTCTGCG
The DNA here is from genome assembly GCA_049292455.1 of Thiolinea sp. GTDB lineage: Bacteria > Pseudomonadota > Gammaproteobacteria > Thiotrichales > Thiotrichaceae > Thiolinea. The sequence continues at coordinate 188,752 of JBATRF010000041.1, forward strand.
ACTTCAACTAAGCCCGTTTGCAGGCGGCGAATTTCGTGCCCAATATGATCAATCTGATCACGCAACCATAAGCGAATATCGGTCGCGACTTGATCATTGCGTGAGCGTCCGGTGTGGAGGCGCTTACCTGCAATACCAATCCGGTCGGTGAGGCGGGCTTCGATATTCATATGAATATCTTCTAGCGCGATCTGCCAGTCGAAATTTCCGGCTTCAATTTCAGCTTCGATTTGGTCTAAGCCCGTTAAGATAGCTTCCAGATCAGCGCTAGAGAGAATGCCAACCTTATTCAGCATCCGCGCATGCGCTCGCGACCCCGCGAGATCATGTTTGTATAAGCGCTGATCAAATTGGATCGAGGCGGTAAATTCGGCAACGAAGGCGTCGGTCGATTCTGTAAAGCGTCCGCCCCAGGATTGATTTTTGGAGGCAGTCGTAGGCGAAGCAGAGCTAGTGTTTTGATTTTGAGCTGTCATGGGCGCGATTTCGTTAGGTTCTGTGCAGTTAGGCGGAAAAATTTGAAGTTTATTCTTTCCTTGTGGAAGAATCGAGAAAAGCCTTCAGCAATCAGCAAGCCGCTGGGCTATAGTATTAGGTGAAAGCTCGGTCGTAAGTTGCGATCTGGGAAATTATAAAAATAACAATTAACTAAACCTGTCAATTTTTAGGCAAACCAACCCTTGGTGCGTGTGAAAAAAGGCAAGAGCTAAAAAGAATAGAATGTCCTTATCAATGAGCAAAACGCTTGGTTACTTACCCAATATCTGTGGGCCTCAACCTCTCATCAGAATTGTGGCGGCTGCTCTATTCCTGGCAATCATTCTAGCTTTGGCTGGTGCTGATGATGTGAACGAATTTTTAGTGAAGCTAGGTTTGAATGCCTTATTCATTTTATGGGTCACTTTAGCCTCCGCCTTGGTTTTGTGTTTGGTTAACCGTTTTTATACACCGCCCTCTAATAAAATAGCTACTTTAATCATCACTGCTGTGGTCATGATCTTTACTTTATTGGCTTCAGTGATTGGTTTATTTGTTATTAAAAATAATAGTTTAGATGAGCTAGGTGGCGGAGTCGCACTGTATTTCTTAAAAAATATTGTGATTAGCCTTGTACTAACTTTGGTAGTTCTGCGTTATCTGTATGTACAGGGTCAGTGGGAGGCTTCGGTAGAGGCAGATTCGCATGCCAAATATGAAGCTTTGCAATCACGGATGCGCCCCCATTTCTTATTTAACAGCTTAAATACAGTAGCTCATTTAGTGCACAAAGATCCGGTTCAAGCTGAGGAAGCGATTTTAGATTTAGCTGACATCATGCGTACCACATTAGATCGCCGCAATCGTATTAGTCTGCAAGAAGAATTAGATGTGACGATGCGCTATTTACGGATGGAAGGTTTGCGTTTAGGCAAGCGCCGACTAACGGTGGTTTGGGATATGGATCGCAACACTCTGCCGTTTGACATGCAAATTCTACCATTGATCTTGCAACCCTTGGTCGAGAACGCCATTTATCATGGGATACAACCACGTAAAGAAGGCGGGACACTAGGAATTAGTTTGTACGATGCAGGCAGCCATTTAGCGGTGTCCGTAACCAACCCGCTTTCGCCAACCGGTGCTAGCTCACATCAAAAGGGTAACCACATTGCCCAAGAAAATATGCAAAAACGACTTCAGCTCGCGTATGGAGATCGCGCCAATCTGCAAATACAAAAAACTCCCCAGCAGTACCGCGTCTCCTTTTCCATCCCCAAGGAGTAATAATAATGTCGATTAAGATTTTGGTTGTAGATGACGAAGAATATGCCCGCGAAAGAATCAAAGGCTTGATTGATCGCTACGCGGATTACGATGTTTGTGCCGAAGCCGAAAACGGGGCCGAGGCGGTAGTAATGGTGGAACGTTTCCAACCTGATATTGTGCTAATGGATATTACGATGCCCGGTATGGACGGGCTAGAAGCCGCTAGACACATAGCCACGATGGAGATGCCCCCGGCCGTCATATTTACCACAGCGTATGGTGAGTATGCTTTAGAAGCCTTTTCAACAAAAGCAACAGGGTATCTTATGAAACCAATAAGACAAGAACAATTATTACAAAGTCTGGAACAAGCCCGCTCGCTTAACCGTGCCCAACGTTTAGAAATGTTAGAGCAACGCACCGGTGGACAACGTTCATCACGTAAGCATATCTGCGCTCGGATGCGTGGCAATTTGGAACTGATTCCAATTGAAGATGTTGTTTATTTCCAAGCGGATCAAAAATACGTCACCGTTCGCCACAACGGCGGGGAAGTGATTATTGAAGAATCGCTGAAATCGTTAGAAACTGATTTAGCAGATCGCTTCATTCGTATTCATCGCAATGCGTTAGTCGCGAAAAGCCGTATCACTGGTTTAACCAAATCTGATGTAGGTCGTACACAAATTACTCTAGATAAAGTACGTGACCAGTTAGAAGTTAGCCGTCGTCATTTAGCTGAAGTTCGCCGTTTCGTGCGCGGACGTTAATCAATTGGAGGGCAGGGTACTCAGCAGTATCTTGCCCTTGTCTTTGAGTGTGACTGGGTCTGTGAATTCACTGGCGCGTTGAGTGTGCTGAACGGCTTGTTCAATCGACTTGTCTAAGTCGACCCCATAGTAGTCTGGAGAGTTGTAACCGACTAAGCGCTCTGCAATTTCCTTGCCTTGTTTATCCAAAAATACTAAGGTTGGAGTGATATTTGCTTGATAGTTTTTGGCAAAGTCGCTGGGTGAGAGCGTATTCCCATTAAAATCTATTAGGTCTTGAGTACCTGTAATATCCACTGTTCTGATTAAAATACGAGTTGTGTAACTACTATTTGTTGCCATAGGCTTCAGGTAATCTTTTTCTAATTGTCGACAGTAGCCACAATAGTTAGCAATAAAGGCAACTAACACCGGCTGCTTAGACTTGTCCATTAATTGGCCTAAATCCTGAAAATTGTGCTCTTCCTTTAAAACCCGCTCCTCATCAGGAACCGCAGACTTACAAGCAAATGAAAGGATTAGCACCAGCGCATAGCTGCTCCAATGCGTCCTTAAGATATTGTTAAGATAATTTTCTTTCATTATGGATTCAGCCATTGCAGCTTTTGCAAATTAGTGGATAATGTCGACATAATTTTTGTAGGCAGCGTTGTTCAAACCTTCTCATCAATTGAGTAGGTGGTCATAGGTTTTGCGACCAAGAGTTGACCGTATATTAGTATGTATTTATACTCCCGTCGGGATTTGGAAATCAAGGGGTTAAAACCTTCCCCCTCCAGAGATGCAGATGCGCAACATACTGACCATACAATTCGTTCTGATAGTAGTGTGTGCTGCTATTGCTTTTTACCTGCAGGGCGAACGCGCTGTGTTGCCTGCACTATTCGGCGGCACAATTGCTCTGGCTAATACATTTTTATTGTCTCGGCGCATGGGTAAAGTAGGAGGAGACGCCAACTTTGACCCGAAACGTAGCATGATGTTGCTATATCTAAGTGCGGTCGGACGTTTCGTTTTCGTTCTAGTTGCTTTGATTATTGGATTAGGTGTACTTAAGCTGACACCACTACCATTAATAGGTTCCTTCATTGTGACGCAACTAGGCTATGCTTTTGCACTGGGTCCTAGCCGTAAGGCGGAGCAGTCGTGAAGGTGGAAAAAAGTTTATTAACTTTGGTCGTGGGGTAAAAGTGTGAGCGAAAGTGCGCAAGCAGCCGATCCCGTCGCGTATATTCAGCACCATTTGACAAATTGGAGTACTAGCCAGCCTAAGTCTATTGCAGACTTTAATGTGCTACATCTAGATGTCATTATTTTCAGTGTGCTGATCGGCGGATTGTTGATCTTTATCGCTAAGAAAATTGGCGAAAATCTAAGTTTGGAAAATCCAGGTAAACTTCAAAGCGTCGCCGAAATGGTGGTGGAGTTTGTCAATGACCAAATTAAAAATGTATTCCCACATCCTGACAAACTGATTGGCCCTTTGGCGTTAACAGTCTTTGTTTGGGTGCTGGCCATGAATGCGATGGACTTACTACCCGTTGATCTTTTACCTGCCTTGTGGACGGGTATTTTAGGTATCTTTGGTGCTGATCCTCATCACACTTATTTGAAAGTAGTTCCTACCACTAACCTAGATACCACTTTAGGTTTGGCTCTTTGCGTCTTCGCTCTCATCCTTGCTTATAACTTCAAAAGCAAAGGCCCTATGGGTTATTTGAAGATGTTCTTATTCCATCCGTTTGGAAAATTCTTCATCCCAGTCAATATTGTTATGACCACGATTGAAGAGTTAGCTAAACCACTTAGCCTCGGTCTCCGGTTATTCGGAAACTTATTCGCAGGTGAGTTGGTATTCATGTTAATTGCATTATTAACCTTAGGCATGGGCTTTAGTTTTGGCCTGTTCATTTGGTTCCCAATGCAAGTGATTTTGGATTTGGCTTGGTTGTTATTCCACTTATTAGTCATCACTTTGCAGGCATTCATTTTCATGGTGCTGACAATTGTTTACTTAGGAATGGCAGATGCCACAGCAGATGATCATTGATCATCTTGCTTTTGAAGCTGTATAGATTTCTCGATTTTTAATTTAACTTTGGTAATTTTTAGGAGACTGGAAAATGAATGCTGAACTGATTGCAATGATCTATGCATACACCGCTGTTGGTGTTGGCGTGATCCTCGCTGCGGCAGGTTTAGGCTCTGCGATTGGTTGGGGTTTGATTTGCGCGAAAACCTTAGAAGGTATCGCACGTCAACCTGAACTACGTCCTCAATTAATGACTAACATGTTCATTTTCGCTGGTCTGATGGAGTCATTCCCGTTCATTATCCTAGCATTTGCTATGTGGTTCTTGTTCGCAAACCCATTCGTTGGTGCTGCTGCTTCTGCTATCGGGGCTATGTAAGTAAGCCGATAGTGTGTTGAAACCCCGTGTAAACGGTGGCTTTAATTTAAAAGCAGGAGAAAGGTAACGTGAACATTACTCTAACATTGATTGCACAGGTCTTGGCGTTCTCGATCATGATCTGGTTAGTCAATAAGTATATGTGGGGACCTATTAACGAGGTTCTGGATAAGCGTCGCCAGAAAGTTGCTGAAAGTCTTGCCGCTGCTGAGAAAGGTCAGCAAGAGCAAGAAGCAGCTCGTCAAAAGATTGGTGATGAGCTTAAGCAAGCGAAGGTAGAGGCTGCCGAAATTATTTCCCAAGCGCAAAAGCGTGCCGGCGAAATTGTTGATGAGGCCAAAAATGCGGCTGTTGAAGAGGCAAACCGTGTCAAAGCGGCTGCTCAAGCTGAATTAGAGCAAGAGGTATCTCGTGCTCGTGAAGGCTTGCGTCAACAGGTTTCTTCACTAGCGATTGCTGGTGCTGAAAAGATTCTTGGCAAAGAAATCAATCCAAAAGCCCATGCGAAAGCATTGGAAGAGCTGACTGCGCAAATTTAAGGTGGTGAACTATGTCTGAATTGACAACCGCTGCCCGTCCTTATGCCAAAGCGGTATTTGAGATGGCGCAGGAGGCCGGTACGTTGCCGCAATGGTCGGCACAACTGGCAGCCATGTCTGCGGTAGTCGCGGCAGAAGGTTCAGCTTCCTTGCTGAGTCATCCTCGTATGACCAAAGAGCAAAAAGCGCAAGCCTTTGTAGATATCGCAGGTAATGCGATTGATGCTCAGGGCGCTAATTTGCTTAAGGTTTTAGCGGATAATGACCGTTTTTTGTTGCTACCTGAAATCTCAACTTTGTTTGAACAACTCAAAGCAGAGTCAGAAGGTGCAGTGGATGCGGAAATAACATCTGCCATGGAAATGACTGATGACCAGCAGCAAGCTATTGCTGCGGCGCTCCAGAAACGCTTAGGACGTGAAGTTAAGTTAGTTACTAAAGTTGATCCCAATTTAATGGGCGGCGCGATTATCCGTGCTGGCGACTTAGTGATTGACGGCTCTATCCAAAGCAGGCTGAAAGATATGAAGGCGGCTTTGGCACGCTAAGCCAAGCCGATAACTGAGGAATAGCACATGCAACTTAACCCAACCGAAATCAGTGAGCTGATTAAGAAGCGCATCAGCAGCTTCGAGGCAAGCGCTGAAGCACGTACTGAGGGTACTGTTGTCTCGGTAACAGACGGTATTGTGCGCCTGCATGGTTTAGGCGACGTAATGTCTGGCGAGATGATCGAGTTCTCGAATGGCTCTTATGGTCTTGCGCTGAACTTAGAGCGTGATTCTGTCGGTGCGGTCGTATTAGGTGACTACAAGGGTATCACTGAAGGCGACACTGTAAAATGTACTGGTCGTATTTTGGAAGTTCCAGTCGGTCGTGGCCTGTTAGGTCGCGTGGTTGACTCACTGGGCGCTCCTATCGACGGTAAAGGTCCTCTGGAACATGATGGTTTCTCACCTGTTGAGCAAATTGCTCCTGGTGTTATCGATCGTAAGTCAGTTGACCAACCACTACAAACCGGTATCAAAGCACTGGATGCGATGGTTCCTGTTGGTCGTGGTCAGCGCGAATTGATTATCGGTGACCGTCAAACAGGTAAAACTGCTGTTGCGGTTGATACGATCATCAACCAAAAAGGCAAAGACGTAAAATGTATTTACGTTGCGATTGGCCAGAAAGCTTCTACCGTTGCGAACGTCGTTCGTAAGCTAGAAGAACATGGCGCTATGGAATACACCACAGTAGTAGCGGCAACCGCATCTGACCCAGCGTCTATGCAATACCTCGCTCCTTACTCTGGTTGCTCAATGGGTGAATACTTCCGTGACCGTGGCGAAGATGCACTGATCGTCTATGACGACTTAACCAAGCAAGCTTGGGCTTATCGTCAAGTATCATTGTTACTACGTCGTCCACCAGGTCGTGAAGCTTATCCTGGTGACGTATTCTATCTGCACTCGCGTTTATTGGAACGTGCTTCTCGCGTTAACGCTGCTTACGTTGAAGAGTACACCAAAGGTGCTGTGACCGGTAAGACAGGTTCTTTAACTGCTCTACCTATCATTGAGACTCAAGCCGGTGACGTTTCTGCCTTCGTTCCGACGAACGTAATCTCGATTACTGACGGTCAGATCTTCTTAGAAACCGATCTGTTCAACGCTGGTATCCGCCCTGCAATCAACGCAGGTTTATCGGTATCACGGGTTGGTGGTTCGGCACAAACTAAGATCATCAAGAAACTCGGTGGTGGTGTACGTCTCGATCTTGCTCAATATCGTGAATTGGCTGCATTCTCGCAGTTTGCTTCTGATCTTGACGAAGGTACACGTAAACAATTAGCCCGTGGTCAACGTGTTACTGAGTTGATGAAACAACCTCAGTTTGCACCGTTGTCTGTAGCTGAAATGGCATTCTCATTATTCTCAGCCAATGAAGGCTTCTTGGATGATGTCGATGCGAAGAAGATTGTTGATTTTGAAGCAGCTATGTTGAGTTACCTGCGTTCTTCCCAGAAAGAGCTTCTGGATAAGATTAACGAAAAAGGTGACTACAACGATGAAATCGCGGGCGCTATGCGTAAGGCTCTTGAAACCTTCAAGTCTACTAACACTTGGTAATGGGAGGTAAGTCCCATGGCAGGTGCTAAAGAGATACGCACACAGATCAAGAGTATTCAAAACACTCGGAAGATCACTAAAGCGATGGAAATGGTTGCCGCATCAAAGATGCGTCGTGCACAAGATCGCATGAATGCTAGCCGTCCTTATGCCCAAAAAATGCGTGCTGTGGTTGGCCACGTCGCAAACGGGAATTTGGAATATAAGCATCCGTACACGATTGAACGTCCAACAGTTAAGAAGGTTGGCTACATCATTATTTCCACGGATCGTGGTTTATGTGGTGGCTTGAATGTCAATTTATTCAAAACTGCTCTCCAAGATATGGCCAAGTGGAAAGCGCAAGGCGTTGAGGTGGAGATTGCTGTCTTTGGTAACAAAGCAGCGAATACGTTCCGTCGTTATGGTGTAGCTGCCCAGAAAACACATATGGGTGATGCTCCAAAAATTGCGGATATGGTGGGTACGATTAAGGTCATGCTCGACGCTTATGACGAAGGCCGGATTGATCGTCTGTTTATGGTAGAAAACGAATTCGTTAATAGTATGACGCAACGACCGCAGGTGACTCAGCTCATCCCAATCGTGCCCGTTAAAGACGAAATGTTAAGCCATCATTGGGACTATATTTACGAGCCTGAATCAAAAGAAGTCATTGACGCCTTGATGCAACGCTATATTGAATCCTTGATTTATCAAGCGGTGGTTGAAAACGTGGGCTGCGAAATGGCCGCGCGGATGGTCGCTATGAAAAGCGCCTCTGACAACGCAGGCAAGATGATCAATGATTTGAAATTGGTGTACAACAAAGCGCGTCAAGCTGCGATTACGCAGGAAATCTCTGAGATTGTCAGTGGTGCAGCGGCTGTCTAATGCTGTTTACGGAATTATCATTTTTTAAGAGGTACTATCAATGAGTACTGGAAGTATCGTTGAAGTTATCGGCGCGGTCGTCGACGTGGAATTTCCACGTGATGCTGTGCCAGCTGTTTACGATGCGTTGACAGTAGCCGACCAGGGTCTGACTCTGGAAGTCCAACAACAGTTGGGTGATGGCATTGTGCGCACAATCGCGATGGGCGCTTCTGACGGCGTCAAGCGTGGTATGCAAGTTGCTAATACAGGTGCTCCTATCTCCGTACCGGTCGGTCACGGCACTTTAGGTCGCGTGATGGATGTATTGGGTCGACCTATCGATAAAATGGGTGATGTAGCTCACGAACAAAAGTGGCCTATTCACCGCGCTCCGCCAGCGTATGCTGACCAAGCGGGCGGTATCGATATCCTCGAAACAGGCATTAAAGTTATCGATTTGATCATGCCAATTTCTAAAGGTGGTAAAATCGGTCTGTTCGGTGGTGCGGGTGTAGGTAAAACCGTAACACTGATGGAACTGATCAACAACATCGCTAAACAACACTCTGGTTTATCAGTGTTTGCAGGTGTCGGTGAGCGTACTCGTGAAGGGAACGACTTCTATCACGAAATGACTGAAGGCGGCGTTATCGATAAGGTAGCACTCGTTTATGGTCAGATGAATGAACCACCAGGCAACCGTCTACGTGTAGCCTTGACGGGTTTGACGATGGCGGAATACTTCCGTGACGAAGGCCGTGACGTTCTGATGTTCGTTGACAACATCTATCGTTACACCCTAGCAGGTACTGAAGTATCAGCACTGTTAGGTCGTATGCCTTCTGCGGTAGGTTATCAGCCAACATTGGCGGAAGAAATGGGCGTTCTGCAAGAACGTATCACGTCTACCAAAAATGGCTCGATCACTTCCTTCCAAGCGGTTTACGTTCCTGCGGACGACTTAACTGACCCGTCTCCAGCAACGACCTTCGCTCACTTGGACGCGACGCTCGTCTTGTCTCGTAACATCGCTGAATTGGGTATTTATCCAGCGGTAGATCCTTTGGATTCTACTTCACGGATGTTAGACCCACTTGTCGTTGGTAAAGAACACTATGACACTGCACGCGGTGTTCAAGGTATCCTGCAACGCTATAAAGAACTGAAAGACATCATCGCCATCCTTGGTATGGACGAATTGTCTGAAGATGATAAGAAAGTGGTTGGTCGCGCTCGTCGTATCCAACGTTTCTTGTCACAACCGTTCTTCGTTGCTGAAGTTTTCACAGGTTCTCCGGGTAAATACGTTACTCTGAAAGAATCCTTAGCAAGCTTCAAAGGTATCCTGAATGGTGAGTATGACCACTTACCAGAAAATGCCTTCTACATGGTAGGCGGGATTGAAGAAGCGGTCGAGAAGGCCAAAAAGCTCTAATAGGAGGGCAGGATGGCATCGACAATTCAACTAGAAGTAGTCACTGCTGAGCAAAAACTTTTCTCCGGTTTGGTCGAAAAGGTAATAGCTCCGGGTGCGATGGGTGACTTAGGGATTTATCCTAAGCACACTCAGTTGATTTCGCGCTTACGTGCTGGTGAACTGAAATACACGACGGCTGAAGGCATCACTTCGTTGTTTGTCTCTGGCGGTGTGTTAGAAGTACAGCCAACTCTGATCACGGTGCTGGCTGATACCGGTATGCGTGCTGAAGATTTGGATGAAAAAGCAGCGCAAGAAGCGATGAAACATGCGCAAGATGCACTTCAAGGTAAAGATCCTGCAGACCTCGATTTTGAGGCTATTCAGGCTGAGCTAGAAGCTGCTAAAGCACAGATCGAAATGTTGCACCGTATTGGTAAAGCACGCGGTCACTAAACTTCGGTTTAGATAGTTATAAGCGAAAAGGCTCCTTGGGAGCCTTTTTGTTTTTTTGGCAAAAATTGTTTAGCATAAGTTTCAATTCAAAGAGATAGCAGTAGATGGCCGGTTATTACCACCCAATTGATGAAGATGATGATTACGTTAGCCGTAGCCATGACAAGCGTGAAGCTGAGGCGGTGCAGGCCGTGGGCGAGAAGCTAATCGAATTGCGCCCCGAGCAACTGGCTCAACTGGATTTACCTGAGAGTCTAGTCGATGCCATCTTAGAGGCTAAACGCTTGACCAGCCATGGTGCTCTACGCCGCCAAAAGCAATATATTGGCAAGCTAATGCGCCAAGTCGAGCTAGAGCCGATTCAAGCTAAGTTTGCAGAGTGGGAATTTAGTAGCCGTGCTCATTTAGCAGTATTTCATCGTTTAGAGCGCTGGCGTGATCAGCTGTTAGTTGATGATTCAGCCTTAAGTGAGTTACTCGAAGCTTATCCTGAGCTAGATATGCAACATATCCGCGGTCTGATTCGGAATGCACGCAAAGAGCAGACTGCAAATAAACCGCCAAAAAGTAGCCGCGAACTCTTCCAATATCTGCGGAGCTTAGCGGAAGCGCAGTGATTCACTGTCAGGCATCTATCTGACGGGTCAGCCTGTAAAAGATAATTTCTTTACGCTAAAAATAAACAAGCAATTGCTTTTCTGTAGCGACGGGTGTATTTTTACAAAAATTCAAAGCGCTTTGGATGATTTTGATGGATACTAAAGTGCCTAGTTAGCTCGTTCTGTTTGTTGTTGGTCTCTTGGAGGAGATAGATCCATGACTTTAATGTGTAATCCTATTAAGAAAGCCATTTTACTGTCGGTAATGGCTGCTTCTATGACTTCAATTTCTGCTTATGCAGTTGAGGTTAATTTCGTTTCTGGTGCGGTCGGCAAGGACATCGAAGTCTTTAAAGAACTCGTAAAACCTTGGGAAAAAGAAACGGGCAATACTGTCAAAATAGTACCGATGCCATCCTCTACAACCGATCAGTTTGCTCAATATCGCTTGTGGCTATCTGCAGGCAATGCAGATGTGGATGTGTATCAGACGGATGTTATTTGGGCGCCACAGTTAGCTGATAACTTCGAAGATTTGACAGAAGCCACGAAAGACGTCATCAAAGACCATTTTCCTTCCATCGTTGAGTCTCAAACCGTTAACGGTAAATTAGTGGCAATGCCGCTATTTACTGACGCACCGGCTTTGTATTATCGCAAAGACCTCTTAGAAAAGCATGGCGCCAGTGTTCCTAAAACTTGGGAAGACTTAACCGCCACTGCTAAGAAAATTCAAGATGCAGAACGCGCTGCAGGTAGCAAAGATCTATGGGGTTTTGTGTGGCAGGGTAATGCTTATGAAGGTTTAACCTGTAACGCTTTGGAATGGGTAAAATCCTTCGGTGGTGGCCAAATTGTTGAGCCAGATGGAAAAATCTCTGTCAACAATCCGAAAGCAGTAGCTGCAATTGATTTAGCTAAGTCTTGGGTTAATAACATTTCGCCTCCAGGCGTGCTGTCCTACGGTGAAGAAGAAGCGCGTGGTGTTTGGCAAACCGGCAATGCCGTGTTCATGCGCAACTGGCCTTATGCTTATGGCTTAGGCGAAGGCGATGATAGTAAGGTGAAAGGCAAGTTTGATGTCACTACTCTGCCCATGGGCGGCGGCAATGACAAATCAGCTGCAACCTTAGGCGGTTGGAATTTAGCAGTTTCTAAATATGCTAAAAACAAAGAGGCGGCACTTGCTTTAGTTAAGTTCTTAGGTTCTACAGAAACTCAAAAGCAAAATGCTTTGCTTGGCTCTAAGCTGCCTACCATCATGTCTCTCTATGATGATGCAGATATCAAAGCTAAACAGCCTATCATTCCACGCTGGAAAGATGTGTTCTTACAAGCGGTGCCGCGCCCATCTGCACCCACCAAGGTGAAATACAACGAGGTGTCTTCAAAGTTCTGGTCAGCAGTCCATGAGACTTTATCCGGCAAAGGTACTGCCGCGGAAAATCTCGAAGTGTTGGAAGCTGATTTGACCGAATTACAAGGCAAAGGTTGGTAAGGTCTCCTCCAAACCCTGAATGCATATAGCTTCAGGAGTTACGTCGAAAGGGTAGCAGCTTTGGTTGTTACCCTTTTTCAAGCCCCACAGCACCTCAGGAGATAACCTCATGAATTCTTCTCATGCAGTCTCATCTTCAGGTAGAGCAGAGCTACAAGCCCAACGTATACGCGCCGCGATGTGGTTTTTAATACCCATGATCACGGCTTTAGTGGTTGTTGCTGCTTATCCTTTATTTCGTTCGATTTACTTTAGTTTTACCGATACTTCCTTAAGTAATTTATATGGCGGTCAGTGGATTGGCTTTGATAATTACTTAAACTGGAGAACCTTACCCTCTGGCAAAACCATTTATCGCGGGACACTCGTTGATCCTGCTTGGTGGAATGCTGTTTGGAATACAGTGCGTTTCGCGTTCATCTCGGTCACCTTGGAAGCCATTTTAGGCATGATGGTGGCTTTAGTTCTGAATGCAGAGTTCAAAGGCCGTGGTTTAGTACGTGCTGCTATTCTGATTCCTTGGGCTATCCCTACCATCGTTTCTGCAAAAATGTGGAGCTGGATGCTTAATGACCAGTTCGGTATCGTCAATGACGTACTCATGAATATGGGCATCATTTCTCAGAAAATCGCTTGGACGGCGAATGTTGATACCGCCATGTTTGCGGTGTTAATCGTCGATATTTGGAAGACTACTCCGTTCATGGCGCTGCTGTGTTTGGCGGGCTTACAGATGATTCCAAAAGATGTCTATGAAGCCTCGAAAATTGATGGTGTTCATCCCGTTAAGGTCTTCTTTAAAATTACACTACCCTTAGTCAAACCGGCTTTAATGGTAGCGATTATCTTCCGTATGTTAGATGCACTGCGTATTTTCGACTTGATTTATGTGTTAACCCCCAACTCATCTGCCACTAAGACGATGTCCATTATCAGTCGTGAAAACATGATTGAATTTGATAAGTTTGCGTATGGTTCGGCGCAATCGACCTTGTTATTCACCTTCATTGCCTTGTTTGTGATCCTCTACATTTGGCTGGGTAAAGTCGATTTAGGAGGGGATAAAAAATGAAGATTTTAAAGAGCATTGCGTTTTATGTATTAGTGCTGATTATTGTCGTAGCTGCTGTATTTCCCTTCTACTACGCGATTGTGACTAGTTTCAAAACCGGTACTGCTTTATTTGAAGTTAGTTACTGGCCTGAGTCGTTTAGCCTAGCCAACTACTATGCCGTGTTTGAGCAAGGTGAGTTCCCGCGTAATGTTTGGAACTCCGTTTTGATTGCTACTTTAACGGTTGTATTAGCGCTCTTGATGGCGGTCACTGCTTCTTATGCCTTAGCACGGGTGAATTTCCGTGGGCGTAGCTTGCTACTGATGACCATTTTGGCGGTCTCGATGTTTCCACAAATCGCGGTTTTATCGGGCTTATTTGAGATGATTCGCTTCATTGGCATCTACAACACGCCGTGGGCTTTAATTCTGTCTTACACCATTTTTACATTGCCATTTACGGTTTGGGTATTAACTACCTTTATGCGTGATTTGCCGATTGAAATTGAGGAAGCCGCTATTGTTGACGGTGCAACACCTTGGCAAATTATTACTAAAGTGTTCTTACCTTTAATGTGGCCTGCCTTGGTAACGACGGGCTTATTAGCCTTTATTGGCGCCTGGAATGAGTTTTTGTTTGCCTTAACCTTCACTTCTTCGAATGAGACTCGGACTGTGCCAGTGGCAATAAGTATGTTATCGGGCGCATCCCAACATGAAACACCTTGGGGCATCATTATGGCGGCATCGGTATTGGTGACTGTGCCTATTATCATTATGGTCTTGATTTTCCAACGTAAGATTGTTGCAGGTTTAACCGCTGGCGGCGTTAAAGGCTAAAGGAGTTTTGAGATGGCTCGTATTGAATTAAAAAATGTACGCAAATCCTATGGTGCCGTTAATGTCATCAAAGGTGTTGATTTAGATATTCGTAGTGGCGAATTCATGGTGTTCGTAGGGCCGTCAGGTTGCGGTAAATCTACGTTGCTACGCCTAATTTCTGGTCTAGAAGATATTACTTCTGGCGATATGTTGTTTGATGGCGAACGTGTGAATCATCTCGCACCTTCTAAGCGCGGCATTGCGATGGTATTCCAGTCTTACGCTTTGTATCCGCACATGAATGTGTATGACAACATGGCATTTGGCATGAAGCTCGCTAATACCACCGCTGCTGATATTAAAACGCGGGTTGAAAAAGCGGCGAAGATGCTGCAAATCGATCATTTACTGGATCGCTTACCTAAGCAACTCTCCGGTGGTCAACGCCAAAGGGTGGCAATTGGGCGAGCGATTGTACGTGATCCGCGGGTTTTCTTATTCGATGAGCCTTTATCGAATTTGGATGCGGCTCTGCGTGTACAAACGCGCTTGGAAATCGCCAAACTGCACCACGACATGAATCAAGCGACAATGATTTATGTAACGCACGATCAGGTTGAAGCTATGACCTTGGCGGATCGGATTTGTGTATTGCGCGATGGTTTAGTCGAGCAGGTAGGAACGCCTGCTGAGCTATATGCAAAGCCGAATTCTTTATTCGTCGCTGGCTTCATCGGTTCGCCGAAAATGAATTTCCTCACCGGCAAATTTGCAGAGAAATATCAGTGCAGTACTTTGGGCGTTCGTTCAGAGCATATGGCGATTGATAATGCTAATCCAGTTTGGCAAGGCGAAGTCGTACACTTTGAAAACCTTGGTTCGGATAACTATATTTTTGTCGATGTTGGTAGTACTGAACCCTTGATTGTGCGCGAAGATGGCACGTTCAAAGCAGAGTTGGGTGCAAAAGTCGGAATTAGCCCGCAACTACATAATCTGCATCGCTTTGATGCCAACGGTAAGCCTATTTATTAAGGCTCACCGTTTTCCATAAGTATCGGTTAATTATTAACCGATACTTGTCCGCTTATAGTGAATAAAGCAAAACCATTTCCCGCCAAGCTCAATTGTCTATTCGAAAGTTGCACCGCTTCAGATAATACTTCCGTTAAATTACCATCCACTTTCACTGTTTGTGGCGTGGGCGATAGGTTAAACACGCATAACATATCTTCACCACGAGTAAAGGCCAAAATCGGTTCTTGAGTTGCTAGGAAAGTAGTTACACCGTGTTTTAAGGTTTCACTCGACTTGCGTAAGCGCAGCATCTTCTTATAGAAATTCAACACTGAATCCAGCTTATCAATTTGCGTCGAAACGCTGTGTGCAGCTTGTTCGGGCTTAACCGGTAGCCAAGGTTTAGCTTCGCTAAAGCCTGCATTAGGTTTAGTGGCATCCCAAACCATTGGTGTGCGGCAGCCATCACGACCTTTGTTTTCCGGCCAGAAGCGTAAGCCTTGTGGATCAGTTAATTCGCTGTATTCCAAATCGGTTTCAGTTTGACCGAGTTCTTCGCCCTCAAACATGCAGATCGAGCCTTGCAGTGATAAGAGTAAAGCACCTGCTTGTTTAGCTAAGGCTTCATTGCTCACACCATATTGTTTCCAGCGTGAAGTATGGCGCGTCACATCGTGATTCGAGAATGCCCAGCACGGCCAACCATTCGGTGCACCTGTGTAGAACTCTTCAATGAGGGTGCGGAAATGCATAGCACTGAACGGGTCTTTCAGCATCTCGAAGGAGTAGCACATGTGCAGGCGCTTGCCCGAAGTATATTGACCCATCATCTCAATCGGATGATGATCTTCGCCCATTTCGCCCACCATGGTGCGTGCATCAAACTCATCTAATAGCGCCCGCATGCGCTCCAAAAACGCCAAGTTTTCTGGCTGATTTTTCGAGAAAATATGGTATTGCATCGCATAAGGATTCCAGTCGGGCTTATCCTTGCGGCGATAATCGGCGGGATCGCTGCGCAATAGTTTATCGTGGAAATAGAAATTCACTGTATCCAAACGGAAGCCATCCACGCCACGCTCCAACCAAAAGCGCATGGTTGACAGTAACCAATCCTGTACTTCAGGATTATGGAAATTGAAATCAGTCTGCTCGACTAAAAAGTTATGCAAATAATACTGATGGCGACGTGATTCCCATTGCCAAGCGCCACCGCCAAAAATGGCTAGCCAGTTATTCGGTGGCGAGCCATCATGCTGCGGATCGGCCCACACATACCAATCTGCTTTCGGATTAGTACGATTTTGGCGACTTTCTTGGAAGAAGGGATGCTGAGAGCTGGAATGTGACAACACTTGATCAATAATGACTTTCAAGCCCAATTCGTGCGCGCGGGCAATTAGCTTATCGAAATCCGCTAGTGTGCCAAAAGTCGGATCAATATCAGTGTAATTCGAGACGTCATAGCCCATATCTAGCATCGGCGAGGTGAAAATCGGCGACAACCAAATCGCATCCACGCCTAAATCAGCTAGATAAGGTAAGCGTTCGGTGATACCGACCAAATCGCCAATCCCATCATTATTGGAATCTTGAAAAGATCGCGGGTAAATCTGATAAGTGACCGCACCGCGCCACCATTCGTTATTCATGACATGCTCCTTGTGAACGTATTAACTAGGGTGTGTGTGCTTGGTGTATATAGTTATTTTGTAAGCAATACTATAACCAAAGCGCTTTGATTTTTTTAGTAAAAAATTGTACTAAAAAGTTAAATTTTTGTTAGTTACGCTCTACGAATCCGCGTTGAACCACGAATAACCAGATCAACCTCTAATATTTTCTGTTGAACAGAGTGCTCTTGGTTACGTAACTCTATTTCTTGATGCAGCATTTGGGTGATTTGATAGCCCGCTTTCCGAATCGAAGAACTGGTGGTTGTGAGGGGTGGATCGAATTTATCTGCTTGCAAATAAGGTATATGATCGTCATGTGCAATTAGAGAAATATCATGCCCCGGTTCCAAACCGTGTTGGCGGATAGCACGCATCGCCCCCAAAGCCAAAATCATATTACTTACCAAAAAGGCACTCGGACGTGGACGATGCATCAATAAGTGTGAGACTGCATTAAAACCATACTCTTCCGTCATGCCACCTTGCGTACAAAGGCTAGGATCATAAGGAATACCATATTGCTCCAAAGCCATTTGGTAACCTAAATGCCGATCATTCGCATAATTTAAGGCGCGATCATCATTCACCAAACCAATCTGTTGGTGTCCCAATTCAAGCAATAAGCGCGTCGCTTTGGCAAAAGCTCCATAATTATCAATATCGCAATAAGAATAGGGCAGCTCGCATTGAGTGCGACCATGCAATACAAACGGCAAATTCGAAGCGGCTAAGCTGGCAATGCGTGAATCAGTCAATGCTGGGCTACTGACTAATAAGCCATCTACACGGCCTGACATGGCTAATTGTTCATAAACAACCTGCTCTTGTTTCAAAGGGGTTGGGATGATCGTGACATCCATATCCGCCTCTGCCAAAAACTGTGCTACCCCTGCTAAATATTCACCAAACAGAGGTTCAACGAATAAGTTTTTCTCAATCGGTAGCACAATACCAATGTGTTCAGTCCGCCCCGTGGCCAGTGATTTAGCGCTAGGATTAGGTCGATAATTCATCTCACGTGCTAATTGCATCACACGCTGTCGAGTGCGTTCGCTAACTTCAGGGTAACCATTAAGCGCACGACTAACCGTAGTCTGCGATAATCCGAGACGCTGTGATAGCTCTTTCAGGCTCATAGGGGAGAACTTTACTTCAGGCTATAAAGCTTGATTCTAGCGAATATGGGCGGCCCGGTGTAGTAGCTTTACCTTAAGGTAAACATTTATATTTCAAAGCGCTTTGAACTTGTGCTTTAATTGGTCTATAGGCTTCCTGCACACATACAATACGGAGAGGAGTGCTTCCCCATGCAAGCTCAGCGCTATTTACAATTAGGCGGCGATAAGGACTGGTGGAAAGGCGCAGTCATTTATCAGATTTATCCGCGCTCATATAAAGATACCAACGGTGATGGGATCGGCGATTTACCCGGCATCGTCGAAAAGCTCGACTATATTGCTGATTTAGGTGTCGATGCGATTTGGATTTCACCCTTTTTCACTTCGCCGATGAAGGATTTTGGCTACGATGTCTCTGACTATCAAGATGTCGATCCTTTATTCGGTACGCTAGATGATTTCAAACAGCTGTTAACTAAAGCGCATAGCTTAGGCGTGCGCGTGTTGATCGACTTAGTGCTTTCGCATACGTCGGATCGCCATCCTTGGTTTATTGAAAGCCGCAAAAATCGCAATAATGACAAAGCCGACTGGTATGTCTGGGCTGAGCCGAAAATTGATGGCACTCCACCGACCAACTGGTTCTCGATTTTTGGTGGTTCAGCTTGGGAATGGGATACACGTCGCCGCCAATATTATTTGCATAACTTCCTCACTAGCCAACCCGATTTGAACTTCCATAATCCTGAAGTGCAAGATGCTTTATTGGCTGTGGTGCGCTTCTGGTTGGAGTTAGGTGTGGATGGTTTCCGTCTTGATACAGTGAATATGTATGTGCATGACCAGCAGCTACGCGACAATCCACCGATTGGCAATAAGCGTGTGAATGGGATTGATGCCTCCAATCCGTATGCGTTGCAAGAACCACTTTACAATATTACCCGCCCCGAAAATCTCCAATTCCTCGAGCGCTTCCGCCAAGTTTTAAATGAATATCCAGCCGTGACTTCAGTCGGTGAATTGGGCGCAGTGACGGATATGTATACGCGCATCGCTGAATATACCGAGGCAGGTAAGCGCCTTCACATGGCCTATAGCTTTGATTTCATGACCACAGAGTTTAGTGCTGCGCACATTCGTCGAGTGGTGGAGAAGATGGAGTCCATGGAGGGTGGATGGTCGTGTTGGGCGTTCTCCAATCACGATATTAGCCGTGCGATCACGCGTTGGGGGGTAGGGCATGAAGCAGCACCGCTACTCACGGCTATGTTAACCAGTTTGCGCGGTAGCTCTTGTTTTTATGAAGGTGAGGAATTAGGCCTGCCGGAAGCAGAGATTGCCTTTGAAGATTTACAAGACCCCTTCAGTATTCGCTTTTGGCCTGATTTCAAAGGGCGGGATGGCTGCCGTACACCGATGCCGTGGCAGGGATATGAGGCCAATGCGGGTTTTACTGATGCAGGTGTGAAGCCTTGGTTGCCGATTCCTGAGCAGCACAAAACGCTGGCAGTAGATCAACAACAGCAAGCTGATTCAGTATTGCAACGCATTAAAACCTTCCTGCATTGGCGGCATCAACAAGCTGATTTGCTCAATGGTGATAATCGCTTCTTAGAGACAGCAGAACCTATTCTGGTACTTATCCGTGGGGAACTTTGCTGCATTTTCAATTTAAGTAATGTACCGCAAACCTATCACCTGCCTGCTGATTTGTCCTTAGCAGCTGTCAGTGGACATGGTTTTTCAGGCGTTTTAGCAAACGGTGAAGTCAAGCTTCAGCCTTATGATGCGTTCTTTGCCAAGCTCAATGCTTAATCTAATCTCTGTAGAGTAGAGACGATGTAGCGCACTTGCTTAAGCAGTGCGCTAGCTTTTTTTAAAGGCTGACTTGCGTATACCTTCCTTCATCTTTCTTTGTATTATTCACAATAGTGATATTGCTTATTATTTTTTCTTTATAGACGAATAATCCTGATTAGCCCATCATGCAGTGGATTAAAGAGGAGAGTTCTAAATGAGCAGTACTACGCCTGTTTTCCCCCAAGAGCCGCAATGGCCTGATGCGGGAACGAGTCATATACCCTTTTGGGCCTATACCCGCGACGATCTTCATAAGCGCGAATTAGAGCGTTTGTTCTATACCAAGCATTGGTGCTACATAGGTTTGGAGGCAGAAATTCCCAATCTAGGTGATTTCAGACGCTCCATGGTTGGTGAGCGCTCGGTGATTATGGTGCGTGATCTGGATGGCAGCATTAATGTGGTTGAAAACGTGTGTGCCCATCGTGGTTTGCGTTTTTGCCGGGAGCGTCATGGCAATCAGAAGGATTTTTTCTGCCCTTACCACCAATGGAATTACAGTTTAAAAGGTGACCTCCAAGGTGTGCCGTTCCGCCGTGGTGTCAAGCAAGATGGCAAAATCAATGGCGGTATGCCAAAAGATTTTAAACTCGAAGAACACGGACTCACCAAGCTAAAAGTAGCCACTCGCGGTGGCGTGGTCTTTGCCTCGTTCGACCATGAAATTGAATCACTCGAAGAGTTTCTCGGCCCTACGATCCTGCATTATTTTGATCGAGTTTTTAATGGCCGGAAGCTAAGCGTTTTAGGTTATCGCCGCCAACGGATTCCCGGCAACTGGAAACTGATGCAGGAAAATATTAAAGACCCTTATCATCCGGGCTTACTCCATACTTGGTTCTCGACCTTTGGTTTATGGCGCGCAGACAATAAGTCTGAGCTAAAAATGGATGAGCATTTCCGGCATGCGGCGATGATTTCTACCCGTGGTAAAGGCGGCAAGAATGAAGAAGTGGTTGGTGGTGTGGATAGCTTCAAAGAAGCCATGCAGCTCAATGATCCGCGCCTATTAGATATCGTGCCTGAGCCTTGGTGGGAAGGACCAACCGCCGTGATGACTACAATTTTCCCCAGCGTGATTATTCAGCAGCAAGTGAATAGTGTTTCCACTCGACATATTCAGCCGAATGGGCATGGCTCGTTTGACTTCGTGTGGACGCATTTCGGTTTTGAAGACGACAGCCCAGAAATGCAGCAACGCCGTTTGATTCAGTCAAATTTATTTGGCCCTGCCGGTTTCGTTTCAGCTGATGATGGCGAAGTGATTGAATGGTCACAGGAAGGTTTTGAACAATTCCCAGCCAGTCACACTGTGCTTGAAATGGGCGGACATGAAGTGGGCAACACCGATCACATGGTCACAGAAACGCTGATCCGTGGTATGTACGCCTATTGGCGCAAAGTGATGGAGGTTTAAAACAGCATGGTTGATTTTAAAACTTATTATGAGGTTTTAAACCTATATAGCGATTATGCGATGGTTTGCGATTCTGCCGATTGGGATAAGTGGCCAGAATTTTTTGTGGAAGAGGGCAGCTATCGCCTGCAACCGCGTGAGAATTATGAGCAGAATTTGCCACTGTGCCTGCTAGCACTAGACAGCCAAGCGATGATTCGGGATCGAGTGTATGGCGTCAAAGAAACCATGTACCACAATCCTTATTATCAGCGGCATATCGTGGGTATTCCACGAATTCTTGCCCTAGAAACTCATCCTCGCGGCGAGCTAATTCGTGCTGAAGCGAATTATGTGGTCGTGCGTACCAAGCTGGATTGCGAGTCGACGGTGTTCAACGCAGGTTACTATCGCGATGAAATTATCCGTACAGAGGCTGGCCTGAAATTGCTGTCACGCCTCTGTGTTTACGACAGTGAGATGATCGCTAATTCCATTATTTACCCGATTTAAGGATTAAAACATGAGTGAGAACTGGATCGATGCGCTGGCATTAGATGCCGTCCCAGAAGGTGATGTAGTAGCCGTAAACCTAGCGGGCAAAGAAGTTGCTGTTTATGAGGTGGAAGGCAAAATTTATGCAACCGATAATATCTGTACCCACGGCCATGCACGCTTGAGTGACGGCTTTCTTGAAGGCGAAGAGATTGAATGCCCTCTGCATCAAGGGCGCTTTAATGTGTGTACTGGCAAGGCTTTATGCGCACCTCTGAATCAAGATATTAGGATCTATCCGGTCAAGTTGGAGGGTGATAGGGTTTTTATTAGCTTGGTTTGAAACTTTTATAAGTAAAAATAGATAGTGGCAAATTGCTTAAAGTGATTGTTTAAAGTCGCCACTAAAAGTTTTTAGATCTTAGAAAGCAAAAAGCCCTGTAAACTATTCATTTACAAGGCTTTAAATCTGGTGCCGGCACTCGGAATCGAACTGAGGACCTACTGATTACAAGTCAGTTCGTGTAGTGTTTTCACCTGTTCAGATGTGCTTTCTAAACACCTTGCTACATAAGGCTTTCAGCCATTCTATTGTTCATACCTGTTTTTATCTGTACGCTACTTTTCACGCTCAAAAGGTATAGATAGGGGTATAGATGATATGGCATTGACTGCTTTAGCTATCAAATCTCTGAAGAACAAAGAAGGTAAACCCTACACGGATTATTTAGACGGAAACGGCCTAAAAGTCCGTGTAACTAGGGCAGGGCACAAATCCTATTTGTATCGCTACAAAATCACTGGCAAGCCCTTTGAATACACGATTGGGGCAGTGGATGAGCTAAGCTTGTCTGATGCTCGCAAAGAGCACGCTAGTCTAGTATCACAAGTGAAAGCTGGCAGGAATCCAAAGCTTGAACGTGATCTGAAAACACAATCTGTTAATGCAGTACCCACAGTCAAAGACTTCGCAGAGACGTATATCCAGCGTTACGCCAAACCGAAAAAGAAATCATGGTTAGAAGATGACCGCCAACTGAAAGCGGACGTTATTCCTGCACTAGGTAGCCTCAGAATTGACGCTGTGAAGCGTGCACATGTTATCGCACTGCTAGATAGGAAAGAGGACGCGGGCGCGATGGTGGCGAGGAATCGGCTTTTATCATTACTGTCTAAATACTTTGCGTATGCATTGGAGCGCGGCCTGATCGAGGTTAATCCAGCTAAGGGTATTAAGAAGCTAGACGAGGAGTCCAGGACTAGAGTGTTGTCTGAAAATGAGGTCAGTTTATTCTGGCACTGGCTGCATTCTAATAAGTGTGATCTAGCCACCAATAGCGCTTTAAAGCTGGCGCTCATCACAGGGCAGCGGGTTGATGAAATTTGCTCTATACAAGAGAAGCATATTCAGGGTGATTGGTGGTTAATACCGGATCCTAAAAACTCGGTGCCTCATACTGTGTTTCTAAGTGATATGGCAAAGCAAATTATTGAAGAGTTGCGCCCCCATAGTCGCAAGGGCTATTTATTGATTAATAGAGAAGGGGCAGCAAAAGATTCTTCTACGCTCCCTGCAGCGATGGAAAGTGCCAAGGTTGAATGGGAAGCTGAACCACGTCCTACACCGCATGATTTACGACGTACACTAGTCAGCGGAATAAGTAAGCTGGGCTTTAATCGCATCATCCAAGACAAAGTGACGAATCACAAAGATAGTTCAGTCGGTGGTATCTATGACCGCTATGACTATGCCAAAGAAAAGCAGCAAGCCCTTGAAGCTTGGGAGCGCAAGTTAGCCGAGATTATCCACAGGCAATCATCTAGCAACGTGCTAACCTTTCGCCAGATATAAATCACCCACCACAATAACCACTAAGGCCGGTATTTCACCGGCTTTTTTGTGTCCGCATTTTGGACAGAAAGCTACTAACGGGACAGACGGGACACGCGGGACACAGAAAAAAACCATATTAGAAAAAAACGATATTAATTAGTGTAGGACGATAGGGATAGCCAAAGGTGGAGGATGAAAGGTTGGTTTAATTATTATAAGTATTTGTTTTTATTTATATTTTATAATTCATCTTAGTTTTGTCTTGTCAGGCAAAATACTCTTTCAGATTTGTCATTTTTTCTGTGTCCCGCGTGTCCCGTCTGTCCAGGTTGATATAAATGTATGTTTTTAATTGATATTTTCTCGATTTTGCCTCGTGAATTCGGGACACAGGCACAAAACCACTGTGTCCCGTGTGTCCCGTTCCTAGATGATTGAAAAGTACAAAAAAAAGGAATTAATAGAAAAAAAGTACATGTGTAGTAAAATCTGATTATTAATCAGTTTATTGAGGTGATAGCGATGCAAAACGGCGGAAGGCGAGAGGGTGCAGGCCGTAAGCAGGGCAGCATCAACAAGGTAAGGTTAGAACTACGAGAAGCAGCTAAGGAATACACCCAAGAGGCGTTAGATACCTTAGCGGCGATTATGAAGGATACAGACGCACCCGCAGCGGCGCGAGTCAGTGCAGCCAGTGCTATTTTGGATCGTGCACATGGTAAGCCTACCCAGTCGCTTGATGTGGACCATAGCGCGAACATTTCAAACCTCTTAGTCAATTGGGTGCAATCGAATGGTAATGGTGAACCCGCTTAGTATTGAACTACCCGCCAAGCTCCAAGGGTTTCCTACATTGGGGCAATACCGCTATAAGGTCGCGTATGGTGGCAGAGGTGGCGCTAAGTCGTGGAGTCTGGCTAGGGTATTGATTCTGCTAGGTGCATCAAAACCTTTGCGCGCGCTGTGTGCCCGTGAGATTCAGAACAGCATCAAGGAAAGCGTGCATAAGCTACTGGTCGCACAAATCGACGCGCTCCAACTCAATCACTTGTTTACCGTCACCGACACTAAGATCAGCAGTAAAGCCGGTACGGAATTTATTTTTAGTGGGATCCGCTCGAACATTACCAAGATCAAGAGTATGGAAGGGATTGATATTTGTTGGATTGAAGAAGCTGAAACCGTCTCTAAAGCCAGTTGGGATGTGCTAATTCCGACCATCCGCAAGGCTAACTCTGAAATCTGGGTATCGTTCAATCCGAATGAGGCCACCGACCCCACCTATGACCGCTTTATTACGCACACGCCACCGAACACATTGCTAGTACCTATTAATTGGAACGATAACCCGTGGTTTCCTGAGTCGTTACGCAAGGAAAAGGATTATCTCTATCAAGTCAGTACCGAAGATGCGGAACACATTTGGGGCGGACAATGCCGCAAGAATAGCAATGCCCAAGTATTGAAAGACAAATACAACATTGAATGGTTTGAACCCCAAGCAAGCTGGAATGGAGCTTACTACGGTGCAGATTGGGGCTTTAGTACCGACCCGACCACCTTAATTGAATGCTTCATTGATGATAAGACGCTCTATATTCACCGCGAATTGTACGGGGTAGGGATTGAAACCGACCAACTACCGACGTTCTTTGAACGCATCCCAGAAGCCAAACAGCACACCATCCGGGGCGATAACGCACGGCCTGAAACCATTAGCCACCTCAAACGCAACGGCTATCCTAGAATGGAATCGGTCGAAAAGTGGAAAGGCAGTGTGGAGGATGGAATTAGCAAGCTACGAAGTTTTGAACGCATCATTATTCACCCACAGTGCAGACATACCGCCGAAGAAGCGCGGCTATGGAGTTACAAAACCGATGCTTTAACGGGCGATGTATTGCCGGACTTGATCGACAAACATAACCATTGTTGGGATGCAATCCGGTACGCGCTAGCACCGTGGATTAAGGGGACACCCGCAGCAGCGGGCGCGACTGTGAAGGCTGTGCGGCGCAGTCGGGAGCGGTTGCTAATCTAAAGCAGATTAAAATTAATAATCTGTAGCGCCAAACCGGGCGCGAGTTATTGCCCTAGCTTCCTGCATGGCTGCAATGGTTTCAGCATTAGGTACACGCGCCCTAGATACTTGCACCTGCTGAGTCGCGCCCTTTTGTTCTGACTTCATTTGTTGAACGGATTGAAGCAATTCAGCGCTTAGATTCGGCTTAGCATCACGTTCAATTAGCTGCCCTTCAGTCATCATGATGCAAGGCGTACCGACAACCGCAAACCTAGAGCATGGATGATTTGATCTATCACACTTAAGGGGAGTTGGCTCAGTGTTGAGTGAGCAGGTAACAGATTAGCCATACCTTTAGCTTTAGCAACGTGCACTAAGGCTTGTTCAAAACCTTCTGCGCCGTTTTCTTCTAGCATAATGTCCAGAAATTCACGGATATTTTCATCCGTCTGTAAGTGTGCAGAGAGATCAAAGGGTTGTGTTTTGGTTGCCATCATTGTTACTCCAAATCGGCTAGCAAAGCTTTAGCCTGTTTAATATCGCGCGTTTGGCTCGACTTATCACCACCCGCCAGTAGCAGAACGATCTTATTGTCTCTAATCGTATAATAGACCCGATAGCCAGGGCCGAAGAAAAACCGTAGTTCTGATACACCGTCACCCAGATTTTTAGCATCACCAAACAAGCCGTTTCTCACTCGTTCAAACCGAGCAGTCAAGCGGAAAGCGACAGTAGAAGGTAAGCCATTAAACCATTCAGCGAAGCTATCCGTTGTTTCAATGTCGTACATCAATCACTAATCCTTAGCCTTTGCCTACTTTGGCGAGTGCCTGTTCCACGATCTGGCGCACTTCTTCGGCTGTAATGCAGGTTTGACCTTCCCGTTTTACGCTTTCTTCAAGGCGTACAATTAATTCAGCATTCAATGAACGGCGGTTCTGTTCTGCCAGTCTCTCTAATTCTTCTTTCAATTCGGGCGGTAATCTGAGTCCGAAAGGGTTCACATCCCTGCTCATAAGCTAACCTTTTTATTTTGATTGCACAGTGTAGCTAATTTGATATTGACTTAAAATAACTCACAGTGTAATCATAATGACTTCACCGTATAACATATGACTATGAAATGACAGCAAATACAAAAAAGAAGCCACCATTTGGGCTTCGTATGCCTGACGAAGTACAGGATTGGTTAAAACACAGAGCAACTACCAACAATCGCAGCATGAACGCGGAAGTAGTAACGATTCTGCAAGATTTAATGACGGGGAAAATAGAACAGCAGGCTTTTGAGCGCGGACGGCTTGAAGGTATCAGCCAAGCTATGAACCCATAAACGAAAACGCCCCCAACGAGTGGAGGCGCTTAAGGGGTTATCGAGTCTGGAACACTCTTTAAACCTTGCTAAATACCCATAACTATTTAATTTCAAAGGAACTAGCAACATGAATCCTAGCACAGACAAAACCCAACATTCACCTAGTCTCACTGACAAAGCTGAGGCGATTTATACCACCCTTGAGCAGACCACTAGCATTCTGGATATGCTGGCCTTGAAGCACATAAAAACGCCTGATTATCCGGTATTCATGGTGCTTGAAGATGAACTATTGGGGAAGGCTAAACAGCAGCTCAACGATTTAA
>JBATRF010000042.1:0-1516 GCA_049292455.1 Thiolinea sp.
CGCCTACGCCGTTGCATGCGCGGGCGAGAACGAGGCCACATGGCTCGGCCATGAAATCGTCGCGCATCATACATGTCAGCTAACGCAACACGCGCAAAAAACGATCAACGACGCTCTGGCTGCCACCGACGCCGAAGAGCTCGGCCGGCTGGCGGATAAAATGCGGGAAGCTGCGGGCTATCGCGTCGATCGCGACAAGGCGGCGCTCGAAAGCCTCCTGCGGCTGTGGCCCGGGGCCAGCGAGTTGACCCGCGAGCTTGGCCAACATCTTGACGAAGCTTTTCGTCGCGAGCTAGGCCGGGTGGAGGCAGTCTGCCGGCAACGCGCACGTGCGCTCGGCGTCGACGACCTTCCACAGCCTACCAACAGCAACGACGATCCCTGGCAGCAGCTTGCAGGGCACCTGATTCCCCTGCGCCTCTATCGCGGACCCATGGCCTTTCTCAGCATCGTCGACGAAGGCCCCCCGGAGGAGCGCGACGCGCGATGGGAGTCCGGCCGCAAGGCCGGCCGTGAATGGTTCACAGCCCGGACCCTGGCCGAATACTGGATCGACGGCCAGCGCACCCTTGGCGAAATCGTGAATCTCGTCCAACTCGAAACCGGCCGAGCCTACGGCCCCGAGATTCTGGCCTATTGCCAGTTACTGGCGGACAAGGGTCTCCTGGCTTTGCAGTCTGATTAGCGGGCTGTCGAGCCACTAGACTATCTCACTATCTCACTATCTCACTCATGAACACAATCGACCTCCACTGCCACACCACCGCCTCGGACGGCAAATACACTCCAACCAAGCTCGTGCAGATGGCCGCCGAGATGGATCTGCGCACGATTGCGGTGTGCGATCACGATTCGACCGAAGGACTGGTGGAAGCCCTGGTCGCGGGCGCAAAGCTGGGCGTTGAGGTCGTCCCCAGCGTCGAACTGAGCTGCGATGTAGCCGAGGGCGAGTTGCACATGCTCGGCTACTACCCTGACTACGCCAACGCCGCCTTCCAGGCCGAGTTGAGCCGGCTGCGCGAGGGGCGGGTAGGTCGAGCCGAGGGCATGGTGCGCAAGTTAGTCGCGTTAGGCTACCCGATCACCTTTGAGCGGGTCCAGCAACTGGCCGGCGCCGGATCGATCGGCCGGCCGCACGTCGCACAGGCGCTGATCGAAGCGGGACTGGTGCGCAACAAAGGCGAGGCCTTTGACAAGCTTATCGGCCGCAACGGCCCGGCCTATGTCGAGCGCGCCAAGCTGTCGCCGGCCGATGCCTGCCGGCTGGTGCGCAGCGTCGGCGGCTTGCCCGTCTTCGCCCATCCCTTCATTATCCTGGCGGATGGTCACACCAAGGAGCCGATGCCGGTTGATGCTTCGCTGCCGGAGCTGGTAGAGGCTGGCTTGGCCGGCCTTGAGGCTTATTATCCCTCCTACACCCCCGGGCACATCGAACGGCTGCGACGTCTGGCGCGCCAGTATGGGCTGATCGTCACCGGCGGCTCCGATTTCCACGGCGAAGGCAGCGCAGGCGCGC
>JBATRF010000043.1:0-2708 GCA_049292455.1 Thiolinea sp.
CGGCCTGCGCGCCCGGCTCGGAGTCTTCGAGCACCAGGCATCCCGCGGCCGGCACGCCGAGCCGCTGCGCGGCCAGCAGGAAGATGTCGGGCGCGGGCTTGCCGTGGACCACCTCGTCGCCGCCGGCCAACGCGCCGAATCGATCCAGCAGGCCGGCCGACGACACCATGCGTTCGACAGTACGTCGTCGGGAAGAGCTTCCTACGGCCCTGAGCAGTCCGAGCTCGTCCAGAAAGTCCAATAGCTCCAGCAAGCCCGGCTTGATCGGTGCACCATGTTCTTCAATGTAACCGTGAATATACTCCCGTTCTCGATCACGCACGGCCTCCAACGGAAAGCCATCGCCCAGCGCGTCCACCAGGATGGCGTTGGTGGCCTCGTCGGTCAGGCCCACACTCTTGAGGTACAACTCCTCAGGCGCTGCGAAGCCATAGTCGGCCATGGCCTTTTGCCAGGCCCACAGAATCAGGCGCTCGGTGTCGAACATCAAGCCGTCCATGTCGAAGATGACGGCAGTAAACGGCTGTCTCATTGAGCTTCAACCGCCGGCAGGCCGGTCAGACTGCTCCATACGAAGAAAACGTGCTGTTGTAGAATCCATCGGGCGAGCGCGTCGTCAATAGAAGGATGCACTGTGGCCATGAAGTTGATACCTCGATTCACTTGGTTTTTCCCGGCGGCGGGCATGCAGGTCATTGTAACAAGTGACCGAGCCAGTGTCAATTGGCTGTGCTTCGCGCTCGCCGTGCAAAACCCTTGTTTGGCGCGACATGGCTCCTGTGGTATAATCGCGCCGCAAGGCTGGCACGCGCCAACCTCCTTGAAACACCACGCCCAGAGGAGCCAGAGTCATGGTCGAAGTCACGATCGATAGTGTACGAGTGAGCTTGATGTCCCAACACCGGGTGGTGGTGCTGAAGGAAGTCGACGGCGAACGATTTCTGCCCATTTGGATCGGTCCCTTCGAGGCCGACGCCATCACCATCGAGCTGCAAGGCGTCGAGGTTGCGCGGCCCCTGAGCCATGACCTGCTCAAGTCGATGATCTACATGCTGGGCGGCGAGGTCATGCGCGTCGTCATCAACGACCTCAACAACGACACGTTCTACGCTCGTATCATCCTGGAAGTGGAAGGTGAGACGATGGAAGTCGACTCACGGCCGAGCGACGCGATCGCGTTGGCCGTGCGCTGCTCTGCCCCTGTGCTGGTGGCTGAGCACGTCATGGACAAAGCCTCCATCACCCCTGAGGCGGATTCGGGCGGCGCCGAGGAAAAAGAAGGCGAGCCCACCACCGGTGAGGACCTCGACGTGTTCCGCGATTTCGTCGAAGGATTGGATCTTGAGGGCCTGGGCGGGGATCTCTAACGCCCTGACCGGTAAGATCGCAGGGCTCCCATCAATTGAACAGACGCACGGCGAGGCGGAAGACGCCCTCGCCGTGTTTTGCCTTTATCCGCCAATACTACACCTAGTTTGTGTGCTAGTGTCATGCTGAGGGCCGCCGAAGCATCCCGCTGCACGCCAATCACCGACCTACCTTGAGCGCAACGAGGGATGCTTCGGCGGCCCTCAGCATGACAAGTAGGAAGAAGCTGTACGTGTGAATCGGAGATAATCCTGTGGACAGCGGCTTTGACACGATGGCCTCCACCCCGCGTGACCGCTTCGTGCCCGCCAATCCCGAGGCGGAACAAGCGGTGCTCGGCTCTGCCTTGATCGATCCCGACGCGATTATCAAGATCGCCGCGTTTCTCAAGGCGGAGGATTTTTATCAGGAAAAGAACGGCTGGATCTACCAGGCGGTTCTCGACCTGCACGAACGCCGCGAGCCGGCGGATTTTGTGACAGTTTGCGACGAGCTCGAGCGGCGGCGGCAGCTCGACGAAGTAGGCGGCGCGGCCTACGTCATGGACCTGATCAACGCCGTGCCGACCTCGATCCACGTCGAGCACTACGGCCACATCGTCGAGCGCACCTCCGTGCTGCGCAAGTTGATCCGCGCCGCCGGCCAGATCGCCCAACTGGCCTACGAAGAGACCACCGACGACGTCGGAGAGGTGGTCGACCGCGCCGAGCAGATCATCTTCGGCGTGGCCGAGGCGCGACAGCAGCGCGATCTTCAGCCCGTACGCTTGCTCATGGGCAACGTGATCGACCGCATCGACTATCTCTATCACCATCGGGGCGAGATCCTGGGCGTGCCTACCGGCTTCAAGCTGCTGGACAAAATGCTGGGCGGCCTGCAGAAGAGCGACCTGGTGATCCTGGCCGCGCGACCGGGCATGGGCAAGACGAGTCTGGCGATCTCGCTGGCGCAAAATGCGGCCCGCAAGTACGGCAAGCGGGTGGCAGTGTTCAGCTTGGAGATGTCCAACGAGCAGTTGGTGCAGCGCATGCTCGCCGCCGAGACCGGCATCGACTCGCAGCGGCTGCGGCTGGGCGACATCCAGGGCGAGGACGAATGGCACCGGCTGATGGAGGCCGCGGGCGCGCTGTCCGAGGCGCCGATCTACATCGACGACACGCCGGCAGTCTCAACCCTCGAGCTGCGCACCAAGGCCCGCCGGCTGTACGCCGAGCACGACCTGGACCTGGTAGTGGTCGACTACCTGCAGCTCATGAGCAGCTCGAGGCGCTCGGAAAACCGCGTGCAGGAAATCAGCGAGATCTCACGCGGCCTCAAAGGCCTGGCGCGCGATTTGAACA
>JBATRF010000044.1:0-1589 GCA_049292455.1 Thiolinea sp.
GGTCTCCCGGTTGCACCGGTGTGTTCGGGTTGCCGAAGGCCTCCCGCAGGGCGTCGGCGAGCGTGGTGGTGGGGTTCCACTGGGCCACCGTCCTGAGCGGTTCGGGCATGGAGCTCACCGGCACGAACGTGCTGGCCACGAAGGTGATGGGGAACAGCGCCACGAAGGCGATCCCGGTCACGCCCTCGGGCGTCTTCACGATGCTGCCGAGCAGCACCCCCACCCAGACCATGGCGAACGAGAAGGCGATCATCAGCACGTAGCCCGACACCGCGTCGATGAGCCCCGAGCGGATCCGCCACCCCACCAGCAGGCCGCACAGCGACATGAGCACGATGGGCAACATGGCCTTGAACAGGTTGGCCAGGGCGTGGCCACCGAGCACCGCACCCCGCCAGATGGGTAGGGACCGGAAGCGGTCGATGGCGCCGTTCTTGCGGTCGTTGGCGATGCCGATGGCCACGCCGAAGGCGGAGAACACGATGGTCTGGGCGAAGATGCCGCCCATCAGGAACTCGCGGTAGCTGCCGCCGCCCGGTACCTCGATGGCCCCGCCGAACACGTAGGCGAACAGCAGCACGAACATCACCGGCTGGATGGTGGCGTCGCTCAGGGCCTCGGGTTGGCGGCGCATGTGCACCAGGCCCCGGCGGGCGATCACCCAGATGTCGCTCAACACGTTGCCCTTGCGGTGAGCGGCGGCGGGCGCGCCGCTGCTCGAGTCCACGGCGGTGCCGGCCAGGGCGGACTCGGACGGGGTGACGGGGATGGTGGTCATCGGGGGTCCTCCGTGGGCTCGTCGTCGGTGGCCGGGGTGCCGGTGAGGGTGAGGAACACCTCGTCGAGGGTGGGTTGGCGCAGACCGAGGTCGTCGACCTCGATGCCGTCGGCCTGCAGGGCACTGGCGATCGCGCCGAGCGAGCCCACGCCGTCGGTGGTGGGGGCGGTGGCAGTTCGGGACGAGGCGTCGACCGCCGGCTTGGCGCGGGTGGCGGTGGCCAGGATGGCCACGGCGGCGTCGAGCTGATCGGGACGGGACACGACCACCTGGATCTGGTCGCCGCCCACCTGGCGCTTGAGGGTGCGGGCATCGCCCTGGGCGATGATGCGCCCGTGGTCGACCACCACGATGTCGTCGGCCAGGCGGTCGGCCTCCTCCAGGTACTGCGTGGTGAGCAGGATGGTGGCCCCCCGGCCCACCAGGGTGTCGAGCACGTCCCACAGCTCGTTGCGGGCCCGGGGGTCCAGGCCGGTGGTGGGTTCGTCGAGGAACAGCACCTCGGGGTCTGCCACCAGGGTGGCGGCGATGTCGAGGCGCCGGCGCATGCCGCCGGAGTAGCCGCTCACCACCCGGTCGGCGGCGTCGCTCAGCGAGAACTCCTCGAGCAGCTCGCCGGCCCGGCGCTGGGCCACCGAACGCCCCAGGTGGTGCAGCTCCCCGATCATCACCAGGTTCTGGCGGCCGGTGAGCAGCCCGTCGACGGTGGTGTCCTGGGCGGTGAGGCCGATGCGGCGCCGCACCTCGGTGGGGTGGGTGGCCACGTCGAACCCGGCCACCACGGCGCTGCCCTCGTCGGGCTGGCTGAGGG
>JBATRF010000045.1:0-1716 GCA_049292455.1 Thiolinea sp.
ACCGCAGTTGCCGCCATCGCCTTCGCCGGGCAGATGGCCGGCGCAATCGGCATCGACCGAGAGTGGAACGCAGTCACGCCCTGGTACCCGTCGGCGCTGGACAACCGTTACCTGCCCTATATTGGGCCGATGGTGGAGGCGGCAGGCGACCGGCTGGTGGCGCTCAACGGCTCGCTGCCCTTTATGGCGCCGCGCATGCTGTGGTGGCGCGACCAGGCCCCTGACATCTTTCGCCGCATCCGCAAGGTGCTCATGCTGGCGAACTACGTGGCGGGCCAGTTGGCGGGACTGAGCGCCGACGACGCGTTTATCGACCCGTCGTACCTGACCTGGATTGGCCTGAGCGACACCGCCCATCGGGCCTGGTCGCCGGAGCTGGCCGAACGGGTCGATCTGCCGCTGGATCTGATGCCGCGCATCGTGCCGGCCACGACGATCGTCGGGCGTTTGACTGCTTCAGCCGCGGCGGCCTGTGGACTCGTGGCAGGTATACCGTTGGTGGCGGGCGCGGGCGATCAGGTGGCAGGCTGCCTGGGCGCCGGGCTGGTGGAGAGCGGCCAGTTGGTGGATGTGGCCGGTACCTTCCCTGTCCTTGCGACCTGCCTCGACCGCTTCCTGGCCGACACCCGTTTCGGTATGCTGCAGCCGCTGGCCGGGCCGATTTCAGACGATCACTGGTACCCCATGATGTACATCAGCGGCGGCGGGCTGACGCATCGTTGGTTCCGTGACCAGTTCGCCGGCGAGGAGCTAGCTCAGGCCGAGGCCACAGGAGTCTCGCCGTATCATCTCATGGATGCACAGGCCGCCAGCTTGGCGCCGGGCTCGGAGGGACTGCTCTTCATCCCGCACCTCGTCGGCCGGGCCTGCCCGGCCGATCCCGACGTGCGCGGCGCCTGGATCGGTTTTACCTGGACCCACACCCGCGCTCATTTCTACCGTGCGCTGCTCGAGTCCATCGCCTATGACTTTGCGCAGGCGCTGGAGGTCGTGCGGGACTATTTCCCCGACGCCGCCTTCTCCGAGGTGCGAGTGATCGGCGGCGGCGCTAAGAGCCCGCTGTGGAACCAGATCAAGGCCGATGTCCTGGGCCTACCCTACGTGCGATTGCAGCGCGAGGACGTCGCCGCGCTCGGCTGCGCCATCATGGCCGGGCACGCCGTGGGCATCTACCCGGACATGGCCGCCACCGCCCGCCGCTTTGCGCCCACGATGGCGCGATTCGAGCCCCGGTCCAATGTTCATGAGCATTATAAGCCCTACGTGGCCGCCTACGGCCAGGCATTTGCTCCGTTACGTGGCCTATATTCGCAGCTGACAGCGCTCAGCACACAGCCCGCCCCGGCGCAGTGATCACCCAAAGCACAAGGAGGTATGCACGGAAAAGGAGAGACACCGACCCGAAGTCAAGTTCTGACTTCCATCACCAATTCACCAGTTTACCAATTCACATTCCCGAATATCCAAGGAGGATACCATGCAGACCCGTAGATTCTTTCAGTTCGCTGCGATACTCGTAGTTCTTGCGCTGCTCCTGAGCGCCTGCGCGCCGGCCGCGGCTCCTGCCCCTGCTCCTGCCCAACCGGCCGAGCAGCCCACCGCCGCACCTGCGCCAGCGGAGCCGACTGCAGCCCCCGCCGGTGAGAAAATGACTGTCGCCGGTGTTGTGTTCCAGAGCGACACCTTCATGCAGACCGTGCAGGCCGGCATGCAAGC
>JBATRF010000046.1:0-25298 GCA_049292455.1 Thiolinea sp.
GCCTCGTATGTATCAACAATTTTGTAAAATATACCAATTGCGCCCGCCTGTCTGCCTGTAAATGAGAATTTAAATTTTTTCATGTTATTATTATTTTAGTTAGTTTTTAGGTTAATACAAACAGCTTTTTAAATTACTGTTTGTTTCTGCCTGCTTTGGCTTCATCAGTTAACCAGCGTTAAGCCCACAAACGTTGAGCAAGTTTAAGATTCTTTTCAGCCTCGTTAACATCTTTTTTGGCATATGTCAAAGAGAATGAGTGCGAACGTTCAATAGTTCCGTTTTTCAATCCTTCGTGCTTCATTTTTGCCGCTTCTAGTTTATATTCGTAAAACTCTATACATTCAGGCATTGATAAATTCATACTTTGCGCTTTATCTTCCCAATAAGATACTCTATCTTGGTAGTTTTCTGCAACTTTTGACAATTCAACACTTTTATTCATTCGGTTATGATTGCGCTCTATTAATGCTCTGTGTTTTTTTTCTGAATGATGCCCAATTTTAATAGGTTCGCCCAATGCTAAAAAATCTCTACCCTCGTTTGATGCCTCCCAATATTGAGTACTTTTCTTTTCAGCGTTTAAGGCTGCATTTTGTAATTTTTCGGCTCTTTTCTTTGCGTGTTCTTGGAAGTTGAAACCATCAGCACGAACAATTGAATAATAAAAGTTATCATCTTTTTGACCAATAAAGTTAAAAACTATACATTCGTTTTCTTTACCGTATTTAGTAGTTAATAAAATAGTTTCGCCTTTTTCGTAACGTTGGTTACATTTAGCGATAAAAACATTTGGGGCAAATTTTACATAAGTGTTCATAATTATTGATTTTAATAGTTAGTTATTAAAAATATAATGAATTGTAATAAGGTTAATTAAATAAGTAGTTTAACTTCGTTTAAAATTTGGCTGCCATAAGCACCAGAAATTTCATCTAAAACTTTTTGTCTTGCCTGCTCAATAGTTATAGCGTTAACTGTCATACTCTCACTGCTCCAAACTGAATTGGTAAAAGAGTATTTAATTTTAAAACTTTTGTAGATGGTTTTCATTTTTATTTTATATTAAAGCGATTGATTAATTATTGAATAGTTGTTTATTAATTTCTTTTATAAAAATCTTCAACGCTGTAAAAAATTGTTTTTTTAGTGCTTTCGCCATTATTAAAAAACTCTGTTAACTCAACTCTTTTATCTTCTAACTTTCGAGCAAAACAACTATATGTATACACTTGTGACCTGTAAAAAATAGACTGATCAAAGTCATAGCTTTCAATCATTTCATTTAAGGATTCTTTGCTATTAGCAAAAAAATTAACTCCTTTGTGTAGTTTTGAATATTTCATAATAAATAATTTTAGTTAGTTATACCTATAAAAGCCCGACACGAATAGTTGTATACTACTAATGTCGGGCTAATTATATTTTTTCGCAAGGTTCATAAATAAATCACTACTGATGCTGCTCTAGTTCACTATTACACTACTATTGAAACGATTAAATAGATATTTCCCTCTATTGTTGCCTTAACTACTATGGTAGGATATTACAAGGACTTACAGCCGTTGGGCGTTGTGTATATGTGCTTCGATATGTCAATGAACGCGAACCAAAAAATTAAAACGCTGTTGTGATTCGATTGCAAACATACTAACAACAATTAACAAAACAATAGCTAATTATAATCCTAACGTTATTTATACACGTTCTAAATAATAAAGTGAGCAATGATAAGGGATTTAGGACTATTTATAACGAATATAAATAACAAGCAAGGTAGTAAAATAGCCTCAAAAAGTAATAATTGTACATACAAACAATTTAGCTCACAACAAAAAGTTAAGGTAAAACACTTGAAAGCCTTATGAATAAAGAGATATAAAGAACTGATTAAATAAAAATTTGTAGTTTAATAAAAACAATGTATATTTGTCCGTTGTTTGATTTTGGCAATTATATACAATAAATACTAAAACTATTTATTTTATTAGTCCGACGGGCAACAAATTAAAATTATTTACTAACTTAATATAATTGTTTGTTATGGGTGAAGAAGAACAAATCAAGAACTACCTATTTTCCTTATTAACAGAATCACAAAAAAAATCTATTGGCAATCTACTAAAAGACAATAGCAAGCAACTGCCAAAAGATTGGCTTGAGGTAAAAATAGAATGTATAGCAGGGGTAAAAAATTAACTATCTGCTTTTAGCAAATGGTTTTTCATCGCGTGAATAAACGGCTCGAATTTTTCAATTTTTACAGGTATGAGCAAAACCTCATTTCCATCAAGCGGGTACAAATCGCCAGTCATTTCATGTTTATAAGGAATATCTTTTGTACCTACTACACGCAAAACGCCTTTGTTATCATCTGTAAACATATGATAAACTAAATCCCCAATTTCTACTTCCATAATTATTATTTATTAAATGATTAAAAAAATTAAATTTATTACTTTTTGTTTTGTTGATGTTTGGGAACAGGGTGAGTTAATTGATAAACTTTTACTTGCAATGTATCTATTCTATATTTTTGTGCTTCCTGCTCTTTTTGTAGGTTTGAGTTAATATCTATTTGATAAATAGATATAAAAACACCTATTGCGGCTATTGCAAATAAACCCCATCTGTAAATCTTTTCATAACATTCTTTATTTTTTTCTTTTTTGTATTGTTTTACATATCCACCACGCCCGTTATTCCAAAAGTTTATACCTTTTTGATTAAGTAAAAATAGTGGCGTTTTTTCTCCGTGCTTTGTTTTCATTTCAAAATATTCATCTTTAATTAACCTTTCTTTTAAAATACTCCATTCGTTATCAGAAAATTTTAACTCTTCGTTTTGTATATTTTTTTCTACCATAAATGGAAATGGATAAAAAGTATAAGATTCATCATTAACTCTTGTGCAATAAATATCAAGTATTAAATCTAATTTTATATTTTGCTCTTTTATTAAATCTGGTTTTAAGTTTTGTTCCACTTTGTTATGATTTAGTATAGTTTGTATGTAGCCGCCTGTTAATTACAAATCAAATATAATATTTATTAAAAATAAATTTGTTTATGTGTTACAATGTATTACATTTGCATCAAATTATTAGCCAATGGATAAGGACACAACAATAATAATAAGAGTAGATAAAGACCTCAAAAATAAGCTGCAAACCTTAGCAGACAAGGACAGCCGCAAACTAAGCGATTACATAAGAGTTCAATTAAAGAAGTTAACAGAAAAGAATAAGTAAAAAATTTAATCATTAAGTAATACATTGTAATACATGAAAGCATTTAAAAGTATCATAGAATTTCAGAAGCATTTCAACACAGACGAAAAATGTAGATTATATTTAGAGCAACAAAGGTGGAACGGAACACCTTGTTGTCCTTTTTGCGGGTCAACCAATGTAATGAGATTCAGCAATAACAATAAGATATTTAAATGTAAAGAAAAGGAATGTTATAACAAATTTAGCGTGTTAGTAGGCACAGTATATGAGAATACAAAACTACCTTTAGTAAAGTGGTTTTACGCTATTTATATACTCTCAATTCATTCCAAAGGAATAAGTTCAATGCAATTAGCTAATATGTTAGGAATAACACAGAAATCTGCATGGTTCTTAAACCACAGAATAAGAGAAATGCTAACAGATAGAAACCCCGAACTATTGAATAGTATTGTAGAAGTTGACGAAACGCTCATAGGCGGCAAAGAGGGCAACAAGCATAAGAGTAAAAGAACAAGCAAAGGCGGACAAGGCAAAAAAGTTATGGTATTTGGAGCAATACAAAGACAAGGTAAATTGATTACTAAGGTAATAACCGACCAAAGCCCCGAAAACATAAATAAGATAATAAATGATAATATTGAAAAGGACAGCACCATAATGAGTGACGAACACCACTACTACAACAAGTTAAAGTTAAACTTCAAGCACGAAAGAATAAACCACAGAGCCAAAGAATACGCCAAAGGCAATGTATATACTAACACAATTGAGGGCTACTGGTCGCAATTAAAAAGACAGATTGATGGGATACACCATTTTGTTAGCCCAAAGCATCTACAACGCTATTGTAATGAATCAAATTACAGACACAACAACAGAAAGTTAGCCCAAGATGAAAAATTTGCACAAAGCGTATCACAATGTAATGGAAGATTGAAGTATAAACAGTTAATAGCTAAGATATGAGCGACAAAGAATTTTTAACTCAATTAGGTCAAAGGATAAAAGCCATAAGGAAAGAAAGAAAAATACCTTTAACACATATCCAAGAAAAGAAGATAACAGATATTTCAAATATGTCAAGGATTGAGAACGGCTATGTTAACCCTCACATAATAACCTTAAAGAAACTTGCCGACCTTTACGAGGTAGATATAACAGAATTTTTATAGCTTTGTTGTATGGAAAAGAAAACACCCAAACAAGCGTTAAACATATTTGAGCAGATAATAAAGGAATCTGTTAAGGATAAGCCCAAACCAAAGAAAGTTAAAAAGGGTAATAATAAATAATTGCTATATTTGGTTAAATATTTAACAGATATGGAACACAGATTTACCAACGAAAACATTCACATGAATGAGTTTTCATTACCAATAACAGACAAGTCAAAATATGTTGTATTAACATTGGTGAAACTCAACAAAGGTGATTTATCAAACTTTGTTGTTATATACCACAGGAAAATGGGAGTTAGTAGTAACAATACAACACACGGAACTAATTTCCCTGTAAAGATAGATTTATTTGAGTTTAGCAGAATAGATGAATTAAACTCACCAATAAAAAAAGCAACTATTTCAGTAGAAAGGTTAAACAATACTGAAATGTTTGACTTAGTTCTAAATGTAGAAGTAACTGAATAATTATCTACTCAAAATTAATCTCAATGTTTGTATTGGTGTTGTATAGGAATACAATACATTGCCATCAATATCTACAAATTCAAGTGTAATTCTATTTGCATTAGCTTTATCAGAATCCGACACAGTCCCAACAACATCTTTTATTATTACTTTAGGGTGTGCACCTGCTAATGTTTCACAAGTTGACAATAGTACATTTTTATTTTTTTTCATAGTATAACTGATATATAAATGCCAAAGATAACACATTTTATTTAATAGGCTCTAAACCTTTCTTAATTCTATTGGTATTCCTACGTTCTTTTTTAAACTGTTTAATTTCCTCCCATCGCAAAGCATAAGTATAAAAGGTATCATTATCCAAAGTAATATTAAGAACCTTATAAATGTGACTGAAATAATGTAAGTTAAAATTGTTTGTTGCTTTGCCATCTAATGAAACCTTTAATAAGTAATAGTCATAAATAAAGCCTTTAGACTTTAATAAATTAATTAACTCTTTTAAGGTCATTTTGCGCTCGTATAATTCTACTCTGATAGGTGTACCATACAACGAATAAGAAAATGACTTAAACCTATTTAAAAACGTGCTATTTTGCATAGATTTATAGTATTAGTAGCGATATTATATAATTATCCGTTTTTAAGAGGTGTAAAAGGATATTGTAAGGTATAATTGCTTTCTTTTGTACATACAAATGAAATATTTTGAGGTAATTTATTATAAAACATAGACTTTTGCACGACAAAATCAAAGGTTTGTTATTTTCTGCTTTTATTTCGGTCTTTTATCAGGTCAACTTGAACAAATTTAAACTCTTTCTTCAATAACTTGCCTGATTTAATTCTATTTGATACCTGATAAGATGATAAGCCAAAGTTTTTACCAGCTATTTGCATGGTTCCGAACGCTTGAATATCTAAATTAAGTACATTTATTACTATTATCATGTAGGTTTATAAGGTTTTGCCCGACAAATATAAAAGTTTTATATAACACCACCAAATAAGCATAAGCTATTTAGGTATTTGTAACTAACTGTTCCGTTGGTAATAAAAAACAGACTGCCAATGACTGCCATCATGCAATTAAGTAGCAAAACAGGCAAGGCAATGCCAAAACCAATCTTAAAAACGAAATCCTGTATAACAAAGGCGGCCATGTTTCGATTGAGGCTGGGGCAATTTGAATTGGGGGTATTACCACTCAAACTTATACATGCAGCCATTTTTAGCCTACCTACCCCTATTATTCTTCTTAATATTTCCATGTTATTTTTTTTACAAACTTAATCATTTCATAAATGCCATCCAAATTGTTTTACTCTGCCTCCCTGTTGTATGACCGAATAAAGGTTTAAATGGTATTAATTCTAATACATCAGTTGATTTAACCTCGCTTTCATTCCATTTGAATATAAGTGTACCGTTTGGTTTTAATACTCTCATACACTCACTAAAACCTTTAGATATTACTTCTTTCCAATTATTAGGCAGCTTTCCGTATTTCTTAGCCATCCAACTTGTATCTCCCAATGTTTTTAGGTGTGGTGGGTCAAATACTACCATATAGAATGAATTGTCGGGGAATGGCATATCTGTAAAGTCTGCTATAATATCGGGTTTTACTTCTATTGTTCTTATTCCGCTTTTAGAACTGCTGTCTTTTGCTTGGAGGGTTTCGCTTCTTTTGTCAATAAATAGGGCGTTGGGGTTGTTTCTATCAAACCACATCATTCTACTTCCGCAACAAGCGTCTAATACTTTGGGTTCTTTCATCTCTTTATTTGTTTTAATGGGGGTGTGAAGTTAAATAGTTGATTATGAATACATTAAAGTAAAATCTCTCAATTTTACCCATCTTTCTTTTTGCTGAATTTTTGCTTGGAGTAGTTTTATGTTTGCCAATTGAAGTGCATCAAGCAGTTTTAACTCTGCCTCTGTTGCTTCATTTCGCTCTTTATCTTTATATCCAAATGCAAGGCTTTTAAGATAGTTGGCTTCTTGAATATACACAAGTGGGTTTGGGTCTTTATGATTGACTTCAATGTACCTTATTTTTATTGCATCTGCCATCTCTATAAAGTGGTCGCCAGCTTCATGCCTAACTTTAATTAAGTTGTCATAAACCCACTTAACTACTTTTACTTCAAATTCTGCACTTAACCACATAGCAAATTTAACAAATAGGTATGGATGCATATAAGTACCACCTCCAACACCTCTTTTTGTGGAATATAGGTCGGATTCTAAATAATGCTTTTTAGCAACATTTGAATTTAGCTCATTGCATAAGGCTTTCAGAAATTCATCAGTTCCCTTGTTTCCCCAAAAGTCGGCAAGCATCTTAGGCTTTTCTGCTT
Organism: Thiolinea sp.; assembly: GCA_049292455.1. GTDB lineage: Bacteria > Pseudomonadota > Gammaproteobacteria > Thiotrichales > Thiotrichaceae > Thiolinea. Next base: position 7,246 of record JBATRF010000046.1, read on the forward strand.
TTGAGTTATATATTGAAAGCAAAGATGTAGCATTTATAAAACTATCGCTTGTCCTTTGCTCTATAATATTCTCCATTAACTCTCTTTTCATTAACTGATTTGATTTCATGCTTTAAAAGTTTAATATATGCCACAAAGAAACAACATATTAAATTAAAAAGCAAATAATTTATAATAATTCTTAATAGTGGTTTTCACCGTTAAGGGCGTAAACTGTTTTCGTACTTAGGTACTAATACTGTTTTTCTTCCCTTGCGAATAAAACTCTGTAACAAAATATTACGCAGTTCCATTGTTTCCATCTCTTCTACTATTATGTTTCCTTTTGTTGGTGTTGGCATGGGGGATTATTTACCAATGCTCTGCACTTAATATCACATCTTCAATTGAATTGTAATACCCATGCTGAACGTACAAATGTACAGAATTGAAGCCTTTTTCCTTTTGTTCTTGAAGCCACTCTATTAAAGTGTCTATATCTGTGTGAGAATCTTCTCCTATATTAAATTCTTCTGTTGGCATTTTATTTATATTTTACTTGGTATATCATAAATTAATTAAATAGGTATTCATAAGCACTTGAACGATTTGCTTCGACTTCTTTTTTAGATATCATTATAAACTTCAACTCTTTATCAAGTGCCTTAACTCTTGGGTCGTTTCTAAGCCTAATTATATCAAGTCTTTCTTTTAGCTGCTTGTTTTTTATTTTTAATTGCTTTCTTTTCATTTTGACTTGTTATATGCCATGCTTTACACTCAGAACAAAAGTAATATCTTTTCTCATTTCTCTTGTGATTAGACTTTCTTTTTCTTTAATCCTTCCTATGCACAAAACAGTGCTGTGTTTAACTTTGCTGTTGACTGTAATTCTTAAAATATTGTTCAAACTTGGTATAAGATAAGTTTTTAAATTGATTTCTTGCTATTTCATTCCAAAGGTCGGTTGCCCAGTTATTGGTTTCTGGCTTTAATTCAAATTTTGGCTTAATAACCTCTGCTACTTTTTTTCTTGCTGCGACTAATTTAGATTTTTTAGAAATCTTATCTCCATTAGGCTTAGTATTGTCAATAAAATAAGATGGTGGCAAATTTTGCTTAAACCCTTTTAAACTATTACAAGCTGCATGAGATAATTGCTTATTCTTTATTGAATTGCTGCCTCCGCATGATGATGGTATTTTATGGTCAATTGATATTTGTGAAAGTTGTTTTATTTCACGTTCGCATAGTCCACATATATAGCCATTAGCTGCTAATTTATATACGTCTGAATACCACTTTGGCGAACGGTTAAATAAGTGCTGTCCTTTAAAGTGTTCTAATACTTTAGCTACTTCAAATTGTACGTGTATTGCATGATTCATTTATTCCTCCTTTTTAATATCTAACATCTCCATTACATCGAGTAGTTTGTTGTAGTTTTTAATCGTTCCATCAAAAAATGTAGTACATTCATCAAGCGGCTGTTCGTCTGTTATTATAACATCATCTCTATCGTTATACTTAGTAAGTACAAATTCATTTAGCGTATAAGATTTATATGTTTCGTGTTTATCTTCATAACTAAACTCCCACCCTGCTTCTATTATATCATAATGGTCGAGGGATTTAACTCGGACTTTAAGAAGTGTGTCCTCCGTTTGAATGTCAACGTATTTTACGATATTTATATGGCTATCATTCAAAAAGAAAGTTTCTTTAACCCATGATTCTTGTATAGGTATGTAATGCTCATAAAGAAATCCTTGTTTAAATTCGCTTAACTTTGGCGTATAATATTGTTTTTCTATGCTCATACCCCCACTAAATTTTCTTGGTTAATTTCTTCTTCAATCTTTGCTGTTATTTCTTCGGCAAAGGTGTGGTCGAGTTTGCGGATAGCCCCAATGTAAAAATATTGATTATAGCTATTTTTATCAAACTGGTATTCTTTAATACGAACATGAAGGCAACCATCGTGTGGGCTATTTTTAAATAGTTCAATAGTTACAGTTTCTCTTATCTGTGGCTCAATCATTTGAGATGGCGTGTCGGGATACCCAACATAAGCTACTTTTTCTCCGATTTTAAACATTGTTTCTTAGTTTTTAGTTAGTTAATTACATATTTTCATCTAATAATTTACTGATTTCTCCATTCTGTTAGTTTATTATAAAGTGCATTAGCTTCGTTTTTATCTTTGAAAAACACTAAGAAATTATCGCTGGGCTTAACTTGAACTTGGTAAAGTCCTTCTTTATTCATAAAGCATACATCAATTTCTGTTATTATTGATTTGTGTATATTTGCCTTGTTATAAAAGAACTTATCTTCCCAAATGCCTTTTTCTTCATCAAGGTACTTGTTGTTTGACCAACTGAATATCTCTAAAGACTTTTCTCCTAATGTTATTATAACTTCGCTCCCTTTCTCTACTTGCATATAAGTAGTATTCATTTGAGGTATTCTTATTACTCCGTTATCAACTTTCATTATTTATTGGTGTTATTTTTGATAAATCCTTTGGTGCATTATAATAAATTGCAGCTTTAATAATTGTAGCAGGAACAGTTATAATATCAAATCCACTACCATTTGGCAGCATTACTATTGCCTCATCGTTATTAGTTGCTTTTGCTCTCATTTCTTCAAATGCTTTTTCAAAGTCGGCCGATGTTATTTCTTTTCCGTTATTCATATTACTCTGCTTTTAAATAAATTATTTTCCCATCTTCCATAACACAATCTCCCACAGTTAAATTAGCGAATGAAGCACAAAGAATATCATTGATATGCAAGAACTTTGGCTCTGTGGCTGTTGGATTGTTTTGCTTTATCTTGGCTATTATCATTTTCTTTGTGTTGAATATTTCTTGGCATATAGTCTGAATGTCTAATCTTGTAAGATTAAACTGCTTTCTTATTTCATTTTGAGGCTTACCTTGATTAAATAAGTTGTAGACTTGCATTTTTGTTTCTAAGTCTATTATTCGGGCGAGTGCTGGCATTGGTTATTTTATTACCCCACAAAAATACTACCTCAATTTAACCTATGCAATAGGCAAACCTAATTTAGACACATTATAAATAAAAGCCCCATATTGCTATGAGGCTCTAAATCTACAAGGAAAACTAACTAAGAAACCTTATGGACTTATTTTTTTAATCTAAAATACACCAGTCATTAGCAAGTGCATCTGATGATGATGGACACCAACCATGTATTGAATTGTTTGGGTAAACGATTGCCATTTGGTTTTGATAAGTAATTCCACCTCTTGCAGCTACGGCATTAGGGTCTAAACTTGATTCATCTTCAAATCTTCTTTGAAATTCATCTTTAACAGATTGAGGCAAACTTTGCATTTTTGGAATGATGTCATATCCTATTTCTGATGGAATTTGCATAAAGATAAATAAGTTTTTGCCATTCCATCCCTCACGGGCTACTCTTTTTCCTGCTTTTAATGCTTCGATTGCTTGTCCGAAATTGCAATACTGTACGCTGTTTTGATTTTCCATTTGTTTTTATTTATTTTAGGGGGTTAAATTTATTTTTTAAGTTTATTAGAAGCCTCAACAGCTTGGCTTATTACTTCTTTTATTACCTTTAAAGTAAAGTCTTGCGAGGTGCTTCCATTGTATTCAAACTCAATACTTGTTTCTGAGGTGGTTACTTTTATTTTTATCATGCTCTTACATCATAATCAACCTCACTAATATCTTTTTCTCCAAGAAACCTTTTTAATACTTCTTCTGTAAATCTTACATTAGGTATTAATGCTTTCATATTTTGAGGCAGGTAAACATAAAGGTTATCTTCGGTAGTTCTTTTACAAGCTGATAGTACAATTCTTGCATTAGCTTCATTAAAGCTATCTACCATTGTTCCTGTGAAGTTATAAAGAAAGAACATCTGTGAATCAGAATCATACTCTATTCTTTCTTTTTCGTTTTCATCTAAAAAGAATGTTCTTAGGTGTTGGGTTTTTTCGGATATTTTCATGGTTAGTTGTTTATAGTATTTTGCTTTTGAACAATATTCTCATAAAAATTTTCTATTCCAATAGGCAGTATATTACATGGTGGAGTTTGCTTTTGACTAAAAACTACTCCATCTTGAATATACAATGGTATAAATTCATGCACTTCTTCTTTTGTTTCGTCTTTATAGTTCAATTTAAATATTTGTTTACTTCTTACAAAGTCATAAACTTTTTTATTGTTTTCTTGGGTATCTTTTTCCATAGTTTTGTTTATTATATTGCTTGTAATGGGGTTAAGTTTTAGATAAAATTTTCTTAATAGCCCTAAATTCTTCTAATTCTTTATAAAGTTCTTTTAGTCCATCTACTTGAATTTGCAAGTCTTGTTTTATTTCTTCAATATCATGTCTGATAATTTCTTGCTCTAAATCTTTAGCTATTACTAATAATAGTTTAGTGTCGGTTCTTTCCATAGTTAGTTGTTTTTTAGTTTCTGCAAATTTAATTACTGTTTATCAAATAATATAATAGGAGGTGTAATTTAGAATGAATTTAAATAGGCACTTCCGATGCGTGGTTTTCTTCTTGGCAGATACGTTCTAACTCCTTTTTAATTCTATCTGATGATGGATAAGTCCACTTAAATTCTCTTAGCATCCAATCTCTATATCCTTTTGGTATTTGCTTTAATTCTGTGCCAGCATATTTCCCAAATGGCATTGTAATTGGCTTATTTTTTTCTTCTTCGTCTTTTTTAGCTTTCTGTACGTCTGATAGCAATTTTTCTGAAATCATTCTATTTTCACTGTCTTTTGTATGTAATCCTATTTCGTGCATAGGAACTCCCGAAAGTAATTTACCTCCCTCTCCGTATATTTTCCAAACATTTTCTTTTACAACTTCGATTAATTCTATTCTTCCAAACCTTTTTACATTTCCGCTAAAATCGACAATTAATCCATCTTTTTTATTTTCGTGAATCCTTGTTAACCTGCCAAGTGCTTGATAAAGCCAAGATAATGAAGCTGTCGGCCTTGCACAAATAATACAGTCTAATTCGGGATGGTCAAAACCAACTGATAAAATATTTACATTTATAATTACTCTAATAGATAGGTTCTTAAAGCCTTTAATAACAAAATCTCTTTCCTTTGTTGGCATGCCACTATAAACAGCGTATGAGTTAGGAATAACATCTTGAAGTTGTTTTGCCTCTGCCACAGATGGAACAAATACCAATATGCTTTTGCGGTCTTTTAAATCAGATACTTTATTTACTACTTTGTTAAAAATATCATTACTTTCGTAAACAGCCCTTAAACTTTCTTCTGTATACTCTGCTTTAGTAGAATTAAAAACTAACTTTCCTTCGTCAATGATATATTGCTCATATTCAAGTTTAGCCCAAAATTTAAGGTCAACCATTTCTTGTATCTGAGAAACATAAATAATATCCTTAAAAAAGTTTCCAAGTTTACTTCTGCTTGTTAGCATAACCAGCTTTGAAAATGTATTACCCTCTCTATCGCTATTTTGCTGCAATTTAAGTGGTGTAGCTGTTAATCCTAAAACGTGTGTAATTCCGCTATCTCTCAAAAATCCACCAAGCATACTATCTGCATTTCTTGGATAAAGATGAGCTTCATCAATAATCATTTTTGTAAAGCCAAGCTCTTTAAATCTTGCTCCAATTCCTTTTATTGAGCCTATTGTAGCATAAGTAACACTGCTAATGTGTTTACTATTAAAACTTGCTGAATAAATTGATGCTACGCCTCCAAGTTTTGTGTACTTAGTGAAGTTTTGTTCAAGCAATTCTTTTGATGGTTGCAGTATCAAAAGTTTTTCATTAAGTTCTTTTGCTAACTTTGCAATAACAATTGATTTTCCAAATGCTGTTGGAGCAACAATTATTGATGGATTTGCTTTTTTCTGTCTTAAAAAATTCAATCCAATTTCTACTGGTTTTACTTGATTTTTTCTTAGTTCCATTGTTTAATATTTTGGCATAAAAATACAACTAATATTCCTATAAATCAATAGAAATAAGCAATTTAGAATGATTCTAAATAAATTTAGTTTATTATTTTGTGTGTACATGTGCTTGCTTGCATGTGTACTCATGTGTGTGCATATACACGCTTGCTCGTACATGTGTGTGCTTGTGCCTACGTGTACACCTACGCTCATGTATGCACATAACATGCACGTGTAGGTTTGTGGAAACAAGAATGTATATTTATCTACCATACTATTGAGATATTATTGGTCAATCTTTGATAAACTAAATTTCCAACATAAAAACACTTTGCTGTTAAAGAAGAATCTACTTTCAAAAAATTACCATATTGAGAAGCATGACATAAAAGCTCATTTCTTCTTTCAATAGTAATTAGTTTTTCTGCTTCTAAAATCTTTTCCATTTTAAGTGCCGACATTGGTGTTTTATATCCAAGAACCTTTTGTAACTTCCTTATAGAAACTGTATAATCGCTACTTTCAAGTAAAGCTCGTGCATGTTTGTGCTTTCTTGCAGGGCATTTATATTTTCTATAAAGTTGCTGTGCGTAATTTACTTTTAAAAATCTTATTGCTGCTGTTTTAAGAACTTCTGCTTTTGTCTTAGCATGAAATGACAGCTTGTTTAATTCGTTTCCATACTTGTTAAATAGTTTTTGCTTGCCAATGCACCTATAACCTGTTTGAGTGCGTTCAAGCCAGCCTATTGACACCATTTTAGCCACTTGCTTTCTGAACGTTTGATAGTTTTTACCAAACTCATTAGCCATAGCCTTAACTTCTGAAACAAGAAAAAACCCACCTGCATTGTCAGTGTAGGTGGGCATTGTTTTTACTTTGCCTTTTTTAGTCTTAAATGAATAAGAACCCGAAGCGGCAACTTTTCTATATTTTATTTGATTGAATGTGCAATGTAGAGTAAGCAAGCCCGACCTATTAAGGTTGGCATAAAACTCTATTGTCTTTTCAATCTGTGTCATAAACAAAACAAAAGCCCAAAAATCTAATGCAGGAACAGTGATTTTTGGGCTAAAGTATGTATTTTATAAACCATTGCATTACACCTGCTTTCTACTGTTCCTGCACTAAAAAGGAGGAGTAATGCGCTGCAAAAATAAACACAATTTTTTAATCTACAAAATTATTTTGTTAAAATATTTGGTTTTTCTTCTGCCTCAAAGTCAAAGTTAGGCTCTATATGCTTATTAGGCTCATAATCATTATCATCTAATTCAAAGAATTGGTTGCTTGCTGCTTTAACTCCATGCCAAAACATACCTGTTTCTCCATTTTTATTCTTAGCAATAATAATAGCTATCTTTCCTTTTGTTTCTACACCCTCCCAAATAAAGTTTTCATCAATCTTAGCAGGATTCCAAAATAGTATAACACCATCAGCACTATACTCAATTGCTCCGCTCCCTTTAAAAAATCCCATGTGAGGTGGCTTTAATTGTTTTTGTTCTTCATTGCCTGCTTCTTTATTAAATTGAGCAAGTTCAAGTATAGATATTTTAAGTTCTTTTGCCATTGACTTCATTTCCTTGCAGTGCTGAGATATTGCTGCTTCATCATTGCCATGCTTCTTTACTTCAAGGTCGCAAAGATGCAAGTAATCAATAACAGCAACCTTAATACCATGTTCATCAATTGCCCTTTGTAACTTTGACTTAATAGTAGAAATCTTTTGATTTGGAGTTGTGTCAATAAATACCTTTGAATCAGAAATGACACCAACGGCCTTATGCACACTTTCCCAATCAGCATCAGTAAGTTTGCCTCTTTTAATATTTTGAGTTTCCAATCCTGTTTTTAAAGCTATTTCTCTAACACCTGTTTGCACCTCTGTCATTTCCTGTTGAAACATTAAAGTAGGAATACCATGTATGCTTAAATGATGTTGAATCCAAAGCATCAAAGCAGACTTGAACGCTCCCGACCTTGCCCCAAAAACAAAATAGTCACCCTCTGCCGCACCTCCTAAAAAGTTGGTTAACTTCTTAATACCTAAAGGAACACCGCTAACTCCATCATTCTTTTGCGCCTTATAAATAGATTCAACCGTTTCTTTCATTCGCGCTAAAGGTGTAATATCAATATCATCATGCTTTTCTATTGCCGCAAGCAGTGACCTTTGTGCTGAAAGAAGTTCAAAAGGGTCTGCATCTGGCTCATAGCAATTATTGATAAATTGAGTATTAAGCAATATTTGTTTTCTAAGCATTGAGTTAACTAAAACAACTCTCGCATGATATTCTACATTTGCGCTTGATGCAACTCTATTAGTTAGCTTTGAAACATAATAAGCACCACCAACTGTTTCTAAGTCACCATTAGCTTTTAGTTGATTAGTTACAGTTAAAATATCAATAGCATTATTTTTTTTACTAAGCATGGATATTGCTTTAAAAATCCTTACGTGGGCATCTACATAAAAATCATCTTCTTCTAAAAGGGTAGAAACCTTTGCAAATACATTTTTCTCTAACATAACAGCACCTAAAACAGCTTCTTCCATTTCTGAATTTTGGGGCGGTAACTTTCCAACATCAAGCGGATTAAAACCACCTAAATGCACTTTTTTATCGTTTCTCATATATTTAATGGTTTATACATTGTATGTGTAGGCTTAATCTTAAATTCTTCTCTAAACCAATTACCAATAGCTTTTTGTTTCCAATTAAGCACTTGTTTACCTTTGGCATCTTTCCAATCAGCAACAGTATAGTAATCATAAAACTTATTACCTCCCTCTTTTGAGTACCCTTTGGCAATAAAAAAGGAAACAACTTCATCAATAGACGGAGGTGTGAACTCTTTTTTAACCACCTCCTTTCGCTTATAAACATACTTTCCATCTTTATTGACTATACCGCAGTATTCCATTAATTTTGCTCTTGTAATCTCTCCATTAAGAGCCGCTAAGATAGCTTGTTTAGGTGTCATATAAAATTATTAGGGCTGCAAATATAAATTAATGAAAAATAATTAATACTATACTTTCCTTATTTATAATAAGTCTAAATTACCAAAACAGTTTGCAAGATAAAAGTATAGGTAGTATTTTTGTCGGGTAATAAATAAAAGAAACATGGCACTAAGAAAATTTGAATTTTGCATAGCCACAAATAAAATAGGCAGCGAATGTAAGGATATTGTAGAAATAGAAATAGAGGATGATTTAACAGAGGACAAGGTTAACGATATAGTGGATGAAATTTATACCGAATGGCTTTTTGAACACAATAATGGATGGTGTAAAGAGATAACTAAATAATAACCAATGCCCCTCCTAATAACCCTAATAACAATATTTCTACTACTATATATTTTTGAACCATCAGTACAAAAGTCAAGCGGTAATTATTATTTATTTATTAATTGGGTAGAGGGTAAAAAGAAAGTAAGAAAAATGATAATATTGTAAAAATGGAAACAAAATTAGAAACACTACATGGATATACAATAGGAGATACTGTATATGTAAAACCAAAAGATGCCAACGTGCTAAAGGGAGTTGTAAAATACTTTCAAGTTGTAGATAAAAGATTGCCAATTGTTGAATGTGATAATCCAAATAAAAAAGGAGAAAAAGTTAAAATAGTTTGCGACCTTGATAGAGTATCAAAAACAAAAACAGTTACAACCTACGAATGGAAATTGGTTGCAGTAAAACACACTTACAAAGATTAATCATGGACTGGGAACAAATCGAAAAAGACTTTATAGATGATGTTAACGATATTGCATCTTTAAAACAATGGCAATCAATGTGGATTGTTAAATGGTTTAAAGATAGGATACTACCACACCCACCCGAAAAGTTAACCGACCAAGAAAGAAATGAATTTTACACAACAGATGTAACCGCAGATATTAAAGCAAATTATGAGCGCAAAACCTAAAGAATGGAATAACATAATGTTTCCTTACCGACAAGCCCGAAAAGAGTTATTCTGCACCTCAGTAAGAGAAAGACTAAATCCTACTTTTAGCAAGGCTAATATTATTAGTGGACTTATGATAGCAGGATATAATGAAGATGCCGCAACTAAGTACTTTAATCTTATAGATGAAATAAGGAGAGGTGGATTGATTGAAAGGGATGGAGAAGATGAATAAAATGTATAGAAATCAAAGAAAAACATACATGTTTTAAAAAAATATATAAAAATTATACAAATGATATTTAATAGAAAATTTTGGAAAATAGTAAAATGGATAAAAGATATGAAGAAGAAGCACCAAACTTATTCATTTAAACTACTTTGCAGCGCAACAGAGATAATAATTTATGTAGATAATTCAGAGGACGAATTTAGAATATCTATAATTTAAACACAATCTAAATAATATCAATAACTAACTTAATTATATTTGCATCATGGAAAATATAAAATTAATAAAAGGAATATTAGTGTCATCAGTAATAATAATTCCAATATTTTCGTTTCTTGTTTGGGATATGCGCAGGAGATTCATGGAAATGGATAATGCTAAAATGCTATTTGCTGAATTAACCGAAATATGCCACAACGCTAAAACATTATATGAGTGTAATGATGCTTGGAATAGGCTAATGAGTGAGTGCTTAGATGCAAACAGCTTTAAAATTCCATTAGCATATAAAAAAGATTTTTATGAATTAAGAGCATTGCTTCAAGGTAAATTATCAATATTAAATATAAACTAAAATATATTTTTCAGCATGAAAGAAATTGAAATGTTAATAAAAAGAGAATCTGCTATGGCAAAACAAAATTTGCTTTACCAATTATTAGGAAAGTTTGGAGATACCTTGCCGAAAGAAATAGAAGAATCTATAAGAACAATGGCAGAGGAAGAGGGAGAAATTTACATTTCTTTAGGCCTGAAAGTATTGAATAGAATGAGCTAACAATTTGACCATCCAATTCACCATAACCGAACTAACAGAATTCTTTTGCAGATATGGACTAAGAGTAAACTTTCACGACCATTTACCAAGAACAATAGCCGCCACAAGAAAAGCAGGACTACATAAACTTGAAGCAATGATACAGCAGGATGCAATAAAGAAAGAATTATTTGATAAAATAAAGACAGCAGTAGAAAATCCACAATATAAAATAGAAATAAAATGAATAACTGTGTAAACCCATTAAAATTAACTTACAGCCCTCAATTATTTGTAGGGTATAAAGTGAATAAGCCAAACATAAGAAGCTGTGAACTTGTGGACAAGGAGTTAGCTGATAGGTTATTGTCTCAACTGTTAAAGCTAAAAGAAATTTGCGAGGCAGAAATCCCCGAATTTAATTTACCAGAACTTAACGATGTTATAAAAGACGCAACAATAACACCATGACCACCTATCAAATCGAACTCTTATCCCAAACCTCCGACATAGAACTTATGGCAGGAATAATATATATTGACCTACACGAAGAAAACATGCAAGCATGGGAGTTATTAGGAGAAACAAAAATAGATACTAATAACCCCTTAGAGGCAAGACCAATATTGGAGAAAATAGCTAAAGAAATAATAAATAACAACAATGGAAAATAAATTAGAAGTTTACATTCATAAGCCAATGTTTTTAGGCGATAGCGACTTTGTTAAAGTATTCGCTATCTTAACCAATGGCAGAATGAGGCAATCTGTTCAATATAATTCAGAGGCAAAATTGTTGCAAGTAACTGAATTAAAAGAAAATGAAGCGAACAAAGTAGAGCCGCTTTTTGAACTACCGTTACAGTTTTTTAATGAGTTAACTAAACAAATGGTGGTCTACGCTTCTGAAAATAACATAAAAACAGATAATGAGTTGGTGGTTCAAGGAAAATTAACTGCCACAGAAAAGCACCTTGAAGATTTAAGAGGTTATTTTGCTAAAACATTAGATGCAGCACTGAGTAAATAATCACTATTTAAAATCAGTCTAAATAACTATAAACCAACATTTCAACCACAATAAGTATTATCTTTGCAATATCAATAATTAATTTAATCTAAAAACAACTTAAAAACTAAAAATTATGGCCGCTAACAGCACCGAGTCCAATGGACGTAAAAATTATTATGGCATAGCCTATGGCTATTTATCAACAAGAACAAAGCAGTTAAATCCCGATTTTAAGGAAATGACAGAAGCAGAGTTAAAATCAAACCTCGATAAGTTTGTAGCAATGGATTTAAGAAAAGCCTATGTAAACAAAGGAGGTGATTATCCTTACCAAGTGTTTTATCAATCTGTTGATGGCGAAATACTGAGTATTGAAAAAAGGAAGCATGAAAAGAACGGAATGTTTTTTGACATTACAGTAAACGACAAAGATAATGAAGAAAGCATCGTTAACTGTAAGTTTTACTCAAAGTACACAGAAAACTTCTTAAACAGATTGTTAAACCTAAAAGAGGTTAAAAACATTACTATTGCTCCTTACTCAATTATTAATGATTCAGAGGATAAAAAACAAAAGTTCTATAATCAAGGCGTTAGTTTAAGAACCTTAGATTTTATCACAGACAAAAGAGTAAAGGTAGATGGCAGATACGATTCTAAATGGATGAATGAAAATCACCCAACAGAAAAGATAACTGATGCCGATGGCAAAGAAAAAACATCAAGGGTAAAAAGAATCGAATGGCTGTTTGAACAAGCGCAAGCGTATTTAAAGTCTTTTGGTAAAAAGAATGAACATGCAAAATCAGAAGCAGTACAACAGAAAGAAACTCCTGTAACGCCACAAGACGAATCGGATTTACCATTTGTCATTCTTTTATTAGTTAGTTTAACCGCTTTCTTACCTCTTTAATATCATGGAAGAAAACACCGAAACAACAATAGTAAGCCCAATTGAAAAAGCATTGGCAAAAGAAAACGTAACAAACCAAGTAATCCAAAAGCTAAAGGAAAGTTACTTAGGGTTAACGATAAACGGACTTGAAGATAAAAAAGGCTTTAAAGCAGTAGAAGATGCACGTAAAGAATGTAAGCACCTAAGGACAGCAGCTATAAGCATTTGTAAAAAAGGCAGGGAAGCTGCTATTAAAGAGCAAAAAGACTGGATTGCCAAAGAAAAAGAAGTAGTAGCTGAGATTGAAATCGTTGAGGGCTATCTTGAATCTGAATCTAATAAGATTAAAGAACTTGAAAAGAAAATCTTATTTGAAGCAGCCCAAAAAGAAAAACTACCTGCAAGAAAAGAAAAACTTTCTTTAATTGGCTTTGAGGTAGAAGATGATGAGTTGCTAAAGATTGACGACAATCAATACGATGCACTTTATAATGACTTTTACAAAAAGCATTTAGAAGCCGAAGCAGAAAAATTAAGACTTGAAAACGAAAGAATTGCAGCAGCTAAAGCCGAAGAAGAAAGAGTTAAGAGAGAAGAAGAAGCAAGGTTGGCAGCAGAGCAAAAAGCTAAAGATGATGCTGAAAAGAAAAGAATTGAGGCAGAAAACGCCAAATTAAAAGCAGAAGCAGAAGCCAAAGAAAAAGAACTTGCAGAGGAACGCGCCAAACAAGAAGAAGAACGCAAGAAAATTGAAGCAGAGGCACAACGCAAAGTTATGGAGGCAGATGCTAAAGCAAGGGCTGAACGTGAAGCAGCAGAAAGAAAACGTAATGAGGAAATGGCAGAAGCGGCACGTATATTAAAAGCGGAGCAAGATGCTAAAGCTAAACTTGAAGCAGAATTAAAGTCTAAAGAAGAGGCAGTGGCAAAAGCTAAAGCAGAAGCAGAGAAAGCAGAAAAAGAACGACTTGCAGCAGAAAAGAAAGCAGCTAAAGCGCCAATTAAAGAACAGTTAATTATTTGGATGAACAGTTGTGGGTTAATGCCAACACCTAGCATTAAAAATGAAGAAGCACAAGCAAAGGTTTCTGAAATACTTTTAAAGTATGCAGGATTTAAGAAATGGGCTAACGAACAAATTGAAAGTCTATGAAACTAACGCAGGAAACATTATACAGTGGAGTAGGATTCATCAAGGATATAGAAAACCTTGATGAAATCCTGAACTCCGAGCCTAAAAAGGAATGGCTATCTACTGAAAAAATAAATGATAAAGAAGTTTTATCACTACCTATTGAAAGAGTAGAGTTTTTAATGTCAAGATTATTTAAAGGAGTTTGCTACGAAGTTAAGCAATGGACAGAGGGTGTAAAATTAGCTGAAATAACAGTTAGGGTTAATTATATTGACAATGGTATTGTAATGTTCCAAGACGGAGTTGCTTCATCAGTTATTAAAGGGAATGGAATGGCTATTGCGCCAGCTTTGAAATCAATGGCTATAAAAGATGCGTGTCACAGCATAGGCAGAATATTTGGCAAAGACCTCAATAGACCCAACACCATTGAAAAGTCTAATAATAAAATTGATTTAGAAACGGTTAAATCTTTATTTAAACAAAAGGAATCGCTATTATCCCCTAATGATTTAGAAGCAGCAAATAGAATTATCTCTGAAAAGGAAGTGAATTCTTATAAAAAACTTTACGAATCCCTTAAAAAACTATAATGGAGCAATCAATAACACTAAATGTAGAAAGGGTAGGCAACTTTACTTCAAGTCAGATTTGGAAACTAATTAAATTTGGGTCGCGTGAAATGACAGATGAAGAAATGGATGCTTATAAAAAGGACAACCCAAAAGGCAAAAAAAGGAATATCGAAAGCGGTTTTTCAAGTGGTGGTTTAACCTACATTGAAGAAAAGAATATGGAGCGCAGATTTAATTTGTGCCTCACCCAAGAAGTATATACTAAACCTATGGCATGGGGTAAAATATGCGAAATGTACACACATGAAAAAAGAATGGGCATAGAGTATCAAAGCGTAGGAGATAAGACATTGCCACATCCTACAATTGATTTTTGGAAAGGTTCGCCCGACTTTAAAAACCCATCAAAAAAGATTATTGCCGAACATAAGGCTTATGAAAGAAAAAACTTTGCTTACTACGCAGATGCTATTTTAAAACAAGACACAGAGGTTCTTAAAAATGAGTGTCCAGAAGAATATTGGCAAATGGTATCAAACGCTTGCATTTTAGAGTATGATTACATTCAACCAATGCTATTTATGCCATACCTTTCAGAACTTCCCGACATTTCTTTATTTGCAGCTAACCTTGATGATAAAGAACAATGGAAATATAAGTTTATTTTTGATGCTGTGGAATCGGGAAATTACGCTTCATTGCCCTACCTTATGGATAAAGGTTATTACAAAAACTTCATAACTTGTGTTTTAGAAGTTCCGAAAGCAGATAAAGAGTTTTTAACTGAAAGAGTTTTAGAAGCAGGCAAATTGCTAAATCCTTACTACATTAACAAATAATTAAAAATCCAATGACACAAAAACAAGCAGTAATAGAACTATTTAAAAGCGGTATCGAAGTTGATACTAAAATATGCAGACAACGAACTGGATGCGAAAGACTTTCTGCAAGAGTTTATGAAATGAAAGAAATGGGCTATGTATTTACAAATGGTAAAGTAGTTCACTTTTCAACACGTTACGGCACTCGCGGACATCTTAAAAAGTATAAGTTAGACTTAAAAAAGACACCTAAAAGACTATTGAAGTAATGGCAGCAGAAAAACCATTTAGATTTAATAAATACATTAGACCATTTATATTGTTCCCAAATTTACCATTTATCATTATTTTATGTGCCTGTATACTTTATATGATATATAAAAATACACCATATTTTGATTTTTGGATGAATGATGAATTAGACTTAACGGAGGAAATTGGCGATTTTATAAAAAGGGTTTATCCAAAAGAAATTGCTTTAATCATATCTATATTTTTTTACTTTATGATAATTGTAAGTATTTTATGAACTCCACAATAAAGCCTAAACTTCCAAGACAAAAGATATGAGCAGATGGAATTTACAAGATTTATACAATAAAGGATTGAACGTTGATTTAAAGACTGGCATTGCAACTCAAAAGAAAACAAAGTATAAAAATGCTAAGATTGAAGTTGATGGCAATAAGTTTGATAGCACGATAGAAAGAAACTTTTACAACTTACTAAATCTTTATAAAATTGAATTTACAATGAAAGATGTTTTTGTACTTCAAGATAAATTTAGGTATTTAGGGGAGGCAGTAAGAGATGTAAAAATAGTTCCCGATTTTGTTATTAGAAAAAATGGAGTTATCTTTGCTATTGTGGACACGAAAGGTATGCAAACCGATAAGAGTAAACTGCAAATTAAGTTATTGAAAAATCATTTAAAAGAAAAGCAAGTGCCGATATTTCTGCCCAATAATAAAACCAAAAGTGAAGAAACAATCCGTAAAATATTAGAATTAATAAAGTAATGGCATATTTCAGACCAAAAGATTTACCAAAGGTACTTGGTGACCCTAAATCAGAACCAAAGTCCAAAAAGCAGCCAAAGGCAATAAGTCCTATTAGTAAGAAAAGAGGCGTTGAAATGGCTGAGTACTCAAAGTTGAGGCTAATATTCTTAGCAGAAAACACAGTTTGCTTTATTGAAAATTGCGGCAGAAAAGCAACGACTATTGAGCATACAGAGGGTAGAGGAATAAACTATTTAAACATGAATACATGGAAGCCTTGTTGCTTGCAGCATAATTTAGAATTAGAAAATAACCCCGAATTAAGCAAAAAGTATCAAAAAAGTAAATTGCACGGTGGAAATAAAAAATAATTTATATATTTGCATTGCTTATTAATTACACTTTGAACATTCAAATAAAACAACATTCCCCGAAATTAAATGTAGTTACTCCTTACGGTGTGATTAATAAGCCATTTAACGTAGGGGATAATATTTTTATTATGGAAAATCAAGATGAAATTTGGAAGGATGTGGTTGGTTATGAAGGGCATTATAAAGTAAGCAGTCATGGAAATGTACGCTCATTAAAACGTGGAAAAAATAAACTGCTAAAAGCAAAGCTAAATCATAACAATTATTATATAGTAAGACTTTATAAAGATAGCGATTGGAAACAATTAAGAGTCCACAGACTTGTTGCATTTGCATTTATTCCAAATCCTTTAAATAAACCACAAGTGAATCATATTGACGGCAATAAGAGAAATAATTTTTATAAAAACATTGAATGGAGTACCAATTCAGAAAATCAAATTCATGCGTACGCAAATGGATTAAATGTAATGACAGAAAAAAGAAAGTGTATAGCAACTGAAAGAATAATAAAATACACAAAAGAAAACAACCAAAATAGGAAAAAAGTTATTGATATTAGCACAAAGATAATATATAACTCCATAAAGGAAGCATCTACGCACACAGGAATCAATGCGGGTACAATACAAGCAAGAATATTGAAATGGAAAAAAAGAGGAACTATAATTTTATATAGCGATTATTTAAAGTCTATATAGTTTGAATAAAAGTACTAAATTTGCATTAAAAATGACCAAAGGCCAAACATTCCAAATAAAGCACGATGATAATATAATAGAGTATAAGGAAACAGAAACCCACTACTTTAAGACAGATGGAAAGCAAGGCGTTAAAAAAGTAAAATTAGACGAACCAAACTTAATATTTAATTATCTTAAAAGTTCAACTAAAAAAGGAGATGCAGTATTTAAGGAAAGTGATTTTAATAGATTGTTAAAAATGGAAAATATTTTAGAGGTATGAGTGAAGAAGATAAAGAATATCATTTAAAAAAGTCTGCCAACCCAAACTTTCCACACCTAAGCGAGGAGGAAAAAGCGGCAAGGGCGAAGAATAGCCCAAAATTTAAAATTTTTAAAGAAAGAAATGTAACATTTTCAGAAGTTGCAGAGTTTTTAAGTAAACAAAATAAGGTATGCTAAACGAAGAAGAACAAAAAGAATTAAAGAAGTTATCTCCCGAATTGCAAAAAAAGGTAATCGATATGGATAATCTTTTTGAAAGGGTAAAGAAAAGCCATTTGCTCGGAACATACTTAACTACCTATAAGCAAAAAAAAGCATGGCAAGACGAAATTGACAACAATCCTTTTTTAATAAGGGGAACTGAATCAGAATTAGAGGTTAGCGAGGACGGAGTGGTTGACCAATCAAGC
>JBATRF010000047.1:0-2579 GCA_049292455.1 Thiolinea sp.
CCGTAAGACAAAGTAATATTTATTTTTTTTGAAAAAACGCGGGACAGAGACAAAATCGCGGCGTAAGTGTTGCAAATACAGACACTTATTTGTCCCACTAGGTGCTGAAAAACAGCGGGACAGGAGCGGGACAAGCGGAACAGCTTCGGACACTCGGTAACCGGAGAGCAAAGCCGTCGGGACAGCATGGACACGCAGGACGCAATGTACACTCGGGACAGTCTGGACAGTCAGGACACGACGCAAAAACGAGCCGTGCACGGCCATGTCTCCACGCCACATTTCGCCATGCGTTTGGGCACGCGTAGTAATCGGCTCCACGCCAGATAGCTTCCGCGTATTCGGCGGGTGTATGCTTGGCGGTATGGACAAACTGGATTATTCCGATCTCAACGACGAGATCATTGACATTACTCCACATGATAGGGCGAAACCACGCGGCGGACGGGTCAAATGGTTTGTTTTTGCCGCATTGCTGCTCGTGTTTGTTCTTGTGAGCTGCGTGGGCGTCTATACCGATGCGCTGTGGTTCGGCTCGCTCGGTTTCGGTTCGCGGTTCTGGTATGTCTTCGGTCTTGGGTGGACGCTTTTTGCCGTCTTCGGCATATTGACGGTTGCGATCTTGCGGGGCGGGTTCTATCTCCTCGAACGCCTTTTTGGCCCCGAGATATTCAGGCCGCGCAAGATCATCGTTAACAAACAGCGCGTCGATCTCAATTTTGCCCGCTTTGTACGGCCGGCAAGTTGGATACTTGCCGTTGTCGTCGGCCTGATCTCCGCGCAGGGCCTCAGCAGCGACTGGAACGCGTGGGCTCTCTACCTGCATCAAAGCGCGACGACCGCCATCGACCCGATCTTTGGCCGCTCCGTAGGCTTTTATCTGTTTACGCTGCCGGTGTATAACGAACTGGCAGGGTGGCTCACCGGCCTTATTGTTATCCTTCTGGTGGGAGCGGTGGTTTATTCCGCATTGTCGGCGATCCCCGATGCGCCCGACTTTTTGGCGGAAAAGAACACAGGATCCAGCCGGATCGGAACCCGTGCATACACGGCGATCTCGGCCGCTCTGGGAATGCTGCTTATGATCGCCGCCGCCCGAACGCTGTTGTCGCGGTACGACTATTTATGGACCGATCACTCATCGTTTAGCGGCGTTACATACACCGAGGCCAATTACCTGCTGCCCGGCCTGGTGGCCGTCGCCATCGCTCTTGTTGTCGCGGCGATCGTCCTCTTTGTAAACGCCTTTGTAATAAAAGGGGGCCGGTTGTTATTTGTTGCTATCGGTATCCCTGTTGTGGTCTATGTTGTCGCGTGTATGATCGTGCCGGCGTATGTTCAGAGCTTTGTCGTAAAGCCGAACGAGCTTGGCCGCGAAACGCCGTATATCGAACACAATATTGCCGGCACGCGAGCTGGCTTCAACATCGAACAGGTCGAGGCACGCGATTACCCCGCCGACATTACACCCGACGCGCTCAACCTTGCGGCTAACCACAGCACTCTATCCAACATCCGTCTGTGGGATTGGCAGGCTCTGCAGGACACGCTGCGGCAGGTCCAGGAGATCCGCACGTACTACGACTTTCCGGATGTCGATGTCGACCGGTACCGAGTGGCGGGCGAGATGCGCCAGGTGATGATCGCGACGCGCGAACTCGACATCAAGAAACTGCCCGAACAGTCGCGCAACTGGATCAACGAACGCCTGATCTATACGCACGGATACGGCGTTACGATGAACCCGGTCAACGAATTTACAAGCGAAGGCAAGCCGCGGTTTCTGATCTCCAACATGCCGCTTGAAACGACCGGAGATCTGAAAGTCACGCGGCCAGAGATCTACTTTGGCGAGAGCACGGACACAAACGTTTACGTTAAGACGCGGCAGCAGGAATTTGATTTTCCGCAGGGGGAAAACAACAACTACACGACCTACGAGGGTGACGGCGGCTTTGCGGTCGGCAGCGGGCTTCGGCGTTTGGCGATCGCATGGGCGACGGGCGACCTGACCAAACTGCCCTTTTCGGACGATGTAACGAGCGAGAGCCGCGTGCTGATGCACCGCAACATTATTAACAGGATCAGGCGCATTGCGCCGTTTCTCGCCCTTGATGACGACCCGTACATGGTCGTTAATTCAGACGGCAGTCTGCACTGGACAGTCGATGCCTACACAAGGTCAAACAGGTATCCGTATTCGCGCCACTACAACCTTGGGGCCGAACGCGTCAATTATGTGCGTAACAGCGTAAAGGTGACGGTCGACGCTTATACGGGCGCCGTAAGCTTTTACGTTTTTGACGAAACGGACCCGATCGTCGGTGCATATCGGGCGGCGTTTCCCGAGCTTTTTAAGCCGGCAGCGGAAATGCCCGCCGGGCTTCGCGCTCACCTTCGCTATCCGGAGTCGCTTTTCAAGACACAGGGCGACGTTTTTGGCTTGTACCATACGACAAACCCGGCGATGTTCTTCGGGCGGGAAGATGTTTGGAGTGTCGCTCGCGATGCTACTCCGGCCGCTGCCGACGCCCAAAAGAAAGGAACTCAGGCTCAGCCTGACGCGCTCGAACCTTATC
>JBATRF010000048.1:0-1837 GCA_049292455.1 Thiolinea sp.
ACCTGCACGACCCGCTGGAAAAGACGATGGGCAACGTTGGCCTTCTGGCCCTGGAAGACCCTGAGACTGGCGAGATTGTGTGGGCCGACACAGGCAGCAAGGCCTGGCGAGCCGCGTTTCAACAGCGCTCGGACGCCCTGCGCACGAATACAACCCGGGGCTTTCGCCAAGCCGGCGTCGATCAGATCAATGTGGCCACGAATCAGGATTACGTCGCGCCCTTGACCGCGTTCTTCCAAGAGCGCTATCATCGAATAAGACATTAACAATTGTCAATTGTCAATTGTCAATTGACAATTGTTAATGTCGGAGATGTATCATGCACAAAAGATTGCACCTCCTCCCGTTGCTGTTGGCGTTGCTGCTGATGACAATCGGACAGGCAAACGCACAAGGCAATGGTCCTGTCATGGCGAAGTTAAGCGCGCCTGACGGCCAGTTCACCGTGGGTGATCCCGTCCAGTTGACCCTGGCCGTGACCCATCCAGCCGGCTACCAGGTGATCCTGCCGCAGATTGCACCCGCCTGGGGCGATTTCACGGTGGTATCTCAGTCGCCCGCGACGACGACAGCTAACGGGGACGGCACCGAGACCACCACGGCCACCATCGACACACGTCTGTTTCAGCCCGGATCGTTTAACACGCCGGCGCTGGAGATAAGCGTAACGGATGGCCAGGGCAACTTGCAGGCCGTGACGGCCGCTCCGGCTCCCGTAGCAATCGCTTCGGTGCTGCAGGCAAGCGACGCCGAACTGCGGGACATCAAGCCCCAGGCCAGCCTGCCGCTTCCGGCCGTCTGGCCGTGGATCCTGGCCGGCCTCGCGGTTGTGGCAGCGCTGGTCGCCGCAATCGTGTGGCGTGCGCGTAGACAGAAGGTGGCCGTGGATAACAGGCTGCCCCACGAAGTGGCGCTGGACGGCCTGGCCTTCATTGAAGCGATGCATCTGCCCGAGCAAGGCCGGTTCAAGGAGCACACCACCCTGGTCTCCGACACCGTGCGCGTCTATGTTGAACGGCGCTATGACATCCCGGCACTGGAGCGCACAACCGGCGAGATCCGGCCCGACCTGAAGCGCACCGATATGTCGCCCGAAGTGATGGCCCTGTTGATCGCCTTTTTGCAGGAGAGCGATCTCATCAAGTTCTCGGAATATACGCCGGACGCGGAGAGCGCAGACCGGCTGTTGGCCCGGGCGCGCATGATTGTCGAGGCCACCAAGCCTTCACCGGCGGCCGATGAGGCAAACGGCGGCGCAACGCCGGCCAAGGCTCAACCGGCTCCCGGAACCCGGCGGGCGGCAACGCAACCCATGGAGAATGGTGTATGAACACGGACTTTCAATTTGCGAACCCGTGGCTGCTCGGCCTGTTGTTGGTTGTAGCGGCCCTGGCTGCCGGCCAGATGGGGTCACAACGCCGCCGCCGTCCGGCCACACTGAGCTACGCCGCAGCCAGCATGGCCCGCGGCCTGCCCCGCTCGTGGCGAGTTACCATTCGGCCCATGCTGGCCGCCATGCGGCTGCTGGCTATCGCCTTGATGGTGGTGGCGCTGGCCCGGCCGCAGATCGTGCAGGGTAAAGAGACAATCAAGGGCGAGGGCGTTGATATCGCGCTGGCCCTGGACATCTCCGGCAGCATGGCTTCCTTGGACTTTCAGCCCAAGAACCGGCTGGAAGCAGCCAAGCAAGTGATCGGCGACTTTATCGGTAAACGACCCTACGACAAGATTGGGCTGGTGGTGTTCGCAAGCGAGGCTTTTAGCCAGGCGCCGCTGACGCTGGACCGCAACGCGCTCGATCGGTCGCTGCAGCAGGTGGAGCTGGCCACCGACCTGG
>JBATRF010000049.1:0-1571 GCA_049292455.1 Thiolinea sp.
CAAGCGAATCATCTTTGAAGCGCCGCCAGACCCTACTCTCTCCGGGACGGTTCCCAGTCGACCAACGATCCCGGAAGCAAACACGAAAACTGTCAGGTAACCAATTAGACTGGACCGGTTTTTCGCAATCGGTCCAATCTATCGCTTGCTTTTTGCCATCTTCTGCAGTTCATACAGCTTGTTCAACGCCTCCAACGGGCTGAGCGCGTTGATGTCTAACGTCTTGATTGCCTCGGCGACCGGATCGGGGCCGCCGAATAGGGTGAGCTGAACGGCGGGCACCGGCGTCTGGGCATGCTTTCCGCCTGCGCGTACGGTGGGCGGCGTGAGATCGACGGCCTGCAACGGCGTCGGCGCGTTGCCTTGAGCCTCCAGATCTTCGAGGATCTCCTCGGCACGGTGGATGATCGGTCGGGGCAGGCCAGCAAGCTGGGCGACGTGGATGCCGTAGGATTTGTCGGCCGCGCCCGGTACGATCTTGTGCAAAAAGACTACGGTGTCACCCTGCTCGGCCACCGCGACGTTGTAGTTGACAACGTGCGGCAGCCGCTCTGCGAGCTGGGTCAGCTCGTGGTAGTGGGTCGCGAACAGCGTCTTGGCACGCAGCCGGGGATGGTTATGGATGTACTCGACCACGGCCCAGGCGATGGAAAGGCCGTCGTAAGTGCTGGTGCCGCGGCCTAATTCGTCGAAGATGATCAGGCTGCGGCTGCTGGCGTGATGCAGGATGTTGGCCGCCTCCACCATCTCCACCATGAAGGTGCTCTGATCGGCGTGGATCTCGTCCTGCGCGCCGATGCGGGTGAAAATGCGGTCTACCAGGCCAATGCGAGCGCGCTCCGCCGGCACAAAGGAGCCGATCTGCGCCATCAAGGTGATCAGGGCGACCTGGCGCAGAAAGACCGATTTCCCGCTCATGTTGGGGCCGGTGATGACCAGAATCGCCTCGTCGGGCGACAAGCGCACGTCGTTGGGCTGAAACGGCCCCTCGCGCAAGCTCAACTCGACCACCGGATGCCGGCCGGCGACGATTTCGATCGTTGGGTCGTCGGCCAGCTCGGGGCGCACGAAGCGGTTGTTGGCCGCAACCTCGGCCAGGGCCGCAGTGACGTCCAGCTCGGCCAGGGCCTGGGCCAGCTGCAATAAGCGCGGCGCGGCCGCGCCAACCTGAGCCAACACCTGCCGGTAGATCTCGGTCTCGAGCTCGAGCTGCCGCTCCTCGGCATTCAGGATCAGGCTCTCGTATTCCTTTAACTCGGGGGTGATGTAGCGCTCGGCGTTGACCAGGGTCTGCTTGCGGATGTAGCTGTCAGGTACAAGGGGACTGTTGGCTGTGGTGATTTCGATGTAGTAGCCGAAGACCTTGTTGAAGCCGACCTTGAGCGACTTGATGCCGGTGCGCTCGCGTTCACTGCGTTCCAGGTTGGCAACCCACACCTTGGCATCGCGCGCCGCGACGGCGATGCCATCCAGTTCGGCCGAAAAGCCCTTGCGGATGACACCGCCTTTTTCCAGCGTGGCCGGCGGCTCGTCGGCGATTGCAGCGCCCAAGAGGTGAAGGATGTCCGAAT
>JBATRF010000050.1:0-1563 GCA_049292455.1 Thiolinea sp.
GCCAGGGCGTGTAGGTGGGCGTCGGCGGGATCGCCTCAGGCCCTTGCGCCAGCGCCACACTGCCAAAGCGAACGGGCTCGGATGCGGGGGTTTCCACCACTTCAACGCCACCGCGCGCTGGCAAGTAGGCGGTCATGGTCAACGCGCGAGCGTTTGCCTCGGCCTCGGCCACCTGAGCGATGAAGAGGTTGTAGGGAAGCACCACACCGCACAGGAAGATCAACATGGCGATGACGCCAATCACCAGGATCTTCGTCAACGTCGAGGCGTCGCTGAACCATTCAACGGCCCGCTGCGCGCTGTCTTTGATCCCACCAGATTGAGTTGGCGCCGCTGCGGCAACAGGCGTCGCCTGAGGCGGCGCATTCTTGGCAACGCTCGGAGGTGGCGTTGACGCGGTCTTTGTGGTAGCAGCCACCGCAGCTGCAGCGGCGACACCTGCTGCCGCAGCCGGAGCCGCTGCGGCTGATGCACCCTGCCCGCGCTGCGAAAACCGTAAGCGTTCCTCGAGCACCCGGCTGAGGTTCAGCGCCAGGGCCGGATACTGCAGCATGAGGTCTTCGAAGTCCTCCCGCCGCAGAAGATAGGCGTCCAGGTCGGTCACCGCGCGAGCGGTCGAGTCTCGTTGGCTTTCTAACAGAAGCCCGCCTTCACCGAAGATATCGCTATCGTTCAAGACGGAGGCTGATCCGGAGCTCGACTCGAGGCGCACCTGGCCGCGTTCGATCAGGTACAGGCCATCCGGGTCGTCGCCCTGGCGATAGATCGTTTCGCCGGCGCGGAAGCGAGCGGCCATCAGCCGCTTACGTACGGCCTCCAACTGCGGCCGAGACAGGCCGGACAGGAGGGAGATCTTGCGCAAATGCTTGTCGAAAAAGGCCTCGTCGGCCGACGACAACCGTTGCTGCACCGTTTCGGCAACCGCCGCCTGCGCGGCCGGGTAGCGGGTCGAAATCTGATCGACGTCGCTGCGATAGAGCACCCACAGGTTGACGCCAGTGACGGCGATCGCGTTCGAGGTGCGCGGACGCCCTGTCAGCAACGCCATGTCGCCGAATTCGTTCCCGGGACCGAGGCGTGCTAGAACCTCATCCTCGTTGCGGAGCTCGACCTGGCCCTTTTCCACCAGATACATAGCATCGCCGGCCGCGCCCTTTTGATAAACCAACTCCTGGGCTGGCACATGCTGCACCAACATACCGCCGGCAAGATCCTGCAGTGCATCGTCAGGCCAATGGCTGAAGGTGGCAAGCTGGCGCAGGCGCTCGATTGCCGTCTTCTGATCGGCCGCGGTCAGCGGCGCGCGCACCTCTTGGCTCAACGTGACGCGTAGCTCAGGATAGTCGGCCGTGAGATCGGCAAAAGCGTCAGCGCTCAAGGTCCAGAGCGCTGCGTCCTCGACCACTTCGGCGCTGCGAGCTTGTGGCTTGCCGGTTAGCAGCTCCATATCGCCGCAAACGGCGCCTGCGCCCATCACGATATCGCCGGCCTCGCCGGTGGGATCGCTTAGGCGCAGTTGGCCGCGCTCGACGATATAGAGGGCGTTGGGCGGGTCGCCCGCGG
>JBATRF010000051.1:0-2411 GCA_049292455.1 Thiolinea sp.
CGTTCCGAACTGGTCATTCTCGATGCCAAAGATATTACCGCTGGGCCAGTCGCACGTGTTCTGATTCCACAACGTATTCCGCATGGTTTCCATGCCTGTTGGGTTCCTGAAGAGAAATTACCGAAGGCATAATGGGTGATGGGGCGAATGGGCGACGCGGCGAAAAGATCGCCATGTCCCCGCGTCGCCCCATCACCGTGTCTTATTTTCGTAGAAGTTCCCCATGAGCGGGACGCTCACCAAGAGGGATGAAAATTTTAACCACAGATTTCACGGATTTACACAGATTTTTTCTTAATCCGTGTCCATCCGTGGTAATCCTTGACTCCACTGAAAAAAGGTGGTAAAATAGTTGACATAATATCAGCCATCAGGTCACTGAAACATGTTTCGTAAAAACGATTCACACCATCAACCACTCCTACTAAGTCCCGTACGTTTACTAACGGAAAAACAACGGCAACGCCTGGAAGCCTCATGGGCGGGCGTGTTCTATCGGGAGTTTTTCCGCCGTTTAGACGAGACGCCCTTTGCGGTGTTGTATTCCGACAAAACATCACGACCCAACATAGCGGTGAATGTGATGGTCAGTCTGGAGTTTCTCAAGGCCGGGCATGGCTGGAGCGATGAAGAGATGTACGACCAGTTTCAGTACAATCTCCAAGTGCGTTATGCTCTGGGATTACACGATTTCGAGGCCGGGAATTTTGAGTTACGAACCGTCTACAATTTTCGGCGTCGCTTGAGCCAGTACCAGAAAGAGGCAGAAAAGGATTTGCTGGCTCAGGCCTGGGCGGCAGTTACCGACGAGCAGTTGGCGGCATACGGCATTCGGACCGAGAAGCAGCGGATGGACAGCAGTCAAATCGGGAGCGATATAGCGGATGCTAGCCGTTTGCAGTTGGTCGTGACGGCGATACAACGAGCAGCCCGACTCCTGGACGAAAGCCAGAAAGCGAGCTATGCGGATTTGTTAGCCCCGTTCCAAGAAGGGGAAGCCGAGCAATATGTTTACCGGGTCAAAGGGCGTGAGGCTACCCAGACGGCGTTGCAAACAGGTGGGGAACTCTTAGCCCAATTGTTGGCAGAACTGGGAGATGCAGAGGCAGGAGAAGCCCATGTCAGCCATCAAGCGGTGAAGCGTTTGTTTGCGGACAACTTCTGTCTGACGGCCGAAGGGACGGTACGGGTGAAAGGGAACGATGAGATTCGTGCGGGAGCCTTGCAGTCATTGGATGACCTGGAAGCCACGTTTCGGCGCAAAGGGGGAGACGCGTACAAAGGGTACGTCGTTAACCTGACCGAAACCTGCGACCCGCGTAATGAACTGCAACTCATTACCCACGTGCAGGTAGCCCCCAATAACACTGATGATGCCACGCTTTTATGTGAGGCTTTACCGGAACTGAGCCGACGGACAGACTTGACGGATATGTACAGCGACGGCGGCTTTGGCAGTCCGGAAGCGGATGAGACACTCTTGGACCATGGGGTGACGTTGCACCAGACACACCTGCGGGGTAAAGCCCCCGACCCGACACGCTACAATCTGGCCGATTTCCAGATTGCCTGTGACGAGACGGGACAGCCCACCTATTTGGGTTGTCCTGGAGGGCAGATTGTGCCGGTACTGTCGGGGCGGACGACCGGTTTTGTGGCGCGATTTACCCGGACTCATTGCCAGACATGCCCCGCCTTCCAAAAGCAATGTCGGGTTCGGCAGATGTCCCAGCGGCCTGTTTGTCAGTTGGAATTTACGCGTCAAGAACTGTTGTGGGCCTTACGTAGGCAGAACCATCTGCGCTTGCGCCAGACGCCGGGCGACCCACGGGCGGCTATCGAGGCCACCGTTCGCAGCGTCAAACATCCCTTTGGCGGGCGGTTACCGGTGCGCGGCTTACGTCGTGTCACCGACATGCTGCTGGGTGCAGCTGCCATGGCCAACATTCGTTCCATTGTTCGTTTTCACAAACGCAAACAGAGACAAAGGCCACAGCCAGTAGCACAAGGATGGCAGGAAGCGGTAAAAAAGGATATTACCAGGGCATTGGATGACGCCTTGGCTTCCTTTTTATCTTTTTTGCCTTTGTCCAGTTGGGTCAGGCAACCGATTCTCGTTACATGTTTCAGTTGTTAAAGTTCTTGTTTTTTCAGCAGAGTCACAGATGAACACAGATTTGTCTTTTCATCTGTGAAAATCTGTGCCATCTGTGGTTCATTTCTTGTTATCTGTACAAGAAGTTGACTCGTAAGGTACTAAGAGAGTGAGAGATTGAGAGATTTTCAGAGGTCGTCTAATTTTCGCTAGAGACGAAATTGGTGGCAGATTGTGTGAGGGTTTAGGCAAAATGGATGAACGGCCAATTTTCATTGGAGGGCCTGATCGTTGTGGCAAGACAACGATACAAGCT
>JBATRF010000052.1:0-2460 GCA_049292455.1 Thiolinea sp.
CCTCTAACTTCGTATAATGCAACCTGCAACTGTCCTGGCGAAGCCTAGCAACTTCGCCCGCGACCCCACAGGAGCGGATACCATCCAGCCCGATCACCCATGAGCGCAGCAGAGGAAATCAAAGAACGGCTCGACGTTGTCGACGTGATCTCGGCCTACGTCCCGCTGCGCAAATCTGGCCGCATCTACAAAGCACTCTGCCCGTTCCATCAGGAAAAGACGCCATCCTTCGTCGTCTATCCGGACACCGGTACCTGGCGTTGTTTCGGCGCTTGCGGCACGGGAGGCGACATCTTTGCCTTCGTCATGAAGCGCGAGAGCGTCGATTTTCGCGAAGCACTGGAGATCCTGGCACGAAAGGCCGGCGTCAGCTTGGTTGCCGCCGGTGCGACGCCTTCGCCGCATGATCAACACATCCATCGGCTGCGCGAGATAAGCTATTCAGCCGCGGTTTATTTCCACAACCAGTTGCGCCAGTCAGCCCAAGGCCAGGATGCACGTGACTATCTCGCCAAGCGCGGATTCGACGACCCAACGATCGATTCGTTCCTGCTGGGCTATGCATCCGATAGCTGGGATGGTCTGCTCCGCACCTTGCACGAGAAAAACTATCAAACCGAAGACATCTTGGCTGCCGGCTTGATTATCGAGCGACAGCACGAACAAACGGGGCGAGTCAGTACGTACGACCGCTTCCGCCACCGGGTGATGATTCCCATCCGCGATGTGCAAGGCCATGTGATCGGTTTTGGCGCCCGTGCATTACGGAGCGATCAGCAGCCGAAGTACCTGAATTCGCCGCAATCTCCTCTGTTCGATAAATCCAGTGTGCTCTTTGGACTTGATGCAGCGCATAAGGCCATCCGAGCCCGCGACCAGGCCATCATTGTCGAAGGCTACATGGACGTACTGGCCTGTCATCAGTTTGGTGAGACCAATGTGGTGGCCAGCATGGGCACGGCACTGACCGAGCCGCAGCTCAAGCTGCTCAAGCGCTACACTGATACGTTCATTCTGGCGTTGGATGCTGACACCGCCGGCCAGGCGGCGACTCTGCGAGGCATCGAGCAGGCCCGCGAGTCCCTCGACCGGGAATGGGTACCAACCCTCTCGGCAATCGGGCTGGTGCAGCATGAAGCCCGGTTGGCGGCCGATTTGCGCATCATGACCTTGCCCGAGGGCCAGGATCCGGACGACGTAGTGCGCGCCGCACCCGAGCGCTGGCGCGCCTTGGTGCAGTCGGCCCGGCCGGCCGTCGACTACTTCTTCGACCTGGTACGCCGCGATCTCGACCTCAGCACGGCTCAAGGCAAGTCGGAGGCCGTCGATCGGCTGGCGCCGCTCATCCGCGAGGTCGCCAACGAGGTTCAACGGGCGCATTATGTGCAACAACTGGCGCGCTTGATCCAAACCGACGAACGCACCGTTGAACGTTTGGTATTGCAGCGCCGTCCACCGGCGGCCGCACAACGACAAGCCGTGCGGCTCGTGCAGCCGCCAGACGACTTGGATGATGCGGAACCATCTGAAGGCGATCAGGTCGGCAAAGCCGGCAGGCCGCCGGTAAACAAAAGACCGCCTGCCGGCGCCGGCAAAGGCCTGACGTCGAGCCCGGCCACCCACAGCCTTGCCCTGCTCGTGCTGCATCCCGATCTCCTGCCTGATCTACAAACCGAACTGGCTCGACTCGGGATGGGGCCGATAGACGAGGATGATTTCAGCCAATCAGAGGAGCGCGCGATCTGCTCGGCCCTACTCGCAGGTAGAATTGGTAGTGACGGGGACTGGCCGGAAGCTGACACATCCGTTGCGCCACTGCTTGCCAGACTGAAGAGTTTCGGACAGCGCTGGCCAAAGCTGTCGCGACAGGAACTGCTTAAGGACGCAGTCGATTCCGTGCTGCGCCTGCGCATCGACGCCCTGAATAGCCGTGCACGCCTGTTGCCTTCCCTGGCGCGAGACGCAGAGTCAGAAGGGCATCCGGCCGAGGCGCTGGCCTATCTCCAGCTCCAGAACGACCTGAGCCAACATCTGCTCATACTCAAGCGAACCTTGAATGTTCGCACTTATGCAGGCCGGCGACAGACTGCACCGAGCCTTTAACGACCGGCATCCGCAAGCAGGTGCTTGTGGTGCTGTCGAATGAGCAAGGGATCCGGATCAAACAGCATGGCACAGAGAAAGCGGCGCCCAGTGCGCCAGCCGGTGCAGGAGCCAGATGATATCTTCGAACTCGACGACGAGATCGAAGCGGAGATCGATGACCTGGACAGTGAGCCCTCACTTCCTTCGACGCGCGTTCTTACTGACGGCACCGTGGTCGACGCCGACGAAGATGGAGCAGATGACGACGAGGAGGCGGAAGAGTTCGAGGAAGAACCGGATGACACGGACGCTGCCATCCCGAGCATCGAACGGGATGAGGACTTCGAACGCGAGGTCGAAGCAGAGATCCAACGT
>JBATRF010000053.1:0-1932 GCA_049292455.1 Thiolinea sp.
TTGTTCCCTGTTTCTGAATCTTCTTGTAGGGGCATGCATATTCAGGGCAAAATCGGAGGGTTTGTCGAGATTGCGTTCAAAAACATGCGCTATGTCATGTTCAAAACATGCAAGATCGTGTATAATCGGCCATGATTGTGCAACCGAAACCCGTCAGCTCCGGCGCTGCTGGCATGTCCGGCCTCCGGCGTAATGGACTGCAAAGAAGGAGTCCCGAAAATGTCCCAGTTCGAATACAAAGAACCTGTCCCCAGTGACATCGACATCGCCCAAGCGGCTACTCTGAAGCCGATCCGAGACGTGGCGGCCCAGCTTGGGCTGACCGAGGATGACCTCGATCTGTACGGCAAGTACAAGGCCAAGGTCCATCTCGACGTCCTCAAGCGTTTGCAGGATCGACCCCAGGGCAAGTACATCGACGTCACCGCCATAACCCCGACCCCTCTGGGCGAAGGCAAGACGACCACTACGGTCGGCGTGAGCCAGGCCCTTGGCGCGCAGCTGGGCAAAAGCGTCATCACCTGCATCCGCCAGCCATCGCAAGGTCCCACATTCAGTATCAAGGGCGGCGCGGCCGGCGGCGGCTACAGCCAGGTCGTGCCGATGGAGGATTTTAACCTTCACCTGACCGGCGATATCCACGCCGTCACGGCGGCGACCAACCTGCTGGCCGCCGCAATCGACGCGCGCCTCCTGCATGAGCGCAACTATGGCTCACGCTTCAAGGATGTCACCGGCCTCGATCCGCTCAACATCGACCCCTACACTATCACCTGGAAGCGGGTGGTCGACGCCAACGATCGTGCGCTGCGCAGCATCGTCATCGGCTTGGGCGCCAAGGACGACGGCGTGCCGCGCGAGACCGGCTACGACATTGCGGTGGCCAGCGAGGTCATGGCGATTTTGGCACTGACCACCAGCCTCAAGGACATGCGCCAACGGTTGGGTCGCATCGTCATTGGCCAGAACTACAGCAAGGAACCGGTGACCGCCGAACAGCTCGGCGTCGCCGGCGCCATGGCTGTTCTGATGAAAGACGCGCTGATGCCCAACCTGATGCAGACGTTGGAGGGCACGCCGGCCTTCGTGCACGCTGGTCCTTTCGCCAACATCGCCCACGGCAACAGCAGCATCATCGCCGACCAGATCGCGCTCAAGCTGGCCGATTACGTGGTGACGGAGTCGGGCTTCGGTGCCGACATTGGCATGGAGAAGTTCATGGACATCAAGTGCCGCTACTCCGGCCTGGTGCCCAACGTCGTGGTGCTGGTAGCGACGATTCGCGCGCTGAAGATGCACGGCGGCGGGCCGAAGGTCGTGGCCGGCCGCGATCTCGACAAAGCCTACACCGAAGAGAACCTGCCGCTGCTGGAAAAGGGCTTCGCCAACCTGGCCAAGCATATCGAGATCGCCCGGCTGTACGGCGTGCCGGTAGTTGTTGCGATCAACCGATTTAAGTACGACTCGCTTGGCGAAATCGAGCTGCTGCAGAAGCTGTCCGAGCAGACCGGCGCGTATGCTGCGGTGCCCAGCAACCATTGGGCCAAAGGCGGCGAGGGCGCGATCGAGCTGGCAGAAGCGGTGGTGAGCGCCAGCGAGCAGCCCAATAACTTCCAATTCCTGTACCCGCTGGACGTTTCCATTAAGCAGAAGATCGAGGCGATCGCCACCAAGGTCTACGGTGCAAGTGGCGTGGACTACACCCCCGAGGCCAGCGCGCAGATTGCGGCCTACGAGAAGGCCGGCTTTGGTAATCTACCCATCTGCATGGCCAAGACCCATCTGAGCTTGAGCCACGACCCGACACTCAAGGGTGTGCCGACCGGCTTCACCCTGCCGGTGCGCGAGGTGAGGGCGAGTGTGGGCGCCGGCTTCATCTACCCCCTGTGCGGCGAGATGCGCACTATGCCGGGTCTGCCCTCCAAGCCGGTG
>JBATRF010000054.1:0-87098 GCA_049292455.1 Thiolinea sp.
GCGGCGGCAGCAGCTCCAGCGGCGGCAGCAGCCCAACAAGCAGCACCTAGTGCTAGTATTGATGGTGAAAAAATTTATCGCAGTATCTGCTTCTCTTGCCACGATGTCGGAATTGCTAACTCACCTAAGTTAGGTGATAAGGCGGTCTGGGCCCCACGCATTGCTGCTGGTCAAGCGACTATGTATACCCATGCTCTACAAGGCTTAAATGCAATGCCTGCCAAGGGTGGCAATCTTGCTTTGTCGGATGATGAAGTCAAAGCAGCGGTAGATTGGATGGCGGCACAAGCTCAATAATCCAAGCTAGCCCACATTATAAAGGCACTGACCACAGTGCCTTTTTCGTTTCTGCCGTATAAATAGCAATAAGCGGCAAACTGTGCTTAGTTTTAATGGCAGGCTACTGTTATTCTGCTGGCCTTTAACTAGAACCTGCTTGCATGGATATTCTTAATAGCTTACTCAGCACTATAGATTTTCAGCTATTTTTTATTCTGTTCATCGTTGCTATTGTTGCTGGCTGCATTGATGCCATTGCGGGCGGTGGTGGTTTGCTGACGATTCCCGCTCTGCTTTGGGCTGGTTTGCCACCGATACAAGCGTTAGCCACCAATAAGCTACAGTCGAGCTTTGGCTCATTCACTGCGACTTGGAATTACACGCGCCAAGGCTTAATTAAACCTTCAGAACATCTAGTAGCGATTGCTTTAACTTTTATAGGTGCTGCTGCGGGTGCTTGGACCGTACAACAAATCGATTCATCTTTCCTAACGCAACTCATCCCTATTCTGCTGATTATCTTTGCACTGTATTTCATGTTCTCACCTAAACTGGGCGATCAAGAACGGATGCAACGGATTAGCAAAAATGCTTTTGCTGCTACCGCTGGCTTTGGAATTGGTTTTTATGATGGTTTTTTTGGCCCAGGCACCGGCACTTTCTTTGTCATCGCCTTTGTTACGCTCTTGGGTTACAGCTTACCTAATGCCACGGCAGGCACCAAACTCCTTAATTTTACAAGCAATATTGCCTCGCTGATACTATTTTCATTTTCTGGGCAAATTATTTGGGCTTTAGGCCTAACCATGGGAATTGGGCAAATAATTGGCAGTTTTATTGGTTCTAAGCTTGCTATTCAGCACGGCAGCCGATTAATTCGACCTTTATTAGTGATCGTTTCGTTACTCGTGTCATTACGTCTGTTACTTCAAACCTAACGCCAGATTAACAAGAATTGGTTTTGAACTTTTTTTCGACAGATCACTACCAACAGTAAATTGGCCAAATAAATATCAATTTAAATAAACTGGCAGCAATTTCCGCGTGGTAGGACGACAACTTGTAGAGGACAATTATTATGAAAAACTGTTTAAGCAGTATGAGGGTAAGCTGGCTGGGTCTGATAGTGCTATTGGTGCTATCCGATTATTCAGCCGCCGCTATGGTGAGGGGAGTAACAGGGCAACTTAAATTACTAGCCACGATCAATGGCGAACCGGCTTTTCGCGAAGTGATTTGGCAATTAAAACCACTCAACCCGATGAATAAAAATACAACTAATGCTGAACTTACCATCACTCGCCATTCAGCAGTGATAGATTTAGAGGCCGGTAAGTATCAAGTGAATGCTACCGCTGGCACCAAAACTGAATCACAAACGATCAGTATTGAAGAAGGCGGCAAACATAATCTAGTTTTGAATTTACGCTAGTTTGAGTTGGCTAGCTCGATCTAGTAACAACCTAGATCGAGTCGCCAAAAGTTTAAACTAGTTAGTGCCTAAAGTGGCGCATACCGGTAAATAACATAGCAATACCGTGCTCATTCGCCGCGTCAATCACCTCCTGATCACGCATCGAGCCACCCGGCTGAATCACTGCTTTAATCCCAACGGAAGCAGCATTATCAATCCCATCTCGGAAGGGGAAGAAGGCATCAGAAGCCATTACTGATCCTGTCACCACTAAACCCGCCTGCTCGGCTTTAATGGCAGCAATCCGGGCTGAATTCACCCGGCTCATCTGCCCTGCTCCGACACCAACCGTCATACTGTCTTTGGCATAAATAATCGCATTCGATTTCACAAACTTCGCCACCTGCCATGCAAATTGCAGATCACTTAATTCGGCCTCAGTAGGCTGGCGCTGCGTAACCACAGTTAAACTTGCTAATAAAGCAGCATCAGCCGTTTGTACTAACAAACCGCCATTTACGCGCTTGAAATCCAAAGTTTGCTGAGTGCTAGCCTGCCATTGCTCGACGGTGAGTAAGCGAACATTTTTCTTGGCAGCGACTACTGCGACGGCTTGCGGCGCGATACCCGGAGCAATAATCACCTCAACAAATTGACGATCAACAATGACTTGGGCGGTTTCTGCATCTAAATGACGGTTGAAGGCGATAATGCCGCCGAAAGCAGATTCGGGGTCGGTGCTATAAGCGCGGTTATAAGCCTCTAATAAGTTGGCTCCAACGGCGACACCACAAGGATTGGCATGCTTGACGATCACGCAGGCGGGCGCATCAAATTGCTTCACACATTCCAAAGCAGCATCTGTATCCGCAATATTATTGTAAGATAGCTCTTTACCTTGAATTTGCACTGCGCTAGCAATGCTACCAACGGGCGGATTGGTTTCTGCATAGAACGCGGCTTGCTGGTGCGCATTTTCGCCGTAGCGCAAATCTTGCAGCTTATTCATTTGCAGATTAAAGGTGCGCGGGAATTGCAGCGGCGCTGCGTGTGAACCACCTGCCACCCGTGAGCCAAAATAATTCGCAATCATCCCATCATAACGGGACGTATGTTCGAAGGCTTTAATGGCTAAATCTAAGCGGGTAGTCAAGCTAATCCGCCCAGCATCTTGCACCATTTCAGCTTGAATGCGCGCGTAATCCCCTGGATTCACCACGATAGTTACATGTGCGTGATTTTTCGCACTGGCACGTACCATCGCAGGGCCACCAATATCAATATTCTCGACAGCATCTTCTAAACTGCAATCTGCCTTAGCGACCGTCGCTTCAAACGGGTAGAGATTCACCACGATCAAATCAATCCGGCCAATGTCATGTGCTTCCATGACTGCATCATCAGTACCGCGCCGCCCTAAGATTCCGCCGTGAATTTTCGGATGTAAGGTTTTCACTCGGCCATCCATCATTTCTGGAAAACCAGTGTGAGCCGACACTTCAATTACTGGAATTTGCTGATCTGCTAATAATTTTGCAGTTCCGCCAGTGGAAAGTAGCTCCACACCTTGGGCATGAAGAAACTTGGCAAACTCTACTATGCCCGTTTTATCAGAAACACTTAGCAAAGCACGGGTCACAGGTAAATTCGAATGATCAGCAGAACTCGTCATGGGGTTGGAATCCGGGGTCAAAGAAAAGTGCCTATTGTAGCGACTTGCTGGATGCTGGCAAATGCTGGACAGGGCATTTGCTTGATCTTGTCGGCGTATCCGACATCTGCCCTTCAAGAGAGATGCCGGATCGAATCCTAAACTTATCCATCATCTGCCCACTAGGCTCAAGTTCGCTTCGATTGCATAGTGGCTCCTGTCGAAACAAGCAATCTACAGTTCACAAACTTAAATCTTTACAGGAGATCTCAACATGAAAAAACAAGTTTTAATCGGTTTAATCGCGACGACTGCTTTATTTGCCCAAACCGCTTTTGCAGAACCAACTTGCACTAAAGAAGCTAAAGA
The DNA here is from genome assembly GCA_049292455.1 of Thiolinea sp. Taxonomy (GTDB): domain Bacteria; phylum Pseudomonadota; class Gammaproteobacteria; order Thiotrichales; family Thiotrichaceae; genus Thiolinea. The sequence continues at coordinate 3,714 of JBATRF010000054.1, forward strand.
CAAATGGATGACTGAATTAGACGCGCAAAAGAAAATTGTCAGCGACATGGGTTATGTCATTTATAAATTCAAAGAAAGTGACGGCGCTTGCTATGAAATTTACGGCATGGGCGCTAAAGAAGGCGGTGATGCGGGTGAAATGGAAAAAGTAGAAATCTACTTCAATCCTTTAGACCTAAGCATCGTTGAAAAGAAAAAAGGCTAAGTAACAACTCTATCTCCCTGATAGTTGTCCCATTTCCCCTCCTTCCCTCAGGAGGGGATTTTCTTTTTTAGCCATGCTAATTACTGCGGTTTCTTACCATGCTCCGCTTGATAATGGGCGGCATACCAATCTGGTTTAGTGAAGTCAGTATCATAAATAAACTCGGCCACGGCTTGTAAATCGGCCTCAGTTAATTGAGGTTGCGCAGGCATTAAACCAAATTTTTTCACCGCACCTGGCATCAACACATCATTAGGATTCGGCGCTTTTACCCATTCAACCACGCGCTTAATAAAAGCAGCACGCTCTGGATAAGCCTTAATCACATGATCCTTCACGCCGAATAAAGGGGGCGCTATCCCCTCTTCTTTGGCATTTAAGGCATGGCAACTCATACAAGCTGATTGATAAACCTTCGCCCCTGGATGCTGAGATTTAGCTAAATCAGCCGCCTGCACCATAGGGCCATGCTGCTCACGCCCTGAACAGGCAGTCAAAACCAAACCCATGCTGACAACTGCAAAAACTGTTTTTATGTTCATACTGACTCTTAATTCGCTAGCGATTAAAGCAAATATCCTAAAGCTAACTTACTTAAGCAGCCTATAGGACATTTGTCTTACAGACCTAAAGCTAACTGTTTTGTATCCTCACTGCCCATATCTCCAATGGAGCCTAGTACCTAGCTCAACTCACAATCGAAAGCTTCAATCACGACTAGGTAGTAGCATCATGCAGACACAAGAAATTAAGGTTTGGGATTTATTTGTACGTATTTTTCACTGGTCAGTCGTCATCATGTTTATCTTGGATTTTTGGCTAATTGAAGATGATGGTAACTGGTCAGTGCATCGTATCTTTGGTTATGCCATTGGCATTTTGTTAGTGATGCGAGTCATTTGGGGATTTATTGGCCCCTATACCGCCCGCTTCGCGAACTTCTTCCCCACCCCAGCACGGGTCAAACATCATTTGCAGGATTTAAAGCAGCACACCGTCGACCCACGAGAAGGTCATAATCCGATGGGTGGCGCGATGGTGATTTTGCTCCTGATCATGCTTGCCGTTATTACCCTATCCGGTTGGATGCAAACTTGGGATCGTTTCTGGGGTGAAGAATGGTTAGAAGAAGTACATGAAATTGCTGCCAATATCACGATGTTTTTGGTAGCCATTCACGTAACCGCAGTCGTAGTGATGACAAAAGTGACAGGTATACCCTTATTGCGTACTATGCTGACGGGCAAACGATCAGGGCTGTTGGTAACTAATAATGACTCTAAGCAGTAATTCACCGAATAATCAATTTATTCCGCCACGCTATCGCAGCCTGATTTGGGTGCTTCTGCTATTTTTGCTGATTAATGTCCTCACCCGACTGGGCTTGATGATTTTTGAAGGTGATAGCCAAAACTTTGCTTTAACGGTTTTCGCCAACATTCTCTTTAGTGGCCTGATTTATGATTTAGCCGCTAGTGTTTATGTGTTAATTCCGTTTCTTCTCCTCGCCCTCATCATGGGTAATGGCCCAAAGCGGCGCTGGTTATATGCGGTATTAGCTACTGGCTTATTAGCACTTGCGGTATTCGGCTTTTTATTTACTGCCCTAGCTGAGGGCACGTTTTGGAATGAGTTTTCCTCGCGCTTTAATTTTATTGCCGTCGACTATCTGATTTATACCCGCGAAGTCTTGGGTAATATCTGGCAATCTTATCCAGTTACTTGGCTGTTATTAGGGATAGCGATTGTTGCTTTATTATTATTATGGCTAGTCCATAAACCGTTTTGGCGAGCTGCTATAGCAGAAGCAGGCTCCTTACCTAAACGCTTAATGATCACTTTGCTATTTCTAAGCTTACCCGTCGCTAGCTTTTTGCTGGTCAATGATAGTGGGCGTAATAGCCTTGAACGTCCCGCAGAGCGCGAATTGGCTAGCAATGGCTATTACGAGTTTATGCGCGCCTTTCGCAATAATGACCTCGATTACTTTGAATTTTATAAAACCCTACCCACTGAACAAGCTAATCAGCTCCTCCAGCAAGCCTTTCGCAAAGGTCAACCTGAATTAAGCTTTGTACAAAATGCAATGCCGACGGCTCATGCTGTTCAACCTAGCGCAGCGCCTGTACAGAAAAATCTAGTAATGATTTCCATCGAGAGTTTGGGCGCTGATTTCGTTGAATCATTTGGCGGCAAAGCGGGTTTAACCCCGAATTTAGATCGCTTCGCTAAAGAAGGCATGGTGTTTAATCAATTGTATGCTACGGGCTTACGTACGGTGCGGGGTTTAGAAGCACTCACTTTATCGATTCCACCGACTCCCGGCCATGCCGTTCCAGCACGCAAACACAACACTGGTTTACAAAGTTTAGGCAGCGTTTTGAAGCAAAATGGTTATGCACCTTTTTATATTTATGGGGGCTATAGCTATTTCGATAATATGGAAAATTTCTTTGCGGGCAATGGCTATCAAGTGGTGGATCGCACCGATGTAGCCGCTGAAAATATTCATCACGAAACCATTTGGGGCATTGCGGATGAGGATATTTTGCAGCAGGCGATTGGCGTCATTAATCAACAAGTGGCTAGCGGTCAGAAAGTCTTCGCGCATGTAATGACCACCTCCAATCATCGTCCCTTCACTTATCCCGAAGGCCGGATTGATATTCCTTCAGGTAGTGGGCGCGATGGCGCAGTGAAATATACCGATTGGGCGATTGGTAATTTTATGCAAGCAGCTAGTCAGCAGTCTTGGTTTAAAGATACTTTGTTTGTATTCGTTGCTGATCACACTTCCCACGGGCGCGGACGCACCGATTTGCCCCCTGAAAATTATCGTATTCCGATGATTATTTATGCACCTGACTTTATTCAGCCGCAAAAAATTGATTATTTAGCCTCGCAAATTGATGTCGCTCCCACTCTATTGGGCTTACTAAATATTCCTTATGTTTCTGAATTTTATGGGCAGGATATTCGGCGGGCTGCGGCAAACAATCAGCGGGCTTTTATGGCGAATTATCTAACCGTCGGCTATTTAAAAGAGGGCAAAGTGATTGAATTAATGCCGAAACAAACGACTAAAGTGTTAGATGCACAAGCTGGAGCTGAACTTCCAGCCGATACCGCAGCGACTGATGAAGCAATAGCCTATTATCAAACAGCGGCAGCACGTCTGAATGCATTACAAACAACGAAATAAGCAAGTTTTAAGGGCTGGGCTAGGTGGTTTAAGCCTTTGGCTCGTTTCGGGCGTAACGGTCGTACAGGCGAGCGAAACGCTGTGCCGACCATGGCAAGAAAGCGATGCTACCGCTAAGGATTTAATCGTCGGCAAAATTCAAATTGAAGCAGGCAATGTGTTCAATCCGAATTTAACCGAAGAAAATCAGTGGTATCACCGCACCGCCAATCAATTACATATCAAAACTCAAGATCAGGTGATTGCCAAAACCCTCCTGCTTAAAACGGGTGCTCCGTTTAACTTCGCTTGGCTCGCAGAATCTGAACGTCTGTTACGCGCCCGCAAATACTTGAAAGATGCGCAAATCCTTATCGAGCATATTTGCGATAAGCAAGTCAATTTGCGAGTAATAACGACGGACAATTGGACGCTGGCTCCGGCTTTATCGTTTGGGCGCTCAGGTGGCAATAACTCTAAAAGCGTCAGTATTGAAGAGCATAATCTGCTCGGTTTAGGTAAAGAACTCAGCCTCAGCTTTAAACAAGATGAGCAGCGCAATCAAACCAAACTCACTTACAATGATCCACAAGTGCTCGGGACGCGCTATCACCTCCTGCTGGGCTTGCAAAATAATAGTGATGGTAAAGGCCACCAACTAAGTATCGGCTTGCCGTTTTACAAACTGGCTAAGCAAACTGCTTGGGGTTTAGAAAGCACTGCGTTGCGCCAACAAGTGTCACATTACCTCGATGGTGAGGTAACGCAAAAAATTGGTGTGGAGACTCAACAAGCGGCGATTTTTTATGGCTGGTCAAAAGCCAAAGCGCCACAATTGACTGAGCGCTATCGAGTGGGTTGGCAACAAGAAAGCCGTAGTTATTTCCCCACTGATACCAGTCCTACTATTCAGCCAGCAGCCAAGCAAGCTTATCCTTGGCTTAGCTATGAAATCCTTGAGGATGACTATACCAAACGCGAAAACTTCAAAACGATGGGGCGCACCGAAGACATAGCGCTGGGCCATCAATTTTTAATTGAAGCCGGTTTTTTGCATCCCAAGTTCGGCGCGGATGACAGCTATCTCAAGCTCTTTAGCCGCTATGCCAAAGGTTATAGCCCTGCCTCAAACCAACTGAGCTTAATCACTGCGGATACCACCGCTTGGATCGGTGATGGCCCTTATCGTGGCATGCGCGCGAATCTAAAAGCCGAATGGAATTTATATAATGCTTCTCGCGCCAGCTGGCATTTAAGCGGTGAATTACACAGCGCCGATAATCTCCAACACGGTGAGCAATTACTCTTAGGCGGCGATAATGGCTTACGTGGCTATCCTACTGGCTACCGTTCTGGAGAACATAGCGCCTTGTTGAGTGCAGAACGCCGCTATTACTTTAAACAAAATCTGTTTGGTGTCGCTAAATTAGGAGCCGCCGCGTTTATCGATGCGGGGACTACTTGGGGCAGCCAGCAAAAGGCCGAATGGTACGGCGATGCAGGTATCGGCCTACGCATTATTCCGACCCGCTCCAGTAGTGGTAAAATCATTCATGTGGATGTAGCCGTTCCCTTTTCGGCTAAAGGTAAAGTCGATAACTATCAGGTGCTGGTGGGTACAGGTTTAGAGTTTTAAGCGGCTGTACCTAGTTACTTAAGCTTGGCTGTAAATACAAACAACGCTGATACTCTTTCGGAGTCATCGCTACACGTTGCTTAAAATGACGCTGAAAATGTGCTTGATCCGCAAAACCTAAACGCAGCGCAGTATCACTCAAACTACAACCCTTTTTCAGAAATTGTTTAGCCTGCTTAATTCTTTGATCTAGTTGATAAGCATGCGGCGCTAAACCATAACTTTGCTTGAAACCACGCAACAATTGATAGCGACTCAAACCGGCGACTTGGCTTAACTCAGCTAGCTCTACATTCTTATCTAAATTATCCATTAAAAGCTCACGCACTTGCTTAAGGGGTTGGACTACCGAACCCATCTGATCGGCTAAACTTAGATGCTCACTCAAAAACAGAATAAAGCTGGACTCCGCAACGAGCCGGTTAGTTTCGGTTTCCAGAATAAAAAATAATTGATCAAATGCAGTGTAAGTCGCTTTATCAGTTCTTAAAGGCTGCTCAAAAGATTGGTAATCATAGCGTTGATCACTCAACTCATTTTGCAAACCCAGCCACCAAGCTGCCTCCACAAATAGCATGCGATACGACCACTCCACTCTCTGCGGATTACAAGCATGCACCTCGCCCGGATTGATCCATACTGAGGATTGCTCATGGGTTTTATAATGCTGGTTGGAATTCACATAAGTTGCTGAGCCTTGATCGATTACTCCAAACGAAAACTCATCGTGCGAATGCGTCTGATAACAAGCGCTTGAATTGAAAGCATGGCGCATCTCCACCCACGGCAAACTAGGGCAAGTTTTAAATAGTACATTGGGGCTAGTGGTTTGGCTTGGCATCGGTTCTCAGCGTTAGAATAATAAAGTTAAAGTGGTGCTGGCTAATAAAACTCCCATACAACGATTAAACCATAATTGATAATGAGGCTGAGACAAAATTGGCTGTAAGACGCTGCCTAACACCGCCCAAACACCTACACCCAAAAAGCACATAAAAAAGGAAATGCTGGCAAAGACTAATAAATAAACGGTGGTATCAACTTGCGTACTAACAAATAAACTCACACCTGAAACGGCGAATAGCCAAGCTTTCGGATTCAGTATTTGCACTAAAGCACCTAGCCAAAAATTGGGAGCTTTATGCGCATCACTTGCTTGTAAGTCTGTAATTGGTGCAAAAGCAATTTGATAAGCCAAATAAAGTAAAAACGCTACACTCGCGTATTGCAGAACCGCCATCAAGCGTGGTGAACTTTCCAAAAAAGCCCCAAATCCAAAGCCACTCACTAATACCACCAAGACATAGCCTAACGTAGCACCTAATACATACAGCAGTGAGCGGCGAATGCCTAAACTAGCACCGGAACTGGTGGCAATTAGATTGACTGGCCCTGGAGTAACTGCACCCACCAAAGCAAAGGTCAACATCGAAAGGATGGAAATAAACACAGTGCACTCACTAGTAGCTTATAAAAGCACTAGTTTATAAACCTCTTAACCCTCTTGTATTGAACGAAATTGCAGAAAGCCTTCTATAAAAAATCCTCAAAGAACCAAGCAGCAAACTCATGACGACTGCCGAGATTGGATTTGCGATAGATTGCAGTGGCTTGTTGGCGCACCGTTTTTTCCTTGGTATTGCGTACATTGGCGATTTCATCAAAGCTCAAGCCTTTGAGCAGTAAAGAAGCGACCTCTTTTTCGCTAGGTGTGAGCTGCCAAGTATCAAATTGCTTTTGAATCACTTGAGAATATTCTTGCCCTGCTGCGCTAATTTGCTTGCGGGCTTCAGACAAATTGTCGTTGGTTTCAACTAACTGTGCCTTGATCGTATCCAACTCGCGTTGGCGCTTGAGCACCACATTTAATAAATAGGTAATCCCGCCGACTGACATCAGCACCACAATCGCTTCCACGGCTAAATGCCAGAGGTCAGTTCCTTCTAGGTAATCACCGATCAAATCGCTAGTGGTGAGTACCGTAATAAGGATCAATAAAGCGACAAAAAATACTTCCTGACTGCGAAACTTCAACATGTTTATGCATCCATCCATGTTATTAGACATATCTCTCATTGCATTATAGTAAATTTGGGAATAAATTCCCACAAATGAAATCCACCGTACATCAGATCGTTCTGCATATCTTGCGTCCTTTAATACGCATCTTGCATCGTAAAGGCTTGGCCTTTGGCGAGTTCAGTCTGTTGGCACGTAAAGTTTATGTCGAAATTGCTGAAGAAGCGTTAAGGCAAGCGGATGAAAAACCTACTAGCTCGCGGATTGCGATTAGTACGGGATTGACACGGAAGGAAGTGGCGCAATTGCGTCAACACGATGCAGAACAATTGGTGAATGTAGCGCGTTATAACCGAAGTGTGCGCGTAATTGGCGGTTGGTTGAATGATCCAGACTTTAATACCGCCGCAGGCAAACCTGCGATTTTAAATTTACAAGGTCAAATGCCTAGTTTTGAGGCGTTGGTCAGTCGTTACAGCGGCGATATGCCGAGCCGAGCGATGTTACGTGAGCTATTACAAAGTGGAGTAGTCACTCAAGCAACCGAGGACACCGTAAGTCTAGCCACTGATGCTTATATCCCGCAAGGCAGTGAAACTGAGAAACTCTCGATTCTAGCTACCGATGTGGCCTTACTGATGAATACCATCAACCACAACTTATTGTGTGAGGCTAATGAGCGGCGGTTTCAGCGCAAAGTGAGTTATGACAATTTACCCGAAGAAGCACTGCCGCAATTTAAGCAAATGGTGAATGAAGACGCGATGGCCTTATTAATCAAGTTCAATGCTTGGCTAGGACAACAAGATCGCGATCATAACCCAAGCGCTAACGGCAGTGGACGGATGCGGGCAGGTGTCGGGATTTATTATTTTGAGGAGCCGGTACAGCCCTCCTCTCCTCAAGAGGATAAGCAAGATGAAGCTTAATGGATTAATGCGCGCGCTGATACTCAGTAGCAGCTTATTGATGACTGCTTGCGCGGAAACTCAGCTAGCCGAAGGTGGCATTGGCGGCACAGGCATCTCGATCGGCCCGATCACTGGCTTTGGCAGCATTATCCAAAATGGGGTGCGCTACAATGTGAGCCAAGCACGCTTTATCCGCGATGGTGTGGTAGTAGCCGATCAAAGCCAATATCGCGTCGGTGAAATCGTCAAAATTAACGGCAGTGTCAATGCCGATGGCGTGACTGGTCAAGCCACTCAAGTGGACTATGGCAGTCTCTTGCAAGGTGAAATCACTGCACTCGGCACCGATGGCAAAAGCATTTATGTCCTCAATCAACTAGTCCAAACCGATAGCTTGACTGTATTGCATGGTGTCAAACTGCTCACCGATTTAAGCCTTGGCAATGTCGTACAAATCTCTGGGGCGCGCGATGCACAAGGGATGATTCGCGCTAATAGTTTAACACTTCAACAAACTAGCTTCATCGCGGGGACTTCTAGCCAGCTAGTTGAAGGGCGCATTACCAAAGCCGATCCGATGACCCAAACCTTGGTCGTGAATGGCTTAACAATCGATTACAGCCGGGTGGTACGTAATGCCTTGCCTGCAGTGAATCAATATCTGCGCATCACTAGCAAGGAAATCTTACAAAACAATATCTTAATCGCTAGCGACTACACGTTGACCCCAGAGTTTGTAGAGTTTGTGCAAGGTGAGGAAGCCGAGTTAGAAGGTTTGGTCACCGCGCTGATTAGCAGCAATCGCTTCGCCATTAACGGGCAGTTAGTTGTTACGACTGCTGAGACTGAGTTTGAAAACAGCACCGCAGCTGATCTCAAATTGAATGCTTTAGTCGAAGTCGAAGGTCAGATTAATCAACAAGGTGAATTAGTCGCTGAAGAAGTATCAGTACGCCAAGCCAGTCGCAACCAAACGCTTGAACTAGAAGGCAAAGTGACTGAAATTAACGCTGCCACCCAAACGTTTAAGGTACTTGAAAACACCTTATTGGTGGATGCCTCGACGATGATTTTGCATAAAACTGAAGAGCGTGAAACGAGCCTGCGCTTCGTAGATCTGCACTTGAACGATCATCTAGAAATTAAAGCGCGCCAGCTTGCCGATGGTCGATTATTAGCCTTGCGCATTGAACGCGATATTGAAGATCTTAGCTCCCCAGATGTCGAAGTCAAAGGCCCCGCTAAGCAGATTAATCGCGCTCAAGGCAGTTTGGAAATTCTAGGTGTAACCGTAACTAGTGATGCGGATACAGCGTTTGAAGCTCATTCACGGGAATTAAGTCAGGCAGCCTTCTTTGCGGCCTTAGTGGAAGGCAAAAGTATCGTTAAAGCGGAAGGTGTCAGTCTGATTAGTAATAGTTTGAAAGCTGATTCTTTAGAACTCGAATCTGAAGACGACTAAAGCAGCTTATAAAAAGCCCAGCATTGGTACTGCTGGGCCAGCCCACCTGCCCTTCGGGGCAAGCATGTAAAAAAGGAGTGTTTAATGAAACGCAACTATCTGTTTTTGCTAGGTCTAGCTCTGCTTGCTAACTCAAGCCTAGTCGCTAGCGTTGCTGCCGAGGATTATACCGGCGGTGCTTTAAGCAATACAAACATCACTGCTGCAGGCGTGGTTGTTCCTGATGGAGGACGCCTGTTAGCCTCACAGTGTTTTCAATGTCATGGCACCGATGGCAAATCCACAACCGGCATCGATAGTCTCGCAGGCGAAAGCCAAAATGAAATCATCAGCGAAATGCGCGAAATGAAAGCGCGCAACCGCGTCGATCTCATGCATTACCAAGCCAAAGCTTATACCGATGCGCAGATTCAAATGATCGCAGCCTATTTCGCCAGCGTAAATGGTGGTGGCAATAACAATAACGATGATGACGATTAAGCCTAATCCCCAACCAGAAACGCTGTTTAAGAGGTCATGAATGATGAACACTAACTCTCGCCGTCAATTTTTAAAAACCCTAGGTTTAGGCCTAGGTGCTGCCGCTCTGCCCATGAGCTTTGCTAAAGCCGCAGTTCGCCCGCATGTTGTTGTTATTGGAGGTGGGTTTGCAGGTGCAACCGCCGCTAAATATCTACGCCTGTGGTCGAATAACACGGTGGATGTCACCCTCGTTGAACCCAATTCGGTCTACTATTCACCGATATTAAGTAATTTGGTTTTGAATGGTCAGCGCCAAGTCTCTCAGTTGGGTTTTAAATACGATACGCTGGCACAAAAATACGGAATTACTGTCGTGCGCAGCTCTGCAATCGCCTTGAATAGTGCCAGTCGCACGGTCAAGCTGGCTAATGGGCAAACCTTGGGTTATGAGCGCTTAATTCTCGCGCCCGGTGTGCAATTTAAAGCTGTGCCGGGTCTGAATAGCACTAAAGTGCTTCATGCTTGGAAATCGGGTAGTCAAGTACAACAACTCCGTCAACAGCTACAAGCCATGCCTGCTAGCGGTAGTTTCGTCATGAGCATTCCTAAAGCGCCGTATCGCTGCCCTCCAGGGCCGTATGAACGCGCTTGTGTGGTTGCGGACTATCTGAAGCGCAATAAACCCGGCTCCAAAGTGATTGTATTGGATGGCAATCCAGACTTTACAGTAGAAAAAGACACCTTCAATGCCGCTTTCACTAACACTTACGCGGGCATTGTCCAATACGTGCCGAATACGATTCTGCAAGCGGTGGATTCGAATAAAAAGGTAGCGATTACTAGCTTTGGTGATTATCAAGCTAGCGTTTTGAATGTGATTCCGCCGCATCAAGCAGGTGGTATTGTTAGAAAGAATGGCCTAGCCAATAGCAGCACGGGCGATTGGGCGAATGTGAATCCGCTGAGCTATGAGTCCACTGCCATCAAAGGCATTCACATCATTGGTGACTCACAAGGCACTGGCCAACCGAAAGCTGGTCATATCGCTAATGCGGAAGCCAAAGTTTGCGCCGATGCAGTGCTACGTTTGCTCTCGGGTGCACAGCCTTTCCAAGCGCCGGTGACCAATTCAGCCTGCTATAGCCCGATTAGTGCCGACACAGCTTCGTGGTTAACCGCTGCTTTTGCTTATGACCCCGCGAGCCAAAGCATGCAATTGATTCAATCTTCTTTTGGTGCTTCAACGGGCGCGAGCCAATCGAATTACCGGAAAATGTTTGAGTGGGCCAATAGTCTATTTGGCGATACCTTCGCCTAACATAAGTTCCTGTCCACACAAGTTTGGCAGCGCTCACTCCGCTGCCAATTTTTTATGAGTGCAAGTTAAAGACGGGTTCCTACCAGCTGAATACTCCAAAACACTAAAAAGCCTGCAAATAAAACCAAGGTGGAAATGGGCTTATCTTCGACTTCATGTGCTTCAATTAATAACTCTTCTGTGACTAAGTACAACAAAGCCGCTGCACTAAACGCCAAAGCCAAGCACTTAAGGTCATGGTTTCGAGCATGAATAACTCACTTTAAATAACAAAAGGCAAGGCTTAAACATCCGTCTCATCCTGTATAGGTTTATTGCCCGTTACCATCGCGCGCGCCAAGTTTTCCTTGTGCAGATAACTACTCACCAATACACCTGCAATATGAATGAGCACTAGATATAAAGTAAAATTAGCAAAAAATTCGTGAATCTCACCCCAAAATTCATCACCCTCTTCTTCGCCTTCCTCTTCCATGTCGCCACCGGGCTTTCTACGCGCTTCGGCCTCTGCAATTAAACTGGGTAATTGAATAGTGACTTGTGCTAAAGGCCCTTCATTATGCTCAACGGCTAATAACTTTAAACCCGTAATACTCGTCGCCAAAATACTAGCCAATAATAAAATCACCATCCAGCCGCCTGCTGGATTATGTCCTAAATAATGTTTAGGATGCGTGGTAGCTAACGATTTTAAATAAGCAAATACCACTTTAGGTGAATAAATAAAATCACTAAAGCGCGCATATTTACTGCCAACGAAGCCCCAAATTATCCGAAAAACAATTAAACCCAAGACAATATAGCCACTGATTTCATGGACGCTGCCCCAGTCATCCCATTCGTCGCCGCTCAAATAAGAGGTCGCAAACGCTAGGACGAGCGACCAATGAAAAATCCGCACCAGCGGATCCCAAACTTTAATCTCACGAATGATTTGCTTATTTTCCATAAAAGAGACCTGTATTTTAATGAAGAAACTATCTCTAAAGGGTAAAGAACCTAGCCCAAAAGCACATCCGGCAAACCTCCAAAGCTAACTGCAGAAAACAATTACTTAGCTAGATAAGACCTAGCTAATATGATATTTGCCCAATTGCCCTCAGCCCTTTCTTTGCCTACAAGCTTTCACTAGTAACCCCTGATTCTCAGGAGTGTAGTGGAGCTTTACAATATGAGCAGTTATGACAAGTTAAGCGCTGACTTAGCCTTTGAAAAACGCCCTTCTTTTTGGCAAAGCCTAACTAGTGTTGACTGGCTCTGGGCCATCATTATTACTGCCAGTGCAGCAGTAGTTTATTGGCTATATGGCGCTTATATGGACGGCTTTGAAATCGCCATTTTAGCAGCCACCACGCCCGCTTTAATCGGCCTTGGCTGGCATTGGAAATCGATTCGCTTTTATACTGTTATTGTATTTGCTTTAAGCCTGTTAGCCTTATTTCTTTATGATGGCAGTCGCACTCAAGCTGAAACCAATTTTTTCTTAAAATATTTATTCTCCAGTCAATCAGCAATTATGTGGATGAGCACATTATTCGTGATGGCGACTATTACTTATTTCCTAGGCTTGTTCACTAATAATGAAGTCATTTTAAAAACAGCCAGCTATTTAACTTGGGCCGCCTTAGTGATGGGCTTAACGGGTTTAATGGTACGCTGGTATGAATCGTATTTAATTGACCCCAGCTTTGGGCATATTCCAGTTAGCAACTTATATGAAGTTTTCATCCTATTCTGCATTTTAACTGGTTTATTGTATTTATATTACGAACAGCAATATCAACAGCGTAGTCTCGGTGGCTTTGTATTATTGGTGATTAGTGCTGCGGTAGGCTTCCTGCTTTGGTATAGCTTTGAGCGTGGTGCCAATAAAATTCTACCGCTCGTACCCGCTTTACAAAGTTATTGGATGAAAATCCATGTACCGGCGAATTTCATTGGCTATGGCTCATTTGCACTCGCTGCGATGGTGAGCATTGCTTATCTGCTTAAACAAACTGCCGAACAACATCAGCCGAATGGCCTGTTAGCCCGCTCGCTGCCCTCCCTAGAGATGATGGATGATCTGACCTATAAAGCGATTGCCTTGGGTTTTGCCTTCTTCACAGTTGCTACCATTTTGGGGGCAATGTGGGCGGCGGAAGCTTGGGGTGGCTATTGGTCTTGGGACCCGAAAGAAACTTGGGCACTGATTGTCTGGCTGAATTATGCCGCTTGGTTGCACTTCCGTTTTTCTAAAGGCTGGCGTGGCGCTGCGATGGCTTGGTGGGCAATTCTCGGTTTGTTTATAACTCTGTTCGCCTTTTTAGGCGTGAATATGTTTTTGTCAGGTCTGCATTCTTATGGGCAACTCTAACTAAACTAGGCCATTTCAGAATTTCTTAAGAATCAACCGCCACAATGAACAGACTCAATCAAGCCAAGGAAATAACCTCATGTTCAAACTCAAAATCCTCGCTCGCAGCTTAGCCTGTACTTTGTTGTTAACCGCTGCGGTTGCTCAGGCCGAAACGCCACAAGATTTTTTAAACACGTATCAAGCAGCGGCTAAAGCGGCGGATGCTAAATTCCAAGGTTTCTCGGCGACGCGGGGCGAGCAGTTTTTTAAAGCAACCCATGGCAATGATTGGAGTTGTGCTTCTTGCCATACCAGCAATCCAGCCACGGTGGGCAAGCATGCTTCCACAGGCAAAGCAATTGATCCACTAGCTCCTGCAGCTAATCCAGAGCGCTTCACGAGCACGCGCAAAGTCGATAAATGGTTTAAGCGTAACTGCAACGATGTGCTCAGCCGCGAATGTACCGCTTTAGAAAAAGGCGACATTCTGACCTTCTTAATGGCCATTAAATAAGGAGTTAATCATGCAAACTTGGAAAAAACTCTTAGTCGGCGCAGGTACAAGTCTGTTACTTATCGGCGCGATGCAAGTGTTTGCCGATGATGAAGAAGGTGAAGAGCATAAAGGCCGCGAGCGCAGTGAACAACATGAAGGTGGGATGCAAGGCTTGCGCGCCACTAATGCCGCTTGGAAGGCTGAGTGTAGCGCCTGCCACATGGCTTATCCGCCTGGTTTATTACCTTCCTCTTCTTGGCGCTCGATGATGGGTAGTCTGGATAAGCATTTTGGCACAGATGCAAGTCTTGATGATGCGACTATGAAAGAAATCCTACCTTTCCTAGAAGCTAATGCCGCGCGCGAACCGAAAAAAGTGAAGGCAGAACCGACTTTACGCATCACCGAAACGGCTTGGTTTAAACATGAGCATGATGAGATTTCTGCCATCACTTGGAAAAATCCTAAGATTAAAAGCGCCTCCAATTGTGCTGCTTGCCATACTCAAGCCGAACAAGGCAATTTTGATGAAGATACTGTGCGTATTCCACGCTAAGGAGCCCTTATGCTAGAACGCATCTTAGTTTGGGATTTACCCACGCGGGTATTTCATTGGTCATTCGCACTGAGCTTTGCCGGTGCATATCTCACCGCAGAATCAGAGCGCTATCGCGATGTACATTTAGCGCTTGGTTATGTGTTTGCTGCTTTGCTGGTATTTCGGTTAGTTTGGGGCTTGGTGGGCACACGTTATGCACGCTTCAGCTCTTTCACCTTCTCAGTTAGTGCGATAGTTAGCTATTTAAAATCACTCCGCCAACAACAGGCACAGCATTTTCTGGGGCATAATCCGGCGGGAGCTATAGCGATCTTTTTGCTGCTTGGTTTGGGTTTAGTCATTAGCCTTACGGGTATTGGTTTAGATTGGGAGTTTGGCTCGGTGGATTGGGAGGATTTCTTCGCAGAAACGCATGAACTCAGTGCTAATTTCATGCTGTTGGTGGTTTTTGTGCATATTGCAGGCGTGATCGTCAGCAGCTATTTGCATCATGAAAACCTAGCGCGCTCGATGCTCACTGGCTATAAGCAAGGCGAAGCTACTGCTGCTATTCAACGCAGTTTTGTCTGGCTAGGTGTCCTGATGTTTGTGGCGATGCTGGTCTTTTTAATCAGCTATTTAAACTAAAATTCATGCGTATTTTAGTGGTGGAAGATGATGCAGTTTTGGGTGATGCCTTACAACTTGGCCTCACCCAAGCGGGTTATGCGGTTGATTGGGTACGCGATGGCGCGCAAGCCAATCATGCACTGAGTAGCGAGCCTTATGATGCAACGGTGTTGGATTTAGGCTTGCCGCGTTGTTCCGGTTTGGAGGTACTTAAGCAATTACGTCAACGGCGCGAACAGCTGCCTGTGCTAATTCTTACCGCGCGCGATACCGTACAAGATCGGATTCAAGGCTTAGATGCGGGTGCCGATGACTATCTAATTAAACCCTTTGATATGGCTGAACTGACTGCGCGTTTGCGTGCCCTATTGCGGCGTGCACATGGCTATACTCAACCGCTACTGCAAGTTGGCGAACTTGAATTAGACCCTGCAGCGCATCAAGTCAGCTATCAAGGCCAAACGATTGAATTGTCGGGACGCGAATTTACGGTGCTACATACCCTGATGCTAGCAGCAGGCCGAGTGCTTTCGCGTGCACAATTAGAGGAAAGTTTATACGCATGGGGGCAAGAAGTGGAAAGTAATACCGTGGAAGTGCATATCCATCATTTACGCCGCAAACTTGATTCGGAACTGATTCAAACGGTGCGCGGTGTGGGCTATTTGCTACCGCGCCCCAAAGCTTGATATGTCTTTAAAGCAACGGCTGCTAATCCTCGTTTTAACCAGTGTTTGCCTTGTGTGGCTAGGTGCGGCTACCTTTACTTATTGGGATGCTAAGCAAGAATTAGCGCAAGTTCTCGATGCTCATTTAGCCCAAGCCTCCACCCTGCTCGTCGCCCAAAGCACTGAAGAATTAGATGATTTAGCCGAAGAACAAGCGCCACTATTGCACAAGTATTCACGCCGCGTTGCCTTTCAAATCTGGGAAGATAACAAACTGCTATTTCATTCTGCGAATGCACCCAAAACACCACTAGCCGATAAACAAAACGGTTTCAGTGATATCAAGATTGCAGGACAAGCTTGGCGCGTATTCACCAGCGAAGCTAAAGGCGAAGAAGAGCATCAATTAACCATTCATGTCGCTGAATTGAAAGAAGTCCGCGAGCAGCTCGCGAATAGCATTATTGCCAATCTGCTCACGCCTTTATGGTTTGCTTTGCCTGTGTTGGCTTTATTGCTTTGGTGGGCGGTAGCAGCCAGCCTCAAACCTTTAGTTAAACTCACTCAAGCAGTTGCCCAACGCAAGCCCGACAACCTAAATCCGATTCAACTGCAAGCACCTGCTGAAGTACAACCTTTAGTTGAGCGACTTAATCAATTATTTAGCAAGACTAATGCTTTAATTGAAAACGAGCGGCGCTTCACTGCTGATGCTGCGCATGAGTTACGCACCCCAATTGCAGGGATTCAAGCCCAAGTACAGGTGGCGCAGGCGGCTCAATCCACTGCAGGTCGCGAACATGCGCTGGAGCAAGCTTTGCAAGGCTGCCAACGTGCCAGCCATTTAATTGCACAGCTGCTCACTTTAGCGCGCTTAGAAAGCTCAGCAGCTACCCATTTTGAAACTTGCGACTTACGCCAAATCGCCCAACAGCAAATTAGCGAACTGGCTCCGAGCGCTTGGGAGCAAGGTGTGCAATTAGCCTTAGCTGAAGGCAGCAGTGTCCCTATCCAAGGCTTAGCCACCTTGTTGGAAGTCTTGCTACGTAACTTATTAGACAATGCCATCCGCTATGCGGGTGCAGGCACCGAAGTGGTGGTGAGCTTAGCTTATGCCGACAATAAAGCAGTTCTTACGGTAGCGGATAATGGGCGTGGCCTACCCGCTGAAGAATTAGCAAAAATCACTGAGCGCTTCTACCGGCCTGCCGATACCACAGCAACAGGCAGTGGTTTAGGTTTATCGATTGTGCAGCGGATTGTAGAATTGCATGCGGGAAATTTGAGAATCACTCAGGGTGCTAAGGGGCAAGGCTTATCTGTTTTTATTTATTTTCCATCTTTTGTCTAAAAGGCAAATCCCAAGACCTGCCTTTCAGATTCAAGCTTGTTAAGCCAGATGTTTAATTTGTAGCTGGTCGTGAATATTATTCAATTCAGCGGCAGGGATATTTAAACCAGCGGCTAAATCTTGCATGTATTTTACTTCACGCGGGTCATCTAAAGTCATCGCCAGTAACGACATTAAATAGACTTGCTTTTCCATACCCTGTGGCACAGTGCTAATCAAACCTTGTAAATCTAAGGGCTTTCTGAGTTCAGTTGTTACGAACTCCATATCTGCAGGTGAAGCATCTTTTAAATGCTCTTTAATTTTCGCCTGTTCAGTATCATCAATCACACCATCTGCTTTGACCGCATTGATCATCGCGCGTAATAAAATGCCTGCATTTTTCTCGTCTTCGGGCGTGGTGTGCATTGGCTCATCTTTTAAAGAGGCCTTGAAAAATTCACCGACATTTTTGCTAGAAGCATTTTTGGTTTGCGGGCTATCACCGAGCATATTAAACAGATTACTCAGGATATTCCCGCCCGAGCTAGCACCTGAACCAGAACTCGTAGTGGCTTGTGCACTCTTACTCGACAGTAAGCCACTTAATAGCGCTCCAATCCCGCCCGCCACTGCGGTACTGCGGGTAGCGCCACCGCCTAACACAGCGCCTAGCAAACCACCCAGCATACCGCCGCGCCCACCTAATAGCTTTTTCGAAGCTTGTGCAACAATTAAACTAAAGGCAACGCGCCCTAATGTTTTGACTAAGCTCATTCTTTTCTCCAATTGGTTTCTTTTAAAGTGACTTAACTTGAACCGCTTTTTAGTTAGCGCCCAATATCTAACGCAAGCAGCATGCATCTAAACCAAGCTTAGCTCAATTTCCCCTAATTACCATTATGTTCATTAGAATTACACTGGTAATCATTCACACGTTGGCTAAGCTAAATAATTTAGCTCATAATTTTCCAAACCTTACCTGAATCTAAGCTCAAGGAGATTATTCTTATGCTCAAAAAAGTTTACACTGCTGCTACTCCACTGATGCCGGGTTTCATTGAGCAAGTGCTAGTTAATGCCAAGATCCCTTGTGTGCAGCGCAATTATTTTTTGAACGGCGCAATGGGTGAGCTACCCTTTGTAGAAACTTGGCCTGCGATTTGGGTAGACGAGCAATATGAACAAGCCGCACTAGAGCTGATTCGTATCACTTTAGAACATTGTGAGGAAGGTGCCTGGACTTGCCAACACTGTGGCGAAACCCTAGAGGCACAGTTTCAAACTTGCTGGAAATGCGGGCAAAGCGCGCCTCAGGTTCAAGCTATTGCCGATGAAAAGTGAGCACTAGCACATCGCGCCAAGCGGCTTGATCAGGGTCAGCCGGATAGATCGGCGTGACACCGTGATAGACCTTGTGATCATTCACTAATAGCAAATCGGTACTCATACCTAAAGTGCATTGAGCGATTTCGTGCCGCTCATTGTCATAAATATAACTAACGCCACCCTCTATATTCTGCCGATTCAACAGCATAATCAGGATATAGTCTGCACCATCTTTATGCACACCTTCTGGAGTCGGCTTACCCTCTTCTAAATGGGAAGCCACAATTCGAAATTGGTGCGCCTGAATCCGCCAAAGCTGATTAGGATTGGCGCTAAACTGCGCGACCGACCAAGCAATCAGTGTTTTAAAGACTGGATTGGAAACAGTAGTCGGTAACCAAGCGCGAAAATGCCGATTAAAGCCACCATGCACTGCATTGTGATAACTGCTTTGATAATGCGGCTCATGGGGAAGCTGCTTTAAATGCTCATTTTGCCAATGAAACACTGAATAGCGCCGCAAACGATAGCGGCCACCATCACGCAAATACTGATCGGGAAGTAACTGATTCCAGCTTTGGCAAAAACGCTGATACGCATGCGCCATATGCTGACACAATTGATGTTGTAAGCGATTCCGAGAGTCACCAACGGCTGCAATAAAGCCGGGTCGATTAAGCTGTGCGTTCACAATCCTTCCGCATTATTTTCGATCAAGATTACTAAATGTACTCGCCTTCTGCTTGCTTGCACAGATCACCTAGGGGCCGTGGCAATTATCACAGCTCGCACCGGCGCAGGATAACCCTCAACAGTCCGGCAGGGATCATTGGGGTCTAAAAAATCCTTTAAAGACTCAAAACGCATCCACTCCGTTGAGCGCTGTTCGGCAGTAGTAGTTGGCGTAACATCCACCGTGCGAATATCTTCAAAACCTAAACGCCGCAGCCACAACTCTAGCATCGCCACCGAGGGGATAAACCAAACATTACGCATTTTGCCATAGCGATCTTCTGGCATCAGAGCGGTATGCACATCACCTTCGACAATCAAAGTTTCTAGCACTAATTCGCCACCAGCACGCAAAGCATTTTTCAATTCTTGCAAATGATCTAACGGTGAGCGCCGATGATACAACACCCCCATCGACAACACCGTATCAAACCCTTTACCTTGAAAATCAGGTAGATCTTCACTTTTTAAGGGCAAAAAATGTACTGGCTCCTGCCCCACATAATGCTTAATCAACTGAAACTGCATCAGGAAAAATAAGCTTGGATCAATCCCAATCACCTGCTGTGCACCTGAACCGAGCATCCGCCATAAGTGATAACCACTGCCGCAGCCAACATCTAGCACTAAGCGATCTTGCAAGGGCGATAAATGTGGAGCCACTCGTTCCCATTTCCAATCTGAACGCCATTCAGTGTCGATAGGAATACCGAAGACTTCAAATGGACCTTTACGCCATGGAATAAATACTTCTAAAGCTTGGCGTAAAGCAGCTTGTTGCTCTTTGCTCGCATCAGCCGCTTGCCCAATTCGTACTGCACCCTGTGTAAAATCACAGCTACTAGTGTTTAAGTTGGGCAATTGTTCCAAAGTTTGCAACCACAAATCACGCTTACCGTGTGGTGCTTCATATAAAGCGGCTTGGACTTGTGCAGGCAAAGTTTCTAGCCAAGACGCTAAACGACCTGCTGCTACTTCGCTATACAAATCAGCAAAACGTGCATCCAGCAAAGCACTCATGCCTTCACCGCTAAAATCGAGGCAAATACAAAGCTTTGGAACCAAACTAAGCTTTCACTAAAGCCTGCTAGCTTTAAGCGCTCTTGGTGGGTTTCCAAAGTATCGGGCAATAAGACATTTTCTAAAGCAGAACGCTTCTGGCTAATTTCTAGCTCCGAATAGCCATTTGCACGTTTGAACTCCATATACAGCTCAGTCATTAAAGCTTGCTGCTCAGCATCGGCAAACTTAATTTTCTCCGAGAGAATCAATACGCCACCTGGCAATAAGGCGTCATAAATACGCTGCATTAAAGCTTGACGTGCAGCTGGCTCAATAAATTGTAAAGTGAAATTCAGTACAATGATTGAGGCGCTTTGCATCGGCAATTGGCAAATATCAGCGCAAACCATTTGGAAGCTACCTGCTGCTAATTGGCGCTGCAAACGCTGCTCACAGCGCTGAATCATCGCCGCGGAATTATCCACACAAATATATTGAACGCTCGGTTCGCGCACCTGTAAAGCCATCGCCAGCGTGGACGCGCCCAAGGAACAACCTAGATCATAAATATGACTATCGGCTTGTGCATAGCGCCGTGCTAACACCCCCAGCTGACTAATCACCGTTTCATAGCCAGGTACTGAGCGCCTTACCATATCAGGAAAGACATCAGCGACCGCCGCCGTGAACGCAAAATCGACTACTTGCTGCGGCCGGGCAAAAATTTGATCGCGTGGAGAATCAGCAGCCATGTTTAAACTTGCTCGCCTTCCCACTGAAAATCAGCAGGCACTTTGCCTAAGTTCAACGCTTCACCAGTGCGCTTTCCGGCATCGGGGCCGATGAAGTATAAATAGGGGCCAACAATAGCTTCAGGCTGCACATTGCTGTCAGGGTGCTCGCCGGGGAAACTCAAGACACGGGTGCTAGTGCGTACTGGCCCCGGATGAATCCGATTCACGCGAATGAAAGGTTGAGCGTCATATTCCTGCGCCAAAATATCGCAGAAGGCATTCATCGCCGCTTTACTCACCCCATAAGCGCCATAATAAGCACGATCAGTCGTATCAGTGGAAAAAACAATCGCCGCATCGGGGGATTTTTCCAGCAGAGGTAAGCAAGCACGGACTAATAAGAAATTAGCATTAAGGTTGATTTGCATCATTTTCGTCCACAAGCTGAGATCATATTGGCGGGTTGCCATAAACATGCCTAACCAAGCAGCATTTAGCACTAAGCCATCTAAACGCCCCAACTCCTGCTTAATCATTAAAGCTAAATTATTATACGCATCCGCAGTCGCATCTAATAAATCCAGCTTACAAATGACCGGTTCAGGGTAGCCTGCTGCGACAATTTCGTCATAAACCGCATCCAGCATCAGATCTTGTTTATCCACCAATACGACAGTGGCACCAAAACGAGCGTATTGCACAGCGATTGCCTTGCCAATGCCCATCGCAGCGCCGGTTACAAGAATAACGCGCTCGCGCAATAAACCATCAGCGGGGACATAATTGAGTAAATCGCTCTGCATGGGCTAGCTCCTGACACCTAGAAAAGTTCGGCATGATAACGCGAAATTTAGCCTGCTTATATGAAAAGGATCAAAAATAGGTGACAGCTTTTGTGCTTTCGCCGATGATGCTTGCACAGTAAAAATTAGCGACTCTTGTTCCGCTAGCCACTTCTCGACATCAATGGGCGATTGCATTCATGACCGAAACCACTAATACCGCACCCAGTTGGGCGGAAACCATGCGCAATTTTTTGGATGCGCGCGTCTTAACGATGCTGTTTTTAGGTTTTTCTGCAGGCATTCCAATTCTATTGATTTTCTCTTCCCTGTCGTTGTGGCTGGGGGAAGCGGGTGTCGAGCGCAAAGCGGTGACTTTCTTCAGTTGGGCGGCCTTGGGCTATTCGTTTAAATTTGTCTGGGCGCCCTTGATCGATAAATTGCCTTTACCCTTCCTAACTCGCACTTTAGGCAAACGGCGGGCATGGCTATTACTGTCTCAAGCGATGATAATGCTCGCGATTATTGCAATGGCTAGCATCGACCCTGCTTTGAGCAAAAATAGCCTGACCCTTATGGCGCTGGCGGCTGTCTTGCTTGGTTTTTCCTCAGCCACCCAAGATATTGTGATTGATGCTTACCGGATTGAATCTGCCGAAACGCGCTTACAAGCCTTGATGTCTTCCACTTATATTGTCGGTTATCGCTTGGCGATGATTGTGGCAGGGGCAGGTGCTTTGTATTTAGCGTCTATGTTTGGCTCGGAAAAGGGGCATTATGTTTATACGGCTTGGCGCTGGACTTATTTCATCATGGCGGGAATTATGTTGGTGGGTGTGATTACTACCTTCCTTATTCCTGAGCCTAAGCATAAGGAAAGCAAGCTGCATTACACCACCCACGACTATTTACGCTTAGTGCTAGTCTTCGCTTGTACGGTGGCCGCTTTTGTTCTGACCTTTTTTCTCACCGATGGCTTGTTTACTGGCTTAAAAGCCAGCGTGGGTGATGGTGTTTTCACTGGCTTTATCTTAGAAACTTTGCGCTTTGCCCTCGCTGTGGGTATGGGCTTTGTAGTTGGCTATTTATTAGTGCGTGCTGGCTTAGTGGATCGCGCCATTGCAGTTGAAACTTGGATTGCACCGATTGCTGAATTCTTCAAACGTTATGGCGTCAAAACGGCGGTTTTTTTATTAGTCCTGATTGGCTTTTATCGGATTAGCGATATTGTGCTTGGTGCGGCTTCCAATGTGTTTTATCAAGATCAAAACTTCACTAAAGACGAAATCGCCACGGCCGTTAAAACGGTGGGCGTGCTGGTCAGCGTGATGGGCGGTGTGTTAGGAGGCTTGTTCGCGACTCGTTTTGGCGTGATGAAAAGCTTACTATGGGGCGCGATTTTAGCGGCTTTAACGAATTTAGTGTTTGTCGCTTTAGCTTTAAGTGGGCATAACCTGCCAGTATTTTATTTAGCCGTCATTGCCGATAATTTAGCGGCGGGTTTTGCCAGCGCTGCTTTTGTCGCCTTCCTTTCTGCACTCACCAGTGTTTCCTTCACGGCGGTGCAATATGCGATTTTCAGCTCATTGATGTCGCTCTTTCCCAAGGTTTTGGGAGGCTACTCAGGCACGATAGTCGATGCGCTTGGCTATCCCAGCTTTTTTGCTTTTACGACTTTTATTGGTTTGCCAGTGATTGGTTTAGTGTTAATTGCTACACGCTTTTTAGCAATTGAAGAAGCTAAAACCAAGCCGCTAACCGTGAGTCTTTAGAGTTTTTTGGTTAGTAAACTAGCTGATGCTGGGCATAAACCGCTGAATTGGGCGGTTTGTTGAATAGCCACAGGCGTTTTACTACGCTCGGTATCTTGATAGTTCTGTGCTTTGAAAAAGTTGCTGGCGGTAGTGGTCAATAAATACAGCTCTTCGATACCCTGCTCAGCGGCTTGGCTTTCCATGAAGCTAACTAAGCGGCGTGCTAAACCTAAGCTACGATAATCCGGCAAAACGGCTAAAGATCTTAATAATGCGACCGAGTCATAAGGCTCTAAACCAATCATTGCCACCAATTTGCCAGCGCGTTTGATCCCAAAAAATTGCAAGCCTAAGGTATAAATATCGTCGCTAGGCAACTGACATAGGTCCAACAGCCCTTCAAGTTCAGAATCAGCAGTTAAAGCTTCAATATTCATAGTATTCAGTTGTTTTTGTGCATGTTGCTGGGTGCCTGCATCCAGTAAAGATCGAATTGCAGCGAACAGTGGATGCTTTTGAGTATAACGCTGTCCATAACCCAAGTTAAATACATAATCAAAATTGACGGGATTGGCGCCCTGATTATGCTGCGAAATAGTCTCTAATTTATCAAAGGCTTTGACGGCTTGAGCTTCGGGTGTCTGTGCTTGATTGTATTCATCCCACAAAGCTAAAAACTCGGCTTGAATAAGCTCAGGCAAAGGCTGCATCAGGCTTAAGAGATCAGCTCGCTCCTGCTCTAACTTGTCAACACCTTGCTGGTGAATCGCAGGAATATCGCCATGAATTGCCTCACCTAAATCATGCAAGATGGCCATCTTCAAGACTTTAAGCAGATCTAAATCCGGCAATTGATCCGCAAAACTGAGAATAAATAAACATAAACGCCAACTATGCTCAGCCGTGCTTTCTTGCTTGCCTGAGCGTGTATGCGCAGTACGTAGCACATCTTTGAGGCGCTCAGCTTCCTGCAGGAAAGCTAAGCGCTGTTGAATTTCAGTAGTTTGCATAGCTAACGTACCCTGCCCAGCATAAATAAACCCAAGGCCGAAAAGAGCAGCATCGGTAGGATAGCGGACAATAAGGGGGGCAAACCGTAGACTAAACCGGTACGTCCGATGATGCGATCCAGTAATAAGTAAGTAATACCGATCAAAATTCCAATGAAAATCCGCTGCCCTGCTCCGGCATTCCGCTGAAAGCCAAATACCAAGGGAGCTGCGAGCACTAGCATCACTAACGTGGATAAAGGTGTGGTGAAATGCTTCCAATATTCCAACTCAAAGCGGTCGGTATTTAAAGCATTCTCGCGTTGATGTTGTATAAACTGAGCTAAATCACGCGCCGCTAATTGCTCAGGCGTCACAGTCGCTAAGCTTAGAATATTGGCTGGCAACACATCAGGCACGATTAACTGCTCATGTTGAGTCAGCTCAACTCCTGTTTTGCTTAAACGTTGGTCTACTACAGTTTGTAAACGCCAGTTGTCGCCCTGTCGTTCGGCGCTGCTGGCTTTGAGAATCCGGCTAATGCCGCCTGCTTGCTCATCAACTTCATACACTGCTAAGCCATCTACTTTGGTTTGTGACCAAACTTTATCAATATGAATCAGCTGCTTGCCGTTTTTTAACCAAACGCCTTCTTCAGAAATCGATAATTCTTGCTGCAACATGCGGATTTTAAAGTTTTCAGCATACGACTCTGAGCGCGGCACTCCCCATTCGCCTAAGGCAAAAACTAACAAACTCAGCACTAAGCCGAGTTTTAAGGTCGTTAGGACAATTTGGCGAATAGAAAAACCTGCGGCGCGCATTGCGGTAATTTCGCTATTGGCGGCTAAATTGCCTAAACCCATGAGGCTGCCGATCAAAGCGGCATAGGGGAAATTTTCATATAGGGTGCGCGGCAAGCCATAAATCACATACAGCAGCGCTTGCAGTGCTCCATAGCGAGTCCCCACTTTGGTATCGGTTAATTCAGCTAAAAAATCGAATAAGGCGAACAGCAAACTGAGCGATAGCCAAGTGACTAAAATGCTGAGCAGGACGTTTTTCCATAAATAGCGTTCGAGTATCTTCATGCGGGCTTCCCATAATATTTATGTAAAAGCCAGAAGGCTAAGATAATCATTAGGATATGCACCCACCACATCCCAATCCATGCAGGCACTTCACCACGCTCGATCATGCCGCGCAACATCGCTAACACATTGGCATATAAGCCATATAACAGAATAGCCACTGCAATTTTGCTAAATCGCCCTTGGCGGGGCGCAGTGTAACTCAAGGGAAAAGCCAAGAGCGCTAACACCACAGTAGAAATGACAATCGACAAGCGCCATTGCAACTCAGCTTGGTTGGCGGGTAAAGGGAGTGCGAGCAATTCGGCAGTTGGTACACTTTCAATACTGATTGAGCGGGTGAATGAGCGCAGTGGAATCCGTACTCCATGCTCTTTGAAACGAATAATCGACATGCCTCCACGGTCTGGATCGTTTTCATAGCGATAGCCATCCCGAATTTGCAGAAAGCGCTCTCCTGTTGCTGAATCTACGAATAAAATCGCCGATTGCGCCCAGACTAAAATTTCATTTGTGCCATCTTGCACTCGAATAAAGAAGCGCTCCATCACCGTGCGTGAACCATCTAAAGCTTCGGCTAGCACGGTATAATTATTAGTTTTGTTGCCTGCCGTCACGAATTGGCCGGGCGGAATGCCAGCTGCTTCGGGGCGTTGATACATTTCTTTTTTTAAAGCCTGATTCTGTACTTCGAGCATGGGCGAGAAAAAGAACACCGCCACCGCCATCAACAAGGTCAGTGGAATAACAAAGCTAAAAATCGCGCGATAGAACTCTTTTGGCCCGACACCGGAAGCGCGTAGAGCCACCATTTCAGAGTCACGATATAAACGGCTAAAAGCGAGCATCATGCCAATCAACAAAGCGACCGGCACTAACCGCAATAAATTTTTTAATGAGCCAAATAACAGCATATTGCCTAACAGATCTAAAGGCAGATCCCCGCTACTCGCACTTGCCAGTAGGCGTACAAAGGTATTGCCCACAATAATGAGCGATAAAACCAGTAGCGTTGCTGTGAAATTAAGAGCAATTTCTTTGAACAGATAGCGATTCAGTATCATCTGAGCATTTTTTAGATATTGAGCTATGATTGTAGCAGCATTATGCTGTGCTAGTCGTGCCCAGTGTTAGGAAGCCTTGGCCATTTTTGAGTGTTTCTTACTCTAAACCACTTAAGTTTAGTTGCTAGCGATTGAATATGGGGAAACGCTATTGCTATCATCACCGCCGTGGTGACTTCTGAATTGGATTTGCAAAGACAGGCTTGGGTAATTTGCAATCTCATGGGCTAAATGAGCTCGAAACCCCAATCAGGAAATATTGTATGGAGACGTTGTATGAATTTTCCGCTTGAGGGCAGGAATTCTTGTTTTATTAAAAAATGTTCCTTACTGCTGAGCTTAGCTATTTTAGCTTGGGTGCCAATGGCTCAGGCAGAAACCGTAGCTGAGGCTGAAGGGCAAATTACGGTATGGAAAGAGGAAGCAGCGCGTTTAACCAAAGAAGGTAAAACGGCTGAAGCGGCACAAGCACAAGCCTATGTAAAGCAGTGGGAAGGCATCGCCAAGCAAGCAGCAACTGCTAGTGTTGTTCCAGCTGCTAATCCTGCAGCTAATGGCAGTGCGGCATCTGCGGCTGCCAATGCAGTCAACCCGGCGCAACAAGCTGCTTTAAAAGCTCAGCAAGAGCGCTTGGCAGCTGAACAAGCTAAGCGTGATGAAGAAAGAGCCAAAGAAGATCGGCTTTCAAACGGCTTGCAAGCTGCAATCACGCAGGGTGATTACAATCAAGCTAAAAACTTCATTAATCAGGGCGCTAAACCGACTCAGGAATTAGTGCAAATGGCAGTTGATGGCGGATATACCGGCATTGCCTACTTATTAATGAAAAGTGGTGCGCCCAATGACGCCGGTGTGCTAGGGCGTGCGCTCCTGAAAGCTGTGCAAGCACAAGACCGTGAGCGGGTTAATAACCTAATCAAGCTCGGTGCCAACCCCAATTACTCTGAAAGCACAGTGACGCCTTTATCAATTGCTGCTCGTAATGGCGATATTGGTTTGATTGGCATTTTACTCGCAGCCGGCGCGCAGCGTGATCCTAATGATCTGGGTCGAGTGATGTTTCAGGCAGTTGAACAAGGCGAGCGCGAGAAGGTAGCGAACCTATTAAAAATGGGTGCTAACCCTAACTATGCTAAAGACGGCGAATCTGCACTGTCGCTGTCACTCAATCGCGGTGACTTTGGCATGGCAGGCGCTTTAATTGCTGGTGGTGCGACGGCTGATGGCGGCGTACTGGGTAAAGCACTCTTCCAAACGGTAGAGCGTGGCGAAGCCGATAAAATTCCACAATTGATTAAATTGGGTGCGGATGTTAATTACTCTGCCAGTGGTGTAACTCCGCTGACCATTGCAATTAATAATAACAACATCGACATTGCTAATATTCTAGTACGTTCGGGCGCTACTGACCCTTCAGGTCGGTTTGGCAAAAAAGCTTTTGATGCGGCCCTCGATGGTGATCTCGCTTGGATTGGTGTACTTGCCAAAGTCCCAAGCTATGCTAATTATCGAAACGGCCAAGGCGAAACACCGTTACACGCTGCCGCTTCTACCGGGCAAACTTCTGCTGTCACTACTTTATTAGCAGCCGGTGTCGATCCTAATATCTTGACTGTCAAAAACTGGACACCATTGCATCATGCTGCACGCTTCGGACATAAGTTAGCCTTAATTAACTTACTCAAAGCAGGCGCTGATGTGTATGCAGTCAACTCGGATGGCAATGATGCAGTGAAACTGGCGCATCTTGCTTTGCGCGACAGCAAAAATGAAATCGACAGCCGTGGCGTTTTGGAATATTTGAACCTTTGGATGCAACATCATCCACGCGCGCAATAACAGCATTAGTAGTTAAGTAAAAGAGCGGATTGATTCCGCTCTTTTGTTGGTATTGACTCTCAGTTAGTTAACTGGCTTGATGCCAAGTGCGCTCTTGCACTACGCCTTCATCACGAATCGTATACGCATTCCGTCCGGCTGCTTCAAAATAAGTACGAGCTAACATTTCCGCTAAAATGCCCGTCGTCAAAAATTGCAAAGCCGCAATCATTAATACGACACCCACCAATAACAGCGGTCTGCCACCAATATCCGCGCCGAAGATAAACTTTTCAATCGCCAGCCACAGTAGAATCAAACTGCCTGCCATCCCCGTACCTAAACCCATTACGCCGAAGAAGTGCCCCGGACGCGCGCGGTAATGCATGAAATACCACATGAACAGCAAATCCAGAATCACTCTAAAAGTACGTGAAATCCCGTATTTAGACTCGCCACTAAAACGCTCATTGTGCTTAACTACGATTTCGCCGATGCGTGACGGCGGCACAGTCGTCGCCACCCAAGCAGGAATAAAGCGATGCATCTCGCCATATAAGCGCACTTTGCGAATCACTGAGCCGCGATACACTTTCAAACTACAGCCATAATCATGCAGATAAACGCCTGTGACTTTGCGAATCAAACGGTTAGCAATCCGCGAAGGAATTTTGCGCAAAATCAATGTATCTTTGCGGTCTTTCCGCCAGCCGACTAACAGATCCAGCTTGCGTGCCTGCAAATCAGCAATCATGGCTGGAATATCGGCTGGGTCGTTTTGCAGATCGCCATCCAAGGTGACTAATAAGCTACCTTTGGCTTGGTCAATTCCTGCTTGCATCGCTGCCGTTTGCCCAAAATTGCGCTGCAACTCGACGACAAACACATGCTGTCCATACTGTTCGGTCGCTTGGCGCAAGCGCTCTAAAGTCGCATCTGTGCTGCCATCATCGACTAGTACTAGCTCCCAAGGTAGTTCAAAATTAGCTAGCGCACTATGTACACGCTCAACCAAAGGCTGAACATTACCTTCTTCATTGTAAAAAGGTACGATAATGCTTACCGTTTCTTCAGATTCAATTGCCACAATGCTTGTCCAATCATTTAGAATGCTCGCGGATTATACGGAAAACCTATAGCGATGACAGATACTAAACAACTTCCACCCCCTGCACCTAGCTCTAAACTGCCTAGCTGGTTAAGTAAAACTTTGCCTTGGCTCATTCTCATCGTCTTCGTCGCTGGCGTGGAATACTGGATTGGCTGGAAAAGCATTCTCCAACCTTGGCAAGCTTTAAGCTGGAAACAGCTGTTAATTGCCGTTGCCTTATTATTAGTGAGTTATGGTTTGCGTACTTGGCGGGTCTATGACTATTTTCCGGCTTTACGCGCCCACCCGCTGGGGATCTTACGTCTGACCTTGTTGCACAATCTGTTTAATAATTTGCTCCCCGCAAGAACGGGCGAGCTGAGCTTCCCCATGATGATGCGGCGTTATTTTGATATTAATTACGCTCGCTCTATGTCGGCGTTGCTGTGGTTTCGTTTCTTGGACTTACATTGCATATTGGCGTTTGTGATTTATCCGCTCTTAGTGGTAACGCCTTTTAGACGCATCACCATTCCGATTATGCTGCTATGGATGCTCATTCCACCGCTAGTTTATCTATTGCGGAATAAAGTTGAACTGCATTTTGCAGGTAAAAGCGGGCGTTTCAGTGAATTGGCTCAGCAAACCTTGCTTGGTTTACCCGATACTTGGATGGGCTTCTTAAAAAGCTGGGCTTTAACTTGGTTAAATTGGCTCGTCAAACTGATTACCCTAGCTTGGGTGTTAGATCAGTTCATTGACAGCGTCACTTGGAATGTGTTGATTACCGCAGTAGTCGCTGGTGAACTCACTAGCGTACTACCTATTCACGCACCGGCAGGGATCGGGACTTATGAAGCAGGCATTATTGCTGCCCTGCTCCCCTTCTTAAAACCCGCTATGGCTACCAGTGCCGCGATCAATGTGCATTTATTTGTACTGGGATCAGCGCTGATTGGCGGCCTGATTGGTTGGTTGTTACCTAAGCCTAAGCCGCTGGCCTAACCAGCTCTAAACTCTTGCTGCGTTGGCGCTCGGTCCAGCGCTGCAAGAACAAGGCTAATACCGTCAAAATCAAGAAACCTAGTACAATCGGAATCACGGTTTTGTTATAAGACTGCCCAATCAGTACACCAATCGGAATCGCCACTGCCGTTGAAACCACGCCAATAATCGAAGCACCAATCCCCGCATAATCGCCAATCGGCTCCATCGCTAGCGCATTCAAATTGCCAAATAATAAGCCCACGCTGAAGAACGCCAATAAGCAATAGCCCATAAATAGCCACAAAGGTGGCTGCCCACTTTGCAGTAAGACAATCACTAAAAACACGGCTGATAAAGCGGATACTACCTGCAAAGCCCGCGCTGACAGTAAGCGCATCCCTAGTTTCATGACTAGCTTAGCATTCACAATTGAAGCGCCACCGATAGCTAAAGCCAAAGCCGCAAAATACAGCGGGAATTGATCGCCCAAACCATATTGCTCCTGCAAGATCTGCTGAACTGAATTTAAGTAGCCCAGAAAAGCCGCAAATACCAAACCAGTGACTAGCGAATAGCCCATCACCAAGCGATTACCACAGACAATTTTGGTAGCTTCCCACTGCTCATGCCAAGCAAAAGGGCGGCGCTTTTCAGGCGGCCACGTTTCGGGCATACGTAACCAAAACCAAATTAGCATAGGGGCAGAGAGTAAAATAAAGGCGCCGAAAATCATCCGCCAATCGGCGATCCAGAGAATACCTAAGCCTAAAGAGGGGGCTATTGCGGGCACCATAATGAAGACAATCATGGTAAACGACATAATCTTTGCCATTTCTCGCCCTGAATAGCAGTCACGTACTAAAGCCATTGTCACCACACGCGGCGCAGCCACGCCAATACCTTGTAAAATGCGCCCAAACAGCATCATTTCGAAGCTATGTGCAAACATCGACACTAAACTGCCGACCATGAATAGACCTAAACCCCAATAGATTAACGGCTTGCGTCCGACGCTATCTGAAATCGGGCCAAATAATACTTGCCCCACCAGCATCCCGAAAAATACGGTAGAAATAATCAATTGTGGCGAATTGGGATTGCTTACCCCTAAATCAGCACCGATCACGGGTAAAGCAGGCAGCATCGCATCTATTGCAAGCGCCATTAAAGAAGAAAGGAGTCCGACTAAAGCGACGAACTCGACTAGGCCGGGCATTTTCGGCTGCATAATTTAGGTTTCTATTTTGATGGAAAGCACGAAAGTGTACGACCAAAAGCCCAGCTTGTGAACGAGGCTTATTGCGCACTAGGTGTTTAATGGCTATCTTACGCGCTTTAAACAGCCGATATTTAAGACCAAATCAAGGAGCAATATCATGGCTTTCACGCTGCCAGCCCTGCCTTACGCACAAGATGCTTTAGCCCCGCATATTTCTGCAGAAACTTTTGAATATCATTACGGCAAGCATCATGCTGCCTATGTCACCAACCTGAATAACCTGATTCCTAATACTGAATTTGCTGATAAATCCCTCGAAGAGATCGTTAAGACGTCTTCTGCGGGTATTTACAATAACTCTGCACAAGTATGGAATCATACTTTCTTCTGGAATTGCATGAAGCCGAATGGTGGTGCTGCCCCAACGGGTGCACTGGCGGATGCCATTAATAAAAAATGGGGTTCATATGACGACTTCAAGAAGGCGTTCCAAGCCTCAGCGGTTGGTAATTTCGGTTCTGGGTGGACTTGGTTAGTGAAAAAAGCTGACGGTTCAGTGGATATCGTGAATATGGGTGCTGCTGGCACACCATTAACGACTGGCGACAAAGCGCTGCTGTGCATTGATGTCTGGGAGCATGCTTATTACATCGACTATCGCAATGCTCGCCCTAAATTTGTGGAAACTTTCCTGAATAATTTAGTCAATTGGGATTTTGCTGCCGCTAATTTCGCAGCATAATAGCGCCCTAAAGGAAGAGGCCGGGTTATTACGCCCGGCTTTTTTATGATTTTTTTTCGTTAAACACTTGAAGTACCGCTATAACAGCCCTACTAATAACAAGGATAACGTCCACAGGATCATTTATGTTAAGTAAAGCAGTTAAACTGCGTGAAACCTCGAGCTTCATGCTGGAGTGGATGAAAGCGCCACTAGTCACCGCCTCCGTGCTACCTTCGAGCCAACGTTTAGCACGTAAAATGGTGAAAGGTTTAAGTGCTGAGGTAGGGAAAGTAGTCGAATTAGGACCAGGTACTGGTGTGTTTACTCGCCAACTGCTCGCTTGCGGTATTCCTGAAGAAAATTTGATATTGATTGAGCTGAACCGCAAGTTTGCCAAAAACATGCAAGAACACTATCCAAAAGCAATGGTCGTTAATGGCGCAGCCGAATCCTTAACTCGCCTGCATTTGAACGATGTGGGTGCTGTTGTCAGTGGTTTGCCGTTTTTGTCGATGAAAGACAAACAAATCGACGAGATTTTGAAAGGTGCTTTCCAAGTTTTAGGCAAAAATGGGGTATTTATCCAATTCACCTATGGGCATCGCTGCCCAGTGAAACCACAAATCCTGCAACATCACGGCTTAATCGCTGAGCGCAGTAGTTTTGTATTGAATAATTTCCCACCAGCCAGCGTCTATCATATTAAAAAAAGGGCGCATTAATTTGCCGCTTTTGGGCTGCTCTTATCAATACTAACAAGCGCTGGAATGGCTTAGGCTCTGCTTATGCCGCCTAAGGTGCTTTGATTGACATAAGCGCACTCATCCCATATATTCAATCCTTTGAATAACTAAAGGCAGCCTGAAATGGCTGCCTTTTTGTTTTTCCCAAGCTTAACTGGAGGGTTTGCAATGACGACTATAATTAAAGAAACACTAATGCCAACCTATGCACGCCTACCTGTCACCTTTGCGCGGGGTGAAGGTGCTGTGCTGTTTGATACCGAGGGAAAACAGTATTTAGATGCAGTGGCTGGCGTTGCGGTTTGTAGCCTAGGCCATGCTCATCCTCAAGTCGCAGCTGCGATTAGTGAGCAGGCTCATCGCTTGATGCACACCTCTAACCTTTACCAGATTGAAAACCAACATACTTTAGGTGATCGCCTCTGTGCTTTAGCGGGTATGGAGAATGCGTTCTTCTGTAATTCAGGCGCTGAAGCGAATGAAGCAGCGATTAAGATTGCACGCCTATATGGTCACAACAAAGGTATCGAGCGCCCCGTTATTATTGTGATGAGTAATGCTTTCCACGGGCGCACGATGGCGACAGTCACTGCTACTGGTAATCCCAAAGCGCAAGCCGGTTTCGCACCTTTATTAGATGGTTTTGTTCGGGTTCAATATGGCGATGCTGAGGCAGTTGCCCAACAACTATCCGCAGACTCCAATATTGTTGCAGTGTTAGTCGAACCTGTGCAAGGCGAAGGCGGTGTTCAAGTCCCCAGTGCTGATTATCTGCCACGCTTACGCGAGCTGTGTGACCAACATGATTGCTTGTTGATGGCCGATGAAATTCAAACCGGCATGTGCCGTACTGGTAAATGGTTTGCTTTCCAACATACTGCAATTCAACCGGATGTGATGACCTTAGCGAAAGCGCTCGGCAATGGGATGCCGATTGGTGCTTGTTTAGCGCGCGGCAAAGCGGCTCGTGTATTTGCTTATGGTAATCATGGCTCTACCTTTGGTGGTAATCCCTTGGCGTGCCGTGCTGCTTTAACCGTGATTGAGGTCATGGAACAAGAGCAAATAGCCCAACGTACGACTGAACTAGGCGAATATTTCTTAACGAATTTCCGCGCGGGCTTAGCTAATGTCGCTGGCGTAAAAGATATTCGTGGCCAAGGCTTAATGATCGGCATTCAGCTAGAGCGCGATTGCGGTGAGCTAGTCAAGCAAGGGCTAGCCAAAGGTATTTTAATTAATGTGACTGCAGGAAATGTTATCCGCTTGTTGCCGCCTTTAGTCATTACACAGCAACAAGCTGACCAGATCATAACTACAGTCATAGATTTAATACGGGATTTTTTATAATCTCGATATTTATCGTGCCGGATGCTAGAGAGCTGATATGAGTACAATCCGACATTTCCTCACTTTAAGCGATTTCAGTGCTATTGAGTTGCTCGCGGTGATTGACCGCGCCATCGACTTAAAAGCCATGACTAAACGTGGTGAAATCTACACTCCTTTACAAAATCGTAGCTTAGCAATGATTTTTGAAAAGGCGTCTACACGAACACGGGTTTCGTTTGAAGCAGGAATGACGCAGCTAGGTGGTCATGCTCTGTTTTTATCACCGAATGATAGCCAACTAGGTCGTGGTGAACCGATTGAAGATGCAGCGCGAGTGATTTCCCGCATGGTCGATCTGGTGATGATTCGTACTTTTGAACAGTATAAAGTTGAACGCTTTGCTGCTTATTCGCGAGTGCCTGTCATCAATGGTCTGACGGATACTCATCATCCTTGCCAATTACTTGCCGATATGATGACTTGGATTGAGCAGCGCGGCTTACCGAATGGACGCACCGTGGCTTGGGTTGGAGATGGCAATAATATGTGCCACTCCTGGATGGAAGCCGCCCGTTTATTCGATTTCAAATTGCGTGTTTGTACCCCCCAAGGTTATCAGCCGAATACCACAATTGTCGCCGCCAATGCTTCACACCTTATTTTCTGTGCTACCCCACAAGAAGCAGTACAACATGCGGATGTAGTCACTACGGATACTTGGGCGAGTATGGGACAAGAAGCCGAGAAGAAGCAGCGTGAAATCGCGTTTGCTGGTTTTGAAGTGACCGAAGAGTTAATGGCTTTGGCTCATCCTGACGCTATTTTCATGCATTGCTTGCCCGCTTATCGTGGCAAAGAGGTATCAGCTGCAGTGATTGATGGGCCACAAAGCGTGGTGTGGGATGAGGCAGAAAACCGCTTACATGCTCAAAAAGCTTTAATGGAAGCTTTGCTACTAGGATTCACTAACTAATTAACGAGTGCAACTCTATGCGTATTATTACAGCTAATGTGAATGGCATTCGTTCCGCGGCTAAAAAAGGCTTTTTCGCTTGGCTTGAAACCCAGCAAGCCGATGTTGTCTGTATCCAAGAAACCAAAGCACAGATTGATCAACTGCAAGAAGAACCTGATACCTTTTTCCCCAAAGGCTATCATTGCTATTACCATGATGCGCAGAAAAAAGGCTATAGCGGTGTCGCTTTATATTGCCGCACTAAGCCAGATTCAGTTGTCATTGGCATGGGTTCCGAGGAGTTTGATGCTGAAGGCCGCTATCTAGAAGCACGCTTTGGCGATCTCAGCGTTGCTTCCCTCTATCTACCGTCTGGTTCATCTGGCGATCTACGTCAGGCAGCTAAATACCGCTGCATGGCACATTTTGAAACAGTCTTAGACAAGCTAAAAAGCGAAGGTCGCCAAGCAATTATTTGTGGTGATTGGAATATTGCGCACAAACCTGAAGATTTAGTAAATTGGAAAGCCAACCAAAAATACTCAGGCTTCCTACCAGACGAACGCGCTTGGCTGGATAAACTTTTTGTCGAATGGGGCTTTGTCGATGCATTTAGAGAGTTGCCCCAAGAGCCAGAGCAATATACTTGGTGGTCAATGCGCACGGGTGCTTGGGACAAGAACGCAGGCTGGCGCATTGACTATCATGTGCTAACACCGAATCTCAAGGGTCAAGTGATCGCTACTAGTATTTACAGAGGCGAGAAGTTCTCTGACCATGCCCCTGTAGTGATTGACTATCGCTAGGCTTAAGCTTTTTCGATTTTAAAGCCAGCCGCGAGTATCACCTTTAAAACTTCCCGTGCTGTATTGCGATCATAAGCCTTTTCGATTTCTGATAACTCCTCATATGGAATCAAGCAGGGATGAAATTTATTTTCATCATCTCGCTCCTCGCCATAAACCCAACCATCTTGGATGCGCTGCTGAGCCCAGACTTCATGGGTGTTATAAGACAATAATTCTAACAACTCCTCTAAGGCTTTAGGCATTACCACCTTAGAGGTATCAATAGGTTCTGGTTGGTACATATAAGATTCCAGCATGTTTTTTAGTAGTTTGGTCGGAAGCTCGTTCCAGGTCAAATAAGTGTATTACCTCGCCGCCCAACTCCAAAAATTGCTAAGACCAATAGCACTAATAACCAATAATCAAAACTGCCGGTGCCGCCTGTTTGATTCGCATTTGGATTCGGCGAGACCGGCGGTGTAATCGGTGGTGTCGTGCCAGGATTAGGCGTTACCGGCGGCGTGACGGGTGGCTCAGGATCAGGTTGTGCTAAATCCGTACCCGAAGTATCTGCACTGGTACTTAAGGGATGACGTGCATGCCAATCGCGTGGAGTTAGTGAAATGTACGACCAGTGCGCATCCATGAAGGGGGCATCTTCTGCACGTGGCATGTGATAGAAGGTTGTACTGGGCCAAACCACTAAGTCAGCACCCTGCAAATCCTCCCCATTCACAAAGCCCGCTAAACTATCGGCACAGCCATCCAAAATGGGATTATGGGAGGCGTATAACTCACAATCTTGCAGAGTAGTGAAATAAATATCTTCACGGGTAAAAGTCTCTGAATCGGGGCCAATATCCTGTTGCTCTGATTGTGGCAAGCGAATTTCATAAGCTAAAGCCTGCCCCTCGGCGTTCTTCTGTTCTCGATCCCGAATCAGCCAACGGCGCGCAGTCGCCGGATTGACACTTCGGCCTATTTCAGTAGAGAGCTCTTTACGCTGTACGACCGAGCGATCACCTTGTTCCTGAAGATTAAGCTCTTCAATCACATCATCACGTGAAGTTCCCGCAAGATCGAAATCCAGCTTCCAGAAGAAATTATGCACATGGGCTAAACCGACTTTATTATCTTCAATCAACCAACCCGCATCTTCAGCATCCGCATCATTAAAGCGCTGCAAAGCACCAGTGGCACCTACGGCAGGTTCAATCGAGCCATCCTCATAAAAGCGCCAGAGCGGAATATAGTGATAAGCACCGACCCGAGAAACACTAAACAACGAGAGTGACTGAGTTTGTAGATGCTCATTTTGATAACGGAAGCCGCGATCACTGCTACTGAGCTGCTCACAAATGACCGGCTTATCTTCAAAATTCAGCAGCTTGCCAGCAGGGCAATCGTTGGGCTTCAAATCCACCATGTAATTGCCGCCTAAACCATAGTCAGAAATGTCATGATAGCGAGCGCCATTATCATCATAGGGCACATGAATTTGCGCTAAGCTGGCCTTATTCAACACTAAACGTCGCAGACCTGCTTTAGGGGTGTAATGTATTTTATGCAACACAATCCCTTCACGATTACGTTGCTCCCAACACATATCCCAACGCGCGCCATTGGCTAAACTGACATCGATAGAGTACTCATCGGAGCAAAACTCGGCAGCGAAGCTAGGTGTCAGATAAATGTTACTAGCCAGCACTAGCAACATCGATACAAACTTAAAGGGTGTTTTGGTTTTCATAGTTGCAGTCTAAAAGATGCAGGCTAAGAGTCGATGCACAAGACTATAAATGGTATTTATTAAATGATAACTTAGACACTCAATCTTAGGCTTAGAGTACTAGGCCTAAAAACCCTAGTTTTAGTAATTAATTCCTTAATCCTCTATAAACAATCGGTTACAATGCGAACTTCCTACAACCAACGATCCAAACCCATAATTACATGAATCCCAGTATCTTCAAACTGAAAGACATTGGCGCTGGTACTCTGTATATCATGCCTTGCCCTCGCCCTAGCGTGCTCGCTGAGGACATGACTTTCTATATGGATTTGGGTGTTAATACGATGGTTTGTTTGTTAGAAAAATCTGAAATGATTGCACGTGGCTTAGCTCTTGAAGAGCGTTTATGCCAAGAGCTTGATTTGCGCTTTGAACACTTCCCTATTCCAGATCGTTCTATCCCTAGCAATGTAGCAGCTTTTCGCCAATTAGTGGATAGACTAGAAGCGGAGCTTAAGCAAGGTCGGCAGGTCGCGATTCACTGCTATGCGGGTATTGGCCGCACAGGTGTATTGGCGGGTAGTTTATTAATTCGTGATGGCATGACGCCCCAAGCAGCCATCGAGCTGATGTCCGTCACGCGTGGTCACAATATGCCCCAGACTCAAGTGCAATATGAGTTTTTGGTGGATAATGACGCTCAGCATGCCTTAATTGATCACGATAGCATGAGTGCGCCTGCTCGCCCGTGGTGGCAACGACTCATTTCTTGGTCGCCAGCGGTCTAAGTTTTCGCGCGTAGATTCAATTGCTTACCGCGCACTAAGACAAAGGCAGCCACTGCCCCCGCAATCCCACCAAATAAATGCCCATCCCAAGATACACCGGGCTGCCAAGGCAAAATTCCACTCAGCAGGCTAGAGCCATACATAAAAGTAACAAAAGCGGCAATTAATAAAGGCACAACCCGCCGTTCTAGCAAACCAGAGACGATTAAAAACACTGCTAAACCAAACACAAGACCGCTAGCCCCAATATGCAGAGCTGAGCCACGTCCAAACAGCCAAAGCAGTGCGCCACCTAGCAAGACAATAATTAAGACAATAGTACGACTATTCGCCCGTGAACCTGCTAGCAAAGTAAGCAGAATCAGCAAAGGTACGGTATTGCTCATAATATGTTGCAGGCTGCCGTGCAAAAATGGCATGGTTACGATACCAACGATATGCGGGGCATTACGCGGAATTAAACCAAACTGCTCTAAAGGTAGAAAACGATCCAATAAAAAAACCAACCAAATTAAGCCAACAAACACTAAAACTGCCGGTAACTCTTGTCGAATACTGTGTTGGTTATTTTGATTAGTCATAGCGCCTTCCCCTGTAAAATTCGCTTTAAAGTAGCCACACCGAGCTGTTGCATTACTTCTATATTGCGTTCTGGAATAGCATCCACATTCGGATGCTGTGCAATTGCTTTTTCTAAACTATCTTCACGCAGCAAATGCAACATCGGATAAGGTGAACGATTGGTGTAATTCTCCACATCGTCCAATTCAGTTCCAGAGAATTGATAATGTGGATGAAAGCTCGCAATTTGTAAAATACCCTCTAAGCCCTCTTGGTAGAGCAGCTCGTCCGCATCATCTAAAAAATCATTGTAAGCTGGGAAATGATTCAAAGCCTCTGGATGAATCAGTAGTGTCGTTTCCACCTTGTCCGCAGG
This sequence comes from Thiolinea sp., assembly GCA_049292455.1. Lineage (GTDB taxonomy): Bacteria > Pseudomonadota > Gammaproteobacteria > Thiotrichales > Thiotrichaceae > Thiolinea. Next base: position 43,498 of record JBATRF010000054.1, read on the forward strand.
GGCTGCTTGCAGCGCGTATAGCTCAGCTTTTAACACTGCTAGCAACAGTTCAGGTCTTGAAGCTGAAGTGACACTAAATCGTACTAAACCCATTTGATAAGGCTTATGGGCAAAGGGACATAGGTTATGCCCTAGCACTAGCTGCTCGATCCATTGACGAGTTTGCGCAATCACCGTTGCTGCTTGTGGATGAGAAACCATAGCGACCCTACTCCTGAAAAATTGCTTTCACTAATTGCTCACCAGCTTGCAGTTGCTTGTTATGATGCTGGCGGCGCTTCCAAATTGAATAACCGATTATGGCAAAGAATGCCATAAAAATAGACAAACCGACCCAATAATCCTGGCTTCGCTTCCTAACAGGCTCAGTAACCTGTGAACTAGGCGTCTTAACTGCAGGCTTGGCTGGCGCGGGTACTATTAGATTATCCACCGGAGCGCTAGGATCGCTCCCATTAGCTGTGGAAGATGGAATATCCTCAGAACCCTGTACTAAGCCAGCTGAGTCTTGATTATTCTCAACTAGAGAGCCAGCTCCAGTCTCAACCGCTGAATCAGCCGAATCCTCTAATAAAGGGGGAGTTTGGGTACTATAGGAAGCATTTTTTGCATAAAAACCTGCAAAACCAATCATTACTGCTAGACCAGCAGCGCCCACTATCACTACCCAACGCGAAGGCGATTGAAATAACTGCGCTTGGCTAGGTTTTGACATGGGGAGAATAAAATTGCTTAAAGCATGAAATTGCCCAAGCTCAGTCGGCAAAGGCGTTTGATCTAAGAGAATAGGCACGACTCGCTTGTTCATCGAGAGTGCAATTGACCACTCACGCTGTACCCATTCAGAAACTTGGGCATGTTGGCTCCAGAATACTAAGACACGCTCTGCTTCAGCTAGCTTGGCGCGAATCACATCTTCCCAACGATCACCAAATTGAATGTCATCAATATCACGGAAAATATCCGCGCCACCTGCCTCTAACAGCTCAACCGCTTTTTCAACCTGCGGACTATCTTTCCGTGAATAAGAAACAAAAACGATGCGTTTTGTCATGCTTGACCCTCGCTGCAATCCAGCACTGTAGCAGCGCTGTCTTACAAGCATAGTGCAAAGCGTATCGATTACGAACCAGCAAACGCGAACTTAGTGCTTACTATTACTGGTATTCGCCAAACGCTTGGTGACAACCACGACACTATCGTCCATTTCGCTCTTGTGCCGCTCAAAACCTAAGCGATTCATCAAGCGTAACATTCCAGCATTCTCTGCTAAAACCTCGCCAATAATCGTATTTAAGCCCCGCCCGCGTGCTGTATCAATTAAGGTTTCCATTAACAGGCCACCTAAACCGCGTCCTTGCCAAGAATCAGCAATCACCAGTGCAAATTCGCAGCTTTGCCGATCAGGATTGATCGAATAACGGCAAACACCGACTTCTTTATCCACACCATCTTCGCGCGCTATCCCTACAAATGCGATTTCACGGTCGTAATCAATTTGCGTAAAGCGCACCAGCATGTCTGGAGTAAGTTCACGCAGTGACTGCATAAAGCGCATGTAACGCGACTCTCGCGAGAGATTGCGTACAAACTCCTGCTCCATTTCAGCATCTTCAGGACGAATGGGACGAATCATAATATTGGTTCCGTCAGCGAGCTGTTGCTGCTTCACCAAGTCATTCGGATAAGGATGAATCGCCATATGATCATAGCGCTGAGCCGCGCCTTTGGGATAACCGACCGTGAAGCGCGCATCCACAGCGACTGCCCCGTCGGGGCTAGCCATGAGCGGATTAATATCCATCTCAATGATTTCTGGTAGCTCGCAGACCATTTCTGAAACACGCTGCAGCACTTGACGTAAAGCCGGGAAATCCACTTCTGGCATATTGCGGAATTCAATTAACATACGGGCAGCCCGAGTACGGCAGATCATTTTCTTAATCATATACTCGTTCAGAGGCGGCAAAGCCACCGCACGATCCCGATGCACTTCAACCGCAGTTCCACCAGTACCAAAGCTAATTACTGGGCCGAACACAGGATCACGCACCACACCGATCATCAGTTCACGCGCTGCAGCACTGCGATACATGCGTTCCACCGTAATGCCTTCGATACGCGCTTCTGGCATAACCTTAGCCGTGGCTTCCATCAACTCCTGATAGACGCTGCGTACCGTGCGGGCGCTATTGATATTTAAGCGTACCCCATTCACATCCGACTTATGCATAATATCGGGTGAACTCACTTTCATCACGACTGGAAAGCCCACTGACTCAGCCGCGACTAAAGCTTCTGCCGGGCTACGCGTTAAAATCGTCGGCAACGATGGAATACGGAAAGCGGATAAGATCGCCCGCGATTCGGTGGTTGACAGAGCACGTCGCCCTTCAGCCAAGACACTTTCAATAATTAGGCGCGCACCTTCCACATCCGGTTCAGAGATTTGCTCTTCCACTGAGGCTGGCACTTGCATCAGCATTTTTTGATTACTGCGATAAGAAGCCAAATACGAGAACGCTTCGACTGCTGATTCTGGTGCAGTGAAATGAGGCACCTTGGCCGTTGATAACAGTTCGCGAGCGGCTTCCACTTGTGAATTACCCATCCAACAGGCTAATAAGGGTTTCTTAAACTTAGCTTTGGCATTGATCACGACTTGAGCAACTGCAGACGGATCAGTCATCGCTTGTGGGGTGAGCATGACTAACACACCATCCACGTTCTCATCAGCTAGGCAAATATCTAAGACCGCTTCATAACGCTCAGGGGTTGCATCCCCCAAAATATCCACCGGATTACCATGCGACCAAGCCGCAGGTAACACTTTATTTAACGCAGTACTGGTAGTCGTAGATAATTTTGGAATGCGAAGATTCATTTCTACCGCACGATCAGTCGCCATCACGCCAGGGCCGCCGCCATTGGTGACAATCATTAGGCGATTTTGTGAAACTGTCATGCCAGTCGATAGAATTTCTGCAGCCGAAAAGAGCTGAGTAATCGTATTAACACGGACGACACCCGCACGCTCTAAAGCAGCATCAAAGGCATCGTCACCACCGACAATCGCTCCAGTATGGGAGCTAGCAGCACGTGAACCTTCTTCGTAGCGCCCTGCTTTCAGGACAATCACCGGCTTCATCCGGGAAGCTGCCCGCAAGCCGCTCATAAAACTACGCGCGTCGTGAATGCCTTCTATATACAGCAAAATACTGTCAGTCTTAGGGTCAAGCGCTAAATAATCAAGCACATCGCCAAAGTCGACATCAGCCGCATCGCCTAAGGTGACGACATTGGAAAAGCCCACTTGACGGGTACTCGCCCAATCCAAAATCGCTGTACAAACCGCACCTGATTGCGAGACTAGCGCTAGATTACCGGGTAGCGCTTGGCTTTTACTGAAGGTGACATTTAAGCCAGTGGAGGGACGCATGACACCTAAACAATTCGGGCCAATTAAATGCATGCCATAATGATGGATCACTTCCATCATATCTTTTTCCATGCGTTTGCCGCGCGCGCCGGTTTCACTAAACCCGGCAGAGAGTACAATCACGCCTTTAATCCCATGCTCACCGCATTGTTTAACAATTTCGCCAACGGTACGTGCTGGAGTTGCTATAATCGCCAGCTCAATCGCATCAGCAATTACTGGCAAGCCGGGATAGCAGGTTAAACCATGTACCGTTTCATGCTTGGGGTTAATGGGAAATATTTTTCCTTGAAAGCCAGCTGCCATTAAATTTTGCAAAACGAGGGAGCCGACGGTGTTAGGCCGTTCTGTGGCGCCAAAAATAGCTACTGCTGAAGGCGCGAATAATTGATTTAGGTAATGGTGGCCCATTATTAAAACCTCTATGATAGTTCTACTGAGGCCGAGAACTAATAAAAACCGCTAGTACGTTGTTAATAACGTCATTTTTGTGCACTGCAACATATACTACTCCTTATAGACTGAAAAAACCATGACAGCAGCAGTAATTAGTCATCAAAAGTGTTCACTTCACGATAATGGAACACCCCATCATCCAGAATCGCCTGATCGAATTGATGCGATTAATAATCGCATGATTACCTCAGGTGTCGATTGGATTACCCGCCATTATGATGCACAAATGGCTACCCGTGAACAGCTCTTACGCGTGCACGAAAACTATTACATCGACAAAATCTTTGAAGCAGCGCCCAACGATGACAGCATCATCGACCTAGATGGTGACACGGGTATGAATAAGCATAGCTTAGATGCTGCTTTATATTCAGCCGGTGCTGCTGTTCAAGCGGTTGATCTAGTCATGACGACTAATTATAAGCATGCCTTCTGTGCAACCCGCCCCCCTGGCCATCACGCAGGCCGCGCTCATTCCGCTGGCTTCTGCCTATTCAATAATGTAGCTGTCGGCGCAGCACATGCGATGGTTCAATACGGTCTTGAACGAATTGTGATTGTCGATTTCGATGTGCATCACGGCGATGGCACAGAGTCTATTTTTATTAATGATCCGCGCGTATTATTTTGCTCTTCCTTCCAGCATCCTTTCTACCCCTATACAGGGGCTGACACGCGTGCTGTCAATATTCGCAATCTGCCGATGCAAGCAGGTACACGCTCTAGCGAATGGCGGGAACAAGTACGTGAACAATGGATTCCATCTTGGGTTGAATACCAGCCTGAATTAATTATGATTTCTGCTGGTTTTGACTCGCATCTAGAAGATGATATGGGTGGCTTTAATTTAGTTGAAGCAGACTATGTCTGGATTACTCGCGAACTCTGCCAAATCGCTAAAGATTGTGGGCATAATCGAGTGGTTTCATGCTTAGAAGGTGGCTACGATTTATCGTCACTCGGTCGCAGTGTGGCTGCGCATGTGAAAGAACTGGCTGAGTTCCACTAAACCTATAAAGAAAGGGATAAGCGACTTTGCGCTTATCCCCTCCAAACTACTCTCCTCCAGAAGTCTTAAGCGGCTATTTTCAAATAAGGCTGCTCATCCCATGCCAAAGGCAAGCCTAATTGATGCGCTACTTCGAAGGTTAAACTCGGGATATTGAGCGTATAGAAGTGTAACTGATTTACGCCTTCAGCCATTAACTTTTCGCACAAATCGACCGCTAATTCGATGCCTAATTTTTTCTGCTCTTGGCTACCTGCGACCGTGCCTTCAAAAACCCTATTTAAACGCGCGGGTACAGTCGCTCCACAACGCGCGCTAAAGGCTTGAACTTTATCAAAATCATGCACGGGTAAAATGCCTGGCACTAAAGGCTGTTCAATACCTGCTTTCACAGCAGCATCGCGGAAGCGCAAGAATACTTCGGGGTCAAAGAAATACTGAGTTAAGGCACGCTGAGCACCTGCATCTAATTTACCCTTAAGTTGCTTTAAATCGGCCTCTAAGCTAGCCGCTTTCGGATGCACTTCAGGATAAGCAGCGACGCTAATATCGAAATCAGCGACCGTGCGCAAGGCTTGCACCATATCAGCGACATCATTAATGCCACCTTCGGTCAGATCAGCATCACCGCGTAAAGCCACGACTCTTTGTACGCCGTTTTCTTTAAAACGCGCTGCTAGTTCTAACAAAGATGCGCGTGTATGCCCAGCAGCGGTTAAATGTGCCGCAACCGGCACATGGCATTCGCGCTGCATATTAAAGACTGTTTCTAAACTGTGATCACGCTCGCTGCCCAAAGCCCCATAAGTCACTGAGAAAAAGGCAGGTTTGAGCATTTCCAACTGGCCAATGTTCCGCCATAAAGTGCGTTCCATGCGTGGAGTTTTGGGCGGGAAAAATTCAAAGGACAAAACAGGGCTAGTCATACAAAAAATCTCTGGTCACAGTTGTTATCATGAGTGCATTCTCTTATGCTTGTTCAATGAAAGCAATTTCAACTTTATCAATAAAAAATTGAAAATTACTGAATGAACCTACAACGCAAACATCTAGAACTGATCCAAGCCCTGCAAAGCAGCGATACCTTGGCCGCTGCTGCCAGCAAATTGCATATGACCCCTTCTGCACTTTCCCATCAATTAGGCGAGCTAGAAGAGCGGATTGGCTTAGCAGTGGTGAATCGCAAAAGCAAACCGCTGCATTTAACAGCGGCTGGCAAACGCTTATCGGAAACTGCAGTTGATGTGTTGCCGCGCTTCGAGCGCTTAGAAGCCGATTTAAACCGCCAAGTGAAAGGCTTAGGTGGGCGCTTAAATATCGCGATTGAATGCCATTCTTGCTATCTGTGGCTGCTACCAACCTTGGATCAATTTCGGCGTAGTTGGCCGGATGTGGAACTAGATCTTTCTGGCGGCTTTAGTTTCGGCAGCTTACCAGCACTAGCAGCAGGTGATTTGGATTTTGTGATTACCGCCGATCCTGAACCTATGAATGGGATTAGCTACATCCCTTTGTTTCAATACGAATCGATGCTAATTCTGCCGCTGGATCATCCTTTGCTCAAAGCCAAAGAAATTCAGCCCGCCATGCTGAAAGATCAGACTTTAATTATCTACCCTGTTCCCCCGCGAAAGATGGATATTTTTCGCCTCTTCCTGCGCCCTGCTGATGTCGAACCTGCACAAATTCGCCAGAGTGAATTGACGGTGATGATGGTCGCATTGGTCGCGAGTGGGCGTGGCTTATGCAGCTTGCCGAACTGGGCGGCGGATGAATATATCGACCGAAATTTCGTCACGGCTCGCTCTTTGGGTAAAGGGATATTTAATACTCTACATGCAGCGGTGCGTGAGGAAAGTTTGCAATTGTCTTATATGCAGGATTTTTTGTTATTAGCGAAAGATTTGCCGTTTTCTACTTTGAAGGGGATAGCACGGCCCGCCTAGAATTAATGTGCTAGCTGCTTTTCCCGATGAAACACATACAAACCCGAAGCCACTAAAATCGCGCTACCAATCCAAGTATTAAGGGTTGGCAGGTCGCCAAATAGCCACCAGCCTAATACAGCAGCAGAAATAAGTTCGGTATACTGAAAGCCAGCTAAGACGGACGCATCGGCATATTGGAAGGCTTTCGTCACCATTACATGCCCAATGGAAGCCAAAATTCCGACTAAAATCAATTGCCGCCATTGCCAAAGCTCTGGCCACTCAAGGTCGAAAGCCGCTAAATGAAAAGGCTGCATGATTAAAATCATCAGCAAAATCATTAACGACCCAAATACGCCCGAGTAAAACTGCATAGTGAAGACCGATACGCCCTGATGCGCTGAGCTAGCACGTGCTAATTTGCGGGTAAACAGCAAATAGAAAGCAAAACCTAAAGCAGCAATTAAAGGCAGAATCGTCACCAAGCCAAAAGGCGATTGGCCGGGTTGGATAATGATTAAAGCGCCAATCATGCCCACTCCGACTGCTGATAAACGCCGCCAGCCAATTTTCTCACCTAGCATCCACGGCGCTAATAAAGTAACCAGTAAGGGCATCGTAAAAAAGATCGCCAGTGCATCGACTTGCGGCATCACTTGGATCGCCGCGAAAAAACAAAGGGTTGATACACAGATACCGAGCGCACGCCACAGATGCAGACGCAGCTCTTCACCACGCGGTATGTATAATTCGCGCCAAACAAAAGGCAAAAGAAACAAGCTCTGGAAGCCAAAGCGAGCTAGTACAATGGTAGCCGCCGCGATGCTATCGCCCATGATTTTAGCGGCAGCATCCATAGCAGGCAGTAAAATCACTCCTAGCGCCATGAGCTGGATGCCCAGCGCTTGATCTTTTGCTTGAGTCATCGAAAAATTAGAGCGCTTTTACAACAACTTCTGCTTTACTGACTTCAAAACTATTCGGTGCTTCGACATTCAGTAGTTTCACTACCCCATCCTCAATCACCATCGCATAGCGTTGTGAGCGAGTACCACCAAAATCACCCGTTTCTAGAACTAAGCCCAAAGCCTTAGTTAAAGCTCCGCCGCCATCGGCAATCATCGTAATATGTTCAGCGTTCTGTGCTGCACCCCAAGCTTGCATCACGAAAGCATCATTCACGGATAAACAAGCAATCATATCCACACCTTTCGCTTTCAGCTCATCCGCTAGCACCACATAGCCGGGTAAATGCGCTGCTGAACAAGTCGGAGTAAATGCCCCTGGCAAAGCGAATAGCACGACTTTTTTGCCTGCCAATAAATCAACGACATTAATCTTCTTATGCCCTTCTGCACCTGCAACGGTTACATCAACCGCTGGAATTTTTTCGCCAACTTGAATCATCACACTCTCCTAGGTTTGTATTGAAATAGATTTTGCACTTAAGGCTGAGTATTAAAACATAAAACTCCAGCCATATACTCGCTGCCTTCAGTTTTAAGGAATTAACAAAGTCGTACCCGTGGTTTTGCGCCCTTCTAAATCGCGATGCGCTTGTTGAACATCTTGCAAGGCATAGCGCTGATGAATCGGGACAGTCACTTTGCCGCTGGCCACCATCGCAAATAAATCACTCGCATTTTCCTGCATTGCATCATCGTCTGCGGTATAGGTCATGAGCGTCGGCCGCGTCAGATATAAAGAGCCTTTCGCAGATAATAACGCTAAGTTAAAGTCAGTAATTGGCCCAGAAGCATTGCCATAACTGACGAATAAGCCGCGTAGCTGCAAACTATCCAGTGAACCCATTAAAGTGGACTTGCCTACTCCGTCATATACCACAGGCACGCCTTTACCATTAGTGATCTCACGCACCCGCTTCGCTACATCCTCGGTGTTGTAATTGATGGTATAATCACAGCCATGCTCACGCGCAATCGCCGCTTTCTCTTCAGAGCCGACCGTGCCAATCACGGTGACACCCAAAGCCTTCGCCCATTGGCAAGCCATTAAACCGACCCCACCCGCGGCAGCATGGAATAGAATCGTTTCGCCTGCTTGCACCAAATAAGTTTCACGCAACAAAAAGCGCACGGTCATCCCTTTGAGCATCATCGCAGCGGCGGTTTCATCACTAATTCCATCCGGTAATTTGCAGACGCGATTCGCAGGTATATTGCGTAAGGTACTATAAGCACCAATCGGACCAGTACCATAAGCGACTCGATCACCGATTTGTAAATGCTCAACACCAGTACCCACAGCTTCGACGACACCGGCTGCTTCTAAGCCAATACCACTCGGCAAAGCCACCGGATATAAGCCGCTACGATGATACGTGTCGATATAATTCAAACCGATGGCAGTATGCCGAACTTGTACCTGACCCGCTGCAGGTGCACTTACCTCTTCCTGCACCAGCTCCATCACTTCGGGGCCGCCTTGGGCTTTGATTTTTACCACTGTTGCTATGCTCATTCCAAACTCCTTGCGCTAATGACTGACTAGGCTGCTTTATACTGCGCTTAAACCTTAAACACGAATAGCCCCGTAGTTTGTAGCAAACCCAGCTTTAGACTCAAGCAAACTGTGCCGCTGCAAATAAATCTCAACTAAGCCTATGCCTACTGCTCAGGCTCTTTTAAACTTTGAACCTTCTTTACAGTGAAAATAAACCCTTTAAACCATGTACGCAGAAACTTTCAAGCTCGATGATTATTGCCGCCGCATTAACTATGTCGGTGCACTCAAACCTGAGCTAGCCACTGTGCTAGCCCTGATGCAGCAACATTTAAAAACGATTCCGTTTGAAAACTTAAATGTCTTAGCAGGCAAAGTCATCTCGCTACAGCCTGACGCTATTGTTGAGAAACTGATTCACCAACAACGCGGCGGCTATTGTTATGAAATGAATGGTCTATTCACGATGGCTTTAACCGCTTTGGGCATTGACTATCAATGGGTAGCCGCACGCCCACTGTTTTACCCTACCAAACGCCCACGTACTCATGCGGCCTTAATTGTGAATTTTGACGATGTGGAATGGCTATTGGATTTAGGTTTTGGGAGCTACGGCATCCGCGAACCAATGCGTTTAGACCTGCTAGATCAGCCCATCCAGCAAGGCTTTGATCAATTCATGCTGACTCAAGAAACCGATGGCGACATCGCCGTGCAAGCCTTAGTCGATGGAACTTGGGTGAAGCAATATGGTTTTAATCGTAGCCCGGTAGAATGGGTTGATTTTGCGCCTGCGAATTGGATGAACTCGACCCATCCTGAGGCGATTTTCACTCAAAAACTAGTGATTGTACTGTTCACTAAAGAGGGACGGAAAATTTTATCCGGCAATATGTTTAAAGAATACAAAACCGGTCAGCTAACCCAAATAGCACTACAAGATGAGCAACTGGCTACCGTGTTAAAGCAAGATTTTAACTTAATTAAACCGCTACATGCTTGAAACTGAGCGCTTAGTACTCCGCCAATGGCAAACTCATGATTATCCTGAGTTTGCCAAGCTGAATGCTGATCCCAAAGTGATGGAGTTTTTCCCAGCCTGCTTAACTAGCAGTAAGAGCGATGCACTGGCACAACGGTTTTATGATTTAATCGCACAACAAGGTTGGGGCTTTTGGGCTATCGAATTGAAGCAGAACCAGCGCTTTATGGGTTTCTGCGGCTTGCAGCAAACCAGTCCAGCACTACCATTTAGCCCCAGCGTAGAAATCGGCTGGCGTTTGTGTGCTGCTTATTGGGGACAAGGCTATGCGACAGAAGCCGCACAAGCGGCCCTGCAATTTGGTTTTGAGCAATTACAGTTAAAGGAAATTGTCGCCTTCACGGCTTTAGGGAATTTGCGCTCCCAAGCTTTAATGGAGCGCTTAGGGATGCAGCGTGATCCTTTGATCTTTGACCACCCTGCTTTGCCCGCTGAGCATGCTTTGGCTAAACACTGCTTGTATCGTTGCTCAACAAGCGCTCTTCTACATAACGCACAATACTTTCCAGCAAGATTTCGCGCGGATAATCGTTTTTATCCAGAAAAAACCGCAGAAACGGCCAGCGATGCGCCAAGGGCAGAGTCAAAGCCCAGTGATCGGCATTCGCATAGCCTAATAAATCGCTACCCGGAATCAGCGCATCTTCTGCTAAGACTTGACTATCATTTTTCAAGCTAAATTGGGCTAATTTACGGTGATTGAGGCGTAGAATTCGTGAAACTTGCTCATATTCGGGTAGGGCTACTAAAGAAAAATAACGGATTTCAGGCGGTAACTGATGAGTAGCGAGCCACTGTTTACGCTCACTTCGATCCAAGCTTTTTAAAGCCTCGCCATCACCATGCTGACAACCCGGTAAGGGAAGTTTGGCGAATAGCCATTTAAGCCAAGCGGGAGTAGCTTCCACCAACGGCGAGCCACCAATCGCACCCGCCAAACTAACCACAGCCGCAACACGTTCGCACAAGCTTGGATAGGTGATCAGCGCTTGTAAAGCATCGACCGCGCCTTTGGAGTAGCCCAATAATACAAACCGATGCTTAGGCGGAAACGCAGCCAAAGCTTGTTGAATCATGGCCGCATTATGCTGGCTGCTAGAGCGCCCATTCACCTTCAATACCGAACTCGTAAAGCCACGCTCATGCAAATACTTACGCGCACGATGAAACGGGGTCACTTTATGACTCAAGCAATCTGCAACTAGCCCAGTGATGATTACATAATGCAAATCTAAGCGTGGCGCACCTAAATACACCGCTTGCCCTGTAGTCGGCCGCTCATCTGCAAATGTTCGTAGCGCTTGCTCGGCTGGCAAATCGAAAAGGACATCTTCTTGTGGATAAGCAGCGCGAACGGCTTGGAAGATTTCCCGAAACCGATGACGTGCATCCAGTATATTTTTAGGAATGGGTGAGGAAGTAATAGACACAGGCAGCTAAAACATAAATTAGGGGAAAGTCTGCATTCTTAATCAAATAGCCAGTTCATTACTAGCAGATTCTTAAAGGCCAAGGCTCTAGTGAATGACCAGAGCCTGAAGCTCAGATACCTCTATTGAGCAGGCTTACCACCCACCACCACGGTCACCATTTTATCCGGCTGCAGTTTGGCAGCGAAGGCACGGCGAATATCCTCAATCGTCACCGCATCCACTTTTTGCGTCCAAGTGTCTAAGTAATTGAGCGGCAAACCATTCCGCGCCATATTAGCGATATTGCTCAGCAGATTGCGATTACTATCAATACGCAAGGGGAAACCACCAATCAGATTATCTTTGGCAGCTTGCAACTCTTCTGCACTGGGCCCTTTGTCCATAAAGTCTTTTAAAACCTGCATGGAAAGATCAACTGCTTGTTGGGCTTGGTCAGGGCGAGTTTGCAAAGCAATAGTGAATTCACCCACACTTTGGCGAGCTGCAAAATAACTATCAATACTATAAGTGAGGCCACGTTTTTCCCGCACTTCATCACTCAAGCGTGAAACTAAGCCACTGCCTCCCAAAATATGATTGCCGACTAAAATAGCGAAAAAGTCTGGGTCACTGCGTTTCATGGCGGGCTGGCCGATCATGATTTGCGCTTGTGCAGAGTCAAAGGGTAGCTCTTGTTTAACGGCTGCAGTCAATTGGGCAGGGTCAGGCAAATCGGCTAAAACTGGGCAGTTTGTTTGTCCAGCGACCTGTAACCCCTCCAACAATTGCGTGACCATCTGATCAGCTTGCTCGTGAGTTAAAGCGCCAACAATGCTCACTTTAGCGTGGCAAGGATTAAGTTGAGTTTTATAAAACTGCTTGAGATCATCAATGGTTAGCGCTTTGAGCGAAGCTTCCGTAGTGACATGCCCATACGGATGCTTGCCAAACACTGCTTTTGCATAGGCCACTCCAGCAGCATAACCGGGTTGGGTTTCTGCTTCTTTAATAGCCGCAATCGTTTTCTCGATTTCGCGTTGCGCTATCGCTGGCTCAAAAGCAGGAGCCGCGATTTGCTGCGCAGCTAGAGCGATAGCTTTAGGTAATACATCAGGATAAGTCAGGCTACGCAGAGCAAAAGCAAAGGTATCATCATTCGAACCAATACTAAACTCCGCGCCTAAATCGGCCCAAGCATCGCCTAAAGCCGCTTCATCTAAAGCCGTCTGATCCCTCCAAGCTAATACGCCTTTGCTCGCTAAAGCAGCGGTGAGTGAAGATAGACCCATTTTACCCTCTGGATCACGACGCTTGCCCCTATCAAATTCAACATGCACGTCCACCATCGGAATCCCCATCGTGGAAGCCAACCAAATTGAAGTACCATTAGGTTGTTGCCAGTTTTCAATCGGTGTTACTGCATAAGCATTTACCATACACGCTCCCAGAGCTAAGGCACACAAGCTTTGATACGCTAATTTAACAGACTTTAATTTCATGCTTAGTGCCTCAAACCAGCAGGAGGAGTTCGGGGTTTTGCATTAGGATCACGAGGTTGTGGATTCAAGACCGCTAAGGTTAATTGATCATCGCCAAAATACTTATTTGCGACTGCCTTCACTTGATCGATGGTGATTTTGCGCAGCATTTCAATCAGTTTGTCTTTAGTTTCAAGTGGTAGGCCAATCGCCCACAGCGCACCTAAGTCATTGGCTTGAGAAAATACCGAATCGCGCTGATAAATTTCCGAAGCAATCCATTGTGTTTTGACGCGATTTAATTCAGCCTCTGTCACACCCTCATCTGCGACCCGCTTAATTTGACCGCGTAAAGCGGCTTCTAAATCCGCAACCGTTTTACCCTTCGCAGGCACACCCTCCATAAAGAAGAGTTGTGGCCCACGCCCATACAGTCCATTACTGGTGCTTGCACTATCGGCTATGCGCTGCTCATTGTTAATCAAAGCCCGCTCAAAGCGCGCTCCGTCATTGCCATCCATAATCGCGGATAGCACTGTGAGCGCCAAGGCATCCCAATCATTGTCCTTGGGTTGGTCAACGCTAGTGAGTTGCGGTACTTTGAAAGCCATTAGCAAATAAGCTTGATCGGCAGGTGCTTTCACCTCTAAGCGTTTAATGCCTAATTGGGGTGGTTCAATGGCGGGCTTGCGTGGTTGCACTGGATGCGTGGCTAGGCTGCCATAGTATTTTTCCGCTAACACTAGCGCATCGTCTGGTTTTATATCACCGGCAATCACCACCGCAGCATTTAACGGGTTATACCATTGCTTATAAAAAGCGCGGGCATCATCAGCAGTTAGATTATCTAAATCATTCATCCAGCCAATGACCGGATTGCGATAAGGGTTGACGTTATAGGTAGCCGCCATTAATTGTTCATAGAGTAAAGAGCGAGGTTGGTCATCAGTGCGCATCCGCCGCTCTTCTTTGACAACATCTAATTCACGCTTGAACTCATCATCTGGCCATTGGTTATTCACAAAGCTATCAGCTTGCAGCTTCATGACTTCTTCTAATTTATCTTTAGGAATCTGCTGGTAGTACGCGGTGTAATCGTCGCTTGTAAAAGCATTATCCTCGCCTCCCAAAGCTGCTACCCGCCGCGAAAACTCACCAATTTTAACGGTCGGAGTGCCTTTAAACATCATATGCTCTAGCACATGCGCTACGCCGGTGGTGCCACTTACTTCATCAATAGCACCAACCCGTAGCCATAACATATGCACAGCCGTAGGTGCACGATGATCAGGCTTTACAATCAGTTGCATACCATTTTTTAAAGTAAACACATGAGGCGCTAATTCTTGAACTGCTGCTGTTACCGCTGGGGTAGTGGTGGTCATAGTTGTTGTTTGCTCTGCATAAACGCTGCTACTTGCACTCAAAGCCAGTAACCAAGCGCATAAAACTCTTTTTCTCATTTGAAGTCTAACCTAGCAATGAACCAAGAGGGTTGGTTTTAATTTTCAATATAGTTTTAAAGCATTCAGCAGCAACCCTAGCACAAAAGCTAACTCAGGCCCCATTTCCATTTGTTAATGAAATTTTATGATCCTGAGTAAACACCCTACAATTTGCCCCAACAACCATAGCGAGAAATTAATATGCCTAAATTACTCATCAGCCTCAGCACTGTTTTATTGCTGACTGCCAGCATCCCTAGTCAAGCAGCACCTCAATTGACCAGTGTATATACCTCGCTAGAAGAAGGTAACTGTAAAACCTTAGAAGCCAATGAAGATGAGGCAGGCTGGTATAAAGGCCGTTGTAAAGGCATTAGCGGTTATAACTTGTTATTGATGGAAGGCGATTTACGCCAAACCCTCACGATCGTTGATCCTAAAAATAAAGAATTTCCGCTGGATTTATGGAGCACTGTTTCTAGTGGTTTTTCAAGCTTAGGTGCAAAGGCTGAATGGCGAGTAAAAAAACAAGGCAATAAAACGATCCCTGTTGCTTTGATTGTGCGGTTTAATGCCTCGGAAAATCCAGAAAAACCCGAGCAAACCACTTCGTATTTAGTCGTTAGCAAAATTACTAATAACGAAATGTGTGTAACGGATGTAGTCAAGCCTAATGCAAAGGCGAATGAGCAGGCACGTGCCTTAGCAGACCAAGCGGCAAACAAAGCCTGTAAGGCACAGCCTACCTAGCGAGGTAACTGTTAATAGAATAACAGTAGTTAACTACAGCTACTGTTTTCTGTAAAAACAAACTATAGCTTAGATTTTTTATCATTCTGTGAATGCTGCAAATAATATTTTTCAGTGACTCGAAGCACATTTTTTTAAACGATTAAACCAATCCTGCAAGCTGCAAGTCTTTGTTTTTGCGGCTCTGCTGAATTATGAACTTAATAATCTTAGAGTGTTTTCCACTTCAACCCTTGATAGCGGCTGAAACCACGATCACTTGTCACCCACTCACAGCCTGACTCGATTGCCAAAGCAGTATGATAGGCATCGGGGATTAAATTACCGCGCGCATTAGCAGATTCGCATAGGCCCTGAAAAATCGACCAATGGTGTGTTTGTGGCGCAACAATTAAGCAATTAGGATGTTCACGAATAGTGGAAACGAACGCCAGTGCATCCGCCAATGAACTTGGTGGATTAAATATTTTGGGGTGAGTCACAATTCGCAAAAAGCCACTAAGCACTAATTCAGAGACTGCAAAAGTTTCATCCGAATTGAGTAAATTTTCGAGCCATGTCAAATAGACTGCATGATTGGCAGCATCTTCACGATGGGCATAAACCAAAATATTCACATCGCATAAATACATTAGCCTGCATCCATCAAATCTATTAGAGAGGCATTATTATCGAGGTCGACGCCTGCTTGTAGCCCATTACCTTTCACCGTTTTTAGCGATATGCGTTTTTTAATAACTCGCTTTTCACGCCTAAGCAGTTTCTCGCGCAAAGCTTCTTCTAGTACCGCTGTGAAAGTTTTGCCATGCACCATGGCATATTCACGGGCTAATTGATGAAGCTGATCATTCAGCTGAATCGTTGTTCTCATGCTTGAACCTCTAATACATATTTATGCATAGTATAGACATAAATATGTATCAGCAAAGCATAAAAACATATCAAGCTTACTGCTGAATTTCTGGCTCCACCAGCAAAGCCAACAGTGTCAACAATTCCTGCCAGCCGAGATAACACATCTCCACCGGAATTAAATCAGGAATACCTTCTTGCACGATATTCAACTCCGTCCCACAGGAAACTGGTTTGAGTGAAACCGTGACTTGCATCACACCGGGGAGATTCGGGTCATCAAACACATCGGTATGGCGCAGTAACTCATTCGGAATCATCTCCAGATATTCGCCGCCGAAAGAATGGCTGTGCTGGGTGGTGAAATTGGTGAAGGACATCCTAAATGTTCCACCCACTTTCGCTTCCAAACTATGCACCGTACAAGTGAAGCCATGCGGAGGAATCCATTTAGCTAAAGCTGCTGGGGTAATAAAGGCGCGGTAGACACGCTCTGGCGGTGCTTTTAAAACACGATGTAAACGAACAGTCCCGGTCATAATTTATCCCCTTAGTGAAGCCAGTTAAATGCACTTCTGCTTGAAAGTTTAGCTAATCAAAATGCGATCGTGCCGCAAAATAATCATTCATCGTCTGCCCTTCTACATCAGAAAAACAGTTAGTTTGCACTTGTATATCTTTAATCCGATCAAGGCGAAAGCTGCGAAACTCAGTACGTAATTCGCACCAACTTGCCAGTGTCCAGGTTTGTCCCCAGAAAAATAAACCTAAGGGTTTAACAGTACGCTGGCTCATTTCACCGTCTTGACGCTGATAATGCAGGTCAAGATAGCGGCGCTGATCAATCGCATTACGCGCAATATCCAAAGTTTGGGAAATATCGGTGCGCTCGCCAAAGCGCAGGACAAATAAATGATTATTGGTGAGATGGTGGCGCAATTCTTCAGGGATAGCGGCATAGACCTTATCGAGTACAGAATCAGCGCTGCGCCCCAGCTCCGTTCCGCCCCAAGCCCGCAGCATACGCGCGCCCAATACCAGTGCTTCGATTTCGGTAGAGGAAAACATTAACGGGGGAATATCGAGGGAGTAACGCAGGCGATAACCTACTCCTGCTTCGCCTTCTAGCGGCACGCCAGAAAGACTTAAATCCTGCATATCGCGGTAGATGGTGCGCTCAGAAACCTCCAAGCGCTCCGCCAATTCGCGCGCCGTCACCAAACGCTTATTTCTTAAGATTTGGACTAGTTGAAACAAGCGATCAGCGCGGCGCATTTAGATTCTCACTGCATCGAGTGCAGGCCGATGGTATTGCCTTCGGTGTCGTGCACCATCGCAATATGGCCATGCTCGCCAATCGAGAACTTGTCCTTGAAGATTTTGCCGCCTGCTTCGGCTGCGCGCTTGGCTTCGACCGCACAATCCTCACAGGAGAAATATACCAAAGTGCCCGCAAAACCCGTCGGTACACCTTGCATTTTTACTAAAGCGCCGGTTGCGCCATAGCCTTGGTCATTCATGGCAAAAGTACACATTTCCAGCTCTTCTTGCATCTCACCTACTAAGGGCGACAAACTGACTTGGAAAACCTTCTCATAGAACGCCTTGGCACGCGGCATGTCCTGCACATAAATCTCAAACCAGCCAACTGGGTTACTCATAACAATCTCCTTATTTGTGGTGATATAGAGCTTATAGCTTAGATTGTACCTCCTGACAGCATCATGTCAGGAGTGAAATTAATTACGAAAAATAAGTGATCTACCAGTACAGTCAGGATTGGGATAGCGCGCTGGGGTGTGCGATTTGTTTTGCCAAGTCGGTTAAGGTGTATGCTAAGATCATTGACGAATATATAACCAAACACGCTCAAAGATTCTGTGTATATGACTACATAAAATTGAGAGATAAAAATTCTATCCAAAAATAACATGATGACATCAGAATTTGACTACGTAGCTGAAAAAATAAAAAATCAACCTTTCGTAGAAGAACCCTTTCCGCATCTACTGATTAATGATTTTCTCAGTGTCGAACACTTTGAAACAATAATTGGCGATAGTCAAATCCATTTCAAACCTCTCGAAAACCAAGATACCCTTTTTCAGCATTTAATGAATGAAGGCTATGAAATTATCGAAAATTTCCCAGGCTGTATTTATGATTGGGAGCAATACAAAGAAAATTTGATCCAGAAAACGCATCAAATTAAAGGAAAGCCCGTTGAGGGCTATGGAATGGCTTTGAGGTTAAAAAACATCAAGAATCAGCTAATTCGAGAGCTTATCACATTTCTGAATGGCGCTACTTTTAAACAAGCACTGCACGAAAAATTCAATATTCAACAAGAAACCACCATTATTTCTGCCATTCAAAAGTATCTTACTGGCTATGAAATATCGCCCCATCCTGACTGGCAAGGTAAAGCACTTACTTATTTGCTCAATCTAAATAATCCTCATGTCGAAGCAGATATTCATACTCATCTGCTTAAATTCAAACCGGAATTCGAGTGGATCGCCAAATTTTGGCAGTTAAATCCTAAAATAAGTCGATGTTGGGTACCTTGGGATTATTGTGAAACAGTTATTAAAACTAAGGCAAACAATAGTATTGTATTGTTTAAGCCTGATAGTAACCCGGCAACGCTCCATGCTGTCAAATTAGACTATAATCATTTGAATTTTCAAAGAACGCAGATCTATGGCAATTTACACTATGCTCCAAAAAAATCCTTTATTGACATGGATTATAAACAGATCAATGCGTTTAAAAGCAGGCAAGCTCCACTCAACCTAGTTGAGCGCAACCTAAATCGGTTTATTTAAAACATCCGATAATGTATTTAATCAGTGGAACAAGTATCTGGAATACAGCTCGCCAATATGCTAAAAACTTGCTCCATTCACAACAAGGGGCATTTATATGCAATACCACCTCGCCCAACTCAATGTCGCCAAGCTTTTGCAGTCGATTGATCATCCTGATACTAAAGAATTTGCCGATAATGTGCCGCGCATTAATCTGCTGGCAGAAAGCAGTGAAGGTTTCGTCTGGCGCTTGAAAGATGCCGAAGAAGCGGCACAACCAGCCGTCTTCCCAGAAGATAGCAGCATGATTTCAACCTTATCCGTTTGGGCTTCGCCCGATTTATTAAAAAATTACGCCTATAAAAGCGAACATGGTGCTTTTTTCAAACGCCGCAAAGCGTGGTTTGCGGCGATGGCTGAGGCCAATTACGTGTTATGGTGGATTCCAGTTGGACATCAACCGACCAATGCTGAAGCGCGTGAACGCTTAGAACACTTGCGCCAATACGGCGAAACCGAGTTCGCGTTTAGCTTCAAACAGATTATTTATCCTGCACCATAAATCCACAAAAAATCCATAACAGCTCAGCAACACAACAGGGTTTTGCCTGTCCAACTCCCTGTTGAATCACTCAATATAACCTCTCCTCTCTGACTCAAATGAATAAGGAATTGCCTCATGCTAAAAGAATTAAAATTAGTCGCTACTGCTTGCTGCATCGCTGCACTGTTGACTGCTTGCCAAAAAGATAAAGAAGCGCCGCCAGCCGCTGAACCAGCAAAAACCACTGAAAGCGCGCCTGCTGCCTCAGCCACAGAAGCAGCTAAACCGGCTGAAAATGTCGCGCCTGCTAATCCAGCAACAGCAACCACAACTGATCCAGCAGCGCAAACTGCACCTGCGACACCAACCACGCCTGACCCTGCAGCACAAACTAGCCAAGTTGCACCCGCTGCTGGTGCAAATGATCCGTTTGCCTACTGCGAATCGGTGGGCACGATTGACAAACCCGCAGGCGAAGCTTTGCCAGAAAAGTTGATTCAAGCGATGGTAAAAGCCAATTTGGTAACGGCAGATATGCCGATGTTAAAAGAGCCGGGCTTTGTGCAATGGCGCTGCATGGATAAGAAAGTCATGACTTGTGTGGTGGGCGCGAATATTCCTTGCGAAGCCAAAGCCGACATCAACAAAGAACCGAATGCAGGCATGACCGAATTCTGCAAAACCGAGGCTAATGCTGACAATATTCCCGCCGCTGCCACTGGTCGCGAAACGGTGTATATGTGGTCGTGCAAAGACGGCAAGCCAATGGTCGGCGAGCAAGTTTCACAAGTCGATGCGCAAGGTTTCGCAGTGAATAACTGGATGGCAGTTGCACCTTAAACTTTGACCTTTTAAGCGAGCTACTTAGGTGGCTCGCTTTGCCGCCGCCGTGTTTAAAACCTGAATTTGATCTATAGTGTCCCTGCTCGGAATTCACCAACCACAGGAATACTATCATGAGTTATTTACAAAGCGTTTCAACCCAAGATGCGACTGGCGATGTGGCCGCTGTTTATCAAGAAATTACCGCTGCGTTTGGCGGTGTGCCTGCGATTATTCAATTGTGGAGTGTGTCGCCCTTCCACCTCAGACAACAATGGGAGTTTATTAAAAACTCCATGCAAAATGAGAGACTGTCTGGCGCATTCCAACCCGTAATGCGCATGACCGTGGCACAAGAAACTAGCTGCGATTATTGCATTGATATGAATGCGGGCATGTTGATTAATATGTTTGGCTGGAGCATGGAGCAAGTCGCTGCCACCAAAGACAATCCCGCCCATGCGAATTTGGATGACAGCCAAAAAGCGATTTTATTATTTGTGCTAAAAGCCGTGAAAGACTCAAAAAGCATTACTCAAGCCGATATTGATGCGCTGCATGCTTTGGATTATAGCGATCAGGATATTTTTGAAGCCGCTGCGATGGGAACGCGCATGATTGGCGGCGATTTATTATCGAATATTTTTCATGTAGAACGCGATTTCTAATCCCAGACGCTGATCTTTAAGCGGGTTGCTGAAGCGGCTCGCTTGGCTCCCACTTGCTATAATGATCTAAAACTTTGGGAGCCAATGATGTCCAACAAACCCCTCATCAATATCAATGATTTAGCCTATGACTCCAGCCGCCAACACGGCGACAAGATCGAAGCGCGTATAGCACCCATTGCCACCCTAATTGGCGCAACTAAGCTGGGCTACAACATAACCGTCGTGCCATCCGGCAAAAAAGCTTATCCCTATCACTCCCATCTGGTGAATGAGGAAATGTTTTTTATTCTGGAGGGTGAAGGGACTTTGCGCCATGACGATCAGCTCTGGCAGGTTAAAGCAGGCGATATTATTTGCTGCCCGATTGGCAAAGACAATGCGCAGGAAATCGTGAATACCGGAACGGTAGATTTGAAATACCTCGCAGTGAGCACAATGGAGCAACCTGAAATTGGTTTTTATCCCGACTCGAATAAATTCGGCGTATTCGCAGGCAAAGCCCCCGGACAAACCCACAAAGATTATGATTTTCGGATTATTGCCAAGAATGATATGGGTGTGGATTATTATGAAGATGAGGATTAAGGAAGGCGCTCTATTTCGGATAGGCAGGATAAAAGTGCCAAGGCATTTTGCATACACGCTATTTTTAACTATTCTCAAAGACACAAGACCACAACAAACGAGTCAGCGTTATTGCTCGCTCCCTGCTGAACAAGTGATGACCATGATCGAGCATGGCATTATTGAATCACAAAAAACCGATTCCACGGCCAAAAACTGGCAATTTGCTGGGCTGAGTTTAGTACGAGTGCAAACCGTTAAGCGCTTACAAGAAGTCAAAACTTTGCGCCGAAAAATCAAGGCCTTACGTTGTTCTATGCAGGAAGCTGAGGCTTGGTATGAGTGAAAAAAACTCGAACCGATTTTAATCGTTAGTGCTGGCCCCACTTAGTCCGTGAACGCCAAAATTTAGCAGCGATGGATGCCTACTTCGATCATATTGGCTATAAGACGCATCCTCGCCCACCCACTATCTAAATGATCAATCACTCCTTGCCTTCAAGCATTTTGAAGGCAAGGAGTCAGTGGATTTGCTTAGCCCGATTTCTTCACAAACTGCGTCAAAATCACAATATGCTGGTCATTCACACGGCCTTCGATATGCTCAGAATTATCCTGCACTAAAGAAATATTCCGCACAGCAGTACCACGCTTAGCTGTGAAATTCGCGCCCTTCACCACCAGATCTTTAATTAAAGTCACGGTGTCGCCTGCTTGCAACACGGCTCCATTACTATCACGATGCACGATAGTATCTTCGTCAGTTTGCGTAGAGCCAGCTTGTGCCCAAGCCAAAGTCGCTTCATCCAGATAAAGCATCTCCAAAGCCTGCTGTGCCCAAGCCTCAGCGCTTAAGCGATTCAACATCCGCCAAGCGAGCACTTGTACCGCAGGCGTTTGACTCCACATGCTGTCATTTAAACAGCGCCAGTGTTGAACATCTAAATTCGCATCTGTTGCCATTTGGCCTTGGCAAGTTGAGCACACATATACACAGTCCTCAACTTGCTCGCCTGCTTTAGGGGCAACTACCAAACTAGCTAAATTTTCGCTAGCCGCACATAACTCACAGCTATTATTACTACGAGTTTTTAATTCTGATTCAATCGACATAAAAAATACTCAAAGGGGTTAAGCAGCGTTGCGGACGACATCAGCGATGGCTTCGGCTAAGCGTTTGGTTTCGGTGCTATCCTCACCTTCAACCATCACACGAATCAGCGGCTCAGTCCCGGAAGCGCGCAAGAGCACCCGTCCGCGCTCGCCTAATTCAGATTCAGCTTGCTTGACTGCCTCTTGAATCGCTACCGATTCATCTAAATTAATCCGCTGTTTGACTGGCACATTCACCAGTTTTTGCGGATATTTACGCATAATTTTTTTCAGATCATGTAAGGACTTATTGCTATACAGCATCGCGCGCAGCACTTGTAAACCAGCAACAATCCCATCGCCAGTAGAAATATGATCACGTACAATCACATGCCCAGAGGATTCGCCGCCCAAAATACATTGGTACTTAAGCATTTGCTCCATTACATAACGATCACCGACTTTAGCGCGGTAGAACGGCACACCCAAACGCGTAATAGCTTTCTCCAAACCGAGATTGCTCATTTGCGTACCCACTACTCCCGCTTGTAAATACTCGCGTCCGCGCTCTTGAGCAATCACTGCCAAGGCTTCATCGCCATCAACCACTTCGCCTAAATGATCCACCATGATTAACCGGTCGCCATCGCCATCTAAGGCCAAGCCAATATCAGCTCGGTACTTGAGTACATTTTCACGCAGCTCAGCGGTATCGGTAGCACCACATTGCTCATTGATATTGAAGCCATTCGGCTCATTCGCAATGGCAATTACCTCAGCGCCCAACTCACGGAAGACATCGGGGGCAACATGATAAGTCGCGCCATTCGCACAATCGACCACAATCCGCAAGCCTTTCAAGGAAAGCTCAGTGGGGAAAGCACGCTTACAAAATTCAATATAGCGCCCTGCTGCATCATTGATACGCACTGCCTTACCTAAATCTTGTGAAACTACGGTAACTAGTGGTTTTTCTAGATAAGCTTCAATCTCTTCCTCAACTGCATCAGGCAGCTTCATGCCATCGGCTGAAAAGAATTTCACACCGTTATCATGATAAGGATTATGCGAGGCACTGATGACAATCCCGGCCGCAGCACGAAAAGCACGAGTCAAATAAGCCACCGCCGGAGTAGGCATAGGTCCTAGTAAACGAACATTGACACCAGCTGCTGCTAAGCCAGCCTGCAAAGCAGACTCCAACATATAGCCAGAAATTCGTGGGTCTTTGCCAATTAGCACTAAGGGATGCCCATCACCCGCTAATACTTTACCTGCCGCCCAACCTAACTTGAGTACAAAATCAGGAGTCATTGGCGCTTGCCCAATCGTGCCGCGCACTCCATCCGTACCAAAATATTTTCTAGCCATCATTGAAATCCTACTTATTTTCTTAGCGCAGCTTTATAACACAGCTTGAACTATTTTTAATGCATCAACTGTCGCTAAAACATCATGGACACGCACTATTTTCGCGCCTTTAACGGCTGCCATTACTGCTGCCGCTACACTCCCTTGCATGCGTTCATCAGCCGGGCGACCATTTAATAAAGCGCCAATCATGCCTTTACGTGAAACACCGACTAAAATCGGCAAATTGAAACTTTGAAAAACGGGTAAGTGCTTAAATAAGCTGAGGTTATGCTCTAAATTTTTCCCGAAACCAAAACCGGGATCTAAAATAATGCGTTCGCGTGCAATACCTGCCTGTACACAAGCATCAATACGCTCTTGGAAAAAGTCAGCAACACTCTGCACCACATCTGCATAATAGGGCGCTTGTTGCATAGTGCGTGGCTGGCCTTGCATATGCATTAGGCAGACTAAGACATCATTTTTTGCACAAGCCGCTAAGGCTCCCTGTTCTTGCAAAGCTCGCACATCATTGATTACTTCAACTTTGTACTCCAGCGCTGCCTGCATTACTTCAGGCTTGCTAGTATCGACCGAGATAGGAATATCAAAGCGCTCACGAATAGCAACAATGACTGGAATTACTCGATCCAGCTCTTCGTCTACTGAAACATCTTGCGCGCCCGGACGAGTAGACTCCCCACCAATATCAATGATATCGACACCCTCTTGGATCATGCGCTCTGTTTGTCTCAGTGCTGCATCTAACTCACAAAAGCGCCCGCCATCAGAGAATGAGTCGGGGGTAACATTCAAAATCCCCATCACCTGAGTGCGCGGCAAACTGAGATCAAACATTTTATAAGCTCCAAAAAGAAAGGCGCGGAATAATCCACGCCTTTAGAGTTTATTGAGCAATTACGAGTGCTTAGTGTGAGCCAGCCGGATCACCAACTACATCACCAGAGCCTGGTTGCGGCATCCGCACTGAAGGTGGGTTACCACCCTTGCCATTATCATCTTCAGTCCAATCCGCAGGCGGCTTTGGCTCTTCACCACGCATAATCGAGTCAATCTGATCACGATCAATGGTTTCATACTTCATCAGAGCATTGGACATGGCATGTAGCCTATCCATATTGTCGGTCAGAATTTGCTTAGCGCGTGAATAATTACGCTCAATCACATCACGAATTTCTTCATCAATCGCATGCGCAGTATCATCAGACATTTGCTTATGCTGAGTCACTGAACGACCTAAGAACACTTCGCCCTCATCTTCTGAGTAGGCTAATGGCCCCATCCGATCCGATAAACCCCATTTAGTCACCATATTGCGAGCAATGTCTGTTGCACGTTCAATGTCATTAGAGGCACCTGTAGTTACCCGTTCAGCGCCAAAAATTAACTCTTCAGCAATACGACCACCATACAGGCTAGAAATTTTACTTTCTAAACGTTGCTTACTGTTGCTGTAACGATCTTCCACTGGTAGGAACATCGTCACACCTAAAGCACGCCCACGTGGAATAATCGTTACCTTATAGACGGGATCTTCTTCAGGTACGCTGAGGCCAACAATCGCATGCCCTGCTTCATGATAAGCAGTCATGCGTTTCTCTTCCTCATTCATGACCATTGATTTGCGCTCGGCGCCCATCATGATTTTGTCTTTGGCTTTCTCAAATTCGATCATATCCACAGTACGCTTATTAGAACGTGCCGCGAACAGAGCTGCCTCATTCACTAAGTTAGCCAAATCAGCCCCGGAGAAGCCCGGTGTACCACGAGCAATTAAGCTTGGCTTTACGTCATCGCCTAAAGGCACTTTGCGCATATGTACCTTCAGAATCTGCTCACGACCACGCACATCAGGTAATGGAACGACGACTTGACGGTCAAAGCGACCTGGACGCAACAAAGCAGGGTCTAAAACATCAGGACGGTTGGTTGCAGCGATAACAATAATACCCTCGCTACCTTCGAAGCCATCCATTTCAACCAGTAATTGGTTTAAGGTCTGCTCACGCTCATCATGACCACCACCCAAACCAGCGCCACGTTGACGGCCTACTGCGTCAATTTCATCGATGAAGATAATGCAAGGTGCATGCTTTTTCGCTTGCTCGAACATATCACGTACACGTGAAGCACCCACACCAACAAACATCTCGACAAAGTCAGAGCCAGAGATACTAAAGAAAGGTACTTTAGCTTCACCGGCAATGGCTTTCGCTAAGAGTGTTTTACCTGTACCCGGTGAACCTACCATCAATACGCCGCGTGGAATCTTACCGCCCAGCTTTTGGAACTTGCTTGGGTCACGTAAGAACTCAACTAATTCAGCAACTTCTTCTTTCGCCTCATCACAGCCAGCGACATCATTGAAAGTTACTTTCACTTGATCTTCAGTCATCATGCGTGCACGGCTTTTACCGAAGGACATGGCTCCACGGCCACCGCCACCACCTTGCATTTGGCGCATGATATAAATCCATAAACCAATTATTAGCAGGAAAGGAACCCAGCTAATAATGATATCCCATAGGATGGAGCGCTCTTCAGGTGCTGCAGCGTTAACTTTGACATCATTAGCTAACAGATCGCTGACCATTTGTGGATCATCGGGCGGAGTATAAGTCGTGAAACGCTCACCACTTGCAGTCACACCGATAATCTTTTGCCCTCTGATATCAACTTCCTTGACGTTTTTGCTACGTACATTTTGCAGAAACTCAGAATAGGATATAGCGGAAGCTTGATGACCAGGCTGTACGCTAAATTTGCTGAATACTGCAATCAGTACAAACGCAATAACAGCCCAGATGAGCAAATTTTTGGTTAAATCATTCAAGAAACTATCTCCATTTCCGGTCTAATGACCCTCAAGCTACCTTACAGGTTTATCAGATATTACACCAAAAACCCTTGTCCAAGCACATATACTTCACGACTGCGGGGTCTTGAAGCCGATGGCTTGCGGATTTTTACTGTTTTAAAATGCTGCCGCAGCTCTTTTAGAAACTTATCAGAACCATCGCCCTGAAAAAGCTTCACTAAAAACGACCCACCCGGCTTTAATACCTGTTGTGCCATTTCTAGAGCTAACTCACATAAATAAATTGCACGAGGTTGATCGACAGCATCAACTCCACTCATATTGGGGGCCATATCTGAAAGTACAAGGTCTGCTTTCTCATTACCTAATAAAGTCAGCAATTCATTTAAGACCGCCTCTTCCCGAAAATCACCCAGCACAAACTCAACATTCTCAATCGGATCAATCGGCAAAATATCACTAGCCACTACACGGCCTGTACGCCCAACCAATTTTACAGCCACTTGGCTCCAACCACCGGGCGCTGCACCTAAGTCCACTACTTTCATACTGGGGCGCAACACATGATCCTTCTCTTGAATTTCCTTGAGCTTGTAAACGGCACGCGAACGGTAGCCCTCTTGTTGAGCTTTTTTCACATACTCATCATCAAAATGCTCGCGTAACCATTTGTGACTGCTTTTGCTTCTTGCCATACTATCAACTTACTACTTAAACTCGCGCCTTTTTGGGAAGAACGGCTTATGGAACTTACGGATGCACAAACAAAGCGCCTAAAAGGTTTAGCGCACGCACTACACCCTATTGTATTAATAGGACAAAATGGGCTAAAGGATACCATTTTGGTAGAAATAGATAATGCCTTGGCATACCACCAACTTGTAAAAATTAAAATTAGCGTCGGTGATCGTGATTTAAGAGATGAAACTCTTAAGCAAATCCTTGAACACGCCAACGAAGCTATTTTAATTCAGAAAATTGGCAATACGGCTGTGTTATACCAACGCAACCCCGACCGCCCTTACTTGTTGTCTTCCAGTGCTTAATAAAACTTAAAGGTTTTACTAGCCTAGAAATAAAAAAGGCCTGCATATCTCGATGCAAGCCTTTGGTATATGGCGCGTCCAGAAGGATTCGAACCTCCGACCGCCTGGTTCGTAGCCAGGTACTCTATCCAACTGAGCTATGGACGCTTTCTGAAGGCGCGTATTTTGCGCATTTCATTTTAGTAGGTCAAGAATTTTTTTCAATTTTCTCTCACTACTTATTTATAAATGGCGGAGAGGGCGGGAGTCGAACCCGCGATGAGCTTTTGGCCCATGCTCCCTTAGCAGGGGAGTGCCTTCGGCCACTCGGCCACCTCTCCGTACAGAGAAACAACGCTTATTTATGAAGGCCGCAAGAATACATCGCCTGCAGGCTTTGGTAAAGAGCTAATTTGAATTTTCTTCAACAGCTGCTGATTCAGCCGCTTCATGATGAATACGTTCGTAGATTTCTTCACGGTGCACAGCAACATCCTTGGGCGCGTTAATGCCTAGGCGTACTTGATTGCCTTTGACTCCTAATACAGTGACGCTGACTTCATCGCCAATCATCAGGGTTTCCCCTACCCTACGAGTCAATATTAACATAACGCAAATCTCCATATCGCTGCATTTAATTCACCGAACCTCTTACAGAGTCTGTGACCCCAATACTCAGAACAGCACCTTGTTGCTTAACATTCCCACATAACGACTGAACTGAGCCTTAACTTTTATACTGCCTGTTGTTCTTTTACCATTAAGTGGTAAAAAGCAACAGGAATTATTTAAGTTTTAAAGATCTTTTTTGCAGTGCTAGATATGAAAAAACCGCCTAAATTAACCCTTTAATTTGGCGGTTTTTAAGGTGTTACTAAGTACTTAATACGATTTAAGCCGATAAACCAAACGCTTTATGCAATACGCGCACGGCTAACTCTAGGTATTTCTCATCAATTACCACAGCTACCTTTATTTCTGAGGTAGAAATCATGTGAATATTGATACCTTCATCAGCCAACACTTTAAACATCTTACTAGCAACACCTGCGTGTGAACGCATACCTGCGCCCACAATTGCTACTTTGGCAATATTCTCATCGCCTTCCCAGCCGCGTGCACCTAAAGCTTCACAGGTACGTGCTAGGATTTGGGTGGCTTTGGTGTAATCATTTTTATGTACAGTAAAGGTGAAGTCAGTTGTGCCACCGGCACCGCCTACGCCCACATTCTGCACAATCATGTCAACTTCGACATTAGCCTCAGAAATAGGTCCTAAAATTTGGTAAGCCACACCGGGGCGATCAGGCACACCTTTCACTGTTACTTGCGCTTCATCGCGATTAAAGGCAATGCCACGAACCGATACTTCTTCCATTACTTCATCCTCACGAGTCACTAGTGTGCTTTTGCCCTCATCACTTTCATCAAAGCTCGACAGCACACGAATAGGCATATCATATTTATAAGCGAATTCTACCGAACGAATTTGCAAGACTTTAGAGCCTTGGCTCGCCATTTCTAGCATCTCTTCCAAGCTCAATACGGGTATATGCTTGGCTTTCGGCTCAATCCGTGGGTCAGTAGTATAAACCCCATCCACATCGGTATAAATTTGGCACTCATCCGCTTTTAAAGCGACCGCTAAGGCCACACCCGTCGTATCTGAGCCACCGCGGCCTAAAGTGGTAATACTGCCGTCAGCAGTTACACCTTGGAAACCGGCAACCACGACTACTTTGCCTTCGCTTAAATCTTTGCGAATCGCAGAGCCATCGATATCCATGATACGTGCTTTGGTATGCGCATCATCAGTGAGAATCCGCACTTGACCGCCTGTGTAAGAACGGGCTGGCTGGCCTTTTTTCTCTAAGGCAAGCGCTAACAACCCAATGGTGACTTGCTCACCGGTAGACAAAATAGCATCTTTTTCACGCTCAGAACCCGTTGGATTCACTGCATTAATCAGCGCTACCAGCTTATTGGTTTCGCCTGACATTGCAGACACCACCACGACGACATCATTACCCTTCTGCCGCCAACGGATGACCCGATCAGCCACCGCCGCTATACGCTCTGGCGAACCAACCGAGGTACCGCCGTATTTTTGTACGATCAGTGCCATGAATTACCTTCAATCTATAAAAATGACTACCCCCTCATAGGAGGGGGGCTAAAACTATAATCTTTTTTGGAAAGAAATACTAAACGCGTTCAGCAACCCAAGCTTGCACCGAAGCTAAAGCTTGCGGTAAAGCAGCTACATCACTCCCACCACCTTGTGCCATATCGGGGCGACCACCGCCTTTGCCGCCTAACTGTCCAGCTACAAAGCCCAGTAAATCACCTGCTTTCACCTTGGCCGTTTCATCTTTAGTGACCCCAGCCACTAGAGCAACTTTGCCATCTGCCACGGCAGACAAAATAATGACTGCTTTGCCGAGCTTATTCTTCAACTGGTCGACTGTATCACGTAAGGATTTAGGATCAGCGCCTTCTAAATTCGCGGCTAAAACTTTAATACCGGCTACATCCAGCGCTTGATCGGCCAAATTAGAACCTGCTTGTGAGGCGATTTTACCTTTAAGGTGCTCCAATTCTTTTTCTAAAGCACGATTGCGTTGAATCAACGCTTCAGTTTTATCTAAAACCTCAGTACCACTGGATTTTAATAAGCGTGCTACATTGTTTAAACGGGCATTCACATCATTTAGCCAAACCAGTGCATTAGCTCCAGTCACTGCTTCAATCCGACGAATCCCAGCAGCAACACCACCTTCACTCACGATCTTAAATAGGCCAATATCGCCTGTACGCTCCACATGGCAACCACCACAGAGTTCGGTGGAGAAACCAATTTGCATTACACGCACAACATCGCCATATTTCTCACCAAATAAAGCCATTGCTCCCGCTGCTTTAGCGGACTCCATATCCATCAGGCGCGCAGAAGCCGCTGCATTCGAGCGAATTTGGGTATTTACAATCGCTTCTACTTTAGCGATTTGCTCAGGCGTCACCGCTTCAGGATGCGAGAAGTCGAAACGCAAACGCTCTTCATTCACTAACGAGCCCTTTTGCTCAACATGTGTACCCAAAATTTGTCGTAAAGCTTCATGCATTAAATGCGTGGCGGAGTGATTCAATATGACTGATTTACGCCGTTCACTATCGACTTCAGCCGTAACGATTGCACCAGCTTGAATATTGCCGCTTTCGACTTGCCCAAAATGAATAAAGGTTTTGCCTTGCTTTTGTGTATCTGTCACCCGGAAGACACCAGTATCCGTTTTTAAATAGCCGGTATCACCCACTTGGCCGCCTGACTCTGCATAGAAGGGGGTGTTCGCTAAAACAATTTGCCCTTCTTGGCCAGACGTTAAACCGTCAACGGCTTGACCCGAACTAAATAAGCCAACGATTGAGCTGCTTTCGCTTAAAGTGTCGTAGCCGTGGAAGTCGGTTTCGCCTTCAACCGCCAATTTATCGTTATAGTCAGCACCAAACTTACCCGCCGCGCGCGCGCGTTCACGTTGAGCATTCATCGCTGCTTCAAAGCCAGCTTCGTCTAGCTTCAAATTGCGTTCACGGGCAATATCTGCTGTCAAATCGAGTGGAAAACCATAGGTGTCATAGAGCTTAAAAACGGTTTCGCCATCAATGGTATCGCTTGCTAAATCAGCAATCGCAGTTTCAAGTATTTTCATGCCCTGCTCTAGCGTTTCGGCAAAGCGGCGCTCCTCTTTCTCCAGCGCTTGCTCAACTTGAGTTTGCATCTTAGCTAGCTCAGGATAAGCCTCGCCCATTTGTTCAACCAGTGGCTGCACTAATTTATAGAAGAAAGGCGCTTGCATACCCAACTTATAGCCGTGGCGAATCGCACGACGAATAATCCGGCGCAATACATAGCCACGCCCTTCATTCGAAGGCAGCACGCCATCGACCACTAGGAAGGAGCACGAACGAATATGGTCAGCAATAACTTTTAAGGAAGCACTATTTCGATCAGTACCTTCAGCAGCTAAATGGTGAGACGCTTGAATCAGTGCTTGGAACAGGTCAATTTCATAGTTGCTATGTACACCCTGCAGGATAGCAGCTAAGCGCTCCAAGCCCATACCAGTGTCAACCGAAGGCTTGGGCAAACGGCGCATTTCACCATCTTTGGTACGCTCGAATTGCATAAAAACGAGGTTCCAAATTTCGATAAAGCGATCCCCATCTTCTTCTGGCGTGCCCGGAGGCCCACCCCAAATATGCGAACCGTGATCATAAAATACTTCAGTACAAGGACCACAAGGTCCCGTGTCGCCCATTTGCCAGAAATTATCAGAAGCATAACGAGCGCCCTTGTTATCGCCAATCCGGCTAATCCGATCTGCTGGGAAACCAATGCCTTCTGACCAAATGTTAAAAGCTTCATCGTCTTCAGCGTAAACAGTGACCCATAAACGTTCTTTTGGCAGTTTTAAAGTTTCGGTGAGGAATTCCCAGCAAAAACGAATAGCATCTTCTTTGAAATAATCGCCAAAACTGAAATTGCCAAGCATTTCAAAAAAGGTGTGATGCCGCGCGGTATAGCCAACATTTTCCAAGTCATTATGCTTGCCACCAGCACGGACGCAGCGCTGTGCGGTGGTGGCACGCACATAAGAGCGCTTATCGACCCCTAAAAATACATCTTTAAATTGCACCATTCCTGAGTTGGTGAATAAAAGTGTGGGATCATTGCCAGGCACTAGTGAGCTAGAAGGGACAATTTCATGACCTTTACTAGCAAAATAACCTAAAAATTTTTGTCTTAACTCAGCACTTTTCATGAAAAACCGCATTAATTGTTTCTAAATAAAAGCCTCGCCCAGCTAAAAAGCGACTTTGACGAGCACGTTCAGGCCAATCAGTAGGCAAGGCATCACCAAATTTTTTGCGTCGTTGATGAGCGGCTAAGGCTTGCCAATCAATTTCAGCTTCGTCCAGTGCGGTTTTAGCCAGCTCAGCATCCACTCCTTTTTCACGAAATAAGTGGGAGAGTTTCAGTGGGCCATAACCCTTTGAAAGTGAAGAACGCACCAGCATGCCTGTATAGCGTTGATCATTCAAATAATCAGACTCTGCTAGCTTATCTAAGACTTGCTCAATCAGGCTACTATCTTCTGTTAAACTCGCTAATTTTTTTGCTAATTCAAGGCGCGAATGCTCACGTAACGCAAGCACTCGCAGCGCTTTGGCAAACAGTTCAGCTTCTGTTGCAGAAGCTGACACTATAGCACCTGTGGAAAGAGATTGAAGGGCATTACATTAATTCATCTGCAGGCAAATCATCATCCTCTTCCGTCGTAGAAGCGACAATCGGCCCTGTTAATGCCGCCGCACGAATGGTTTGATCAATAGTCTTCGCAATTTCCGGGTGCTCTTTTAGATAAGTTTTAGCATTATCTTTGCCTTGACCAATCTTTTCACCGTTGTAACTATACCAAGCACCAGCTTTGCCGATTAAACCTTGATTAACACCTAATTCAATCAATTCACCCTCACGCGAAATACCTTCGCCATAAAGAATTTCAAACTCAGCCTGTTTAAAAGGTGGAGCCATTTTATTCTTGACGACTTTCACGCGGGTTTCATTGCCGATAACCTCTTCGCCTTTTTTGATAGAACCAATCCGGCGAATATCCAAACGCACAGAGGCGTAGAATTTCAGTGCATTACCACCGGTGGTGGTTTCAGGGCTACCGAACATCACTCCAATCTTCATCCGAATTTGGTTGATGAAAATAACTAAAGTATTGGAGCGTTTGATATTACCGGTCAGTTTACGCAAAGCTTGCGACATTAAACGTGCCTGCAAACCGACATGCGAATCGCCCATATCGCCTTCAATTTCCGCTTTAGGGGTCAGCGCAGCGACTGAGTCAACGACCACAATATCCACAGCCCCAGAACGCACCAACATATCGGCGATTTCTAAAGCCTGCTCACCTGTATCAGGCTGAGAAACCAATAAATCGTCGACATTGACGCCTAACTTAGCCGCATAAGTTGGATCAAGTGCATGTTCAGCATCTACGAAGGCTGCCGTACCGCCTGCTCTTTGGCACTCAGCAATCACTTGTAAAGTTAAAGTGGTTTTGCCTGAAGATTCTGGGCCATAAATCTCAACCACCCGCCCTTTTGGTAAACCACCAATCCCCAGCGCAATATCTAAAGTCAACGAGCCTGTGGAAATCGCTTCAATCCGTACCGCAGCAGTGTCACCCATACGCATCACTGCGCCTTTACCGAACTGACGCTCGATCTGTCCTAATGCTGCCGCCAATGCCTTTTTCTTGTTTTCATCCATGTCGGTCACTCCTTATAACTGAGTAAAATATTAATGTTTTTGAACCCGTTAATTATCGCATAGTTAAAGCCGATACAGAACTAAAACAGATGAAAAAAACGAACAAAAAACAAACCTTCAATCGGAAGATAAAAGGCTAAATTATCTATTTGAATTTATTTATATTTTTCACACTATGTGTTTTTTAGACTACAAGGATGAGTCTTTAATTGACTATTTTTAAGGCAAATCGTGTCTTAAACCACTACTCTAGTTGGGTGTATTTATCGGCTTAACTTCTTGAGCTGGTAAGTGCCCAAAAGCACACCGTTTAGGAGCAAAAACTATTAAAAATTCAAGCCTGTGCTAAGCTTAATAGACATTCTCATAACTATAAATTCTGCTAAAAATAAGGAGGTAAGAATGTTTAAAAAATTGGCTTCTGAAGCATTGGGACTGAGTGATGTGGGTGTAATTGTTGCTCCACAGGACTACAACAAAGTCGATGCGGATGACTATCTATTTCAGGAAGACGGCGAGAAAATTTTCTTTCTGATCAAATCAAAGAAAGACGAATACTGCTTCACGAATTTTGCCTTAGTTCACGTGGATGGCGACTCGGCAGTTTCCTCTAAGCGCACCATCAAGCGTTATGACTACTCCACATCGTTTATTGAACAAGTGCGTATTGAAACGGCAGGCACGATTGATATGGATGTCGAGCTAAAATTCATCATTGAAGGCATCTCGTTCAGTATTGATGTGCGTAAGACTTACTTAGAACAGCTCAAAGATATCTATAAGAGCCTGATTACTATCCATAAACGGCAAGTAGCTGATGAAGTTTGCCGTGACAATGTGGTGCTAGCACTCAATGCGACTGCATCAATGTATAAACTAAACACAGCGACTAATGGCGAAGTGGTAGGTCAGTTCAAAGAGCTGTTAAGTCAGCTCAATACTAGCCTGTTAGTGACACACACTAAGCGCGACTACAGTGATGTTTTTCATAAGTATATTCATAACTAATTAGCTCTAAAGCTAACGAGAAGTTGGGTTCAAACATCCAGCTTCTCAACTGACTTGGTTAATAAAGCCAACAAACTCTTTATCGACTCATAAACAGCCTGCTCACGCACCTTAACGCGGTCGCCCTGAAAATAAAAGGTCTGCACCCACTCAGCTTGATCTTTAACGACACAAGCAATACATACCGTACCAACCGGCTTATACGCACTACCGCCCCCTGGCCCGGCAATTCCACTGACTGCTAAGGCAACTTGTGCACTTGACTGCTTAAGCGCGCCTTGGGCCATTTCCAGCACCACTGCCTCACTGACTGCCCCATATTGCTCGATAGTTTGTTGTTTAACGCTGAGTAAATGTTGTTTAGATGCATTGCTATAAACCACAAAGCCGCTATCAAACCAAGCTGAACTACCCACAATCTCTGTGCACAATTTAGCAACACCGCCACCTGTACAAGACTCTGCAGTGACCAGGCAGTGACCAGCTTGCTGTAGACTTGCCCCTAACTGCTCCGTTAAAGCGTAAAGACTTTTTTCCATAGTTGAGAGCAACTCCTGATGTGCAAAAACTGCGCGTATAATAAAATCAGCCGAACCGATGAATAACAATACTTAGAGTTTGAAATATGCAAACACTTGATGAAAGCACTAAACCGCCTTTTAGCGCAGAAGAAATTCGTATTTTAGGGAGTTTAATGGAAAAACAGCTGACTACTCCCAATAACTATCCACTCACAATCAATTCACTGATGCTCGCTTGCAACCAAAAAACCAGCCGCGAGCCACTCATGAATCTCAAAGAAGGTGATGTAGGGCATATTGCGCGCAGCTTAATTGAATTTGGCTGGATTGTGATGCAAAACAGTGGGCGTGCACAACGCGTTGAACATAAAGTTCAGCGTAAATTAAACTTAACTCAGCAGCAGCAAGCGGTTCTCGCTGTATTGATGTTACGCCGCCCGCAAACTTTAAATGAGCTAAAACTACGTACCGACCGTATGGCTGAGTTTAAGCAGCCTGATGAAATCCGCACTATACTTGAGGCTTGGCTAAACGCTGACCAGCCACTGGTTATTAGGCTGCCACCACAAGCAGGCCAGCGTGAAGAGCGTTACTACCATACCTTAGGTACTGAATCCTTCGAAGCCTTAAAAGCGGAAGCGCATACCGCCAAGCCACAAGAAGTTAGCGAGCTGAACGAATCTTTATATGAAAGCTTAGTGAAGCGTATCGATGACTTGGAACGTCGCCTTGAACAGCTAGAAAGTTCAGCGCTTATTGGTGAGGATAAGTAACCATTATGGATAATTTTCATCACTTGTGCATTGCACCAATAGTCACTAATATGAGTTTCATAGCACGAAGCAACTGAAAGCAAGTTGATGTGAAGTGCAAACAGTTTGTCGGCGCTCGTGGCTTATTAGGTACATGACTCCTCCTCTCCTCCAATCATATACCGTTGCGAGCGCTTTTTAATTTCTCTAGGTTATTGCAACCTCGCTTAGGCGCTGGACATTAGGCGTAGCGCCATTTCCCACACTCTACGCCGTCCAGTGTCCATTCACCGATCTGATACCGAATCAAACGCAAAGTCGGAAGTCCGACCGCAGCGGTCATACGCCGCACCTGCCGATTACGCCCTTCGCGAATTTTTAATTCTAGCCAAGTATCTGGGATATTTTTCCTGACTCGAATCGGTGGATTACGTGGCCACAAACTAGCTGGTTCGGGTATTTGGCACACATCAGCGGGCAAAGTCCAACCATCATTCAACTTCACCCCCTTACACAAAGCGGCTAAAGCTTCCTGACTAGGCTCACCCTCTACTTGAACCCAATAGGTTTTAAAGGTTTTGTACTGAGGATCAGCAATGCGTTGTTGCAAACGCCCATCATCGGTCAAGATTAACAAGCCTTCGCTATCCCGATCTAAACGCCCTGCTGCATAAAAATTTGGGATGGGAATAAAATCCGCTAAAGTTTGGCGCCCGCTCTCATCCGTGAACTGACAAAGCACATCATAAGGTTTATTAAATAAAATAACGCGTGACATGCTGTTACTGCTTTAAGAGTAAAGGCTGAAAACCTGCAGTCACATAGGTTTCAAAACCTTCATCAGTTCGCCAAATAAAAAATGCTTTCAATTGCTGTTGATCCGCGAAAGCTTTACCTTTGACTTCACCCATCGCCATCAGCATGGTCGAATAAGCATCCGCTAAAGTGGCATTTTCAGCGACTACCGATACCGAGGCCAAATTGTGGCTAGCGGTATAGCCAGTGCTGGTATCGATGGTATGCGAATAGCGCTTACCATTCTCCACAAAGAAATCACGATAGTCCCCCGACGTAGATAAACCCGCATTCGCTAAGAGCATACCTTGCTGCACCGCTTTACCTAAATCGACGGGCTTTTCAATACCAATCCGCCAATCATCGCCACGCGGACTCTTACCTAGAGTGCGAACTTCGCCGCCCAGTTCAACCATATAATCCTTAATACCTTGTTGCTCGAAGTATTGGCCGATTAAATCCACTGCATAGCCGGGCGCAATAGAAGCTAGGTCAACATACATATCAGCACGTGCTTTGCGTAAAGCAGGCGGACTTGTTTGAGTAGTCAATTTTTGATAGCCGACTTTAGCTAATACTGCTTGAATCTCAGCATCCGCTGGGGCTTTCGCCTCCGTCTTTTTATCACTACCAAAGCCCCATAGACGTACTAAAGGGCCAACTGTTATATCGTAGGTTCCTTGGCTAAATTGGCTCACTTGCTGAGCTGCCTCAACCACCTTCACTAAATCCAAAGAAACCGGAAACCAATCGGTAGTTTGGGCTGCATTAAAACGCGAAATCTCCGAGTCTTGCCGCCAATTCGACATCCGCTCATCAATCTGCAGCAAAATTTTCTCAACACCTTGACGTAATTCCGTGAGATCTCGCTTACTATTGGTCGGTGGAACCAAAGTGATATGCCAAGTTGTTCCCATGCTTTCGCCGACCAAACGCATCGACTTTTGCTCTTTAATCCCACAAGCACTGAGCAAAAGCACACAAATTAATGCCAGCACCCAAGCTGGCATTAAAGATCGTTTCATCAATCCTAACATAGAGAATTAACGGCTTTTAGCAGTAGTAGCGGTAGGTTCACGGCCTGATGGATTGGTAAAGCGATCATTCAAGCGCTGCACCAAACGATCAACTGAATGGCGAATATTATCTAAACGACGGCGATTGACTGAACCCCAACCGGCTGGCTTAGTTTGGAAAATTAAGCGGAAGAAACCAGTACTCTTATAAAAAGCTGCTTTTAAGTTGCCATAAGATTCTTCAGTGCTTAAAGGCTTAGCAATATAACTGCGGACTTTGCTCCGAATTAGGAAATGAATCACTAACAATATAAGCAGTGGAAGCACAATCGCTAGAACAGAGGCCACAGGGCTAGCTTGTACTTCTGCTAACCAAGGCGGATTGAAGTTTAAACCCTGCCACCAGCCTAGCCAAACCGATAAAGCGATCCCTGCTACCGCAAGCGCGGCTAACGTAATCCCATCCCAAATCAAAGTATCACGGCGCCACCGCTTCAATAAGGTCTGTAAACGGGGCACAGCCTGCTGCTCGATTTGATTGCTAGTGGACTCTAAATTTCCGATGATGCGATAGACACGCTCCACATTCACACCATCAATCCGTTCCATAATGCGCTCGTAATCAGCATCACGTTTAGCTACATAACGCGCCCAAACCGCTTCATCAGGAACAGGTACTGCAAGCCGATCATTGAAGAGAATATGGAAACTACCTGCGGATAAACCGCTTTGAACTAGCGCTTTCTGCCAAGAAGCAACAATATCCTCTAAATTATCTTCACGCGCTGAAGTATCAATCTGATTAAGGATAAACAAGAACTTAGAATTATCGTTACGGCGTTGCGTACCACGCACCAAATGCTCAAGGGTATCTTGCATCGCGCCTGGTTCAGGATGGCGCGCATCAAAGAACACCATCACTAAATCAGACAATTCAATAATATGATCGGTTAGGCGCAAAATCGCTTTGCGTTGTGCATCCGCATCAAATCCGGGCGAGTCAATTAAAATCCGCCCACGTAGTTTTTCGCTCGGTGCGGCCTTCATTTGTAGATAGTTATCAATACGTGAGCCTTCACCTTCACTCACCAGCTCAATTTCTTCACTGATTTGATAGAAGGGGAAACGTGGATCACCATCGAGTGCTAAACCCGGTAAGGTACGTTGAGCTCCATCGGGGCTATAGGTAATCACAGTAAAACGATCATCGACTGCTTGATTGCCAGTGCGTTGTAGTTCTAAGCCCAGATAGGTATTAATAAAACTCGATTTACCCGCCGAGAAGGTGCCCAAAATAGAAATCAGGGGCCACCAAGAAATACGGGTTGCATAGGATTCGCCGGGTTCTAATAGACCTATTTTTTTGGCAACCACATCCAGTTCGCGGTATTTGCCAACTACATCCACCATGGTGGGATTTTCACGCTTTAAATGCTCTTGAAGCAGATTAAGGCGTTGATCCATGCGTTTATCAGGGGTCATTCGACGATCCTTTATTTATTAATGCACACCCACCAAGGCAGAAACGGTTGCTGTACTCAGCTGAGAACGGCCATCCTTTCGAGAGCTAGTGGGTTGTTGAGACTGTTGAGCTTCAGGAGCGGCACTCGGTTGTGCTTGCGGTGTTGTAGGTACAAGACCCTGCTGCCCCTGATAAGGCCAGCCGGCATTATAATACGGACTATGGTAATAAGGTACTAGCGGTGCAGCCTGTGGGGGCATTGGGGGCGCATTATCATTGCCACCAAACGGCATGAAGCTATTAAATAAGCGCATTGGCTTAGAAATACTGCGATTCATACTCCACATATCATTCTGCATATTATAAGCCGAAGCAGCCATATGCTGAGTCGAAGCATTCATCTGCGTCACATCATTAGACATACGCTGAGTACTCGTATTCATAGCATACATATTGTTCGACATAGCATTGGTGGAAGTCACAATACTCGCCATCTGCCCTGACATAGTAGTCATACTGCCGGAAATACTAAGCATGCTGCTATTCACCGAAGCACTTAAGTGCACAATGGTCTCAGCTAAGCGATTCACATCACTGGTCAAGCGTTGAATTAAATAAAAACCGTAGCCTGCTAAAATCACAAAAGCGATAAGCGATGGGTAAACTAGGAATTTTAGCGTAGTGGTAGCATTAGATTGGCGTGATTCAAATTGGTGTAAATCGTTTTCGACATCAACCAACTCATGCTCAACGCTTTTTAACTCAGAATTAACCTCATCTAAAGACATACTAGAATCAGTTGACATGCATGGTGCTCCTGTGGGTTTATAAAGGAGCTCCAGTTTGGAGATCCCCAACCATAAAACATTAGGCTGCAAATAGGTTCGCAACCTGCCTTTTTATCTTTGGTGGATAAGGGGTGTGGCATGCCAACAGACATGCCACCGAGAGATCTTATTATTTTATAGAAGCGCCGATTTCAGCTGCTTTAGTTGGATCAACTACATCAGCATAAACTTTAATGCTTTGTAATTCAGCCGTACGGCCTTGCTCAGCTAACCAAGGCGCAATTTCTGCATACAGAGAAACCGCTTCAGTGCTTTTGCCTTGCTTCCAATAAACATTGGCTAGCTCGCCTTTGTGCTCAGGTTTATTCTCTTTCTTCAACAAAGATTGATAGAAACCGACGGATTGGTCGTACTCACCACTCCAGTAAGCCTCACGCGCAGCTAACAGCAAGTCTTCAGCACTGGAATTTTCATTCACAGTAGCAGTACCAGCAGTGGCTGCACCAGCGGCAGCAGTCGCTACGGCTGCATTGACAGGCTCAGCGGCGGTGGCAGCGGCTTGTTCAGCAACTGAGCTAGAGGCTGTATTAGCTTCTTGTGCGGGTTCAGTCGCAGCAGCTTGCTGATGAGCGTCTGCTGCTTCAGCAGGCATAGCCGCCGCCGCTTGTGCTTGAGTGGAAGCCTGCTCATGACCTGCTGCTGGAGCAGCCGCCGGTTCATGGCCAGAGCCTTGTTGAGCTTGAGTTTCATGCTGAGCAGCTTTAGCTTGATGTTCTTTCTTCGGTGGAGCACCGCTGCCCACTATCCAATTCAAAACAATAGCAATTGCCGCCAGTATCCAAGCAAATGCTATCGGATGCACTAATAGCCAATGGAAAGCCTTTTTCATGGGTATCTCCTATCTCCAAACGCCGAATACGGTTAATTAATAAGGTGGTAAAGCTCCCGCCCCAAGGCATCAATTTCAGCTGCTGCCTTAGAGCGTGGTTCCATTTCAAATACCGCTAAACCTTCACTGAAAGAGCGGCGGTAGGTTGTTCTTAAATAAAGACGTGAATCTAGTAATTGCAGCCCTTCAAGCATAGCCAATGCTTCAGCCGCCTCGGTGGTTTCACGCACGGAAGCATGAGTATCTGCACGATTAAGTAACGCAAATAGTTTGACCGGTTTTTGGCTACGAATCTCAGCAATCATTTTCAAAAAACGTTGTGTTGACCAAACATCCGCTTGGCTAGGCGATACCGGAATTAAAATCTGATCAGCGCGCTGGATCGCCATTTCCGTAGCACGCATATCAGCCAAGCCCATATCAACCAAGACTTGTGTATTGTTTCCTTCTGATCCTAAAGTATCTACTTGCCGTAAGGGTTTAACCGGCGGCAAGTGACCCTCTTCAGCACGAATTTCAAAGGCGTCTGAAGTCGTACTTTGAGGATCCAGATCATACACAACCACATGGACATTTTGGCGAGTTGCCATCCACAGCGCTAAGTTAAAAGTAACTGTACTTTTTCCTGTGCCGCCTTTGAGATTGCCGATTAATGTAATCATGCCCACTTTTGCTTGCTACAAACTACGAGTGTTTCTTACCACTCATAGCTTATTAGCCCTTTATTGGGCTGGAGCCGGTTGTGGTGCTTGCTGCTGCATTTGGCCGCCCTGATGAGGACGTTGCTGCATTTGCCCACCTTGTGGCATCCGATTACCTGGCATCATATACATGCGTGGCTGGCCTGCTGGCATACCATACATTTGCGGCATCATCATTGGCATCTGATTAGCCTGTGGGACTACAGGAATAATGTACCAATATTGCACAGGCATCTGTTGCTGATAAGGCATAGCCATTGGCATCGGATTCATCGGCATCATCTGCGGCATCGGACGAGTCATCATGTTAGGCTGCATTGGCATGAGACCCTGAGGCGCTTGTGCTGTTTGCTCTGGAGGCATAGGCTCTGCTGGAGCTTGTGCAGTCTGCTCTGGTGCGGTTGGCTGTGCAGGTGTTTGCGCTACTTGCTCAGGCATAACCGGCTGTTCTGGCGCTGCTGGCTCTTGGCCTGACTGGCTAGGCATAGCAGGCATTTCAAGCTGCTGAGCAGGTGCTTGTGCTGCTTGCTCTGGTGCGGTCGGCGCTGCTGGTTGAGTTGGCGCTTGTGCTGCTTGTTCTGGAGCTGCTGGTTGAACTGGAGCTTGGGCGGCCTGCTCTGGTGCAGCAGGCGCAGTAGGTTCTGCAGGTGCTTGGGCTGCCTGCTCT
Source organism: Thiolinea sp. (assembly GCA_049292455.1). Lineage (GTDB taxonomy): Bacteria > Pseudomonadota > Gammaproteobacteria > Thiotrichales > Thiotrichaceae > Thiolinea. The sequence goes on from JBATRF010000054.1 coordinate 86,431, forward strand.
GGTGCAGTCGGCATTGCAGGTTGAGTAGTCGCTTGTGCTGCTTGCTCTGGGGCAGCAGGCATACCTTGTTCTACAGTGATACCACCAGCCTCAACTGGAGCTGGTGTCGCGAATGGGCCAGGCGGTGGTGCTGGCATATCTGCTGCTTGAGTGGTAACCGTGACATTAGCTGTATTAGCCGTCGCCTCAGTAGAGCTTGTCGCTGTGCTAGCTGCAGCGCCTGTATTGCCAGCTGCTACTTCTGTGGTATTAGTAAACGGGCCTGGTGGAGGCAAGGGCATATCTGCTGCAAGCACCGCCGCTGAGGCTAAAGCTGTCGCGATCGCTAACGCAACTAGATTTCTATTAAGCGTATTCATTAAAGAACTCCTTAAAATTTAAATATCTTTTTTCAGCTTGATGCCTCTGCGTTTTGCAGGTTTGGCAGATCCTGCCGACTCATTATTCTCACTCGTTTCTGATGCTGTCTGAGTTGGCGTTGCTGGCTCAGCTAAGTCTACCTTATCCTTAACCACTTGTTTGCGCGGTTTACGAATAGGCTTAGCAGGCTCAGGCTCAGGCTCAGGCTCAGGCTCAGGCTCAGGCTCAGGCTCAGGCTCAGGCTCAGGCTCAGGCTCAGGCTCAGGCTCAGGCTCAGGCTCAGGCTCAGGCTCAGGCTCAGGCTCAGG
>JBATRF010000055.1:0-1507 GCA_049292455.1 Thiolinea sp.
GGTTCAGGAAGCACAAGTAATACAGCCGCGGGACAAGATTCCTGGGTTTCTGCCACTAATGTTGCCGGTGCCTTTGTTTTGGCAAAAGGCGGTAATTCAGCCGCTTCCAATGCAACAGCAGGTGCCACAGGTGGTAGCGCCGCCTCAGGAATAGGTACCACAAAATTTTCCGGCGGCAACGGAGCCAATCGTGTGAGTACAACAGCTTCAGGTGGCGGGGGTTCTTCAGCAGGAACTGCTGCCAACGGAAACGATGCAACGGGAAGTACCGCTGGAACTGCACCTTCAGGTGGAGGAAACGGTGGTGCTGGAAGAACATCCGTCGGAAGCGGAACTGCAGGCAGATTTCCGGGTGGTGGCGGAGGTGGTGCCGTACGTGGTTCAACCGGTAGCCCTAGCGGGGGATCCGGAGGACATGGACAAGTCAATATTAGTTTTACCTTTAGTGTTGATGCCGGAGCTGATCAAAGTCAATGCAGAAATGCATTATTTAGAGTAAGTTGCCCTACACCACCACCGGGTTATACAGCGACCTGGTCTGTCATTTCAGGAACCGGATTTATCTATGACAATTCAGAAACAACTCCTATCGTCAATGTACCGGCAGGATTTTCTGCTACGGTACGACTAACTGTCACTAACGGAACTATTACTGTCACCGATGATGTCGTACTCACCAACACTACTTCCTGTACTGGGGATTGTACAGCACCACTCAATTTAAACGGTAATCTTGAATCCTCAGGGTCCATTACCAGTTACAACCTTTCTTTTCAAAGTACGCCTGCAGCATTGGTTTATCAAAATACAAATCCGCTAAACTGGAGTGAGGCGTATGGATCTTCCACCCCCAATACAACCTCTTTTACAGGAGCATATCATATTAATAAAACAGGCGCCAATGGCAACCCACGCAGTGGGTCCAAAATGATTTATATGGCAGGAGCAGGATTCTGTCTTTCTGCTTTAAAAACCAATGCACAATTGCAATGTGGCAGGACATACAGAGTTTCCGTTTGGATAGCGGCTTTCACCAACGGGACCCCACAAAATACTTCATCTTTTGTACTTGAATTTTTTGGAGGTGGTACCAATATGCCCGGATTTAATCTAAGCCAACATTGTATTGGTCCGGCAAGCACTTCATGGAACAGCCTGAACTGGCAGAGATACAGTTTCGATTTTACCATACCGTCCACCGGTTATGAATGGGGTGATTTTGTTTTTACTACCCTTGACAACACCCGAGGCATCGTCATAGATGATATGTGTGTCGAAGAAATAACTTCAGGAGCGACAGCAAATGCCGGACCCGATATGTTTACCAGTTCCAATCAATTTACCATGCAAGCCAATACACCTCCTTCAGGATATTCAGGAACATGGTCAGTTGTTTCCGGAACGGCAACCATATCAAATCCCAATTCTCGCAATACAAATGTAACACTTACATCAGGAAATGCCGCTAAATTAAGATGGACAATAAATACTACTGGTGGTGCTACCC
>JBATRF010000056.1:0-1502 GCA_049292455.1 Thiolinea sp.
GCTGGTGGCATTCGGCTTTATTGGAATGGGTGTGTTCAGCGCCCTCACCGGCGACTTCGCCAACGGCCTGTGGTTGGCATTCATTGGCCTCTTCCTGAACAGCGCCGCAGCTGGCAGTCGCCAGCAGGCAGTGGCACACAAGGCGCTTGAGGGCGTGACCGCCGGGCAGCTGATGAACCGGTCGACACTGAGAGTGCCAAGTTGGGTCACGGTGGGCGATGCCTTGGATCCGCAGACCCTCAGCCAGGGCCATCGGGCCTTCCTGGTGCAGGACTTCGGCCAGTTCCGTGGCCTGTTCACCTTGACCGACGCTGCACGAGTGCCGCGTTCACAATGGACTCAAACCAAGATCGAGCAGGTCATGACGCCAAGCGCGAAGCTGGTAACTGTCGCGCCGGAGACAGAACTTCTGACCGCGCTTCAGGCGATGGACGAAGCCGGCGCGCATCAGGTGCCTGTGGTGGACACGGCCACTGGCGACATTCTGGGTCTGCTCTCCCGCGATCACGTGGCTGCTTACCTGCAAGCGCAAGGTGAGTTAGCGTCTAAGACAGCGAAGAACCAGGGCCGGTCACCTGCGCCGAACAAGGCATAACCGGCGGCCGACCAACCAAAGCCCGATGCGCATCGATGATGTGTATCGGGCTTTTTTTATTGGTGGCAAGGTATCTTCTCAATCTGTAGGGGCGACGCTTGCGGTCGCCCTAGCAGGCAGGCGCAAGGCCGTGCCCCTACCTCGCTTCGACTTCTTGACCTGGCGCAGGCGCGTTTTCAGGCAAAGCTTCGGCCGTGGCTTCTGCCAGGTCATCGCGCACGCGGTGGGCGAAGGGGATGCCGATACGATAGGCTGCCGAAGAAAGGGCGTGTGACGTGACCGGGCCAGCCAGCAGCAGGAATGCGATGAGAACCAGTCCTTTACCCCAGCCCAATGGTGTCCATGCCACCGCCGCGACCAGCAACAGCACCACGCCAAACACGCCTACCTTGCCTGTGGCATGCAGACGCGTATACACATCCGGCATGCGCACCATGCCGAGCATGCCCAGCACCGAAAACGCCGTGCCGACGACGATTGCGATGATTGCGATCAGTTGGAGGATGGTTTCCATGGTCGTGTCCTGGGCGGGTTGCAGGTTGCAGGTTGCAAGTGGCAAGTTGCCACCAGCAACCTGCCACTCTCAAAACATCTGCTCATCCGCAATGTATTTTGCCAGCGCGATGGTGCCGATGAAGCCCAGGGCGGCCAGGCCCAGAGCCGCGTCAATGTAAATGCTGTTGCGGTCGATGACAGCAAGGATGACCAGGATCGCCAGGGTGATTGTGGTGATCAAATCCGCGCCGATCAACCGATCGACGATGTTTTCTCCTCGCCACACTCGCCACAAGGCGACACCCATCAGAATGATATGGATCACCAATGCTGCGTACAGGACGACGATGAGAACTGTTGTTAACATGGTGCGTGCTCACTTGGGCAAGTTGCAGGTTGCAGGTTGCAAGTG
>JBATRF010000057.1:0-382748 GCA_049292455.1 Thiolinea sp.
CCAGACAACAAGCCAAGTCCAGACAACAAGCCAAGTCCAGACAACAAGCCAAGTCCAGACAACAAGCCAAGTCCAGACAACAAGCCAAGTCCAGACAACAAGCCAAGTCCAGACAACAAGCCAATAAAGGCCGAGTCTAATAAAGTCTCTGCTTCAAAATATCCTCAAGAACTGAATGATAGTGTTTTTTCGAGTACAGAACGGGAAAAGTAGCTCTTGTTGCAATAAAGATAGGATTGAGAAATGAAATATAGTTGGTTGAGTGGAAGTGGGCAGGTATTAATAATCTTAGGTGTCGCTATTTTATTATTTAGTCTTATTATTTATTACAATTTTTTTAGAAAAAAAGAAAATAAGAAAGTCATAAGTAAACAATATAAAGTTAGTGATAACAGTGTTAGGGAGTTACAAGACAGTATCCCTACACAACCAGTTCAGCAAGCGGCTGAGAATGAAGCTATAGATGCCAAAAGTATAGAATCTAAACCGCTATATTATTTAATGCCTTTATCCGGTTTTAGCAACTTGCCGAAATTGATTTTTCCTATTACTGGTAATTACTATTTAGGGAGAGATCCATCAAAGGGTATTAAATTAACTATAGAGAATCAATATATCTCACGGGATCATGCTTTAATCACAATTAATCCAGATAAAAGTTTCTTTATCGAAGATTTAGGTTCAAGAAATAAAACTCGCATAGATGCAAGCGAAATTTTAAAAGGGCAAATTACGCCAGTGCAAGTTGGGCAGAGACTAAGCTTTGGCCATGGTGATATTACTTATATCTTAAAAAGGGATAGTGATTGAGTTAGCTTTAGTACTTTAATGGGAAAATAGTATGACCTTATTACGTTGTGAAAAAGATGAGCATACCTATGATAATAGGGAGTACACAAGTTGCCCTTTTTGTAGGAAGACTCAATTTAAAACTCCTTATGGAAAATTAGAGAAAGTAAACTCAGCACAGTTCCAAGATCAGCCAACAATTCCACTTAGAAGCTCAGAAGATCTTACAGTGCCTTTCTCAGATAGCCAAACCATAACAGCTCCTATAGACCACCCAGATGCCAGTAGAACAATGCCTTTAGATCTATTACTGGGAGAACGCACAGAGCCTATAGGAAAACTAGATGAGGCTAGAGAAAAAGGTTCAAAGCAAACAGAGGAGCAGATTCATTCAAAGACTCGGCTATTAATCACGTCAACTTATCAAGAAAAAACCTCTTTTAATACTGTTATGCCCGTAGTCGGTTGGTTAGTGATTACTAATGGATTAGGTATTGGTCATTGTATGCGTATCCTCGCAGGTACAAATAGCATTGGCCGAGAGCGCGGTGATCTTATTATAAATTTTGGGGATTTGACTATTGCTAGAGAAAATCATGCAAAAATCATCTTTAACCCTGATGAGGATAGTTTTTTCATAAGTCATCTAAATGGTTTTAATTTAACAAAAGTAAATAATAAAGTAATTATCGAGAACCACAAGTTAAACGATTATGATTGCATTCAATTGGGTCAGTCAGAACTTACTTTTATATCCTTATGCAGTAAAAGATTTAGTTGGAAAGCTCAGATGAGCGAAGAAGGGACGATAAATGAGCTATAAGTATTGCTCTAGTAAGCATGTTTACGATGAAAGTCTCGCTGAGTGTCCTTACTGTCAGGATATAACTGATTATAAAAATAAGACTAGCTCAGCTATTTTGAGTAAAAAAACAGAAAGAATAAATTACTATGAAGAGGCTCCGCTAAAAACTAAAGATACTGATTATTCTAGCCTAGTGACAGGGTGGCTAGTCGTAGTAAATGGTCTAGGGTTTGGATCCGATCTGCCTATTAGGCATGGCCTAAATAAGATAGGTAGAGTGGCTGGGGATATTATTATTAACTTTGGAGATGAATCTATTTCTAGAGAAAAGCATGCATTTCTAGCTTATGATCAAGAAGAAAAAATATTCGTAATTTTTTCAGGAGAGGGGAAGAATTTATTGAAAGTTAATAGTAATTTAGTTTTAGATAGCAAAGTATTAGTTGCTTATGATGAAATTAAAATTGGGTCGACAACCCTGTTATTTAAACCATTTTGTAATGAGACTTTTAACTGGTCATTTCTAGAGTAAAAATTCAATAAGGTTTTGATAAGATCATGCTTAGCATAGATTATACGGTAGTATCTGGAATTGGTGATAGAGAAGAAAATCAAGATGCTTTTAAAGCGAGGCGTTATTCCGTGAAGTCTAATAATGTATACCAATTTGCTGTGGCTGATGGCTTAGGAGGAGCGGCGGGAGGTGGCTTTGCTGCTAATTTGGCTCTAACTAGTGTCCTAACAAACACTTTGGGTTCTCCTCCTGATAATGAGGAGAATGCGGATTTTTCTAGTCATAGTTGGCTATTAAAAAAAATTAATATCACTCACGAAAATATTAAACGAATTCAACTACAACAACCCTATCTGATCAAAATGTCAACGACCTTGGTTGTGCTTACTATAATAAAAAAAAAGCTATCTGGACTCATGTAGGTGATTCTAGACTTTATTTTTTTCGGGATAATAAAATTCTTAGTCGGACTAAAGATCATAGTCTATGTCAGGCGTTAGTTACAGCCGGTGCTATTAAAGAGAGTGAAATTAGAAATCATCCCGATAGAAATAGATTGTTGCAATCTTTAGGTTGTAATAGGGGTTCATTAACCTTGCAAGTAAATGAGATCGACATAATAAAGAGGGGAGATATCTTTTTATTATGTACTGACGGTTTTTGGGAACATGTAACTGAACAAGCGATGCTAACTAGCTTGGAGAATACATTAAGTATTAAGGGTTGGCTTGAAGATATGGTTAAAAAGTATATTCAGGTTAATAGTCTAAGCGAACTTAGAAGGGAAAGTTTTATAAATCGTGATAATTATACAGCCTTAGCTGTTTGGGTTAATTAAATTTGAAGAGACTTTTAGTCTAAGAGATCTTGGGAGGCTCAGCTATATGATAGGGCGAAGTGAGGCATTGAAAGCAGGTGAGTTAATCCTTAACTACGAGATACAGAGCTATCTGGGCGAAGGTGGTTTTAGTATAGTTTATAAGGCAATTAATTTAGGTGACGTCACTGGTGATGTGGCTAAACACTTAATCATTAAAGAGTACTTTCCAAGTCACCTTGCGCCAAAAAGAGATAGTAAAACTAATAAGTTATTTGTTAGTGAATATAAAAAAAAGGAATATGAAAGAGGTTTGTATGCAATAATTGAAAATTCTAAAAATTTAAAAAATTTAATTAACAACAGTAAAAGCATCATAAATATAGTCAAGATAGTACATTGTTTCGAGCTAAATAATACTGCTTATATTGTAATGGAAGCTAATAAGGGGGATATTCTTCAGAAGATTCTCAGTGAAAGAAAAATTTTAAGTTACTCTGAAATAATTAATTTTTTTATTCCAGTTTTAGATGGTCTAAGATTTTTGCATAAGAATAATATTTTTCACCTTGATATTAAACCTAGTAATATTTTTATTAGCTATGAGCAACCCCCTATTCATTACCTAATTGATTTTGGGTCGGCATATTTTAGTGAGTATAGCAATAAAATCAGTACAAAGCATGCTTCTAAAACGTTTTCTCCTCCAGAGTTTTATGATGATGCTAATAATTTTGGAGACTCCAAATCAGATGTTTATGCATTAGGGGCAACTCTATATAAATGTATAGGTGGAAATCTCGTTGCCGCTGATAGCCGCCAGAAGGAGAAAGATACACTGATCCCCGCAACCTCCGGTTTTTATGGAAAATATCCTCAAGGTTTACTTATATTGATTGATCAGTGTTTAGCGCTTGATCCAACAACACGACTGAAAGATGCTGAAGAAGTGCAAAATAGACTTATTGCTTTACATAACGAAGAAATTTTAAAACAAACTAAAGAAGAATTAGTCGGTAAAAATATTGGGCATGCATCTCTTAGCCCAAATAAGAAGCTTGAAATTCAAAGCAATAAATTGGCTGTTAATGCTATTTTAGATGAATCTTATTATGCTGGTTTTATGTTAAGATTGTTAGCATTCATGGTTGATTGCTATTTTTTAGTTACTCCCGTGGTTTTAATTGTATTAATTTTACCATCGAATGTATTTGTTGACTTTAGTTTTGGCTTGATATTATTTTCTAATTTATTTTTATTAGGCTGGTTATACTTTGGTCTTGTCGATGGTTCTTTGGTAGGTGCGACTTTAGGTAAGAGAGTATTCAATATCAGAGTAATAAATGAGCATGGAAAAAAATTAGGATTTTTAGTAGCATCATGGCGATATTTTTTAAAGATTATATTTTTTATGCTTTTCTTTTTTAACATAAAATACAAAAAAAGAAATATCCATGATCTAGTGGTAAATACATTTGTTATTAGTAAGGTTTAATCAGGCAATGGAAGCTTTGATACTTTTTTTAAAAAGTGCCGCACTTTTTGTGTTTTTTGCCCTTTTTAATAATTTATACGCCGTTGAGCAACGAGATATTGTCATCGATTCAGTTGCTTTTGATACTAAAAGTCAAAAATTATCAGCTTCTTGGTGGGTCACTGGTTTAAATAATCAATCGGTAGAAGCTCGAGAGTTAGCTTTGATTGTTGATGATGAAGCGATTAATATAATAGCAGATCTAGAACCTAAACGAGGGCTAAGTGTTTGTTATATGCTGTTAGTTGATGTTAGTCGTTCTATGCTAAAAGGTAGTAAAATTAATTCAGTAACACAATCCTCTAGTTTAGTAAATCTTTTACAGCATATTGTTGAGCAAAAACCATCACAGCACTTCATGGGTTTAATGACTTTTGCAAAAAACTCTAAACTATTAATAGAGCCTACTCAAGATATAGATAAGCTCTTATTCGAATTAGAAAAATTAAATTTTAGTGAGCCTCGCACGGAGCTTTTCCGATTTTTCGAAGATGGTGTTAAAAATTTAGAAATGAATTGCCCATCCTCTCCATCAATTTATAGGCGTGTTCTTCTACTTGTGACTGATGGTATCGCAGAAGACTCTGCGTTTGACAAATTAGATGCAGTAAAATTTGCTTTAAATAATAAGACTAGCGTTTATAGTATAGTAACACGGGACTCTGACGCATCACAAATTCCTTTTTATTTGGCAGAAAAAACAGGTGGTCGAGGTATACAGCTCGATATTCCAAATGAAGAATCAATTTTGAATATCTATAGGGATAGTAATTCAGGTGGAAGGTTAGATGCGATCTTATCGGAGTTACATCCTAATAAGAATATTTATTTGAAAATTTCTTTAGCAAATGAGATTTTGGAAAAAAGCTTACCTGTAGCCTTAGTGGCGATACCAAGTTGGAAGTTAAGGTTGATAAAGTTTTTTCCTTGGTTAACCCTAAAGCAAACACGCTATGTAATGTGGCTAGCTATTTACTTATTTACACTATTACTGATTTTGCTAGGTTGGTTATTTTACAGACACTTTAGGCCAAATATATTTAAAAAGTATAGAAATCCTATAGGCTTTTTAGTACATCAAGGTCAAGCCTATCCTATTTTTGCTGGTATTAATACTATCGGATATCTTCCAACTAATGACATAGTCATAAAAGATGAAACTGTTGGCCGCACGCATGCCACCTTGCATTATAAGGGAGAAGGAGTAGTTATGGTTAATGATCTGAACTCTTTAAATGGATCTTGGTTGAATAATAGACGTATTGATAAAATTTCCAGCGTTAAGGATGGGGATTTTATCGCCTTTGGTAACTGGTCTTCTATTTTCCAGAAGGTTAAATAAGGCTGAGGTATTTTATGAGTGATGAAGAAGATGGCTTAGTAGATACTACTAAAAAGGTTCTTGACAGTGTGAATAGTGTTGTAACCATAGTGACCGGTATATCAGGGCTTATGAGTAAGAGGACAAAGATAAAAGTTAATAATCCTGTTGCTCGACTAGAGTATGATGGTGGTCACTATGATTTATATTTAGGTAAAAACAAAATAGGCCGATCTAGAGAACAGAATAATATTGAAATTAATCATTGTAATGTAAGTCGCCATCATGCTGTTATCGAGTGTTTCTCAGATGGAAGAGTAATTTTAGAGGATGTAGGATCAAGCAATGGCACTTTTGTAAATAGTAAATCTAGAATTACTAGGCCGATTCAGTTAACGAATGGTGTGGAGATTGTGTTTGGTAAATGGAGTGCTACTTTCAATCTTTACTAGTTTTCTCAATTTAGTAGAAAGCAGTAGCAACCCTTGCCCTTTACTAAGCCATTAGAGATAGTGTGTCTATTTTCAATTGACAGTTTTCACTAGCTTCGGTGAGTATGCACTTAGGTACTAATTACCGCCGATGAGAGGAGAGAACACTATGCACGCAACTGTATTGCGCCGGTCACTGCTGTCTACCGCTATTCTTTTAAGCTTTACCACAATTCCCGCTTTTGCTACCAATGGCCTTGCACCGATTGGTTTAGGCATGGAGCATCGTAGCCTTGGGGGCGCTGCTACGGGGTATGCTGCGAATACTTCCAGTATTGCAAGCAATCCGGCTTCAACATCCTTCGTAGCCGATGGCTTTGATGCAGGTTTAGAAATTTTCCAACCCAAACGCACCGCAACCTTTAATGGCAAAGCCTTCGGGATGCCTGCTGATGTTGATTATGACGGTAACGGTAAACAAAATTTCTTTATTCCAGAGGGATCGTATAAGCGCAGTTTTCAGCAGTTTGATTTTGGAGTAGCGGTTTATGGCAATGGTGGGATGAACACCAGCTATGAAAAAAATCCCAATTTTGGTACTGGCAAAGCTGGGGTCGATTATCAGCAATTGTTTATCGCACCGACCCTAAGTTACAAGTTGAATGAAAATCACGCGATTGGGGCTTCTGCCAATTTGGTTTACCACAAGTTTAAAGCAGAAGGCTTGCAAAATTTTGATAATGCACAGTTTTCAGCCAACCCAGGGCATGTCACCAATAATGGTTATGATAGCTCCACAGGTATCGGCCTGAGTATCGGTTGGCATGGCAAAGTAGCGCCCAATGTTTCTATGGGGGTGGCCTATCGCTCCAAAGTGGGCATGGGGAAGTTTGACCAATATTCTGGTCTTTTTGCCAATGGTGGTGAGTTTGATGTGCCCGCCGCTTTAAGTGCAGGCTTCGCTTGGCAAGCAGGGCCTAATACTTTAATCGTAGGCGATGTACAGAAGATTGATTACAGTTCAGTCGCAGCGATTGGCAATAGCAGCCACAAGCCCGTGCAGTTTGGTGGCAAAGACGGCCCAGGCTTTGGTTGGAAGGATGTCACTGCTGTTAAACTGGGTGTAAAGCAGCAAATTAATCCACAAATGGCTGTGATGGTCGGCTATAACAAAGGCACTAATCCAGTTAAATCCTCTGATACTACCGTGAATGTATTGGCTCCGGGGGTGGCTGAGCAGCATCTGACCTTAGGCGCAGAGTGGCAGCTCACTCCTAAATCGAGTTTGATTGCTTCGTTTGTGCATACCTTTGAAGGTGAAACGAAAGGTGATAATACCGTGCCTCCACCTGGGCCGATTGCCTTAGATGCTTATAACCTAAAGATGAAGCAAAACGCGATTGGTGTTTCTTATAGCCATCAGTTCTAACTTAAGTTTTCTCATTCCACTTTGACACACGCTTATTGAGCGTGTGTTTTTGACCTTTCGTCAGTTTCATCCTTAGCGATTTAACCAAGCTTTGCTTATACCTTGGTGCATGAATCGAGGGATAATCTGGCTTTTATTAGCCTACATACTAGCGATGCCTGCCTATGCGGAGTTACCTGCTTTTCCGGGAGCGGAGGGTGATGGTGCATACAGTTTAGGTGGACGCGCTGGTAAAGTCTTAATTGTGGATCGTTTAGATGATCCTTGTCCTACTAAAGCCTGTACAACTGAAGATCTAGCGGATCCCAGCAAGCTCATTCCCGGCACGCTACGTTGGGCCCTAATGCAGCCTTATCCGCGTACTGTGGTATTTCGTGTCTCTGGAGTCATCGAGCTACTCAAAGATGAATTGTCTTTAGATACAAAAGCGCTAAAAAATGACAAAGATTCAGCGGCTTGGCATGAAAAAGCACATGCAGTCAGCATTCAGCGCCTTGGCAATATTCGGATTAAAAGCCCTTATTTAACCGTAGCAGGGCAAACCGCACCTGCCGGTGGCATTACGATTAAAAACAATGGCATTACCATTCTAACGCATGATGTAGTACTGCGTTATTTACGCTTCCGCACGGGTCGGCAATTACCTGTTTTCGATGCGCAGCAAACCCCCGAAACTTTGATGATTGAGAATAAGGCTAGTGCGGTGATGATCGATCATTGCTCTTTTAGTTGGATGCCTGCTGAAGGTTTAAGTATTTATACCGGTGAGCTTTGGGATGGTTCCAAAGGTACGGCGAATGATATTACAGTGTCTTGGAGCTTAATCGGCGAAGGTTTAGTGCGGCACGCTGACGGGCGTGGTCATCCAAGTGCCGCTTTTATGGCGGGCTATGAGGGTGACCCTAACTATGCAGCGGAGCGTGTGAGCCTGCATCACAATCTCTTGGTACATACGCAAAAGCGCAATGGCGATCTACTTACGAAGCAAGGGCAGCTGATTAATAATCTAATCTATAACTGGCAATGGCTGCCAACCGTGTTGGCGGGTGCTGTACGTGCGGATGTGATTGGCAATACTTGGAAAGCAGGGCCGATTACTTTGACTGATTATGATCAACAGCGCGGCGGTATTCATCTAGTCCCAGCAGCGCGCGCGCAGAAACAAAAAGACCCTGACGGCTGGTGGGATGGCGTACCCGGAGAGCCTTCTTTATACCTGCAAGATAATCGTTATTTGCTAGCAGGTGATACAGCCAAAGATAAAGTAGATGTTCTTTGCGCTTACCAAACACGTGCCCAGCCTTGTGAGGCTAAGTTACCAGCGGACTGGCTGCGCGCTAAAGCTTTAACTACCAATGGAGTCGCTATTACGACCCAGTCTGCTATAGACGCGGAGCAATTGGTCTTAGCCCAAGTAGGTGCTAATCAGCGTATTAATAGCTTAGGCCAATGGGTTAACAATCGTGATCCGATTGATCAGCGCTATGTGGATGAATATCGAACAGGCACTTATCTACGCAAAGCTTTTCCCTTTGAAGAGGCAGAAGTGGGTGGTTTTCCAGTACAAATTGAGGGTGAGCCTTATCCTGATCAAGATAAAGACGGGATTTCAGACCTGTGGGAGCAAAAGCAGGGTTTAAATCCTGCTGATGCGAATGATGCAGCCAAGGAAGCGCCCGAGAAGGGAGGTTATACTTGGCTGGAATTGTTTATTAATGGTGCTATTTGAGGTTGACGCTTAAACGCTCACGATGACTTTTCGATAATTCGTCTACCCATAAAGCAGTGCCACCAGCAACTCCCACTGGCATCGCTAAAAAGTTTAAGAAGGGTATAGCAGTCATCAACGATAGAATCCAGCCAAAGCCCAAAGCATGCGCTGGATGTTTCTTTAAAGTCTGTAATTCATCTTTAAAGAAGAGTTCGTGATTGCCCATCGGATAATCGGCATATTCAATCGCCAGCATCCAAGCACCAAAGATTGTCCAAGCCAACGGAGAAATCACATTCACGCCCGGAATAATCGTGATCAGAATCAGTAAAATACCCCATTTCGCCATATACCAAAGCTTGCTGGCTTCACTGCGGAAAGTGCGAGTAATTAAGCTCGGAATCGACTTGAAGCCTTGAAATTCTGCCACCGGCAAGCCATTCAAGCGCTTCTCGATTTGTTCGGCGAGCAGGGAGTTGAAGGGCGCGGAAATAATATTAGCGATCATCGTGAAAGTGTAAAACACTGCAAAGAAAATCATCACAATAAACAGCGGCCATAGCAGCCATTCCAACCAACTCAGCCAGCTGGGTAGTAGTTGATCCATCCAGCGATCCACTTGGCTTGAAGCCAACCAAATGCCACCTGCAAAAATTAAAATATTGATTAATAAGGGCATTGCCACAAAAGGACGAATTCCTTTTTGGGTAATCAGTGAAAAGCCTTTAAACACATAGCCCATGCCTTTGAATAAGCCGGTCATAATTGTCCTTGTTTACGACAAAAGAGTGAGTGCAGGTATAATAGGCGCTTTTAGCTTTGTCAATTTTAGGCGGAAACTATGCGTGTCTTAGGAATTGAAACTTCCTGCGATGAAACGGGCGTTGCCATTTACGATACTGAACAGGGTTTGCTCGCGCATCGGTTATTTAGCCAAATTAAATTGCATGCGGAGTATGGTGGTGTCGTGCCTGAATTAGCTTCACGGGATCATATTCAGCGCGTCTTGCCACTCACTTATGAAGTTTTAGCGGCAGCTGGTTTAGAGTTAAGTGATCTAGATGGGATTGCTTATACCTCGGGGCCGGGGCTAATTGGCGCCTTGATGGTCGGGGCTTCCGTCGCCCGTTCTTTGGCTTGGGGCTTAAATATTCCTGCGGTGGGCGTGCATCATATGGAGGGGCATTTGCTCGCGCCGATGTTAGAACCTCAGCCACCTCAATTGCCTTTCGTAGCCTTGCTGGTCTCAGGTGGACATACCATGCTGGTGGATGTGCCGCAAATCGGTGAGTACCACGTTTTAGGCGAAAGTGTAGATGATGCAGCCGGTGAAGCTTTTGATAAAACCGCCAAATTATTAGGTTTGGATTATCCCGGTGGGCCATTGCTTGCGAAATTAGCCGAGCAGGGTAGAGCGGGCATTTATAAATTTCCACGCCCGATGACGGATCGCCCCGGCTGTGATTTTAGTTTTAGTGGCTTGAAGACTTTCAGCCTCACCACTTGGCAAAACTCAAACCAGACTGAGCAGGATAAAGCCGATATTGCGCACGCTTTTGAAGAGGCAGTGGTCGAAACTTTGTTTATTAAGTGCAAGCGTGCTTTAGAGCAAACCGGGCGTAAAACTTTAGTGATTGCCGGTGGCGTTGGGGCGAATCAACGTTTGCGCCAACGCTTAGCAGACCTTAAGGCGCAAGTGTATTTTCCGCGTTTAGAATTCTGCACCGATAATGGGGCAATGATCGCTTATGCTGGGGCTTTGCGCTTACAAGCGGGTGCGTCTGAGCCGCCAGTGATTCAGCCGCGTCCACGTTGGCCATTGACTGAGTTAGCGGCACTCGCTAGTTAAAATGAAGCAGCGTACACTAGCGCGCCAATTTTAGAGTTTAGTTTACAAGGATTATAAGATTTAACATGAGTGCTTTTTTGACCGAAAATGTGACCGATGTTCGCCACTGGAATGAGTCATTATTTTCTTTCCGCACGACGCGCGACCAAGCTTTTCGTTTTGTAAATGGTCAATTTGTGATGATTGGTTTGCAGGTTGAAGGTAAGCCCTTAATGCGAGCTTATAGTATTGCTAGTGCTAATCATGAAGATTATTTAGAGTTTTTTAGTATTAAAGTCCAAGACGGTCAGCTGACTTCGCGCTTGCAACATTTGCAAGTCGGTGATGCCGTCATGATCAGCAAGAAGCCAACAGGTACTTTAGTACTACGCGATTTAAAGCCAGGTAAGCGCTTGTTTTTATTTGCGACTGGCACAGGTTTAGCACCCTTCATGAGTTTGGTGCATGACCCTGAAATGTATGAGCAGTTTGAGCAAGTCATTCTAATGCACGGGGTACGCTGGCAAACTGAGCTGGCCTATAAAAATTATCTGGAAAACGACCTGCCGAATAATGAATTCTTAGGCGAATTAGTACGCGAAAAACTGGTTTACTACCCCGCCGTTACCCGTGAGCCGTTTATTCATCATGGGCGTTTAACTAATTTGATTCGTAGCGGTGAATTGTTTCAGCATATTTGTCAAGAACCGTTGAACCCTGAGTTTGATCGGGCCATGATTTGCGGTAGCCCAGCGATGCTATCTGATACTTCGATCTTATTGAATGACTGCGGCTTTCATATTTCGCCGCGTCAAGGCGAGGCAGGCGATTATGTAATTGAGCGGGCGTTTGTAGAGAAGTAACTGCTGCAATAAAAATGGCTGTCATTACCAACTGATTGACCAATCAGTCAATCAATTGGCGGTGGTTTAATCGTCATAAAAAATAGTAGCTCAGGGTTTTACCCTTCAAAATGGGTGATGCTCCACATAATTTTCTGTGAATTTGCGCTTAATAACCACAATTAAAGTGATTTTTTTTCTGCACTCTGGCTAGAATGTTGTAGCGCTTTTTATGACCCAATTGGAGGGGTGATAAACGGCCTACACAACCACAGTTATAGTTAGAGGAGTCGTACCATGCCGGATATTTATCTGGTTGCCTATGATGGCAGCCCCACATCACGACGCACTGCAGAATTCGCTGCAGAACGCGCTAAACTAGCCAATGCCCACCTACATATTGTGCACGTTTTAGAGTGGTCGCCTTATAGCTTCTTAACCCAAGAAGAGTTAGCTGAGCGTCATCAACGCCGTTCTGAGGAATTAGAGCGCGCTACTAAATCGATTGTAGAACCTTTAGTTAATGAACTGACGGCGGCAGGTTATACGGTTAGCTCGGAAGTGCGTTATGGCAATGTCGCTAAAACTATCAATGAGATTACGACAGAAAAAGGTGCGAAAGTGATTTACATCGCTAAATCGAATGACACCGGTTTAGCAAGTCGGTTGTTAGGTAGTGTCCCTAGCACTTTGATCCAGATTGCGGCAGTTCCTGTCGTTGTTGTGCCTTAAACCCCACCCGTACAAGGATAGATTATGAGTTATTTAAACTTATCTAAACTCTTTGGGGCAGCGCTTGCCTTTGCCTTATTGTTCATGCCTTTAGTTGCACAAGCTAGCATTGACGAAACCATTAATAATGCAGTAGCACCGATTGCTAATGCAGTGTCGAGTGTGATCTTCTTCTCGTTTTCAATAGGCGAGGCTAAAGTACCGCTGATTGTGTTGTGGCTGGTGGTCGCGGCGACCGTCTTTACCATTTATTTTGGTTTTATCCAATTTAGAGTAGCGGGTCAGGCGTTTCGTTTAATTCGTGGGGTGTATGATGATCCGAATCATGCTGGTGAGGTCAGTCACTTCCAAGCGCTAGCTACCGCCGTATCCGGCACGGTGGGTTTAGGGAATATTGCAGGGGTTGCAGTCGCGGTTGCTATTGGTGGGCCGGGTGCTACTTTCTGGATGATTCTGGCCGGTCTGTTGGGCATGGCCTCAAAGTTCACTGAGTGTACACTGGGCGTTAAGTATCGGAATGAATACCCAGACGGTAGCGTATCGGGCGGCCCGATGTACTATTTGTCTAAAGGCTTGGCTCTACAGAATAAAGCAGCGCTAGGTAAGTTCTTGGCGGTATTCTTTGCGATTGCTTGTATTTTTGGTTCGTTTGGTGGCGGCAATATGTTCCAAGCTAACCAAGCTTTCCAACAAGTCGTTATTGTTACAGGTGGCGCATCGAGCTTTATGGCTGACAAGGGTTGGTTGTTCGGTTTGATTCTCGCGGTTTTAACTGGTGCAGTTATTATCGGTGGGATTAAGTCGATAGCGCGGGTCACTGAAAAGCTGGTTCCCTTCATGGCGATTTGGTATTTGTTGGCTTGTTTAATCATTATTTTGATGAATTTTGACAAGATTGGTTGGGCATTTGGTCAAATTTTTGAAGGTGCTTTTACCGGCGCAGGTGCAACCGGCGGTATCATCGGTGCTTTGATTCAAGGCTTTAAGCGTGCAGCGTTTTCCAATGAAGCGGGTGTCGGTTCGGCCTCCATTGCCCACTCAGCGGTACGTACCACTGAGCCTGCTACCGAAGGGATTGTCTCTACTTTAGAGCCTTTCATTGACACAGTGGTGATTTGTACAATGACTGCTTTAGTCATTATTATTACTGGCTCTTTAACCAGTGGTGCAGGTTTAACAGGTGTTGAATTGACTTCACACGCTTTTGCGAGTGCCTTCTCTTGGTTCCCTTACTTACTGTCAGTCGCGGTCTTACTATTTGCTTTCTCAACCATGATTAGCTGGTCTTACTATGGCTTAAAAGCGTGGACTTACTTAGTGGGCGAAGGTAAAACTCAAGAGCTGATTTTTAAACTCATGTTCTTAGTGTTTATTGTGCTGGGTTCGAGTATGAGTTTAGGCCCGGTTATTGACTTCTCTGACGCGATGATCTTTGCGATGAGTATTGCCAATATTATTGGACTTTACATGCTGATGCCGGTAGTGAAGCGTGAAGTGAATCAATACTTAGCGAAGATTAAAAGCGGCGAAATTAAGCGCATGCGCTAATTCTCTTAGTTAGTTTGGAATGGAAGCAGTGGCTCATACGGTCACTGCTTTTTTGTTTTAAGGCTTACAACCAACCCTTATGCTTAAAGAACAAATAAGGCGCTATTCCAGCAATCACCATCAAGCACAGCGCCCACGGATAACCGAGCAACCAATGCAATTCGGGCATCACATCAAAGTTCATGCCGTAGGTACTGGCTACCAAGGTTGGCGGTAGAAACACCACAGCTGCAATCGAGAAGATTTTAATAATTTTATTCTGCTTAATATTGATGAAGCCCTGCGTTGAGCTCATCAAGAAGTTGATTTTGTCGAAGAGGAAAGTGGTATGCGACATCAAGCCTTCAATGTCATGCATGATTTCCCGCAAGGTTTCAGTGATTTCTGGATTGCCTTTTAAGTGACGTAGCAAGAAAGAAATATCACGCTGCGTATCCATCAAGCACAGGCGAATTTTCCCATTGCTATCTTCGAGTTGGGCTAATTCACTAATGGAGTTTTCTAAGTCTGAATCTTCTTCTTCCAGTACCGAATGGCTGACATCTTCGAGGGCATGATGAATATCTTCCAGATAGTCCGCATGATTTTCGACTTTGTGTTCAAACATCGTTACTAATAATTCAGCGGCATTGGTGCAATGAATTTGTCCACGGCGAGCGCGCAAGCGGAACAGGCGAAAGTCAGCGAGCTTCTCTTCACGAATCGTAATTAGGCGATTGTCTTGCAAAATAAAAGCCACGGATACGGTGCTATGGCGGCCATCTTCCTGATAAATAAATAAAGCATGCACATGAATACCCGACTGATCCACAAAGCAGCGTGCGGAATATTCGATTTCTTCCACATCATCGGACTCAGGTAAATCGGTATGTAGCAGCGATTCTAATAATAAGCGCTCATCATCATCAGGATCACACATATCCACCCATTGCACCTCAGATAACTGATTACGCAATCGCTCAGGCTCTACATTGGTTTTATGGAGCAGGCCATTCTCAATTTTGAATAGGCGTAACATGCATAGGCCTCCTTAGAGTCTAGAGTTGAGGGATGGGTGAATTGCGCGCAGAGTTTACCAGAAAGCAGCTAGTCATTGGCAAACTTAAGAATGAGCGCTAAGCCTATGACTCACAGATGACAGTTTGGTTGCTAAACTCAGAACTTTTCCAGTCTAATCGATCCGATGCCAAGCAGCCGATCTACCTTGCTTAGCGGCTTGTGCATCTTGCCATGCCCGTACTCGATTTAAGATGTCGTATTGCCAACGATCAAAAATAGCTAAACCTAAGCCCGGAAAGGGAATAAAAGGATTAGTACGGCTCATGCCCCAAATGGCTAGACGAGTACTGCCTGCATCGGCTTGCCCGCGCCCATGAATGCCAAACGTATTACCGATCACTAAGGTGTTTTTCTTCACCTTAAACGCTTTAGGCTCTGGCAAGCCGATCTGCTCGCGATCACTCGGGCTAAAGCGAAACGAGCCACGTGCTGAATAAGAATCAGGATGGCGATAAGCCATTTGACTCGCTTGATACTCCCAAGCTAGACGTTGGCGAGTCAATTGATTGGAAGTCGGAATATAAGTAAAGGGGCCATTGTGTTCATCCACATCATCCAAATACAGCCAAAATTTCATCGTGGGATGAAAGGTATCGGTGTGCAGAGTTTTTTGTGGATCTTGCCCTTCAGCTTTGATTCCATTGCGTACTTGTTCAATATGAAAGAAGGGCATGCGCCGATGGCCTGCGGTGTAGCGCAGCAAGCGCTTAAAGTCTTGATTATTGAGTAGCTGTTGGGTATAGGGCAATTGAGCTAGGGTGGCTGGATCAAGCAAGATTCGGTGATTTTGGGTATCGCCTTGTTGGCATTCGCGTACTTCCCCCTGAAAATTACGAATCTCGCTTTCAATGTGCTGAAATAAATCGCTTGGGACAAAGTTTTCCTTAGCAATAAAACCCTGCTGCTGATAACTAGCACGGTCGGCTGGATCAATGCCAAAACTGAGTAGCCACATCCGAAAGCGCATACTGCGATTGGCAAGCAGCACACGGCTAGCGTGCAGACCCCATCTATTCAGCGTCGGGCTGCCCATAATCGGATTTGCTTTAAAGGATTTAGCCGTGGTGAACAGCTGGATCAGCCAATAAGGCGTGTATAAGAGAGTTTTCATCATGCATTTATCAGGTTATTATTGCGCTCCCAGTATTTACCGTAAGCATGCTGAAGATCAAGCCTATCTCGATTAGTCTATTTAGACTTTGTTGCCTATCTAGGATGGGAGCATTGTTGCTACTCGGCTGCTTCGTCACAATAAGCCTGCAATTTCTGCGCTTAATTAAACAAGTTATCACCTTATTTGGAATGGATGATTCCCATACTGGCTTGCACCACAGGCAGTATCGGTATTTTTCATTCGCCACGTCCTACTGTATGCGCTTTCGCAGTCGGGCAACTCAGTTTTAAGCTTATCAGGAGCATCTGCCATGACCACTCGCCAAGATTTAGCTAATGCCATTCGCGTTCTCGCGATGGATGCCGTGCAACAAGCCAATTCCGGTCACCCCGGTGCGCCGATGGGGATGGCGGATATTGCTGAAGTCTTATTCAATGATTTCATGTCGCATAACCCAACGAATCCACAGTGGGCGAATCGCGACCGCTTTGTCATGTCAAATGGGCATGGCTCGATGCTGCCTTATTCGGTGTTGCATTTAACTGGCTATGACTTACCGATTGAAGAGCTGAAAAACTTCCGGCAATTACACTCTAAAACGCCAGGTCACCCAGAGTATGGCTACACCCCCGGGATTGAAACCACCACTGGCCCATTAGGGCAGGGTATTAGCAATGCGGTGGGGATGGCTTTAGCTGAGAAGGTGTTGGCTGAGCAGTTCAATCAAGAAGGGCATAAAATCGTCGATCATTACACCTATGTGTTTTTAGGTGATGGCTGCTTGATGGAAGGTATTTCCCATGAAGCCTGCTCGTTCGCGGGCACAATGAAATTAGGCAAACTGATTTGCTTCTATGATGACAATGGCATTTCGATTGATGGTGATGTTGTCGGCTGGTTCTCGGATGATACGCCGAAGCGTTTTGAAGCTTACGGCTGGCATGTGATTCGGAATATTGACGGCCATGATGCAGATTCTTTACGGGTAGCTATTGCTGATGCCCGCATGGAGCGAGATCAACCCACCTTAATCTGCTGCAAAACCATTATCGGTAAAGGCGCTCCCAACAAGGAAGGCGGACATGATGTGCATGGCTCACCCTTAGGCAAAGACGAGATTGCAGCCGCACGTGCTGCGATGGGTTGGAAGTATGAGCCGTTTGTGATTCCCGCTGCCATTTATGCAGCTTGGGATGGCAAAGCAAAAGGTGCTGCTGCTGAGCAGGCTTGGAATGAAAAATTCCAAGCTTATAAGGCAGCTTATCCCGCTCAAGCTGCTGAGTTTGAGCGCCGCGTTAAAGGCGAGCTACCGGCTAATTGGGAAGAAAATGCTCAAAAAGCGATTGATGCCATTATTGCTAAAGCCGAATCACCGGCCACTCGCGTTGCTTCCAAAAATGCTTTAGATGCGTTTGCGCCTTTGCTGCCTGAGTTCTTAGGGGGTTCTGCGGACTTAACACCTTCAAATAATACCTTCAGTAAATGCAGCAAGCCCATCAACTCTACGCATGGCCCCAGCCAAGACTTTAGCGGCAATTACTTATCCTATGGCGTGCGTGAGTTCGGGATGAGTGCGATGATGAATGGAATCGCTTTACATGGCGGCTTCATTCCTTATGGCGCGACTTTCCTGATGTTCTCTGAGTACGCACGCAATGCGCTGCGGATGTCCGCCTTGATGAAAATTCGTAATATTTTTGTTTATACACACGATTCGATCGGTTTGGGTGAAGATGGCCCTACCCACCAAGGTGTGGAACAAACAGCGACTTTGCGCATGATCCCACGTATGTCGGTCTGGCGTCCTTGTGATGGTGTCGAAACGGCATTGGCCTGGAAAGCGGCGATTGAAAAGCAAGATGGTCCTAGCTGCTTGATTTTGACGCGCCAAAATTTGCCTTTCCAAGCTCGTAGTGCTGAGCAAGTTGCGGGCATTACTAAAGGCGCTTATGTGCTGAAAGACTGTGATGGCAGGCCTGATGCGATTATTATTGCCACAGGTTCTGAAGTGGCTTTAGCCGTCGGTGCTGCCGAGCAGCTTTCAGGTAAGAAAATTCGCGTCGTTTCCATGCCCTGTGTTGATGTATTCTTAGCACAAGATGCGGCTTATCGTGAGTCTGTTTTACCGTCCGCAGTCACTGCACGGGTAGCCGTTGAAGCAGGTGTGACTGCTGGCTGGTATCAGTTTGTGGGTTTAAACGGTAAAGTAGTCGGTCTGGATACTTTCGGTGAGTCTGCGCCTGCACCGGTGTTATTTAAACATTTCGGCTTTACTGTCGAAAATGTCAAGGCGGCGGTGGAAAGCGTCTTGTAAGGTTTTGCAACCGGAAAAATTTAAAGCAGGTTGCTGATGCTAGTAACCTGCTTAAGCGTGTTTTAGTTTTTTATGCATATTTTAGGAGTGAAGCAATGGCGATTAAGGTTGGCATCAATGGCTTTGGCCGCATTGGGCGGATGGTATTTCGGGCAATCTCTAAGGAGTTTCCTGAACTGGAAGTCGTTGCAATTAATGATTTGTTAGCGCCTGATTATCTGGCTTACATGCTGAAATATGATTCTGTCCATGGCCGCTTTAATGGCGAGATCGCCACTGAAGGTAATCACTTAGTCGTCAATGGCAAAACAATTCGCCTGACCGCTGAAAAAGAGCCAGCCAATCTGAAATGGTCGGAGGTTGGCGTTGATGTAGTTTTAGAGTGCACGGGTTTCTTCCTCGATGAAGAGGGTTGCCAAAAGCATATCCAAGCGGGTGCAAAGAAAGTGGTGATGTCTGCTCCATCTAAAGACAGCACGCCGATGTTCGTTTACGGCGTGAACCATACCAGCTATCAAGGCCAAGCGATTGTATCGGCAGCTTCATGCACCACGAACTGCTTAGCACCCGTGGCTAAAGTTCTGCATGACAACTGGGGTATTAAACGTGGTCTGATGACGACAGTCCATGCAGCAACGGCGACCCAGAAAACCGTTGATGGCCCTTCCATGAAAGATTGGCGCGGTGGGCGCGGTATTTTAGAAAACATCATTCCATCTTCGACGGGTGCTGCTAAAGCCGTCGGCGTGGTGATGCCAGAGCTGAAAGGCAAACTGACCGGTATGGCTTTCCGCGTACCGACTTCCGATGTGTCTGTCGTGGACTTGACCGTTGAGCTAAGCAAAGAAGCTTCGTATGCAGAGATTTGTGCTGCGATGAAAGCGGCCTCTGAAGGCGCGATGAAAGGCGTATTGGGCTATACCGATGAGAAAGTCGTTTCGACTGACTTCGTCGGTCATTCAGCACCATCGACTTTCGATGCGGAAGCAGGCATTGCTTTAGATAGCACCTTCGTGAAAGTGGTTGCTTGGTATGACAATGAATACGGTTATACCTGCAATATGCTGCGCTTCGTCGCGCATGTAGCGAAAAACTAAGTTGTATTCGATTGAGGGGCTGCGTGCCCCTCAGTTGTTTAGAGCAGTTATCTAAGTACTGTTATTTAGATAACTGATTTAATTTCCCAAGGAGCGTGCTCATGGCTTTTATTAAAATGACTGACTTGGATCTGAAGGGCAAACGTGTCCTGATCCGTTCTGATCTGAATGTTCCGGTAAAAGAGGGCAAAGTCACTTCAGATGCGCGCATTACCGCATCAATGGCGACCATTGAGCATGCCTTAAATGCGGGCGCGAAAGTGATGGTGACTTCGCATTTAGGCCGCCCGACCGAGGGTGAATGGTCAGAAGAGGTTTCTTTACAGCCTATCGCGGACAATATCTCAGCACGCTTGGGCAAACCAGTGCCTGTGATTAAAGATTGGGTGAATGGTGGCTTTGAAGTAGCCGCAGGCGAATTAGTCATTCTTGAAAATTGCCGCATTAATAAAGGTGAAAAGAAAAATAGCGAAGAGACTGCTAAAAAATATGCGGCACTTTGTGATGTCTTCGTGATGGATGCTTTCGGCACTGCGCACCGCGCTGAAGCTTCCACTTATGGCGTGGGTATGTATGCTCCGGTTGCTGCTGCAGGCATTTTAATGACTGAAGAGCTGGATGCGCTTGCCAAAGCTTTAGCTAAACCAGCGCGCCCGATGGTAGCGATTGTCGGTGGCTCTAAAGTTTCGACTAAATTGACCGTATTAGAAGCCTTAGCCGAAAAAGTCGATCAAATGGTGGTCGGCGGTGGGATTGCGAATACTTTCTTAAAAGCCGTAGGCCATAATGTCGGTAAATCGCTCTGTGAAGCCGATTTAGTCCCGACCGCGCAAGCTTTAATGCAAAAAATGACGGCACGTGGCGCGAGTATTCCGATTGCCTCCGATGTGGTTTGTGGTAAGCAATTTGATGCCAATGAACCAGCCGTTCTGAAAGCTGCCACCGATGTGCAAGACGATGACATGATTTTTGATATTGGCCCAAACTCAGCTCAAGAGCTGGTCAATATTATTATGCAAGCGGGGACTGTGGTCTGGAATGGCCCAGTTGGTGTATTTGAGTTTGATCAGTTTGGTGAAGGCACTAAAGCGATTGCTCTGGCGATTGCTAAGACTAAGTCCTTCACTTTAGCCGGTGGCGGTGACACGATTGCAGCGATTCAAAAATATGATATTTATGATCAAATCTCGTATATCTCCACCGCAGGCGGCGCTTTCTTGGAATACTTAGAAGGCAAAACTTTACCAGCAGTAGAAATGTTAGAAAAGCGTGCTCAAGGTTGAGCCAGCACCACCTTATAATTAATCAATAATGGCTAGTTAATTTACAGGAGACACACCCATGGCTTTAATCTCAATGCGTCAATTGTTGGATCATGCGGCTGAACATGGCTATGGCATGCCCGCTTTTAATGTGAATAATATGGAGCAAGTACAGGCGATTATGCAGGCGGCGGATGAAACGAATGCTCCGGTGATTCTACAAGGTTCAGCGGGTGCGCGTTCGTATGCAGGCGAGCCGTTTTTACGTCATTTGATCTTAGCTGCGGTGGAAATGTATCCGCATATTCCAGTTTGTATGCATCAAGATCATGGTGCTGAGCCTGCGGTGTGTTTCCGCTCGATTCAATCAGGCTTCTCTTCAGTGATGATGGACGGCTCGTTAATGGCCGATGGTAAAACGCCGTCTAGCTATGAATACAATGTAGATGTGACCCGCAAAGTGGTTGAATTAGCGCATGCTTGCGGTGTCTCTGTGGAAGGCGAATTAGGTTGTTTAGGCTCGCTCGAAACCGGCATGATGGGCGAAGAAGATGGTCATGGTGCAGAAGGTGAGCTGGATCATTCGATGCTGGTGACTGACCCTGAAGAAGCTGCTGACTTCGTGAAAAAGACTGGGGTCGATGCCTTAGCGATTGCGATTGGTACTTCGCATGGCGCTTATAAGTTCACCAAGAAGCCTACGGGCGGCATTCTGCGTATTGATCGAATTAAAGAAATTCATGCACGCATTCCCAGTGTGCATTTAGTGATGCATGGTTCTTCTTCAGTGCCCCAAGATTGGTTGGATATTATCAATAATTACGGCGGCGACATGGGGCAAACTTATGGCGTTCCAGTCGAAGAAATTGTTGAAGGTATCAAAAATGGCGTGCGTAAAGTGAATATTGACACTGACTTGCGCATGGCTTCCACCGGGACTATTCGCCGCTATTTGGCCGAAGATCGCAAAAATTTCGACCCACGTAAGTATCTGAAAGAAACGACTAAAGCCATGAAGGGCATTTGTATGCAGCGCTATGAGGCCTTTGGTGCAGCAGGGATGGCCTCGAAGATCCAGCCAGTGAATTTAGAAGTGATGTTCAAGCGTTATGCGAGTGGCGAATTAAATCCACGTGTGGTTTAAATTTAAGCGCAAGAGCATTATTTATAGGTGAAAAAGGGAGCTTCGGCTCCTTTTTTCTTTTTAAGCACCGCTTGAAATTGTGCTATTCTAGCGCCCCTATTATCTCGTTCTGTGTTTGAGCTTAAATCATGCATCCAATGTTAAATATTGCCACCCGCACTGCCCGTCAAGCGGGGGATCTTATTCGTCGTTATGTCGGTGATGTCGATAAAGTACGGGTTCAACTTAAAGATGCGAATGATTTTGTCTCGGAAGTGGATAAGCAAGCAGAGCGTGAGATCATTCAAGCACTGCGTCGCGCTTATCCTGACCACTCCATTTTAGGTGAGGAAAGTGGCAAGCATGGCGACGAAACGGCTGAGTACCAATGGGTTATTGACCCTCTGGATGGGACGACCAATTTTCTCTACGGTTTGCCACATTTTGCTGTCTCGATTGGCCTAAAACAGCGTGGACGTTTATTTCTCGGTGTGATTTATGATCCGTTACGGGATGAAATGTTTGCTGCGGCGCGTGGTGAAGGTGCGACTTTAAATAATCGTAAAATCCGTGTGAGTTCACGCCTATCCTTGGACAATGCTTTGTTGGCGACTGGTGTGCCGTTTCGCTCCAATCAAAACCTTGAGCTTTATTTAGAGACTTTGCGCGTTTTAATACCAGGGACTGCAGGGGTACGCCGTTTTGGTTCAGCTGCTTTAGATTTAGCTTGGGTCGCTTGTGGGCGCTATGATGGTTTCTGGGAATTGGGTTTGCAAGAATGGGATTTAGCGGCTGGCGCTTTAATTATTCAAGAAGCGGGCGGTTTAGTCGGCGATTTACAAGGTGGTAGCGAGCATTTAGTTCACGGCAATTTATTAGCAGCTAATCCGAAAGTATTTAAAGAAATGCTGCAACGCTTACATCCTGTCATAAAATAAATAATACAATTCACTGCTGTTGACATGACAGGATTGTAATTTGAGTTGATGTGGGAAAAAAGCTACATTCACTGCCACAATACGGTGTGGTTTCTTGCGCTTCGTTATTGTGTTCTGACTCCTTTAGGTTATGAAGTAATGATAGAAAAAAATAGGGTCAAGCGTGCTGCACGACTCGGTCTACTTTCAGCAGCTTGTCTATTAGGTGCTGCTACTTTTCAAGCAGCGCAAGCTGAAACACCACGAATCAATCTACAGAATACCGACGTGCGTTCTTTGGTGGAGGTGGTGTCGCGCCTAACAGGAAAAAACTTTGTTATCGATCCACAAGTTGGCAAGGGCAGTATTACTTTCGTTTCGGGTAAAGGACTGAGCGAAGAAGAGTTTTATGAAGCTTTTCTGTCGATCCTGCAAGTGCATGGTTTAGAGGCGATTGAAGCTGGGAACATTATTAAAATTGTTCCTATGGGCAAAGCACGTTCACAAGTTGCCCCGATTTATGAAGCAGACCCGACTAAACCTGCACCTAAAATTGATGTCGATGAAACCATTACTCAAGTTTTTAAGCTCCAATATATTCCAGTTGCCACCGCTGTTCAGACCTTAACCCCCTTAGCAGGTCAAGGCGAAACTCGTATTCAATTCAACCAATCGAGTAATTCGGTGATTGTGACTGGGCGTGGTCAAAATGTAGCGCGCTTAGCAGAGGTGATTCGCAGTATCGACCAGCCGGATAATAAAGATTTTGAATTGATTGGTTTAAAATATTCAGTTGCCAGTCAATTAGCACAGACTTTAAGAGATTTATTAGGCTCCACGGCAGTGGGCCCAGAAGGTGTACAATTACCACAACAAGTACGTATTTCTGTGGATGAGCGCACTAATAGTATTTTAGTCGCGGGCGATAAATCAGATCGTGAAAAAGTACGTAGCGTAATTGCACGTTTGGATATTCCTCGTACTCAGCCCGGTGAAACTCAAGTTGTGCCTTTAAAATATGCGGTGGCTTCACAGTTAATCCAAACTTTAAAAGAATTACAAGTGGGTTCAACTGTGATTGTCACAGGTGGCGAAGGTGGCGCAGGAGCTGCGGCAGCGGCGGGTGTACCGCCTTCTAAGCAAGTACGTATGGCGGCTGATGAGCGTACTAATAGCATTTTGATTTCTGGGCAAAAAGCTGAGCGCGAGCATATTGTTGCTGCCATTTCCAAATTAGATATTCCACGTGCAGGCTCCGGTGGTACGCGTGTTATTCCGCTGCGTTATGCCAAAGCCGAGGATATGGTTAAGGTTCTCAATGATGCTTCTAAAAGTATCGTTGAGCAAACTGCGGGTACCGCAGCTGCAGTAGGAACAGCACCTGCTGCCGCTGCTGCGGGCGGTGGTGGTTTAGGTACTCAGGTCAGTATTTTAGCGGATAAAACGAGCAATTCGATTATTCTCTCTGGCCCTGCGCATATTCAAAAAGACCTGTTGAAAGTTGTTTACCAATTAGATCGGCGTCGTGCACAAGTTTTGGTTGAAGCAATTATTGCTGAGGTCTCGAACGACCTTTCCAATAAACTCGGCTTTAATGTTGCAGCCTTAGATGCAGGTGCTGGTAAAACAGGTTTGATTGGCTCTAGCAATTTCGGTGGCCTGAACACTGCTTTACAGTTAAGCAGAAACCCAGCTGCCGCTTTACCCAATGGCTTATTAATGGGAGTTGCTAATAGCAATTTTGGTATCGTAATGGATGCTTTAAAGGGTGATGGGGCTACTAATATTTTGTCCACACCAACTATTGTGACCATGGATAATGAAGAGGCCAAAATGGTGGTTGGCCAAAACGTACCTTTTGTCACTGGTTCTTATTCTAGCTCAAGCTCAGGTGGCACTTCGCAAAATCCTTTCCAAACAATTGAGCGTAAAGACGTAGGTTTAACTTTAAAAGTCACACCACAGATCAACCGTGGCAAGACTATCCAAATGAAGATTTCGCAAGAAGCGTCGAGCGTTTCAACCAGTGCTACAGCTGCCGCCGACTTAATTACTAATAAGCGGTCAATTGATACCAATGTCATGGTTGAGGATGGGCAGATCTTAGTTTTAGGTGGTCTTATTCAAGATAACTTTAATGACTCCGAGAGCAAAGTACCTGTCTTATCGGATATTCCTATCATCGGCGGTGCTTTCAAACAGAACAGTACTAATCGCAGTAAGCAAAATTTGATGGTCTTCATTCATCCGGTGATTCTGCCTGATCGAGAAGCCGCGGATGCTTATAGCCGCAGCAAATACCATACCTTGCAACGTCAGCAGCAAGAAACTAAAGTCCTTCAACGAGGCCGCTTAGGGGCTGCTGCCGTCTTCCCGGATATTCCCTGTTTTGATTGCAAAAAGGGAAGCATGGATTCGCTACATTTCCCAGCTAAACCAAATCAAAAACCGATCACGCAACGTCCGGCAGCGCAAAATAAAGCAGCTGAGGATTGTGTACCTGGATTCTGTCAGTTAAATGAGCGCTAAGTCCGATGGCTGAAATTGGGGCAGTAGCTATTTTAGAAGAAGAGGCAGCGAATGAAGTTTTCTTGTTGCCTTATGCCTTTGCTAAGCGGCATGGAGTTTTAGTCGAACAAGATCCTGAGGGCACGATTTTACTCTATCGGGATACATTAAAACCAACCGTTTTGATGGAAGTACAGCGTAGTTGCCCACGGATTCAGGTGATGCGCCAAGTGGATGCGGCCAGCTTTGAACGGATGTTGGCCGCTTCTTACGACCGTAGCCAAACGGGCGCGGCGATGATGCAGGAGCTGGGGGATGAGGCAGATCTGTATGATATTGCTGAAACAATGCCCGAACCTGAAGATTTGCT
Organism: Thiolinea sp.; assembly: GCA_049292455.1. GTDB lineage: Bacteria > Pseudomonadota > Gammaproteobacteria > Thiotrichales > Thiotrichaceae > Thiolinea. Next base: position 26,066 of record JBATRF010000057.1, read on the forward strand.
GGAAGCCGAAGACGACGCGCCGATTATTCGCTTAATCAATGCTTTATTATCGCAAGCGGTCAAGGAAAATGCTTCTGATATTCACATCGAAGCCTTTGAAACGCGCATGCAGGTGCGGATGCGGATTGATGGTGTGTTGCGTGAGATTTTAGAGCCACCGCGTAAATTGGCACCTTTAATCATTTCACGGATTAAAGTCATGGCGCGTTTGGATATTGCTGAAAAACGCGTACCGCAAGATGGGCGTATTTCCTTGCGCTTAGCAGGGCGCGCGGTGGACGTGCGGGTTTCAACTTTACCGTCTGGGCATAGCGAACGCATTGTACTGCGTCTCTTGGATAAGCAAGCCGGGCGCTTAAACCTATCGAATCTTGGGATGGATCCTGAGGTGCACGGGCGTCTGGAGAAACTAATTCAAAAACCGCACGGCATCATTCTCATTACTGGGCCTACAGGTTCAGGTAAAACCACAACGCTTTATGCAGCTTTAGCTAATTTAAATGATGCGCGCCGCAATATCCTTACGGTCGAAGATCCGATCGAATATTACATTGATGGTATTGGTCAAACCCAAGTGAATACGAAGGTTGAAATGACCTTTGCACGTGGTTTGCGCGCTATCTTGCGTCAAGACCCTGATGTTGTCATGGTCGGGGAGATTCGTGATCTTGAAACCGCTGAAATTGCGATTCAAGCCAGCTTAACCGGACACTTAGTCTTTTCTACTTTGCATACCAATACGGCGGTGGGTGCAGTCCCGCGTTTGCAGGATATGGGCGTTGAGCCTTATCTATTGGCTTCAAGTTTATTAGGTGTCGGCTCCCAGCGCTTGGTACGTACTTTGTGCAATCAGTGTAAGCAAGCGGTAGAGGCTACCACCAGTGAGACTGAGCTAATTCAGGCAAACTCACATTATGATCTACGTTATCAACGACCGATTATTTACCATCCAATCGGCTGTCCAGCTTGCCGCCATAGCGGTTTTGTCGGGCGTACGGGTATTTATGAAGTGGTTGAAATTGACAGTAATGTCCGGCAGATGATTCATGATCGCTCTAGCGAAGTCGAGCTTGAAAAATATGTGCGTGGTCATACGCCAAGCTTACGTGATGACGGCATTCGCTTGGTGCTCGAAGGTAAAACTTCTTTAGATGAAGTCTTACGGGTGACGCGTGAGGATGAGCGTTAATGCCAGCGTTTGAGTACATTGCACTTAATGCAGCAGGCAAAGAAGAAAAAGGGATTTTAGAGGCGGATACCGCTCGGCAGATCCGGCAGCTGTTACGTAATAGTTCATTGACTCCGCTTGAGATCAATGAAGTTGTTAAAAAGCAGAAAAAGGCTGACGCTGCGCGCATTTTTGGGGGCAGCTTAAATAAAGCTGACTTAGCCCTGATGACGCGCCAATTAGCCACTTTAGTCGGCGCTGGTTCGCCTTTAGAAGAAGCGCTAGGCACGATTGTTCGCCAAACTGAGCATCGTTCAGCGCGCCGCATTTTCTCGGCGATTCGCTCACGGGTAATGGAGGGGCATACCCTAGCTTCTTCCTTGGGGCAATTCCCTTCGGCATTTCCAGCTTTGTATCGCGCTACGGTAGGTGCCGGTGAGCAATCAGGGCATTTGGCTGAGGTGTTAGAACGCTTAGCAGATTACACCGAAAATAGCTTATTAAATCAGCAGAAAGTGTCTACTGCTTTTATCTATCCTGCTCTACTGGCTTTAGTGGCGGTTGGGATAGTGATCGCTTTATTAAAGTTCGTAGTGCCGAATGTCATTAGCGTGTTTGATACCTTTGAGGGTCAGCTACCAGTTTTAACGCAAGGTTTGATTGCTAGCAGTAATTTTCTGGAAAATCATGGAATTACGGTACTAATTGCTTTAATTATCTTTATCGTTTTTATTCGCTATCTACTCAAATTTCCTTCTTGGAAAAAGCGCTCACATCGCTTAATGCTCAAATTGCCTTTAGTAGGGCGCTTAGTCCGGGGCATTAATACCGAACATTTTGCACGAACTTTAAGCATACTGGCTTCTAGTGGTGTGCCCATTCTAGATGCTTTAAAAATTGCGGGCGGGGTTATTACTAATATTCCGATGCGTGAAGCCGTTGACGAAGCCACCGTCAAAGTGCGCGAAGGGATGGCGATCAATAAAGCACTGCAGCAATCCGGTTATTTTCCACCCATGGTGATTTATCTGATCGCTAGCGGTGAGGGCAGTGGTCAGCTTGATCAAATGTTAGAGCGTGCGGCTATTCAGCAGGAACGTGAAACTCAATCACGGATCACCAAAATGGTCGGTTTATTAGAACCATTATTAATTTTAGTAATGGGTGGAATAGTAACTACCATTGTTCTGGCAATTATGCTTCCTATTCTTAAGATGCCGCAGTTCATCCGCTAATCACTGACAGTTATAGATTCACTGATGGCGACTCTTTAAGAGCTGTTCCATTATTTACACGTACAACCAATTAATTCCGATCCGTAGAGATGGGCTTGCATCCTCCAACTACAAAAACAGGGTCGGTTGTTTACTGTAAGAGTAAATAATCATGAGCCATAGCAACCATCGCGTTGAGTTGCATCTATCCCCATTCTTGTCTTTTGTGGGTGATGTTAACTTATTAGCGTTTTCGCCTGCCAAAAAATCAGCAGCGAAAGCTCCGACTTTACCATCGCTATATATTTATGCTCCTGTAGCCGAGTTGCCTTATTTATATGCTGTGCTAGATAAGTTAGGCTTTGAATGCTATTTCAATGCCGAAAACTTGCAGCAGTGGCAAGGTGTTAATGTTTGTTTCTTTAAAAAGCAAGCACTTAGCTCACAGCAATTGCAATCTTTGCAAGTCGCTGAAGAGCAGGGTGTACAAGTCTGTTCCTTGCAGTCCTTTATTGAAGAGCGCCTGAACTGGGTGGAGATTAATCTACTTGATGCTGAATACTTATTAGAAATAGAACAAGCCAGTGACTTAAATACGATATGGCCTGACCGCTTTAGGCGAGTATTTGATTTACTGATTGGTAGTCTACTATTAATTTTATTAATGCCTCTATTCCTCCCGGTGGCGTTAGCTATTCGTTTAGAATCGAAAGGACCTATTTTCTTTAAGCAATTAAGAACGGGCTTATATAATCAAGAATTTAAAATTATTAAATTCCGCTCTATGTATGAAAATGCCGAAAGTAATGGCGCACAATGGGCTTGTAAGAATGATAAGCGTGTGACACGAGTCGGCCAATTTATCCGAAAAACTCGGCTGGATGAATTGCCGCAGCTGTTTAATGTACTCAAGGGTGAAATGTCTTTAATTGGCCCTCGTCCTGAGCGCGAGGTGTTTATTAAGGATTTAGAAACAGCCGTCCCGTTTTATCGCTTTCGGCATTTGGTCAAGCCAGGGATTACTGGTCTAGCACAGGTCATGTACCGCTATGGTGCTTCAGTCGAGGATGCACGCTACAAGCATCGTTATGATTTGTACTATATTCGCCATCGTAGCTGGTATTTAGACTTAAAAATCCTGTTAAAAACGGTACGTGTCGCCTTCACGGCTGAAGGTATCTAGCCTTTCGCTAGGAAAATCTTTGATAATACAGCCTCTTTGTTTAACTAAGAGGCTGGCATGAACCCAGTTCGTCTCACTGAATATAGCCACGGTGCAGGTTGTGGCTGCAAAATTTCTCCCGCAGTTTTAGATGTTATTTTAGAGAGTAAACTGCCCCCCGATGTCTGTTCAGCCTTACTCGTCGGTAATAGCTCACGCGATGATGCTGCTGTTTATGATTTAGGCAATGGCACCGCAGTGATCAGCACCACCGATTTCTTCATGCCAATTGTAGATGATCCTTTTACCTTTGGGCGCATCGCTGCTACCAATGCTATTAGCGACATTTATGCGATGGGCGGTAAGCCCTTAATGGCGATTGCTATTTTTGGTTGGCCTTTAGATAAATTGCCTGCAGAAATCGGCCAGCAAGTCGTCGAAGGTGGGCGTAAAGCTTGCCAAGATGCGGGGATTCCCTTAGCGGGTGGGCATAGTATTGATGCGCCTGAGCCAATTTTTGGCTTAGCGGTGACCGGTATCGTGCAAATCAAACATCTCAGACAAAACAGCACGGCTCAAGCAGGCGATAAACTGTACCTAACTAAACCCTTAGGCATTGGTATCCTCACTACCGCACAAAAACGTAAAATCTTAAAGCCAGAACATAGTCAGTTGGCGATTGACACCATGTGCCAGCTGAATGATTTAGGGGCTAGCTTAGGTGAGTTGGAGAGTGTGCATGCTTTAACCGATGTAACCGGCTTTGGCTTAGCTGGGCATTTGCGTGAAATTTGTGAGGGCAGTGGTCTACAAGCAGTGTTGGAGTTTGAACGCATTCCGCTCTTGCCGGCTATTCATGAGTATTTAGATCAGGATTGCACTCCGGGTGGTACACAACGCAACTTTGAAAGCTACGGCTCAGCCTTTGCGGGTCAACTGACTACGCGCCAGCAACAATTACTCTGTGATCCACAAACCAGTGGTGGCCTATTAGTTGCCCTTGACCCCAATCAAGAAGCCGAGTTTTTAGCAGTCACTCAACAAGCGGGGTTTAATTTACAGGCGATTGGTTATCTACGTGAGCCGCTACCCGATCAGCCACTGATTAAGGTGCTAGCATGAATCGTGCACAACTCTTGCCAGATTCGGATCATTTGCCAGTTATTGAGGATTTAGCTGGCCTAGTGCTTGGTGCGCAACCTTTAATGGATGTGCGAGCACCCAGCGAATTTCAAGAAGGTAGTTGGCCACTGGCGACGAATTTGCCGTTAATGAATGATGCCGACCGCTCTGCCATTGGTAAGCGCTATAAAGATGCAGGTCAAGATGAGGCTATTTTACTGGGCTTAAAATTAGTCAGCGGCGAGCATAAAGTTGAACGAATAGCCGCTTGGCAAAAGTTTGCGCGCCAGCACCCTAGGGGTGCGCTATTTTGCTTTCGTGGTGGTTTGCGCTCAAGGATTAGCCAGCAATGGCTCTATGCTGAAACAGGCATTACTTACCCACGGGTGGCTGGTGGTTATAAAGCTTTGCGGCGTTATCTGCTTGATGAATTAACGGTTTTACCGCAACGCTATCAAGCTTATGTGCTCAGTGGACGTACAGGGAGCGGTAAGACCAAGTTGCTGCAAACTATCCAAGCAGCCATCGATTTAGAGCAATTAGCTAAGCATCGTGGTTCAGCGTTTGGCGCGTTTGTCACAGCCCAGCCCAGCCAAATTGATTTTGAAAATGCCTTGGCTATTCAATTATTACAGCACTTAGCGAGGGGCAATAAACGCCTTGTTTTTGAAGATGAAAGCCGGAATATTGGCTCAGTCCATGTACCTGATAATGTGTTTTTTAGCTTAAAGGCAGCACCCCTTATTCTGTTAGAAACAAGTCAAACTGAGCGTTTAGAGCTGACTTATCAAGAGTATATTCCTGAGATGTTGCAGGCGTTCCAGCAGCAAGTAACTGATCCTGAGCAAGCGTTTAAGGCATTTAGCCATTACCTGCTCAGCAGCTTAGCCAAAGTGCAAAAGCGCTTAGGTGGGTTACGTTATGCTAAGGCATTAGAGCAGATGCAATTAGCTTTAGTTCAGCAAGCAAAAACAGGTAACGGGGAATTGCATCAAGCTTGGATCGAATTTTTATTAAACGATTACTACGATCCGATGTATGACTATCAGATTAGTCAAAAGCGGGCGCGGGTTGTATTTGCGGGTAATGCACAGGCTGTACAAGAGTTTTTAGCTAGCTGTTCAATCGTTTAAACAGCTAGCTAAGTTGAGGCGGTTTAGGTAATGACATCCGCTACTTCGCGGCCAGTCAATTCGGTGATTTTTGCTAATTCATTGGCAATAGTGATCAAGTCGGCTAAAGCAACTTGTGGATCTTGATCATGATTTTGCACATCAGCTTCATATTGCTCTAGATAAACACGCAAAGTAGCGCCTTGCGTGCCGGTGCCAGACAAGCGGAAAATCAGACGAGAATCATCAGTAAACAGAATCCGAATTCCCTGTTGTGCGCTAGTAGAGCTATCGACTGGGTCGACATACATAAAATCATCGGCAGCTTGCACAATTTTACCGTGCAGTAATTGTCCGGGTAGCTTAGTGAATTGCTGGCGCAAATGTTCCATCAAAGTATTCGCTGAGGCAGTCGGAATCGCTTCATAGTCATGCCGTGAATAATAATTACGCCCGTACTCAGCCCAATGCTTGCGCACAATATTTTCGACAGAGTCTTGTTTGACGGCTAATAGATTCAACCAGAACAATACTGCCCACAAGCCATCTTTCTCACGAATATGGTTGGAGCTAGTACCGAAACTTTCCTCGCCACATAAAGTAATCCGCCCAGCATCCAGTAAATTACCAAAGAATTTCCAACCGGTTGGCGTTTCAAAGGACGGAATGCCTAATTTGGCGGCGACGCGATCCGGCGCTTGGCTAGTAGGCATTGAGCGCGCCACACCGGCTATGCCGTCTTTATAGCCTGGTACTAAATGCGCATTGGCTGCTAAGATGGCTAGGCTATCGCTGGGCGTGACAAAGAAATGATTCCCCAAAATCATATTGCGGTCGCCATCACCATCTGAGGCGGCACCAAAGGCAATATTTTTCGGCGAATACAATAGCGCCATTAATTCTTTGGCATGAGCTTGGTTCGGATCGGGGTGACCGCCCCCAAAATTGGCTAGTGGTGTGCCATGGATGACTGTACCTTGGGGAGCACCTAAGCGCTCTTCCAAAATAGTATGCGCATAAGGGCCGGTTACAGCGTGCATTGCATCAAAGCGCATACTGAAATTTTCAGAGCGTAATAGTAGGCTGATTTGGTCAAAGTCAAAGATCTCTTCCATCAGCGCCATGTAATCAACTACCGAATCAATCACCTCAATCTGCATATCATACAGCTCGTAGAGGCCTGCTTTATCGACAGGAACCGGTTTGATCGGGGTAATCCGATATTCTTCAAGCGTTTTGGAGTTTTCGTAGATAGCTTCGGTAAAGCTTTCTGGGGCAGGGCCGCCGTTACTAATATTGAATTTAATGCCAAAATCACCATCAGGGCCACCCGCATTGTGGCTAGCTGATAGAATAATGCCACCCAATGCCTGATGTTTACGAATTAAATGAGAGGCTGCGGGTGTAGACAGAATCCCGCCTTTACCCACAAGGATTTTCCCAATACCATTGGCAGCAGCCATACGTAAAATAATTTGAATTGCTTCACGATTGAAATAACGCCCATCTCCCCCCAATATGAGGGTAGAACCTTCACGTTCGGGCAGGGTGTTAAAAATGGCTTGTACAAAAGTTTGTAGATAGTCCTGCTTTTGGAACTGTTTAACACTTTTGCGCAAACCAGAAGTTCCGGGTTTTTGATCGTTATAAGGAACACAAGACACGATTTCGATATTCATGAGGGTAGTGCCTAATTGGGTAACTGTTATCATTAGAAGAACAGGTGCGTTAAAGGCTAATAATTAGCCAGATCAGCGCGCTTAGAAAAACTCAACACATTATGAAACCATGCTAATTAAAGAACAAGTACCAGCCGTTGTACCTGCATTGCCTAATAGTTTCACAGGCTTGATGGATCTCTATGAGACTAATTATATCCAACTTAAATTATTGTTGGGTGCAATCGATGCTTTGCCAGAGCAACAGTTGGCGATGGTGCCTGAGCGCTTACCTGTACTTTTAGAAGTACGGGAACGGACGGCTCACACCACCACCTTGTTTATCAGTTATCTATTCGGTGATTATACAAATACTGTACAAGAAACTCGGCCTGATGTATTAGTTCGGATTTATCATGATGCTTTGCAAGCAGAAGTGATTAGCCATCGTTGCCGGTTTGATGATAGAATTTTAAAGAAGCAATACCTGCCGCTGGATAGTATGCTCAGTTGTCGCTGGCGTATGAATCGATTTTTATTTAAATGGATCAGTTATTTACGCCGTCAAGGTTACCAATTTCAGATACAAGATTAATTTTTTGTAAACTATTTGTATAAGATTTCTCGGCTAACTTCAACTACTATCTAAAATATCGCATATCTTGATATAAGTTTTGTAGAGAGATTGCGAGTAGCAATTCTTGATCAAATCACTCAATTAATCTATAATCCTGAGTATATTAGTAAGGAATTAGTACCACATTTAGTAGGAGAAGCGCATGAAGCTTTCAACAAAAGGACGGTACGCTGTAACCGCCATGATGGACTTGGCAATTCATGATTACGAAGGGCCAGTGACTTTGGCTGATATTTCTAGCTGCCAAGGGATTTCTCTATCCTATCTAGAGCAACTGTTTGCTAAGTTACGCAAATCAGGTCTAGTCGAAGGGGTGCGAGGCCCAGGTGGTGGCTATCGTTTAGGCCGGCCTGCTAGCCAAATCAGTATTGCAGATATTATTGCAGCAGTAGACGAAAATCTGGATGCAACTCGTTGCCAAGGTAACGAAGATTGTCATGGTGGGGAAAAGTGTTTGACTCACCAAATTTGGACGGATTTAAGCAAAAGTTTGTATGAATTTTTAGATGGTTTAACGTTGGCTAGTTTCATTAATCGACCTGAAGTGCGTGCAGTAGCGCGTCGCCAAGATACCATGGCTAGCCGAATTGCTACGATGTTCCCTCCACGGATGGCCGTTGGCCTCTAAACCTTTAAGCGGGTATCTTAACGGGTTCCCGCTTTTTGTTTTGGTTTAGCATTTTTTCTGTTTTTATACAGAGTTGATGAATTTCAAGTACCGGGTGAATTTCCATCAAAGTTAAATGACCCAAGGTTCTTTCAGTTGTATAAGTAGCGCCTGTATCGATGTAACAGACATTGCCATACTGAAGCGGTTTCTGAATGGGCGTATGCCCAAAAATCACCATCTCAATCCCTGCAATCGGTTGAGTGCGCCCCATCATTTGCACTTGGCGAAAACGCTGGCGTGACCAAAGCGCATGTTCACGTGTTTCTTTGTCTTCGCAAAGACTACGGACAAAGTTTTGCCAACTCATCCCATAGGGAATATCAGCATGCACAATGCCGATACGTCCAGCCGCAGTCTGTACTTCAATCGCAATGGGTAAACGGCCAATTACGCTACGAATCCGCGTATGATAGGTTTCCGGTACTGCACGCCACCATGAACCTCCATTGAAGCCTAGCCAGTTTTTAGCAACAGCAGGGCTATTCGCCGATTCTAGGAGCATTTGCTCGTGATTACCGAGCACAGAGTGAAACCACGGATAGTTTAAAAACTCAACCACTCGGCTGGATTCAGGCCCACGATCAATCATATCCCCAACAGCAAACACGCGGTCATGCTTGGGATCAAAATTAATCTGTACCAACATTAGTTCGAGCGCGGAAAAATGACCATGAAGGTCACCTACCACAAAATCACGCCCGCGAGGGTTACGATTAAAAAACTTAAATAACTGATTCTGCATGGTTGCTTTGACACTGGCATCCAAGAGCACACTAGGGGTTAACAGCGAGTCCTATTATTGAAGCAGCATTAATATATCTTCTAGGGTAATCAGATTAGCTGTCTTAAACTTTAGAACAAACAGTCAGCTAGAAATACAGCTTAAGCTGGGATTAAGCAAACTATTTTTTTAGAGTAGGGAGAGTTTACTTTAGTTTCATACTATGTGTAAGTTTCGCTTTTCCAAGCACCTGCAGCCAACAAAGCCCAGCCAGCAATAAAGGCTAAGCCACCGATAGGGGTGATCATGCCAAATTTAGTGATCCCGGTGAGCACATACAGATAAAGGCTGCCTGAGAATACCAGTATGCCTGCGATGAAAGCATAAGCGGATTTAGGATACCAAGGGTTAGGATTACGCTGTACCAAGACAGCCACCAAGCCTAGTGCCAAACTATGGTAAAATTGATATTCGACGCCTGTATGAAAACGCTGGAGCATTTTCGCATCAAGCATCTTTTCTAAACTATGCGCGCCAAAAGCGCCTAAAATCACTGCAAGCATTCCAAATAGCGCTGCAATTAGTAGAAAATAGTTTTTTTTCATTCAGAGATCCTTTCGTTCATGGATAGCCAACAGAAGCGCCAAATCTACCGCTTAATTATAAAGTTCATGGCTTGGTTTGGGATTTTATTCTTACTAGGTATCTTTTTGCGTGGTTGCTTCGGGTAAGTAGACATTTTTCCGCATAGTCGTCATAACTCTATGAAAAGTAAGTGTTTTCAATGGTATTAATTTATTAGATACCGCAATAAATACCGCGTTCGGCCTTTAAAAAGTCCATTTTCCTGCTTTTTGGGTATCTGACAAGAGGTCGTTTCATTCAGTCGGCTTAATGATGTTCTTGATGGATACTTTGAAAACTTAATTCTTGTTTTTTGAATGGCCTAATACCTGCTAATCCTGCTAATCCTGCTAAAGTTGGTTAAAAACGCTTATTAATCAATAAGATATGATTAGCATGTCATCTGCTAAAGTTTGCTAAAGTTGCTAAACATCCCGCTAAAGTTGATTGAAAAGTCTTATTAATCAATAGCTTACGGATTAGCAAGCGCTGCTAATCATGGCTTATAGGTGGGTGTTTTGAGGTATAAAGACGTAAAAAAGCCGCTGAATTAGCGGCTCATTAGCAGGATTAGCGCCAATCTGAGAGGTTATATACCTTTGCGGTATAACTGATGCACCGCCTAAGCCTAGCCGATGTTTGCACGTTGCGCGTCGCTATTGTCCGGTTTGGGCATTTAATTTGGCTGCATTCAGTGCATTTAACCATCTCTTTATCGTATTCGCTGTCCCTGCTGGTAGGTTGCGGGTATCTGTCAGCGTAAGTTCTGGCTAGTTGATTTATCTCAACCTTATCAACTTCACCCGCTCCCAGTGAATATAAGTCGTTTTGATGATGGTTTATTAGTTCCTCTACATCGACCGCTAAACCCTTGGCGGCCTGCTTTAAGAGATTAACGCCAGCGTTTTCTACGGTGGCCTGAATTGCCTGACTATTTGCGGAGCTTGGTTCACGTGTTGTCGTGATAGTTAACCAGTCTCTAAGCGCCATGACCTACCTCCAATAACTTGGGATTGATATTAATAATATTGGCCTTACCATCCGTAGTCATGCTGACTCTATGTGTTTGCGCTAATGGGATTAACGCAGCTTTCAGCGCATCTGCCTTTCTAAGTGCGATAGGTGTTATTTTTTGCAGTACCTCCGATCTAGTAACTCTGGTTGTACTGTTCGCCCTGCAATAATTAATAAGCCATTTTTCAAGCTTCATGGGTAAAAGCTCATTTTCAGGCAAAGCGAGTTCACCAAAAAACCGCCGTGACTCGTACAAGTACCAGCTTGCTAAAGTACAAGCTGATTGCATGACCTCAGCACTAACTAATGAGCCGCTTTCACCGCTAAATAAATGAAGCAAACCCGCCAACCTAGCAGCGTTCTCAGCGGATTTACTGGCGGTTTCTTTGTTGTGCTCCATATCGCCACCAGCACGAATAGAGGTTTCAGCATCATTGTAATAAGCCAGCCATATTTTACTGGCTTCTCTTGTCAGCGTTAGCGTTTGCAGTCCTGTTAGTTTTCCATCATGCCCATTGATAAATTGCCGCTCTAATAGTTCATGCAGCTTGGCGTAAAATAGGTTCAGACCTGTTTTCTTTGGCTTTTCTAAAATATCCGCCTCTGTTAATTGCCGCTGCCCTTGCGTGGTTTCAGGCCACGCCATTAAAAAGCGAGCAAGAAAACCGCTGCCCTTGGCTAATGCTCCGTTTTTTGCATAAAAACTTTCAATAACAGCAGGTTGCACCGATAAACCAACAGTTAATCGTGCATCTCGCACCGTATAACTATCCCCGCCTCTACGGTCAACGGTATATTCTTCAGCGCCCCATAGCTTATTTAATAGCGCTAGCGTGCGAGTAATACTGTCCCCGTTCATGCTGTGACCTCCAAAAAAACTACCTGCTTCACTAGACAACATTGCAGCGCTAGGCCATTTTTTGGTTAATTTGCTACCTATAACCTCTTGGGTGAAGTCATCCAAAACAAAAGAGGGGACGTAAACCGGACTAGGCTCATATTGTTGTAAGCTTCTTAATTTTTCTTTTAATAGAGACGTATCTTCGTTTTTTTCAGACGCTTTTTCGATAGCGCGTTGCACGCCGTTTAACTCTGCATTCCATGATTTAATATCAGCTATTCGCGCCTTTAAATTATCTGCTAGCTCTTCCTCTTTATTCCTTGCCCATGCTTTCAACACTTCACCGAACAAGCTATCAGCGGATGTTTTACGCTCGCCTGAGTCAGCTAAAGCCAGTAGATAAAGGCTTAAGGGGACTGCGCCTTTTTGGTTCGTATAATGAATATTTGCCACGCCTTGCCCTGCTACGGATAAAACAGATAAAGCAGAGTTAGCGGCTAAAGCGACAGGACAACCAACAATTTTGACCGCTTCACGTACTGATTCGCCAATAATTCCATGCAATGCATCCAAGGGATACGGTATAGACATGGATTCGTTGGTTAAGGGCAAAGGGTCGGGCCATTGGTGGGATTCATAATTAGACATTTCTAATAAATTGCGTGGAATACCCATTTTATGCCTCCACGCCTTGAGCGCTTAGAATGTCGTTATAGTCTGCTTTTTTAGTTGTTTTTGGAGAAAGCACTTCACCACGTACCGCAATTGCTGCCCTTCTAGCGGCCTCTAGTCCGGTATTGGGTAGGGCTGAACCCTCCTCTCTGATATCGTTGTCAGCACAAAAAATAATACGAGCCAAGGGGTATTTATGGCGTATCAATTGCCCTACTTTTTCGAGGTTGCCCGCATCAACTGCAATAACCACGGGGCAATCAGACGCTTCATAAATACTTGCGCCGGTGGCGTAACCTTCACAGATAAAGATAATTTCATTTTGATTGGTCACTTTGCCGATATGGTGAAAGCAACCTGATTTTGTGCCCTGCATAACTTTGTCGGTCATGCTGCCATTGATAAGTCGTGGTTCTGGGAAGATGTATTGCAGACCTTGCAAAACGCCTTCAATGTCGCGTAGTGGCATTAATAGCGCGCCCTGATACCAACTATTAGCGCCTGCATAGTGGCGCAATCCATAAGCACCTACGCGCTTTTTAGCTAGGTAGCCATGTCCTGCATTGGCAGGCAAACCGCTTGCCCATACTGCCCTTTGCGCTGCTGTTTTGGCTTCCCGCGCTGCTTTTTCCTTGCGTAGATTTTCCGCTCTTTCTGCTTGCCATTGGCGCTGTTGAGCTGCATATTCTTCATGGCTTAAGCGCTCTCTAGGTGCAGTAGAGCGCCAATCTTGCTCCATACCTGTTCGATGGTCGCCAAACCTGCCAAAAGGTATAGCTTGATAAAGCCATAGCTGACACCACGCCGTTTTATCCCCACTTTTTCCGCTAGTGCTGAACCGCTCAATCTTGCCGCTAGTGTCGATATGGCTGGGAGCGCAACCAAGTGCGTTAATCATCGCCAATCGAAAGGAATCAATTGCTTGATAGTGTGTAGTCATTTAAAATAGACCTCGCTTGAACAGCATTTAAAACAACAAATTGAAGACCCATTAAGAAGCCAGTTTGCCGACTGGCTTTTTTCATTTCTGACCTATCCATTGCTCACCTGTTGCCCTATCCATTGCTGAATGTCTGATTGCTTCCATCGTTTGCAGTTATCACCCAGATTGCAGGGCTTAGGGAATGTACCTTTATCCAAACGCCGATAAATTTCACTTCTGCTAAGGCTGGTCATTTCGATCACTTCGCGCATTTTTAACAGTTTGTCCATGTTTAAATTCTCTTTCATGTGTCATAGAAGCCCACATGCTGCCACCTATTTTTAAGGTGGTGGTTCAAACGTCCGAAATGTCCCAAACGTCCTTTTTAACGTCCTAAATGTCCCTTAAATGCTGAATTAAAATACTTCAAAGCTACGGAACCGCCCTTCCAAACTAGCTTTTGATAGGAGTTTTTTTCTTTAGCTAACCCTTCATAACCCTGAACTTTATGCTCTATGCAGTAGGTTAATAATTGACTAGCAGTCGGCGGAATTTCACCGTTATTACCCTTTTTAAAGGCATCAATACAAGCCAATACTAAAGATTGAGCTTTGCTATCTTCTTTTACGGCCTGCTGTTTATTTGGTTTTTCTTTGCCTATTGCTATATCTAAAAGCTTTAATGCTTCACGCTTAGAAATTTTAAGGGTTATTAATTCAAGGCCAGCAATTGCTGGTGAGTTTGGCTCTAAGTTAATCAACTTTGAAAAATCTTTGCCTAATGTAGTGCTTGTTTTAATTAAGCCCTTTTCTTCTAACTGTCTTAAAACATCAATGGTTAAAATATTGTTGGTGGTTTTATTAATGGCTTGAATAACATCATCCACTCTTAATAAGTAATCATCATCTAAATAATCAAAGCCGATTATTGGCAACATTGAATACTCTTCCTCTATTCACGCTTTCAATAAAAGAACCAATGCCAGCTAGTGAAAGAATCTAGTTTTCGGTGATCAGCCTAGGCATTGGTGGCGTAACATTAAGCTAAAATATACTTAGCCTTTCCATTGGTATAGTCAGGGTTTGAAATTAACACGCCCTCTTCTAAAGCACGCTCATTCCAGCGCTTGCGGATTCGCTCAATTTCGGCCATAGAGACGATTAAATCAGCGCCCTTGGTGTAGGTATGTCCGAGGATAAATTGCTTACAATCGCGTGCCCCTTGGCTGATATTTTTCGCCTGTAGCGCCTGCACCCACAGCGGGTATAAGTCCCTTTCAACTCGCGCTGCATCACCTTGCAAAGCGTTCTGATTTTCCACCGTTTCAGACCGTGCGTGCACGGTATCAGAACGCTTTTCTATGACCGTTTCAGGCTTAACCGTTTCATGACCGTTTGACCGTGCGTGCACGGTGTCTAAAACGCTTTTTGGGGTAGTCGGAGCGCTCCAATCCATGAAGCCAATAGAACGCATTTTTGGCAGTTCTACAGCCTCCATTTTTGGCTGTTGATACTTGAACAAGGTGGATGCTGTAGCAGTGCTAGGGGCAGGCATCCCGAAGCCGATAGGCTGCTTTTCTGGCGTATCAGCGGGCATATTAACAGGGGTAGGGTAGTCATTAACCGTTTGCGTACCTGCACCATATTTAGCAATCGCCAATTCTAATGAATCAACCGAATTCATCGAATCAGCATTCATAGTGCTTAGAAAGTGGTGGAGTATTTCAAAACACACTGCCACAAATAACATGACAATAACGACGGCGGCCTTTAAAAAATCCTTGTAATCAGTGCCTGCCATTGCCGCCATGAATTGCGCCATCATCACAATCACCGGATTGTAGGCATTCGCTTTTAAATCATCTTGACGGGCATATTTAAGCTTATCACGCTCTATATTGGCATCGGCATTCGCTTTATTTGCCGATTGTTCAGAGTTTCTTAACGCCTCGACTTTTGCACGATCACCATTGCAGTGTTTTTCCTTGCCTACTTTTAAATTCGCTTCACAACGTGCGAGTTTTTGTTCAGCATTAGCGATAGATTCAATCAGTCCGGTATTGGGTGCATGGCTGATACTGCTAGTGTCCTGCAAGGTCGCTTGATAGGCGCTGTTATTCTCGACTAATACATTAGCCTTCACGTCCTGATTGGCAGAGCTTGAATAAAATTCAGCGAACAGGGCGAAACCGATCACCGTGGTTAATACCAGTACCACTGAACCATAAAAGCTAAAGTGCAAATAGGCGATATGCTTCACCCAGGCGAGAAACCAAGCCATCAGCAACACAATCACTACAGTAAAGGCAAAGCCAGCGATAGCCGCGCCATCTTTAAAGTAAGCGCTCCAACTTAAAGCATCGCCAAGGTATAAATGTTGGTTGAATATCAGGTACAGCAGGAAAGTAAGCAGGAAGCCTAGTTTTAGAGCCGCATGCACTTGCTTGGATAGCCTGATTTTTTGCTCTAATTGGCGCTGCATAATTTCAAGCTGTTTAACTTTTACCGCTTCATTTTCATTCTTAATCATGTTGATAGTCCTTAAATCAGCAGGGCGTTAATGGCAGTAAAAAAGAGGGCAAAGAATCCAATGCTTGGGTAATGATCAAAGAACCAAAGCACGAACATGACCCCGAATAAGCAGAAGGGCAGATGCATACCCGCAAATGTCAGGGCGTAAAGAATCCCCATTAAATCCGCTACCATGAAAACTTTTAGCGCTCCCCAAAATAACGCGCTAAGTGCTATCAACTTGACCGCAATACTGAGCACTGAGGGCAGGTATTGAGCGGTCATATCTAAAGCAGCATTGATTTGCTGTTGAGTGAGAATAGGGCGCGAATTTGCACCCTGTACGTCGTTTCTATCGTGGTGCATGGCCTTAGATACTCCCCACACCAAAAAACGCGCTATAGAGCCATAGCAAGGCGATAGCCATCACTGCTAAACGTCCGAAGGTTAGTTCCATGATTAACCGCCTACCTTGCAGCCTTGCGACTCGGTGCAAACCGTTTTGACGGTTAATTGATAGGCCTTGAAGTCGCCAGCATCACCCGCATAAGCGCGAATAGAGCAGATAGCCGTAGCGCCCACCCGCGAACCCAAACCAATAGTGGTGAGGTCGCAAGCGGTTAAGTAGTTGGCTGTTGCTGCAAAGTGACCGCCAAGGCTTAATGCGGCTGATTGTTCAGCTAAAGATTCAAAGCCGGTGCGAGTTTGTGCGTCTGCTTTAGCATCACAGCTAGCGAGCAGGGTAAACGCGATAAAGGAAGCTGCGAAAATTGCAGTGAATTTGAATGAACTGTTACGATAGTGTGGCATTTTATCGACTCCTATTAAGTCGGTTTGTGAAGTCCTTCCTTCGTGTTCCACCACTTAGGAAGGGCGTTTAACTTTCTGGATTTGAGATCTGCTAAGTTGAATTTGAAATCCGATTAAGCGAGTTCTACCTCAAGGATTCTTGCTACCTCTGCATCTGAATAATCGTGACATTCAAGCCAATCCATTAAGCTTTCCTCGCTTAATAATTCCAGCTTGTTGGTTTTTGTCCGAGCTTCAGTCATCCATAAAAAATATTCGCCGGACTTGGTTCTATAAAGTGATTGCGCCTCAAAATCGCATCCAACCAAGCCAACACTAAAATGATAATCCGCAATTTCATGGCCTTTATAGCTTTCGGTATCCCAATACACTTTCAAGGTTGCGGAATCCGTGCTGTATAATTTGCCGTTGATAATCTGTTTCATGGGTATTTCCTTTGTTGTTTACGTGTTAGTGGTGGATAAGCGTTAGGCGGCTTTGCTAGCTGCATCCATTGCCATTTTTAATAGTCTGTTTATTTCTGCGTTCATGCTTCTGGCGTTTGCTTTGGCTTGAACTTCCACCCATTGCCTAAGTTCTGCATTCATGCGCACTGGGAAAGGCTTGGGTTGCTTCTTGTTCATGTGGTTACTCCGTTATTGACTAATGAGTCTATTAGAATCTATTATGATTAAAGAGTCTAATAGAATCTTTGTATTGATTTGCGCGGATTAATAAACTGAGTGAATCAAAAAGAGTCTATAGGGAATACAAAGCATGGCAGGGCAACAGCAAACACCATACCCGCTAAGGCTAGCGCCGGAATTAAGGGAGACATTAGAGGCAATCGCCAAAGAGAAAGGACGTTCTTTGAATGCGGAAATAGCTATACGACTGGAAGAGTCTGTTAAGGCGCAAGCGGATTCGCAGGCAGACGGTAATCTTATCAAATTGCTAAGTGAAGAAGTACGCCAAATCGTGCGAGAGGAATTAAGGCAGGCTAAGGGGCAGGGTAGTTAAGCGGCTTTACTAGGGTAACGCGCTCATTTTTGAGCTGGTTGTTCTCCCAAGGTGAATAGTGAGGGTATTCATTTTTGAATTCTGATTCGCTCCTCAGTTTTGAGGGGCGAGATTGCTTGGATTTCAAATCTAATTGAACCGCTATTCCGAACCCACACCGCGATAAAATTCACCGTCTAATCAATGGCTTGTGTAGCTTTGTGCGCACCTATCGAACCGCATTAATGCACAACTCCTAAGATTGTCAACAATTTCAACAACTTAGCGCGTGCTGTGCTGAATAATTGTTGCACTATTGTTTAGTTATTCGATTAAGTAATTGATAATAATAGATTTTATGGTTTAGTTAGCGTTGCATAATCGTTCACTAATGGTGATTAACCGAATAAGGCATGAAACCTTGGTGATAAGGGTGCGGTTCGTGCCCGCATCCTTGCCACTGGTGAACGATGGTCACTCGGATTTCAAATCCAATTGGGTTAGCTGTACTCGCAAACCAAAGGGGATTGGTCGATATATGAGCTTTCGCCAAAATTGGCGGAGGTGGAGGCATTTACGCACTTTTCGTACTTGGTCGGATTCCAAATCTAAGCAAGCTAAGAAAACCATAAAAGGAGGGTGGTTTGTATCTAGTGACGTTTGCAACCTCTCCAACTTTAGCAGGATTAGCAGGATTAGCATTAGCAAACTGCTAAAACTTAACTTTTAATGCCCTCTATAGTCCTACTCTATTTAAGTAGTTGATTAATATATATATTAATAATTAATTATATACTTATATTGTATATATATTGATCATAAAATAATTAGTTTCTATCGATATTAGCAGGATTAGCAACTTTAGCAGAATTTAGCAGTGCTGCTAATCACGCTAGTTCATGCAAAATTAGCAGGCATAAAAAAAGCAGGTCTAAGCCTGCTTTTCTATGGTTTTGCTAGTTGGTTTATCCGTCCTTGGCTTTGAAGGGTAGCACTTGTGCAACCACTCTTAAGCTATCTAGGTAATCTGCCCAAGCTTGCAGCATCTCTCTTCTTTGGTTTATTGCTTCTGGACTATCAGCATGATTGTAACGGCCTCTAACACTTCCATCCTTATGCGCTAGCTGCTGCTCAATTAAATCAGCATCCCATAATCGCTGGTTGTCCCTTCCGCGCATGCGATTAAGCAAAGTTGAGGCCATACCCCTAAAACCATGTGCGGTTAATGACGCAGCGTCGATACCAGCGCTTTGTAGTGCTCTATTGATAGCATCTTTAGACATGCAGCGCTTGGGGGAGCGTACATTGGGGAATACGTGCTCGCTATGCCCAGTGTGTTGGTGTAGCTCCTTGAGGATAGCCACGGCTTGATGTGGCAAAGGGACAATATGCCTATCACTTTCTAAGTTCGCATCTTTCAAGTGTTTGCGTAGTTTCATGCGTTTGGCTTCAATAGTGAGTGTAGCGGCCTCTAAGTCGATTTCTTGCCACTGACACGCGCTTAACTCGCTAGGTCGCAGCATCAGCATGGGCGCAAGTTTTAACGCGCATACAGTCGCAAAATAGCCATGATAAGCATCAATAGCTCTTAGTGCCTCACCTATCTTGCTTGGCTCTATGATTGTGGCTCTAGGCTGCTTTACGTGCGGTTTTAGATGGATGCTTGCATCTATATCAGCAGGGTTTCTATCTGCAAGCTCCAATGACATTGCATAGCGATAAATGGCATTAAGGTTATTCAGCACCTCGTGAGCTTTGGGGATGCTGCCAGCTTCACCAATAGTTCTAATGATTTTGATAATGTCGGCTGGCTTAACATCATTAACGCCTATAGCGCCAATTGCCGGAAATACATCACGATCTAATCGACTCAGTACCGTCGTGATGTATTTGTCACACCAATTCCATTTTTGATGGTTGTACCAGTCTAAAGCTATCTGTTTAAACGGTACTTGGTTGCTTGCCGATTGGATTAATTCTTGCTTTTGGCGCTGCTTCTCTGCTGATGGACATGTACCCGCATTTAAAAGCGCCTTAGCTGCTTGGTGCGCCTTCCTTGCTGCTGTCATATTGATTTCTGGATATGAGCCAATAGATAGCGTTTTTCGCTTGCCTGCATAGCTATAGTCATAGCGCCAATACTTCCCCGTGCTTCCATCTGCTAGGCGCTTCACCAACACATACAAACCGTTTCCGTCTTGCAGCTTGTAAGGCTTATCAGTGGCGACGGCTGCTTTTAAGTCTGATTCTTTAAGTGGCATTACGGTATCTCTACTCGGTAGTTGATTGAATACCGCTAAAAATACCGTGTCCCCTACGGTACTTACTAGCACCATTTATCAAGTCTTTGCTATGAAGCCCTTATTTAGTGTGCCTTGTTGTTCCCTATTTTCCCGATGCGGCAAGTAGACATCATAGCGCACCGCCTTCCCACTAATCACAAAGGCAGGCTTTAAATCGGCAAGTTCGGATGCTAAGCGTGGCCGCTTTACGGTCACTCGATGCTTCGCAACTCGACGTGCTAAGTGAAGCAATTTAGCTGAATCAGGATCCTCACCGACAACTTCATGCAGAAAGCGCATTTCTTTTTGTACCAAAGCTGATTTTTGTCGCTCTGGAAACATCGGGTCGAGGTAAACCACATCGGGCTTAGTTGCAGTAGTCGCTAACCAGTTTAAAGCATCCTGATGCTCTAAATGCATGCGGCTGATAATGGCCTGTAATTGCTCATCATCTGTAGCACTCGCACGCTTTAAACCATCGGCGAGCAAGGCATGCATAATCGGTGAGCGCTCTAGCAAGGTGACATGGCAACCTAAGCTTGCTAACACAAACGCTTCCCGCCCTAAGCCCGCAGTGGCATCAACGACTTGGGGCTGTTTAATTTTATGTAAGCCAATGGCTTTAGCAATATCTTGGCCTTTACCACCGCCGAACAGTAAACGATGCCGCGCTTTACCTTCTGCAAAGTCGACATACACTGCACCAATTTTTGGGTCGAGGCTGTCTTGTAATTCTAAGCGCTCAGCCGTTTGGACTAATTGGTAACGATTCGACATTAATAATGGGGTGGCGGTGTTTCTTCAGCTTGGGAAGCAACCGCAGAAACCGGCAAAGTCTTTAAACGATCCGCGAGCATTTGCATTTGCTGGGTCAGCTTAAAAATTTCTTTTTGCTGCAAGTAAACCTGTTCACTTAAAGCTTCGAGGGTTTGCTCTTGTTGCATGAATTTAATTTCAAGTTCAGTGAGGCGATCTTGCATAAGAATGGCCTTGATCCATAAAGGAAAAGGGGTAGGGCAGCGTTTGCCCTACCACTATCAGGAGTTAACGGCCTTTGTTCGCCGCAATCCGCATGCGTAAAGCATTCAATTTAATGAAGCCTTCAGCGTCTTTCTGATTATAAGCGCCGCCATCTTCGTCGAAGGTGGCAATCTTAGTATCAAACAAGCTGTCCTCTGATTTACGGCCAGCCACAATCACATTGCCTTTGTATAGTTTCAAACGCACGATGCCATTCACGTATTGTTGGGAATGGTCAATCATGGTTTGTAGCATTTGGCGCTCAGGGCTCCACCAATAGCCGTTATAAATCATTTCGGCGTATTTGGGCATGATGCTGTCTTTGGTGTGCGCGACTTCACGATCTAAAGTGATTGATTCAATCGCCCGGTGCGCTTTCAGCATAATCGTGCCGCCGGGGGTTTCATAGCAGCCGCGTGATTTCATCCCTACATAGCGATTTTCGACTAAATCCAAGCGGCCAATACCGTTATCGCCACCTAATTTATTTAAGGTAGTAAGCATCTCTGCGGGGCTTAAAGCTTGGCCATTTAAAGCCACTGGATCGCCTTTTTCATAGGTCAATTCGATATAAGTGGGCTGGTCAGGCGCGGCTTCAGGCGAGACACTCCAACGCCACATATCTTCTTCAGCTTCTGCCCAAGGCTCTTCTAAAATGCCACCTTCGTAGGAAATATGTAGCAGGTTCGCATCCATCGAATAAGGCGATTTTTTACCTGCTTTTTTGAAGTCGACTGGAATATTATGCTGTTCCGCATACGCCATGAGCGAATCACGCGAACCCATATCCCATTCACGCCAAGGCGCAATCACTTTGACACCGGGTTTAAGCGCATACGCACCTAACTCAAAACGTACTTGGTCATTGCCTTTGCCAGTTGCACCATGTGAAATCGCATCGGCACCCGTTTCATTGGCAATTTCGACCAAGCGCTTCGCAATCAAGGGGCGTGCAATTGACGTACCTAGCAAATATTCGCCTTCATAAATCGTATTAGCGCGGAACATCGGGAACACGAAATCGCGCACGAACTCTTCACGTAAGTCATTGATATAAATATTTTCTGGCTTAATGCCCATCGCTAAAGCTTTAGCCCGTGCGGGTTCCACTTCTTCGCCTTGGCCGATATCTGCGGTGAAGGTCACCACTTCACATTGATAGTTCTCTTGAAGCCATTTAACGATGATGGAGGTGTCCAAGCCGCCAGAATAGGCGAGGACAACTTTCTTGACGGATGCCATGTCTGTGTTCCCTACAATCTTGTGAAAACGCGCATTATAGGCGGGTTGGCTTGGGTTGGGAATGTGAGCGCTATAAATTCAATAAACTAGAAGAAGGTTATTCATTAGCGTGTGAGTCAAATGCTATTCAACAACATCAACTCCCCCGGATGAGGCTTCAAATAATATTGCCGTTCAATATAAGGATGTGCATGTTTACGGAAATGATGTCTAAGCAAGGTAATCGGTACAATCAAGGGAACATAGCCTTGTTGATAGTAGCGAATCGTTTCGACTAGCTCATCACGGTCATCACGATCTAAGCCATCTGGTAGATAGCCAATCAGATGGGAAAGCACATTCCCTTGCTGCCCACGCGAGGCGCGTTTAGCTAAAACCTGCATAAGTTTTTGAATATATTCAATTTGTAGAGCAGCTAAATCAGCTGTCCCTGCTTGAGCAACTAATTGCCCTAATTCACGTAAGCCTGCTTGGTCATGTGCCATGATTAGGTATTTATGATCAGAATGGAACTGAATTAAAGCATTGGCTGTTAAGGGTGTTTGCACTAAGGCTTGCCAGCGTTGATAGACAAATACTCGTCCGACGAAATTTTCCCGCAAGATCGGGTCACATAAACGGCCTTCTTCCTCTAAAGGAAGGTTCGGATAGTGGGCTTGGAGGGCAGCTGCGAAAACACCTATTCCACTGCGTTCGGGTGGTTGGCCGTTGGCTTGTTCTTGATACACTTTGACCCGCTCCATGCCGCAGCTAGGCGAATCTTTTTTCAGAATAAAGCCACTTAAGTTCGCTAAATTCGGATCAGCTAACAGCGTTAGACTGGCCGTAGTCAGTTGCTCAGTCACATCCACTGCATGATTTTTTACATTAAGTAAACGAATGCCTTCAGCACGTTTCACTAAATGAATCGGTGGGCGTGGAACGCCTAAACCAGCGCTCATTTCTGGGCAGAAGGGCACAAAGTCAAAGTATTCGCCTAAGGTATCAGTGATATAAGCATTGTGTTTATGCCCACTATCGAAGCGTACTTGATTGCCCAATAAGCAGCTACTAATGCCAAGACAAGGTTTATTGTTAGTACTCATTTTATACGTTTGTCGACTTAGTTGAATTAACTAGCTGGCTACGCCCTTGTTGTTGGCGCAGCGCCCCAATACTAAATACCACCAGAGCTATCCAAATGAAAATAAAGGCAATCAACTGCTGCTGATTGAAAGGCTCTTTCAGTAAGTAGATAGCGGTAAAGAATTGCATAGTTGGGTTGATATACATCATAAACCCTACTGCCGTTAGGCTTAAACGCTTGGCGGCTGAAGCAAATAGTAACAAGGGTGCAGCCGTGAGTGCGCCGGAAAAAATCAATAAAAAGGTAGTTTGGGCATTTTCAGAGAACAGTTGGCTTTGCCCCTGCCATTCCAACCACAGCCACCAAGCCAAAGCAAAGGGAAACAGAATCCCAGTTTCTACCAATAGACCGGTTAACGAGTCGACCGGAATTTTTTTGCGGACTAAGCCATATAAGCCAAAACTACCGGCTAAGGATAAAGACACCCAAGGGATAGTGCCTAATTGAATCACCAACCATAAGACGCCAATAACTGCTAAAGCACAGGCAGTTAGGCGATAAATGTCGAGCTTTTCTTTAAGAAAAATCCGTGCTAACAGCACACTCACCAGCGGCGTAATAAAATAGCCTAAACTCGATTCCACCACCCGATCTTGGCCTACCGCCCAGATAAAAATCAGCCAATTGGCGGCAATTAACAGCGATGAAATCAAGAGCCCAGCTAGAATTTTCCGATTCAGCAGCGCAGGTTTAATCAAGGGCCAGTGATGCATAAAAGCAGCTATCACAGCGACCAAGAGAAACGACCAAATAATCCGCTGAGTGAGTACCTGCCAGGGATTAACGTGGGTGAGGAAGTGGAAATACCACGGGAATAAACCCCAAATAGTGTAGGCTGTCAGGCCATATACTAGGCCTAATTTTTGTTCTGAAAGTTTCATGGCGATAGGCTTAAAGCCCTATACCTCGTTGAGTCTAGGCATAAGCATGACTAAATTGCAGGGTTGAGTACGAGCGTCTAATTGCTCAGCAATCAGCAAATCCCAGCCCAAGCGACAGGCATCACTCGAACCCGGTAGGCAGAAGATATAAGTGCTATTCGCAACACCCGCAATGGCGCGGGATTGCAGAGTCGAAGTTTTAATTTCTTGATAAGACAGCACCCGGAACATCTCACCAAAGCCTTCTAACTCTTTGTCAAGTAAAGGTTTAATCGCTTCCGGTGTGCCGTCACGCCCAGTGACACCAGTCCCACCAGTACTGATGATGACATTGATCCTATCATCAAGAATCCATTGCGAGACGGCAGCGCGAATAGCGTATTTATTATCCGGTACTAGACTGCGTTCAAGGCATTGATGCCCAGCAGCGGTGAGTTTATCGACCAATAATTGGCCTGAAGTATCCTGGGCTAAGGTACGTGAATCAGAAATGGTCAGAATGGCAATCGCCAAGGGTTTAAATGCAGCAGTGCTCATACAAAGTTTAGTGCTAACTAGAAAAACCCTAGTATAAGCGAAGATCGAAAGAGCGCGTTAGACCCACTTTTTCCAGCGGAAAATAGCTAGAATAAACAGCACAACGCCTACCATCCCAAACAGTACAAAAAAGAATCCATATTTTTCATTTAGGCCCGGCATGTAGTCAAAGTTCATTCCGTAAATGCCTGCGAGCAGGTTCAATGGCAGGAAAATTACCGAGGCAATGGTTAAGACCCGCATAATGTCGTTCATGCGTTGATTGGTCGCGGAAAAGTAGATTTGGACTAAATTTTCTAAGTCATTCTGGCAAATTTCAGCATCGCGATTGACGCGGCTAAAATGCTCTTGTACATCCGCAAGGCGAGTGGTAATCCGCGCATCCAGATCTAAACGCTCATCACGCCATTCATCTAAGGCCGTTTCTTGTGGCTCAATCAAGCCCAGCCGGTATTGGCGTAAGTGGCTGCTGGCTTTGAGTAGATTTGCCCAATCTTGGAAGCCTGCTGAGGACTGTAGCATCTGGGTTTGCCAATGCTCTAGCTGCTCGACAAAGGATACTCGCAAACTTAAATACTCATCGGTTAACCAACCCAACAGCAGGCATAAAATGCCATCGGGCGTGAGCGGGGCGCGTATTCTGGAGCCACGTAGCCAGCGACTGCGTACATCATCAAAATTGGTTTTATTCGTGGTATGAATGCTCAATAGCACATTGCGATAGGTAATAAACACAATGGGCGCGGAATCGACTTCAAAGCTGCCTAGCTGCACCGTGGAACGGCTCAAAGCCCGAAAAATCAGCATCTCATAGCGATCAGTATCATCATGAAAGGGCGGATGATTGGGGTTTTTAGCATCAATCGCATGCTGCTCTTCCAGCACTAAGCCAAATTCTTGTTCGACAAATGTTTGCCAATGAGTATCCGTGCTTAAAATATCTAGCCAGATCATGCCATGACAGGATTTGATTTGCTCAGGGCGAATCAGTTGAGCTTGTTGAGTTTGAGCGTCAAATAAAGTGATATGCACGAATCTAGCCTTTTACTACACAATAGGTCTGCAAATAATAGTGAGTTTTTAAGTAGGGGAGCCGCCGTATAATTTGCGATACAGACCATCTTGCTGGATCAGTTCTTGATGGCTGCCTTGTTCGCTAATCGTGCCACCTTCAAATACTAAAATCCGATCCGCTTGGCGCACAGAGCTTAAACGATGCGCAATGATGAGTGTAGTGCGATTTTTGAGAAAATCTTGCAGGGCTGCATGCAGTCGATACTCGGTTTCCATATCTAAGGCTGAGGTCGCTTCATCCAAAATCACTACTTTCGGATCAGATAAAACCATTCTCGCAATCGCTACCCGCTGACGTTGACCGCCAGACAGACGCATACCTTGCCGCCCAACAATGGTATCCAAACCTTGAGCCTGCTCACGGATGGTGTCTTCAAGCTGCGCCACCCGCAATGCCTCCCAAAGTTTCTCATCAGGTAAGTTAGCGCCCAAGGTTAAATTGGCGCGCAGAGTATCATTAAATAAAGCAGGCTGCTGTAAAACGGTAGAGACATGCTCGCGCACGACATCGAGGCCAATTTCGGTAATGGGTACTTCATCAAAATAAAGCTGACCCTGTTGTGGTTGATATAAACCCAGTAAAACTTGTACAAAGGTAGATTTACCGCCGCCACTTGCACCGACTAAAGCCACTTTTTCGCCTGCTGCGATGCTTAGATTGACGTTTTGCAGTACAGGTGGTTTATCACCATAGGCAAAAGTAATCTGTTCAGCTCGCACGCTGACAGTAGAGTTATTTTTGAAGGGATCATGTAAATGCGGATAGTGTGGCTCGGATTTTAAAGCCAGTAAGTCATTAATGCGATTCAATGCCGCCTTCGCTCCAAACCAGCCGTACTGAATGTTTAGAATTTCCTGTACTGGCCCCATCATAAACCACAGATAGCTAAACACTGCGAGCATTTCGCCAATAGTTAAATCAGAAAAGACCACCATCAACATCGCTACTGCCCGAAAAATATCGAAGCCGGAAATGAAAATACTAAAAGAGAGTTTGTTAGCCGCATCACTACGCCAAGCGTATTGTCCAGCACTATCTTTGACATTCGAGGCTAAACCAATAATCCGCCCAAAAAAACTTTGAGTACGATTACTCGCGCGGATTTGTTGAATCGTTTCTAAAGTTTCAGTCAAGGCTTGCTGAAAGAGCTCGAAAGCGGTGTTTTCTTTTTTCTTTAGCTCTTTAACGTAGCTGCCCATTTTGGTGGTGAGCAAAATCACGACTGGATTGAGCACTAGAATAAATAAAGCCAATTGCCAATGTAGCCAAAGCATGACCGCTGTTACGCCGATCAGGGTCAGCACTGAGACGATGAAGCGGCTGATACTAATCCCAAGAAAATTATCAATCGTTTCAATATCAACTACTAAACGTGAACTGACTGTGCCACTGCCCAAGGTTTCGTATTCAGCCATCGCCACGGTTTCAATATGCTCCAGCAAGCGCTTGCGAATATTGAAAGTAATGTCTTTGCTGATTAAGGTAAATTCACGAGTTTGCCAGACCGAAAAAAATAGCCAAGCCAAGCGCAATAAAATAGTGATAACCGTGACAGCCATCACATACAAAATCGGCCCATGCCAGCTTGCCGGGAAAATCTGATCAATAAACTGAGTCAGTGCGCCTGGTCTTTTGAGCAAAACTTCATCCACCAACAGTGGAATCAGCAGCGGAATCGGCACGCTTAAAATCGCAGTCAGAATGGCAATTAAATTAGCTCGTATCAGCAAACTACGATGGCGCATCGTCTGGCGGAACAGGTCATTCCACGTATAAGAAACGAGTTGGCTTTCAGGCATAAGTGCTCAACAGCATCCAAAAGGGGCTATTGTAGGAGTAAAGATCAGAGACTGCTAAGCCATTATTGACGGCTACGGATAAATCCTAAATAGTTACACTTTCTTCGTAGTTAGTATTTATAAAAACATGGAACAGTTTGGCGTTCACAGTTATTTAACCTATGTGCTGGGCGTGATTATGATCGTCTTATTGCCCGGCCCTAATTCTTTATATGTATTGGCATTGTCTGCTCAGCAAGGCGTGCGTGCGGGCTGGAAAGCAGCTATGGGTATTTTTGTCGGCGATGCAGTGTTAATGTTTGCTAGCGCAGCCGGGGCAGTCACTCTGCTCAAAACCTATCCGCTTATTTTCAATATTGTGCAATATGTGGGTGCTGCTTATTTAATGTATTTAGGCTTGCGCTTAATTATCGCTGCTGTGAAAACTTGGCCCAAAGATCAGGATTTACAGACCACTATCGAACAACCGTTGGCTGAGCCTAAGCTGGCTAAACAATCTTCGCCCTTTGCTAAAGCTTTAGTGATTAGCCTACTCAATCCGAAAGCGATTCTGTTTTTCCTATCTTTTTTTGTGCAATTTGTCGATCCAAGTTATCCGCAACCGATCCTGTCGTTTTTGATTTTAGCGGTCACTTTACAGTTCTTTAGCGGGCTTTATCTGGCGGCGTTAATTTATGGCGGTAATTATTTAGCCGAAGCTTTCCGCCAGCGTAAGCGCTTAAGTGCCGTTTCTACAGGGGGAACAGGGATGGCTTTCCTTGGGTTTGCGGCTAAGTTAGCCAGTACTTCTGCGATAGCCTAACTCCCAGCAATCTAACTTTGTAGCCTATTTACCTCATTCATAAAGTGCAGTGCTCACTAAAGCTTGAGTCGCTGCATTTTACGCGTTTTATCTTCCTGTTTTATTTAAAGTTCTAAGTGAGTTCAGCTCACTTAGCTTCTATCCATGCTTGTTGCAGATTCGCACTTGCTGCTGATCTCTCCTCTTGTAGCGCTAATTAATCCGCACAATCTTCAAAAAAATATTGCAGTGCACAGAATTTTTGTTAACAATCGCTATAGTAAACTTCCATTTATTGAGATAAATGGTATATTTGCCGCACTGATTGTCAACAATATGGATCAATCATGTCAGCACAGTTAGATTTAGACGAAGAAAGAACTCTATCCGATAAAGCTTCAAGCCGCCTAACCCAAGCGATAGTGACTGGGGAGTTGGCTCAAGGGCAAAAGTTAAGTGAAGCCGATTTAGCCACGCGCTTTGGTATTAGTCGCGGCCCCTTACGGGAAGCGATTCGCGAATTAGAAGGTATGCGTTTAGTAACGCGCGTGCCGCATGCAGGTGCACGGGTAGTCACACTCGATAAACCGATGCTCGCTGATTTATATCGAGTACGGGAAGCCCTCGAAGGGATGGCTTGTCGGATGGCGGCTCAGGAGATGAGCCAAGAGGAAATAGGTAATCTATTCAAGCTGTTAGATCGGCATGAAGAAGGGATTAACGCAGCGGCTGGTTTGGCTTATTTCCAAAGTGAAGGCGATTTTGATTTCCACTTTCATATTGCCTTAGGTAGCCGCAATCAGATGCTCATAGATTTGCTGGCAGGTGAGCTGTATCAGTTGCTAAGAATGTGCCGGTATCGCACCAGCCACTTAGCGAAACGAACTCGACCTGCTTTACAACAACACCGCCAGATCGCCGAAGCCATCGCAGATCGCGACGGGGATCTCGCCGAATTGCTCATGCGTCGCCACATTAGCGGGGCATGGAAAAGTATTAGCCAAATGATGGAGACAAGTTAATGACCGATAAGCTCACCCCCGGCCAAAAATTCCGCCGTGCTGTAGAAGAAAATCACCCGCTACAAGTGGTGGGCGCTGTGACTGCGAATAGCGCGATTATTGCGGAAAAGGTCGGGCACAAAGCGCTGTACTTATCCGGTGGTGGGGTTGCAGCGTCATCTTTGGGCATTCCCGATTTAGGCATTACGACACTGCACGATGTAGTGGAAGATATTAAGCGTATTACTGCTGTCACCTCTGCACCGTTATTAGTCGACATCGACACAGGTTGGGGTGGTGCATTCAATATTGCCCGTGCTACGCGTGAAGTGGCAATGGCAGGGGCAGCAGGTTTTCATATTGAAGACCAAGTGATGCAAAAGCGTTGTGGTCATCGCCCGAATAAAGCGATTGTAAGTCTTGAAGAAATGGTGGATCGCGTGAAAGCCGCCGTAGATGCACGCACGGATTCCAGCTTTGTGATTATGGCGCGTACTGATGCTTTAGCGGTCGAAGGGATGCAATCGGCGATTGATCGTGCTATGGCTTGTGTGGAAGCGGGCGCCGATATGATCTTCCCGGAAGCGATGAATAAGCTCGAACAATATGCTGAATTCACTAAAGTGGTGAAGGTTCCAGTCTTGGCGAATATCACCGAATTTGGGGCAACGCCACTTTACACCACTACGGAATTAGCGGGTGTAGGTGTGCAATTAGTGCTTTATCCCCTATCAGCTTTCCGTGCGATGTGCAAAGCCGCCGAAAATGTTTATACCCATTTATTACAAGAGGGCACGCAAAAGAATGTGCTCGACACGATGCAAACCCGCATGGAGCTCTACGACACGATTGGTTACCACGCATACGAGCAGAAACTCGATGCATTATTCGCCAAACAGGGCGCGGAATAAGGAGTCATTGAGATGTTTGAGCAAGTTTTACCAAAAACCAAAAAATCAGTGGCCTTATCGGGGATCGCGGCGGGCAATACCGCGATTTGTACCGTCGGGCGCACTGGCAATGACCTGCACTATCGCGGTTATGACATTCTAGACTTTGCCGAAAAAGCCGAATTTGAAGAAATTGCGCATTTGCTAATCCACGGCGTATTACCGAATGAAGCGCAACTCAAAGCCTATAAAGCCAAATTGAAATCCTTCCGTGGCTTGCCGCTGGCAGTAAAACAGGCTATGGAAGCGTTACCACCCTCTGCGCACCCTATGGATGTGATGCGGACTGGCTGCTCTGTACTCGGTACATGTTTGCCGGAGAAAGAAGATCATCCGGTGGCGGAAACGCGCTTAATGCTGGATCGTTTGGTCGCCAGTTTCGGTTCTATGCTGTTGTATTGGTATCACTTCGCAGTGAATGGCAAGCGCATTGATGTGGAAAGCGACGAAGATTCAGTAGGCGGGCATTTCCTGCATTTATTGCACGGTAAAAAACCACGTACTTCATGGGTGCGTGCCATGCACACTTCCCTGATTTTGTATGCCGAGCATGAATTCAATGCCTCTACCTTCACTGCACGGGTGGTTGCAGGTACCAATTCAGACGTTTATTCCTGTATCACTGGGGCGATTGGTGCCTTGCGTGGTTCCAAGCACGGTGGCGCGAATGAAGTTGCCTTCCGCATTCAAAGCCGCTACTTCACCCCTGATCAAGCTGAAGCTGATATTCGTAAGCGGGTGGAAAATAAGGAAGTGATCATTGGTTTTGGCCATCCGGTGTATACCATCGCTGACCCGCGCAATGAAGTAATTAAGCGCGTCGCCAAGCAGCTTTCAGACGAGAATGGCGATTTAACCATGTATAACGTGGCGGATCGTTTAGAAAAAGTCATGAAAGACGCCAAGAATATGTTCCCGAATCTCGACTGGTTCTCGGCCGTGTCCTACAACCAAATGGGTGTGCCGACCGATATGTTCACGCCATTATTCGTGATTGCACGGACTACTGGCTGGGGTGCGCATGTGATCGAGCAACGTGAAGACGGCAAGATTATTCGCCCCAGTGCTAATTACACCGGCCCGGAAAATCTGAAGTTTATCCCCTTGGCGGAACGCGCTTAATTCAGAACCCCTCCCTAACTCTCCCCTTATCAAGGGAGGGAATAAAGTCCCTTCGCTTAATGGAAGGTTGGCAGGGGTTAAAACCACTAAAGAATTGAATAGTTATGAATACTGAATATCGTAAAAATCTACCCGGCACGAAGCTGGATTATTTCGATACACGCGCTGCGGTCGAAGCGATTCAGCCCGGCAGCTATGACACTTTGCCTTATACCTCGCGTGTGTTAGCCGAGCAATTGGTGCGCCGTTGTGAGCCAGCCGCCTTGACGGACTCACTCAAGCAATTAATCGAAGGCAAGCAAGACCTTGATTTCCCTTGGTATCCCGCTCGTGTCGTTTGCCATGACATTTTGGGTCAAACCGCCTTAGTCGATTTAGCAGGTTTGCGTGATGCGATTGCCGACAAAGGTGGCGATCCATCTAAAGTGAATCCAGTGGTTCCAACTCAATTAATTGTTGACCACTCGTTAGCGGTGGAATTTGGCGGCAATGATCCTGATGCTTTCGCCAAAAATCGTGCGATTGAAGATCGGCGCAATGAAGACCGTTTTGACTTTATTGAATGGACCAAAACTGCATTCAAAAATGTCGATGTAATCCCCGCAGGCAATGGCATCATGCATCAAATCAACTTGGAGAAAATGTCTCCGGTGATTCAAGCGCGTGAGGGTGTGGCTTACCCCGATACTTGTGTCGGTACGGATTCACACACGCCACACGTCGATGCTTTAGGTGTGATCGCAATTGGTGTCGGTGGTTTGGAAGCTGAAACCGTGATGCTGGGTCATCCGTCGATGATGCGTTTGCCGGATATTGTCGGCGTGAAACTGACGGGTAAGCGTCAACCGAATATTACGGCGACCGACATTGTATTAGCGCTCACCGAGTTCTTGCGTAAAGAGCGCGTGGTTGGTGCTTATGTCGAGTTCTTTGGGGATGGTGCGGACAGCCTCTCGATTGGCGACCGTGCGACCATTTCCAATATGTGCCCTGAGTATGGTGCTACGGCTGCAATGTTCTACATCGATCAGCAAACCCTTGATTATCTTAAACTTACTGGTCGTGAACCAGAGCAAGTCAAGCTGGTTGAGAACTATGCCAAGACCACAGGGCTTTGGGCTGATGCACTGAAAACCGCGCACTACCCACGCGTATTAGAGTTTGATCTCTCGACCGTGGTGCGCAATATGGCAGGCCCGTCTAACCCACACAAACGCTTACCGACTTCGGCTTTGCAAGAGCGCGGCATTGCGGATGAAGTGAAATTGAAAGATGGCAAATCGGAAGAAGCCAAAGGGTTAATGCCGGATGGTGCAGTGATTATTGCTGCGATTACCTCTTGCACTAATACCTCTAATCCACGCAATGTGGTAGCCGCTGCTTTATTGGCGAAGAAGGCGAATGAGTTAGGCTTAACCCGTAAAGCTTGGGTGAAATCCTCGTTTGCACCTGGTTCCAAAGTCGCTGAGCTGTATTTGAAAGAAGCGAATTTGTTGGGTGATTTGGAACAATTAGGGTTTGGGATTGTCGCTTTCGCCTGCACCACTTGTAATGGTATGTCGGGCGCGCTCGATCCCAAAATCCAGCAAGAAATTATTGATCGCGATTTGTATTCGACAGCGGTTTTATCCGGCAATCGTAACTTCGATGGGCGTATTCATCCTTATGCCAAGCAAGCGTTCTTAGCTTCGCCACCCTTAGTAGTTGCTTATGCGATCGCGGGTACGGTGCGTTTGGATATTGAGCAAGATCCATTGGGTTTTGACCAAAACGGTAAGCCGATCACGCTGAAAGACATTTGGCCCGCGGACGAGGAAATTGATGCGATTGTGGCTAAAAGTGTCAAGCCTGAGCAATTCAAGCAGGTTTATATTCCGATGTTTGATTTGGGTAAGGTGGAAGAAGCCGCAAGCCCGCTCTACGACTGGCGTCCACAATCGACTTACATTCGCCGCCCACCCTATTGGGAAGGTGCATTGGCAGGTGAGCGCACATTGAAAGGCATGCGTCCACTTGCGGTACTGCCAGACAATATCACTACTGACCATTTATCACCCTCGAATGCAATTCTGTTGGATAGCGCGGCGGGCGAATACTTGGCGAAAATGGGCTTGCCGGAAGAAGATTTCAACTCTTACGCAACCCACCGTGGTGATCACTTAACCGCACAACGTGCCACCTTCGCCAACCCACAATTAGTCAACGAAATGGCGATTGTAAATGGCGCAGTGAAAAAAGGTTCGCTAGCCCGTGTCGAGCCAGAAGGCCAAGTGATGCGCATGTGGGAAGCGATTGAAACCTACATGAACCGCAAACAGCCACTGATCATTATTGCCGGTGCAGATTATGGTCAAGGCTCAAGTCGTGACTGGGCCGCTAAAGGTGTGCGTTTAGCCGGAGTGGAAGCGATTGTCGCCGAAGGTTTTGAGCGTATTCACCGCACTAACTTAGTCGGTATGGGTGTGCTGCCGCTGGAATTTAAAGCAGGCGAAACGCGCAAGACCTATAACATCGATGGGACTGAAACCTTTGATGTGGAAGGTGCGTTATCCCCTCGCGCTAATTTAACCGTGGTGATGCATCGCAAAAATGGCGAAACCGTGAATATTCCGGTCACTTGCCGTTTGGATACCGCTGCGGAAGTGCGGGTGTATAAAGCGGGCGGTGTATTGCAGCGTTTCGCGCAGGATTTCTTGGAGTCTAGCGCGGCTTAATACCCTCACCCCTGTATCCCCTCTCCCAAAGGTAGAGGGGAGAAGAAAGAACTATTTCTAAATCTTGCTTTAGCCCCTCGCCCTCTGGGAGAGGGGTTGGGGTGAGGGCAAACGTTTTCAGAGGTCAACATGTCCAGCGTCCCTCAAATTAAAATTCCCGCGACTTATATGCGCGGCGGCACGAGTAAAGGTGTGTTCTTCCGTCTCGAAGACCTGCCCGCAGCAGCACAAGTACCGGGCAAGGCGCGTGACAAGCTATTCCAGCGCGTCATTGGTAGTCCCGATCCCTATGGTGCGCATATTGATGGCATGGGGGGCGCGACTTCCAGCACGAGTAAATGTGTGATTCTGTCCAAAAGTACACGCCCTGATCACGATGTCGATTATCTGTATGGGCAGATTTCGATTGATAAGGACTTTGTGGATTGGAGCGGTAACTGCGGTAATTTATCGACGGGAGCAGGGGCTTTTGCCATCCATGCAGGCTATGTCGATGCAGCGCGTATTCCCGAAAATGGCATGTGTACGGTGCGGATTTGGCAGGCGAATATCAGTAAAACCATTATTGCCCATGTACCCGTGACGAATGGACAGGTACAAGAAACAGGTGATTTTGAACTCGACGGTGTGACCTTTCCTGCGGCTGAGATTGTCTTAGAGTTTCTGGATCCGTCTGACGAGGGTGAAGATGGCGGCAGTCTATTCCCTACGGGCAATCTCGTGGATCAACTGGAAGTCCCCGGCGTCGGCAGTTTCCCCGCCACCATGATCACAGCGGGCATTCCTACCGTGTTTGTGAATGCCGAAGATATTGGCTATACCGGGACTGAGTTACGCGAAGCCATCAACACTGATCCGCAAGCCTTGGCGCGTTTGGAAAAAATCCGTGTGGCAGGTGCACTACGCATGGGTTTGATCAAAACCCCAGAAGAAGCAGCCACTCGCCAACATACCCCGAAGATTGCCTTCGTCTCCAAACCCAAAGACTACACTTCAGCTAGCGGCAAAGCGGTCAGCACGCAAGATGTAGATTTACTGGTGCGGGCGTTGTCGATGGGCAAATTGCATCACGCGATGATGGGAACGGCTGCTGTAGCGATTGGCACGGCTGCTGCTGTTCCAGGCACTTTAGTGAATTTAGCAGCAGGTGGTGGCGAACGCACCGCCGTTCGCTTTGGTCACCCCTCCGGCACACTACGCGTCGGTGCAGAGGCCAAACAAATTAACGGCGAATGGACTGTCACCAAGGCCATTATGAGCCGTAGCGCACGTATCCTCATGGAGGGCTGGGTGCGCATACCGGGTGACACGTTTTAGGATTTAACCGATAGGATGGAGGAGATTAACGTGAGTTATAAAGCAGAATACGATCGTTCGATGAATGACCCTGAGGGTTTTTGGAAGGAGAAAGCCGAAGCCCTCAAATGGTACAAATTCCCTGAGACTATTTTATCCAAAGATGAGCATGGTATTTATCGTTGGTTCGCGGATGGTGAGCTAAATACGTCTTACATGGCCTTGGATTATCATGTCGAGCAAGGTCGTGGTGATCAAGTCGCCATTATCTATGACTCTCCAGTCAGCAATACCAAAACCAAAGTCACTTATGCCGAGTTATTAGAGCAAGTCGCCAAAACAGCGGGCATGCTCAAAGGCTTAGGCGTAGGCAAAGGTGATCGCGTCATTATCTATATGCCGATGATGGTTGAGGCAGTTGTAGGCATGCTAGCCACTGCGCGCTTAGGTGCGGTGCATTCGGTAGTATTCGGTGGATTTGCTCCGCCAGAACTTGCAGTACGTTTAGAAGATGCTCAACCTAAGGTTATCCTGACGGCTTCTTGTGGCATCGAAATCAATCGCGTCATTGAGTACAAGCCACTACTGGATAAAGCGATTGAATTGTCTTCCCACAAGCCACAAGCTTGCGTAATTTTCCAACGTCCACAAGCGACTTCGCCATTAATTGCTGGGCGTGACCATGACTGGGCGCAAATGATGGCGAATGCTGAACCTGCTGCTTGTGTCCCAGTTAAAGGCACTGATCCGCTTTATATCCTTTACACCTCCGGTACGACTGGTAAGCCAAAAGGCGTAGTGCGTGAGAATGGTGGCCATGCGGTTGCGCTCAATTACAGTATGCACGCGATTTATAATGTGGGCATTGGTGATGTGTTCTGGGCAGCCTCAGACGTTGGTTGGGTGGTAGGCCACTCTTACATTGTGTATGCACCGTTGATTCGCGGCTGTACCACGATTGTGTATGAAGGCAAGCCGATCATGACACCGGATGCAGGTGCTTTCTGGCGGATGTGCGAAGAGTATGAGGTTAAAGCCTTGTTTACTGCGCCAACCGCTTTCCGCGCTATTAAAAAGGAAGACTCTGATGGTGAGTTCTTCAAAAAATATGATCTGAGCAAGTTGAAAACTATTTTCTCAGCAGGAGAGCGCCTAGATCCACCGAGCCAAGAGTGGCTGATGGAGAAAAGTGGCAAGCCAGTAATTGACCACTGGTGGCAAACTGAAACCGGTTGGGGGATTACGGCTAACTTACAAGGTATTGAACCCATGCCAATTAAGTTAGGTTCGTCTACTATGCCTACACCAGGCTTTAATGTGCAAATTCTTGATGAAGCCGGTCAGCAACTTAAAAATGGCGAGCAAGGCTATATCGCCCTTAAACTGCCGTTACCACCAGCTTGTTTAGCTACTGTTTGGGGTAATGTAGATAAGTTTAAGGAAAGTTATTTATCGACTTTTGAAGGTTACTACGCTTCTGGTGACGGCGGTTACATTGACCAAGACGGCTATGTTTTCGTCATGGGACGAGTTGATGATGTCATTAACGTTGCAGGTCACCGCTTATCTACTGGTGAAATGGAAGAAATCATTGGTGGACATGAAGCGATTGCTGAATGTGCAGTGGTTGGGCGTGATGATGATCTCAAAGGCCAAATCCCGATTGGCTTAGTCGTATTGAAGTCAGGTGTGGATATTGATGAAGCGGCTTTATCTAAAGAGTTAGTCACCATGATTCGTAGTAGTATTGGGGCGATTGCTTGCTACAAAGATACTTATATTGTGAAGCGCTTGCCAAAAACACGTTCTGGCAAAATTCTGCGGAAGAATATGCGTCAGATGGTCAATGGTGAAAAGTATATAGTACCGTCGACAATCGATGATCCAGGCATCATGCCTGAGATTGAAGCACAGCTCAAAGAGCGTGGTGTGATTCGGTCTTAATTGGTATTAATTTGTAAGGGAGCAATTAGCTCCCTTTTTCTATAAATAGTAAGGTTTTTAATCAAGTTTGCGCATATTAAGTTTCCAAGCTGGAAGCTTGGTTTTCATTAAATATTGGTTAACATCTTGCAGTTTTAGTCATTTCCATACAGTTGCACTAATTTTTCGGGCATAATTGCGCCCATTGCGGTTTTTGGTGTGATTCGAATGAAAGTGTTTCCTCAGTGTGGCGTTCCGGCCATCGGATTAACTCTTGTTGTTAGTCTTTTGTTAGGCTTGGCAGTGCCTAGCTTAGCGGCTGAAGATAAAAAAATTACTGAGGCTCTTCCAACTGAGACTACCAGTACCACTACGCCTGCATCGGATACTCCAGAAAATAATACAGAAGAAACTGAAGCGCCCGTCGTGGAAGCGCCTATTGATCTCACCGATACTGAAGCTGATGAAATGGCTCAGTCAATTGTGAAGATTTATACCACTGCCGAAAAAAATTCTGCTTATGCACCTTGGAATTCAGATAGCGAATCAATGATCGGGACTGGCTTTGTGATCAAAGATAATCGCATTCTGACTAATGCCCATGTGGTGGAAAATAGCACCTTCATTGAGTTACAACGTGATGGCAAACCCGATCGCTATGAAGCGGAAGTCTTAGCTATTTCACATGAAGCTGATCTAGCTTTATTAAAAGTGAAAGATGAGAGCTTTTTCAACAAAGGTAAGTTCCTAGAAATTGGTGAATTACCGCGGGTGCATCAAGAAATTAGTGTGTATGGCTTTCCAACCGGAGGCGATACTTTGAGTGTGACCAAAGGCATCGTTTCACGGATTGAGTATTTAGAATATGCACATAGCGGTTTAGCCTCTCAAGCCATTCAAATCGATGCTGCGATCAATCCGGGCAATAGCGGCGGCCCCGCTTTAGCAGGTAACAAGGTGGTTGGTGTGGCGATGCAGGTAGCAGGCAATGGTGAAGAAAATATCGGCTATATGATTCCTCCTTCGATCATTAATCACTTTTTAAAAGATTTAGAAGATGGGCGTTATGATGGCTTCCCAGAATTTTCAGTGGTGACTCAACAACTAGTTAACCCTGCTTTGCGTAGTAAACATGATCTCTCTAAAGCGCAAACCGGAGTGTTAGTGACTAAGGTTTGTGCAGGCTCGACCCCTGAGCAGTATTTAAAGGTTGGCGACATTATCACTAAAATTGACAGTGAAACCATTGAAAATAATGGAACTTTACTGTTTCAGCCTAGCAAGTACATCGATTTTAATTATCGGATCGACCAGCACCAATTGAACGATACTTTGCATTTGGATGTGATTCGTGATGGCAAGCCCTTAAGTGTACAACTACCCTTGGATAAAGCAGTCAGCTCGGTCTACACTCATGATAAAAAACCACGCTATTTTATCTATGGTGGCTATGTATTTACTCCGACTGAGCTTTCTGATGTTTGTCAGCAGCGCAAAGACTATGACAAAAATGAGTTCAAAGATAAAACTGAAAATGTTAGTATTGTCAAAGTATTAGCAGCGAGTAGTAATGTCGGTTATCACGATTTAGCAATGCGTATTCAGACTATCAATGGCCAGACTTTTAATGACTTCCGCGCCTTTTATAAGCTGCTCAAACAGGTGAAAACGCCCTTCATAACTTTAGAAGATCTAGATGGCTATCAAGTGGTGATTAATCGTCAAGCGGCGGAAGCTGAACAAGACGAGCTGCTGAAGCGTTATAATATGGAAAGTGTTCAATCGCCCGATTTAGACGATTTAGAGGCTGAGTTAGCTAAAAACAAACCTTAGCCGTTTATCGTTTTGTCACTATCCAACAGCAGATGCTGCTTATAATTATTAGTTATTGCATATAAAATTAATAAATCTTAATTTAATTATAATTTGTTGGACAGTGTCATGACAAAGATAAACAGCTTTCTATCCCTCAGCTTAGTGCTGGCGCTAGGCTGTTTAGCAGGCCAAGTAAACGCTGCTAGCCTATATCGCTGGGTGGATACCGATGGCAAGGTGTATTATGCAGACAGTATACCGCCAACCGCTTCCCAAGGCGGCCATGCTCAGTTAAATGCTTTAGGACTGACGATTAAGAGTGTCCCCGCTGCCAAAACCAGTGAACAAGCCGCTGAAGATGACTGGATTAAAGATTTAGAAGGCAAACACTCCAAAATTAAAGACCGTCAACGCCAAGAAGATCGCGAACTACTCACTACATTTACTGACGTCAAGCAGATGGAGGAAGCGCATCAAACTCGAGTCAAAATGCTTAGTGACGGTCGTAAGCAAATGGAGCTGTTGCGCGATAAGTTAAAACGAGAAATCACTGAGCTTAAAGCCGCTCTGAAAATAGCCAAGGGTGCTGAGCAAAAACGCGTCCAAGGTTTTATTGATACCAAAGTCGCTAGTTTTAATGATTATGAAATGGCGATTCAGCAGAACTTAGCTGAAGAAAAAAATGCTGAGATGGCCTTCCAAAAACAGCGTTCACGTTTTATAGAGTTACTAGAGAAAAAGAAAGCGATTGCAACTAATCAAACTGCCAGTTAACTCAGTTGTTTTAAAATAGCCGCTGCATCGGTATAAGAGTGTTGAATACGTTTAAGTCCTTGGGCGCTTTGGAGCACTAAACTCGGAAAACTATTTATGCCTAAATGATCAGCTAAGTCTAGATCTTGCTTTAATTGGTATTGAATCTCCGCTGATTGTAGATCGCTAGCAAAGCGCTGTGTATCTAACTGCAGCTCAGCAGCTAATTCCAGCAAAGTGCTTATATCAGAAGGATTCCGTGCTTGGCGATAATAAGCGTTTTGAATAGCCTCAAGCATTTGTGAGCCTGCCGCTGGTATTTTAGCTGCTGCCGCTAAGACAGCACGACAGGCTGGGTAAGTCGAACGACGCGGTTGGCAGTTTGTCCAAAAATCAAAATTGAACACCGTGCCCGGCGCTGCTTGAGTAATCTTATGCCAATTGGCTTGCACCATTTGCTGAGTAGCCAAGGGCATAGGTTCATCGTTATCTGGAGCTAAACCACCCAACACTGTCTGAATTTGAATATGTTCAGGTAAGTGTTGCTGCACTTGCTGCCAAATAGGCCGAAAGGCATAGCACCAGCTACACATTGGATCATATACATAATACAAGGTAGCAGTTTTAGTTGGCTTGTCTAAATTTTGCATCGATTTTATCAAAGCTTTATGCTGAAGTCTGAGCTTATCACAAGGATAGCCCTATGTTACAAACCCGTATTCCCCCACCGATTTATGCGTTAACTGCTGCTTTGCTGATGTGGCTGCTGAATGCTTACCTCCCGATTTTCCATTGGATTCCTGCTCCTTGGCATCAGCTAGGTTTAGTCTTAATCGCCTTAGCGGTACTTGCTGACCTTTGGTCGCTATGGCTATTTTTCCGCGCTAGAACGACACCTAATCCCATGAAGCCGAAAAATAGTAGCCAGCTCGTCACCGCAGGTTTGTATTGCTATACCCGTAATCCTATGTATGTGGGTATGTTAGTGATGCTGTTAGGCTGGGGCATTTACTTGGGCAGTCTCAGTCCTTTATTAGTACTTCCCTTGTTTATTTGGGTAATCAATACCCAGCAAATTTTGCCTGAAGAAGCGTTTCTAACCGAAAAATTCGGTGCTAGCTATCAAGCTTACCTGCAATCAGTACCACGT
Organism: Thiolinea sp.; assembly: GCA_049292455.1. Classification (GTDB taxonomy): domain Bacteria; phylum Pseudomonadota; class Gammaproteobacteria; order Thiotrichales; family Thiotrichaceae; genus Thiolinea. The sequence goes on from JBATRF010000057.1 coordinate 67,368, forward strand.
TGGTTATGGTGATAAGCGTAAGCATTCATGCCCTAGTGTAATTAAAGCTTTTTCCACGGCAGGTGACCACGGTTGAGCGCAGTTAATCCGAATGCAATTGGTATATTTAGCGCTGGCCGAAAATAAACGTCCTGGCGCTATACTAACTTTATGCTCAATCATCCGATGCGTTAGAGCTAAGGTATCAATCCCAAGCGCTAGTTCAATCCACAACACAAAGCCGCCTTTAGGTTGCGAAATACGCGTTCCTGCAGGTAAATATTTATTCAAAGTACGGGCAAACAGACTGACTTGCTGCTGATATTGGTTTTGAACTTGGCGTAAATAGCGTTCGTGATTGCCCTGTTCTAAATAATCAGCTACCGCTAATTGTGAAAGCGTCGGCGCGGCTAGATTAGTCACATATTTAAAATAAGTAGCCCGCTCTAAATGTTCAGGAGGGAGCAGCATCCAACCTAAACGTAAGCCTTGCGCGACGGTTTTGGAAAAGGATGAGCAATAGATAGTGCGCCGCTGTTGATCAAAACTATGCAGAGAGCGTGGACGCTCGCCGTTGTAGGCAAGATCTGCATAAATATCATCTTCAATTAAAGTAACTTGATGCTTATTCGCAAGTTTCACTAGCGCTTGTTTATGAGTATCGCTTAATAAACAGCCTAAAGGGTTATGGAAGTTGGGAATCAGCACACAGGCTTTAATCGGCCATTGCTCTAAGGCTAATTCTAAAGCAGGTAAACTAATCCCTGTTTGTGGGTCAGTCGGTATCTCTAAGGCCTTCATCCCCAACGAATCAATCACTTGCAGTAGGCCGTAAAAAGTGGGCGATTCGATAGCAATAATATCGCCCGCCGTTGCTACCGTCCGCAAAGCCAGTGTTAGCGCTTCATGCCCGCCATTGGTAATTAAAATATCTTCAGGATGCACCCGATCGCCACTGGCTAACATACGCCGCGCGATTTGCTGCTGTAGGCTCAGCAGGCCGGGCGGGAACGCATAATTGGCAGCTCGATTGTCATACATGCGAATGACTTTGTTTAAGCTGCGTTGCAAAGCGCGCATTGGTAAAAAATTCGCATGCGGAACTGCAGCACCCAGTTGAATAAAGTCTTCTTGGTTAACTACACGTGCTAAATGTAAGGAAAGCTCTTGTCCTGTAACTGGCATCGGCCGTTGTGGCGGTGTGGAAGGCGAGGGCAGAGCTGGTTTAATCCACGGACGCTCGCAGATGTAATAGCCTGAACGCGGGCGCGCCTCCAAACTGCCTTCATTCTCCAACTGGCGCTGGGCTTGCACCACTGTTGAAACACTGACGCCAAATTGCTGGCTCAGTAGGCGCACTCCAGGCAAGCGCTCGCCCGGTACATACATGCCGGTTTCAATCTGTTGATGAATCCGACCAGCAATTTCGTGATAAAGCAACGTCATAATGGGTCACACGCACCAAAACAGTACAGGTTGATGAAATTAAAGCAGTACAGTTTTGTAATTTTATAAACTGTGCTGTTTAAATAAATTTATACTAAATCTGTACTGCTAGCTTAGCACGCTTTATCCTGAGCTCACTATAAAAACCTGAGTTAAGCCAATGGATCTTCAGTTAGTTGCAGCCATGTTTAGTTTCGCTTTTGTGACCTCCGCCACGCCGGGGCCGAATAATTTAATGTTGTTAGCTTCAGGGGCGAATTTTGGGTTTAAGCGCACAATTCCACACATGCTCGGGATTGGTTGCGGTATGATTTTATTATTATTGGTGACCTTAATGGGTTTGGGCGAAATTTTTGCACGCTTGCCTGCCGCGCAAACAGCTTTAAAAGTAGTCGGTGTGGCTTATTTATTATGGCTAGCTTGGAAAATCGCCAGTGCACCCGTCGCTGATGCCAGTACTGATAATGCAAGTACAATCCAGCCCACAACGACAGCTCAACCGATGCGCTGGTGGCAAGCTGCCGCTTTCCAATTTGTGAATCCGAAAGCTTGGATGATGGCTTTGGGCGCAGTCAGTAGTTTTACCTTAGCAGGTGAGCAGTATTGGCTGTCTGGTTTGGTGTTAATGGTCGTATTCTTTTTTGTAAATGTTCCGTCTGTATCAATGTGGGCGGGCTTTGGTGTAGTAATCCAGCAGTTTTTATCCAGTGCACGCCGCAAGCGGCAATTTAATATCATCATGGGCTTGTTGACCGCAGCCACGGTGTGGATGATTGTTGGTGTATAAATTTTGGAGCAAAAGAAATCATGTTTGAACATGCACGTTGTTGGGTAAACGGCCAATTAGTTCCTGCTGAGCAGGCGAGCGTTTCTGTCTTTGATCACGGCTTTTTATATGGCGATGGGATTTTTGAAGGTGTGCGTTTTTATAATAAGCGTGCTTTCCGCTTACCGCTACATTTAAAACGCTTACAACGCTCAGCCGCTGCTTTACAACTTAAAATTCCTAGTGCAGATGTGTTCACTCAAGCCGTGTATGCCGTGATTGAAGCATCTGATTTACAAGATGGCTATTTGCGGATTATTGCTACTCGTGGCGTTGGCGTCTTAGGGATTAATCCAGCGACTTGCAAAGAACCGGGTGTGATTGTGATTGCTGATCAATTACAAATGGTCAGCGATGAAGAGCGCGCTAAAGGGATTCGCGCGATTATTACGTCCACACGCCGCTCGCAGCCAGATCGCTTAGATCCACGCATTAAAAGCTTGAACTACTTAACTTCGATCTTCGCGCGTATGGAAGCGAATTTTGCCGGAGTCGAAGAAGGTATTCTGTTAAATGATCGTGGATGTGTGGCGGAAGGTACGGCAGAAAATATCTTTATCACCCGTGATGGTGAATTGCTGACTCCAGCTCCGACTGAAGGTGCTTTGGCCGGGATTACCCGTGGCACTGTTTTAGACTTAGCGAGAGAGCTCGGAATGAAAGTTCATGAAACTGTGCTGACCGCTTACGATTTATATTCTGCAGATGAATGTTTCTTTACCGGCACGGGTGCACGTTTAATTCCGGTGCGTGAAATTGATGGACGTAAGATTCAAACCTGCCCAGGGCCTGCTTATCTGCAGTTAACAGCGGCCTTTGCGGAGTTAGTACAGCGCGAAACTCGTGGCTAATTAAGTGTTTAATCCTTGGTAGATAAGGCAATTTATCTACCAAGCCCCTCCCGTCAAGAAGCTTACAGTCTTGCCACCAGTGCTATATACTTTTAAGTTAACTAGTGGTTTTAGTTAAGCACTGTAATCAATCCCTAGATGTAATGGCTGGCTCATGGAGCACCAAGCAGGAGGAGGTGTATGGAGGAAATTTCGCGCTTAGGTTTGGCTAAGCGGCGTAAAATCATCGAATCCGAGTGGACGCAATTTGTCGCAGGGCGCGCTGACTTAAGCACCCAAGCCATCCGCCGTGACATTATGGGTTCGTGGCAGCGGAGCGTACAAACTGTCTCTGCGGTCGGCCAAGCCCCGGCTGATGATGCTTATACCGCCTCACATCTTTGGAAAGAATCCTTATTACGCCAAGCCGCTGAGCGTGAACAAGAGCAGATTATTCAACTGGCTAAAGAAGGCGAATTGGTTGCTGCTATTGCCGATGCTTCGGGCCGTTTACTCTGGACTTATGCCAGTAGCCATATGCAGCCCCGTGCAGAAGCGGTAAATTTTACGGCGGGTGGGCGTTGGGATGAGCGTTCGGTAGGTACGAATGCAGTAGGTTTATCCCTAAATCTCAAATCCTCAGTCACGGTATTTTCTTCAGAACATTATCAACCGTTCGTACACGATTGGGTTTGCTACGCAGCACCGATTATTCATCCGCAATCCGGCGAATGTGTGGGGATTTTAGATCTTTCCACAACTTGGAAACGGCATACACCTTTAGGCCAAGCAGCTGTCACTGAACTAGCCCGCTCAATTGCGCGTTGTTTGCCGAGCCATTTACCTAAAGCCGAATTAGAAATTCATGCGCTAGGTCAGCCGCAAGTCCTGTTTCGTGGCAAGCCTTTGGCTTTACCGCAGCGTTATCTGGAAATGCTTTGCTTGTTAGCCTTGAATCCACAAGGTTTGAGTTTAGAAGCTTTTCATGCAGCGCTTTATGGCGATGCTGCAGCTTCCACTGCCACGTTAAAGGCTGAAATTTCACATTTGCGCCGCGCTTTAGAGGGTCAAATCGGCTCCCGCCCTTATCGCTTATTGATTCCCGCTTGGGCCGATTTTATTCAAGTCTGGCAAGCCTTACGCGAACACAAAACTAATGAAGCGTTAGCGTTGTATCGCGGCCCGTTGATGCCGCTATCGAACTCCCCAGAATTGAACGAATGGCGCTATTGTATTGATGCGGTAATGGATCAAGCGCTAGATTCTTGTGCTGAGCCGAATGCTTTAGTGGCGAAGATTTGCCAAAATCCAGCCGGTAGCGATTTGGTGCGTGAACGTTTGGCCGAATTGATTGCTAAGCCACGTTTACCTTGGTGAATCGACTGCGGCTAAATAGCTAGGTTCATAGGTTTGCAGGGCTATTTTCAAATCAGCCGCTTCAAGTAATGGCGATAAAGCCCGCGCTAAAATATTGCAATTCCATAAACCTATTACGGGTTGTTCAGAAAAAGCGTAGCGGCCTTTTTCATCTGCACTACTGCTCACAAAGTCGGGTCGATACTCTGGGTTGAACGCACTCTCTCCTAAATCCAAACTAATTCCAAGAATTGATTGGTTGTCGGTGTTCATCATTCCGTGTACGAAACCGACTTGTTGCCATTGTGCAATCAAATGAGCAGTGCGCTTTACCACCGTTTGGAAAAAGGCTGCATAAGGTTTTGGCTGATTTAAACAGGCTGGATAGTAGTGTTGAATGACAAAATCAGTTAATTGCTGAAGCTCTGGATAGTTGCGCTCAAAGTAATACAACTCAAAATGTCCAAAGCGGATAAAACTGGGTGCTAGGCGCGTCAAGATAGCAGCCGGTTGAAAGCCTTGGCGGTAGACTAAATTTTTCCCAGCAGTTAAAGCCAAGTATTTAACGGTAGGCACACCTAGAGCCACTAATTGTTCGCTCATCCTGTATTCGTGCAAAGCTTCGTTTAAGCCTGCCAAGCCATCCGCGTGGCGTGCATAGGCGGTTTTGCCTGCGCCTTTGAGCTGCCACTCTAAATAGCCTTGTTCGGTGGTGATGCCACCTAATAAAACGCTGCGCCCATCACCCAAAAACGGATTGAACTTGCCGAGTTGGTGGCCTGCATAGGCTTGTGCGAGTGGCTGCATACCTTCGAGTAATAAATTGCCGCTGCAAAATTGTAAGCAGGCATCAGTGGTGAAAACAGTGGGATCAAGGCCAAGGTCCTTGGCTAAGGCATGATTGGTGCAAATGAATTGCGGTTCGATTAAACCTTGTGGGGAGGCAGGCGTAAAAAAAGCCGCCCCTAACGAGTAGAAGCGGTTAGTAAACACCAGATCAGACAAAGACTTCTGCATAAAATCGAGGATTGCAGGCTGGTGCAATCCTCGAATACGAGGAGGAAGCTTAGAAGAAGCCCAATGGATTGATGTCGTAGCTGACCAACAGATTTTTAGTTTGTTGGTAGTGGTCGAGCATCATCTTATGAGTTTCGCGGCCTACGCCTGATTTCTTGTAGCCACCGAAAGCAGCATGCGCTGGATATAAATGGTAGCAGTTTGTCCATACACGACCGGCTTGGATACCACGACCCATGCGATAAGACAGATTCATGTCGCGTGTCCAAACACCAGCGCCTAAACCGAATTCGGTGTCGTTGGCAATCGCTAAAGCTTCGGCTTCATCTTTGAAGGTCGCAACTGACACAACGGGACCAAAGATTTCCTCTTGGAACACGCGCATATTATTAGTGCCTTTCAACAAGGTTGGCTTAATGTAGAAGCCATCTTTGTAGTCGCCGCCTAATTGCTCGACTTCGCCACCGATAAGCACTTGAGCGCCTTCTTGCTTACCAATATCGATATAGCTCAGAATTTTCTCAAACTGTTCTTGAGAGGCTTGTGCACCAACCATCACATCTGTATCTAATGGATTGCCGCGTTTGATCTTCGCTGCACGCTCGGCGACCATACCGATGAACTTTTCGTAGATCGATTCTTGAATCAGTAAGCGTGATGGGCAAGTACACACTTCGCCTTGGTTGAAGAAGGCTAAAACCGCACCTTCGACTGCTTTGCTGACGAAAGCATCTTCTTGATCCAACACATCTGCGAAATAGATGTTCGGAGATTTGCCGCCTAATTCGACGGTCGATGGAATAATATTTTCCGCCGCATAACCCATGATCATCGAGCCAACTGGAGTTGAACCGGTGAAAGCGATTTTTGCGATACGCTTGTTGGTGGCTAAAGCTTTACCTGCTTCTGCACCGAAGCCATTGACGATATTCAGCACGCCCGGAGGTAAGATATCGCTAATCAGTTCAGCGAAGACCAAAATCGACGCTGGCGTTTGCTCAGCTGGTTTCAGCACGATACAGTTGCCTGCTGCTAAAGCAGGAGCTAATTTCCAAGCTGCCATTAACAGTGGGAAGTTCCACGGAATAATCTGACCAACTACGCCTAATGGCTCATGGAATTGATAAGAAACGGTTTTCTCATCCAATTCGCCCATCGTGCCTTCTTGCGCACGAATACAGCCTGCGAAATAACGGAAATGATCAACGAATAACGGCACGTCTGCGTTTAAAGTTTCACGGACTGCTTTACCATTATCCCAAGTTTCGGCAACGGCTAATTTTTCCAGATTGGCTTCAACACGATCAGCGATTTTCAGCAGTAGATTAGAGCGCGCTGCTACCGAAGTTTTGCCCCAAGCATCTTTCGCGGCATGTGCTGCATCCAATGCTAATTCGATATCTTCTGCGCTAGAACGAGGGATTTTGGTAAAAGCTTTGCCATTGACGGGCGAAATATTGTCAAAGTATTCGCCTTTGACAGGGGCAACCCATTTGCCACCAATAAAATTTTCGTACTGTGATTTAAAATTGACGACTGCGCCGTCTGTATTTGGATTGGCGTATTGCATACTCCTAGCACTCCTCTTTGCAATTTGAATATGAAATTAATCAGGCAAGTTTTAGCCTGTTAACATAAGAATAGAGCAAAGAGGGTAGGGAATAGGTAGGTTTTTACAGATTATTTATCCCCAGCGTGTTTCGACTTCTTCCGCCGTATATTTAGGTGGCGGGCTGCGCTGTTTTATCAACTCTTGTGTGGCGGCAACAGGGACGGGTTTGTGTTTGGGGCTAAAATCTGGCATAGGCACAGGCATACCCACCTTTAAGCGTACCGGCTCTGGTTCAGGTGTAAGCGCTTCATCTGTGCTGGAAGAGGCACTAAATAGTTTCACCTCTTCCGCCGTGGGTGGAGCGTAAGTATCGCGTAATTTGAGCAAGGCATCTCGCAAGCCTTGTGCATGAGCTAGACTCATGGCTTTTCCCCCGCAGACCAACAGTAAGACTTAGTTTACACCCAAGGCTTACGCGCAATAAAGGCAGATACTGTCCGCCCATCTTCTAATAATTCTAGCTCATCTAATAGCGGCCCAAAGCCTTGAAATTGTTCCGCTAACTCATTGGGTGCTAACAAAAATTTAGGATTGCGGGGGCGGCCAATTGCAGTATTTTCACAGCCCTGCATAAAGGTCTGATAGATAATGACTCCACCCGGTTTTAATAGCTCGCCTATCAGCGGAAATAGTGGACGATGCAAATAGCGCGCAACACAAATCAAACCAAAGCTTTCAGGCTTAAGTTCTGGCAAAGGTTGCGTATCGGTTTCTAAATCACGTAGTAAAGTCGTTATTGTCAAATCTTGGCTTAGGGCTAATTGCTGGACACGTGCAATCGAATCTTCCGACCAATCGACGCCAGTCATTTGCCAACCCTGTTGAGCTAAATAAATTAAATCGCGACCGGCTCCACAAGCTAAATCCAAACCCTCGCTCGCTTGAATGTGATACTGCGGCATAAGCTCTGCAACAAAGCGCTGTAAGAGGGAGGCGGCTTGCCACCATTGTTTGGATTGTGCGCCGACTTCTAATTGATCAGTTTGCGCTAATCGCTCGGCTAACTGAGCTGACCAATTAATATCAGCAAGCAAGGTATAGCCGCGTTCTTGTAAAAAAGGTCGCGCAACCGCTAAATCCTCCGCTTTTCCACAGAGTTGCAAAACTTGCGAGCGCTTCGGTAGTTCATGTAAGCGCGCAAATAATTCGGCAGCAGGCAATGAACACGCAGCTTGAAGATGCCCCTGTGTGTAGTCTGCGAACGGGCGGCAATCAATTAAAGCAGCATTTTTCATATTAATTCGTAGATGAAAGTGGTTTGGGTTTGAGGATATACAGGCGCACTTTCTGTTTCATATGCCCTGCCCAAGTTTCAGCTTGTTGGCCCGTGCCAAAGAAGAAGTCGCCACGTAAATCGCCTTTGATGGCTCCCCCTGTATCTTGCGCAAACATCAAGCGCTGCAACGGCTGATTAGTATCAGGGTAAGTCGTATCCACCCACATTAAACTGCCTAAATCAATCACTTTGCGATCTACTGCTAAGCTGCGCCCGGCGGTTAAGGTAACACCCAAAGAACCTACCGGGCCTTGATCGATATTTTCCTTGAGGCTGAAGAAAACATAACTAGGGTTTTCATTCAGAAGCTTATCGGCTTCAGTTGGATTATCGCGAATCCATTGTTTAATCGAGAACATATTAATCGTGCCGGGCTTTAATTTGCCCCATTCCTGCAAGCGCTTGCCAATCGCGACATACGGCAGGCCATTTTGATTAGCATAAGCCACTCCCACTACTTTGCCATCGGGAAATTGCACGCGGCCTGAGCCTTGAATATGCAGGAAAAACAAGTCTTCTTTATTATCCACCCAAACGATTTCTTGCCCTGCTAAGGGTTGATTCGGGCCATCAATCGTGGCACGGTCGTAATAGGCTACCACTCGATTACCTTCCACCAAGCGCCCACGAACGCGCTTATCTTTAAGCTCCGGGAATAGCTCCGCTAGTTCAATGGTCAGCATATCTTTAGGGGGGCTATAAATCGGGTATTGAAAGCGTTCGGTCTTTTCATAGCTGCCTTGCAACAGCGGCTCGTAATAGCCAGTTAGTAAGCCTTCGGGTTTAAGATTTTCCCCGAATAACTGATAGGGCGTAAAAAACTGCTCAACGAAAGCGCGTGCACTGGCTGCATCCGTGGCTGGATTGGTTTGAGCAGCTTGGCAAATGGCTGCCCAAGTTGCTTCTTTCTTGGCCATTGCGAGGCAATTACTTAAGAGTGCGGGCCATGCTTCTTGCGCTTGATCGAGGTTCCAACCAGGTAACTTATCCCAAGTGAGCGCTTCGCCTGTCATTGGCCCCGTTGGTTTAGAGGGTGTGGGCGCTGTAGTTTCTTTATCTTGGCAGGCTGTTAAGAGTAATAAGCCCGTGCAGAGTAAGGCTAGTTTCCAAGCTTGGCGAGATTTCAGCATAACAGCGTCCTTGGTTAGCAAGGCAGGCATTATCAGGAAAAACGCGACTTACTACAATTTAAGCAAGTTAATTTGGCAGTTTAAGTTCAGCTTTCGGCGTGGCAGCTAGGTTTATAGTTTTGAGTATTTGCAGCTGTGAATACTTATGTATAGAGTATGCAGCCAAGTTTCAGGGCTTTTCCAGCGTAGTGCGTACTTCCGCTGTGCTGCCAACTAATTCAGGGATCGAGATTCGGGCTTGCGATTAATGAAAAAACTTCTCAACATGGCACTAGTAGCCTCACTAGTGGGCAGCTTGTCATTAGCACAAGCAGAAACAGACAGTAAATCAACGATACCAGCCAATAAAACGGCTGAAAACTCTCCCCATACGCCCAGCGATGTGCGCTTAATTCCAATGCTTAATAAAGCGCAGCCGTATGATTTGGCGGCCAAATTGCAATGGAATCCGCATGATAAGCGCTGGGATAAAGTCTTGGTATTGTATAACGGCGCTGCTACCCCCCCCATCGATCATCCGGTTTGGGCTTATTTTAAAGCTTTAGGTTTGCCGGATCGAGCACCCAGTAAGCCGGGTGAGAATCTAGCTTATCGCCCCTTTCACGCTAATGCTTATTGTGATGGCACAACCCCCTTAACTAGTGGCAAAGCCATGCGTGTCAGCTTTGATGATGATGCTCTGGGAATTTATGGGGAAAAGGATTATTTCCGGGACTGGAATTGTCCAAAATGGGGGATGGGCTTAAAAAACCTTGAGATTGTGAATGGTCAAGAGTCACGCACGGGTAAAGATAAAACCTTGCGCGTCAAACTGTTAAAGGGCTTATCAGGCTGTGTGAATGACGTCAGTTGTATTAACTGGAAGCCACAAATCGGTCAGAAATTCGATAGTCTGTATTATTCTTATTGGGTCAAGTTCCCCGAAAATTTCGATCCAGTCTTAGGCGGTAAGCTACCGGGGATTGGTAATGAAAATGCACGCACAGGCGGTGGTAAACCCACCGGCCATGATGGTTGGAGCGTGCGGGTGATGTGGGATCGACACGCCAAATTAGGCCAATATGTTTATCACATGGATCAGCGTAGCCATTTTGGTGATTTTTTTGAGTGGAAAGATACTGAAATTCAAAAAGGCAAATGGCAACAGATCAAAACCTACGTGAAATTAAACTCGCCTAATAAAAGTGATGGCGTGATTAAAACTTGGGTGGATGGTAAGCCAGTTCTCGATAAGCGCGATCTGCGTTTCCAAACCGGCGATAACCTAAAAATAGAGCGCTTTTTGTTCTCAGTATTTTATGGGGGGAGTGGGCCAGAATGGGCTCCCGCTTTTGATAATGTCATTTATCTGGATGATTTCACGATTTCGCCGCAGCCGCTTTAACCCGCCTAAAACAAAAAGCCAGCAAATGCTGGCTTTTTTGTATCTGCTACAACTTACCCACCTTTTGGCCCCGCAAAGAACCAAACCAATAAACCGACAATAGGGAAGAACAAAATAAATAAAATCCACAACACTTTGCTTAAACCGCTAGCAGAGCTTTGTGCGACTTTAATGATTGCCCAAATAGCGACCACTAAATGAATTAAACCCAGTAAGCCGCCGACTTCAATGCCCATGTATTACTCCTTTACTAGCACTCTGTGCTGTTGGTTGGACAGTTCATCAAAATTGATACTGTTCAGCTTAGCTGAGCCTGAAGTTTTGAGCTAAAAACCGCAATTCCTATACAGCAGTTTGGGCGAAGGTAGCCTATTGTGCTACTTCAAGCTGCGCGCTTTTCTACTTCGCAGTTGGGCTTTGCTAAGCCGCTGCAAGGTCTTTAAGCTGTGAATCATTAACTCACCCCAACCCCCAAATGAGGTCACAACATGGAAAACAATAACATCACCTTGCCAAGTTCAACGAGCTGGGTTTTATTCGTAAAAATCACTTTCGTGGTTGCGTTGATCGCGATGGGGCTGTTCGTGTTTTTCTTAGAAGGCAGCTTCTTAACGAAAGGTTATTTAGCACTGAACTCCTTATTCTTGGTCAGCTCTACTATTATGCTTTCTAAGACTTTACGCGATGAACACGAGGCGCACCGTTTACTGAATAAGATCAATGAAGCAAAAACCAACAAAATCCTCAAAGACTTTGGTGTGTAAGGAGATCGAAAATGTTCTATCTATTAGATAAGCTAGCAACGGCTTTGCGTGGTGGTACGCGAGAAGTTTTAGAATCGGCAGTCGATGCGAATGCGCTGCGGATTTTGGGTCAAGAAATTTATGAGTGTGAAGCTAATCTGCGTCAAGCCAAGCAGCATTTAGCCCAAGTAATGGCCAATAAATTAAAGCTGCAGCGCCAATTGGCACAAAGTCAGCAGCGCTTAGCAGAGCAAGAAGAGGTGATTCGTGAGCATTTGGCGCAGCAAGAAGAGCAACAAGCCAGTGCTTTAGCCGAAAACTTAGTAGCCCAAGAAGCAATGGTGCTGCAGCAAACTGAGCAATGTAAGCAGCTTGAAGCGTATGAGCAGCGCTTATTGAAGACCTTAAAAATGACTGCAATTAAGTTAGAGCATAATCGTGCCCAATTAGCGATGGCACAAACGACTCAACATGCACAACAAGCTGTGGGGAAATTAGCGCAACAGAGCAATCGGCATAGTGATAGTTTTGAGCGCATGCAAGACAGTTTAGACCGAATTCAAACTCAACAGTCTGCCTTTGAGGATCATTTGCTAGCGATGGAGCAAATTGATCGTTACCTCAAAACAGGCTCAACGCGAGGGAATAATAAAGATAAACAAGTCCAAGCAACCTTAGATCGTTTACGTCCGAAGGCTGCTTAATTTGAGGGTGGGCTAGGCTAATTGCTGCACAATTTTCGCCAGTGCAGACGAGTCTAGCTCACCATTTCCTTGTTCCACCAATTGATGCATATAGTCAATCGCCAATTGCGCAGCAGGCAGATTTAAATCCAAACTGCTAATCGTATTCGCCACAATCCTTAAATCTTTATCATGCAGTTTAGCCTTAAAACCGGGCGCGTAATTATTCTCAATGATGCGTTTGGCATGCACCTCCATCACTTTGGAACCGGCAAAACCACCCGCTAACGCAGTACGCATTTTCTCTAAATCCACCCCAGACGCTTGAGCAATCGCGAAGGATTCGCTCACTGCAATCACGGTTTGGGCGATGATCAGGTTATTGCAGGCTTTCACCACTTGGCCTGCACCGTTGTCGCCAATGAGAGTAATGGTTTTACCTAACGCGGATAAGACGGGTAAAGCCTCTGCGAAATCTGCGCTTTGCCCACCCACCATAATGGTCAAGGTGCCTGCAATCGCGCCGGCTTCACCGCCAGATACTGGCGCGTCCAACATCCGTAAACCTTGAGCCGCTAGGCGCTGTGCGATCTCTTTGGTAGCTCCCGGCGAGATAGTGCTCATGTCAATCACTAGTAATCCGGCTTGAGCACCTTTAGCAATCCCTTCTTCACCAAGTAGCACAGTTTCCACATCGGGTGTATCTGAAACCATCGTAATGATGATCTCAGTGTCGGCAGCTAAAGCAGCAGGACTGGGATAGAGCTTGGCACCGGCATTAACTAAGTCGGTAGCAGTGTCTGGGCGGCGTACATAAATACCTAAGGCATGCCCTGCTTTAAGCAAGTTTAAACCCATCGGTTTTCCCATGATTCCAGCACCAATCAAACCTAAACGTGGGCGTATTGCAGTCGACATAATGCTTCCGGTGGCTAACTAAAACGAAGATTTTACCAAAGCGCTCTGAAAACTGCTGCTTATATCCCGTTTGGATCTGCTGCCTTATTTGGGCAGGCTGGTGCTCTGAGGTAGAATGCCCGTCTAATAAAACTGTTGAGGAGCTATGCATGGAACTAACGCGCACCCAAGTTGAGGCAATATTGGCGAGTATTCAGGATCGCTATTTAGGCCAAGACTTAATCACTGCAAAAATGGTGAAAGAGCTGACTGTGGCGGGTGATCAGGTTACGCTAAAACTCGTGCAAGGCTATCCAGCAGGCGCTTATAAAGCTGAACTGCAAGCTGAAATCACTGACAAGCTCAAGCAAGCAGGAGTCAGGGTAGCGCAAGTGCAAATTGATACTGTCATTAATGCGCATGCGGTGCAAAAGAGTGTGAAGCGCCATGACGGGATTAAAAATATTATTGCGGTGGCTTCTGGTAAAGGTGGGGTAGGGAAGTCGACGACTGCAGTGAATGTAGCTTTAGCGCTGCTCGCGGATGGGGCCAAAGTCGGGATTTTAGATGCGGATATTTATGGCCCGAGCCAACCGCGCATGTTAGGCATTTCTGGGCAACCGCTTTCTGAAGATGGGCGTACTTTGCGGCCCATGCAAAATCACGGTCTGAAAGCGATGTCGATTGGCTTTCTGATCGAAGAAGATACGCCAATGATTTGGCGCGGCCCAATGGTTACCCAAGCTTTAGAGCAGCTATTGAATGATACTCAATGGGGCGATTTGGATTACTTAGTGGTCGATTTGCCACCCGGCACAGGCGATATTCAGTTAACCTTATCGCAGAAAATTCCTGTTTCCGGCGCGATTATTGTCACTACTCCTCAAGACATAGCACTCCTTGATGCGCGTAAGGGCTTGAAAATGTTTGAGAAGGTCGAAGTGCCGATTCTGGGTGTAGTGGAAAATATGAGTATGCATGTTTGCAGTAACTGCGGGCATGTGGAGCATATTTTCGGCTCGGGTGGCGGTGAGAGTATGGCAGAGCAATATAAAGTCACTTATTTAGGCGGCTTACCTTTAGATATTCAAATTCGTGAGCAAGCTGATAGTGGCAATCCGACAGTAGTCGCTGATCCACAAGGTAAAATAGCGGCTCTTTATCACGAGATTGCGCGTAAAGCGGCAGCGCGCTTAGCTCGGCAAACAAAAGATTACAGCGCTAAATTCCCGACGATTAAAATTCAGAACATTTAACTCGCCGCTATTAGTAGCAATGTGTAGAAATATTGGGCTACGGTTTGCGCCGTGGCCTTTTTGTTTTAGTATGCCGTTTCACAGCTTAAGCAGAGAAATGTATGAGTATTAAATCAGATCATTGGATACGGCGTATGGCCGAGCAGCAGGGCATGATTGAGCCATTTGAAGCGCATCAAGTACGCTCAGCGAAGGGTGAAAAGATTGTGTCTTACGGGACGTCTAGCTATGGTTATGATGTGCGCTGCGCTAATGAGTTTAAGATTTTTACCAATATTAACTCTGCCATCGTTGACCCCAAGCATTTCGATGCCAATAGCTTTGTTGATTTTGTCGGGGATGTTTGTATTATTCCACCTAATTCGTTTGCGCTGGCTCGCACTGTTGAATATTTTCGAATTCCGCGTTCCGTACTGACTATTTGCTTAGGAAAATCGACCTATGCGCGCTGCGGAATTATTGTCAATGTCACTCCACTAGAGCCTGAGTGGGAAGGGCATGTAACTTTAGAATTTTCTAATACTACAACCTTGCCTGCAAAAATTTATGCCAATGAGGGAGTCGCGCAAATGCTGTTTTTAGAATCGGATGAAGTTTGCAGTACTTCATACAAAGACCGTGGTGGTAAGTATCAAGGGCAAACAGGAGTCACTTTGCCGCGTACATAATAAATTAAAAGCGCGTCTACTCCCAGGGGAGAGAGCAGACGCAACCGAACATAAAAATGCGACTCCGTCCGCGATTTTTGTTTTCCCATTGTACAGAGTCGAGCTGTGTAGGAATTCGGTTCAATAATGCGCTAATTAATTTTATCCACCTTTTATTTTTAATTAAATACCACTTATGCACACTTCACAGACATCACTGAAGAAAGGTTAGTCATAATTACCTTTTATCTGTTTTCGCTTACCCTTAGTCTGTGATGGCAAGAAGCTGAACCCTGGATTAACTAAGTTACAAGTAGATGCAGCTGGCTTAAGCAAGTCGGCATGCATTTATCCGAATAAAAAATACAGGAGTTCACAGTATGTCGTTCGAAATTTCAAAGGGAATTGGGGTTTCTGCTGGCTTCGGCGCAGATTTCTCAGTACAAAACACCACTCCACTCACAGTGCCTGCCTCAGCGGATGTCCAACAGTTTAATGCTGCTATGGGTAAATCGTCTGAGTTTGCAATTAGCTCTAGTGGTGGCGATAGTTCTGCATTCAGTAGCAGCTTCGGGGGCAATACATCGACAGCTGATCGAGTTAGCCAAATGAATCAAGCCGGTGCTACGGGTGGCTCAAGTGGTAGCAGTGGTTCAGGTGATTCAAACACGGATCAAAGCTTACAATCTTTATTAAGCAGCTTAATGAGCTTACTGTCACAAATCATTAGCCAAATGCAAGGAGAGAAAAACTCAAGCGCGGGCCAAGATTCAGGTTCAGCTGGTAAAGAAAGCAATGCTGGCTCAACCGGTAAATCGGGCGCTAGTGAAGCGAGCAAAGGTGCTGGTAATAGCAACAATGCTAATGCAGCCAATAATGCTAATTCCAAAGGTTGTTGTGAGTGCAGCAGCGCTGATAGCACAGAGGCCGCTAGCGATGCCTCAGCCACTGCACCTGTAGCTGAGCAACCGGCTACTAGTAGTGATACGGGTGGTAGTACTAACTCCACACAAAGCGATCAACTCGCACAAATGCTGCCTGTTATTATGCAGTTAATCCAGATGCTAATGCAGCAGATGTCTAGTAGCTCAAGCTCCACACCTTCCTTCTCAGCTGGCATCGGGGCTGGAGCTAATTTAAGTTTCTAATGGCTGCTAGGGCTAAGAAGAAGTCAGTCTAACTACAAGTTAATCAACGAATCTGACCTAGTAAGCGCCGCAGTTCTCTTAAGAGGCTGCTGCGCTGTCCTTCCTCACTCGCATAACACAAAGTCTGATAGGTATGGGTAAAAGCCAATATTTTCTCTGCTTGCGCAGGCATCGCTGCTGCGGCTAAGGCAGCAAATTCACTGGGTGTTTGCTCTAAAGGTCGTTCAAGACCCTGTTTACTTAAACGTTCAGTGAAGCGTCGATATAAACGATGTTCTAAGGCTTCAGGTGTAGCTTGCCGCGTTAAACCCAGCCATACCATCCAGATGAGTACTAAGCAGCCGAATAAAGCTAAGGCAAATAAAGCAATCTTGGTAAAGCTCAACTCACCCAGCAATTTGCTTAAAAACTGTGTTTGCGTTTCGCCATCATAACTTAACACCCAACGCTGCCAGCCATATTGCATGCTATCTAATTGCTTGCGAATACTATTCAGCCACGCGAATTTCCGGCTGGAGAAAACTGATTGCTCTAGGAAGCTACCTTCTTTTTTCAACGCTGCTTCTAAGCCTTTTTCAGTGCGTTCAGGAGCGACCATACTCGTGGGATCAACTCGCAGCCAGCCTTGATTCGGTAGCCAAACTTCAGCCCATGCATGCGCATCAAATTGATGAACAGCAAGGTATTTGCCTTGCTCATTCCACTCACCACCTTGATAGCCAATCACCACCCGAGCTGGAATACTCACTGCGCGCATGAGGAAAACAAAGCTACCAGCATAATGTGAGCAAAAGCCGCGTTGAGAATCAAACAGGAAACCATCAATCGTATCCTTGTCGCCTAATAAGGGTGGATGCAATGTGTAGAAAAATTTCTGTTCTCGATAGCGGTTTAAAATAGTCTGCACATAAGTTTTGTCATTGCCCGCTTCTGCATACAAGCGCTTGGCGAGTGCTCGACTGCGTGCATCCCCTTGTGCAGGGAGCTGCAAGGCTAGAGCTTGCAAATTAGGGGCTAGCTCAAGGTCGCGAATCGATTCAGGGTGGCTAATTGCACGAATCAGCATCGCACTTTGCAAAGGCTGCTTAGCCATGACGCGATAATCAGCAGCGCGCAAGACTTCGCCTTGTACTTCAGTCGCTGGATTTAAGGTAAATAACCACGGCTGGCCCGATTGCTCGTAAACGGCTTCATATTCATAAGCGGGACCCTGAATTTTCAGGTTATAAGGGTTGTATTTATAATCTTGTTGGACAGCCCATTTTAATTGTTCGGTCTCTTGCTCAGTTGAAAATTGCCGCCATTCATGGCCGTCAAAATGATTAAGTACTACACCTTGCCAATAAAGTTGGGATTGGGCTGGGCGCTCACCTTTAAAAGTGACGCGGAAGGCTAAATCATCGGATTGGCTGAGCTTTTCAATGTCGCCGGGGGCCATTTTATCAGATATCCCACGAGTATTTTGCTCAGCAGGCATCGGCAAAGTCCAAAAGGGCTGAAAGCGCGGCGCGAGCACAAAAATCATCACCATCAAGGGTAAACATTGCAATAAAATTTGCCCAGCAATCCAAAAATTAAAGCGTACTTGCTGGCTGGGCGTAAATTCTTCGATGGTTTGTTGCACACCAACTAAAGCACCCGTGAGTACTATGAGCGAGAAAGTGCCATACATACCGGCGATAATGCTTTGTGTATAGAGAAAATTGAGTGCCACTAAAAAATAACCGGTAAAGATCACTACCAAGGCATCACGGCGTTTAACCGCTTCGACCGCTTTGAAAGCAAAGCCCAATAGCAGTAAAGCTGACATGGCCTCCAGTGAAGGTAAACGTAATCCACTTAAAAACACCGCGCCAATGCCGACTAACAGCAAGCCGCCTTTAATAAGGGTAGTCGGTTGGTTGGCTTTACCTGCCAGTACACGTAAGCGCCAGCCCGCTGAAAAGATAACAACGACAATCAACCACGGCGGTAAACTGGTGGTAAAAGGCACCATCACTACTAATTGCGCGGCTAATAACCAAATCATCCCAGTGTAAGTGATAAACGCTTGTGGAGTAGCCATTGAGCTTTTAAGCATAGTCGAGCTTTTAAACATGCTCCACTCCAAACAAAGCTAGCGCCTGTAGGCAGCGCGCTTGATGAGCTTCACCTTTTGCGGGTTGAATCACCACGCCAGGCAGCTTTAAACCATATTGCTGCTGAGCATTATGCGCATCTAAAACTTGGCGGCATAATTGCGAAAGACGCGCCTCAATGCCGGGTAAAGCCAAATTATTCCAGTCTAGCCACAGATCATGGCTAGCATAATCAACAAAGACTTTCGTGTTCAGTTTGCCGGTTTTTGCATATTGACCCCAATGAATACGCTTGGGGGTATCGCCCGTTTGATAGCTGCGAATTCCACCAAAGTCATTGCTGCCGCCACTGAGTTCTTTACCGGATTGTTGATCGGCTTCAGTACTTTTTTCTTGGCTATTAGCCTGATTTTTAGGCGCAGGAGCCGGATAAACTAAACCACTAATATCCACTGCCACATACGACCAAGCCACTGCTAAACCTGTCGGATAATGAGTGGAAATATGAATACGCGGTGGGGTAAAGCGCCCACGCTGTTGAGTACTATGTGACAGTTTTACGCGCGTTGTTTGAGTGGAAATCAGGTTGACTTGGGTGTAATCCTCATTCGGCCAAGCTAATTCAAGCGCAAATTTTTGCTGTTTGGGCGCGCAGGCTAATTCTAATTCTAAGACTGCTTTTTCACCGGCAAAGCAAGGTTGCACATGAATAGCGGTGATACTGAGACCACTTAGATTTTTCCAAGTATGCAGGACGTTCACCACGAGCATGGCTAACAGCCAAAAGCAGATGGCATAGACCAGCGAATTCTGGAAGTTAATCCCTAATAAAAACAGAACTATAATCATCGTCAGCAAGGCCAGCGCCGTTTTGCTAGGAACGATGAAAATTTTACTTTGATCTAAAGTGGTATTGCGCGCTCTAGGCAGGCGCTGTTTTACCATTTGCTCAAAATGTGATTGTAAAGCTTCAAGCATGCCGCGACCCGATCACATCCACTTTAGATAAAATATGTCTGGCGAGTTGTTCACCTTGGGTTTCATGCCGACCCACTAAGCGATGACCTGCTACTGCAGTAAATACCGCTTGTACATCCTCTGGTAGAACATGAGTGCGGCCTTGTAATAAAGCCCAAGCTTGCGCGCTACGGATTAACGCTTGCGAGCCGCGCGGTGATAGACCTAAATGACATGCTTCGCTTTGGCGGGTGTGAGCAATCAAGCGCTGTACATAATCAAGCAGTGCATCACTGAGCTTCACTTGGGGAACTAAAGTTTGCAAACCTTGCAGGCGTGTTGGATTTAACACGGGCTTCAGGCTGCTGAGTAGGCTACGGCCATTACGGCCTTTAAGCATTTCCCGCTCGGCATTAGGATCAGGGTAGCCGAGGGAAATACGTAGCAAGAAACGATCTAATTGTGATTCAGGTAAGGGAAAAGTCCCTGATTGGCTTTGCGGGTTTTGGGTCGCAATCACAAAGAAAGGTTTAGGAAGCGGATAAGTTTGCCGATCGACGCTCACCTGCTGTTCTTCCATCGCTTCCAACAGAGCGCTTTGTGCTTTTGGGGTAGCGCGATTGAGTTCATCGGCTAAGACCACTTGGCTAAAAATAGGGCCTTGATGAAAACGGAAACTGCTGGTCGCTGGTTCAAAAATTGATGCACCGATCAAATCAGCAGGAAGCAGGTCGCTAGTAAATTGCACGCGCTGATAAGCCAAACCGCAAACCTGAGCTAAAGCATGCGCTAAGGTGGTTTTGCCCATACCCGGCAAGTCTTCAAGAAGTAAATGACCATCCGCTAGTAAGCAGGCTAAAGCTAGTTTAACTGTATGCTCTTTGCCTAAAATAACAGCATTCAATTGCTGCAGGGTGGCCTGGATTAATTGTGGGGTCGCAGTTGTCATGGGGTTTTATTATTGTTGTGATAAAACCGACTCTAGCTGATTTTTATGCGGTTTCCTACGAGCAGGCGATGATAGGTTAATTCTTCAGAAGGATGTTCAGACAGTGAAATCAGCTACTTTAATAAGTAGCTGATCTATCAAGCATGGATTTACTCTAACACGGCTTCGCCCATTAAACTCGGATCGCGCCAAGTTTCGTCAACCCGGCTAAACCAAGCGAGTTTGCCATCGCGCATCCCGCCATTGTCATCGTCATTTACATGCATATCAATGCCGATTCGGTGACCGGGACGGGGGCTAATTTGCATGGAATCCCAAGCAATCGCGAGGTCTAACACATAGCGGCCATCAATATATTGGCTGCGGAAATCGACTTTAGCGCGGGCTGAGTTTTTACCGAAAGTTAGCTCGCGGTCTTTCCAACGATAGAATAAATGTAAGTCATTGCGCCCATCATATTGGCGTGTGAGGCTGGCATCGCCATCGACGAAAATTTCTAAGCTGTCATCATCCCAAACATTTTGCGAGTCCAGTTTCATTTGATCATCAGCCACTGCAATGCGTAGATAGAGGCGATTCGCATCCCAGCTGGCTTGCCAGACTGCGGCGAGATCGCGGGAATTATCAACCTGCCCAGCGATAACTTTGCGTAATAGATAAGCTGAGGCATTATTCAGCGGATTAGCGCTGTCCCGTGCTTGTGTAATCACCGCTTTATTTCCGAAGACATATTTTTCCTGCGGCGGATTATTCAGCGAAACCAAGATGGGTTGCGAACGTAAGGGCGGGAGATTAGGTGTCAGTGGTGGCGTAGTGACCAAGGGCAGATTAGGTGTTGACGGCAAATTGGGTTTATTAACCGTGTCATTGAGCGGGTCAATTTGCGGAATATTTCCAACCATATCCGTCCCATCCTTTTCCTCTTGGCTATTAGGTAAAGGTTGCGGCATATCACCGGTTAAGCGCGAAAGCTCAGCAGTACTTAAAGCGCGTGGTTTTTGTACTCGTGCAACTGTGCTACTAGAACAGCTCGGCCACCAGCAAGGATTATCACTAATAAAGCGCGTAATCGCTAAATGTTTGGGTGCTTCTTTATCGGGTTGGGTGATGTATTCCTTAGTGCCTTTACTGCCAAAACGGTTAAAGGTACGCGGCGAGGAGAAGTGCACAAACATTTTGCCGCCTGCTTGCTTCCAGCCATCCAATAATTGCTTATAAATTTTCGCCATTTCCGGGCTACGATTAGCCGCATAGAACAATTTATTCGGGTGCTGATCATCACTTTTGGTTTTGTCATCAATCAGATGCTGACCACCCTCATAAGCAATCAATTCCACGCCAAATTGCCGCGCTACATCCGCTTGCTTACGGACTGCTTCCAAAACTTTTGGCAACGCATGATGAGCGGTTTTGCTGGTCATGGCGCGGAAAATATCATTCACACTGGAAGCACGGCGCAATTCATTAATATCGCCGAACACATAGGGAGCGACTGCAAACGCATCGGTTTGTTTAAACGCATCGCGGAACGAGAGCATGGTAGCGGTCATGGCTGGATTACCATTTAAGCCTGCCATTAAGCGCACTAAGCGCTGTTTGCCGCCGAACACTTGTTCAAAAATATTAAAAATCTCTACCGAACGCATCGAGTAATATTTATAACCAGCAATATGATCAACTGGATCGAGGCCTAATTGCTTACCGCCTTGTTTCATATAGGCGTGTTGGCTGAAAATCCCGTTCCAAGTTTCATTGCTGTATTCGATATAAACCTTTAAAGCAGGATCAAGATTAGCGCGGATATATTCTGCATAGCGGCGGACAAAATCATTATCGGCAGCATGGGGAACCGTAAACCAAGCATCGGCATGCAAGCGATTGGCTAATTCAACCATCACTTCTAAAGGCGCGCCGCGCACACCTTCTGCTCCGCCCCAGCTGGCTTGCTCGACGAGGGTACGATCTGACCAGCGCTGAATCGGGTTGCGTGTAATCCCGCTCATATTCATGAAACGCACGACTTTATAGTCTTTCATGAACTTCAAATAATCAGGGTTGAAAATGATCTTTTCGTGATTGCGTTCGAAATCTAAAAAATCACCGCGCGCGCATTGAGAAGAACCATTCACCCGCTGAAACGGGTTACTTGCACAGATCCCACCTTGTGGAATCACATGAATATTGCGAATGTAATTATCGGGATTGGTGGCTTTGATTTCGAGTTTGACGCTGTATTCATTGTCTTTACCCGGGTCAATCAAAATCACGTCCCGCCCCGGCTGCGATTCAACTATGCTCGCATCCAAACCATAGGTGATTTTACCTTGGCCTTCGTATAGCACAGTGTAGTAGCCACGTGGGATGGTGTTTGCAGGTAATTTATTAATCAGGCGCGTACCGGCTTGTCCTCCGGCTGAAATCGAGGTTGGCCAACCAAAACGATCATATTGCACCTGACCTTTGGTTAAAAAGGGCGCGGCCTCACGGAAAGGTAAGGAGGTTTTAAACAAATCCAAGAAAGGAGCACTGGAGTCATACTCCAAGACTTCATTTGTATTCGTACCCATCGGTGAGTTGGCGTTGTAGTAAGCCTGTGCGGAAGGGATTGGCACTTGCATTAAAAGTAGCAATGCCGATGCAATGAGGCGATTTCCCCTGAAGAATCGCATTATCATAGTTATTTGCCCCAATGTTTTTATTAGTTCCTGTCATCCACTTGCTTATCTTTTTGCCCCGCACAAGCAGATGATGCGTCCATATTATTAGAATTATAAATGCCCAGAGCTTAGCAATACCTGAAAGCTCTGGATTCTTAAGCTACTAAATTAGAGTGTTTAGCCCGTTTCAAGTTCAGAAGGCGATTAGTTTTTTCGATAAAAGGCGTTAGCGCGGATAGTTAGGGTAACTAGGATAGCTCGGTGTACTTGGATAATACTCGTATTGCACGCTGCCACCTTGTTGCAAGGCCTGCTCTAAAATACCGCTGGTTTCTAGGTAGTAGCCTAAACCACCCATGAACACCACGATGCTGATGATCAACAAGGCAATTTTTATAACACTATAAGGGCGCTCGCCCTGAGTCCGTCCATTCCGCCCATTGATTACAAACCGATAAGTTTTGCCTTGATAGCGGAAAGCGGCAGACCAAACCGGCAGCAGAATATGTTTAAACGTTGTATCCGCATATTGAGTATCTAAAGCGGTAATTTGCTGTTGATCACCACCAATATCTTGGCGTACCGCTTGTTGGATCGCTTGCTCCATCAATAAGCGTGCCTGGTTGAAGCCCTCATCCAAGTCCACTTGATAGATTTCACTTTGAAACCCACTTAAATAGGCCTCGTTATAATTAACTAAATTAGCTAAATCCCACGGCTGGATATTATCGAGAATCTTACGCGGCAAAGAGCGAGTAGCGCCAACTAAAACATCATCAAAAAACTGCCTGACCTTGCCAGAAACGGGTGTCCAGCGAATTTTCGGTACATTTACCACGCGCTGGCGGGTTTGACCATTAACCACTTCGGTGACTACTTCGCGCTCATAGTAAATGGTACCGCGTTGGCCTTGATAATAGCTGTCGGTATGACTGTCATAAGTCCAGTAGGGCACATAAATCCCTAATAAACGTTCGTCGCGCTTGGCCTTGTTTTTTAAAGCGGAAGGCGCAAACCACAGCTGCTTAATCCATTTATCAAACGAATCCCGCGCTTGCTGCTCAGTGATATTAAACGGCAATAAAGACTTAGGCTGAAACAGGCGCGCTTGCTCAGTACCAGTGACCACAGGTGTGCCACAGAAAGGGCAATCACCCGCATGTTGGTTTTTCTTTAGCTCAAAACTCGCCGCACAATTCGGACATTTAATGATCGGTGTATTATCAAGCGGGCGCTTTTCGGATTGATCTAAAGCTTCTAAAGCCGCCGAAAAGCTGTATTCCTTGATTTTAACGGGCGCATCAACGATGGCATTTTCATGCCCGCAATAAGTGCAGCGTAGGACAGGAATGCCCGGCTGATAAACCAAATCGGCTCCACATTCTTCACAAGGGAAGTGTTGCTGTGGAGCCTGATCGGTTTGAGGTGAAGCGCGTTTTGTCGTTTCTGTCATTATTGGCGCTAAATCATCAAATTACGGAAGGGGTGGCAAAGGGGGCGGTGAAGCGGGTAACACGCTCGCTAAAGCAGTCACTGTGCCTGCTGCTTGCCACTGTGCCATGCCTGCTTGCCAAACTAAGGTTGAAGCGCCCAAACTGCCTGCTTTAACCATAGCTTGTAACTCAGCCAAGCTATGTGGCCCACTGCTTTGCTGGCCTTGTGCTACATGCCAGTTCGCTTGAGGTAATGGTGGTGGCACTGGAGGCGCATCGGGAGTACGCATCGCGTCAGACAGTTTACCTGCCATCGCCATCCCCACACCCATATCCATCACCGTGCTACCACCACTTTTCCCCAGATTATCCGCTGCTTGATATTGCAGATAGCGATCTAAATTGCCAATCATGCCCATACTGGTGCGCTTATCCAGTGCTTGTTCAACCTCATCCGGCAGTGAAATATTCTCTACCAAAATTTGGGTGAGTGCTAAACCATAAGCTTGGAATTCAGGAGCGATTTTTGCAGTAATAAATTGGCTAAGCTGTTCGGTATTTGCCGCCATATCCAGCACTGGAATATTCGCTTGTGCCACGATGGTTGAGAAGCGCGTCACAATCAGATTACGTAACTGGTCACTGATTTCCTCGACGCGGAAATTACCATCCGTCCCCATAATCTCTTGCATAAACAGTTTCGGGTCAGTGATGCGCATCGAGTAAGTACCGAAAGCACGTAAGCGCACTGCACCGAATTCGCTGTCGCGCACAATAATTGGATTGCGCGTACCCCATTTAAGATTGGTGAATTGGCGGGTATTGAAGAAATAAACTTCCGCCTTAAACGGGCTATTAAAGCCATGATCCCAATGTTGCAGGGTAGACAGTAGCGGCAAATTGCGCGTTTCGAGCACATATAAACCAGGGCCCAATACGTCTGCAACTTCGCCTTCGTTCACAAAAATAGCAACCTGCGATTCACGCACGGTGAGTTTCGCGCCGTATTTGATTTCATTGCCTTGGCGCTCAAAGCGATGCACCATGGTATTGCTGCTGTCATCTGTCCAATCGATGACATCAACAAATTCACCCATTAATTTATCCCATAATCCCATCATGAGACTCCTGTTTAACGTGGATTCACAGCAGCGACACGTGATTTAGCCGCGACTAACGCTTCACGTAATTCACCTTCCATTACTTCTAATTCACTTTCGGCTTTAGCGCGCATGGCTTTGCCTTCGTCCGCGATACGCAAGGAGTCATTGATGGTTTCAATCAAAGTACGATTGGCCTTTTTCACCGATTCAATATCGAAGACGCCGCGTTCCATTTGCTTACGGGTTTCTGCATTGCCTAAACGTAAGGTTTCTGCATTCTTTTCCAATAACTCATTAGTGAGGTCGCTGGCTTTTTTCACGACTTCAGCCGCATCGCTCATGCGGAAAATGGTGACTGCTTGCGCCAACTGGTTTTTCCACAAGGGGACAGTATTGATTAAAGTTGAATTGATTTTATTAACTAGCGTCTTATCGTTTTCTTGGACTAAACGAATACTAGGTAAGCTTTGCATCGCCACTTGGCGCGTCAAACGCAAATCATGCACTCGACGCTCTAAATCGTCACGGGCACTGCGTAAATCGCGTAAGTTTTGCGCCATCACCATATCAGTGGTATTTGCTTCAGCTTGTGCGACTAAAGCAGGGATATCGTGGCTATCTAAGCGTTTGAGTTTTTCATCGCCTGCAGCAATATAATTTTCAAGTTTGTGGAAGAAGTCGAGATTGGCTTCATAGAGCTTATCAAGAGTGATAATGTCAGTTAGCAGCTGAGTTTTATGGCCTTCCATTTCGTCAGTAATACTATCGATTTGCTTACGCACCTCTTCGTATTGGCTTAAAAACTCAACCACTGGCTTCGCTTTACCTAACAGCTTTTCCCACCAGCTGGGTTCGTCATTGGGGTTAAGTGCATCAATGTCAAAACCTTTGATCGCAGTGATCATGCTAGTCAAAGACTTACCTGCTGAGCCGATGTCTTTGTTTTTAACGCCTTCCAGCATTTTTTCTGAAATAACCGTCATTTGCTCTTGGGTCTTAGTGCCAAAGAACATAATGCTGCTGCGATCTTTGAGATCAATTTCGCCAATTAAACTTTCAATTTCTTGCTTAACAGCCGGTGGTGCAGCCGTATAAGCAACGACTTCTGCTTGAATGACTGGAGCGGGGGCAATTTCAGTACCCGGAATCACAGCGAGGGCAGTCGTGGCGGTGGTGGTTTGTAAATCGGTATTGCTCATTATTATCTCCTCATCAATTCTTGAATTTCGTTTTATAGCATGCGCCAGTGGGTAGGGTGCTTAAAATACACCTTCACGTTTCAATTGCTGTTCCAGCACGGCAATCTGCACATCTAAATCAAAGTTATTGTTTTCTAACAGTTTAGTCTGCTGCTCTTGAAAGGTTTGCTCAATTGAGTCTAATACTCGATTGAAATCAGTATCTAAGCTGGTGCTGACGCCGTCTTTATTATTCGGGCTTTTCGCATAGCCTTGTGCCACTTTGTCTGTACCATCCAAGTAGACTTTTAAGAACTTACGCGCACGTGACAAGCGGGTTGGGTCATCTTCAATCGTGCTAAGAATTTCGCGGGCTTGAGTGGTGATTTGATCCAAACGCTTGCCATATTCAGGATTACGAATCGAGCGGCGCGCATCTTCAATGGATTTAATCCGAATTTCTGCTGCACTGAGCGCATCAATAATTTCATCCGCCGTCACACCAATCGAAATATTGCCCGCTTTATCGCGGCGTGGATCTAAACCATAGGAAAGGGTAAAGGCTAAAAAAGTGGCTGCAGCCATAACAACCGAAGCTATGGCGCCATAATCTGCGCCTAACCAAGCGAGTACGCCCGTGGTGGCTGCAGTGAACATAGCCGCGACGGTTTTAAAAGGTGTTTTGGGGGCGCGCGCAATTTTCCGATGCTGGTATTCAGCTTCCATTTTAAAGCCGTGTCGAGCAATCGTGGCTGAGATCATATAGGCCGCAAACGAGCCGCCTAATAATAAGGTTCCACCGACATTGCCAGCGACTAAAGCGATAATCGCACCAATCAATAAAGGGAAGGGTAGAATATAAAGTAGCAAACCTTTAATGCTAGTGCGTACTTGCTGAGCAGCAGCGGTCGCGCTGGTGGCTGCCACCGGAACATAACGTTTAGCTTTCGAAATAGGGGTAGGCATTTAGCTCCTCACGCGAATAAATGAATCACAGCTTGTATG
Source organism: Thiolinea sp. (assembly GCA_049292455.1). GTDB lineage: Bacteria > Pseudomonadota > Gammaproteobacteria > Thiotrichales > Thiotrichaceae > Thiolinea. The sequence goes on from JBATRF010000057.1 coordinate 94,958, forward strand.
CTAACTAAGCCAATGGTGGCGGTCAGCAGCAGAAAACCAACGGTTTTTTTCATTGCATAGTTCATATCTGTTTACCCTTAGTTTATACCTGTCTAAGTTCTGAATCTGTTATTTGTATGTAGGTATATAATTCTAGGCAATACTAGGTAAAGCTAAAAGAAACTACAAGTACAACTAAGGTTACCATGCGGTTAAGCTTAGTGGTCTTAAGGTTAATAACGAAAAATGCGAGGTGGGTGGAATGAAAGTTAAAGAATCGGTGCAAGGTCTGGCCGCAGTGTGTCTATTAAGTCAGTTATCTTTAAGTATGGCGGCGACTGAGGAAGATAATTTTCCTTTTAAGTTTGCCCCGATAGCAGGGCAGAGCGTCACGATTGATCAGCCTGCAGGTTCGGAAGTAATTGCGCATTTACCGAATGGCAAGCAGCAATCGTTGGCAGTCGTTGAGACTTACGAAGCGAGCGATGGGATTAAAAATATTGCTTTAACCGAGGATTTCAACTTCGATGGGGCACAAGATTTAGCCTTATTGGAAAGTAGTGGTTATGGTGGCGCAAGCTTGTTTTATCGTTTATTCCTCTGGAATCAGAAAACAACTAGTTTTCAAGAGTTTGGTGAAATTGTCGATAATCCTGAAGTAGATGCTAAGACGCAGGTATTAACCACTTATTCGCGCGATGGTCTAGTCTCGTATACCACTAAATATAAAGTAGAACAGGGCAAGCTTTATCCAGCGGTTGAATGGACGCCGATAACCGTCAATGGTGGTAATTGGCAGCGCTTAACCTTTAAAAACCCACAAGGCAAAGTGATCGGCCACAAAGTAGTTAATAGCCAAGACGAGCAAAGTGGTGATGCGGGTGACAATTTACCGTTTGCGGGCGCGACCATTAAAGTCAAAAAGGCAGCGCTTTATGACAAGCCAAATAGCGCTATTAAAACCAAAATGTATTTGATCAAAAAAGATGAAGTGACTTTACTCGATTGGCAGCCTACTGAGGGCGATCCGTATGCGGGTGAGGGCTGGTTTTTAGTGCGCTATGAAGGTAAGAAAACCACTGAAAAGTGGATTGAAGGTAGTGCTGTGAGTAAACCCAAGCCTTAGTTCAGTTTCTTTAAGAAGGCCATGATTTGGCTTTCTTAAATATCAAGATAATACATTTATTTTATGTTATGTAAAATTAATATAAAAATCCCCCTCTAACCAACAATACCAGCTACATCAGCTTATCAAAAGGAAGGATACTTACGGTTGTACCTGCTGCCAGATCACCCCATTCACGTTCAAGCACAATAAAACAATTCGCTTGGCTCATTGAGCGCAGCAGATGCGATTCTTGTTTACCAGTACTGCTCACTTGGTAGCCAGTAGCGGTTTGTGTGTAAATCCCACGCTGAAAGTCTTTGCGTCCCGGTGTTTTTTTGAGTGGGGTTAAGGTGGTTGCCATATAAGTGCTGGGTTGAGTCACTGCATTACCGCACAATTTCAAAATAGCAGGGCGCACAAACAGCAAAAAAGTCGCCATCACTGAAACAGGGTTACCCGGTAAGCCAAAGAATAAGCAATTGCCTAGTTTACCAAAGGCCAGTGGTTTGCCCGGTTTCATCGCCATTTTCCAAAAATTGACTTCGCCTAACTTTTTTAAACTATCAGCAACAAAATCAGCATCCCCTACAGAAACGCCACCACTAGTAATCAATAAATCAGCTTGGTTCTGTGCTTGAATAAGGGCTTGTTCGATTGCTTTAGGCTGATCGGGAATAATGCCTAAATCGACTATTTCCACCGCTAAGCTTTGTAGCAAAGCATTGAGGGTATAGCGATTGCTGTCATAAATTTCGCCCGGCTGTAAAGCTGAGCCTAAAGCTTGTAATTCGTCACCTGTGGATAGGATAGCAATGCGGGGTTTGCGTAAAACTTGAGTTTGTTGAATACCTAAGGAGGCCATTAAGCCTATGTCTGCGGCGGTGAGTTTGCGTCCAATTTCTAAAATTAGTTCACCTTGTTTTAGATCATCGCCTGGATAACGCACATTTTCGCCGAGTTTGGGCGAGGTTTTGATAGTAATTTGGGTAGCTTGCTTAAGCGTATTTTCCTGCATTTCAACGGTATCAGTGCCTTCTGGTAGGCAGGCACCCGTCATGATTCGCACACATTCGCCAAGCTGCACTTTGCCTAGATAAGGCCGACCCGCCCAAGCAATGCCTATTTGCTGTAAACACGAGCTAGCTGCTAAACTTTCATGCGCAAAGGCATAGCCGTCCATAGACGAATTTCGATGCGGCGGCACATCAAAGCCTGCATAGATAGTTTCAGCTAGAATGCGCCCATGAGCTTGTTTGAGATCCACTAACTCTATTTCAGTCAGCGCTTGAATAGACTGAAAAATACGTTCTTGAGCTTGTTCAACAGTCAATATACCTTCAGTGAGGGCATCACAGTTTATGCTCGTCGGCATTTAATTAATCCTAAATCTCAATCTGTCGGCTGGTTAGTTTCACTAGGCTAAGCAGAGCAAGCAAGTTTTGTTTTTATGGAAGGCCTTGGCAAAAGTACTCCAAAATAGCCTTTTTATTTTTAAGTATTTTAATGGAATCTTTTTTGAGTCTAGTCATCTATATGAGTTGTCCTTAATTTTATAGTTTAGTTAATGATATAGTTCAGGTTTTTCATAAAATTTTTATTTTTATTAAATCCAATTTAAGCCCATACAAAAATAATTTGAATTGTATTTGTTAGATTTCAATAACTTATATAAATTACTAAATATCAAAACTAAAATTATTAAAAGCAATATGTAGCGAGGGTGAAGCTATGAAAGTGGTCGTTTTAGGGAGCTATGTGCGTGGCTATTGTTTAGCTGTGCCTAATTTACCGGTGAGTGGTGCCTCGGTTCAGGCTAACGCTGGCTGGCAGATCCATGGTGGCAAAGGTTTAACCTTAGCAGTGGGTATACATCGCTTAGGTTTAAAGGTAAGTTTGTTACTGGCGATTGGTAAAGATGAGTCTGGCGCAGCGATTTATAAATATTTACAAGCTGAAGGTTTATCCACCAACAATGTTTTAACTTTGGGCGAGCAATCTGGCTTTGCGGTAGGTCTGATTGGGGCTGACGGCAAAAATGTGATTGCCATCTATTCAGGCGCAAATCATCAACTCAACGAAAGCCATGTGTTGGCACTTGAAGACGACATTTGTCAGGCTAAGTTAGTTTGTGCCCAGTTCGAAATTCAACCCGAGATTGTCTTAACTGCATTTCGTTTAGCTAAGCGCTATCAGGTTAAAACGCTTTTGAATCCCTCACCTTGGCAACAACCCAGTGCAGAACTGTTAAACCTCACCGATATTCTAATTTTGAATGAGGTAGAAGCACTGGCGATGTTTGGAATAGATGCATCTGTTTTAAGTGTGGCTGAGTGGTTTGAGCTTGATTTAAAACCTTATTGGCAAGGTGAATTGCTGATTATTACCTTGGCCGAGCGTGGATCAATTTTGTTTAACCGTGAGCAACAGCCTGTGCATGTAGCAGCTTGGCCTATAAATCAGGTCGATCCTACGAGTGCAGGAGATGCCTTTGCTGCAGGTTTTACGTATGCCTTAACCCAAGCGCACAGCCATCCACAAGCGCTTAATTTTGCTAATGCCTGTGGAGCACTATTGGCTCAACAGGCAGAGGTGCTGGAAGCATTGCCCAAGCTTAGTACGGTCGAAGCCTTTATGAAGCAGAATTACTATCCACATTGAGGGTAATGCGATAGGTATAAGCGTCACCCCGGAAAGTGCCTTCTACATATTCAATCATTTGCCCAGTATTGGTATAAGTGCGGCGTTTCATGAGTAAGCAAGGGCCTGGCTCACGAAATTCGAAACACTCCATTTCGTCTGGATTGCTCATCGCTGCTTCGGTAGATTGTTCGCCATATTGCAAGGTCAGCCCACATTGGGTTTGTAAGAAGCTATACACTGAGCCGCTCATATCGTATTTGGTTAAATTTGGCGCTAAGGTTAGATCATACCAAGCAACTTCACGGCTCATCGGCAGGTTATCGGCTAAGCGTAGGCGCACTAACTTTAAAAAGCGTGCAGTAGAAGGCCGATTAAAAATAGAAGCGATCGCTCGATCACTTACGACTCGTTGTTCCAAAATGCGAGTGGATGGAACCATGCCTAGCTCACGCATTTCTTCCGTGAAGCCGCGAAGCTTATCCATTTGTGGATTGATACGCGGCGCAGCCTTAATCATTACACCGGCACGGCCATGCGTACTGATATGATCTTGGTCGCGTAACTCGTCATAGCAGCGCCGAATCGTGGTACGACTTAATTTTAGTGCTTCAGCTAAGGTGCGCTCAGAGGGTAAGCTATCTCCATCTTGCAGCTCACCGGAGTTAATCATGCCGATAATTTGACGCTGTAACTGGCGATAGACGGGTTCAGAAATACCCACATCTGGCTTCAAACGGCGAATAAACGCAGCACTATCATTAGCGGCTTGTACTGAGTTGGTAGCTAATTGATTACGTGCAATCACAGTCATGATTAAAAGGCCCTTATATCGAGTCGATGATGACCTTTAGACTACCATAATAATTAGTAAAAATTGTAACAGACCGTGTAAATAGTAAGGTATTTTTCTGAGGGTGTGACTAGAGTCAAAAGAAGCGTTGCCACAAGTACCGTGCGAATCTTGTTTTTAGTATAAATGCAGGTACTCGTAGCTGAAGAAGGATTATTGTTAGAATTATACACCTATCCAAGTGCGACCCCGGTTTTCCATACTCTTTAGCCCTTAAAAAGTATAGCTTATAAGTGTTTTAGCCCTGTGCTGATTTTAACTTTATGATTTATAAAGTATTTCAAGCTTATTGTTCTTCGCTATTCACTATCCATTGCGTTATTTTTATTCCGATGTGAGCAGAATAAAGCTAAAGCGCTTAATTAAAACTTAATCGCTGGGCACTGAAATAAATAAGTTTTTACACAATCCGATGGCTCACGAATTTACTCATATCGTCTAAAATTTCCCAGCCACGGCGGAAACCTAAGCCGCAACCTTCCCAAGCATAGAACACACCGGCTTGATAACTACGGCCTTCGCGATCTTGTGGGAACTCAGCAAACTCTTGATAAACCTTACGATAATTATCGTACTCTCCACCTAAGGATTTCAGAACGCGGCCTGCCGCATCTAAAATAGTCGTGTTAGCGCCCTCACGCCCAAACATGGTTTTAGAGACTTGTTTTTTGCCTTGCAAAGGCTGAGTGCGCGTCTCTAGCAAATAAGGCGAGTTGGGGAATAATTCATAGAGAACTTTCATAATACCCTTACTTTGGAACAGCAAGGTGTAAGCAGGGTTCAAAATCGTACAGGCTTGATTACGGCTAATATCTTCTAAAATGCCAGTAATCCCATCGGTTTGCAGAGCAATGTCTTCCCAAGGATATAGCTTAAACCAGTAATCAAAGCGCGTATGGCTAGGATTGAAAATACCGTCTTGCTCGGAAAAAGCAGCTTCTCCCATATAGCAATAATCAGTCTGGAAGCCTGCATCCGAAGCCATTCCTTGTAAAAAGCGGGTAGTGCGCTCATCCTCAGGCAGGCCACCAATGCTAGAGAACAATATATTTTGATATTGGTAATAGTTGGCAAAATTAGCTGGATCATCTTCGCCCGTTAATAAACGCTGAAAATTTTTCTGAATGGCTTCGTAGACATTATTAAACTGGCTTTCTTCGTCCATGCCATTGGCTTTCAATAAAGCCCATTGCACGACTGCTGTTTCAAATAAGCTAGTGGGGGTGTCTGCATTGAACTCAATCAGTTTAATCGGTAGGCCATCAATACCACCGGCTAAATCAAAGCGTCCGTAGAGATGCAACTCATCACGTTCCCAGCTGCGTTTGATTTGAGACACTAAATTAAACGGAATATCCAGCTCAAGAAACAGCTCATTATCAATCACATGCTGAGCGGCTTGCACATACATCTCATATAGCTCATTCGCAGCCGTGTAATAGGCTTCAGCTTCGCCTTGAGTAACCGCAATAATCTCATTCATGATGTAAGGCGTACCGTCTGAGTCGGTATGCCAAGCCATCCCAACTTCTTCCATTACCGCATTACTGATGGGTTTTACAATTTCAGTTTGAATCATGAATTAACCTCCTGCCGTGCCGCCACCGCTGCTATTACTAGCCTTACCTTGGTTACCACCAAAGAAGCCAGATTTTGGTTGCGATTTTGATTGATTAGCATTGTTATTGGTTTGCGCAGGATTGCGTGTGCTACTCATGGTGCTTTGTGCGCGCTGAGTTTGTTGCTGCTGATGACGTTGATAGTTCTGGTTATTCATCAACTTATTCGCAATCATACCCCCAATGAGAGCACCTGCAGCGGAAGCTAAAATGGTTTCGCCCAAGCTTAAACCTTGGTTTTGTGCAACAGGCTGCGAAAGTTGTGAGCTACCTTCTTCAAAGCGTTTCGCTTCTTCTTCAGCGATTTTTTTTAGTTCTTCTTCATTCAGAACTTTTTCGCTGCCATCTAAGCCTTTCAAAATCGCGCGCGTACCTTCTGCAGAAGGATATTTTTCTTTTAGCTCGTAAGTATCTGGATTAGCCGCGGTCTGCTGAATCACCATGAACACCCCTTCGCTCGCGGCATTCGCAATGCTGTTATTGGCATTGCCACTGGTATTCGCGGGTGGCGCCGGTGTATTGCTGCCACTATCACAGCCTTGTAAGCCTGCAACAATGGTAAAGCCTAAGCTTCCCACCATTGAGTAGGACAAAATCTTTTTAATGTAATGTTGCATGACCATCTCCTAAACATTTGATGGCAGGAAGGTTAAAGAAACTAGCTGTAAAAATCCATTAGTACTGACTGGAGGCCGGTTATCAGTTAGGCTTTGGCGATTAAATTTAATTATGGCAAAGTTCTCAACCGTAATAATTCCCCAAACCCATATAAAATTAAAAATAAGGAATTTCTCCCATGAAATATTTAGTGTCATTAATTATAGCTGCCTCTTCTCTATTCGTTACTAATGCTTCAGCTGAATTAGTTAATATTAATAAAGCCAGTGCTGAAGTTATTCAGGATAATTTAAAAGGTATTGGTGCTAAAAAGGCAGAAGCTATTATTGCTTATCGTACTGAGCATGGTGAGTTTAAAAAGCTTGAAGATATTAAAGAAGTGAAGGGTATTGGCGATGCGATTTTCGAAAAAAACAAAGCTGATATGTCTTTAGACCAAGGTTTGAGTACGACGGGCGCAGCGGGTGCTGAAGGTAAAACCGAAGCTGATAAAAAACCTGAAGACAAGCTAGCCAAGCCAGAGGTGAAAGCTGCTAAGGAAGCTCCGAAACAAGATAAAGAGCTGGCTGAGTAAGCACTGTTTATTAGTTTAAGCTTGTACTCTTGGCTAGCAGCGGTAAAGTAGCCTCTGCTTAGTAAGAGTTAGAACAATGTCGAAACAATCAACAGTATTAGTCACAGGCGGTGCGGGTTATATTGGCTCGCACACCTGTATCGAGCTGCTCAAGGCAGGTTATAAAGTCGTGGTCGTTGATAATCTCTGTAATAGCTCAGTCGAGTCTTTAAAGCGGGTCGCTGAGCTGGAAGGCCAAGATGACTTACCTTTTTATGCCGTCGATATTCGCGATAAACCGGCTTTGGCTAAGGTGTTTCAGCAATATGCTATTAATAGCGTGATCCATTTTGCGGGTTTAAAAGCAGTCGGTGAGTCGGTACAAAAACCAGTCGCTTATTACGATAACAATGTCAGTGGAACCATCACTTTGCTGGAGCTAATGCAGCAACATGGAGTGAATCAGTTAGTGTTTAGTTCGTCGGCTACTGTGTATGGTGATCCGCATACCGTGCCGATCCAGGAACATTTTCCTCGTTCCGCTACCAATCCGTATGGGCGGAGTAAGTTAATCATCGAAGATATTTTGATGGATTTGCAAGCGGCTGAACCTGATTGGCAGATCGCCTTATTACGCTATTTCAATCCCGTGGGTGCTCATAGTAGTGGGCGAATTGGCGAAGATCCGCGCGGTATACCTAACAATTTAATGCCCTATGTAGCGCGGGTGGCAGTGGGTACTTATCCAAAACTTTCCGTGTTTGGCAATGACTACCCGACTATTGATGGGACAGGAGTGCGGGATTATATTCATGTCGTGGATTTAGCTAAAGGCCATGTAGCAGCGCTAAATGCCTTTCAAAAACCCGAAACGCCGCATTTACTAGCCATTAATTTGGGCACAGGTCAAGGTTATTCTGTGCTGCAAATGATTGAGGCTTTTGAACAAGCTAGCCAAACAACCATTCCGTATCAAATAGTTGCACGACGCGCAGGTGATGTCGCTGCGTGTTTTGCTGATCCTAAGCTGGCTCAGCAGCTATTGGGGTGGCGAGCCGAAAAAACCTTGCTAGAAATGTGCGAGGATGTTTGGCGCTGGCAGCAGCAAAACCCTCAAGGTTATCAATAACAGCTTATCGGATAGACCTTAACGACAGACCTTGTGCTATTACGGCTCTGTCAAGCTAGTTTGTATAATAACCAAGGTTATCTATATATTTATTAAGAAAAATTCCTAAGATTAATCTTTAATGATAAGCTCGAGGTTTTATTTATGCTCTCAGGATTAGCTCGGTCTAGTGTTAATCATACCTCTTATATTAATGCGACACCTTTCCCGCATGCTGTTATTGATAGTTTTATAGAACCTGTAGTCGCCAAGCATATCGCGGGTGAATTAAAAGTTCTAGCAGCTGATAAAGAGCAATATTGGCGTTTTCCTGAAGTCGATGCTCATCAAGACCAAGTTTTAAAAAGAGGTTTATCTGATTTTGAAAAGATGACGCCTTTATTAAGAATGGCGAGTGATTATTTTAACTCAAATTCTTTTTTAGCTTATCTACAGGCTTTGACGGGTATTGAACATTTAATTGCTGATCCTGCTTATGTCGGTGGGGGTTATCATCAAACTGGACGCGGTGGTAAGTTAGGGATTCACCACGATTTTAATGTACATCAAATTAATGAGCGGCCAGTTTATCGGCGGGTTAATTTGTTAGTTTATATGAACCCTGTTTGGCAAGCACACTGGGGAGGGCAATTAGAACTTTGGCAGCCTGATTTGTCAGCCTGCCAAGCGGTGATTGAGCCTTTATTTAATCGCGCCGTCATTTTCACCATTGATGATGCTCCCCACGGGCATCCTTCTAGGCTCACTTGTCCTGCCACTGAGTGTCGGCGTTCCTTGGCTTACTACTATTACACTGAAGCGGAGCCAACGACTAGTAAACGCTTGACGCGTGCTTATTGGAAGTATGGTAATGAGCTGCTTTAATGATTAATTTTATAATTATATTTAATAAATTCCATTTATCGGTTAAATAATTCCACTACCCCAGACGGCATTCGCTTTAACAGGAGTGCCCTCTTAGTCTGCATGCATAACTAAATCCTTTAAGGAGTTTAACTATGCATAAACCAGCCCAGAATTTCATTTTACTCAGCTTTTGCTTAGCCCTCAGTGCTTGTGCGGCTAAAACGCCCAATTATCCAGCCCCACCTTTATTTACCTCTACCGTAACGGCTTATAACCCAAGCGTAGTCCCATTAGCGCCAATCAGTAAACCCATCCCAGTGGCTCCTATCATGATGCCTAAAGGGAGTCATGAGGCGGGTAGTGATTTAATCGGTGAGCAGGATTTGTTAGATATCGCGGTATTTAAAGTACCTGATTTAACGCGCAGTGTGCGGGTTGATGGTCAAGGTTATATCACTTATCCCTTGGTTGGTAAGTTACGAGCTAAAGGGATGCGCCCTGCTCAATTAGAACAGCAACTAGCTAGCTTATTAGCAAAAAGTTATATGCATGATCCGCAAGTCACCGTACTGGTGAAAGAGTCCACACAGAATCGGATTACTGTGGAAGGCGCGGTGAATACACCAGGTGTTTTCCCAGTGGTGGGGAGTATGACCGTTTTACAAGCACTGGCTAGAGCCGGTGGTTTGACCGATCAAGCTGATACTCGCCGCGCTATTTTGCTGCGTAAGGGCGATAAGGGTGAAATGAGTCAGCAGCCCATTGATATTGCTGCCATCCGCCAAGGACGTTTACAAGATTTTATTCTCTTACAAGATGATCGTATTGTTGTTCAAGAGGCCATCTACAACCGCTTTACCGTGAGTGGTGCAGTAGCTCAGCCGGGGGTCTATCCATTAAAAGAAGGTTTGACCGTGATGCAAGCCGTGGCTACGGCGGGTGGGATGACTCGTCTAGCCAATAAATACAAAGCTATTATCTTCCGCCGTGGTTTAGATGGGCGTGAGAAGCGCTATGCCGTGAATTTAGATGCGATTCATCAAGGCACTAGCTTAGATCCACGGCTCCAACAAGATGACCGCATTGTTATTTTAGAAGCGAGAGAGAAGGTTATTTATGACGAAGCAACGCGCTTTGTCAGCCCCTTCACCTTGTTTTAATTGATTTTCTGGGAAGCTGGTATTGGAGCTAGTTTGTATGACTAGCTCCCTTTTTTTAGCCCAACTACTGATATACTGCGCGCTTTAATCGAGTGTCATAAGTTCATAACATGCAAAACAGCACGCCTTTTTTTATCGGTATTTGTGGTGGGAGTGGGAGTGGTAAAAGTGAGCTAGCGCGCGCTTTGGTGGCAGCTTTGCCTGCAGACCAAGCCGTTTTAGTGGAGTTGGATTCTTACTATCACGCAGCTATCAACTTTCCAGCAAGTATCAAGGGTAATTATGATCATCCGCTGTCTTTGGATGAAGCTAGGCTAGTTGAGGATTTGCAAAAGCTTAGAGCCGGCCAAACTATCAATAAGCCTTGCTATGATTTTACCATCCATAACCGTGCACGTTTTTCCGAAAAAGTTATTCCTAAGCCCTTCATTATTATCGATGGGATTCTCTTATTTGCCTTACAGCAAGTGGCTCAATTAGTCGATTTATCGGTATTCGTGGATACACCGGCGGATATTCGCTTAGCCCGCCGCTTATTACGCGATGTGCGCGAGCGTGGGCGCACCTTAGATGATGTGCTAGGCCAATATTTAAAGACAGTCCGACCTATGCATGAGCAATATGTAGAGGTGGTTAAAACTAAAACCGATATTTTAGTTTCAGGAATGGACAAAATTGAGGCAGAAGTAGCCGCTGTGCTAGCAGCTATTCCTAATAATCAATAAAAGTATCGCTTAAGACTTAGGAGTGGGAGGTGGTGCGCCTTCTTCAAAAACAGCGACACTCGGATCCATAAAGTCCCAAGCAGGTTTATTGCGGTTGTAAACAATACGGTCTGGTTTATACCAAGCATGTTGGTCGAATGCACCAACAGCGACTCCGAGTACCCCAGGACGCATGGTAGTTTTTCCGAATAAACGACTGCCGCAAGTAGGGCAAAAATAACGAGTATTGGTGCCACCTGTATCAGTAGGTGAGGCATAGTTCTGTGTTTCACCGGTGATCTTCACCGCTGTTTCAGGGAAAAAGGCTAAGGACATATGCCCTGTACCGGAAGCACGCTGGCAATGATCACAATGGCATTGGCTGGTTAAAACAGGTGCAGTGCTGACGGTAAATTGCACCTTACCACAGAGGCAATGACCACTTGCAAAGATGGGTTCTGACATCGATTTAACTCTCCTCAGTTAGCTAGATTATTTAACTTACGCTCTGGCCATTGGCTAAGCAAGATGCCAGCTAGCATTAAACTACAGCCTAATAATTGTTTAGCAGTAACCGCTTCATTTAAGAATAACCAGCCAGTCAGTAAAGCGAATACCGATTCACCCGATAGAATCAGAGCAGCCACACTGGCATCGACAGTACGTTGCGCAAAAATTTGCAGCGTAAAGCATAAACCACTTACCACCACACCTGAATAAAGCAGTGGCCAAATAGCGGTTTGATAATCGGCCCAAGTGGCTTGTTCTAAAACTAAAGCGGCAAGGATGGACCAAATTGCAGCCACCAAAAACTGAATCACTGAGACGCCGACTACATCACTCACACGCCGTGAAATCCAGCCCAAAGTAATTACGTGCGCCGCCCAAAAGAAAGCACCGCAAAACTGTAGCCAATCCCCATAATTAATTTGAAAGCTTGGGCCTACCGAGAGTATATATAAACCAATCACTGCTAAGACAATGCCTGCCCAAGTCAAAGGACGGGTCGTTTGACCAATGAGCAAGCCTAACAACGGTACAATCACAATATACATACTGGTAATAAAGCCAGCATTGCCAACGGTGGTGTATTGCAAGCCAGTTTGCTGAAAACTAAAGCCCATAAACATCACTGAGCCAGCTAACAGGCCACCTAGCCAAAATGCTTGGCGCTCACTGGCAGGAGGCTTAGCTTGCTGGCGACGCATAAACCACCAAACGGGCAATAATGCTAAAGTTGCTAGGACAAAACGTGCCGCATTGAAACTAAAGGGGCCTAAAGTTTCCATGCCTAAACGCTGGGCGACAAAACCGCTGCCCCAAATAGCAGCTATCAGAATAAGAATTAAATGAGCTGAAGAAAAACGCATGATTCAAACCTTATGGTGCTCATCAACAATGAGCAAAAGGTCGAATTATTCAGGAATTAAAAGAGAAGAGGCAAGGGAAATATTAAAGCGGAGTTAAAGAGTGGGACGGCTCCAAGAAGTCGTGTGAAACTTCAGCCTTGAACCAAAGGTTCAAGTGGGTGCTAGTTTGGTCCAAAAGGCTTACCGCCGCAGCGGTCATGCACACAAGACCAAAAGATCGCTCCCGGGATAACGAAATAGGCTCAAGGATTTATCCATTTCATCACGAGTATCCCAGATGACCGTCCTTAAATACATACTATTACAATTTTTCATGGCTGGGAAGTCCTAGCAAGCTTAACTAATCGGGGAATTAACCCGATGCATACTTTTGGTATTGCGCTAAGGCTTCTGTCACCTGCGTTTGGATTTGATCAACTTTTGCCAGTGTTGCGTTATACAGCTCTTGATCGCTAGCACCTTGTTGACCTAACAGCTCATGTGCAAGGTTGAGCGCCACCATTACCGCAGTTCGGTCAGTGCCTAAAACTTTACCGTTTTCGCGTATATGGCGCATTTCCTGATCGACTCGTTTGGCAGAGAGGATTAAGGCTTGCTCTTGACCTTCAGGGCAAGCAACAGTGTATTCTTTGTCAAAAATCTTGACGGATACTGGGACGATTGGACACTCTTCCATCAGTTTAATCCTCGATGGTTTTCACGGACGCAGGACGCTTGAGGGCAGCAAGAATCTCTTCCACTTGCTGACTGGCAATCCGGTTTTTATGTTGCAGACGTTCACAATCTGCTATGAGTTCTTGTTCGCGTTCTTCTAAACGACTCTTTTCAGCAGCTAGTTGAGCGACGACTGCTAACAATTGTTGCAAGTCTTGTTCTAGAGTTTTAAGTTGATTTTGCAAAGCCATAAGGGATCATGCATGCTCGTTGTTTTCGGGGCTATGGATGCGAAATGCTCCTTTGTTAGCTCAATAATACACGCATAGCTATGGGAGACGCATGTGTTGGATACACAATTACCAGAATTTTACGCCTTAGATGATCCTTTATTGCGTCTTGATGCTGATTTTACCGCTTCAGAAACGCATGGAATAGCTTGTGCCGTCTTAGCTTTTAATAATCACTACAGCGAAAAGGTTTGGCAAACTCAGGTTTTGAAAGGTGATGCTCGTGATTATCATGTACAAGAAGCACGTAAATTATTACAGCAGCTTTTTAATGTGACTTTGAATCAATTAAATTCTGGCGATTTAAGTTTTCAATTATTTTTACCCCCTGAGCAAGATAGCTTAGAGGAACAAGTGGCGGCTTTACAAAAGTGGTGCCAAGGTTTCGCTTTTGGTTTGGCGCTATCTGGCTTAAAAACGATGCAAGATTTACCCGAAGATAGCCGTGATTGGGTGCAAGATGTGATAAAAATTGGCGCAGCGGGTGAATTAGACGTGCAGGACGAAAATGAATCAGAAGAAGCTTTTATCGAGTTAGCTGAATTTATTCGGGTGGGTGTTTTAATGATGAATGAAGAACTACAACCGGTGCGTGGTAAGCCGCGATTAACCGAGACTGCTGAGGAGCATGAAGAATAATGAAAACTATACCGACTATTCCAGCCACTGAATTCGCCGAACGCCGTCAGCGTCTATTAGCCAAACTCGGTGAGAATGCAATTGCGATTATTCAATCTTCGAGTGTGGTAATTCGGAATCGAGATGCTGATTTTCCCTTTCGCCAAGATAGCGATTTTTTGTATTTAACGGGCTTTAATGAGCCTGATGCGGTAGCCGTTTTTATTCCCGGCCGGTCAGAAGGCGAATATGTTTTATTCTGCCAACCGAAAGATCCGACCATGGAGCGTTGGACAGGTAAGCGTGCTGGTGTCGAAGGTGTCGTCAACGATTATGGCGCGGATCAAGCTTTTCCGATTGGCGAATTAGATAAGCAGATTGTCAAATTACTGAGTGGCCGCACTGAAGTCCATTATCGAATTGGCGTAGATACTGACTTTGATCTCAAAGTTTTGGGCTGGATCAATGTATTGCGCCGCCAAGTCCGTAATGGAGTCGCTGCACCTGACACTTTTAAAGTGCTCGATACAGTAGTGCATGAAATGCGCTTGTTCAAATCACCTGCTGAAGCAGCGATGATGCGCTATTCAGCGAATACGGCAGCACGTGCACATACACGTGCTATGCAGGTTTGCCGCCCTGGTTTATTTGAATTCGAAGTGCAAGCGGAGATTGAACGAGAATTTCGTAAAGATGGGATGGAGCCATCCTATACCTCGATAGTCGGTGGTGGTGAAAATGCCTGCATTCTGCATTATGTAGAAAATCGCGCCGAGCTAAAGTCAGGTGATTTGCTCCTGATTGATGCCGGTAGTGAGCATCAAGGCTATGCGAGTGATATTACCCGAACTTTCCCAGTCAACGGGCGTTTTAGCACAGAACAAGGCCAGCTTTATCAAGTAGTCTTAAATGCGCAAAAAGCTGCAATTGCAGCCGTCAAGCCGGGCAATAATTGGGATGCTCCGCATCAAGCGGCTGTGCGCAGTTTAACTGCAGGTTTAGTTGAGCTTGGATTATTACAAGGGGATGTAGACGAACTTATTCAAGATCCGCCTAAACCAGAAGATGGTAGTGCGGCTAAAGAAGCAGCTTATCGCCAATTCTATATGCACAAAACGGGACATTGGCTGGGCTTAGATGTGCATGATGTGGGTGATTATAAAATCAAAGGTGAGTGGCGCACTTTAGAACCAGGCATGGTATTGACCGTTGAGCCGGGTTTATATATTTCGCCAGCGGATAATGTCGATCCAAAGTGGTGGAATATTGGGATTCGGATTGAGGATGATGTCTTAGTCACAGCTGACGGTTGCGAAATATTAACCTCTGGCATAGTCAAAGAAATTGCGGATATAGAAGCGCTGATGGCGCAATAAGCTAAGTAGAGCGATTGGATCAAGCCATGTTTGATGTAGTGATTGTCGGTGGTGGAATGGTCGGGGCTAGCCTCGCGCTAGCACTGAAGCCCTTGAATCTAAAGGTAGCAGTGATTGAATCAGTTGCTTTCGGCAGCAGCTCGCAGCCTGCCTATGATGATCGCTCAGTCGCACTTTCTTATGGCTCCAGTCGGATTTATCAGGGTATGGGTATTTGGGCCAAGCTCGCCCCGCAAGTCGCGCCGATTCAACAAATTCATGTTTCAGATCGTAGTCATTTTGGCGCAACTCGCTTAAGTGCCGAACAGGAAGCTGTGCCTGCCTTAGGTTATGTAGTCGAAAGCCGTGTTTTAGGCAAACTACTATTTGAAGCGCTGGCGGATAGTTCGATTGAAATTATTAGCCCAGCAACCGTGTATGCTTTAGAGCAATTTACTGATTACGCTGAAGTGAAAATTGAGCGCCAAGGCATCGTAGATAGCTTAACAACCCGTTTGTTAGTGATTGCCGATGGCGCGAAATCAGCTTTGCGTGAGCAGCTGGGGATAGAGACTAAACAGCGCGATTATCAGCAAACCGCGATTATTGCCAATGTGAGTACCGATCAGCCTGTTCAAGGTGTGGCTTATGAACGCTTCACGGACTCAGGGCCACTGGCTTTATTGCCGATGACTCAAGATCGCTACTCTTTAGTTTGGACGCATAAAACTGGCGAGGCAGAAGCTACTGTGGCTTTGAACGATGCGCAATTCTTGCAAAAATTGCAGCAAGTCTTTGGCTACCGTCAAGGACACTTTATTAAAGCAGGCAAGCGCTCTAGCTATCCTTTGAGCTTAGTTAAGTCTGTGGCCGAGGTAGAAGGCCGGGCGGTGTTAATCGGTAATGCTTCGCATACTTTGCATCCAGTTGCGGGGCAAGGGTTGAATTTAGCGCTGCGTGATGTCGCTACTTTAAGTGATCTGCTAGCAGCTCAGGCAGGTGAACCAGTTGATTGTGGTTCACCCGAATTATTGGCGGCTTATCAAGCGGCGCGCCAACCAGATTATGCCAGTATAGTGGGTTATACCGATTCACTGGTACGCTTATTTTCAGCTAACTTCGCACCCTTAGGGCATGCGCGTGCTGGTGGCTTATTAGCCGTGGATCGAATTGCACCGCTGCGTAAACTCCTCACTCAGCAGAGTATGGGCTTACGCTTTCGGCAATCACGGCTAGCGCGTGGTTTGGCTTTGAAGCCTTAAGCCAATAAAAATTTACTGGCAAAAAAGACCAACACACCCACTGCAATAGTGATCAAAGGCTTCTTTAGAATCAAGCCAATCACAAAGGCAGCTAAACCACCCAATAACCAAGGGTTGTGCCAACTGAGGTCTAGCTGCTTATTCGGCATTAACATCATCGGCATAATAATCGCGGTGAGCACGGCTACCGGCACATAAGCTAGTGATTCTTCCAGCCAAACAGGCAGTTGAATACGGTGGGCGCGTGCAAATAACACAAAGCGAATGCTGAAAGTGACTACGAACATACCAAAAATCGTGAGAATAACGCTGGGAGTATCAGGCATGGTTGCCACCTTTGTCCTTGCCTAAGCGTGCTTGTAAATGCTGCACAGAGACTCCTGCCATCACACCGAACAAAGCAGCGATCAGCATGCCTAGATTATTCGGTAAATTGTATAATAAAAGCGCCGCTGAACCAGCGACCGCAAAGGTTGCCCAATAAGCAGTGTTACGCAGGTAAGTTGTAATAATCCCTAAGAAAGTTGCCACCATCGCAAATTCCAAGCCCCATTCACTCATGCCCGGAATCAGTTCACCCGCCACCACGCCAATGATGGTAGTCACATTCCACATAGTATAGAAGGCTAACATCGAGCCTAAATAAGCCCAATGCCCAGTGGTTTCATCCAATTTCCCATTCACAAAATAAGGTTTGGTAGCTGCATAAGTTTCATCGGTCAAACCAAAAGCAAGCACAGCCCGCCAAGGCATAGATAAATGCTTTACATATTTCATGTAATCAGCGGAATACAATAAATGACGCAGATTGACGATAAAGGTAGTGAACACAATCACCACAATCGGCGCACCCGCTGCAAATAGCCCTAAAGCCACGAACTGTGAAGAACCAGCGAAGATAATTAAGGACATGGCTATCGGTACCCAAGGCTCTAAACCTTGGCTGACTGCTAAGGAGCCGAAAATCATCCCAAAAGGAACATTTCCAAGCATCATGGGTAAGGAAACTAAAGCCCCAAAGCGCATCGCTTCCCATTGAGTCATAGCAAAGCTACCTTGAAACCTAGGCAGAAAGATAAATACATGCTGTATTCCTGTGGTGATTGGTGGACAGGTTTATACCAATCTCTGTGGAAAGATTCCAGCCAGTTTGCAAGCCATGCTATTCTAAAGGCAAGATAGTATTGCTTTTTTAACAACCGACGAAGGTATGAATGGAACTCGAACAACTGCAAAGTTTAGTGCTCGCTAGTCTTGAAGATATGAAAGCGCGTGATGTGATGGTCTTAGATGTGCGTGGCAAATCAACGATTACTGATGTCATGATCATCGCTTCAGGCACCTCCTCCCGCCATGTCAAATCCCTAGCGGATAGCGTCGCTGTCAAAGCTAAAGAGGCAGGACATAAGCCTTTGGGTGTCGAAGGTGAGCGCGATTCTGATTGGGTATTGGTCGACTTAGATCAAATTATTGTGCATGTGATGCTACCGACCGCTCGTGATTTCTATAATTTAGAGAAATTATGGGGTATCGGCAGCGAAGCCCGCAATGAGTTACGCCTAGGGGCTGCCTAGTTGCGTATCCACCTATTAGCAGTCGGCACCAAGATGCCGACTTGGGTGGTGACAGCAACAGAGGAATACTTAGGTCGAATGCCAGCCCACTGCCAAGTGGTAGTGCGCGAGTTAGCGGCGGAAAAACGTACCAAAAGCTCCGATTTAAATCGTATTTGTGAGCTAGAAGGCGAAAAGTTGTTAGCTGCGATACCAGCAGGCAGTCTTGTCATTGCCTTAGATGTGCTAGGTAAGCCGTGGTCAACTGAACAGCTTTCCAGCCAAGTAGATCAATGGCTGGCTTCTGGGCAAGATGTCGCCTTATTAGTCGGTGGCCCCGAAGGTTTATCCAAGGCTTGTTTGCAACGCGCTGATCAAAAATGGTCACTCTCAGCTTTAACTTTTCCACATCCTTTGGTGCGGATTATTGTGGCTGAGCAATTATTCAGAGCTTGGAGTATTCTCTCCAACCATCCTTATCATCGTGGAGGCTGAATGCAGCCAATGCAACTTATCCTCGCCTCAGCTTCACCGCGTCGACGCGAATTATTAGAGCAAATCGGCCTACATTATCAGGTGCAAACCGCCGATATTGATGAAAGTCCTCAGGTAGACGAAGACCCTTTAGCTTTAGTGCAGCGTTTGGCTCAAGAAAAAGCCTACGCAGTCTGGGCGAAGAGTGACAAAACCTTGCCTGTGCTAGGTGCTGACACTTTAGGCGTGCTCGAAGGGCAATTATTGGTTAAGCCGGACGATTTTGCATCAGCGCGACAAATGCTATTATCGATGTCAGGGCGCGCGCATACGATTTACAGTGCCGTTGCTCTATACCATCAGAATGCTTGTGAGTTGGCAGTGAGTGAAAGTAAAGTGTGGTTTCGCACACTGACTGAAGCTGAAATTGCGGCTTATTGGCAACAAGGCGAACCGCGTGATAAAGCGGGTGCTTATGCGATTCAGGGGATGGGCGCTATTTTTGCTGAGCGTCTGGAAGGTTCATATTCAGGGGTAATGGGTCTGCCGCTGTTTGAAACGGCTCAGTTATTAGCCAAGGCTGGGATACAAATATTGTAAGCTAGCGCTTATTAAAATAAATCTAACCACTAGCGCCATAGAGAGGGAAGCATGAGTGCAGAGCTGCTAATTAATATCACCCCACAGGAGTCGCGTGTTGCCCTGCTGGAAAATGGTGTGCTACAGGAAGTTTTAATCGAGCGCCTGTCTCGCCGCGGCATCGTGGGCAATATCTATAAAGGTCGTGTGTCTCGGGTGTTACCGGGGATGGAGGCTGCTTTTATTGATATTGGTCTCGATAAATCGGCTTTTTTGCATGCCTCCGACTTGACTGCTCCACCGATGGAAGATTTACATACAGAGGATCTTCCCAAAAAACAGCCAACCCCACAAATTCATGAAGTTTTGCATGAAGGTAAACAGCTGCTGGTTCAAGTGATTAAAGACCCACTCGGTAGCAAAGGCGCACGCTTAACCACTTATATTACCTTGCCTTCGCGTTTTTTAGTGCTGATGCCTGATAACCAAACGATTGGTATTTCTGGGAAAATTGAATCGGCTGAAGAGCGTGAACGCTTACGCTCTTTGATCCAAACGATTCGTGCTGAGTTTGGGGATAAATATGGCTTTATTGTACGCACTGCGGCTGATGGCATTAGTGAAGACAGCCTGCGCCAAGATATGCAGTTTTTATTGCGGCTTTGGGACAGCATTGAACAAAGCGCGTTGAGTATGACTCAATCGAACTTAGTCTATTCTGATTTGCCGCTCGTTTTGCGGGTGTTACGCGATATGGTCGGTGAACCCATTCAAAAAGTCTTAATTGACTCACGCGAAACTGCCATCAAAGTGCGCGAGTTTAGTGAAAAATATATTCCTGACTTAGCCGCCCATATTGAACACTATCCGGGCGAACGACCCATTTTCGATTTGCATGGGGTCGAGGAGGAAATCCAAAAATCCCTCCAACGTAAAGTGCCCTTAAAATCAGGTGGCTACTTAATCGTTGATCAAACCGAAGCTATGACCACGATTGATGTGAATACCGGTGGTTTTGTAGGTAGCCGCAATCTTGAAGAAACGATTTTTCGCACCAATTTAGAGGCAGCCCAAGCGATTGCGCGCCAACTACGGCTGCGTAATTTGGGCGGCATTATTATTCTCGATTTTATTGACATGACCCAGAGTGATCACAAGCAGCAAGTCATAAAAACTTTAGAGAAAGCCCTTGAAAAAGACTATGCCAAAACCTATATCAGTGAAGTATCGCCACTCGGTTTAGTCGAAATGACCCGCAAGCGTACCCGCGAAAGTTTGGAGCATATCCTTTGCGAATCGTGCTCGACTTGTAATGGGCGTGGCTATATCAAAACGGCTGAAACAGTCTGTTTTGAAATTTTCCGCGAGATTTTGCGGGCAGTGCGCCAATTTGATGCAAAAGAATTGCTCGTTTTAGCCTCACAGGATGTGATTGACCGCTTATTGGATGAAGAATCGGATAGCTTGGCGGAGTTGCAAGAATTTGTCTCTGTAGCAGTACGCTTACAAGTCGAAGCGCTCTATAACCAAGAGCAATTTGATGTGGTTTTGCTTTAATGCCGTTTGATACCTAAGTCGGCAGCGCCTGACGATTGCAGTTAGAGTCGTTATAAAAATCAACGTATACTCAAACGATCAGTCGGATGGGAGCGGAAAATGAAAGCAATTGCTGCATTACAAATGGCATCAGGCCCGCAGGTGCAAGCAAATTTAATGGAAGCCGGACGCCTAATCGCAGAAGCCAAAGCGGCTGGTGCTGGTTTAGTGGTTTTGCCGGAAATGTTTGTGATCATGGGTGCGAATGATCAAGCTCGGGTGCAGGTGACTGAAGAGTATGGTTCCGGCCCGATGCAAGAATGCTTAGTGCGCTTGGCACGCCAGCACAAAGTATGGATTTTAGCAGGTACGATTCCTCTCAAATCGGATGATCCTAATCGGCCTTACGCCGCTTCGTTACTGTACGACTCGCAGGGTCAGGTCGTTGCGCGCTACGACAAAATTCATTTATTTGATGTCACTGTGGACGAAGGCGCTGAGGTTTATACCGAAAGCTATACGAACACACCCGGTACTCAACTGGTAGTCGCCGATACTCCCTTCGGCAAAATCGGTATGAGTGTTTGTTATGATTTACGTTTTCCTGAGTTGTATCGCGAATTAGCCCGCCAAGGTGCTGAGATTTTGGTGATTCCTTCGGCTTTTACTGAAGTCACTGGGCAAGCGCATTGGGAAGTTTTATTGCGTGCGCGTGCAATTGAGAATTTGG
Organism: Thiolinea sp.; assembly: GCA_049292455.1. Taxonomy (GTDB): domain Bacteria; phylum Pseudomonadota; class Gammaproteobacteria; order Thiotrichales; family Thiotrichaceae; genus Thiolinea. Next base: position 116,585 of record JBATRF010000057.1, read on the forward strand.
CTTATGTGATCGCACCCGCTCAAGGTGGCTATCATGTCAGTGGTCGAACAACCTATGGACATTCTATGGTTATTGACTATTGGGGGCGAATTCGTGGTCAACTTAATAAAGGTTCGGGTGTTGTATTGATTGAGCCGGATTTAGAAGCTCAACGTACCATGCGCCAACAATTTCCAGTTTTGTCACATCGCCGTTTGCTGATGTGAAACTTAAAAAGGACTCAAACATGCAAGACGCCATGGCTTATGCTCGTGCCGAGTTTCTGACTCCTAGCGGGTTGAGTGAACATGCTTTGGATAAAGTGTTTGCCGAATTACTAAGCACTGATACAACAATCGCTGATTTGTATTTTCAAGCAGCGCGTTATGAGTCATGGGGCTTAGAAGAAGGCATTGTAAAAAGCGGTAGCTACAGCATCGAGCGTGGTGTTGGGGTGCGTTCCGTTTGTGGTGAACAAACTGGCTTTGCCTATAGTGATGAGATCAGTTTGCAGGCTTTATTAGAATCCGCTCGCGCTGCTCGTGCGATTAGCCGTGCAGGTCAGTCTGGCAAAGTTCAAGCTTGGAAAGCGCATGTCCCAACACGGCATTTATACGGTTTGAGTGATCCGCTAGCCTCGTTAAGTGAAGCCGACAAGATTGATCTCTTACATCGCATGGACAGCAAAGCCCGTGCCGCCAGCCCTTATGTCAAGCAAGTGATGGCAAGTTTAGTCGCGGTACATGAAATTATTCTGATCGTGGATGAGCAAGGCCGGATGACGGCGGATGTTCGCCCCTTAGTGCGTACTAATGTTTCAGTGATTGTCGAACGCAATGGTCAAACTGAAAGTGCCTCGTCCGGTGGCGGTGGGCGCTTTGATCTCGATTATTTCATTAATAATAATCGTTCGGATGAATTTGCTGAAGAAGCGGTTCGCCAAGCGCTCGTGAATCTGGATGCACAGGCTGCACCGGCTGGCGCGATGACTGTGGTCCTAGGCTCCGGCTGGCCGGGTGTGCTCTTGCATGAAGCAATCGGGCATGGTTTAGAGGGCGACTTCAATCGGAAGGGTACTTCTGCGTTCTCAGGTCGAATTGGTGAGCAGGTGGCGAGTAAAGGTATCACTGTCGTTGATGATGGCACTTTAGATAGGCGTCGTGGCTCCTTGACAGTGGATGATGAGGGTACTGAAACTCAATGTACCACTTTGATTGAAGACGGTGTCCTCAAAGGTTATATGATGGATCGGCAGAATGCGGCCTTGATGGGTACACAATCCACTGGCAATGGTCGGCGTCAATCTTATTCACATTTAACCATGCCACGCATGACTAATACCTATATGCGTGCTGGTGAATATGATCCCGCAGAGATTATTGCCTCCGTCGAGAAGGGCGTGTACGCAGTGAATTTCTCCGGCGGGCAAGTGGATATCACCTCTGGGAAGTTTGTGTTTTCAGCTTCTGAGGCGTATTTGATTGAAAACGGCAAGGCAACTCGCCCTTTAAAAAATGCTACTTTGATCGGCAATGGCCCTGATGTACTGACCCGCGTCAGTATGGTAGGAAATGATTTAGCCTTGGATACAGGGATTGGCGTGTGCGGTAAAGATGGGCAAAGTGTCCCTGTTGGCGTCGGCCAACCGACTTTACGTGTTGATGGACTCACTGTTGGCGGCACTGCTGCTTAAGCCTGTAGGGAATCAAAACTATGATCGAATTAGAAAATCGGCAAGCTTTAGGTGCGGAGTTTCAGGAGTTAGCTGAGTTTGTCCTCAAAGCGGCTAAGGAGCGTGGTGCTAGTGCTGCTGAAGTAGGCATTGATAAGGGCACGGGTTTATCGGTCGAAGTCCGTATGGGGCAAGTCGATAAACTGCAATATCACCGTGATCAAGGCGCGAGCCTCACGGTTTACTTTGGGCATAAAAAAGGTTTTGCCTCTAGCGGCGACTTTTCGCGGAAGGCGCTTGAAGATACTTTAGATGCAGCCTGTCGAATTGCGCGTTATACCGCTGAAGATGAGTTTAATGGCTTAGCTGATCCTGAATTGATGGCTAAAAATCCAATGGATTTAGATTTGTATCATCCTTGGGATGTCAATGCGGATCGGGCGATTGAATTAGCACTCCAAGCTGAAGGTACAGCAAGGGCTTATGATCCACGTATTTCCAATAGCGATGGTGCGAGCGTCGATAGCTATGCCGGTTTAGGCGTTTATGCGAACTCAAATGGTTTCAACGGCTTAAATAGCAGTACGCGGCATTCCTTAAGTTGCTCAGTGGTAGCCCAAGAAAACGAAGCAATGCAACGGGATTATTGGTATACGACCTCGTGCGTGGCGAGTGCTTTAGAATCAGCTGAGTCGGTCGGTAAAGAGGCGGCGCGGCGTACTGTGCGGCGTTTAGGTGGCAAGTCCATCACTACTTGTGAAGCCTCTGTTTTATATGCACCTGAATTGGCGCGTGGTTTAGTAGGGCATTTGATTTCAGCTTTAAGTGGTGCTTCGCAGTATCGTAAAGCCAGCTTTTTGCTAGATTCAGTCGGCAAGCAAGTTCTTCCTGAGTTTTTGCAGTTGCGTGAATGCCCACATATTCCGCGTGCTCCCGGTAGTCGAGCTTGGGATGCGGAAGGCGTTGCTACCTATGAACGCGATATTATTCTGGATGGCAAAGTACAGGGCTATTTCTTAGGCAGTTATTCCGCCCGTAAATTAGGTTTGCAAACCACGGCAAATGCGGGTGGTAGCTCTAATTTACTCCTAAGCCATACTGATCAGTCTTTCCAAGATTTGCTCAAGCAAATGGGCACTGGCTTATTCGTGACTGAGTTGATTGGCAGTGGTATCAATATGATTACGGGCGATTACTCACGGGGCGCGGCAGGTTTCTGGGTAGAAAACGGCGAGCTGCAATATCCTGTGGAAGAAATCACCATCGCTAGCAATTTGAAAGATATGTATCTCGGTATCCAAGGCATTGGTACGGATATTGATCAGCGCGGCAGTATTCAAACGGGTTCAATTCTAGTGAATCGCATGACGATAGCTGGGCAATAAATCTTGCTTTAGAGCCAGCTGAGCTGGCTCTTTGTGTCATTATTCCAAACCAAACTCTGTTTTGATGCTCGCTTGCATCGCTAGGCTCATCGCTTCCTGAGTGCTCAGATCGGTTTTTTCAGCTTGCGTAAGCAGTTGCTGTGCAGTTGTTTGCAGTTGCTGTTGATCCGCATTGAGTTTGCGCGCTAGGCGTAAGTAATATAAACCTGTCTGTAAGTGACCATTTTTAATCGCCTCTGCTGCTCGATCTAAGTGCTTAGTGGCCGCTGGATTGGCTACGCTAGTCTGAGTTGTAGGTATATGAGAACTAGGCAGTTTTTCGATACTGAGGTTTGGAGTGGGCGCTGGCGTTTGCTCGATGGGTGGTGGAGTCACTAAGGTAGGTGCAGCAGTTAATTCAACGGTAGCCGCCGGAGGGCTTTGTGGTTTAGGCTCTGGCGCGCTAGGGGGTGGGCTTAGCTCAATTTCAGTACTCAACAAAGCGCTATTGGCTTGAGCTTTTTTGGCGGGCATATCTAATTCGCTAACTGTAATGACAGGCGAAATAGCTGCTATGACAGGCTTGTTTGAGTGATTGAATTGGTAAATGCCCCAACTGCCAGCAGCTACTAAACTGGTAGCGGCTAACAAGCTTAAGGGTAAAAGTCTGGATTTTTTGGCGGTTGGCTGCTTAGGTGGCGGTTGTAGCAGATTGGGCGAATGATTTTGTAATTCCTGTAGCTCGCTTAAGAACGCAGTGCCCAGTAAATGTAGCTCACCGGTTGGCGTCACTAGAAACAGAGAAGGATCTAGACCCTTAGTAACTAGACCCTGACTAATCAGCTGTTGAGTCGTTTCAAGTGCACGCTGATGCAGCTTGGTCGGTTGAGCTGGTAAGGCAGGCAACACCGTTAAAGACCAAGCTTCAGGGGCTTGCAGCACAAAAAACACATCCTTCTCTGACCAAGCACAATCCAAAACTTTTAAAACATTAGTTCCAGCTTGCTTGCCTAGATTTTGCAAGCTAGTCACGCTTTGCTTAAGTGCTGTATCACTCAACAGTTGTGGCGGCAAATAGTGAATTAACAAGGGTTGGTTTACATTGGTTTGGATATCACGCCCAAGAAACAATTCACCCAATGAGTTAGAGAATAAGCGCTCGGTAACCTTATAGCGTTTGTGGAGTATACTTTCCATCAGCTTTTTCCTTGCCTATACAGACTGGCCGTTTTCACTGTTTTTGCAATGACTCAACCGTTTTCCAATGGTTGGTTAAATGCTTATCCATCACTGCATCATATTCGCCTGAATCTTGAATGGCTTTTAAGCCATTATTTAAGCCATTCAATAAGATGGTTGCGCGAGGATGAGTTTTATGCACCAGCACATGCAAACCTTCAACCGAGAGTTCGCGCGCCAGGGGAGCCACTTTGTCTTGCAGTCCTAGCTTGGCGACCGTTTCGCGGCCCGTGAAATCATTCATCGCCACCGCATCCACCTTGCCAGCCATCAGCATGTCGAAGCACTCTTTCACTGATTGGGGTTGTTCTAATTTAATTAGATTTTTCTTTAGCCACTCACGGCCAGGGCGCTCTAGGTCATGGGTAAAATAGCCACTAGGACGGCACAAAGTGTGGCCTAACATATCCTCATCTTTCTCAAATTTTAAAGGTGCATCATTCCGCGTGAATAGCACTTCAAGCATTTGGAAAATAGGCGTGGAAAATAAAAACTGGCAGCGGAAATGCTCAACATTCGGGCAACCTGGATTCAACCAAGGAAAGCCCATATCGTATTTCTTTTCCTTAAGTAAAGGATCAAGGTGAGCTGACCAGTCATTAATCCAAGTTAGTTTGTAGCTAATCTTTTGATTTTTAAGTGCAGTCTCGACTAATTCAGTAATCAGACCACCATTAGGCAGCGATTGATCGGTGAACGGTTGATAATCACCGGCAGTAAGCAACTGAAGCTCAACTTTGGCTGGAGGACTAACTGCTGGTGTTTCGGTAGGCACTGTTGCTGTAGTGGTGGTTGTGGTCGCAGTAGCTTCAGTGGAACTACTACTAGCTGTCGTAGGGTCAGGTGTTTTTTCAGTTGGAGTAGTCGCAGCAGTTGGATCATATAAGCACGGAATCCGTAGTTCTTGATTAACCTCTAAACTTGAAGGACCTTTAGGAAGAAGGTCGAGATTAGCGTAGTAAATCATGCTGTATTTACCAGCACTGCCATAGGCTCTTTGCGCAATGACGCTTAAACTGTCACCTTTAACGACTTTATAAAGTTTTTCACAGGCTAAATTTTCCGCACTTACTGTTTGGCTGCTAACTACGAGTAGAAAAAAGCTGAATGAGATCAACCAATTCCCATTCCAAGGAAAACGTATCCACATATGCTAACCTCACAAGTTATCCTAATTAAATTTTTTAGTTTTTAGCTGAACACTAAATTAATATTTAGTATCTGCGATATAAGCATTCTTATGGGTAATGGTCAAGACAGTGCTATAAGTTTGTTAAAACTAAAGGTTTTCCCTACAAAATTTCTAGTTGTTCCTAAGGAAGTAGACAGGGATAATAGCCGGTCTTTTTCTCAAGTTCGGCACACGATCAGGTATAGCTTAAATGGCAGGTAAAATTTTCATAGAGACGCATGGCTGTCAGATGAATGAGTATGATTCGGCGAAGATGCTGGATGTACTGCATGCGCATGACGGAATGGAGCTGACAGATGATCCTGAGGAAGCAGATGTATTGCTGCTGAATACCTGCTCGATTCGTGAGAAAGCGCAAGAAAAAGTGTTTTCGCAAGTCGGTCGCTGGCGCGCGCTGAAAGAGAAAAAACCGCATGTGATTATTGGTGTGGGTGGATGCGTCGCTAGCCAAGAAGGCGCCGCAATTCGTGAGCGCGCACCGCTAGTTGATGTCGTGTTTGGTCCGCAAACTTTGCATCGCTTGCCTGATTTGATTCAGCAGGTGCGCACTCATCACAAGCCTGTGGTGGATATTAGCTTCCCTGAAATCGAAAAATTCGATCATTTGCCCGAGCCGCGTGCCGATGGACCAACCGCTTTTGTGTCGATCATGGAAGGTTGCAGCAAATATTGCACTTTCTGCGTCGTGCCTTATACGCGCGGCGAAGAAGTTTCCCGTCCCTTCGATGATGTGCTCGCGGAAGTCGCACAACTAGCCGCCCAAGGCGTGCGTGAAGTGAATCTGCTTGGGCAAAACGTGAATGCTTATCGGGGCAAAATGGATGATGGCGAAATCGCCGATTTAGCATTATTGATTCAATATGTGGCGGCAGTTGATGGGATTGATCGGATTCGTTTTACCACTTCGCATCCGAATGAATTCAGCGATAGCTTAATTAATGTCTACGCACAAGTGCCTGAATTGGTGAGTCATTTACACTTACCTGTACAAAGTGGCTCAGATCGAATTTTGGCGGCTATGAAGCGCAATCATATGGCGATTGAATATAAATCGAAGATTCGCCGCATTCGTCAATTGCGCCCCACCATTAGCATGTCCTCTGATTTTATTGTCGGCTTCCCTGGCGAAACCGATAAAGATTTTGCCGACACAATGAAGCTGATTGACGAGATTGGTTTCGATCATAGTTTCAGCTTTATCTATAGCGCGCGCCCTGGTACTCCCGCTGCGAGTCTGCAAGATGACACACTAATGGACGTAAAAAAGCAGCGCTTGCAAGAGCTGCAAAGTCGGATTTTAGCAAGCGCGAATACGATTAGCCAGAATATGGTGGGCACGGTGCAGCGTGTCTTAGTCGAACGTCCGGCCAAGAAAGACCCTAATCAATTAGCTGGTCGCACCGAAAATAATCGGGTAGTGAATTTCGATGGTCATGCGCGTTTAATCGGTCACTTTGTCGATCTAAAAATTACCGAAGCCTTGCCTAATTCATTGCGCGGCACAGTGCTGGCGGTTGAGCGCGAAGCAGGCAGTATGGATATGCAGGCTATTTGAGACTTGTTGCCGCTCGAGATTCTCTATCAAGATGACTACCTTGTCGCCATCAATAAGCCTTCAGGTTTATTGGTGCATCGCAGTCTGATTGATAAACACGAAACACAATTTGCCGTGCAACTACTGCGTGATCAGATCAGCCAAAAAGTTTACCCACCGCATCGTTTAGATCGTCCCACCTCTGGAGTGCTGCTGTTTGCCCTAGACCCTGATACTGCACGCCTCCTGACCGAACAATTCACTCAGGGGTTGATACAGAAAGCTTATCTGGCTTTAGTCCGTGGTTTTTGTGAGCCGGAAGCTGTAATTGATTACCCGCTGAAAGAAGAGTTGGATGAGATCGCGGATGCTAAAGCCAATCAAGATAAACCAGCCCAAACTGCGATTACCCATTACAAAACTTTAGAGCAATTCGAGCTGCTTTTTGCTTCCGGCAAGCATGCCACGAGTCGTTATTCATTATTAGAATTGCAGCCCAAGACAGGGCGCAAACATCAACTTCGGCGTCATTTAAAGCATATTTTTCATCCGATTGTGGGTGATACCACGCATGGCGATGGCAAGCAGAATAAGTTGTTTCGGGAGCAGTTTGGCTGTGAGCGCTTGATGTTGCATGCGCAGGCTTTGCAGTTTCAGCATCCGCTTAGTAAGCTTAATCTTACTATTCAAGCACCTTTCACGGCTGAATTTGCTAGGATTCTCCAGCTAGTGACTGCTAGCAATTGGATACAAAGCTGAGGTTTTAGTATGTATTTACCTAAACATTTTGAGCAGACTGATTTACCAGCGCTGCAAGCCTTGATTCGTTCTGAGCCTTTAGCCTCCTTAGTGACTTTCGGTTCAGGAGGTCTGAATGCCAATCCCATTCCGCTGTATTTCGAGGCAAACGCCGGTTCCGGCCTGCTGCAAGGCCATGTGGCACGCGCCAATTCTGTTTGGCGAGATTTTGATGAACAAGTAGAAGCGCTTGCCATTTTCCAAGGGGCAAATGCCTATATTTCACCGAGTTGGTATCCCTCTAAAGCAGAGCATGGCAAGGTAGTACCGACTTGGAATTATGTGACTTTGCATGTGTATGGCAAATTGCGCGTTAAAGATGATCCCGTTTGGTTACGTGGATTTTTAGACAAATTAACTCAGCAACAGGAGGCCGCTTTTAACCAGCCTTGGCAAGTCTCGGATGCGCCTGTCGATTATCTAGAAAAAATGCTGCATGCCATTGTCGGTATTGAATTAGAAGTTACGCGTTGGGAAGGTAAGTGGAAACTGAGTCAAAATAAAAATGGTGCTGAGTATCAAGGTGTGATTGAAGGTTTAAAGCAGCAAACCAACGCTGATGCAGTGGCCTTAGCCCAGCTGATGGAAACTCAAACTTAAGGCTCCAGCCCATTAGGAGGATAGGCGCAGCCAGTCGAAACTTCTAAGCTTAAACATTTCGTTTTGTGATGGAGTTTTTATGTCTGAACAGGCAGTTTCTCAAGAGCGGCGCATTTTGATGGCGATGCGTAAGACTTTAGCCAGTATTGTGCGTGACCTCACCCCAACCGAGGCGATGCAGCGCTATCCTTTAAGTGAAGCTACGATCGCGGATGTGAAGGCTTGTTTTGATTTAATTGCCGCCCGTGAGCGTGAATTGGCGGCTCAAGAGGGTTTGGCTACGCATGAATTGCCACGCTTCACGGATGAGCCGAAGCAGGCGCAAGTCATTTCCATCGCTAAGCTAAAAACGCAGCAACGAGATTAAGCATGAACGAGTCCGAACTGCAATTACGTACTGAACAAGCCTTGAGTCAATTAGCCGATTGGCAGCTTAGCGCTGAGGATGTGGTTAACTTGCTAGGCTTGCCTGAGGAAATCAAAGGACGCCATCTGCCATCTTATTTAAAAGGCGAGCGTAAGTTGCCTGCTTCAGCCGAATTACAGGCTCGCCTTGAACATATTGGCGGGATTAGTGAGGCGCTGACCACTACCTTTCCTTTTAGTGCACAAATGCGATTAATGTGGCTGCGCCGCCCGCATCGGCGTTTCCAACAACGCACTCCATTAGCCGTTATGTTGGAAGAGGGGATGGATGGCCTGCAAAAAGTGCGCATGGATGTGGATTGTGCTTATAGCTATGCCATTGCTGATGCAATGGCCACTGCCCAGCAAGCCAAATCCTAGTCTGTAACGCTGTTTCAAAACCCGCTAGCTAAAAAATTTTAAAATTTGATCTTTATCAATGTTTAAATATTAGAAATTAATAATATATTGATAATAACAAGTCATTCTAGCGGAGACGATAATGTTTAAATTACGTAGCAACCTGGGAGCGAGCTACTCGCCCCTGTATTTTCTATCAGCGTTGGGCGCTGGTGGTTTAAGTATTTCCTTTTTCATCTATTTGATGTTCCTTACGCCCCATCCTGACACGCCGATTCCGACTTGGGAGTCGCTGATGGCTGCTTTCCAAACGGGTAATCCGTGGATGCAAGGCTTGATTGCTGTATCTATGCTTGGTTTAGCGTTGTTTGCGCTGCTGCATATTCGCATGTTGGTGTGGAATAGCGTGGAATATCTGCGTTATAAGCGCACTGACGCTCACCAAGGTTTACGCCAATCGAATGGCGAAGTGCAATTAATGGCACTGCCTTTGACCTTTGCGATGACCATTAATGTCGGTTTTGTCTTGGGCGCAGTATTTGTGCCCAAGCTTTGGTCAGTGGTGGAGTATTTATTCCCCGCAGCCGTGCTTGCCTTTGGGATCACTGGCGTATTTGCTCTAAAAATCCTAATGAATTTCATGGCACGCGCTTTGAGCACTGGTTCTTTCGATTGCACGCGCAATAATAGCTTGAGCCAATTATTAGCGGTATTTGCCTTGACGATGGTGGGTGTGGGCTTCTCAGCTTCAGCCGCGATGAGCCATGTGGCTTTGACTTCCGGTATTGCCATGATGTTAGCACTGATGTTCTTGAGCTTTGCAGCTTTATTGGGAGTGATTGTCTTGGTGCTGGGTTTCAGAGGCATGTTGCAACAAGGTGTAGATCGTGAAGCGTCAGTATCGTTGTGGATCATTATCCCGATTATCACCTTGGCAGCGATCGCGATTTATCGCCTGATCATGGGGATGCATCATAATTTCGGCACTGAAGTAGAGCCGATTCATAACTTGGCGATGTTCACTGTCTTCGTCAGCATCCAAATATTGTTCGGGCTGCTGGGTTTTGTGGTGATGAAGCGCTTGGGCTATTTTGCCGATTATTTATACGGCTCAAGTAAAAGTGTTGGCGCATTTTCCTTAGTTTGCCCGGGCGTGGCAGGCTTTGTGATGGCCTTTTTCTTCATCCATGTCGGCTTGGTCGGCTCAGGTTTAGTGGCTAAATTCTCGATTGCGCACTTTGTGTTATTAGCACCCTTAGTCTTGCTGCAATTGAAAACCATCGCCACCTTGTTTCGCCTCAATTTCAAACTATTAAAGCCAGAACCAGTCAGTCTTGCGGTTGCGGCTTAAAAATTCTCCTCCTAGCGGGGCGGTGGGCTTAGGCTTGCCGCCTTTTTTGTTTACTAAGCAATAGCCGCGTAATTTTTTCCTTAACTAGTATCCCCCCCCAGCTTTTGCTACATTACCGCCTTTCTTTGATCTGAGAGTATCCCCTCATGGCAAACCCAAGTGTATTTTTTGACGTGTCCATCGGCGGACAGCCAGCCGGACGTATCGTATTTGAATTGTTTGAAGATGTAGTGCCAAAAACTGCCGAAAACTTCCGTGCGTTATGCACTGGCGAACAAGGTTTTGGTTATAAAGGTTCTGGTTTTCACCGCGTGATTCCTGAGTTCATGGTGCAAGGTGGCGATTTCACCAATCATAATGGCACAGGCGGCAAGTCGATTTATGGCACTAAATTTGCCGACGAAAACTTCCAACTGAAACATGATCGCGCTGGTTTATTGTCAATGGCGAATGCTGGCCCGAACACCAATGGTTCACAGTTCTTTATCACGACTGTGGTCACACCTTGGTTAGACGGCAAGCATGTCGTTTTCGGTCAAGTCACTGAAGGCATGGACGTATTAAAGAATATCGAAGCTAATGGCACACGCAGCGGTGGTACTAAAGCACCAATCAAAATCGAAGATTGCGGCCAACTCTAAGTTTGCTGGTGATGCCGGTCGATGATCGGCATCGAACCCCTCCCATTCCTCTTCTAGTACGCTATTCACTATGCAAGGTTTAAATCCTCAACAACAGGCTGCGGTGTTGCACCTTGGCTCGCCTTTATTAGTGTTAGCGGGCGCGGGCAGCGGCAAAACGCGGGTAATTACCCAAAAAATTGCATGGTTGATTCGCAAAGCGGAACACGACCCGAAAAGTATTGCTGCGATTACCTTTACCAATAAAGCCGCGCGCGAAATGCGTGAGCGGGCAGGGCAATTGCTTAGTAAAGATGAATCAAAAGGCTTAACCGTTTCGACTTTCCATACTTTAGGCTTAAATATCCTCAAGAAAGAAGTCAAAAAACTCGGTTATAAGCCCGGATTTTCAATTCTGGATGCGCAAGATAGCGATTTGATTTTGCGCGAACTAGCCATCAAAGAAGATATTGCTGAAGCTGATGATATTCGCTGGCAAGTCTCACGTTGGAAAAATGATTTTTTAAACCCTGAACAAGTGATGCAGCAAGCGACTGACGAATTGAGCCAGCGTGCTGCCCGTTTATATGAACAATATCAGCGCCAAATCAAAGCCTACAACGCAGTCGATTTTGATGATTTGATTGTGCTGCCGGTGCAATTATTTGAAAAATACCCCGAAGTCTTGGCGCAGTGGCAACAGCGCTTGCGCTATTTATTGGTCGATGAATATCAAGATACTAATGCCTGCCAATATCAATTAATTCGCCAATTAGCGGGTGTGCGCGGTGCTTTGACTACGGTCGGTGACGATGACCAATCCATCTATGCTTGGCGTGGTGCGCGCCCAGAAAACATCGTGCAATTGCAGCGCGATTATCCCACCTTAAAAGTGATTAAGTTGGAGCAAAATTATCGCTCCACCAAGCGTATTTTGGATAGCGCGAATCACTTGATTGCCCATAATCCTCACATGTTTGAAAAGAAATTATGGAGTACTTTAGGCGAAGGCGATCCGATTCTGGTGATGCCGTGCCGCTCAGTCGAGCATGAAGCGGAAAAGGTCGTCGGCGAGATTATGAAACGCCATTTTCGTGAGCGCACTGAGTATAAAGATTTTGCGATTTTATATCGGGGCAATCACCAAAGCCGTACTTTTGAAACGCTGCTGCGCCAGCAAAATATTCCCTACCAAATTACCGGTGGAACTTCATTTTTTGAGCGCACTGAAGTTAAAGATATTCTCGCCTATTTGCGCCTGATCAGTAATCCCAATGATGATGCAGCCTTCTTAAGAGTGATCAATACGCCGCGCCGTGAGATCGGCACGACTACCCTCGAAAAGCTGGGCGATTATTCCCATGAGCGTAAAAATAGCCTATTTATCTGTGCGCAAGAGATGGCGTTTGCGGAACGGGTGAGTGCTAAGTCACGCCAGCGTTTAGAGCATTTTACTTATTGGTTGAATGACTTAATTGAGCTGAATAAAACTGAGCATCCAGCCAATGTAGTGAAGCGCATTGTTACTGATATTAATTACGAAGATTGGCTAATGCAGAATTCCAGCTCGCCGAATATGGCTGAGAAGCGGATGGCGAATGTGCATGAAGTGGTCGATTGGGTGAATAAACTGCATGCTGATGGTGCGGGTAAGGAAACTTTGGCAGAAATCGTCGCACACATGAGTTTAGTGGATTTACTAGAGCGCAATAGCGAGGAAGCTGAGCAGAATGCAGTGACCTTAATGACCTTGCATGGCGCTAAGGGTTTGGAGTTTCCTTATGTGTTTTTGATCGGTGCTGAGGAAGAAATTCTACCGCATTTGAATAGTATGGATGAGGCGGGTATTCAAGAAGAGCGGCGTTTGGCTTATGTGGGGATTACGCGGGCGCAGAAGCATTTGACGATTAGTTATGCCAAAACCCGTTCGCGTTATGGGGAGAAAATGGCTTGTGACCCGAGTCGTTTCTTAGCGGAACTTCCCGAAGAGCATTTACTCTGGGAAGACCGCAAAGTCAGCACACCTGAAGAGCGCCAAGCAACTGCCAGTGCTTATATTTCTAGCCTGAAAGATTTGCTCGGCTAGGTATTTGACTTAGCCAATTCCAAAACGGCTGCAATAATACTTTCCTTGGAGGGTAAAGTTGCAGCATAAGCAGGGCCAGTAGCAATAAAGCTATCTTCTGCGGTTAAGCGTGCTTTAGGTACAGCGAAATTTTCATCCAACCAAGTCATTAGGGCTTCAGAAATATTGCCACTCCGACGACATTCATCCACGACTAAAACTTTCTCTGCACCTTGTAAGGCAGTTTTTAAAGCGGCGGCTGGTAAAGGTACTAGCCAGCGTAAATCAATAATGCGTAGTTCAATTCCGTGTTGTTCACGCAAAATCTTTTCAGCTTGGCGTGACAAGTAATAGCCATTTGCGTAAGTGATTATAGCAATTTGCTGGCCTGTGCCATAAATCCCAATCTCGCCAAGAGCGATATGTTCGCTAGTCGCTGGATAAGTACACGCCCAAGCTTCATCTTTTTCGACGTGTAAATCGCGTTGAGTATAGAGGGCTATCGGTTCGACAAACACGACGACGCGTTGTTCTTCGCGTGCTAAGCGCAGGCATTCACGCAGCATCTTCGCCGCATCAGTGCCATTGGAAGGACAAGCGACAATAATCCCCGGAATATCCCGTAACACCGCCAGCGAATTATCATTATGGAAATGCCCACCAAAACCGCGCTGATAACCTAAACCGGCAATACGTACCAGCATAGGATTGGTATATTGACCATTTGAAAAGAAGGGTAAAGTGGTTGCTTCACCGCGTAATTGATCTTCCGCATTATGTAAATAGGCTAAGAATTGAATTTCTGGAATCGGGATAAAACCATTCTGCGCCATGCCTAAACTGAGGCCGAGAATCGACTGCTCATCCAAGAGTGTATCCATCACTCGCTCTTTGCCAAAGCGCTGTTGGAGGCGTTGAGTGACTCCGTACACGCCACCTTTGCGCCCAATATCTTCGCCTGCCAAGATAGTTTCTGGATAACTGAGCATTAGATCAGTCAACGTCCAATTAATGAGGCGGGCTAAGGTTTGAGGCTCATTTAAAACGCGCGCATCACTGCCGAAGGTAGCTTGGCGTGTTTCTGCATTAATGGGCGTAACAGCTTGGCAGGTACGTGTTGGTGGTATAATGCTCTTCATTACTTCAGCCGCTGTTTTTAAGCGGGGTCTTTGTACTGCTTCTACGGCCGTTGTGGTGCATTCCGCATCAATCGCCTCATATAAATCCAAAACGGCTTGTGAGCTAAGTAACTGCTGCTGGGTCAATAAACTAGCGGAGTAAAGTAAGGGATCATTCGCTTCCCAAGCTTCACATTCAGCTTGGGATAAATAAGCAGTTTGTACATCCGATCCTGCATGCCCATAGAGGCGCACCATGTCTAAATGTAAGAACGCAGGCTTACGAGTTTTACGCACATACTCAGCTGCTTGTTGAGCAGCCTGATAAGTTGCCAACATATCTAAGCCATTCGCATGGAAATACTGCAAGCCGGGGCGCTGCTTATAATTAGCCTCAATCCAACCTTTGGGCGTGCGTACTGAAATACCAATCCCATTGTCTTCACAAACGAATAATAGCGGCATTGGGATATTCTGATAGCTAGTCCAGCAAGCAGCATTAATCGCCCCCTGCGCTGTAGAGTGATTGGCCGAGGCATCCCCAAAAGAGCAAACTACAATCGAATCATCAGCTAACACTTTATGTGCAGGGGCTTGGCGATGTGCTAAATGAATGGAGAAAGCAGCACCCATCGCTTTAGGTAAATGGCTAGCAATGGTGGATGTTTGTGGGGGAATAAATAAGCTTTTCGAACCCAATACTTTATGCCGCCCACCTGAAATCGGATCGTCGCTGGAAGAGGCAAAGCTCAACAGCATATCGGGAATGGGGTTTTGAGCGGCTTGCAGAGCACGCATCGCTTGAAAAGCACCATCACGATAATGCAAAAAAGCCATATCGCTAACCCGCAAAGCGGCGGCGACGGCGGCCATACCTTCATGCCCAGAAGATCCAATCGTATAAAAGCCTTGCCCGACTTTCTGCATTTTGCGTGCTGTCCGATCTAAGTGTCGCGATATGCATTGGGCGCGAAAAATAGTGAGCGCTGTGTTAGGGGCAAGCGGCGAGTCATTCAGTTCGGTGCTAGGTAAATCATTGGCTAACACACGTTGGCGAAACTTGTGGTGGACGGCTTCGGCGCGATCAGTAGTTATCATTCTTCTCTCCTCGATAAGCTTGCGCAGTTAAGCATAAGCCTTAAGGCAAGGGAAGTAGTGGTGGGTTGGCTAGCTTGTGTTGGCCTCATTTAATATTTAATTAAACGACTTAAGGATTTTTATTTTTATTAATAAAATTGCTTATTGTCAAAATTGGCCTATATAAAAATAGATATTTATCTCGTTCGCTAAAATTTTTCTCTAATCTAATAACTGAGGGTGTAACAACATGAGCGCTAAACTAATCGGCTTAAAGCCTGTTTTTGTATTGAGTGTTTTGGTTAGCTTAACAGCAGTGGGTGTAGCAGGCTGCTCTATGGGCCATGACAAAGCCAAAGAGAAGGCTGTCGGTGCGATGATTGAGGAAACGGCTCCTTCTGAGCGTGCTGCAGCTTTGACTGAAATGATGACCACCACGCTGAATTTGAACGAGTCACAACAAGCTTCAGTGGCCGCTTTAAATCTGGACTATTCAACCCGCTTTAATATCCTGATGGCTTCGACCAATCCAAAATTGGATAAGAAAAAGGAATTTACCCGCCTATCAGCTGAGAAAGAAGTAAAGCTGAAAGGTATTCTGGATGACTCTCAACGCAAGGCTTATGATGCGAATAAGGCTGAGTTGTTGGATACTTATCGGATTATGTAATTAATGTCTTAGCTTAAACTAAAAAGAAAAGCGCTCAGAAGCGCTTTTCTTTTTATAGCAGTGAAATCACAGTTGATAGGTTTGAGCTAGGTTTTAGAATTTTGCTCCATCCACAGGCTGATTACTATTGGTCTTGGTACCGTTGCCAAATTGACCATTACTATTATCTCCCCAGCATTTGATGCTATTTCGCACCAAGGCACAGGTATAGCCACCCCCTGTGACTATATTGGTTGCACCTGACTTAGCCATGATCGCATTCACAGGGCGATCTTTGCTCACATTGGAGCGATCCCCGAGTTGACCAGAAGTATTATATCCCCAACATTGCACTCCACCACTGACGACTGCACAGGTATGGTTAGTTCCTGCGGCTACTGCAGTTGCTCCCCGATTGGCACTGATGATGCTGACAGGTGATAAGCTCTGGGTCTTGGTTCCATTGCCCAGTTGGCCATAGGTATTATCCCCCCAACACTTCACCCCACCATCGAGAACGGCACAATTATGGAAAGGCCCTGCATTCACACTGACAACACCACTGTTAGCTGGAATCGTTACCACTGGAGTCGCACTATCGGTCTTGGTTCCATTGCCCAATTGCCCATCGCCATTATATCCCCAACACTTCACTCCACCATTGATAACAGCACAACTGTGATAGCCGCCAGCCGCAATGCTGGTCACCCCCTGCTTCGGCAGTGCTTTACCAGTTTGCCCGCCAGCATTATTCCCCCAACATTTCACCCCACCTTGAACAATTGCACAGCTGTGGAGATAGCCCGCACTGACTTGGGTGACACCACTATTGGCATTAATAGCCGTTACTGGAGTAGCGCTAGGGGTGGTGGTTCCATCCCCAAGTTGACCGCCATCATTAGAGCCCCAGCATTTCACCCCACCAGCTACTACCGCACAAGTATGATTTTGGCCTCCCTCAATCTGTAGGGTTTGCGAGGCAATAGCGACAGGTTTGGGCGTGGTGCTCTGTACGGTCGAACCATCGCCTAGGCCGAACTGCTTGAAACCCCAGCAATAACTCTTACCTGCGACTATTGCACAAGTATGAGATCCGCCTGCGGCAAGGGTGATAGTAACTTGTGGCGTCGCTGTGACCTCTGCGCTGCTAGGGCTGCTGGCGTCCTTGTTTTTAGCGACAACCTTGAAGTGATATTCCACCCCATTGTCCAAAGCGCTAATCACCGCCGGGCTAACTTGATCAATCAATAATTCGCCATCGGCTAGGCTATTGCAGCTGTTGAAATCACTAATCGCTTCGGTCGACTTGCAAATAGCATAAGTGGTTGCACTTGTCGAAGGTGTCCAAGTTAAGGTTACTTCTTTGTCACCAGCCGCCGCTTGCAGATTGGCTGGAGCACTTGGGATGCTTAAGGCAAATACGGCGCGTGCAGTCTTTGCAGCACTCAGGGTGACTTGGCAGGTATTGGTGCTCACTCCCAAACAAGCTCCGCCCCATTTTTTTAAGAACGATCCGGCGGCTGGGGTAGCCTGTAAAGTCACAATCTGCCCTTGATTAAAGCTTGCGCTGCAATCGGCGGTGCAGTTGATTCCCGCTGGTTTGGATTTAACCCGACCACTACCCAAGCCACGCACTAGCATGGTGAACGTTTGTTTAATCGGTGCTCGTTCGGCCTCAGGAGCTGCAAACAGGCTACGAATCACTGTGGTGACCGCTGGCATGTTTCCGTCCACTGCGTATGAAGCACTACTGCTAACAAGCATTAGGCTGACCAGCAGCCTGTTTAACCAGCGACGCTGCTGATGCGCATTCAAGCACTGAAACATAGCCTACTCCTTAAAGACTCACACTCTTCAAGTATAGGCTTTTAATTCCAAAAAAATACCAAAAATCAATGAATTGAATGTTTTGGGTTTTAAATAGTCAGTTCTTGCTAGCTTGCAACTTTGCAATCGCTGCAGCTTTTATATGCCCGAAACCTTTAATTTGTGCAAAGCTTTCTAACTGTTTTTGCGTTTGCTCTGTATTACTGGTAGCCAAATTTTGAGCTAAATTAGCAATCAACGCGCTATATTCTTTAATTAATTCCCGCTCCTGTTTCCGTTCCGCGCTATAGCCAAATACATCCAACACCGTTCCACGTAAGCCTTTCAATTTCGCCAATTGTGGCATGAATTTAAACATCCATTGGCCGTATTCGGTTTTGATCGGATTGCCTTGACTATCGTGTTTTGTGAATAAGGGCGGGGCGAGATTGAGTTTTACTTCATAATCTTGGCCGGGTTCGCCTTCAAAGTTTTTGCGTAGTTGCTCGATAAATTCAGGTCTAGCATACAAACGGGCGACTTCATATTCGTCTTTGTAGGCCATCAGTCGAGCCAGATTCTGCGCTGCGATGCGTGTTAAAGGTAACGCTGAATCAGCACCCAATTGCGATTCAGCTTGGCGCAAAGGCTCTAAAGTTTGTTCATAACGCTTGGCATACGCAGCATTTTGATACTCCGTCAGCCATTGGCGATTAAAGCTTAGAATGCTGGCTAAATCAGCCTCTGGTTTAGCGGCTAGCGGTTGAGCTTTTAAAAATTCCTGCGCATTACCGAAGTGTGCAAAATGACAGCCCCATAAAAATGCTGCTTTGTTTTTCTCGACTTGTGTGCTGTTTAATTCCACGGCTTGCATCAAACTTTCACGCTCTAACGGAATCCAGCCTTTTTGCCAAGCGAAACCTAAGATCATCATATTGGCGAATAAAGTGTCGCCCAGCAGTTTCAGCGCTAAGTCATTAGCATTGAGGAAGGAGCAGTTCTCGCCAATACTGTTTTGCAAGTCATAAGCAATAGATTGTCCGGGGAACATCCAGTTGCGATTGGTGATGAACTCGGCAGTCGGCGTCTCGCTGGTGTTTACTATCGCTTGGGTTTGCCCGCTTAAGGTCATGGAGAGCGCTTCTTGCGAGGCTGAGACAATTGCATCGCAACCGAGGAGCAAATCCGCTTCACCTGTCGCGATTTTGCTGGCATTGAGCTGGCTGGGAAGCTTGGCGATTTGTACATGCGAGAGGACTGCGCCACCTTTTTGCGCCAAGCCTGCCATATCCAAAACGGTCACACCTTTGCGTTCTAAATGTGCCGCCATGCCAAGTAATGCGCCAATCGTGACAATCCCCGTGCCACCGACACCCGTGATTAAAATCCGTTGTGGTGTTTCCAATGCAGGCAAAACCGGAGGCGGTAAATCTTCATGGCTAGGTTGCGCCACTTTTGCGGGTTCAGGTTTGCGCAGTGTCGCGCCTTCTAAGGTCACGAAGCTGGGGCAAAAGCCTTTCACGCAGGAAAAGTCTTGATTGCAGGTGGATTGATTGATTTGGCGCTTAGTACCTTTGGGTGTTTCCACCGGTTCAATCGACAAGCAATTGGACGTTTTGGAGCAATCGCCGCAACCTTCGCACACGTCGGTATTAATAAAGGTGCGCTCTTTGAGTTCGGGCATCAGGCCGCGCTTGCGACGGCGACGCTTTTCGGTAGCACACATTTGCTCGTAGACTAGAACAGTCGTCCCTTCCGTATCGCGTAGACGCTTTTGCACTGCATCCAATTCATCACGATGCACAATTTCAATCGAAGCGGGTAAGCGGTTTCCAGCGATTTGGTATTTGTCGGGATCGTCCGTGACGACTATGGTTTTAGCCACCCCTTCCGCTTCCACTTGATTGACCAACATCGGTAAGGTCAATGTCCCATCAATCGGCTGTCCACCGGTCATCGCGACCGCATCATTGAAGAGAATCTTGTAGGTAATATTCGCTTTAGCCGCGACCGCTGCACGAATCGCTAACAAACCGGAATGGAAATAAGTGCCATCGCCCAGATTAGTGAATACATGCTTATCATTGGTGAAAGGCATTTGTCCAATCCAAGCCACCCCTTCGCCGCCCATTTGGCTAAAGGTTTCCGTATTGCGATCCATCCAAATAGTCATGTAATGGCAACCAATCCCAGCCAAAGCGCGTGAACCTTCGGGGACACGAGTCGAGGTATTGTGTGGGCAACCGGAGCAGAACCACGGTTTACGTTCCGCAGTAACGCGCGGACGTGCGGTTTCACGTTCTTTGCCTTCAATAATCCGAATACGCTCATTCACATGGTTGCGAATGTCTTCGGGTAAATCCATGGTGACTAAACGCTTAGCAATGGCTTTGGCGACGATGGCGGGATTGAGTTCAGCCGCAGCAGGCAATAGCCATTCACTACGCGGTACTGACCATTCACCCCCCGCATGATCTTGGGCAGCGAATTTGCCGTAGACGTTGGGGCGTACATCTTCGCGCCAGTTGTACAGCTCTTCTTTTAGCGCATATTCAAGGATTTGGCGCTTTTCCTCGACCACCAAAATTTCATCTAAACCTTCGGCAAAATGGCGGGCATCGTGAGCATTTAAAGGCCATACACAGCCGACTTTCATCACTCGCAAACCCACGCGACGGCAGGCTTCAGTATCCAAACCCAAGTCATTTAAAGCTTGACGCACATCTTGATAAGCCTTGCCTCCGGTCATAATTCCAAACCGCGCTTCGGGGGAATCAATCACAATCCGATTGAGGCGATTCACCCGCACATAAGCCAAGGCCGCATACCATTTGTGATTGAGCATGCGGGCTTCTTGCACTAAGGGCGGATCAGGCCAGCGAATATTTAAACCATCTTCGGGCATTTGAAATTCGTCTTCACCGGGGAGAATAATGCGCACGCGATCAGGATCAAGCTCCACCGAAGACGAAGTTTCAATCACTTGAGTGACGCATTTTAAGCCTGCCCACAAACCAGAGTAGCGGCTCATCGCCCAGCCGTGTAAACCAAAGTCGAGGATTTCTTGCACATCGGAAGGATATAAAACTGGCACACCACAAGCCGCCATTAAATGCTCGGATTGATGCGCGATTGAGGAAGATTTAGCGGCATGATCATCACCGACGACCATCAGCACGCCGCCATGCTTAGAAGTCCCTGCGGAGTTGGCATGTTTAATCGCATCGGTAGAGCGATCCGCTCCCGGGCCTTTGCCGTACCACATGCTAAACACCCCATCGAATTTAGCATTAGGATAAAGATTGAGTTGCTGCGAACCCCACACTGAAGTGGCCGCTAAATCTTCATTTAAGCCGGGTTGGAACACAATATCATGTTCCGCTAAATGCTTTTTAGCCTGCCAGAGTTGCTGATCAAACCCTGCCAAAGGCGAGCCGCGATAACCGGAAATAAATCCACCTGTATTTAAGCCATTGCGCCGATCATTGACCTTTTGCAGCATAGGCAAACGCACTAGCGCCTGCTGTCCACTCATATAGGCGCGGCCTTGTTGCAGGGTGTATTTATCATCGAGAACCAGATTACTGGGTAATTTAGCGGTCATGGGGTGCTCCTCAACTTTCTCTTTTATATATAAGCGAAATGCTAAGGAATTTTGGCTGTATCGTAAAATTATTTAAAATGACTTGAGGTATGCGAAAAACGCATATCAAAATTTGCCAACAAAAAAACACTTAATGTAGGCTAAGCCTTAGTAATCAACTATAAATTAGCTTATAAATCTAAGTTTGTTAAATTTAGCCTTAAGCATCCGAGACGTGCTGCCTGCCTCACACAACTGACAAGGATTGGAGTGTTATGCCCAACTCAAATTTACCTAATTTACAAGATGATCTAGTCGTGCAAATGACCGGGATTCGCGGTTTGCAGATCCCGCTATGGGGCTTGTTTATTATGGCGGTCTTGGGCGCACTGTATTTCGCCAAGTCAGTGTTTGTACCCATTTTTATGGCGATTGTGTTTTCGTTTGTTTTGATGATCCCGGTCAAGCTTCTAGAGAAAATACGTATACCGCCTGCCTTTGGTGCTTTGATTGTTCTCGTAGTGACGATGGGTATGTTCAGTGTCTTGGCTTACTACATGTACGATCCGGTTAAAGTTTGGGTAGAACGTTTCCCCGATGAGATTCATAAGATCGAGAGTAAAGTCGCTGAATTGCGCTCCTCCTTCAATGAAGTACAAAAAACCACTGAGCAAATTGATGAGAAAATCACTGATTTAACGGGTTCAGCTACTGAAGCAGCAGGTACACAAGAAGTCGTGATTAAATCAGGCAGTCGTTTATATACAGTGATGGATAGCACACAAGCCTTTATTGTTGGTTTTATGTCTTTCTTATTATTGTTGTATTTCTTGACAGCTTTTGGCGAGTCGATGATTAAAAGCTTGATGATGACTTGGAAAGATCGAGCACATCGCATGGCTTTCTTAAGAATCACACAAGAGTCGCAATATCAGATTAGTTACTATTTGCTATTAATTACCATTATTAATATTGGCTTAGGTGTAGTAACCGCTTTGGGGATGTGGGCGATTGGCATGCCGACTCCGCTGTTGTGGGGAGTGTCTGCCACTATACTCAACTATATTCCCTATATCGGCCCGCTGATTAATATGGTGTTAGTCACTTTTGTCGGCTTAGTGACCTTTGACAATATCTCAACCGCCATGATCCCTGCCTTGATTATTCTGGTGTTGAATATTATCGAAGGCCAAATGGTGCAGCCGTTATTTGTGGGCAAGATGTTTACCATTAACCCCGTCTTTGTGTTTATTTCAGTGGCTTTCTGGGGCTGGCTCTGGGGCGTGGCCGGTATGTTTATGGCCGTACCGCTATTAATGATTCTGAATATTTTTGTCCTGAAAATGCGAGAATTAGCCGCAGCAGAAGCCGCCGCGAAAGCTGCAGCCGTCGCCGCTGCTGTTGAGGCCGCAGCAGCGGAAGAAGCCGCCAAAGATGAGGTGAAAATCATTCTGCAATGAAGCCATGAGTAAAGACATTAGCCTGCGCCAATTACGCTATTTCATTGCTGCCGCAGAAACGGGTCAGTTGTCTATGGCTGCTAAACAAGTGCATGTCGCACAGTCGACGGTAACCAATGCGATTTTGCATTTGGAGGATTCAATGGGGGTGAAGCTATTTGAGCGTCACCCTTATGGGGTCAGTTTAACCGCAGAAGGCTATAACTTTTATCATCGCGCCAAGCAAATCCAAGAAAATCTGGATATCGCTTTAAGCGAACCCCATTTTCAGCGCCATCATTTAACGGGTGCAGTACGCATGGGCGCGTCTTATGCTTTACTCGGTTATTTCCTGCCACCCTTATTAGCCCGCTTTCGCCAGCATTACCCAGAAATTGATCTCGATTTGCGTGATATGGAGCGGCCTGACATTGAAGATGCCGTGTTAGCAGGCGATTTGGAGTTAGGTCTAGTGCTAATTTCCAATACCCAACAGCGCGAGCGTTTTAATCATCATGTGCTGTTACGTTCGCGCCGCCAACTGTGGACCTCTTCGACCCATCCCTTGCGTGAACAGCCCTTTGCTTCGTTAGCCGATGTTGCCCAATACCCTTATATTCAATTAGCAATGGATGAAGGCGAAGCGGCTACTCAACGCTATTGGCAATCGCAAGGTTTGCAGCCAAATATTGCGTTCCGTACTAAATCAATGGAAGCAGTGCGGGGCTTGGTCGCACATGGTTTTGGTGTGACGATCTTAGCCGATATGGTCTACCGGCCTTGGTCCTTGGAAGGTGGCAAGATAGAAGCTGTACCCGTTTTGGGCGTCATCCCGCATTTAGAAAGCGGAATGATTTGGCAAAAGGGACTTGAATTAGAGCGCCCTGCTGAAGCGATGCGCCAGTTTTTGATTCATAGTTGTGGGAGTTGAAGCTTGTTAGTCAAGCAAGCTTCAACTCTTAGATGGTTACTTCTTAGTGGCTATGTTTTTGCGGATTTCACTGATATCCCAACCTGTTAAATTAGCTAAACGCTTGGCTTCAAGCTCTTGGCGTTGTGGCAGGGTTTTACTGAAGTAGTTTTGACCTGCTGTGCAAGTTGCATTGCCTTTAAAGGGGTGGCGAATGATATAGCGGCCTTGGAAGTTCTCAGTATTGCCAGTCGTTTGAAAGGCTAAATCTTCAGGGAAGTTTTCACGGTTGTAACGCAAATGTAGGCGCGTGATATACACATTTTGAGCACCGCCGCCATTATTTTGGTTTTGAGTACCAGCCCAGAAAACCCCTAGTTCTTTCAGTTGACTTGGGCTTAAAGGATCAGCAGCACAAGGATCACACCAGTTCATATCCCAAGCATATTCTAAGAAGACTGCCTGATTTTTTTCACGTTGTGCGCTACGCACAAACATATCGCGATAGAAGTTGGAAAAGGTTTTGGTGTCTTTTACATATTCAGGAATTTCTTGATCAGAGGGTGGTTTTACGGTGCGGTAATTGGTGGTTTCTATTCTGCCTTGACGAGATAAGGCATAAATAAACAACTCTTGTTCACCCTGTGAGTTCACTGTACCCAAGCGGATGGGCAGCATGAATTTTTTATTATCGTAAACAATTCGAATCGGACGTAACTTGGAGAAGTCAGTTTTGCTTTGCTCTTTAAGATTCACTTTGGCGACAAAGAACTTCATATCTTGTTTAAGGTAGCTACCAACGACAGGTTCGGCGCCTTGTGGCAGTTTATAACCTTGTTCAGTTAACCAAGTTATTAAGCCGCCACTTTCCCTAGCGGAAAGCAGCAGGATATCGTATTCACCCACTGTATATTGAGCTTCAATTTTAACTCCCAAGTCTTCAGCTCTTTTTGTGGGACTTATCATCATAGGAGGCCTAGGCCTTGCCATAGACTGAGCTTTACGAACAGGGGTGGGTGTACAAGGATCTGAGTCATAATATTCGACTAAGCGTGGCGCAGAATAGGCATCTAAATGCTGGATAGTGGCATTATTAACAATACTAATCTGCTCGCGTTTTAATACGGTGGGTACAGGCACCACCATCGCAAAGTCTTTAACCTCGCCTTTAAAGTCACTCGCCATAGTGACCACGTTTCTTTCACCATCGCGTACATAAACGACTTGAGAGGCTTGGTTATAAAGGCTAGTGTCAGCTTTGCCTACATAAAAACCGCAAAAGCATTTGCCTCTAAAGCTAAGCTGAATAAAGCTAGGGTTGTGAAGCTTTTAAATAAATTCAATTATTCCTCCCATAGTGCCAACGATAAGGCTCATGATTCCAAGCTAAATTAATAAAAATGACTAAAGGCGATGACAAGGCCAACGCATATAAAAAGGCATTGGGCAAGAACCATTTAATCTGTAGATACCAAGCTAGCAGTGCCACCCAAAATCCGAATACGCATCGACCGATTAAATGCCTAGGTACTGTCATGGGGTCAGACAGCATAAAAAAACAAAAGATCAATAGAGCACCATTTTCCAATTGATGCAAAGGAATACTTAGAGCGTCACCCAGCCAGAAAGCACGTGCGAATAATAAGCAGGTGTAACTGCTCAAAAATACTAGGCTAGTTAGCATTCGTTGCCAACCCAGCAAAATAACTAGACCTATACCCGCTAACAGCAGCAGCTCCCATAAGCCATGCCCCCATTTGCCAACTGCTACCCAAACTGAATCGGTGAGTAAGAGTACGGCTACAATGCCAACATTAGAAGCGTTAAATACATGGTGGTTTTGATAACGAATCAGGAATTTACTACTAATAGCCATCAAGCTCGCTAAGCTTAGCCACCAAAGTGAATTGGCGTAAAGCAGCAAAATAATCGAAAGGCTAGTGTTTAAAGTGCTTAATCCTTGCCAAGGCAAGTTCAAATACTTTAAGCATAAAAATTGAGTTAAAAAAGCGGTGAACAAGACTGCAATAACTTGCTCCGGTTTAAACGGGAAATCTAAACTCAGCCAGCCATAAATTAATAAACTAGTTTGTACTAAGGCCTGATAGTAGCGTGGGTCTAGCTTTTGACGTAAAGCAGTTAAATAGCTGTGCATGGATGTTTCAATTTTATATTTGAGAGTATTTAAGCTGCTTAGTATGCCTATAAAAAATCCAGTGTATAGCGCTCGAAACTAAAATTCAGCCTAGTTAACTTTAAGCTTAGGCTTTTACTGAGAATTTTTAAGCATCTCCGTTAAGCTTAGCGAGCTTAATTACCCTAGTATCCAGCTAGCTTGGTAGAAAGCGCTTGCCCGTTGGCAATTTTCCCCGATAATGCACCCCATTCAATTCAAATAAGACTCAACCCTATGCTCAATATCGCTGATCGTATCGCTCAGGAGCTGGCTGTTGCTCCGCGCCAAGTGACTGCTGCTGTTCAACTGTTAGATGAAGGCTCCACTGTGCCGTTCATTTCACGCTATCGTAAAGAAGTCACGGGCGGTTTAGATGATACTCAGCTTAGAACCTTGGAAGAACGCTTAGGCTATTTGCGTGAGTTGGAAGAGCGGCGTGCTACGGTGTTAAAAAGTATCGAAGAGCAAGGCAAGCTTACACCCAGTTTGACCACTGCGATTCAAGCAGCAGACACGAAAACACGTTTAGAAGATTTATATCTGCCCTTCAAGCAAAAACGCCGGACTAAAGGCCAGATCGCCATTGAGGCTGGAATTCAACCGCTGGCCGAGGCTTTGTTGGCTAATCCACAGCTCAATCCAGACGTGGAAGCCGCTAAATACATTAATCCAGCCGAAGATTTCAAAGACGCTTTTGTGGATAGCAAAGGTGTATTGGACGGCGCGAAATACATTCTGATGGAGCGCTTTGCTGAAGATCCCGAATTAGTCAGCGAGCTGCGTGAATATCTGCAAGCGGAAGCCAAGCTAATCTCCACAGTAGTGAAAGATAAAGAAACTGAAGGCGCGAAATTCCGTGATTACTTCAATAATGCTGATGCTTTAAAAAATGCGCCTTCACATCGGGTATTGGCCATGCTGCGTGGGCGCAATGAAGGTTTTTTGAATCTCAGTATTGATGTGGAGCAAGCAGAGGGTGTTATGCATCCTTGTGAGGTGCTCACGGCTAAACGAGTGGGTATTCAAAATAAGCAGCGTCCAGCCGATGCTTTTTTGACAGAAGTGGTGCATTGGACTTGGAAAGTTAAACTCCATACCAAGCTCGAAACTGATTTGCTAGGTGATTTGCGCCAAGCCGCTGAAACCGAGGCGATTCGGGTATTTGCGCATAATCTCAAGGATTTATTGCTAGCGGCTCCGGCGGGGCAACGTGCAACTTTGGGGCTAGATCCGGGGTTGCGTACGGGTGTTAAGGTGGCTGTGATTGACAGCACAGGGCAATTCGTGGATCACACTACGATTTATCCACATGTGCCGCGTAATCAATGGAATGAGTCGATTGCTACTTTAGCCAAGCTCGTCGAGAAGCATAAGATTGAGCTGATCGCGATTGGTAATGGTACGGCTTCGCGTGAAACGGATAAATTAGCAGCCGATTTAATCAAGCTGCATCCAGAAATGAACCTCCAAAAAGTCGTAGTGAGTGAAGCGGGAGCGTCAGTCTATTCCGCTTCTGAAACAGCGGCGAAAGAATTTCCTGATCTGGATGTCACGATTCGCGGTGCGGTGTCAATTGCACGTCGCCTGCAAGATCCACTCGCCGAACTGGTGAAAATTGAGCCAAAATCGATTGGAGTAGGGCAGTATCAGCATGATGTCAGCCAAGTGCAATTAGCGAGAAACTTGGATACGGTTGTCGAGGATTGCGTGAATAGCGTTGGGGTTGAAGTGAATACCGCTTCCGCTGCTTTATTGCGGCGCGTGGCCGGTTTAAATCAAACGATTGCTGATAATATCGTCGAATTTCGCAACAAAAATGGACGATTCACCAGCCGTAAAAGTTTGCTGAGTGTACCGCGCTTGGGTGCGAAAACCTTTGAACAGGCCGCAGGCTTTTTACGAATTCATGGTGGCGAAAACCCTTTAGATAGCTCAGCGGTGCACCCTGAAGCTTATACCGTGGTTGAATCCATCGCTGCTAGAACCAAGACTAATTTGCAGAGTTTAATTGGTAATTCGCAATTATTAAGATCTTTAAATGCCACTGATTTTACCAGTGATAAATTCGGCTTGCCGACTGTGACCGATATTCTCACTGAATTAGATAAACCCGGACGTGATCCGCGCCCTGCATTCAAAACGGCGACCTTTAAAGAGGGTGTCGAAACTGTTGCGGATTTAAAACCCGATATGCTGCTAGAGGGAACTGTTACTAATGTTACTAACTTTGGGGCGTTCGTCGATATTGGCGTGCATCAAGATGGTTTAGTGCATATTTCAATGCTGGCGAATCATTTTGTGAAAGACCCGCATACAGTAGTGAAGGCTGGCGATATTGTGAAAGTGAAAGTGCTGGAGGTTGATCAAGAACGCAAACGGATTGCTTTGACTATGCGCCTAGAAGAGCTTTCAACCGCTACTAAACCTGTAGTAAATACGCAAGCTCAGCCAAAGCAGCAGAACCTTTTGAATAAACCAACGTCCAAACCAGCACGCCTACAAACCAACACTCCTGCTGGGAATAATGCCTTTGCTGCCGCTTTTGCGAAGGCGAAAGAGCGTAAATAAGCGTTTACTCATTAAGAGTTAAGTCAGGTCAAATGATATAATTTTTTGGCCTGCTTTTAGCATTAATAAAAAATATTTATGATTTGAATAGAATTAGTTACTAATAATCTGCGATTCACCTTCAGTTTGTTACGATATGTAAAAAAATCTAACAAACGGCTAACAGAGCAATCCTTGCTAGCCATTGGGGGTAAATGTGGCAAAAAAACAAGCTATCGGTTTGGCTTTAGTGATCGCAAGTGGGCAGCCAACTTTAAGTCACGCCTTGAGTTTAGGAGACATCCAGTTTAGTTCGCGTGTCAATGAGCCATTTAAGGCGCGTATTGAATTATTGCATACGACTCAGCAAGAGCTGGATAAGCTCCAAGTGCATGTGGCGCCGCCGAGTATTTTTGCACAAGCTCAGCTACAGCGCCCCGCGTTTATAGATAGTTTAAAGTTCGCCCGTTCAGTCAAAAACGGCAAACATTATCTAATTGTTAGCTCTTCCCAAGCTGTTTCTGAAGCTGATTTTAATCTGTTACTGGAAGTCACTAGCCCTAAAGGTGATTTACTTAAGCGTTATTCGGTCGCTTTAAAAGGTGAGGTTGAAGCAAGCGCTAAAGTTCAAACTGCTCAAGCGCCAATGGTAGAGCCAGCGAATCCAGCACCCACTGAGCAGCCAGCTGATGAGTCAGCCGCTTTAAATTTAGCGCTAGACACTGAGCAACTCAATGCTAATGAAGTTGTAGAGCCAGCACCTGTGCTAGCGCCTGAAGCTGCTGTTGCTACACCAGTAAGTTGAGCGCTCGGCACCTGTCAGATCGGCTGCAGTCAAAGTAGCTATTCCTTTACCGAACCTTGCTTTTAAGCATAAATATCGTGTGCGCAAAAACGATACCATTTTTAGTATTGCTGAGCGTTTGAAGATAGCTCAGTTAAATTTAGATGAGAAAGCGTTAGCCTTATATGCGCGTAATCCCAAGGCCTTTGTGGATGGTGATATTACTCAACTGAAACGAGGGGCAGTGCTGCGTACACCGAGTGCAGTAGGTAAGAGGCGTTATGCAGATCCTACCCCAGTTCCAACTCAGGTTGTGAGAAAAGCTACTCCGGTTGAGCGCAGCATGCAGGCGCAAACTGTGAAGCGTAGAGTTGCGCAAGAACCCGTAGCGCCGCCTGCCAGTATGATGTTAGCGAGTGCTCCAGCCACCGTTGATCCACCTTTAGCACATGCAGTCCACGAATTACAGCATGCGTCACAATTCAAGCTCAGTGATTTGCAAGAGCGCTTAGCGCAGGCCCAGCAGTCATTAGAGATTCGTGCACAGGAAAATAATCAGCTTAAAAAACTCGTTCAAGAAAAGAATCATTTGCTGACTCGGCGTGAAGAAGAGTTATCACAGCTGCAAATTCAAGTCGCTCAACAGCAGACACAAGCTCAAACGCTGATGAACCCAGGTGCGGCAGGGCCTGAGGGGAAAAGTGATCTAGAGTTAGCAGAAGCCAATACTTGGCAAGGTGTATTGAACTCACCCTTAGTCTGGCAAGCAGGTGGAGCCAGTGCGCTATTCTTACTCTTGTTGGGCTTCTGGCAAAGACGCCGTAATGCGGATGAACTCATGCAGTTACAGGTACAAAATAGTATTTTGATGCCCGACTCTTATGTTGATGAAGAGGATGAGGATGATAAGCAAGCAGGTAGTTTATTAAATTTCTTATGGGGCGAAGAGGAACTAGAGCAAGCGCGGGAGCAATTACAAAGCTTGCGGCACTCAATAGCAAGTTTACGAGAACAGAGTCAGCGCTTACAGGCTTATCTGAATCCTACTACACTATCGAGTGCCAGACCGATTACTTCACTACAGGCAAGCTATCAACTTTCACAGTCCCATGCTGGCTACTAAAAGTCAGGCTAGAGCCTAAGCCATCTTGCTGTTGGGAGACACCACCGATTTGATGATCTTTGGTGTCATACACAGTGACTTTGCCATCTTGCTCAATCGCTAAACGCGCAATCGATGGGAACCAAGCATAGCGTGTTTGGTTCTGAGCGCCACTGGTGCTCGGGCTGCCTAAATCACTCGGCCACCATGAGCCCGAGCTATTACTGGAGTTAGCAGCCTTACTAACTTCAGTAGTAACCGGTGCACTGCTAATCTCAAACAGTTTAGAGCCACTCGAAAGCGCACCGGATAAATCATTCCCTAAATTATCGACGGTATTTTTTAGGTTTTGATTGAACATATCGCCAATCATACTCATGCCATTCAGCATCCACTGGCCGAAGCCGCCCAATTCAGGATGATTGAACTGCGCCATCGTGCCTTGGCCGTTATAGATCGACTCCAACATCGTCTTGACCGCTTCAGGCGATAAATTGTAGCGCTGTGCTAATTTATCGACTAATGCTTGCCCCTCTGGGGTTAACTTCACCATTTATCATCTCCAAAAATTATAAAAGCTCGTTCTAGCGGTGGTTTTAAGTATGGTAGGTTTTTATCGGCTTGTCTGAAAAGAGTAAGGGTAAAAAGTAATGGAATAGGATCAAGCAAAGTTTTAACAATTAAGCTAAATTTATTGTTTACTTAACTAAAAGGAGCAGTAGGGTGAAGTTAACTAATCAAAACTTGCTGTGGTTAAATAGTCTGACTTTTATCTTGATGATTGGCCTGAATATGGCTGGGGGGGCAGGCTGGCTAAATGGGGTTAGCGTGGCTGAGGTCAGTGACCAATATCAAACCCTGCTCACGCCTGCGGGCTATGCTTTTATTATCTGGAGTGTGATCTATCTGCTACTGGCTGCCTTTCTCTGGTATCAATGGAAATCTCACGCTGAAGGCCGAGATAGCGATTCTTTAGAGCCTACCGGTATTTGGCTAGCAGCAGCCAATGTGTTGAATACACTCTGGATTATTGCTTGGGTTAATGCTTGGATTGGTTTATCACTGCTATTAATTATTGGTTTATTTGTTTGCTTATTTCAGTTGGTATTACGTTTACGTCTTGAAATTTGGGATGCACCAACACGTATTATCTTTTTTGTTTGGTGGCCGATCTGCATTTACATGGGCTGGATTACGCTGGCTTTAGCTTTAAATTTCGTAGCATGGCTAAAAGCTATCTTCGATACTCCACCATTTTTTTCAGCTGGATTCTGGGCGATCATTGCTTTAGCTACTCTCACTAGCATTTATTTGCTTTGGACGCAGTGGCGCAGTATGCGCGAGGCTTCGCTAGTCGGAGTCTGGGGCTTTATTGCGATTGCGGTTAATCAGTGGCAGGCGAATTGGGTAGTTGGACTGTTTGCAGTGCTGTTCTCAATCTTACTGTTAGCAGTGACTAGCGCCCATGCCTTAAGCAATAAGGCAACTTGGCCTAGTGAGAAGCTTAAGCGCGGTGAGTAGCAACTAGGCAATCTATCAGCAACCTAGCGCTGCTCTAGCACTAGGTTTCCCCATTCCCTTCGTTAAGTAATTTACGCTATCCTCTTACTCGCCAACTCCCTGAATAACTGAGCAGCTCAAACTGTTTCTTAACGATTGCGGAGCACCACAGATGTTAGTATTAGAAGATCAAGGCTTACGTCTAAGCCTAGCCAATGGCGATTCAGCCTATTTCAATTACTATTGGTTGCGCGATAATTGCGCCAGTTCTTGGGATGCCGAAACCCAAGAGCGCGTCTACGATATTCTTGAAGAACCGGATAATTTAAAGCCCAAAACCGCCCAAGTTGAAGGCTCAACCCTCGCGATTGAATGGCCAGACGGGCATCAAAGTCGCTATGAATTAGCATGGCTAGCACGTTGGCATAGTAAGAATGGTGAGCCTTGTTTGGGGCATGGCGATCTGGCGCAACGTCAACGCAAACCTTGGTATGCGGATCATTATGCGCAGGTCAAACGTTTTAGTTTTCCAGAGCTGGTAGCACAACCTGCTAAAGTGGCTGATTGGACGGAGGCGCTATTGGATGAAGGCATAGCGCTGTTAACCGAGATGCCGAATAGTAATGAAGGTTTGCAGCAAGCCTGCGAGCTGATTGGGGTAGTGCGCGCTTCGTTTTCGGGTTATACCTTTGATGTGCGCACTGAAGCTAATCCGGTGAATTTGGCTTATACCAATAAAGCTTTAGAACTGCATACCGATTTGCCGCCGGAAGAATTAGCGCCGGGGATTCAATTTCTGCATTGTCGCGTGAATGATGCGATAGGTGGGGAAAGTTTATTCGTGGATGCTTGTAGTGTGGCGCAGGCGTTTCGTGCTGAGTATCCCGATTATTTTAATCTCCTGACCGAACTCAAAGTCCCCTTCCGCTATACCACCAATTTTCAAGATGTACGCGCGCGCCAAGTGATTATTGAGCTTGACCCGCATAATGGCGAAGTCAGCGGGATTCATTTCAGTCAGCATCTCGCCGATGTGTTTGATTTTCCGCCGGATGTGATGGATGAGTTTTATCCCGCTTTCCGCAAGTTCGGGCAGATGCTCCAAGACCCACAATATCTGATGCGTTTTCGCTTGAATGCAGCCGAGTGCATCGTGTTTGATAATCATCGCGTGGTGCATGGGCGCACTTCGTTTGTCGCAGGCAGTGGAGCGCGGCATTTGCGTGGCTGCTATGTCGACCGTAATGAAATGCGCAGCACTTATCGGTCTTTGCGTGCGAAATACCCAGCCGTTTAGGAGTAGAGTTTATGAATCATCAACCTAATTACTGGCAAGAGCGGGTGGATTTAGCGGCAGCTTTCCAGTGGACAGCGCACTTGAATATGCATGAAGCGGTCGCTAATCATTTTTCCTTGGCCGTGAATCCCGCAGGTACGCAATTCCTAATTAATCCCAATCAGCGCCATTTTGCGTTAATCAAAGCCAGCGATTTATTGCTGCTGGATGCGAATGACCCCAGCACAATGGATCGCCCCGATGCACCTGATCCGACCGCTTGGGGTTTGCATGGCTCAATGCATCGCTTATGCCCACAGGCGCGTTGTGTGATGCATGTGCATTCGATTTATTCCACTGTGCTCGCTTGTTTAGCCGATAGCCATTTGCCGCCGATTGATCAGAATACAGCGACTTTCTATGAGCGTTATGTGATTGACGAGCAGTTTGGCGGCTTGGCATTTACCGAAGAAGGGGAGCGTTGTGCTGCTTTACTCAGTGACCCGAAAAAGAAAGTAATGATCATGGGCAATCATGGTCTGCTGGTCTTGGGGAATAGTGTGGCGGATACGTTTAATCGTTTGTATTACTTTGAACGTGCGGCTGAAACTTATATTCGCGCACTGCAAACGGGGCAGCCCTTAAGAGTGTTATCGCATGAGGTGGCAGCACGTACCGCCAGTGAATTGGATCATTATCCAGGGCAGGCGGAGCGGCATTTGGCGGATATTAAAACGCTATTGGAGCGTCAAGGCTCGGATTTCGCGAGTTAATGCTGCGCTGAATGGTCTAGGCAGGGAAGGGCGAAATTGCTATGATCCACGCCTTTCTTTTCACAGCTAGAGTGTTGGGCAGCAGCATGGAATTGAACCTTGTTTATACCAAAATCAAAGATCTACAAGCGCGTTTAGAGGCGCTTAGGGGGTATCTTTGACTACGAAACTAAGCACGAACGCCTCGAAGAGGTCAATCGCGAATTAGAAGATCCCAAAATTTGGGATAACCCTGATCATGCTCAAGCCTTGGGCAAAGAGCGCGCTAATTTAGATACCGTGGTGGGGGGCATTGATCGCCTCACGAATGGTCTAACTGATGCGAATGAACTCTTGGAAATGGCGGAAGCCGAAGACGATGAAAGCAGCGCGAATGATCTGACTGCCGAGGTCGATTCGCTTGAGCAAGAAGTCGAAAAGCTCGAGTTCCAGCGTATGTTCTCTGGTGAATTAGATCGGAATAATGCCTTCCTTGATATTCAATCGGGTGCTGGCGGAACTGAGGCACAAGATTGGTCAGAAATGATCCTGCGCATGTATCTGCGTTGGGGTGAAGCCAAAGGCTTTAAAACTGAACTCATCGAAGCCTCACCCGGCGATGTGGCTGGGATTAAAAGCGCGACCATTAGCTTCCAAGGGGAATATGCTTTTGGCTGGCTCAGAACTGAAACAGGCGTTCATCGCTTAGTGCGGAAATCGCCGTTTAGCTCAGCAGGCGCGCGGCATACTTCGTTCTCAGCAGTGTTTGTCTCGCCAGAGATTGATGACAATATCGAAATTGATATTAATCCTGCCGATTTGCGGATTGATGTGTATCGTGCTTCGGGCGCGGGCGGTCAGCACGTTAACCGGACTGAATCAGCGGTGCGGATTACGCATTTGCCGACGAATACCGTGGTGCAATGCCAAAATGGGCGCTCGCAGCATCAGAATAAAGATACCGCGATGAAGCAGTTGCGTGCGAAGTTATATGAATTAGAGCTGCTCAAGCGTAATGAAGAGAAGCAAGCCTTAGAACAAACCAAATCCGATGTGGGTTGGGGCAGCCAGATTCGTTCCTATGTGCTGGATCAATCGCGGGTGAAGGATTTACGCACTGGCGTGGAAACTTCGAATACCCAAGCAGTTTTGGATGGTGGACTCGACCGCTTTATTGAGGCGAGCCTGAAAAGTGGACTATAAAGCGGACCGATGACCATGAGTGAATCAGATAACCAGCAAGCAGCTCAGCACGATGACAACCAATTAATCCAGCAACGCCGTGAGAAATTGGCTGCTCTGCGTGAGCAAGGCTCTGCCTTCCCGAATGATTTTGTACGCGAACATAAAGCCGCTGATTTGCACGCTGCTTATGAGCAATACGACAAAGAATGGTTTGAAAGTAATGCAGTCAAAGTCTCAGTAGCCGGGCGGGTGATGCTGCGCCGGATGATGGGCAAGGCGAGCTTTGCGACCCTGTCGGATACGTCAGGGCGCATTCAAATCTATGTGCAATTGCAGCGTGTCGGCGAGGAAGTGTTTGAGGCTTATAAGCATCAAGATATCGGCGATATTATTGCGGTCGAAGGTGCACTATTTAAGACCCAAACTGGCGAACTATCAGTGAAAGCTGAAACGGTGCGCTTATTGACTAAATCCTTGCGCCCACTGCCAGAAAAGTTCCACGGCCTAACCGATCAAGAACAGCGCTACCGTCAGCGTTATATTGATCTGATTATGAACGAGGACAGCCGCAATACGTTCCGCATGCGCTCGAAAATCATTAGCTATATCCGTAACTTCTTCCTGCAACGCGAGTATTTGGAAGTCGAAACGCCGATGCTGCAAATTATTCCCGGTGGGGCGGCAGCACGTCCGTTTATTACCCATCACAATGCGCTCGATTTGCCGATGTATTTGCGGATTGCGCCGGAATTGTATTTAAAGCGTTTGGTGGTCGGTGGTTTTGAGCGCGTGTTTGAAATCAATCGCAACTTCCGTAATGAAGGCGTATCGGTGCGGCATAATCCCGAATTCACCATGATTGAATTCTACCAAGCTTATGCAACCTATGTGGATATGATGGATTTGACCGAGGCGCTGTTTAAAGGCTTGGCACAGGATTTATTGGGTAGCACCGAAATCCATTATCAAGGTCAAACGTTTGATTTCAGCAAACCCTTCGAGCGTATTACCATTCGCGATGCGATTCTGAAATACAACCCTGAAGTCACGCCAGAGCAAATTGATAATCTCGAATCGGCACGTTTAATTGCCAAAAAAGTCCATGCGCCGCTGAAAGACAGCGATGGTTTAGGTAAAGTGCAAATTTCGATTTTCGAGGAAACCGTTGAGCATTTATTGCAGCAACCCACCTTCGTGATGCAGCATCCGGCGGAAGTGTCGCCACTGGCACGTTTGAATGATGACAATCCATTTGTCACAGATCGCTTTGAGTTTTATATCGGCGGGCGCGAGATTGGCAATGGCTTCTCTGAATTAAATGATGCCGAAGATCAAGCAGAACGCTTCCGCCAGCAAGTCGCGGAGAAAGATGCGGGCGATGATGAAGCGATGCATTACGATGCAGATTTCGTGCGTGCTTTGGAATATGGCATGCCACCGACAGCGGGCGAAGGGATTGGGATTGATCGCTTGGTGATGCTGTTTACCGATGCGCCTTCGATCAGAGATGTGATTTTATTTCCGCATATGCGGCCTGAATAACTTCCCATACGGTCACACCCCGCATTAAATATAGAGTTTTAGCGGGGTGAACTTATCTTTAAAGCTTGCTGATACCGTATAAGACACGGTACTTTTTAAGGTACGTATGACCAGCTTGGAGCAAGTACCGTGGGTATCCTTAAAGATGCAGAATTAAAAGCCATTCATCGTGGTGAGCGTGTCCCAGACAAACACAAGCTAGTAGATGGTGAGGGGCTTTATATGCACTTAAAGCCGTTACAGTCTGGAAAGTTTGGCATGTATTGGCGCTTTGATTATCAATTTGCAGGCAAACGCAAAACCCTACCTATTGGAACTTATCCACTCATTACCATTACAGAAGCCCGCAAAACGCACCGTGAAGCAAAAATAGGGCTTACTAAAGGGATTGACCCTATGGTAATGAAGCGGGCGGCAAAGGTTGCCCAAGCGTCTGCAACTAGCTTTGGTACAGTTGCGCTCTTATGGTTAGAAAACAAGGAAGGCGCTAAAAGAGGCAAAGATACTATTGCTAATTATTTCAAAAACGATATTTTCCCTGTAATTGGTAAAGACACACCCATAAGCGAAGTTAGAACCAAAGCTATTAGTGACACCGTGGAACGGGTAGCAAAGCGCGGTTCACTGGATCAAGCAAGGCGTGTAGGGCGTTGGCTCTATAAAATCTTTCGCTATGCACGAACCAAGGGATTAACAGAAGAGAACCCCGCCGATATAGACTTAAGTGTTCTGATAAAACCTCGTAGATCAAAGCCACATGCAGCCATTACCGACCCTGTTCTATTAGGGCAATTTTTACGTGATGTTGACCACTATCATGGCTATTACGCTACGGTGTGCCTATTAAAACTAGCAGCTTTAGTCATGCTTAGGCCAAGCGAGCTTGTGGGTGCTGAATGGCGTGAAGTTAATCTGCAAACTGCAACATGGACTATTGAAGCCAAGCGTATGAAGAATTCTCAAATTGTTAAGGAAAACAACTGGGAGCAAGATCAGCACATTATCCCCTTAAGTCGTCAGTCCATAGCAGTATTTGATGAACTAAAGCGGCTTAATGCGGGAAGCGTGTATGTATTCCCCGGCTTAAAGGGTAGGTCGGGGCATATGTGCAGAGATACCATAAGGTATGCCATTCGCAATATGGGCTATGACAGTGACACCATGTCGGGGCACGGCTTTAGGGCAACTGCTAGAACATTGCTAGAGGATCAATTAGGTTATGATCCTAAGACAGCAGAAAGGCAACTTGCACACAAGGGTAATGATCCACATAAGGGCGCGTATGACAGAACCAAGCACTTAGCTAAGCGGCGCGAAATGCTGCAAGCATGGGCTGATTATCTGGATAGATTGAAGGCGGGGGCGCAAGTGATACCCATACACCAAAAGCATGAACCAAAGGCCGGATAATCCGGCTTTTTTTATGCCTGTATTTAAGAGCTGGAACACATGGAACACGTGGAACACCAAAAAAACTCATATTAGAGAAAAACGATATAGGATGATTAGGCAGGGTTAAAGATAACCATAGGTAGATAGTTGGTAGTGTCTATTTTTGTATTTAAGTAACTGTTTTTATTAATATTTTATTATCTATCTTTTCCTTTATTACAGGGTTAGCTAAGTAGATTTTCGTTTTCATTGTTTTTTTGGTGTTCCACGTGTTCCACGTGTTCCAAGATGGTTAAGTTATTGTTTTTAAGTGGTTTTATGTCTTCAGCAGGCGGAACACCTAGAAATAAGGCACGTGTTCCGGTGTTCCACTACTAACAGCGGTGCACTAATCAAGAACAGTACCTGCTACCTTAGTTTGGACAGAAAGCCACTAACGGAGCAGACGGGGCACAGTGGTTTTTTGCCTGTGTCCCGTTCATGAATGATTAAAAAGTACAAAAAAGATTAATTAATAGAAAAAAAGTACAAGTAGGGTAAAATCTGATTATTAATCAGTTTATTGAGGTGATAGCGATGCAAAACGGCGGAAGGCGAGAGGGTGCAGGCCGTAAGCAGGGCAGCATCAACAAGGTAAGGTTAGAACTACGAGAAGCCGCTAAAGAGTATACCCAAGAGGCGTTAGACACCTTGGCGGCGATTATGAAGGATACAGACGCACCCGCAGCGGCGCGAGTCAGTGCAGCCAGTGCTATTCTGGATCGTGCACATGGCAAGCCTACCCAGTCGCTGGATGTGGATCATAGCGCGAACATTTCAAATTTAATGGTGCAATGGGTGCAATCCAATGGTAATGGCGAACCCGCTTAAGATCGAGCTACCGGAAAAACTCCAAGCCTTCCCTATGTTGGGACGCTATCGCTATAAGGTCGCGTATGGTGGCAGAGGTGGCGCTAAGTCGTGGAGTCTGGCTAGGGTATTGATTCTGTTAGGTGCATCAAAACCGTTGCGCGTGCTGTGCGCTCGTGAGATTCAGAATAGCATCAAGGAAAGCGTGCATAAGCTATTGGTCGCACAAATCGACGCGCTCCAACTCAATCACTTGTTCACCGTGACAGATACCAAAATCAGCAGTAAGGCGGGGACAGAGTTCATTTTTAGCGGTATCCGCTCCAATATTACCAAGATCAAGAGTATGGAAGGGATTGATATTTGTTGGATTGAAGAAGCTGAAACCGTATCCAAAGCGAGTTGGGATGTGTTAATTCCCACTATCCGCAAGCCAGACTCTGAAATCTGGATATCCTTTAACCCGAATGAGGCCACCGACCCCACCTATGACCGCTTTATTACACACACGCCCCCAAGCACGCTACTGGTGTCGATTAACTGGCACGACAACCCGTGGTTTCCTGAGTCGCTACGCAAGGAAAAGGATTATCTCTATCAAGTCAGCACCGAAGATGCCGAACACATTTGGGGCGGACAATGCCGCAAGAATAGCAATGCCCAAGTATTGAAAGACAAATACAGCATTGAATGGTTTGAGCCTCAAGCGAGCTGGAACGGGGCTTATTATGGGTCTGATTGGGGCTTCAGCACTGACCCGACCACCTTAATTGAATGCTTCATTGACGATAAGACGCTCTATATTCACCGCGAATTGTACGGAGTAGGGATTGAAACCGACCAGCTACCGACGTTCTTTGGGCGCATCCCTGAAGCCAAGCAGTACACTATTCGAGGCGATAATGCACGGCCTGAAATCATTAGCCACCTCAAACGCAACGGCTACCCTAAAATGGTATCTGTCGGAAAGTGGAAAGGTAGTGTGGAAGATGGCATTAGCAAGCTACGCAGTTTTGAACGCATCATCATTCACCCGCAATGCCGACATACCGCCGAAGAAGCACGCTTATGGAGTTACAAAACGGATGCATTAACGGGTGATGTATTGCCGGACTTGATCGACAAGCATAATCATTGCTGGGATGCGATTCGGTACGCACTTGAACCCGCTATCAAGGCGAAAAATTACAACCTCGCAGGCATGTTATGAACACAAACGACGGCTGGGGGCTGTCGGTACAGGCTGTGCGGCGCAGTCTGGAGCGGCTTTACATATAGGGTTATTCAAACAGTTCTGCCTATTTTCAAAAGGACGAAATTCGTTGTTTTAAGGAAAATCAACAGGTTAAGCCGCTTAGCCTTTGCCTGCTTTGGCGAGTTCTTCTCGAACCACTTCAAGCGCAATTTGGCGCATTCTTTTTAACATATCAGCTTCGTTTGAATCACTTTCAAGTGTCGATTCAAGGCGAAGAATCATTTCAGCGTTCAATGATCGGCCATTTGCCTTTGCAATGGCTTCGAGCTTTTCCCTTAGCTCTTTGGTGAGCCTGATCGGGTAGGGATTTACTTGTTGTGATTCTTTACTCATGAGATGAATTTTCTATTAAGAATCTATTTGTATCAAAGATAGCATTAGATTCTTGTTGTATCTTTAGTTTGATTATCCTATGCTGTTTTACTATCTAATAGATAGAGTGAGAATTATGAATAAAAGTCAGTCGAAACCGTACCCAACTCGCTTAGAGCTTGAGTTGAAACAATGGATAGCTGAAAAAGCGCGTGAGGGCGACCGCTCAATAAATGCAGAAATCAACAGACAGTTGCGGAAAGCAAAGGAGATTGAAGAGCAACAGAAAATAAAGGAGTAGAAACGAAAACGCCCCCAACGAGTGGAGGCGCTTAAGGGCTTATCGAGTCTTCGACCACTCTTTAAACCTTGCTAAATACCCATAAACACTTAATTTGAAAGGAACTAGCAATATGAATGCTAACACAGACAAAACCCAAAATTCACCTACCGACTACCGGCGGGATGCGCTGGCACTGGAAACACTCCTTGCATTCACCAGGGCCACTCCAGAAAAACAAGCCGCAGCCATAGAGCTACTACGCACAGAACAAGCCGCCAAGCGCTACCCCTTGCCTGAAGCGGTCAGTGACCTTGTAAAAAATCATACTCGCGACGCTGCTTTTGAGCTGGTAGCAATCACGAAATCTATTTTTGGCTGGGCATTGGAACAAAAGGCGCTCCCGATGGGCGGTGGGATTTTAGATATGGATTCGGGTGATATTGTGTCCTTATCCGATATGGCGATTCGACGAGCACAGCGGATTGTAGAGCTTTCCAATGAGTTTGAAGGGAAAGTCAGTTCGGTGGGGGTGCAAGCATGAACGCGCAACACATCACCCTAAAACTAAAACACTCCGAATTAATGTATTTAACCCGTAGCCTACGCAAAATCGAACACCTCGCAGTGAAAGGCAGCGCGGATGAATATCTGGGCTATTGTGGAGCGAAAGCCATAATCGAAAATGCCTGGGTGAACCTAGATACTGGCGATACCGCCGAATGGCTGGACGGGCAATGGCGTAAGGCGGTGCAAGCATGACTATCGTCTATGCCCTAGAGTGTGAACGGTGTTTACACTTGGAATCAGTCGGTAGTGTGAGCCTAACCGATTACCCATACGCTCGAAGCTGGCTGAATCCCTATCATGCTGATGTGAGTTATTCGCATGTTTGCGCCCGCTGTCATGCTGAATTAGACGCTGAGGCGCGGGAATCTAAGGCGGTGCAAGCATGAACGCACCGATCACACCAGAAAACGGAAACACACCCCAAAGTGAGGCCACGCCTAACGATGGCTATGAACTACTAGCCTTTACCACGGCCCTGCTCTTGGTGGTGTTCATCGGACTGATTCCGACTCTAGTCGAGGCCAATTTAAAGCAATTACCCTTCTGCTTGGTGGGCCTGGCCTTCGTCTTGGGCGCATTGCTGGCCTACCAGCATCAGCATCATGGGCGCTTTTGGGCGTTCATTGTCGCTGCGGTTTTAATTGTTTTAGGGTTTTAAGGGGTTAGCCATGAATGACTTAGTTCACTATCAACACGGGGCGCGCTTTCACGCCAGAGCCGCACACGATGCGAAATATTACACCTTGGCCCAATTAAAACAGTTCTATAGTACTGCCAGCTTAGGCTTTATTTGTGCGAGTTTTGCCAGTTGGGCGCTGATGTCCTTTTTTATTGGGCAGTTCTTTGCTGGCGCTGAGTTTGAATCTATGAGCGAATGGCGGGCTATTCAATTTGTCTACGCAGCAATGGGGATTGCGTTAGCGACTGCTATTACTATCGCTGAAGCCGTTTTATTTAATTCAGGTCGAGCGCGTGAATACTTGCTGGTTATGGGCTTTTCAGTCGGATTTTCAATCTTTGCGGAATCCGCAGCGACGATGCAGAGAGAACAATCAACAGTGGCTTTTAAGTCGACACAATCCGAGGTTTACCGGGCCACGATTCGCGCGGTGGATGTACTGGCGACCACGAGCACCTTGACCCCTGCCCAAATCAAATTGAGCCAGCTACAGGCTTCTTATGCGGAAGCTAAGCAGCTAGGCAACAAAGGTGCAATGGAGGCTCTACAGGCCAGAATCTTGCGCTTAGAGCATCAAGCGGAATTAGAGCAAGCCAATCGCACTAACTCACTACAGAACACGATTAGCCAGGCTAAACAGCTTGAATATGATGAAACCAAACATCAGGCCATGATTCGCTTTCTAGCTGAGGTATTCGGTTTAAGCCATGTGGTCAGCTCTGCCCTACTCGCGTTCTTTCTGATACTCACTTTTAAAATCTGCTTTCATTATTTGGGCTTTATGCGCCAATCCAAACAGCGCTCTATTTCCATTGCGACCGGCGAAATTAGCGCGACTATTGAGCCGTTTAAAATCAGCGCTCCCCTATCTGA
The DNA here is from genome assembly GCA_049292455.1 of Thiolinea sp. Taxonomy (GTDB): domain Bacteria; phylum Pseudomonadota; class Gammaproteobacteria; order Thiotrichales; family Thiotrichaceae; genus Thiolinea. The sequence continues at coordinate 159,420 of JBATRF010000057.1, forward strand.
TTCTGTGCCTTTACCTTTGTCCAACCAGGCGAAACTCACCGCACCAGAAGCCCTACACGAACGTGTAGAACACGTAAGCGTAGCAGGTGAAACTAGTGATAAATCATCAGTTTACACTAGTGCAGAGCTGGCAAAAGTGGGGTCGTTGATTGATTGCCCGCAATGCGGTACGGCGTTCACCAAAGCGAATAAATGGCATACGTTCTGCAAAAGTAGCTGTAAGGATACTTGGCACAATGAACGCAATCCTGAGCGTTTAGCACATGCTAAACGGAAGAGGGTAGAACCATAATGAAGGTTTAATGGTTTGTTACCAGTGCCTAGCCCGACGGGGCGAAAAGCCGGATTCCTTTCCCTTCGGCTGGCACTGGTTCTTATTTTTAGGGAAGGGCGATATACACAGGGAAAGGGTTTAAGCATGGTGGACATAGCAGATTTAGCAAGAAGTGGTTATTTAACTTCTATTGCTTCAGAAGCGCGGTCTCTTATTCAGCGTTACGATATACGAGAGGTTATAAGGCAGTCTCAGTCATTCCAGCGTTACGATATACGAGAGGTTATAAGGCAGTCTCAGTCATTCCAACCCTATTGGATTGATTGGTCTTATATACCTAGCCATGAAAAGATTAAGTTCCTAATCCGGCTTAATAAGGTGTCCAATAATATAACGCCAGCCTTAAGTATCACTGAAATTGTATTGCTATGGTTTCAAGATTTTGAGGACAAGAAAAAACGGATTAAGAAGGCTGAAAAGCTAATCAAGCTAATATTAAATGGCTTTTTAACTGCTAGTTTTTACAGCAGGGAACTACACCTAGAGCCTTTTGATAAACAGGTAAAAACGATTATTGCTATAGACGATTTTGAGCGATGCGCCCTTGATGGATTCATTTCTAAATCTGCCCCTGAGTTCGCTAGTTATTGGCGTGCTAAATTAAAAACTCAGTTAGTGCTACCTGTACAGGCAGAGAAAAAGACCTATGAGAATTCAAAGGCTAGAACACTCTTGCTAGCATGCTTAGACAATTACAACGGAACCCCACCAAACTACAAAACCTTACTGACTCGTGCACTCAGTAACGTACCGCAAGGCTATGAAGGCTTAAAGCTGATTGATCATGAAGAGTTTGCAATGAAAAAGCTTACATGGAACGGTGGGAGTATCTATCTAAAACAATTTAGTAAAGCCTTTACTAACGAAAAAAACCAATTTAGACCAATTTAGACCATTTTTTGATAGATCGTTAAAAACATGCGGCAACATAACTCCACGATTTACCACGTGAGACAACCACCAAATGACAAAGCACATTGATTTACGCGACTGGGACAACCGTTATCTGACTGATAAAGAGGTGGCAGCTATCTATGGGGTAGCACGGGCGACCGTGTGGCGTTGGGTTGGCGATGGCACATTACCCGCACCAATCAAGATTGGAGGCAATACCACCCGCTGGCATGGTGAGACGATTAAGGCGGCAATGACAAAACAAGAGGGTAAAGCAGCATGATACAGTTTAATAACGGGGGCGCATCGCCCCCAAATGCAAAACCCCACCAGCGGGCAAACTGGCAGGGCTTTAAGAATCAAAATCAGCAAACCCACTATAGCAAATCAGCAGCGGATTGTCTGCACGAGTTTCGCAGTGTCATGCTGGCAACGATTGGCAGCGCGCCCGATTATTTAAGCGCATCGGGCAAGCTGACCCGCTTCGATACCCTCAAAAAGGGCGACAGAGCAGGCTGGTATATAGCACACCTCACCCGTTGGGGCATGGTGGCACGTTTTGGCGATTGGCACGATGGCTACCCACACCACTACACCAGTTTTGAAGCAAACAAGCTTAATAAGCAAGACCTTGCAGAACTTAAAAAGGTACAGCAGCAACAGGCGCAAGCCCGACAAATCGAGCAAGAGGCAGCCCACAACGCGGCGCAAGCCAAAGCAATTGAGCGATGGACTAAAGCACGGCCCGCAAGCCATGCTCACCCCTACCTAATGCGTAAACAAATTCAGGCGCACGGAGTTAGGCAGCTAGGCGATTTATTGTTAGTTCCTATCCATGACCTTGACGGTCAATTAGTCAATCTGCAAACCATCGCCACCGATGGGCAAAAGCGCTTTTTAACAGGCGGGCGTAAGCGTGGTTTAGGTTATTTAATGGGGGCGATGGATAACGCTAAAACTTTAATCATTTGCGAGGGATTCGCCACTGGAGCAAGCTTGTACGAGGCTTACCAACAGCCTGTTTTAGTAGCATTTGATGCGGGTAATCTATTACCTGTAGCCCAAGCTTATCGCAACGCTTATCCCTACTTAACTCTAATTATTGGCGCGGATAACGACCGCTCTAAGCCGATTAATACAGGCGTAATTAAGGCCAAAGAGGTGCAAGCCAAAGTCACTGGTGTTGATGTGATTATTCCCGACTTCCCACCCCGTGCACCCGCAAACCTAAGCGATTTTAATGATTTGGCCAATTGGTTAAGCATGGAGGTGACTGTATGAGCGCGGCAATTATGGATTTTATAAAAACTGAAAAAAGCAAAGGGCTTGCCACAGTCCAAAGTGATACCGGTACATATAGTCTTAAATCAAGTGGCGTTTATTTTTCGGGCTTTGGCAAAGATGGGCAAGCCTTGCCAGAAAAGCGGATATGTTCACCCCTAAAAGTATTGGGCGAAACCCGCAACCAACAGGCGCAAGATTGGGGACGCTTGTTAGAGTGGCAGGATAACGACCGCAATATTCATCGTTGGGCAATGCCTATGCATTTACTAGCAGGCGATGGGGTAGACGTGGCACGGGAACTACTTAAACGTGGTTTAGTGATTGCACCGGCAAAAAGCAAAAAGGTCTTAGAATATATTCAGTCCTGTGACTCGATTAGTCGTATGACCTGCACGGACAAAACCGGATGGCACGGCGGCGCGTTTGTTCTCCCTGAAAAAGTGTATGGTGAAGATGCTCATACATGGATTTATCAGCAAGACGGCGGGGTAGAACTAGCCACCGCACAATTAGGCAGCCTTGATGATTGGCGTTCTAATGTGGCAAGCCTTGCCAGTGGTAACAATCGTTTACTGTTTGCGATTAGTTGCGCCTTTGCAGGTGCTTTGGTGTATCCAGCGGGCTTGGAGTCCGGCGGCTTCCATTTGCATGGGGGCAGTAGTAGCGGGAAAACTACCGCGCAAATAGTAGCGGCTAGCGTGTGGGGTAGTCCTGACACTTACAAACGCTCATGGAGAGCCACCAGCAACGGACTAGAGGGAGTCGCTAGCCAGCATAATGATGGGCTATTGATACTCGATGAAATGCGCGAAATCAGCGGTAAAGATGCGGGCGAAACGGCTTATATGCTAGGCAACGGACAAGGCAAAACACGCAGTGACCGCAACGGCGGCGCACGCTTAGCTAAAACATGGCGCTTACTGTTTTTATCGAGTGGTGAGGTAACACTTAGCGAAATACTGAAAAGTGAGGGTAAGCGTGTTTATGCAGGCCAAGAAATCCGCATTGCAGATATTCCAGCGGATGCAGGCGCGGGCATGGGATTGCTGGAACACCTGCACACCTTCGCTACCCCTGCACAGCTTGCGGATCATTTGCGGTATGTATGCAGCCGGTACTATGGGGCAGCAGGCGCGGCGTGGTTAGAAGCGATTACTAAAGACCATAAGCAGTTATGGAACACTTTACCCCAACAGATCAACACCTTTGTTGAAACAGTCGCACCGAATGCTAGTGGACAAGCGCACCGAGTGGCTAGACGTTTTGGATTAGTCGCTATTGCTGGCGAATTAGCCACCCTTTACGGGATCACCGGATGGGCGCAAGGCGAAGCTACTAAAGCGGCTGAACGCTGTTTTAAGGATTGGCTGGCTAATTTTGGGGACGGTAACCGCGAAACAAAGCAAATCATCGAAACCGTACAAGCCTTTATCGAGCGCAACGGTGCTAAATTTGTAGACGTATCTTTGGAGAACCCGCTCCCTGTACTGGATCAAGTCGGGTATTACCGAAAAACAGAGAACGGACGCGAATATTTAATATTAGCCACTCAATTTGGGCGCGTTTGCGATGGACACAGCCAAAAGCAGGCAATCGAGGTATTACGGGCGCATGGCTGGCTAAATACGCCTGACTCACAAGGACGGGCTAGTATTAGTACCCGACTGCCTAATGTGGGTAAAAAGCGCGTTTATGTCTTAACCATCCAAGAGGATTAAGCCATGTTTGACCTATCCGCGTATGGTCAATGGCTACCTAACACCCCACCCAAGCCCCTTGGAACACCTAAAAAACAGACTGGAACACGTGGAACACCGCAAAATAAGGCAGGTGTTCCAACTGCTAAAACTGAAAATAATATTAAAAACAATATCTTAGCTAGTCTGGAACACGTGGAACACGTGGAACACCTAAAAACAACAATGTCCGAAATCCATTTTTTATCGGATGATGAACTTGAGGGTTTTGAGGAAAGGGCGGCCATTATGGAATATGAAGGCGGCTTGACTCGAAACGATGCAGAACAGCAAGCGTTGGTTATTTGTCTAGCGGACTACAGGCAAAACAAAATTAAGCAAAGGTAGATGGAATCGGCTCATGGCATGACCAGTATGTTTTTAAACTAGATAGGTTTTAGGTTTGTACTGAAGTAGTTTAATATCCGATTACTTTGGATATGACGGCTTGAGCTTATGACGTTCTTAAAAACCTTGCTTGCTACCTATCGCAATACTTCTCAAACAGAGCGCGAAAAAGGCACTTATTTTGAAGAACTGATGATTCAGTATCTCAAGCATGAAGCGAGCTATAAGGAGCTGTATAGCGATGTGTGGACGTATGCACAGTGGGCAGATTTACAGCAACTCGATAAGCGTGATACGGGCATTGATTTAGTCGCTCAAACCCGTGGCACGAATGAATTTCACGCGATTCAATGTAAATTCTATGCTGAAGATTACCGCGTGCAAAAAAAGGATATTGATAGCTTTTTTACTGCATCCGGTAAAAAACCTTTTACCTACCGCTTGATTGTTTCCACGACCTTGCATTGGTCAGAACACGCGGATGATGCGTTACGCGACCAGCAGCCGCCTGTTTCCAAAATTGATTTAAATGACCTCGAAAACAGCCAAATTGATTGGGCGCTGTATCAACCGACAATCGAGCCAACCTTAAAGCCTAAAAAGCAGTTACGTGAGCATCAAGCCAAAGCCCTCGATTTTGTGCGCCGTGGTTTGGAGCAAGCCGAGCGCGGTAAGCTGATTATGGCCTGTGGCACGGGTAAGACCTTCACCAGTCTGAAAATCGCTGAGGATTTAGTGGGGAAAGGTGGGCGCGTGCTGTTTCTTGTGCCTTCCTTGGCACTATTGAGCCAAACCCTAAGCGAATGGACGCAAGAATCCGCTATTCCTTTAAATAGCTTCGCCGTGTGTTCCGATTCGGATGTGGGCAAAAAGCGCAAGATTGAAGATGATCGGGTGCAAACCTTCGCACATGAGTTGCGTTATCCCGCGACTACGGATGCCGAGCGGTTAAGCCTTGAAATGACAAAGCGCCATGATGCTAAGCACATGAGCGTGGTATTTAGTACCTATCATTCGATTGATGTGATTAGCAAGGCACAGCAGGATTTTAGCCTTGCTGATTTTGATCTCATTATCTGCGATGAAGCACACCGCACCACGGGCGCGACGTTTGACGATGAAGACGAATCCAACTTTGTAAAGGTGCATAACCAAGCCTTCCTGCAAGCCAAGAAACGCCTGTATATGACCGCTACCCCGCGCATTTATGGCGAAGGCGCGAAGAAATCTGAGGCGGAAGGTGGTGTCACACTCTGCTCGATGGATGATGAAACGCTGTATGGCAAAGAGCTATATGTGATTACTTTCTCGGAGGCGGTCAAGCGCGGCTTATTGGTCGATTACAAGGTGATTGTGTTAGCTGTGGATGAAGCGCACGTCAACCGCCGCTTACAAAAAATGCTGAGTTCCGAAGATAACGAGCTAAAAGTGGATGATGCTGCCAAGATCATTGGTTGTTGGAAAGCGCTATCCAAGCAAGATACCCAAGTTGACCTTGCAACCGATCCTGACCCCATGCGTCGCGCTGTCGCATTCTGTCAAGTGATTGAATATAACAAAGCGGGCAAGGTGCATAAGGTTAGCTCGAAACAGATTCAACAAATGTTTGCTTCGGTGGTGGAAGCTTACAAAGACAGCGAAGAAGCTAAGGAAGGCGAAGAACGCCTGCGCGCTGCTAGCCTGATGTGTGAAGCTGAGCATGTGGATGGCAGCATGAATGCCTCGGAGAAGGAAGCCAAGATTAATTGGTTGAAGGCTGAAGCGCCGGATAATACCTGTCGAGTGCTGTCCAATGTGCGGTGTTTATCCGAAGGTGTGGATGTTCCGGCGTTGGATGCGGTGTTATTTCTCACACCTCGCGGCTCTCAAGTCGATGTGGTGCAATCAGTGGGGCGCGTGATGCGTAACGCGCCCAATAAACAGCGCGGCTATGTCATTTTGCCCGTGGTTATTCCAGCGGGTGTTGAACCGCATGAAGCCCTCAGTGATAACAAAACTTATAAAGTAGTGTGGGAAGTCTTACAGGCATTGCGTTCCCATGATGACCGCTTTGACGCGATGATTAATAAAATGGATTTAGAGCTGAATCCATCCATGCTCAGCAAAATGGAAGTGATTGCGGTCACTGACAAAGTTCAGCCAAAAGCACGCAAAAAAGGCGATAAGCCAAAATCTAAGAAAGCCACAGGGCGCGGAACTAGCACGATTGGCAAGCGCGAAACAGGCAGGCCAGATCAAATTGATTTGGAGTTTGAAATTGGTGACTTAGAACGCGCTATCTATGCCAAGGTAGTGCAAAAATGCGGGAATCGCCACCATTGGGCAGATTGGGCGGCGGATATAGCCAAAATTGCCCGCACGCACATTGACCGCATCAAGGCGATTTTAGAAAACCCAGCCAACACCACCGAACGCGCTGCTTTTGCAAGCTTTGCTGCTGAATTGCGTGATGATTTGAATAATGCGATTAGTGATGAGGAAGTGATTGAAATGCTGGCACAACACCTGATCACCAAGCCGGTGTTTGAAGCCCTGTTCAAGGATTACAGCTTTGCCGAGCATAACCCTATGTCCAAAGCCATGCAGGACGTGCTGGAGAAGCTGGAGGCGCACCGGCTGGACAAGGAAGCGGATACCCTGCAAGGGTTCTATGACAGCGTAAAGATGCGGGCGGAAGGCATCGACAACGCCGCAGGCAAGCAAAAGATCGTGGTGGAGCTGTACGACAAGTTTTTCCGTAACGCTTTCCCGCGCATGACCGAACGGCTGGGGATTGTGTACACGCCCGTGGAGGTGGTGGATTTCATCATTCACAGCGTCAACGACGTGCTGCAAGGCGAATTCGGGCAGACCTTGGGGGATGAGAACGTGCATATCATCGACCCGTTCACCGGCACGGGGACGTTCATCACCCGCCTGCTGCAAAGTGGGCTGATTACCCCGGAGCAATTGCCGTACAAGTACCAGCACGAGATCCACGCTAACGAGATTGTGCTGCTGGCGTATTACATCGCCGCGATCAACATTGAGGCGGTTTACCATGATTTGGTGGGCGGGGAGTATCAGCCATTCAACGGCATCTGTTTAACCGACACCTTCCAGTTGCACGAAAAGCCGGATTTGGTGGACAAGATTCTGGTGGACAACAGCGCACGGCGCGTTAAACAAAAGGCGTTGGATATTCGCGTGATCATCGGCAACCCGCCGTATTCCGCAGGGCAAGAAAGCGCGAATGACAATAATGCTAACGTGGCTTATCCACAACTAGATCAAAGAATTTTTGCAACATATGTTGCAAGTTCTCTACAAAAAGGAGGAAAACACTCAACGTATGACTCTTATATTCGTGCAATCAGGTGGGCAAGTGACAGAATTGGAAATAGCGGTGTAATTGGATTTGTAACAAATGCCGGATTTATTGAAACAAATTCAGCAGATGGTTTGCGTAAGTGTCTGGCGGAAGAGTTCAGCAGTTTGTATGTGTTCCATTTACGCGGTAATCAACGCACTTCTGGCGAACAGTCACGCAAAGAAGGCGGCAAGATATTTGGCAGTGGTAGTCGCGCCCCGATTGCGATCACCCTATTTGTGAAGAATCCCGCCGCCAGCGAACACGGCAAGATTTACCTGCATGATATTGGCGACTACCTGACTCAAGCCGAGAAGCTGGAAAAGATCAGCGCGTTTGGCAGCATTAATAATATTACAGAGTCAGCGGGATGGCAGCAGATTAATCCCAATCAATATTACGATTGGATTTCTCAGCGTGATGATAGCCTTAACGAATTCATCAGTTTGGGTTCTAAGAAAAAAGAATCTGAATGTACAGTATTTGTAGATTATTCAAATGGAGTGATGACGAGCAGAGATGCTTGGATTTATAATTTTTCAAGGAGAGAGCTTGGAATTAAGATTCGTGAAATGATTGAATTTTACAACAACGAAGTAGAGAGATATAAAAGAGCATGTAATAAAAAAGAATCAGGTGAGCGTCCGAATATTGATTCTTTTGTTATAAATGATAGTACTCGAATAAGCTGGGGAACAAATATAAAAAATTCCCTGGAAAAAGGAATTTTACGAAAATTAGAAAGTAATTCATTCTCGATAAGCCTTTATCGTCCTTTTACAAAACAACATATCTACAAAGACAAAAATTTCAACCACAGTCTTTATTCTATGCAGAAGATTTTCCCATGTGACACTATAAAAAATCTTACAATTTGCATTACAGGAAAAGGAGCTAACAAAGATTTCTGCGCTTTCATAACAAACATTTTGCCTGATTACGAGATGATCTCAAAAGGTCAGTGTTTCCCATTGCACCTATACGAGCCAGCTCCCGCAGATGAAGGCAACCAACCAAGCGGTTTAAAACCACAAGGCGACCTGTTCAGCAATGCCGTGACAGGTGTTACCACCGACCTATTCGAGCAAGCCACCACTAGCACCACGCCGCGCTACACCAGCCGTGACGGGATCACCGATGCAGGGCTGGCACACTTCCAAGCCGCCTACCCCACGGAAACCATCAGCAAGGAAGACCTGTTTTATTACATCTACGGTCTGCTGCATTCCGAGGACTACAAAGCCAAGTACGCCGACAACCTCACCAAAGAATTACCGCGCATCCCCGCCGTCAAGCAAGCCGCCGATTTCTGGCATTTCAGCACCGCAGGGCGTGAGCTGGCAGAGCTGCACGTCAACTACGAAACCCAAGCCCCCTACCCCGTCACGCTGGACTGTGGCAGCCGCAAACTGGCGGAGTTGCAGGACAAGGATTTCTACGTCACCAAGATGAAGTTTGCCAGCAAGAGCGACAAGTCCACCGTGGTCTATAACCATGCCATCACCCTCAAGGGTATCCCGCTGGCAGCCTATGACTACGTGGTGAACGGCAAGCCCGCGCTGGAATGGGTGATGGAACGCCAAGGGGTCAGCACCCACAAGGACAGCGGCATTGTGAATGATGCGAATGATTGGGCGGTTGAAACTATGAACAACGCCCGCTATCCCTTGGAGCTATTTCAGCGCGTGATTACGGTTAGTTTGGAAACGATGAAGATTGTGAATAGTTTGCCGAAGTTGGAGATTTAAGGTAGTGAGTTGATGAACTATTGTGTACTAAAACTTAGAATATTTAGTACACATCATCGGCCTATTGTCCTAGCCTGTAAAATCTAGCTGCAACAAGCTTTATTAGTGTACTAAAATTCGTACTAAAATTATTCTTGAAACTCTTAGAATATTTAGTACAATTATTGCAAGATTTAGAACACTTTTAAAGCAGCATAGGGCGGCATAATATGAAAATTGGATATGCACGGGTTTCTACTACAGGGCAGGACTACAATACCCAACTAAGTAAGCTTCAAGGCGAAGGCTGCGAGAAAATTTTCAGCGAAAAGCAAAGCGGAAAGAGCGCAGACAATCGCGCAGAGCTACAACGTGCTATCGAATTTGCCCGTGAAGGTGATGTATTGGTTATCACTAAACTGGACAGGTTAGCGCGTAGCATGGGCGACTTATGGGTAATTGCGCGCGAGTTAGAAGCCAAAGGCGTAGCCTTCAAAGTACTCGATCAGGCAGGAATGGACACCAGCAGCGCAACAGGAAAACTACTGTTTAATATTCTGGGTTCGATTGCCGAATTTGAACGCGATTTAATCAACGCTAGGACTGAAGAAGGCAGGCAGGCTGCTAAAGCCAAAGGTATTAAGTTTGGACGTAAAGCCAAGCTTACAGATGATCAGCTTGCAGCTTTGCGTGGTGATGTAGATTCTGGTTACTTAACTAAGCAGGAAATAGCAGATAAGTATGGCATTGCAAGGAATAGTGTTTATAGGTTAGCCGGTGCTAAAGATGCTGCTTAGTTGAAGCGATTCTAAACATTAACTAATAGCCGCAAATAATGCGGCTTTTTCATATATAAATTAAAAAATGAGACGTGCAAAGACACGGTACTTTTAAAGCATCTGTAAACTTTTATCGCATATAAATAGTGTAATTTCAAATAGTTAGTGTAAAAAAGACTGGCCGCATATGCGGCCGGAATAAGTTCTAATTTTAAGGGGGTAATTATATAATTATCCCTTTAGTTAGTTAAGAGTTAAATACATGCCCTATCTACTAGAAAATAAAAAGATCTCTTTTGAAGAGGCTTTTCCTGAGCTAGAGCCTACTGCTTTCGAGTTACTAGTGCGACAAGGTAAATGTGGTAATTATTCGCAAAAAGAACCTCACCAGCGTTTAGGCCATGATCGCATTGGACATATAAGTTGTGAGAATCCAAGTTGTAAAGGTGATAGTTTAGCGCTATCTAATGAATTGTATTCGTTTATTCGTCGAATGATTGAGCTAAAAGAAGTGGCAACTGTAAAGAATTTTTGCTGTAAAGGTTACGAAATAAAACCGACAAAATCTGACGGATATGGAAAAAGCTGTTCTAATATGTTTGAAATAACAGTGAGTTTAAAATACAAGTAGAAGTAGAGTGCTGTGAAAGTTAGTAGTGATTTTGAATATTTACTTTAAAGCTTTTAGATATTATTTTACTATCTTTTATCCTGTTCCAATATTGATTAGATAGAAAGTAGGCTTGCTTTATGATTTCAGCATCAATCCCCAATAAAGGCTTAATTTGATAATCCCGCTCCACCACCTCATCCCGAATCGGCATATAAAACATCGGTAGCATATCGTAAATAGGTGCTAAACCTTGCAGCTTTAAATCTTCAAAATAGAACGCCAAATTCCCAAAATGCATATCGGTATTCGCAATAAAATGCCCGAATGCATATACCAGATGAATCTGTTGCTGGGCAGCCTTATCAATCAACCCCAAATTTAATAAAGCATTAGCAGCCTCATACCAATGTGTGGAGCTACCAATAAACTCAGCTTCTACTTCTTTTAAACTCACAATACCGCGCCGCCCATGCTCACCCACTCGATCAAAACGACGTAATTCTAAATACACCCGCTCGCCTTCAATCAAGCGTGATTGCGTAGCAGTAATACCAAATTCCTGTAAGCATTGCAGCGCTAAATGCTCGGCAATGAGCAAATCGCGATAACGCTGAGCCGCAGGGGATTGCAAGGCAATCGGTGGACTGTATTTAACAATCGCGTGATAAGCCTCAGTGTCATTTTGGGTATAAACCAAAAACTTAGGTTGCTCACCACCTACTGAGGAGCGAGCAAAACCGTGCTGTAACATTTGTGCTGCTAACTGATCATAATCTTGCACAGAACACGGATTTAGATTTTGGTAAGCGTTTAGATAGGTTTGTGCGGAAGTTTCGCCGACTAGCAGATTTCCGGGTAATTGATCACCTGCCTGCAATAAATAGCGCAAGGCTTCATCGCTTGTCCACAGCGCCGGATTTTTATTGACTGCTAACGATTGGCTCAAATGCTCAGCATGCCAACGCCCCAAAAAACCAGCGGGCAGAGCGCTTTGTAAAAACCAAGGAATATCATCAAAGCGCTGAAATTCATGATCTTTGACGACCAAAATTTGCCCCGCAGGCTGCCGATAGAGTGTGGCGAGCTGCTCAGGTTGGCCTTGAGGATTGATGGCGTAGAGAGGATGCCCATCAACTTGATCGACCCAAGCAAATACACTATTACGCCCCGCCCCCAATTTAATCACTGTAAGTTGTTGCAAGGCACGACTAATTGTTGCCTGTGAAATGCCCATGCGCCGTGCCAATTCGGCAGAGCTAAGGTTTTCAGAAAATAGTGCCTGAGCAAGGCGAGTTTGAATATCCATCACTCAAGTGTAGCAAATCCATGAATAGATTAGTGAATAGAAAAAATTTTAATTATCCTTAATAAAATTAGCGTCTTATAGTGATTTTTTTACATTCCATGAATAGATTAAGACTAGTTTGTAGAGTGGCTTTCAGCCTAAACAGCCACTCTCTACCTGCTTCAAACAGCATCACTCTGTTGCTTTAGAAAGCTCCCGAATCGCCTCAGAATCAAAACGTTTAAAAGTGCTTAAATGCAGAGTCGGATAGTTCGCTACTGTTTTATTCCAACCAAACCGCGCATTGCATTCTTGATTAGGAGAAAAGTCGCAGCGTGTATCACTAGTAGTACTGCCGCGATAAATACGCTTGGGAATGTCATAAATACGCGAATCATGGCTAGCCTTGCCTCGATAAACAAAAGTCGAGCCATGCGTATACTGCTGTAAAACAAAATCGCCTTGGGTAAAATGGAATAAATAGCTTTGGCGGATACTAATTTCATTCGGGCCATTGGTGGGCGGTAGCTCAGACTGTTTTTCTGGGCCACTAATAATCAATAAATCATTGCCGACCAATTTCACCGTAAAACCTGCACGGCGTTTTTCGGGCCATGCGCTTTCAAACGGGCTATTCACTAATTGCTTATATTCCCCATTAGTTTGGCTGAGGTGCACAAAGGGATGGCGAATGAACCAACCATTGCCTGCATCTTGCTTAGCGACTACTACCCAATCTAATACTCCATCCGCATTGAAGTCATGGCTAAAAGCATTAAGCAAAGTCATACCCGTTGGCATTAAATCTTCTGGTAACTTGGTCGAGCTAGTTACAGCAGGCTTAGAGGGTTCTACGGGTTTGTTTGTAGCGCTAGTTGGCTTCTGCTCGGTCGACATAGGCAAAGTGGTGCTACAAGCAGCTAAATTGCCAAGTAGAAAGATGCTTAAATAAATCAGTGGATTGAGCTGGGTTTTGAATAGCATGTATGACTCCCAATAGTTAGTTTTAACTGAGGTTAGTTAAAGTAGAGGAAGAGGGGAGTATAGAGGGAATTTAAATGACTAACACTATCGGTAAATTCTTCACTTCATAATACTCATCCAAACTACAAGCATTCACAAAGATCGTGCCATTGTATTCATGCACGCCATATTCCTCATGAATATGCCCGAAGGCATGAATTTTCGGTTTAATAGTTTCGATGACTTCTAAAAGCGCTTCACAGCCAACTTTAACCCCATCATAACATTCATCTAAAATGCCAAAAGCAGGACCATGAGTAATTAACACATCAGTATCTTTAGGGATCAGATCCCAATGCCGCCGAATGTCTGCACCACGTTCACGATTAAAAGCCCAGTTGCAGAAAGCCGGTTGAATGGGTGAACCCCAAAACTTTATCCCGTCTAACTCAATTCCAGAGTCATTCAGATAGTGAATCCCATAGTAGTCTAAACAAGCGATAGCTTCAGTTTGGCGTTCATCTTCAAAGCACCAATCATGGTTGCCCGCAATGACTACTTTGTATTGAAAATCTTGAGCAGCGATGAATTGGGCAAAGTCTTCGACGTCTTCTAGTTCACCATGCTTGGTGAAATCACCACAATGCACTAAGACATCACCACTGCTTAGCGTAAGTTGGCGGTGATAGGAGTGAGTATCTGAAATAAAGGTCAGTTGCATGCAATCATCCTTAGCAAACTAGTTTTATAGTTATAGGTGCTCTACTGAATATTGTGTCAAATAAGTTTGAAATTTTCTTTAGGGGCTTCACAAACAGAAAAGCCACCCGAAGATGGCTTTTCTATAAACGGTTTAGCGGGTGCTAACTTATTTCAACGCTTTTGGAATGCGAATTTTTTGGCCTGGGAAAATCTTGTCTGGATCTTCGATGACTTCACGATTAGCTTCGAAAATTACAGTGTGTTTAGTGCCATTGCCATAAGCTTTTTCTGCGATTTTCCATAAGTTATCGCCTTTTTCAATGATGTAGAACTCATCATCGGTCGCTAACTGTGCAGATTGACCTGCGACGGTTGCCTCAGCTGCTTTAACTTCTTGAATACCCATTGCGTTACCGGCCATCAGGATAGCTTTCTCCAAAGCTTCTGGAGATTTGGCATCACCCTTAATGGTCGCTACCCCATTAGAAACTTGCACTTGCAGGTTATTTACGCCTGGGTTTGCAGCTTGGATATGCTCTTGAACTTTAGCTGCTTGCTGCTCTGGTGGATCATCCTTACCAAACAGTTTTTTGCCAATGTTAGCTGCAAAATCAAATAAACCCATAGTTATCTCCTTCCAAATGAATTATTCAAATACGGCATGATAAGCCTGTGGTGAGTATAAGCCTAAACCGACTCACTGTGGCAATTAATCATCAGCTAAGTCTAACTTATTAAGCTCGGGGTTCAAGCTGATGCTAAAAATGTTCCGTACTTGACAAGGCGTTGTTGCCAGTAGCCGCGCCGTAAGTCATCTAGAGTCACTTTACCACCACCAGAGGCGGCATGGATAAACTTGCCATCACCCACATAAATTCCTACGTGATTTACCGATTTGCCGCTCGTGCGGAAGAAAATCATATCGCCCGGTTTGAGATCTTGACGACGAATCGTGCGGCTGGCTTTACTTTGTTCGAGTGCGGTGCGTGGGATGCTCAGATTAATGTTTTTATGGGTAAATTTGGTTAAGCCACTGCAATCAAAACCTTCTTTAGGGGTATTGCCGCCCCAACGGTAATCAATGCCTATTGAGCGATAAGCTGCCTTTAAAATTTCGGCGCGCGCTGGATTGAGTTTTTTACTACGAGTCGGAGTTCTAGGGGTTATAGCTTGATAATCATTTTTTACTTGAGGTTGATAGCGTTGTATCTGCTCGGGTGCAGCTCTGGGTTGGTAAAAGCCTTGGTTATTGTGGTCATAGGGCTGAATTTCAGGGGGGACAGAGAGCTTAGTGTCCCAAATTTGAAAAATCCGATTATTATTAGGCTGATATGATGCACGTTGTACTTGATAGGGGTCAGTTTGGGGATAATAGTTTTGATAATCTGCTTTCGCCGTGCTTGGCATGAGGCTGAAGTGTCCAAGCGCCAACATAGCTCCCTTGATCCAAGTGGCCGTTGTCAGTTTGCCCATCGTTATACCTTTTAATTTTTATTAATTTGGATTTATAAAATTTTAAAAAATCTTATCTTAAAGGGCAAAGGTGAACGCGAGCTTGATAGGGGGTATTTAGGCAGTAGATTGCTTATAAATGGTAGTAGCTAGGGCTAGCAGCTTAGGCTAGCCTCTAGGAAAACTAGGTCGTGTTAGAAGCGAATCCCGGAGCTAGGATCGGTTTCGTATTTAAGTGCGGGTAAATCAGCTAGATAGTGGATAGTATTCAGTGGCCCTGCTGGGAATAGCTTGTACAGATAACGACGGCCACCCTCGATATAAAATTCGTCACGCATTAAATCAGCTAAGGCACGCGCATTCTCACAATCATCGCAGTACTCGTAGAAATCGAGAATAAAGTCAATGACTTCACGATGTTGGTCGGTCAGCTTGAGTTGTAAGTCTTGAGCACGTTGCTCAATCAGTGCATAGGTATGCGCTACTTTAAGCACAGGTAAGGGTGGGCGCAGCATAGGTTCTGCACGAGGGAACATTTCGTCAATAGTCACCGAGCTATACATACATCTTCTCCAGCAAAATCAGTCTTTATATCTCCTAGGAGATAGGGTTAATACTTGTTCTATCCCCCAAAAGTAATACGAGACAGAGCCTAGGTCAATATCCCTATCTCTTCAAAAAACTGGAAACTGCTAGAGGAAACAGTGATTTATGCAGGCGTGGTGAGTAAGCCTAAGCGAGTGAGTACGCGTTTATAAGGATCAAGCATTTCAGGCATGAGGGTACGTTGGATATAGTCTAAAACCCATTGCTGATCCCGTGGGCCTAAGCTTTCAGCAATATGCTGCCCAAAGCTTAAACCCATCGAAAAGCCCGGCAGCTGAGCGGCTTCATCCCAGCTGGTTTCAGAGTAGTCAGCGAGGCGTTCATTGAGCTTATTAATGAAGGGATTGCGATAATCCCCGGCACCGGCAAAATCGCGCGCATTGTCTTGAATATGATCAGCCAGTTTCAGGGCAAAGCTGCTAAGGAGCTGATTGCGGTCAGCTTCATCCACTTGTGTGAAAGCGATGCGATCTAAGATATGCACCAACAAGGCCATGGCTTCTTCCATCACGGCCACCCGCTGCATTTGTGTATCGGTTTGGAAATTTTGATTTTCGATTTCGACTAAGGCCTGCATGCCAATCTTCCAGGCATTAAAGGCCAGTACACTGACGGTATCTTCTAGGGAAACTTCGCGGGTTTGATTATTCCATTTAGTCTTCAGGCGAATACGCATACTAATATCCTGCTAAGTTCATCGACAAGGCCCCCACTGTTGGGGGCGCTTAAAGCTTAGCTTACTGTGTAATGCGTCTGACCGTCGATCTACCTAAAGGAGGTAAAGGGGCGAAAGGACCTGCATGGTATTTCCATTTATAGGCAGGATCTTCGAGATGGCGTAGCCAATACAATTTGCCAGAATTACGCCAAGGATCAAGAATGATCCCAGTATCAAAGGGTTGGCCCTTTGCAGTTACCAGTAACGTACTATGTTCGCGCCACGGATCGCCACGATTTGAAACGCCCCAATATACATCTAAGGTTTGTAAGTTTTTGCGCCGTGCCATCGTGATCATCGCATCAGCCCAATCAGTACATAAACCTTTGGGTCTTAACTTAGCATTGCGCAAGGTATTATGGTACATCGGCGGCCAAGTCAGACCCCATTCATTCGCAAGCTTCATAGGATAGACGTAGGAGTCATAGGCTAAGTCCATCGCCTCATCACGATTGACATAAGGGCCTAGGGACATCAAAGCACCTGCTAGCTCACGAATGTTACGCTCGGTTCTGGAGTCCATTTCCGCCAGTTGTGGGCGACCACTCGGCGTCACTACTACATTGTTATAGCGTATGGCGCAGCCTGACAAAAGCACTGACACTAAGCCAATCGTTATTATTGTTTTAGGAGCAATCATGAATCACTCTTCCTTTTTAAAGTGCATGAGATAATTAACATCAATATCTTTGCCCAACCGATAGCTTTGAAAAATAGGGTTATAGGTCATGCCCGTAATATTTTGTAAGTTTAGTTGAGCTTGGCGTGCCGCGTACTCCAATTCAGAGGGGCGGATAAATTTAGCGTATTCGTGGGTGCCTTTCGGCAACATGCTGAGCAAATACTCTGCGCCAACGACGGCTAGCATAAAGGCTTTTGGGTTGCGGTTTATAGTCGAAAAAAACACATTTCCGCCGGGCTTAACTAATTGAGCACAAGCCCGAATCACTGATTCAGGAGCAGGCACATGCTCAAGCATTTCCATACAGGTGACGACATCGTATAGATCCGCCTCCTGTTCAGCCAAGGCTTCTACCGCGATTTGCTGGTAATCAACTTCGACCTGTGAATCTAAAGCATGCAAGCTCGCGACAGATAAAGGGCCTTCACCTAAGTCGATACCTTTTACTAAAGCACCACGGCGCGCCATACTTTCAGCTAAAATCCCGCCACCGCAACCCACATCAAGGACGCGTTTATTTTTTAGTTGAGCACGATCATCAATATAATTGAGGCGTAGTGGGTTAATCGCATGCAAAGGTTTGAATTCGCTTTCAGGATCCCACCAGCGATGCGCAATGCTTTCAAATTTACGAATTTCGTTGGGATCTACATTCAGCTCGGCGTTCATCCCGCAATTTCTCCAATTAAACTTTGCCAGTGTTGGGCAGACTTAATCAGCTCTGCTTCATTTAGGGTGCTAAGTTTACGCTGTTCTAACAAAGCTTTACCAGCAACCCAAACATGCGTGACTTGTTCACGGCTCGTGCAATACACTAAATGCGAGATCGGATCATACATGGGCTGCGATTCCAAGCCACCTAAATTAATTGTAATCAAATCAGCACTCTTACCGATTTCAACCGAACCAATTTGCTGCTCTAAGCCCAAGGCTTTAGCACCATTCATCGTCGCCATTCGCAATACTTGATGAGCCGAGACCACACTCGCATCCTGAGCAACCGCTTTAGCCAGTAGAGCGGCGGTACGCATTTCGCCTAGCATGTCCAAGTCATTATTACTGGCATTGCCATCCGTACCTAAAGCAACATTCACGCCAGCAGCGAGCAGTTTAGCGACTGGGCAAAAACCACTGGCTAGTTTTAAGTTCGATTCGGGGCAGTGCACGACATGTACTTGCTTATACGCCAAATTTTCAATTTCAGAGGCTTCAAGTTGTGTCATGTGCACGGCCAAAAAATGCCGATCCAGTAAGTTTAAGCGTTCTAGCCTTGCGAGTGGCCGTTCTTGATTGAGTGCAATCGCTTGGCTGACTTCAGACGCGGTTTCATGCACATGCATGTGCATGGGTAGATTTAAGTCGGTTGCGAGTTGATGAATTCGTTGTAGGGGCTGATCAGATACGGTGTAGGGAGCGTGGGGTGCAAAGCAGACGGTTATTAACGGATCGTTGCTCACACTTTCGCGTAGTGCTAAACCTTTCTGTAGGTAGTCTTCAATGTTGTCAGCATAAGCTGTGGGGAAGTCGATTAGAATCATCCCTAGTGAGGCACGAATTCCACTCTCTTGTACCGCCTTGACCGTTTCTTCGGCAAAGAAGTACATATCATTAAAGCAGGTTGTACCTGAGCGAAGCATTTCTGCGATAGCTAATTTCGAGCCATCATACACAAATTGCCGATTAGCCCAGCGGCGTTCAGCAGGCCAAATATGCTCTTGCAGCCATTCCATTAAAGGCAAATCATCCGCCAAGCCTTTTAGTAAGCTCATCGCTGCATGCGTATGTGCATTGACCAAGCCGGGTAATAAAGCTTGTTGTGGAAGTACTACAGTTTTATTAGCCTGATACTGCGTATCAGCTGCCTTAAAGGGTAAAATATCGAGAATTTTTCCGTGATGAATAGCAACAGCATGGTCTATAAGGACTTGATCCTGCTCATTAACAGTGATAATCCAAGTCGGTTTGATTAATAAATCGATCTGCATAGGGCTGTTGTTACTCGAATAATGTTGTAAAATCGCACTCAAACCTCTAAATCTCGAGTGCCGCTATGCCACCACACGATACAATTCGCGCTGTTGAATGGAAAGATAACCATTTAATTTTGCTCGACCAGCGCAAGTTGCCCCATGCCGAGCAGTACGTCCAAATTTATAGCGCGGAAGATACTGCGGAAGCCATTCGTAATATGGTCGTCCGTGGTGCGCCTGCGATTGGGATTACGGCTGCCTATGGTTTGTTGATGGCAGCGCGTAAAGCCTTTAAGCAATACCCTCATGATTGGCGCTCGCGTTTACAGCCAGATATTGAGGTATTGGCTGCTTCACGCCCCACCGCCGTTAATTTGCAATGGGCCTTAGATCGG
This sequence comes from Thiolinea sp., assembly GCA_049292455.1. Classification (GTDB taxonomy): domain Bacteria; phylum Pseudomonadota; class Gammaproteobacteria; order Thiotrichales; family Thiotrichaceae; genus Thiolinea. The sequence goes on from JBATRF010000057.1 coordinate 179,257, forward strand.
ATGATCGCTGCGATTGACGAGCATGATCCCGAGCCGATTAATACGTTAATGGCGCTAGCCCAGCGTATCCATCAAGAAGATATCGAAGCTAATCATCGCATGGCATTGCTGGGCAATGAGTTGATTAAGCCCACGCATGGGGTGCTGACTCATTGTAATACTGGTTCCCTGGCGACCGGTGGCTATGGTACAGCCTTAGGCGTGATTCGTTCGGCTTATAGTGAAGGTAAAATTGAGCAAGTCTATGCGGATGAAACGCGCCCGTGGTGGCAAGGTTCGCGTTTAACCGCTTGGGAGTTAATGCGCGATAAAATTCCTACTCAATTGATTTGTGAGGGTGCTGCTGCTCACTTAATGAAGCTTGGAAAAATTTCTTGGGTGATTGTGGGTGCTGATCGAGTGGCTGCGAATGGGGATGTGGCGAATAAAATCGGCACTTATAGTTTAGCCGTGTTAGCGCGTTTTCATGGCGTACGCTTCATGGTGGTAGCGCCGACCAGTTCGATCGATATGAATACCTTGTCGGGTGAGCAAATTCCTATTGAAGAGCGTTCACCTGAAGAGATTCTCAATGTAAACCAACAGCGGATTGCAGCTCCTCAAGTCAGTGCTTGGAATCCGGCTTTTGATATCACTCCCGGCAAATTGATTGATATTTTGGTGACTGAAAAGGGTTTGGTAGTGCGGCCTGATAGTGAAAAGCTTAGCGCCTTGATGCAACGCTAAAAATGTGGCATTCGATTGCTAGCTATAGCAGTTTACAAATCCGCCCTGAGTATGGTTTTACCTTAGAGCAGGGCTGGGCTACGAAAAAAGGATTTGTGGTGCTGCATGCTAAGCAGCTCTACGCCTATGAAAATACCTGCCCGCATCAGCATGTCTCACTCAATTGGAGTGAGCATACCTTTCTAGAGCCTAATCACGAGTTTATTCAATGCAGCATGCACGGCGCTTTGTTTAAGCCAGATACCGGTGTCTGCGTCTATGGTCCATGCTTTAAGCAGCGGCTGACCAGCTTACCTGTACGTATCGAAGGCGATGAAGTACAGGTGTGGTTTGAGTTTCAACCTGCTTAAGCCGCAGTATGTTTGGTTAAAGTAGCCATTAGCTGACGAATATCGCGCTTTAAATAATGCGTAAAAAACAAATTCGGCAAATGCAAATAAGTGCGCCGATGCAGCGGAATTTTCGACAAAGTACAGGAGTACTCGCGGCCATTTCTTAAGCCTAACGCCACTACTTGCAAAGGTTCTTTAATCTGGCGCTGAAAAACTTCATCCGCTAAATATTCTTTGACAGGATTTTGTTCATTCGGCCGTAAATCCGCATGGTGAATATCCATGATATCGCGATAAGGATGAAAGTCCTGCTGCACACTGTATAAATCATTGCTGATCCAATCATAGAAGGCCGTACAAACCACTACCCCTTGTTCGAAGCAGAGCAAGGCATGCAAGTAATGCAGACGGCTTAAGCCTTCTAACTCGGTAAAAGGCTGGAGGGCGAATAAGCTTTTACCTTTAGCACTGAGTAAGGCTTTCAATGTTTCTTTATTCGGACTGGGTTCATGGGGTAATAATTGCAAAATGGCTCGGCTTTCCAGCAGGAAAAAATTAATATCGCCGGTTTGCAGTTGGTTTTTTAATTCGGCTTGATCTAAAGATGGGAAAAACTCACTGAGGCAGTCGTGTAGCCAAGTCTCTAATTGTCGGGTGTAATTTTGCTGTAAAGGCTTAGCATCCAAGTGCTTAGTCAGTTGCTGGCATTGCTTATCTAAATTAAGTAGCAAGCTGTGCTGTTGTTGAATCCAAGCACGGTTGCGTGCCAAATGCTCATTACTCTCTTGAATACTGGCATGGGTTTTAATCCAAACGACCAGTACTAACATCAGCGTCAGCACCGGCAACAGCCAGTTTTGACTCAATACACCGAAAATAAACATACCACTCAATACCGTGATCATAAATAAACGCGGCGCATATTGAGTGGCGCGGCTCCGATTCAATTCAGCGCGGCGTACTTCTAACTGATTAAGATTTTGATGCTGAGGCAGTAAGTTCGTTTGCGGTGGATAAAAGCTGAACCAGTAGTTTTGAAACTGTTCATTCCCGTTTAAAGCTTCTTTACCATTCAAGCAACCACAAGCTGGATTGCTAAAAACCGCATAATCTAACAAGTCTGCTTGCGTATCAGCAGCAGGAATAATATCTTCAAGGGTTAGCGGTGTACTGAGGTCTTGCTTAGCCGCTGCTTGTGACTGGCTTTCACGATACAGCTTTCGCGCAAGCAAAGTGCTGTGATAATCAATTGAGTTATTCATAAATAAAAGCCCTTTATTATTTTGTTTGAAAATAGCATGGAACGTTTCTGTAATCTATCAAGACAATGAATATCTTAAAAAAATCCCGGACGATCGAGACTGAGTTCCCTTGTAACGAAACTAATTTGCTAGATCGCTTTCTGGATGCGTTCTGGGCAGAGCGGGGCGCTGCTAAAAATACTTTGGATGCTTATCGCAGTGATTTGTTGGGTTTGTGCAGCTGGCTAGCTTCTGAAGGTAAAACTTTAGAGACAGCGGATCGCAGTGATTTGCTGGATTATCTAGCCGAGTTATTTCGCGCTGGCGCTAAGCCATCCAGCTCAGCGCGCTTATTATCGGGGATGCGCCGTTTCTATCGGTATTTGTTACGCGAAGGCGTGATCCAAACCGATCCAACCGGCAATATTGATGCACCACGCCCGCAACGTTTATTGCCCGATTCCTTGTCTGAAGAGGACATAGAGCAACTATTGCAAGCACCGGATGTCGATTCAGCTATCGGTTTGCGCGACCGTGCTATGTTGGAGCTTTTATACGCGACGGGTTTGCGGGTTTCTGAGCTGACGGGTTTGACGCAAGGGCAATTATCTTTGCAGCATGGCGTGGTACGAATTTTAGGTAAAGGCGGTAAAGAGCGTTTAGTCCCGTTAGGTGAGGAAGCTCAAGACTGGGTAGGGCGCTATTTAGAGATTGCTCGCCCTGAGTTAATGCAAGGGCATGCAGTCTGTGCTCAAGTGTTTGTCACAGGGCGTGGGGCGGGTATGACCCGCCAAGCTTTTTGGTATTTGATTAAGCGCTATGCAGCGGAAGCGGGGATTAGTAAACCGCTTTCACCGCACACTTTGCGTCATGCGTTTGCCACCCATTTATTGAATCATGGGGCAGATTTGCGAGTTGTACAAATGCTGTTAGGCCATAGTGATATGTCAACTACGCAGATTTATACGCATGTTGCTAAAGCGCGTTTACAAGAGTTGCATCGCCAGCATCATCCGCGTGGTTAGAACTTTTTAGCTCAAAGCTTTTCAAACTAGGATATGGACTAGGGTCAATAGGCTTTAAATTGGCATTATGCTATGTTAAGGCGACTGCTCTTTTAATTTTACTGATGGAAAGAAACGAAAGTGATGAATAAAAAAACAATGCTAAGCGCTTTATTAGCTAGCTTATTCGTAGTGGGCTTAGCCAACGCAGAAGATAAAGCAGCAGTTGCACCAGCAACCCCAACTGCAACTGTAGCTACGGCTCCTGTGCCAGCTCCAGCGGGCGCACCGGTTGATAAGGCTGCCTTAAACGAAAAATTAAAGCCTTTATTCGGTGGCGAAGCGGACTCGATTAATCCAACGCCTGTGACTGGAATTTATGAAGCCAAATTTGGCACTGAACTGATTTACGTATCAGCCGATGGCCGTTACTTTTTCAGCGGTGATTTAATTGATGGTTCAACCCGCACCAATCTATCTGAGCAATCACGTACCGTTGAACGCAAAGATATGCTGGCTAAAGTCGAAGAAAAAGATGCAGTGCTGTTTAAAGCTAAAGGTGAGCAAAAGCACTTGCTAACGGTGTTTACCGATGTCGATTGTGGCTATTGCGTGAAACTGCACAAAGAAGTCAATCAACTGAATGAAGCTGGCGTGAGCGTGCGCTATTTAGCTTATCCTCGTGCTGGCATTGGTTCTGATAGCTATAAGAAAATCGTCAATGTTTGGTGCGCAGACGATAAGTTAGACGCGATGACCAAGTCGAAAGCAGGCGAAACGATTGCTGCCAAAGAGTGCGAAAATCCAGTAGCGAAAGAGTTTGAATTAGGCCAAAAATTGGGTGTGAATGGCACTCCAGCCTTATTCACTGAAGATGGCACGATGATTCCAGGCTATCGTCCTGCTGATCAATTAGTCAAAATGCTAGATGATATGAAAGTTAAGGTTAATTAAACCTTTCTTTTCAGGCAGAAAAGGGGCGATGATCGCCCCTTTTTTTATTAAGCCGGTAAATCAAACAGTAAGACTTCAGCGGCATCTTTGCCGATAAGTTTGAAACTACTATTGGCACTGATAGCGACACCATCGCCTGCGGTTAAAGTTTCACCTGCGAATTCCACTGAGCCACTGGCGACAAACACATAAGCTAGGCGATCGCTAGCTAAACTATAGTCGCGCTCTACTTCAGCTTCTAACAGGCTTGCATAAAGGAGCGCTTCTGTATTGGTAGCTAATGAGCCTTCAGCACCGCTAGGCGAAACTAATAAACGCCAGCCTGCTGCTTTGTCGGCCTCACTAACAAAAGCTTGTGCATAGCTAGGTTGAATATTGCGTTGAGTCGGCAATAACCAAATCTGTAGAAAATGCGTACCTGTGGTTTGCGAGGGATTGTACTCAGAATGAGTGACGCCAGTCCCTGCAGACATGCGCTGCACATCGCCTTTGCGAATCACACTACCATTGCCCATACTATCTTTGTGCGCTAGCTCGCCTTCCAATACATAGCTAATAATTTCCATATTATTGTGTGGGTGCGTTGGGAAGCCTGCACCCGCTGTGATGCGATCATCATTGATCACCCGCAACACTGAAATACCCATTTGCTTCGGGTCATAGTATTCGCCAAAAGAAAAGCTATGGTGGCTATCTAACCAATTGTTTTTAAATTGGCCGCGTTGATCAGCACGTCTAATCTCGAACATTTTTACTCTCCAAATATGTTGTATGCCTGTAGTTTATCTTTGACTTTAAGTTAGTGTAAGTGGTATTTAGTTAGTCGTTGGATAACTCAAGGTTGAGAATGCGATGAGTCATTTTGATGATTTGTTTTGGCTAGTGGAAGTCGTGGATGCCGGTACTTTGAGTGCTGCAGCAGAAAAGCATAATGTCACCAGTGCAGCAGTAAGTAAGCGTTTGCGCTTATTAGAGGAGCGTTTGGGCGTGAAACTTTTAGTGCGGACGACTCGCCATTTACGAACTACCGAAGCAGGTGAACTCTATTATCAACGCGGTAAAGTCCTGCTAGAAGAGTTTAATGAGTTAGAAGAAAACATTGCTTCGACCAGCGAGCGCTTATGCGGCAATATTCGGATTAATGTGCCTTTGTCCTTTGGTATGCAGGTCTTGATGGAGCCGATTCATGAGTTCATGCAGCTCTATCCGCAGCTGCATATCAGTTTGCATTTAGATGATCGCTTTATTGATATTCTTAACAGTGATTACGATTTAGTGATTAGGGTAGGGCAGTTGGAGGATTCTTCCATTGTGGCGCAGCGGATTGGCAATAGTCATTTGGTGTGCTGCGCCGCGCCCAGTTATCTAGCTAAGCATGGCACACCACAAACCCCCGAAGATTTAGTTAAGCATAATTGCTTGCTCTATCAACACAGCGTGCCAATGCATATTTGGCATTTTCAGAAAGATAAAGTGGAGAGCCATATTGCAGTGCATGGCGATTTGGCTGCGAATAATGGCGATGTGCTCTGTCAGGCAGCAATGCTCGGACATGGCATCGTGCAACAACCTGACTTTATTACCCGTAACGCTGTCGCCAGCGGACAACTGGTACAGATTCTAACCGAGTATTCTTCGCCCTTGATTAGTGCTTATGCCATGTATCCGACGCGGCATTTCTTGCCGATGAAAATTCGTCGCTTAATTGAATTTTTACAGCAGCGCCTGACTTAAGCCTATTTCGAGTGCTGAGCGAGGCTGCTACAATCACGCGCTATGTCAGGAAATACTATTGGAACTTTATTCACCGTCACTAGTTTCGGTGAAAGTCACGGCCCCGCAATCGGTTGTATTGTGGACGGCTGCCCGCCCGGTATGGAACTATCCGAAGCGGACATTCAGCTCGATTTAGATCGGCGCAAACCTGGTCAAAGTCGGCATACCACCCAACGGCGTGAGCCCGATGAAGTGCAAATTCTCTCTGGTGTCTTTGAGGGTAAAACTACCGGCACACCGATTGCACTAATTATTCATAACACCGACCAACGCTCGAAAGATTATTCCGAGATTCTTGACCGTTTCCGCCCAGGACATGCCGACTATACCTATTACAAAAAGTATGGCTTGCGTGATTATCGGGGTGGCGGACGTTCCTCTGCGCGTGAAACCGCGATGCGGGTGGCTGCCGGTGCGATTGCGAAGAAATATTTGCTGGAGCGCTATGGCGTGCAGATTCGTGGTTATCTCTCGCAACTGGGGCCGATCACTGCGGATAAGCTTGATTGGGAGGTCATCGAAACCAATCCCTTCTTCTGTCCAGATGCGGATAAAGTCGCTGAGATGGAAGCCTATATGGATGCCTTACGCAAAGAAGGTAATTCGATTGGCGCGAAGATCACTACAGTAGCCACCGGTTTGCCGCCCGGTTGGGGTGAGCCGATTTTTGATCGCATGGATGCCGAAATCGCTTATGCCATGATGAGCATCAACGCGGCCAAAGGTGTCGAAATTGGTGCGGGGTTTGCCTGTGTGACCCAAAAAGGTACTGAGCATCGCGATGAAATTACCATGCAAGGTTTCACCCAAAACCAAGCAGGTGGCATTTTAGGGGGCATCACTTCAGGGCAAGATATTATTGTCCATACCGCTTTCAAGCCCACTTCCAGTATGCGCTTGCCGGGGCAAACGGTGAATCTGCAAGGCGAGCCAGTCGAAGTCATTACCAAAGGCCGCCATGATCCTTGTGTGGGGATTCGTGCGACTCCGATTTGTGAGGCGATGTTGGCTTTAGTGTTGATGGATCATGCTTTACGCCATCGGGCGCAGAATTTGGATGTCAAAACCGAGCTAGCGGATATTCCGGCGCAGGCTCCAGTAGCTAAATAAGCCAAATTATTGTTTAGGCTCTAGTTTAATTAGAGCCTAAGATTAATCCCGCAGCATCTCCAAATCATCCCCTAATTTCCGCATTCCCTTAGTCGTATTATCGGTCATCCATAATTCCCGTGGGAGATCATCTTGTGTTAGGCGCATCCGATGAAAATACAGTTTTTCATCCACCACTTTCACCAAATCCAAATACTCTTTCGCAGCAAATTGTTTAATTAAACTGGCTTGCTCCGCCTCGTCAGCAAGCCACCATAGGCTAGCGCTAGGTTCTTGGCTGATGATAAATAAGCCCGTTTGCGCGGCAAGTACAGTACTCTGTTGGGGCAAAGCTGGAGTTTTGACTGCGACGAGTTGCTTAGTCGTCCAATCGATGCGAAGCAATTGATAATTTAAGGGATCATTGTCTTTTTGATCCAGTAGGTAGGCCATTCTATCGGTCGCAAACAGCGTATTGTTTAACACATTCGGTATAGGCTCAAAACTCTCTTTTAGTATCACATCTGCCCCGTTTTGAGGATGTAGCATCAGTGTATAAGCGCTAGCTCTGCCCCCTAGTGTATTAGGCTCTAAGACATAGAGTAAGCCGTGCTCAGTTTCGAGCAGGGTAGCTAAGCGGCGTTTGTCTCTCGTTTCTTTTAAGATAGGTATAAACTTTTCTTGTTGGGCGTCCCATAACTCCAATGTCCAAGCACCGCTTGTATCCGGCGGGAAATAAGCTGCGTAAACCCCTTGGCTGCTAGGAAAGAGCCAGGTATAGCCTCCTTTGGGAAAAGTTTTAAGGCGCTGGACATGACCTGAGTGTAGCTGCCAAAGTGAGTTGGTTTTCTCAGCATTTTCGGTGAGAAAATAAACACTTTCACTAGCTTCAGATGCAACTATAGCTTGAGCATTGAATGAAATGTTTTCATCTTTTGGCAGTTCAGTGATTTCCCGCAAAGTAGAAGGATCTTGCTCAGTCGCCCATAAGCGCGAATCCAAAACAAAATACCAAGTGGCGCGGAGCTTATGAACTTGTCTTATATCGGTACTAGCTGCAGTCGTATTAATATCTTTCAGTACTTGGCTTTGGCTGATATCGCTCGAAAGTATCCAAGGTTCTTTGCCTGCTTGTAAGTCGTTTTCTGCTAAGACCCATTTAGAGTCTTTCCCAGATAAAGGCAGAATTTCAGTTAAACCCCCTATCGGCCACGGCGTAGGTTCCCAATGGGTTCGAATGGGATCATTCCCCAAAGCTTTAGTGCCTGCGACAGTGCCATCAGTTTGCCAACGTTGTTTGCCACTGAGGAAATTGACAAATGGGCTTGGATCGTTTTGTGCAGTTGGCAAGAGTTGTGGATCATCAAACTCACCTAAAAGTAAGGGTTTTTCCGGTTGCTCGGGTGTGAGGCTCCATAGCTGTGAGAGATTACGATCTTTGGGTGAAAAAGTTGGGAAAATTAATTTATCAGCGCGCAACACATAAGGCGTAGGGCGCGCAGGCCATGAGTCGCCTGCTCCGCCTGCATATTGCCCATCTTTCATGCTTAAGATATTTTTCGTGCCTGCCACAGTGCCATCCGTGAGCCACAGTGCAGAAGGTCGAATGCCATCACTTTGCATAAAATATAAACGATCTGCAAAGCTAAATAAGAGCGGTGGCGCTTGGTATTCATTGTTGGGATTCGGCAAGTTCACTAAGCGCTCAGTGCCGTTGGCTGTGAAATCAGTTACCCATAATTCTTCAAAGGTTTGTTCGCCCAAGACTGAAAACCATAAGTACAGCTTGCCCTTAAAAAACAGTGCTTTACTGGTATTGATACTTCTAGCTCCCTGTTCTGCAGCAGGCAAGTGTAGGATTAGACTAGCTTGTTTAGTGTTGAGGTCGAATTGCCAAAGTTCAGGTTGTTGATCGGTATCATTGTTTTTCACCCAAATAATTTTATCATCATTAGCAGCGACGGTAGTAAAGCTCAGTGCGGTTTGTTGAGAAAAGCGCGCCAGACGTTCACTACCACTACCATCCACTTGCCAGAGTGAATAATCTATTTTGCCTTCCGGCGAGTTAAAGCGTTGATCAGCAGCCATGAAAAAGAGCTTGCTTTGATTATTGAGTGGCTCAAATGCATAGGCGAGTAAATTATTGTAATCTTTCGGTTCCTCACTCGCATCGACCGCTAATTGTGTGCCAGTGGCAGTCCCATCTGTTTTCCAAAGTTCTAGGCCATGTAGGCCATCATTCACCCAGAAGAAAGCAGTATTGTTCAAACTATAAAAGGTGGGTGAACTCACATTGATCGATTGGTCGATAGAGCGCGGAAATTGGGCCAGAGCCAAGGTATTGTCACTACTACCATCTGTACTATACAGGGTGAGTTGACCTGCAGTTTGACCCCAGAATAGCAGTCGGTCTTTTAAATTAATGCTGGTTTGGGTATACAGCTCGCGCATTTTGGCAAGCCCATTGGTTGGGCCGGGCGCTAGGTCTTTGAGTAGTTGTGTGCCTGCAGAGCTGCCATCGGTGCGCCAGACTTCTTGCCCAGTTTGTGGAGTAAAAGCCGCAAAGATTCCATAGCTGCCGACACTGCCAAGTGGGTAAAAGTTAGAATCAGCACTGGGTATATTAGTCAGATAGCTAAAGACTTTAGTGTTCGCTGCTGTTTGATCTGTCTGCCAAAGCTGCTTACCCAAAGCTTGGCTGCTACCCGCAAATAATAGCAGAGGGCTAGGGGGCACTTCTGCAAAACTGAGAGTTGAATAGCTGGCTAAGCTCAAAGCCAAGCTGCTAAGACAAACAAGACGTAAGCGCATCACAAACCCTCTAGCTTTTTTACTCATACAAACATAAGGCTAGTTCCAGTAAAGACCAATTGCCTGACTGCAACCTTAAATTAAACTAGTCTGAAGTTTGGAGCATTTCGCTAGCGAGTAGTTCCAGGCACTACTCGCTAATCCGCTGATACAGCAGGGAGTTATAGCCTAACGAGGCTGTGGTCTAACTGGTGGGCGCGGAGTCGGTGCAGGCTGTGGTGCAACTAAAGGGCCTGCAAAACGGAAATCCATCATCCGCAAACCTTGGGCATCAAATAAGGACATACCATTACCTTGGCGACCGTATAAACCGACACGGCGCCAGGCATTTAGGAAGCCAGCTTCTTCTTTCATTAAGTCTTGATCAGGGCACATTTTAAAGGTGCTACCAATAGGGCCAACACGCATGGTGCCGCGCGCACGATCTAGGGTGTAAGTTGCGCGGTAATTATTGCAACCGGAAAATCCGCTCACCGTACCATCGGTGGAGAAGTTAGCAGTAAAGCGTTCAGTATTCAGGCTAGACAACATGGCTGTGCCATTATTAAACGAGAGTAACTGCCAGCTTGTACCGGGTACATCGGTGGCAGGTCGATCAAAAGTCGCAACCACAACACCCCGACTATCCATCAAAGTCAGGTACTTATCATTCACGCTATACTGATAAGTTTTCTGTAAAGCCGAAGCTACAGCTCCCGCGACTTGAGTCTGTTGTGGAGGACAAGCCATCATGGTGGACATCGCTCGATCCATACGAATCGATAAGCTTTGCGGTGTTTTTGGTACACGTGGATGGCTATAAGCTGCTCGGAAATTATTGCAACCATCGTTGCCAGTGAGGACGCCACCGTTGAAAGTCATCGTGGCACGCGGTTGGATTTGATCAATACTCGTCCCTTTCCAGCCGGGCACGCTGAGTAATTGCCAAGTGGTTTGGTTTAAATTTTGGCTGACTGCTGCCAAGCTTGGCTCGGCTAGTACACTCAAGCCTGCTAAGGCTAGGAGAGCTATTTGCTTCTTCATCTTATTCGTCCTTGTGGTAAGTTTATCTGAATTTAAAGCTAATTATTAATAGCTGATCTTAGACCCATTTACTACGCACAATGTTCAAAAATACCTAAGTTTAGCTTGCTGTGTATCTGTGTTTTGCGGTTGAGTGTTAAGTTAACAGCCAATAGGGATTGCGGGATAAATAAGGCCCTTTTCTAATTAGAGTGCTTATAAATAATCAGCCTATTAAGCTAAAAATTAAGTTTCGACTAGACTGATAAAGTTTAGGTGAGCAATTAAGTTTGCTCCAACTCTCAATTTTCTAGCAGGCAGCTCTATGCTCAAACGCGATCTTACGGTGGGCGATGAAAAACAAATTCTCATCAGCCAAGCGCTTCCTATGCTTTGGGGTTTGCTGGCGGTCATGAGTGTGACTCTTGCAGATACTTATTATCTGGGGCTGCTGGGTACACATGCTTTGGCGGCGATGGGCTTTATTTTCCCCGTCGTCATGTTTATGAATAGCTTAGCGTTTGGGATTGGCATCGGTGCCTCCTCTGTGATTGCGCGGGCGATTGGTAGCAAGCAGGATGATTGGGTGCGCAACTACAGTACGCAATCGATTGTTTTAGCGGTGTTAGTGTCGATAGTGTTTGCTGCAATTGGCTTAATGACAGTTGATCCTTTATTCAAGCTCTTGGGCGCGCCCGCTGATTTATTGCCTTATATCCATGATTATATTGATATTTGGTATTGGGGCTGCTTCATGATTGTCGTACCAATGGTAGGTAACTCAGGGATTCGTGCGGCGGGGAATACCAAACTACCCAGTTATATTATGACCAGCATCGCGCTGATTAATTTAGTAGTCGCACCCATTCTGATTTTTGGTTTATTGGGCTTTCCGCGCTTGGAATTAAAAGGGGCAGCTATTGCCGGGATTGTGGCCTATTTTGGTGCTTTAGTAGCCGCTTTATATGTGCTGTATTTCAAGCTGCAATTCATTTCCCTAAAAGCATTAACCACTAATGTTTGGCAAAGTTGGAAGGATATTTTACGAGTCGCAGTGCCAGCGGTCGGGACTAATTTAATTACGCCGGTTTCAACGGGGCTAACCACTGGTTTAGTCGCGGCTTACGGTAGTGAAGCAGTCGCGGGTTATAGTGTGGCCTCACGAATTGAGATGTTTGGTTTAATGCTGGTGATGGCTTTAGCTTCGACCTTAGCTCCGTTTGCGGGGCAAAATTTTGGGGCAAAAAAGGTTGATCGTTTGCGGCGTGCCCTGAATATCAGCTTCTATTTTGTCTGGGGCTGGGGCTTGGCGATGTCCGTGTTATTCTGGTTAGCAGCCCGACCTTTAACCGAATTATTCACCACGCATGAAGCCGCTGTGCAAGCTTCGGTTACTTATTTGCATATCGTGCCGATTACTTATGGCTTGCTGAGTACTGTCATGATCGTGAGCAGTATGGCGAATGGAATTGGTCGCCCGATACCTGCATTGATTATGACCGGAACACGCTTATTGCTGATCTATTTGCCCTTGGCTTGGTTGCTTTCACAGCAGTGGGGCTTAAATGGGATTTATATTGCCACTGCTGTTGCCAATGTAGTGGTAGGCTTCGGGGCTTGGTATTGGAGTAGTCACGCTTGTAAGCAGCGGGCTATGACTGTCACTGTTCCTGCATAAAGGATGTCGGATTTGGGAAATCGAATTTTAATTATTTTTGCGCACCCTGCGCTAGAGCGTTCACGGGTGCATTATCGCTTGCTGAAAGCCGCACAAGCAGTAGAAGGTGTCACTTGCCACGATCTGTATCAACTTTATCCCGACTTCATGATTGATGTGGATAAAGAGCAGGCTCTACTGAGTGAGCACGATATTATTCTGTTTCAGTATCCGCTGTATTGGTATAGCACGCCCTCCCTGTTAAAAGAATGGCAGGATTTGGTCTTGGAATACGGTTTTGCTTATGGCGAAACGGGCGTGGCTTTAAAAGGTAAACTGTTTGCGAATGTGATTAGCGCAGGCGGCAGCCACGCAGCTTATCAGGCCTCAGGCGAAAATCATTTTACGATTCGCGAGCTACTGCGCCCGTTGGAGCAAACCGCGAATCTGTGTGGCATGATTTATGTTCCGCCCTTCGTGATTCATGATGCGAATGATCTGAGCCAAGCTGAAATTGATGCGACGGCTACTCAATACCAGCATTTGCTCACTCACCTCCATACACAACGCAACTCTGTTCAAGCCTTAACTCGCTTGAGCTATCTCAATGATTTAATGGTTTAGGGACAGATTATGGCGCTATTACAAGAGGCATTTTTATTTCTTGCTGCCGGGGTGATTGCAGTCCCCATTGCTAGCCGCTTAGGTTTAGGTTCGGTCTTAGGCTATTTAATCGCTGGGGTGATCATTGGCCCCTTCGTTTTAGGCTTTGTGGGGGATACTGAGCATATTATGCATTTCGCCGAATTTGGCGTGGTGATGATGCTGTTCCTGATTGGGCTGGAATTGCAGCCGCCCGTTTTATGGCAATTGCGCAAACCGATAGTGGGGATGGGGGGCTTACAAGTCATCCTCACGACCTTAGCGATTGCAGGCATTGCACTGCTATTTGGTTTCTCTTGGCAGATTGGCGTGGCGATGGGCTTGATTTTATCGCTCTCCTCCACTGCGATTGCCTTACAGATTCTCGGTGAAAAGAATTTGATGCAGACCGAAGGCGGGAAGGCGAGCTTTGCGGTGTTACTGTTCCAAGATATCGCGGTGATCCCGATTATTGCCTTGCTGCCGCTGTTAACTTCGCAGGGTAGTGAGCCGCTTAAAGCCACTGAAGATAGCAGTAACTTTATTGATGTTCTTCCGCAATGGCAGCAAGCTCTAGTCGTGATTGGGGTGATTATTGGCCTGATTTTAATTGGGCGCTATTTAATGCGGCCAGTGTTTCGTTTCATTGCTGAGAGCCATTTGCGCGAAATGTTCACTGCCACGGCTTTAATGCTAGTAGTGGGCACGGCTTTGCTTATGGATATGGTCGGCTTGTCACCGGCTTTAGGCGCTTTTATTGCCGGTGTCGTGCTTGCAAATAATGAATATCGGCATGAATTAGAGGCAAATATTGATCCCTTCAAAGCCTTGTTATTAGGCTTGTTTTTCATGTCAGTGGGCGCGTCGATTGATTTTAAGCTCTTAGTCCAGCATCCGATTATTGTTACCTTGGTCGTCTTAGGTTTAATTGCTCTGAAGTTTGTCATTCTCTGGGGCTTGGCGAGCTTGTTTTCAATTAAGGGCGGCTACCGCTATTGGTTTGCCTTCGCGCTCGCCCAAGGTGGTGAGTTTGGTTTCGTGCTGCTGTCGTTTAGCCTGCAAAACAAAGTGTTACCGGCGGAAATTGTCGATGTCTTAACCGCAGCGATTGCCTTGTCGATGGTATTTACGCCGATCCTGATTCTATTGAATGAGCGCCTAGTCCAGCCGCTGTTTGAGCAGGGTCATGAAGAGGCTCACGAAGAGCCGATGGATGAGCAGCATAATCCAGTGATTGTGGCGGGCTTTGGCCGCTTTGGGCAGATCGTGTCGCGCCTGCTAATTGCGAATGGCGTGCATGTTACGGTGTTAGACCATAGCGCGACGCATATTGAGCGGGTGCGCCGCTTTGGTTTTAAGATTTTTTATGGTGATGCCAGCCGCGATGATTTACTGCATACCGCCGGTGCTGAAAAAGCTAAATTACTGGTGATCGCTGCTGATGATCGCGCCACGATTAATAAAATTGTTGAGACGGCTAAGCATAATTTCCCAAATTTAAAATTGTATGCGCGCGCTTATGATGTGGTGCATTACCATGAATTACAGCGCTTAGGAGTTGATTATGTGGAGCGCGAATTATTTTTAGGCTCGTTGCATTTAGGTGAAATGGTGCTGCAAGAATTGGGAATGCGTGCCTATCAAGCGCGCCGCAAAGCCCAGCAGTTTGCCAAGCATGATCAGGAAACCACAGATCGCTTAAGTAGTTTTGAATTAGGCTCGAAAAAGTATATTTCGATCTCGCAGCAAGCCCGCGAAGAAGTGGTGGAGCTGCTGCAAGCTGACCGAGTTAATCGCGATCAGCAAGAGCAGGATAATGCTTGGAATGCTGAATCTCGCAAGCTTTAGACGCCTATGCAACTACAGAAACGGTCAAAAATTATCGAGATCATGGTTTTTGTGCTGATTTTCGGCGTTGTTCTTAGCCTGTTAGGCGTTTTCATGGTGATTACAGTGGGAGGTAATTTTGGAACCTATTCCAAAATTGCCTCGCAAGTGGCAGCAGCGAAGTATTTAACCGTCGTGCTTTTAGGTGTGCTTCTGATACTCGCTAGTCTATTGGTTTTATTGGCTATACGATTATCAGGCAAAGAGGTTTTTTTGCTTGAGCCTATTAAATCATTAGTAGGCTATTTTTTGTATGTCCTGCTAGGAATTGGCTATTTGTATGAGCAAATTATCAATCAATCACAATTCATAAATAAGCTAGTTGCACCTTTTGGTTTAGTGTTCTCAGCCGGCAGCTTCGGACTTTGGAGCCAGAATGACTTGCTAACTACGCGAGTTATTGAGACCTTGGTGACAGGTATTTTGGTCTATTATAGTTTTTTTGCAGGGCTGTTATTTTATAGAAGGGCGGTCAGTGTATGGGTAATCGTTTTCATTACTCTACTATTGATGCTGGTCTTAGTGGTCACTAGTCCGTTTTTAGGAGTAATACTGCAAACGGCTTTATTGTTTCTAATCCCTTTTGTTAGTTTACTGCTGCTTAGAACCTCTTTAAGCAGCAGTTATTAAGAGGTTATGTGTAATTAGTGAGCAGGTAAGGGGATAAACTCCTGCTCATCACCTGGTACGAGTGGGAAGCGCTGTTCTTGCCACTCGAGCTTAGCTTGATCAATCCGCTCTTTGCGGCTAGAAACAAAATTCCACCACATATAACGCTTGCCCACGGGTGCGCCGCCAATCAAGGCAATGCGGCTGTCATGGATTGCGGTTAGGCTGCCTTGATCAAGCGCGTCGAGCACGGTCAGCGAGTAAGTATCAAGGGTTTGTTCGCCGAGTTGTAATTCCCCTGAGGCCACATAAACCGCTAATTCGGGCGTGCCTGTGGGGAGGGCTAGGCTTTGACCCGCTTGCAAATCGGCTTCGACATATAAAGTCGGGGAGAGGGTTTTGACGGGCGAACTGACTCCATAAGCCTCACCCATTAACACACGCACTGGCACGCCCTCCAAATTCAACGCTGGCAAACTAGCCGAAGGATAATGAATAAATTCGGGGGCTATTTCTTCAGCTTCATCCGGCAAAGCCAGCCATAATTGCAGGCCATGTAAACTACGGGTTTGTTCCTTAGCCGTTTCAGTTTCACGCTCCGAATGTACAATACCCCGCCCTGCAATCATTAAATTCAAATCGCCAGGGCGAATCGTTTGTATGCTCCCGAGTGAATCACGATGCAGGATTTCACCTGCAAATAAATAAGTCACGGTGGCTAAGTTAATATGCGGATGCGGGCGTACATTAATCCCCTCACCGGGCGCGAATTGCGCAGGCCCCATATGATCGAAGAACACCCAAGGCCCCACCGACCGCCGTGCTTGATGTGGCAATAAGCGCCGCACTGAGAAACCGCCTAAATCTTGGGTATGGCCATGTAGAATAGTGATCATCGCTAAGTTCCTCAATGTTTTTGGATAGTGGTTATCAGCTCACAAATTGAAGCATGCTGCAATAAGAGCTTTATAAAGTTTGGTTAATCACTTGAGTAAATTTTGATTTTGACAGCTTGGTTATTTGGTATTACCTTAAGTATAACTTAAATCTTTAGTAATACTTTAGGAGCGGAAAATGACTGCTTTAGTATCAACCGTGACCCAAAAAGGCCAAGTCACTATCCCAAAAAATATGCGGGATAGCTTACACTTGATGACCGGCGACAAGGTTGAGTTTGCTCTGAATGAGCGCGGCGAGATTGTTATTAAGCCACTGACCCGCAAGGTCGCTGAGGTAGCTGGTTTGTTAAGTAAGTATAAAAAATCAAAGCCAGTCACCGTTGAGATGATGAATGAAGCCATTGCTCAACATCTGCAGAACCAAGCCTCATGAAGGCAGTGGACACTAATGTACTGGTGCGTTTTCTGGTGCAAGACGATGAAGCACAGTCGAAGATTGTGAATGCTTTACTGACTGAGGCTGAGCTGAGCAAGCAGCCTTTATTTGTAAGTAGTTTGGTGGTGTTGGAAATGATCTGGGTTTTACAGTCAAGCTATCAAGTGCCCCGCGAGACTATTTTGCTATCTATTGATGAGCTGCTATCCATGTCTGCTTTGGTATTTCAAGAGTCATCCGTGGTGCGTGATTTTATTGCACAAGCGCAAAATAATAGTTTTGACTTATCGGATTTATTGATTGGGCAAACTGCAGCAGCAGTCGCTTGTGAAACCACGCTTACCTTTGATAAAAAAGCAGCGAAATCAGTTTTTTTTACAAAAATTTAAGCTTTGCTCAAGGAAATTCTGAATGAATCTAAGCAGTACTATTAAAAGTATTCAAGACATCATGCGCAAAGATTCTGGTGTGGATGGTGATGCACAACGTATTGGGCAGTTGACTTGGATGCTATTCCTCAAAGTATTTGATGAGCGTGAGGAAACTTGGGAGGAAAGCGCTCAAGAAAATGGCACTAATTATGAATCCCCTATTCCTGCTGGCTTTCGTTGGCGCGATTGGGCTACATACGTTATTGATGAAACTGGTAAGAAGAAAGCAAAGGTTGATAGTAGCGATTTAATTGATTTCGTTAACAACCAGCTTTTCCCTGTTTTACGTAATATCAATGCTGACACGAGCAAAAAACATAAAGTCTTAAGAGAGGTTTTTAAAGACTCCTACAATTACATGAAATCGGGTTCATTGATGTCCGAGGTTATTGGAAAACTCGAAGATGCTATTGACCTAAAGGATTTCAAAACATTAGCCAATCTTGGCGATGTTTACGAGCAGATGCTTAATGATTTGCGTGGAGCGGGTAATGCAGGAGAGTTTTATACGCCACGCGCGATTACTCAATTTATGGTTCAAATGATAAATCCTTCTCTAGAAAAGAGAGAAAAGGTACTTGATCCGGCTTGCGGAACTGGGGGATTTTTAACAGCTGCAATTGAGCATTTTCAAACTCAAACTTCTGATCAGGATAAGTTAGAAGATACGCAGGCTACACTCGAAGAATTGATTTTTGGTTTTGAAAAAAAGCCACTACCTCATCTGCTTTGTACTACTAACTTGCTGTTGCATGGAATTGATACGCCTAGCCAAATAGAACATCGTAATACATTAGAAACTAAGTGGGATGACTGGAGTGAAGCAGATCAGAAGCATTGTATTGTCACCAACCCGCCATTCGGTGGTTACGAAGAAGACTCAATAGGTGGAACTTATGTAGCAGATTTGCGTACCCGTGAAACTGCCGATATGTTCATGGCATTGATTATCAAAAAGCTATTAAAAGATGATGGTGGGCGAGCTGCGGTAGTGTTACCGGATGGTTTTATGTTTGGCGATGGCATCAAGGGCAAGTTGAAAGAAACGCTGCTGCGGGAGTGCAAGCTGCATACTATCGTGCGCTTGCCCAAAGGTGTGTTCGCGCCTTATACCACCATCAAAACCAATTTGTTGTTCTTCACCCGGCGCAAGCCTGAAACTGAGGACGCCGCTGATTTGGATGAAGCCTTTGCAACTGAAACGATCTGGTTTTATGAGCATCCGTATCCGCCCGGTTACAAGAGCTATTCCAAAACCAAACCGATCCGGCTGGAAGAGTTCGACGCGGAAAAGGCATGGTGGGGAACGGAAGACAATGACTTTACCGACCGTGAAGAAAGCGAACTGGCGTGGAAAGTTGACTTCAAAACCCTGCGCATAGAAAAACTGGCAGAAGCCAAACCGCATTGGACAAGAGTGGAAGAACTCAACAACCAAGCTAAAAATCTGGAGAATCAAGCCAAGGAACTACGCAAAAGTCTGGTTGGCAGCACGGATGCCGAGTATCGCAAACAGGTTGATAAGCAGATTGACGACCTGAAAGCGCAATACGAACCGCTCTACCTGAAAGCGCGTGATGCCAAAGCAGCGGGCGACCGCATCTACTGGCCTATATTCAATCTCGACCTGAAAAACCCCAATTCATCAGAAGAAGAAATCCACGACCCTGACGTATTGCTGGACAAGTACAAAAAACTCCTTGGCGAAATCGAAGAAACCGAAAACACCCTGAAAAGTGAATTGGCAGCAGCCTTAGCGCACCACTTCGCAACAGAGGATGCCGCTTGATGGATGCCAAACAGTTTCTAGCCGAGTTTGGATACATCGCCAATGCTCCTGATGGTGTGCAGCATTTACGAGAGTTAATTTTGGCATTTGCTATTCAGGGAAAGTTAGTAGAACGAAGAGCACAGGAAGAGTGCGCACAGCAGCAACTGCATGATATGGCTAAAACAACATCTCATGTAATTGGAAAACCCGTAAGAGCAAATAAGCTTATAGAAAGTGATAAGCCAGAAATAAATACCACTTTACCTTATGGATGGGCATCTACATCACTTGGAAACTTGGTAAGGGTTTTGAATGGTCGTGCATATAAAAAACAAGAGTTATTGGCTTCTGGAACTCCAGTTTTGCGAGTGGGGAATCTTTTTACGTCGAATCATTGGTATTACTCCAATCTTGAATTGGAAGATGATAAATATTGTGATGATGGTGATTTGCTATATGCATGGTCAGCCTCGTTTGGCCCATTTATTTGGAGTGGCGGCAAGGCTATATATCACTACCATATATGGAAGCTGGATTTTTTTAGTGAAGCTTTTCTTAATAAGAAATATCTTTATACATTTTTGCTTGAGAAAACAAATGAAATAAAAGCATCTGGTCACGGGATAGCTATGGCTCATATGACAAAAGCAGAAATGGAAAAACTGGAAGTTCCTCTTCCCCCGCTCGAAGAACAATCCCGTATTGTTGCCAAAGTCGATGAACTCATGGCTCTTTGCGACAAACTCGAAGCCCAACAACAGAGAAAGCGCAAATTACAGAACAAGTTGCGTCAGTCTGTCTTGCAAGAGGTTGCCAATGCAGAAAGCCCGAAAGAATTGCAAGATAGCTGGGAACGGTTGGCCGGGAATTTCTCGTATCTGTTCGCCGAGGCGGAGGACGTTAAGTGTTTGCGGGAAATGATTTACCAGTTAGCAGTTATGGGAAAACTGACTGAACAACATTCAGATGCAAGCAGTTTGCTTGAAAATATTAATAGTTGCAGAAAGGAATTAATAAAAAATAAGCAATACAGATTAATGCCAAAACTTGAAAAAGAAAAACTCGATGAGTTTAAGAGAATTAATATTCCGGCAGGTTGGATATGGACTCGCTTATTGGATATTGGAGAGATTAGTCCAAGAAATGTGATCCAAAAAGAAAAAGAGATGTGTCTGGCTGATTTTTTGCCAATGAGTGGTATTTCTGATTCACATAATGGGATGTTGTTTAGTGAATTACGTCCTTGGTTAGACATAAAAAAAGGTTATACGCATTTTGCCAACAATGACGTGGTAGTAGCAAAAATCACTCCTTGTTTTGAGAACGGTAAATCAGCAGTTATTCGTAACTTAAAAAGCATCGAAAGTATTGGTGCGGGAACAACAGAATTACATGTTTTTCGATCAATACATGATGGTGTTTTGCCTGACTATGTATATATTTTCCTTCGCTCTCCATATTTTCGAGATGAGGGAGAAAAAAGTATGACAGGAACAGCAGGGCAAAAGCGCTTGCCAACAGACTTTTTTGCAACTTATCCTTTTCCTCTCCCTCCCACTGAGGAACAGAAGCAAATTGTTATCCGTGTGAATGAATTGATGCAATTTTGCGATACGCTGGAAGAAAAACTTCGTTCTGCTCAGAAGACGGCTGAACGTTTGGCGACGGCTGCTATTGCCAGTCTGATTGGTATTTCTACCCTGCAACAGGAAGAACCTATGAAAGTCCCAAAAACCGAATTGAAAGCCCCTGTACGCTTGGGGACAGTTCAACCTTCCAGCAATACGCAAGCACCATTGGCAAGCCTACTTGCCCGTTATAATGGCGAACTGGGCGCAAATGATCTGTGGCAACGCTTCGGTGGGGAAATCGACACCTTCTACGCCCAGCTTAAAACCGAGGTGATGCATGGCTGGATTGCCGAACCCACCGGAGCACAAATGCTGGAGAAGGAGGCAGACTGATGAGATTGCAACGCCTTTGGCTAAAACAGTTCCGCAACCTGCGTGATGTAACAGTAGATTTCGCCGAGTATTACGAGCCGTCAACAAGACAGCCCGCCAATACAGAGCGAAAACCCATCCGTAGTCATGCACTAATTGGTCAGAACGGCACGGGCAAATCCAACATGATGGAGGCCTTGATTACGATTTTCCGTAATATTGATCTTGATCTACCTGCAACTTTTGATTATGAGCTTGACTATCAGATTCGCGATAATAAAATCAAAATCACTGCTGATACCGTTAATCAAAATCGCCCATTTGTTTGGGTAAATGGTGAAAAGCAGTCTCAAGGATTTTTGCTTAAAAATGATTATGAATATCTGCCAGCGCACATTTTTGCTTATTACTCAGGTAAAAATGATCGAATTGAAGCACTGTTCCAAACCCATCAAGAGCGTTACAAAAACATACTCCAGCAAGATAAAGATGATTTAGTCCGCCGTTTATTCTATTTTCGAGGTGGGCATAGCCAGTTAGTGCTGCTATCTTGTTTACTATCAAATGACACTGAGTTCAAAAAATTACTTGGAAATCTGGGTATTGAATCAATTGAGTCTGCAAATTTTGTTCTTAAGAAGCCTCATGCACTTAAAGATTTAAGCGATAATGATTTGTTACAAGGCGACCCGCGTTTTTGGTATGCGCGTGGCACGGTTGTAAATAACCTTTTGAATGAATTGTGGAAGGTAGCTTGGGCACCAATTCAGGAAACATGCAGTGTGACGATTGATTTCCGCCGTCGCCCAGAAAAACAAGAGCTAATGTATCTATTCGTACCTGATCAGGCAACCTTGGAGCAATTAGGCGAGATGGTTGGCACACCTGAACGTTTTTTCCGTTATGCAGAAGCGGCTTATATTGGAGATTTATTAGAAGAAGTACGAATTACTGTTAAAAAGCGTGGAGCCGATGGTTGTATCAGTTTCAAGCAACTTTCAGAAGGCGAGTTACAAATGCTTACGGTGCTTGGTTTGATGAGAATTACTCGCCAAGATCAATGCCTATTCTTACTTGATGAACCAGATACTCATTTAAACCCCATTTGGAAACTTCGTTATTTTGATGACATAGAAAAAATTCTAGGAGTAGATTCAAGTGAAAATCAGGTAGGTGAATCCCAAATACTTATCACTACTCACGACCCAATCATGGTCGGTAGCCTAAGGCGTGAGCAAGTTCATATATTACGTAAACAAAACCACAAGACAGTTATTGAGCAACCTGGTGAGCATCCACAGGGCATGGGCGTCACTGGATTGCTAAAAAGTGAGCTATTTGGTCTATCGTCGACACTAGATCCAGAAACAGAACGCCGTCTATATCGGCGCAATGAATTGTTTGCAATAGGAGACTCACGCACTGTCTCGCAAGATGAAGAGCTGAGTTATCTGAGTGCAGAGTTAGCTGACCTTGGATTTTCCAGTTCCGATTTTAAAGATCCAGTCTATGCACTATTTGCCAAAAAAATGGCTCAACATAAGCGCCTTAAAACCCCGCCAGCAACGCCTGCCGAACGCGCTGAGCAAGATGCTATTGCGGACGCAATTATTGATGAAATTCTAAAAGAATCTTAAAGAGACAGGGCTATGAGATTTATTGATGTACATGGTAAAACACCTGTAAATACGCCTGTTAACCCTAGTTTTCCACACTGGCAGCCTTGGAGTGATATACGTTGGCAAGCATGGCTTAAAAAATCTAATGACTATAAAAAAGCACTTTGTCTTTTGCACCAGCAGGGTGATCTCGTAGCACGAAATAACTTTATTGATAATCACTCGGCACATTGGGGGGAGTTAAAACCTTGGCTGCAAGTTCTTTCACTCGGTAAATGTTGGTTTTCTGAGTCAAAAGAACTCTTTTCCCATTACGATGTAGAGCATTTTCGTCCTAAAAAAGAAACAAAAGCACTTGATGGTTCAGTAAAGGATGGTTACTGGTGGCTGGCTTTCGACTACACTAATTTTCGTCTTTGTGCCAATGTTGGTAATCGTAAAAAAGGAATATATTTCCCATTACACGAAAACTCTTGCGTCTCAACATATGACAATCCTCGCGAAGAATCTGAAGAAGCTTATCTTCTGGATCCTACAGATGCAGGGGATGTAAGCTTGATTGCTTTTGATGAAGAAGGTAAGGCCATACCACAACCAAGTATTACTGAGTGGCAAAAGCAGCGTGTTCTAGAAACTATTAAACTTTTAAAGTTAAATGAACATGAAAGCTTAGCTGAGGAACGTAGAAAAGTTTGGCAAAAAGTAACCCAAGTTATTGCAGACATCAACGCTACTAAAGACAAGCTGTGTCAACCTGGCAATCCTGCTGCTAAAGAAAAATATAGAAATCACTGTGTAACTATTAAAGCATTTACTAGCCAAGAAGCGGAATTATCCACAGTAGCTAAATATTGCATTCTTTTTAGAAATGACCCTCAATTATCAAGGCTTATTACTTCTTGATTTAGACAATAGCTAGCTCTATTTTAATCTGAATTCTTGTTGTAATTTTAGAAAGTACAGTCTAGTGATTTCATTACCAGAAGAGTGAATTTAATGACTCGTTTAAGTGTAAACCTAAATAAAATCGCCCTCCTCAGAAACTCGCGCGGACGCGATTTCCCCAATGTGGTGGAGTTCGCTAAGAAATTCATCGCGCTAGGTGTCAAGGGCATTACCGTGCATCCGCGCCAAGATGAGCGCCATATTACCCGCCAAGACACGCTTGATCTTGCAGCATTGCTGCCGTTTGGTGGAGCGGTGGAGTTTAATATTGAGGGCTATCCTTCCGAAGATTTCCTTACACTCGTAGAAAAAACACGGCCTGCGCAATGTACTTTAGTGCCTGATGCACCCAATCAGCTCACCTCAGACCACGGTTGGGATGTGATTAAGCATCAGGCTGAACTCGCCAAAATCTGTAATCGGCTGCAAGGGCAGGGGATTCGGGTTTCGATTTTCCTCGATCCTAGCCTGGAACAAATCGAGCACGTTCCTGCAACAGGGGCAGCAAGGATTGAGCTTTATACAGAAGGCTTTGCCGCTGCTTATGGCACTAAAGCGTTTGAGCAGGTATTGCAAACTTATGCTGCGACTGCTAGACGCGCTCAAGAATTAGGAATTGCGGTGAATGCGGGTCATGATTTGGATTTGAAGAATTTGCCGCATTTTTTAACGATTCCGCACATTAAAGAAGTATCAATTGGACATGCGTTAATGGTGGAG
The DNA here is from genome assembly GCA_049292455.1 of Thiolinea sp. Classification (GTDB taxonomy): domain Bacteria; phylum Pseudomonadota; class Gammaproteobacteria; order Thiotrichales; family Thiotrichaceae; genus Thiolinea. The sequence goes on from JBATRF010000057.1 coordinate 203,751, forward strand.
TGTATTGAGCAAGGGATGGAGTCGGTCGTCGCGCAGTACCTAAAAATTTGCAGGCAGGCGGCTTAGTTAAGCTATACCTAAAGCAGGTACTTAATCATTTAAGGGGAGCGAGCATGGTCGAGTCAATTGAAATCTTCTGGACACCTGCGGGTGAAAATTTACCCGATTTAGGTTCTCGCTCCTTGGTCGATATCTCGGATGGCGACACACCCACCATCCGCATGCCGATTCGGATGTTGTCGGTGGATACGCCAGAAGTGACTGCACATTCGGAGGCGGGCGCTAAGAAAGTGGATGAGAAATTCTTGCAGCTCGCGCAATGGATTCGTGAAGGCAAAGCACCAGTCAGCCGAGCTTTCGCGGATTATATTCTGCCAAAATTGGAAACGGGCACAGCAGGCACACTTCATTATAGCCAAGGCAAAGCGGCGAGCGATTTTGCTAAGCAAAATATCGAAAAACGTTTAACCCGCGAGAGTGGCACTAAGCGTACTTTGTTTATTCGTACCGCCGACGCACCCTTTGACCCTAATCACCGCTTGCTTGCGTATATAGCGCCTAATTATTCTGCAAAAGAATTGGCAACTTTGAGTCGTGCGGAGCGCTCAACCTTTAATTTAGATTTAATCGCTAGCGGCTGGGCAAGTCCGTTTATCATTTTTCCGAATATTCCGGGCGAACAGGATTTGCCGCTGTATTTGCACCTTGCCGTACAAGCGTATGAGCAAAAGCGCGGGATTTGGGCGGACGCGCTCACCCTGCCTGCTTATGAATATCGCATGTGCGAGAAGCTCTATGGGATTAGTAAAAAGCTAGCCGATGGCGAAGTGCTACGCTCAACGGAGCGTTATGCATGGCGTTCGCGCTATTGTGCAGATATGCGCGACCGCTTGCTGTATGGCCCAGAAAGCTATATGAAAGTGCCGCCGCCGTATCGTTTGTGGCTGTGGTCGACTGATGTGCAAAAAGCGGTGGGGGCGCTGAATTTAGTGCCTTCGCCGAGCTTGTTGGAGCTTTAGCTTCAGCACTAAAACTCCTTACAAGTTAGGCCGAATGAGTTCTTGTACCTAACCAGTTCGCCAGATTAATGACATATTGCTGAGTATCCGCCAGTGCTTCGCTGTGATCTTTGAGCGTATTAAGCGGCTGGTCGATTACAAATGAAGGGCAGCTATGAGTGGTATCTAAGTTATAGCTGCAAAAATGATGAAAGCTGGACTCGCACACTGCACGCCCTAAAGCTTGCCCGTCAGTATCGGTTTGATTTTCTACAGCGATAGCAATATTAAACGTATTGCCGCTGCATTGGCTTTTGCCTTGTAACACTACTTGCGCGACATCCTGTAATTCAGGGGTGACGGAAATAGAGCCTTCGTGTGGATGAGCAGGCAACCAACGCAAGGGTTGTTGATCAGGGCGCTGTGCAATCGGATGCAAAGGCTCGGTCGCTGACACTTCCTGAGCTTCGCCATTGCTGCCGCTGTGATAGTTAGGCCAACTAATGCCTGTGTTGTACGTGTCATCCGAGGCTTGGCGGCTTAGATCAGAAGGCGGGTTTGCCTGATTAAAATTATGTAAATGCCCCAATGCACCCAAAGCTAAAAAGCCTTTACCCATATCTTGATGATCGCGCGTCAATAGCACCGCGCCACCCAAACGCCGAAAGGCATGAATCGCTTCGGCTTCACCCGCCAATAGCGAATTACCTCCATCCAAACCGATAAACCAAAGCTGATCAAAATCAGATTGCGGCAGGTTAAGTAGCTCAGGATCGGCTTGATCATTGACCTTTCGGTCGTGTGCGACGACTACCGTATTGTCGATGGAGCTGAGGGTATTCGCCAGCCAGTCGAAATTGCGGATAGACCAGTCCGCGTCATCAGTGGTGTAGTTGACGGTGGTTTTTACTAGGATTTTCATGAAATTATATGTTCCTTAGAACGAGCAAACTTAAGGTGAGGTGTATGCTTAATGTGAATAGTCAATCACTACTACATTACTCATAACGTCGAATTTAAGGCATTGCAGCAGCAAATGTGAGCAAAGGGAATTGACCTGTTTTTAAGTAGGGGTGGCAGTCAATTTATAACAGTCAAGCATTAAGCAAAATCAATCATAATCTGGCTTGGAAATACGGGAATGATTTGACTTTTTAGCAGCGATGCATGGTTGCTAAAAAAGCTCATTTCACCATTGCGATCACACGTCCAAAACTCTTTCGCACCACGCGCAAAGTACAGCTCTTTTTTCTCTTCCATTTCTTGGCGAGTATTGGAGCGCGATAAGATTTCAACGACTATTTCGGGTGACTCTAAATAGGGATTGGCACGTCCATTGCGCTTGAAAAAGTCATAAGTCCCCCAAGCCACATCAGCCACTTTTACTCCATCAGAAGTTTGCACACTGCATCCGGTTAAGGAGTCACCGCCTGTTGCCAGTTTGAACATGAGTTTGATGATCATAGATTGGTATAAGCCATGCTCATTGGTAGCTGGACTCATTTCGAGCTTACCCCATTTATTCGTTTCGATTTTAAACGGTAAATTTTTCAGTACTGGATTTTCACAAATTTCTTGCCAGCTCATGATGACCTCGCAACTTAGGTAAAGTGGTGATTATATCATTAGCTACTCCCGATGCTTGATCAAGTTGCTTGCTGCTTATGATGCAGCTAATTTACCTCCCAAAACTATATAACTTGGCTTAAAATTAGCTATTTGCTGGTAACGATTGCTGAAAGAGCACAATTGAAATTCTTGCGTCAGTAATGTGGGCAATCCATAAGCGTAAAGCGGCCAGGATGCGTTTTTTCTCGCCCTTCAATGGGGAGTCAGAGCAGGCAATCGTGCCTTCACACTGGCAAATCTGTACTGGCACTTCCGCGCTTTTGTGTTTACCTGCATGGAATCGAACTATTGGATGGCAACCCCGCCAAACACGAACTCCACGCGCAAGACATCTTGTCGAACTCGACATTGGGCCACACTCCGACATCACCGAGCGCGACTATAGCAGGGTCGATGGCGTGCTACATTTGAAACTGCGGGCTGTAATGGCTAGGTATGTGCTACGGCAATGGCATGTGGATTGCTCGGCGGATCATAATGTGACGGAGCAAGGTTGTCGGTTGTGGTTGTGGGATGTGCTGGTGTTGTATGGGGTGAAGAATGCGATGCTGGCGTTGGGGTATCAACGTATGAATTTGGAGTTCTAATGCTATGGAAAATAAAGAATTGACACAAAACTACATGGAAATAAGATTGCCGGATGAGAAAACTAAACAGGCAATAAATAGTTACCGTAGCAATGCATCAAAACTTTACGACACATCATCAAAAAAGCGTCCTGCTATCATTTTTTCCAATGATGGAACGGGATTTGGTAAAAGTTATGGAGTGATTAATACATACTTAGATAGTATAAGTAAAAATCAATCACATGAAGGAAATTATAATAATCTATTTTTTATAACCCCCCAGAAAGCTCAAATAGATTTCGCAGAAAAGTTACTTGAAAAAGCTCGATTAAAAAATATCGACTTTGTAAGCTTCTTAGCACGAATTGATTTAATTAACCTGGATTTTGAAAGTTGGATTCCCGAAAAAAATGGTCATAAAATTACAAACCGAGAACGTTATCAACGCTGGACTCGTGAAGGTAAAAAGTACAAATCACTTGAGCGTCAAGCTTTACGTCTCGAACAAGTGATTCGTACTATTGATTCTATTAGTAAACGTATTGAGCAAGAAAAAACAGACTTTGATGATGGTTTTGGCTTGCTTGAAGATTTACAAACCCAGCTATTTAATCAAAATAATCTGCTAGAAAAAGCACTGCAACAATTGGCATTGTCTGCGTTAAACCACGATAATTCTTCTACTAACCTAAAATTTTTAATCGAAGCACAGGAAGGTATTCATGCTCTTCGTAAAGATATTGTATGTCATTACTCCCCTTTTGTAATGGCAATGATCCAACCATGCATCATGCTGGCGACCACTAGTAAATTTGATCGCCCCATTGATTTACCAGCTCAAAAAAAATCTGGGGAATACTATTTTAAATCCCATACTTTTGATTGCATTTTAGGTGGTAAAAAACTTTTAAGTGAAAAAAATATTGGAGCTTATGCGTCATCCTCATTTAAAGACCAACTTGTTTTTTTAAAAGAACAATTTTTTATTTTAGACTCCGCCAATTACTTTCACGAAAAAGAAATAACTTTTACTTTAGTTATAGATGAAGAACATGAGTCCTATAAGGTATTTGCTGAATCAGCCAGCATATCTCTTATTTCATCTGAAATTCAGCTTGCTCATGTATTTGCTGCTATTCATCGAGTATTTATGCAGGTCAAGAGCATTGGGGAAAAGGAAGTAGAAGAAGCTCCTTTTTACAAAGAAAAACAAGACTTCCTGAATAATATCAGGGGTAATCTTAGAAATAGTTGCAAATTATCATTAGATCATACTCTTGAATCTGTACTTAAAGTATTTGCTGGCAACATAGATTTCATTCAGATTCGTAGTGGAGATGTTGAACAAGTCATAAACATTACAAGGAATGTATTTAGTTTCTCTCCTAAACGTTATTTCAATGAACAAGGACTAAAACGAATCCGAGTTTGCCCCGCTTATGGGTTTGGAGCCTGCCAGCTTTATTATACAACAGACAACAATGACTTATCACCATCACTACATGATGTTTATCAAATTACAATGTCAGTTTTAGCCGCTGCATCTCAAATACCTCTGAATTCCGAATTCTTAAAATCATTGAGACAAGGAAGAGATAATAGTCAGAATTATCCATTGTATAAATTCATTAATCGCGCTATAAAAGTTGCAACAGAAGTCAAGTATATGTTTGATAGAGTAACGGATGAAGAGTTGCCAATATCGCACTTCTTTACATATTTTCAGCCTAAAACCATATTTTCAATACAAAGACAAAAAGACTTAGAGTTTCAAGATCATTCACTAAGCAAATTGACATATATAAACTTCACTTTAGACTTGATAAAAGAACAACCAGAAGTATCTCTTCTGCGTATTTTATATAATACTCAAAATAGCGTAATCTGCTTGAGTGCTACCAGCGGATTTGAAGGCAACTTTACTGGGCAATACAACCGTGGCTTTTTGCGAAAATATTGCACGGGTTCGCCCGATAATCTCGGTATTGAGATTATAACAAGAACATCTACTGATGTAGATATTCTATCTGGTTTACGTAACAGTCGAAATCAACTAAGAAATGTCATCTACACACCTTTCGATGTAAAAGAAATTTATTTATCTAGTATCCAGAAAGAAACTGAATTTACTACTGAATACAAAAAATGGCATAAACAAATTAACAAGTATGCTAAAACACTATCAAGCCAGTATCATAGGCAAGAATTTGATCGACAGCTCAGCGCAATGTTGCTGGCTGCATATGATGCAAAAAACACCTTAAGTCTTTCTTTAAGTAATCGCTTTATAAACGCACTTAAAGATTATTTAAAAGATGTAAAAGAAAAAAGAATTTTAAAACCTAAAAACTTAGAGATATTAGAAGAAAACTGCCGCATTTTTAAAACAACTCCCTTTGACAACAATATTGAAATTTGTGTAATTTTATTTAGTGCCAGCCTTTCAAGAGATATTGACGTTAGACAATTTACTCGTATTACAAACAAAAACTTGAGGATAGTTTTTATATCGGCATATCGTAGTGCAGGCACAGGATTAAACTACTACATTAATTATCCAATACTGGAAATAGAACAAGACTTTGAACGATTGGTACTAATTAATAGTCCTTTTTGGAGTGAAATCATCAAAGATGATGGATCAGGTGATCGAACTTTACATTCATTGAAAAACTATTTACGCCTCATGAAGAAAATTTCTAATAGCCGAGAGATCAAACTCCTAAAGGACTTTGATGTAAATCTCGTATATGGTGAAGATTATCGATTTTTAATGCATGAACATGCAGTAGAATTATTAAAAGTAGTTATGCAAGCAATTGGCAGAGTAGAGCGAAAGGACACACCTATGACAACTGAGGTATTTCTACCTGATGAGTTGCTTGATGTGGCTATGGTTCAATTTACAAGACTTCAAAGAGATCAAAAAAACCAACCTGTCTTGGAAAGTATGTCGTTACTCAACTACAAGTTAATGGAATACTGTAAGGAACGTAGTAGTAACTGTAGCTTTTCCAATGAAAAAGCTAGGCAAGATTTTGAGGGCAATATTGAACAAAGTGCTGAAATGCTGGATGAGTTTTTTGATGAATTTGTACCGGCTATATTAGAACAGTCAAGACAAGGAAACTTGGATGCAATTAAATTAAATGAAAAACTACGTAGTATCAATAGCATCATAGATCCTGATGACTACATAAAAAAAATTAAAGAAAACTCTTTAGTAAGTAAAGACAAATATATTTGCAAAATTATTGACCAATTATATATAAATATTTCTGCCGAGAACTCTAGAATAAAACTTTGTCGTAAAGATGGCAATATAAACATTCTTACAGATGTTGAGCATGGTGATAGTTTATATCGACCTGAACTTCAAATTGTACCGAACTACAGTAGCAAAACTGGAGTTATAGCATCAGATAACGTCATCAAGCTGATGTATAAATGTCAAGAAGTTACAAACAGAGCATTTAAAAAATTTACACCTCATCCCAAATTTATTCCAATGTTGAAAGGCAATATGGGGGAATACCTATTTAGTCAATTGCTTGAACTTATGGATATTCAGCAAGTGACCCCAGAAAAAATACCTGATGTTATTGGAAAAAGGGCTTACGAATTATTTGATAGTTTTATTGAAATCGATCACACATTATTGTGTATTGATGTGAAAAGTTGGTCTTCCACATTGGACAAGAGTTATATTTCAACTAAATCTCATCAAAATGCACTAGGTAAAGCAGAAACAATACTTAGCTACGTCAGCCATAAATATTTATCAATAAAATTTATTTACGTAAATACGTGCATGGAATATAACCCATTAAATCTTGAACAAGAAATAAACGATGACCAAAAAATTTACTATCTCAATCTATTTAAAGAAGAAACAAGTTATAGAGATAAAACTCATAAAGGAACAGATGGTATACGAAGTGTTGGCAGTGAGTTAAAACACTCAATCATTATAAATGACGTATTACTTCAGATTCTAAAAGGAGAATAATTATGAACTTGAAATCGAATTTTATTGAATTAGAAAAATCGGCATGTGCAAAAACCAACGTTTTAGATATTAAAGGACATATAGAAACCAATATCAATAATTTACTAAGAGCAGATATTGACGACCTTTTTATCACTTATAACAGTCGATCTTTTATAAAAGAAAAAAGCGAAAGTACGGAATGTTTTGAAAAAAGAATACATCGAGAAATAAAAGTCATTATTAAATCTGAATTATCAATCTCAAGCAACGACCAGCTAAAATATGAAACGATTCACTGTTGGGATAATGGTAAGAAAACTGTTTATTTCTTTTATCTTTCCAATCAAAAATCTGACCCTGCTGAATTGTTACAGAATGAATTCATTGATAAATATAAAATATTTCAAGCATTAGTTGAGCTTCACCTTAAGTTGTTGTTTATCAAAAAAACAAAAGAAGAATATGAACTAGACCCCGTCTATTTTAATTCAGAGCTATATATAGCAACTGACGTCCAAAATAAAAAAACAATTAATGACTTAACAATACTTGATACATTATTTCCAGAAATATTTTTTTCACCACAATGCGAGCTAATTATTAGAATCCGTAGAAAAACTTTCAGCGTAGAACTATACAATAGTGATATGGTTAGAGCTGAACTGGATGAAACTCAGTTACTATTTCGCAATAAAAAATCGACTTATCGAGCTAACGATGAATTAAATACAATACAATTTTCCAAAAAGCCTTTCATAACTTTTCATGAAGGTTATCATCAATGCATTAATCATGCACAGAACCTAGTGTTAGATATGTTAAAAACTATTTTGGAGAACCATAATATACCTTTTGGTGAGAGGTACTTTAAGGCTAATTTCGCATTGGATGCCTTTATTACTGCTAACAAAACAACACATAAATCTCTAGTCATTATAGATAACATAGGAAAAGACATTCCCGAAAGTCAAAGACAACAATTATATGCACACCTTCATAAAGAACTAAAACCTCAAGAAATACTTTGTTATGAAAAACGTCCTAAATATAAAGAATTATCTAAAGAAACAAATTACTTAGTTCTTAATAAAAGTTTGGCTCGCAATGGCTCTAGTATTTCCGTCAGTGGAAAAATAAAGAATACATTCTGGGATGCATATTCGTATGTTAAAAAAGGAGGTAGCGATAATAGTCTGGATTATTATTCACAATTAAAAATTTCTAGATTTGAGTCAGACGATCCTTTTGTCTTACAGGGACTCAATGTTGACAAACTCACTCAAAATAAAAAGGACAAAAACACAGGTATAATTAACATAGAATTCAAGCCAATTTCGAAGCATACACTAAATCGTATAAAAACTGAATTATGGTTAAAAGAAAGAGTATTTCTTAGTAAATCGATTGAAGAAATCGACCTGCCAAACTGTAAACTAACTTTAGTTTATGTCCGTGTTCCAATGGATAGGTGGAGTAAAGATATACATGCATCTATTATTAACATAACCATACTCAATAATAAGTTGACTATCAATACTCAGAAAATCTTTAGAAATATAAAAGAATCAAGACTTCGTTTTGAGTGTCATTTTTTGGGTGAACGAAAGTTATTTAATGATTCATTTTACATGTTTGACGAAAACAGTGAGGTTTTGCTCAGTGCCTATAACTCACCAAGAATTCCTCTAATTATTGGAAATCAACAAGTGGATTCATTAGCTACAGCAAAAAATAATAATGATCAAGTAAGACGCATTTCCAATACTGAAGAGACAATATTACCTTATTATTTGCTTCCAAAAGAAAGGAAACAGTATCACCATATATATTTACAGCACCAAGAGCATGACTTGCTTTATTTTGTATCAACAATAAACAGGCCGAAGCAAAGAATTGAAAAACAAAATCTTATCTATAATATTCTTACTTTCAACAAGAATGGCGAAATTATTAATGCTCTTGATCAACAAGTTACCACTATTTATTTGAAATCTTTTACTGATGATATTTTAAAAGTTGGTGAGGTTAGCAAGAGTTCGTTGCTAGAAAAAATCGCAAAAGTGTTTATAGAAAATTGATTATTTCATGGTGAATGGTTACGAATCAAAAATCACTTGGACGCAGACAGGGTTGTATATTTTGAATTTCATCGTCACAGCCATTTAAGCATCCATCTAGCCTTGAGCAAACTTAGTTTGAACCGAAATGCTGTTCCATAATCTGTAGAGCAACTGGCTGATAGGATCTGTATCTGGTCGCATCGATCAATCAGGACTCATCAAGAGTAAAACCACACACACACCACAAACTACGCTACAATACCCCACCTTTTTACTCAGTATCAGCACCATGTCTGCGTTAGCTCAAAACCCCAACACCCCAAACGTCGCTAAACCCTTGTTTGATTACCCAAAATACTGGGCGGAGTGCTTTGGCACTGCACCGTTTTTGCCCATGTCGCGTGCCGAGATGGACACGCTCGGTTGGGACTCTTGCGACATTATTATCGTCACGGGTGATGCGTATGTGGATCATCCCTCGTTTGGGATGGCGGTGATCGGGCGGGTGTTGGAGGCGCAAGGTTTTCGCGTCGGGATTATTGCCCAGCCTGCTTGGCAGTCCAAAGACGCGTTCATGCAATTGGGCAAGCCGAACCTGTTTTTCGGGGTGGCGGCGGGCAATATGGACTCAATGATTAATCGCTACACGGCGGATCGCAAGATTCGTTCTGACGATGCTTACACGCCCGATAATGTCGGTGGCAAGCGCCCCGACCGCGCGTCCTTGGTGTATTCGCAGCGCTGCAAAGAGGCTTATGCGGATGTGCCAATTATTCTCGGCGGGATTGAAGCCTCGTTGCGCCGCATTGCGCATTTCGATTATTGGCAGGAGCAAGTGCGTCGCTCGATCTTAATTGATGCGTCCGCCGATTTATTGCTGTATGGCAATGCCGAACGCGCGATTATTGAAGTGGCGCATCGCTTGGCGGATGGCGAGAAAATTGCTGAGATTACCGATGTGCGCGGTACGGCCTTTATTCGCCGTGGCTCGCCGGAAGGCTGGATGGAAATTGATTCCACCCGCGTCGATCAGCCGGGCAAAATCGACCGCATTATCAATCCTTATCTTAATACTACCGAGATGGACGAGTGCGAGATCGAGAAGCGCAATGTGCAGTGGTTTGAATACCAAGACCCGCGCAGCAAACGCCCCGACGAGCATAAGCTCACGTTCCATCCGCGTGCGCGTTTAGAGCGGGCTAAAACCGTGGTGCGTTTGCCGTCGTTTGAAAAAGTCAGCAAAGACAAAGTGTTATACGCGCACGCCAACCGTGTCTTGCATCTGGAAACCAATCCGGGCAATGCGCGCGCCTTGGTACAAAAACACGGCAATCAAGACGTGTGGATGAATCCGCCGCCGCATCCTTTGACCACGCCGGAAATGGATTATGTGTTCGGCTTGACCTATGCCCGCCTGCCGCATCCGGCTTATAAGGGGGCGAAAATTCCCGCGTATGAAATGATTCGTTTCTCGGTGAATATTATGCGCGGCTGCTTTGGCGGCTGTACCTTCTGCTCGATTACCGAACACGAAGGACGCATTATTCAAAACCGCTCGCGCGAATCGATCATCCGCGAAGTGGAAGAAATCCGCGACAAAGTACCGGGTTTTACGGGGGTGATTTCCGATTTAGGCGGCCCGACCGCGAATATGTATCGCCTCGCCTGCAAAGACCCGAAAATTGAAGCCTCCTGCCGCAAACCAAGTTGCGTGTATCCGGGGATTTGCCAAAATTTGAGTACTGATCACGCTGAACTTAAAGCTTTATACCGCGAAACCCGCAGCCTCAAAGGTATTAAGAAGGTCTTGATTGGTTCGGGCTTGCGCTATGACTTAGCAGTGAAAGACCCTGAATATATTAAAGAATTAGTCACCCACCATGTCGGCGGCTATTTAAAAATCGCACCAGAACACACCGAAGACTCGCCACTCTCCAAGATGATGAAACCGGGAATTGGCGCGTATGACGAATTCAAACGCCTGTTCGAGAAATACACCAAAGAAGCGGGCAAAGAACAATATTTAATCCCTTACTTTATCGCTGCGCATCCGGGTACATCTAACGAAGACATGCTCAATTTGGCGCTATGGCTAAAGAAAAACGGCTTCCGCGCCGACCAAGTACAAGCCTTCTACCCCTCGCCGATGGCCTCCGCCACCACCATGTACTACAGCGAGAAAAACCCGCTGCACCAAGTCACCTACAAAAGCGAAAAAGTCCAAACCGCCAAATCCCCTGAACAACGCAAATTGCATAAAGCCTTCCTACGCTGGCACGACCCGAAAAACTGGTCTTTATTGCGCAAAGCGATAGCCGAGATGGGACGCCAAGAACTGATTGGCGACGGCGAAAACCAACTAATTCCGCATTACAAAGCAGGCGAAGAAAATCTGGTGTATGAAGCGCACCGCCGCAAGAATAGCGATAAAGCGCATCAGAAACGCACGGAGCAGAAGGTGGGGGGGAAGGCTCAAATTTCGCAGAGCGCTAAGAAAGTGCAGGGGAATCAGCCTAAGGAGGGGGCGATGTTGACTCAGCATACGGGGTTGCCGCCGAGGTCAAATGGAAAACCTAAACATAATGCTCGTTAACCTGATCATATTGGTAGGTCTACTATGCTAAAGTAGCATTATCTAAACATAACAACCTGTAGCTCTATGGACATTACGCTTAAAAACTTAGGCCCAATTAGTGAAGCTAACTTTACAGTGGGTGATTTGACGGTTATTTGTGGGAAGAATAATACAGGTAAGACTTATATTACTTATGCACTCTATGGGTTTTTAAGCGATTGGAATAGTATAGATTATTGGGAGTTTAATGATGCAGATGGTGTTGATCCTAATTTAATTACTGTATTGATTCATTCCAAAAAGGCTATCCTACCTTTAGATGATTTCATAGAGCAGGCTGGTTTTTTACTAAAAATTTCAGAAAAACATTTTACTAGAAAAATTGCTGGATTGTTTGGTGGTCATTCATCTAAAACTACACAGAATGTATTTAGCATTAATGTCAACCTTAAAGATAAAATGGCCGACTTTAGTTTAGGGCGTATGCACTTTAATAGTGACAGTCCTAAAATGGCTGTATTGGATGCTGAGATTGATAGAGAGAATTCTAGTGTTATTTTAAACTTGTCTAATCAAGATGGTATTAAAGATGATGATTTAGCACTTTTTGTTAATTTTGCAATTAAGAGAGGTGCGTTTGAAAGTATAGTATACGATGCTTTTATTGCTAGCACTGAACGAACAGGAGCAGTCTTATTTCAACGTGAAGTTGATTTTACCCGAAGTAGATTAATTGATATTCTCAAAGAAACCAATATTAATCCGCAACAACTACTAGGGCGATTTACCGCTGAATACCCTTTGCCAGTTAAACATAATATAGATTTTATTCGTGACCTTCCTAATATAATAAGAAGGCAGAGCAGTTTCTCGCAACAACATCCAGAAATTTTACAGGCATTTGCTGACATTGCTGGTGGTGCTTATGTTGCTAATTCCAGTGGTAGAATTAGCTATATACCATCTAACCAACCTAATTTAAATCTTTCTCTAGCAGAAAGCTCAAGTACAGTTCGATCACTAGTTGATATTGGTTTTTATCTACACCATGTTGCTGAAAAAGGTAAGTTACTCATGGTAGATGAGCCAGAGCTAAATCTTCACCCTGAAAATCAACGCAAAATAGCCCGTCTTTTTGCCATGCTAGTTAATGCAGGTATTCGCGTATTCATTACCACTCATAGTGACTATATAATCAAAGAGTTCAATACTTTATTGCTGCTTAATAAAGAAGATGAGCGTCTTCAGGAAATTGCAAAGCGTGAAGGTTATCAAGCTAATGAGTTGCTTAAGCCAGAACAGCTCAATATTTACATGACTGTACCTGATCCCACTGTAATTGATAGAAAAGCCTATACTTTAATTCCTGCCAAAATTACAGCAGAAAGTGGTATTGAATTAAAAACATTTGATGACACTATTGAAGACATGAATCGCATTCAAGATGAAATTGTTTGGGGTTAAGCATGTCGCATACTTCTGTTTTATCGCGCATGTTACATCCCACTTGCTTAATCGCTTTAGAAGATCATTATGAGTCTAAAAAAGTATGTTTAGTGGAAAGCCAAGCCACAGATTCTTTTATTGAAATACATCGTATTCCAGTCGATGCTTTTGTGATTGACTTGGATAGAGTCTTTAATAATCAACTTCTTTTCCAAGGTAATTGTGGTGAGTGCAAGCGTGCGGATTATTTAATTATTTCAGAAAGTGCTCAGAGAGTGCTATTTATTGAAATGAAACGCAGTAATGCACCTGCTCAACATATTATTCATCAATTACGAGGTGCATTATGTGCTTTTGAGTATTGTCAGGTTATTGCACGAGAGTTTTTTCAAGAAACTAGCTTTTTAAATGAATACCAAAAGCGTTTTATTTCTATACGCCATACGGGCGGTGAAAAACGCAAAACTCAAATTGAACGTACTGCTGCAATAGGTGAGACTCATTGCGCACCAGATCAGCCTTTGAGAGTAAGTTGGGCTAATACAATACAATTTAACAAACTAGCCTCCTGACACTACTCCCAATCCTCCACCAACAATCCCTTAACCCGCCCAAACTCTCCCACATTATGCGTCACCAAAGTCGCTTTTAGCGAACGCGCATGTGCCGCAATCAAAACATCATAATGCCCAATCGGTTGACCTATTTGCATTAACTCACAACGCAACAAAGCTGCCTCGCTTGACTGCTCCTCACTCCATTCCAGCACTTGAATATACTTCAGAAAACTATCCAAATTTTCACGATTACGCTGTACCTGCTGCGAGCGACAAACCCCGTACTCCAGTTCATACAAAACGATGCAAGAAATCGCCACTTGCGACACATCAAGCTGTATTAAATGCTGGCGCAAACTAGGTGGATTATTTTTGATAAGACCAATGCAGGCGTTGGTATCCAACATATACAGCATCAATCAAAACTCCGACGTTCGCTATCGGCAGGCAAAGCATCAGCCACGCTAAAATCATTGCTAAACCCCTCGCAGCCTTGCATGAAGCCCTCCCACGAATCAGGGTGTGGTGAAATAATGAGATTGTTGCCACTCCAACGAATGAACACTTCTTTAACATTCAAGCGGAATTGCTTGGGTAAGCGAATCGCTTGGCTATTGCCACTGGTGAAGACTTTGGCGAGTGCGGCTTGCATCATAGCGATGCCTCCTATTCTCTATTTAGTATATATAAAAGTATATACTAAAATAGTATTTTAGTAAAATGATTGATAGCACAAAAACGTAAAAATGTACCGCCAACGGGTGTACAAAATCCCAAATTCCTCCTAAACTATTCTCATAGATAAACGAGGAACCAACCATGCCCAGCACCACCACAAAAGATGATCGCATCAGCATTCGCACGCCGCCCGAATTAAAGCGCATGTTAATTGCAGCGGCGGCTGTGTCTAACATTTCTATGACCGATTTTTTGTTGAATTCAGCGCGTAAAGCTGCCGAAACTGTGCTAGCCGAAGCTCACCAAATTAAGCTCAATCAACAAGAGTGGGATCGTTTTATGGATTTGCTAGATAACCCACCACCACCTAATGCGGCTTTACGTGCTGCTATGCAACGCCATCAAGCCTTATTGGATTGAGCGTATGCAGCTTATTCCTTTTAATGCCGAGATAGCGCGGGATACCTTTGATTGTGGTGAGCCAGCTCTTAATCACTATCTTCAACAATTAGCAGGTCAGCACAGTCGTAAAAACATCAGCCGCACTTTTATTGCGCTTGATTATGAAGTCGTGAAGGGTTTTTATAGTTTGAGTATGGCTGAATCGCAGTTAGCCGAGCTACCCACGAATACGCGCAAGAAACTGCCGCCGCAATACCCTGTGCCTGTCGCTCGCTTGAGTCGATTAGCAGTGGACAAAAACTGTCAAGGTCAGCGCTTGGGCGAATTATTACTGATGAATGCCTTAGCACGTTGTGCCAGAATTTCAGGTGAAATCGGTACAGTGGGTATTATTGTGGATGCTAAACACGAACAGGCACAGCAGTTTTATCAAAAATACGGATTTACTCCTTACACGACTAAACCGCTGACTTTATTTATTCCGATGCAGACTATTCTAAAGTCACTCTAGAGCAAAATTAATCATCCAATGCGCTAGCTCCGTCTTTTTATTGGAACAATTCCATGTTGATTAGTGAAGTATACTTTCCCTTTTCTATCAGTGTACGGACTAATGGAGAGTTATCTGTGTAGCTCAGTAATTAGGCATTACCTAGTTAATTATAGATCCTTAGGTAAAAGTTGCTGCGATGGCACTAAACTAACATTTTTCGAAAATTAGCAAGTTCTACTTAAAACGATTGGCGGTATAAATACTGCCAATTACAGTAGGTGGAACATCGGAATGGTTGGAAAAGATAAAGGCACAATAATTCATAATAGTCGTCAAGATATTAACGGTACTTCTAACTATTAAATAACCTCCAAGCCCTATACTCAATCAATTGCTACCCAAAACTAAAATGGAGCCAAATTTCCTGCTATGAAACCCAACTGGATAATCACAGCTTCCGTTATTACCTTAGCCAGCTTAGCACTAGGCTGGTGGCAGACTTCAAAAACTGCCCCTGAAGTTGTCATGTCTATTGGCGATTCTTACGAGAAAATAGAACAAGCAAGTTCGTACAAAATGACTCGCGCTTATAGCGAAGGGTTTTGGTCTACCGTAGTAAAAGAGCCCACTTCCTTGCGGTTTAGCGACCCTGAGTTTGGCTTTGTGACACCCCCAGCGAAATTCTTGGCTATTTCAGGGGCTAATAAGGCTGCCGATGTTGTCAGAATGTCTCCACAAGAAGAGGCGTTGCCCCTTAAGGAAACGATAGCGGTGGTCGTTGATTTGGAGCAGCAACTGGAACGAGGAGGATGGAAAATATGTGTCCCTGACAGACGCCCTGCTTACAAGACTAATCCTCAGATTGCTCAGGAACTAGCACATGACAAGGATAGAGGCGTATTCTGGAGAGCAGGCGATAAGTATATGCTTAACTACGATACTCAACTTTTTTCTGGTGATCCCACCAAAGGAAATGATCGTTATTTAATTACCATTTCACTGGGAGGTAGTCCACTGCCCCCTTGTACTACTGATGAAGAAGATAGAAAACGTTGGGAAAGCTATCCTCAAATAACCTTCCCCAAACCTCCGCCAAGACTGGTTTCAGACTGGCTAGAGAGCCTTAATGTAAAGTAAAACGTCCTCAATCTAAAGGGCATTTCGCAGCAGCATCTAAGCTCTGATCTAAGCCTGACATTGCATCATAACGGGTATTCTCAACCAAAAACTCGCGCGGGCGCTGATAGCTACCGGCTGGATTAGTCCAAAAGCCTTCACAATTAGTAGAGCCACAGTTCGGGCAAGTGCGCCCAGAGCGGCTGACACTGACCGGACGCTGCATCGAGCTATCGGCTTTGGCGGCTGTCGTCCATTCCATCATTTTGACAGCCCCTGCTTGATCACTCATCAACAATCGCGCTTGACCGGTTTGGCCTTGTTGCACTAACCAAAAAGAGTACCAGCCGCCTGTCGGAGGCGTGCAGCCTTTATCCTGCATCACTAGCCATTCGCGGGTTTCAACTTGGTTATCAGTTTCCACCACTAAACCCACTAAGGCACAGTTTTGCTGAGGTACTACAGCAAGTATATGTTTCGGTGGCGTGCCAAGCGCTAAGGGCAAAGCTTCTTCAGGCTTAAGTTTGCCGCCCACTGCACGCGCATCTCCGCGCCCTAAGGAAATCATCAAGGTATGATTAGCGAGCTTTTCAAACTCGGCGGGATTGAGTTGGCTTGAGGCTGGATTTGCTGTTGGCTCAGATTGAATAGCCTCTGTCATACAGCCAGATAAAATTAAGACAGGAATTAATAAGATAAATAGTTGTTGAATGAAGTATTTCTTTTTAATAAACATAGGGCTGTGGATTTAATGAAGTGAATAAATATCTGACAAGGTTATTTGCCTGATTATACTCTCCATTCAACTACTATGCATAAGATCCAATAGAAATATTAGCAGCCGATACCATGCCATCCTTAAATTTATATACTCTACTCAAGCCACTTAAATCTTGTTCCTTACCTGCATAGTTAATAGCAATCACTTTATCACCTAGCTGACGTAACCTTAAGCCATCTGGTAATTCGACCATTGGTAAACTCACTTCTGTGCACAAATTTTGATACAGAGTTTTATAACCCTCGGCATCCAACCAAGCCGCACAATAAATAACATTGCCTTGGCGCACAATCACCGCTTCATCATCAGTAGCATTACTAACAACTTCAACTTCTTTACCCAATTTCAAATACTCACGCCAATGCTGAATATATCCGCCCCCTTGCAAAGCTAATTGATAAGCAGGGCGCAAGCTCTCGACCTGCTTCACTTTAATATCAATCAACTCATCACAATCGGGCGGCAAACTTTTAGGTATCTGAAAGTCTTGGGTTTTCGATCCCGTACGTGGCCCCAATACCACTAAGCCTTGGCAGGTTTTAAGTACGGTTTTTAAGTCATGCTTCCAATGCATTAAGGTAGGCACTAACACCAATTTATAAGCGCTAAAATCTTGGGTAGTCGGTGGGCAAATATCAATGCTCAGACCCAAACGACGCAAGGCTTGGTATTGCTCCAACACCAATTGGAAGTAATCAAAACCGCGCCCTTGTGGTTGTGTATCCCAAGCCCATTGCGATTCGTAGTCAAACACGATTGCGACAGGTGCTGTTTGCGTTGAAACTTCGCCTAATTCAGCTAATTCTTTGGCAACTTGCTGGACTTCGGCTAACGCAAAACTCGCTTCGCTATCAGGGCGTAACAGGCCAGCATGCATTTGCTCTTGGGCAAACGGCGCTTGCCGCCAGCGGAAATACGACACCACTTCCGCACCATGCGCAAACGCTTCCCAAGCCCACAGCCGCACCATGCCCGCCAAAGGTACGGGATTATAAGGTGCCCAATTCACTGGGCCGGGTTGTTGCTCCATCACCCACCAACGCCCTTTGCCCACGGCGCGATATAAATCATGGTGAAAGGCTTGGAAATCGGGATCGCCTTGGCGCATAAACGCATTTTTCCACGCATCATCTGCTCGCACCCGATCTTCTAAAAAGCCTAAAGGATAGCTATCCCAACTCCCCGCATCTAAAGAATCACCTACCGCGAAATGATCAAAATCGGTGGTTTTGCCCATGTAATTATGCAAAATCGGCGTGCTTTGATCGTGTTTGCGTACTGCATCGACCATTGCTTGATTAAATGCCACGACTTGATCAGAGGAGTAACGGCGGAAATCAAGCCAGTGCGAGGGATTCGCCTCAGTCACGGTCAAATTGGGTAAACCAATCTCCGCGAAATCGCTATATTCCATCGACCAAAACACATTGCCCCATGCTTGGTTTAAGGCTTGGATGTACGAATAACGAGTTTGTAACCAAGCTTGAAAACCTGCTAAAGCAGAAGGTGAATAGGAGAGAGTAGTGTCATGGCAACTGTATTCATTATCTAATTGCCAAAAGCCTAGATGTGCATTGCCTGCATAGCGCTGTGCCATGACTTCGGTAATGCGTGCCGCTTCTTGACGATAACCCAGATGCGAAAAATCATAATGCCGCCGCGAACCAAAACCGCGCACGCGACCTTCTTTATCCATTGCCAGCATATCGGGGTATTTCGCGACCACCCAATGCGGCGGCGTGGCAGTCGGTGTACCGAGCACGATTTTTAAACCCGCTTGACCGAGTATTTCAATGGCACGATCTAGCCATTCAAAGCTAAACACACCTTCGCTGGCTTCCAAACGGCTCCACGCAAATTCGCCAATCCGCACCCATTGCAAGCCCGTTTCCACCATGCGTTTGGCATCGTCTGCCCAGACTGCCTCGTCCCAGTGTTCGGGGTAATAGCAAACACCTAAAGCAGGTTTCATAGCTGCACCACGCCTTCTGGATAGCCCGCAATCGGTAGGCGCACTTCCAAGACACTACCCGCCAGCGGTTCTTTGGCTAAGGCTTCAGGATTTAAACCATCGGTGGCGGAAGTCACGAACAGGCGCTGCAAATCATTCGCAGCGAAGGCAGGACAGGTCGGTTGTGAAACAGGCAGATTGATAACTTTATCCACTTGCCCATTCGGCGCATAACACACCAAACGCGAGCTGCCCCATTGCGCACTCCACAAACAGCCTAAACTATCAATCACCGCACCATCCGGCGAGAAACCCGCTTCACTTAAATCAACAAAAATCGTGGGCTCGCCTTCAGGCCAACCTTGCGCATCCAAACTCCAACGATAAATCGTACTCAAAGCAGTATCGGCAAAATAAGCAGTGCGCCCGTCCGGTGAAAAGCACAGCGAATTACTAATGGTAATATCGCGGCGCAAACAGCGCAGTTCGCCTTGGTAATAGCGATAGATCGCTCCCGCTTTAGGCTCAGCTTTTTTACCCATCGTGCCAATCCAAAAACCACCTTGTCGATCAGCCCGCCCATCATTCGAGCGCGTCACCGGATTATCCGTTTCTAGATCAATTAATTTACTTAAAGCTTGCGTGCTTGGACTGAAGCGCCATAGCGCGGTTTCGGAAGCTAGCAATAAATCGTCGGTATTGGTGAGGGCGGCTGCGGAAAAATGCTCTTGAAATTGAATCTGCTGCCGATCCGAACCGTCCGAAGCACAGTGATATAAACGCTTGTCCAAAATATCAAACCAATACAAGCGATCCTTGACCCACAGCGGCCCTTCGCCCAAACGACAGGCAATATGTTGAAAACAGCTCACCATGATTTCATCCTTGGGCTGCATCATAAGCAGCGACTAATTCCTTGGCACGCGCGGCGACTTGTGCGGCAGTGTCTTTGGGTTTATACAAGGCCGTGCCAATGCCAAAGCCCGTAATACCTGCCTTAAACCATTCGGCAAATTCCGCCGCCCCCACACCACCAACGGCATAGCAGCGTGTGGTTTGAGGTAATACTGCTTTGACTGCTTTTAAGCCGGACGTACCGATTAAAGACGCGGGGAAAAACTTTAAGCCATCCGCCCCTGCATCCAGTGCTTGGAAGCATTCGGTCGGGGTCATCACGCCGGGCAAACTGATTAAACCGAGTTGCTTACTGCGCTCGATCACTGCCACATTACAGTTAGGAGAAATAATTAATTTGCCGCCCACATTAGCAATATCCTCAACTTGCTGCGCATGTAACACAGTCCCTGCGCCAATCAAAGCCTCATCACCGAATTGCTGTACCAGTGCTTTAATGCTTGCCAAGGGTTCCGGTGAATTGAGTGGTACTTCGATTTGTGTGATGCCTGCCTCAATCAAGGCTTGTCCAATTGCTACGACTTCATTAGGGGTGACACCCCGTAAAATTGCGACTAACTCGCGCTGTTGCATCGTCATTTGTTTAATTCCTGATAGGCGGCGGCTAAGCCATTCACGGTTAAAGTCTCACCTGCACCAATGTGTGCGTTAATGCCCATTAAGCTTAAGGCGCGCGCATACAATTCGACGAGTTTAGCGCTACCAATTAATACAATCGGCAAGTCGGTTTGAATAAAGCCTGCTTCACGCATCGCGCATAATTCTAAACCTAATAAATCACCCGAAAGGCCAGCACGGGCAGTAGCAGGCGCAGTGCCTTTTAATAAGTCACTGGCGCGAATTGCAAATAAGCGCTGCATAAAGCCTTGTGGCTCAGCAAGCGCATTTAGTGCTGCTGCATCAAACGCAGCCCAATCCCAGTCGCTGCTGTTTACTGAATGGCGCAAGACGGATTGGTCGGAAAAGAGCTGAAATAATTCGCCGCTCATGCAGGTATTGAAGTGGGTGATTTGCTGGTTTTGCAAACGTACCCATTTATTGTGCGTGCCGGGCAAAGCTATGACGCCATTAAAATCCGGTGTTTGTTGGATGAAGCCTAACAGTTGGGTTTCTTCGCCGCGCATGACATCGGGCGGCGACAATTGCTTGAGGCCGGGCAGGATCAAGACTTGAATACGTTTATCGTTGGTGGCGACAGGCGTAGGACTTAATTCGCTGTTGAGTGTTATCGGCACGGGCAAATAAGCCGCTTCCTGCCAGCCTTGGCGCGAACCTGCCATGCCGCAGATTAATACCGTGATTGAGCCAGTGGCAGGCAGCCAGTCTTGAAGTAAGCCTAGCAGTGTGGTTTCAAATTGGTCGGAACGTAACTTTGCCGCGCCTTGGTCGCTGGTGTGAGCGGCTAGTATTTGCCCGTTTTGGCTCATTGCCCAAACCCGCACAAACGAGCTGCCCCAATCCACCGCAATCCAATCGGGCGCTATGGTGTTCATCCTGTCACCACTACGCCACCATCCACCACAATTGCTTGTCCGGTGAGCATTTTCGAGGCATCCGAGGCTAAAAATAGGGTTGCACCCACCATATCTTCCGGCTGTAATAATTCCTTTAAACATTGGCGTTCGACGTGCGCATTCAAGTCGGTTTCATTTGCCCACAATTCCTTTTGCCGATCCGTCATCACCCAACCCGGCAATAAAGCATTCACACGAATCTTATCCGGGCCAAGTTCACGCGCCAAAGCACGCGTGAGTCCAGTAATGCCTGCTTTCGCCGCCACATAAGCCGAGTAGCCTGCATTGCCCATCAGGTAAGAAATCGAGGATAAATTAATAATCGAGCCGCCACCCAAGGCTTTCATGCTGGGCGCGACTTCTTGCGCGGTGAAAAAGTGTGGGCGCAAATTCACATTCAGCGATTGATTCCAATCCTCCACACTGTAATCCCCCAGCGCATGACGATTGTCCACCGCTGCATTATTGATTAAGACTTTAATAGGCCCGTGAGCTTGTGCCGCTTCACGCATCGCCGTTTTCAGATGCTCAATATCGCTAATATCACAGAGGGTAAACAGCGGGCGCTTGCCGTATTTTTGCTCCATTGCATCACAAAAGGCTGCACCATCATGACGCTGCACAAAGGCCACGTTCGCACCTTGTTGGATAAAGCCTTCAGTTAAAGCCGCACCAATGCCAGAGCCGCCTCCAGTAATAAAGATACTCGCGCCTTTTAAATCGCTAAAGATGCAGGGTAGTTGATTGACAATTCCATCCATTCCAATACTCCTTAATGCGACTCGCGCTTAACATCTGAGCTACTCTTGCCCACTAAAAAGTCCAAATCCGCACCCGTATCGGCTTGCATGACATGATCTATATAAAGTTTGTAATACCCACGTTGATATTCAGGAACAGGCGCTTGCCACTGCGCCATACGCGCAGCTAACTCTTCATCGCTAATTAGCAAGCTCAATTCACCGTTTGCTACATCCAAACGAATCCGATCCCCGGTTTTTACCGCAGCGAGCGGGCCGCCTGCTTGCGTTTCAGGCACTACATGCAAAACCACCGTGCCAAACGCCGTCCCAGACATACGCGCATCCGAAATCCGTACCATATCGCGCACGCCTTCTTGCACCAGCCGCCCTGGAATCGGCATATTACCGACCTCCGCCATGCCCGGATAACCTTTGGGGCCACAACCTTTTAATACCAAAATGGTATCTGCGGTGACAGGCAAATCGGGTCGATCAATATTCGCCTTCAGGTCTTCAATGCTTTCAAATACATAAGCTTCGGCTTCATGTTGCAATAAATGCTCACTGGCCGCCGACGGTTTAATAATCGCACCGCGTGGCGCAATATTGCCGCGCAAGACCCGAATCCCTGCGGCTTTACGCAAAGGTTGATCGAGCGGGCGAATCACATCGGGATTAAAGTTTTCTGCACCCTGCCAATAGGTATTAATCGCAGCACCCATGACGGTGGGCGCGTCAGGTTTGAGTAAGTGCTGGATTTCATTCATTAAAGCGGGCATGCCCCCTGCATAGCAGAAGTCTTCCATCAGGTATTTCCCCGACGGCATACAATTCACTAAGCAGGGGATTTCGCTACCTAATTGACTGAAATCATCCAAGTTCAAAGGCACGCCAACCCTCCCCGCAATCGCTAATAAATGCACTACCGCATTGGTAGAACCGCCAATTGCTGCATTCGCCACAATGCCATTTTCAAAGGCTTCGCGGGTGAGTAATTTGCTCAAGCGCAGATCGTCTTTGACCATTTGCACAATACGATTTCCGGTCTTATGCGCGAGTGCCATGCGGCGTGCATCGACGGCGGGTAAAGCAGCATTATGTGGCAAGCTTAAACCCATTGCTTCAACAATCGAGGCCATCGTCGAGGCCGTGCCCATCGTCATACAAACGCCCGGACTGCGCGACATACCGCTTTCCGCTGCCATAAATTCCTGCATCGACATTTCGCCCGCGCGTACCGCTTCGGAGAACTTCCATACATCTGTGCCGGAGCCAATATCTTTACCGCGCCATTTGCCATTCAGCATCGGCCCTGAGGAAACGACTATGGTGGGTAAATCGACCGAAGCCGCACCCATCAGTTGCCCGGGTGTGGTCTTATCGCAGCCACCCAACAGCACCACGCCATCCATGCCATACGCGCGAATCGACTCTTCCACATCCATTGACAAGAGATTGCGATACAGCATGGCAGTGGGGCGAATTTGAGTTTCACCTAGAGACATTACCGGAAATTCGACCGGAAAACCGCCTGCCTCCCAGACACCACGCTTTACCCCTTCGGCAAGGGTGCGCAAATGGCTATTGCAAGGTGTCAATTCTGACCACGTATTACAAATCCCAATCACCGGACGCCCATCGAAAACTTGATCAGGGAAGCCCTGATTTTTCATCCACGAACGATGAATAAAACTATCCTTATCCGTCTTGCCATACCAATGACGGCTACGCAGAGGCTTTATTACTTGATCGCTCATAATTTTTCTCCTTCGAGGACCACCATGTGGGCGGGAAAGGCTACCGGAAGTGCAAGACCTGCTTGCATCAAAGCTTGCCCACTTAAGACTACGCCTGACTCAGAGCGCAAAGGTGAGTTCCAAATGCGTGTAGCATTGGACTGTAAGGTATCGGGTTGAGCGGAGCGCAAACGATACTGCGCCGTCGGCTCTAAACCCGTTAAACGTAAATGGCGTACATTATTACGTGCGGTGGCCTGCATTTGGGCGGCGAATACCACAAAGCGCTCGCCGTTTTCAGCCACGGTCATTTCAGCGATTAAGGCCGCATCGTAACTATCTAAGCGATGCAAACGTCCCGCCAACAGCCAAGCACGATTCGCCTTCCACCATGCGGTAATTTGTTTCAGGGTGGCAGTTTCTTCAGGATTCAGTTCGCGCAAATCCATCTCAAAACCCATGTGACGCGATGCCGCTACCCAAGCACGAAATGCTATTGTCAATACTCGTCCCGAACTGTGGCAAGTGCGTGGCCCGACATGCGATCCGGTAGTTTCAGGTGTAAGTAATAGTGCCGCCTCATGCTGCATGCGCCAGCGCTCCAAGGCATCATTCGAGTCCGACAGCCACACGCGCTGAGTATATGCCAGCACGCCATAATCAATCCGCCCGCCACCCGAGGCACAGCTTTCGATTTCGACTTGCGGGAAGGCTGAACGTAAGCGCCCAATTAGCTCATAAAACGCCAAAGCTTGGCGGTAAGTGCCACCAGTCAGCACCCGATTATGATCCCACTTGAGATAATCAATCGGGTATTCTGCAAGCAGTGCAGCAAGGGCTTTAAACAAATAATCCAGCACACCATCTTGGCTCAAATCCAATACGTATTGGGTGCGCCCCGTCGGTTGCTGCTTTGGTCCCAACACCCAATCAGGATGGGCGCGGTATAAATCACTATCCGCATTCACCATTTCTGGCTCGACCCACAAACCAAAACTCATGCCTGCTTGCTGCACATGATCAATCAGTGGCTGCAAACCTTGCGGATATTTGTGCGTATCCACCACCCAATCACCTAAGGCGGCATTGTCTTTATTGCGCCCTTTAAACCAGCCATCATCTAAGACAAAACGCTCCGCACCTAAATCGGCGGCTTGAGTGGCGAGAGTTTTAAGGCTTCCTAAATCATGATTCAGATAAATCGCTTCCCAGCAATTGTAATGCACCGGACGCGGGCGTTTGGGGTCAGGGAATTGAATCAAATCCGAGCGTAGGAATCGGTGATAAGACTGTGCTACACCATTAAAGCCTTGAGCCGAGTAGGCGCAATACAAGGGTGCGGTAGTAAAGGATTCGCCTTGGTTTAGCACTTGTCCGGTATGCATCATACTGAATTGCACTTGACGGCGACCATCTTGTACTTCTTCCGCAATTAAGCGATGCCCACCCGACCAGCCTAACTGCCAAGCCCGTACTTCGCCTTGGGTATTAGTAGCATTGGCAGTCGTGGCAAAACAGCTGGGATGATGCCCATGACTGGTGCGGCTTTCCGGCGATTCGCGTAACCATGCGCCCATTTGCCAAGTGCGGGTTTGCGCTTGAAACTCGCCTGTCCAACGTCCGGCAAAATCCATTAATTGGGTACAGTGATCGGGCACAGGTAACACAGGAGCGCTTAAGCTTTCTAGCTTAATTGGTGTTGTACCAGTGAGCTTGAGCGTCGATCGAGCCACTAGCACATCGCCTGAACTTAAGCGCAATTCAAGATCTAACGCTAAACCTAAGTCAGTATCTTTAAGATAAAATTTTAAGGAGCACTCAGTTTGTTCAGCCCGCTCAAACGCAAACACACTGAGTAAACGCTCACCCTGCACAGAGCTTAAACTCAAACCATTATGCCCTTGCCAACCGCGACTTTCTTCGGGACACAACGACAAAGGCCCGACTACATCGAGCATACCGTGTGTGACGGGGCGCTTTAAACATTGCACTAGCGTTGTTAAGTCTTGCTCAGCCAGCCTTTCACCCCAGTACACACATTCGGGCACGCCATCATTCGCGGCAAAGACAAAGCTCACCCACTCGCCATCCAAACGCCAAATTTGCAAGTTCCTTGCACTCATTTAACCGCCCCTAAAGTCAAACCTGCGATAAAGTGTCGTTGCATGAGGAAAAACATCAGCACAGGCGGCAAAGCAGCCACTATCGAACCTGCCGAAATCAATTGCCATTGTGCAATCCATTGCCCATTCAGTGTTTTTAAACCAGCGGTTACGGGCATGGCATGATTACTCTGCACCAGCACGGTCGCCCAGAAATAATCATTCCAAATAAACGTAAAAATCAGTACCGCCAACGCCGCAATCGCTGGGTGCATCAGCGGCATCACCACATACCAGAAAATACGCCATTCACTCACACCCTCGACCCGCGCCGCCTCGATCAAATCAAAGGGCAGGGCTTTAATAAAATTACGCATGAAAAGCGTACAAAAGCCGGTTTGAAAGGCCGCGTGAAATAAGACTAAGCCCGTCACCGTGTCATAAAGCCCAGTACGCACGGAAAAATCCCGCACCGGAACCATCAAAATCTGAAAAGGCACGAAATTACCCGCCACGAATAAAAAGAATAACCAAGTTCCCGCACGAAATTTATAAATCGCTAGGGCATAGCCGGTTAAACAGCTTAAGGCCAGTGTCAAGGCAACAGTGGGGAGGGTTATTTTAAAGGAATTGAAAATATATTCAGCGATGGGTGAGTTTTTGAAAACGGCACTGTAGTTTTCCATGAAATTAAAACTAGTCGGCCAACCCCAGTAATTGCCCGCATTAATATCGCCCCCAGAGCGAATCGAGGTGAGCATCACGGCTAATAAAGGTAACAGCCAAATGATTAAGGCAATCGGTACTGCGAATTTGTATAAGGTTTGAGCCAATGCGGAGCGCGTTTCAATCGGGCGGGGAAACATAATCGACTCCTAGTGTTCTTGTTTATACATACGCCATAAGAAAAAGGCGATGTAAACCATCATAATTAAGAATAGAATCACCGCGATACTCGCGCCATAACCCATACGATAACCGTATTCGGATAATGCGGTTTCATACATATAGTAAGCCAATAACTCGGACGAACCATACGGCCCCCCTTGGGTCATAATCGACACCATATCAAACGAACGTAACGCGCCAATCACCGTCACCACAATCGCAATAAAAGTCGCAGGCCAAAGTTGCGGTAAGATCACATGCCAGAGCATACCCACACCCTTTGCACCATCCAAACGCGCGGCCTCAATCTGGTCGGCCGACACATTATTCAATCCGGTTAAATAAAGAATCATACAATAAGCAGTTTGCGGCCAAAGTCCGGCAAAAATAATTCCATAGGTCACATAACGCTCATCGGCTAAAATAGCGGGTGCTTTGCCGCCAAATAAATTATAAATCAGCGCAATAATTCCATTACTCGGATCATAAAACCACGAGAAGACTAAACCGACCACGACTTGGCTAATGACAAAAGGAAAGAAAAACAGTGATTTATAAATGCGAATGCCCTTAATGTTTTGATTCAAAAACAGCGCAATGAATAAACCTGCCGGAACCGCTAATAAATATAACACCAACCAAAGAAAGTTGTTTTTTAAGGCGGTATAAAAAATATCGTCTTGGAATAATTCACGATAATTGCCTAAGCCAATGTATTTGGCCTCACTCAAACCATCCCATTCATACAGGCTAATCGCAAACGATTGGAAAATCGGGATAATCACATAGAGCAAAAACATCAATAAACCGGGGGCGAGAAATAGCCACGGCGTAATCTTAAAACGATTTTTCTTCCAAAATAGAGCCAAGTTTGATGGCGCGGTTTTATTGGCTACACTGGGATTCATAAGCCCTCCTAAACGCGGAAAGGTGCAAGCAATTGCACCCTTCCACTTAGGTCAATTAGCTATTAACTACCTTGTTTGGCATTCACTTTTTCTTGCACTTTGTCTAAACGTTGCAAGATTTCCTCGACACGTTCGGGCTTAGCTAAGAACTCTTGGAAGCCGACCATACCTGCTTTCGCCATTTCGGCATCGGCATCACGGTCGTAGAATTGTGCCAAATCTTTGGTGGCGGACAACATTTCAAAGCCCGCTTTTAAGAAAGGATCGTCACCGACCTTAGCATTCTTATTAATCGGCAATTGCCCCAAGGTTTCATTCACCATAGTCTGCGTGTCGGGGGTTGCCAAAAAGGCTAAGAACTTACGCGCATCGTCTTTGTTTTTGGCTTTAGCAGGAATGTGGAAAGTGTCGGTCGGTGCGTCTTCGGCTTTAGCAATGCCGGGGGTGATTTCGGGGAATTGGAAAAAGCCCAGTTGATCATTGGTTAAACCCGCTTCTTTTAAAGGCGCCACCGCAAAGTTACCCATGACATACATCGCCGCTTTACCTTGAACCATCGGTGCAAGCGCTTCTTGCCATGTGAAAGTGGCATTGTTTTCGAGGAAATAGCCGGGTTTCACTAACTCCGCCCAATGCTCGAAAGTTTTCTTAATACGCGGGTCGGTATATTTAATTTTGCCTGCGGTTAAATCGCGATGCACTTCGTAGCCATTGGTGCGCAGGTTCAAATAATCGAACACACCTGCGGAAGGCCATTCTTGTTTAGTGCCAATGGCTATCGGTGTGATGCCTTTTTCTTTCAGGGTTTTGCAAGCGGCGAGGAATTGTTCCCACGTTTTCGGCACTTCAATGCCATGCTCTTTAAATAAATCTTTGCGGTAATACATGCCCCATTGGTAGTAGGTGTAAGGCACGCCCCACTTTTTGCCATCAATCGTCATTGCATTGGCGGCCGAGGCCATCGAATCATTTAAGCCTTCTTTTTCCCAAAGATCAGTCACATCTTCAAACAAACCTGCTTTGACGAAAGGTGCCATACGGTTCGCGGCATACCAAGCAGCAACATCGGGTGGATCAGCCGTGAGGAAGTTACGAATCGAGGTTTTATAGCCTTCGTGATCGAAGACATTCCATTTCACTTTTACATCGGGATTAGCAGCCTCGAATTTTTGAATCACTTGTTCAAAGGCTTTTTTGGGGGCGGGGTCGGAACCATCGTAGTTAATCACTAGCTCACCCGCCCACGCCGTAGTAGATACGGCAGCAATCAAAGCGGCTAATGACAATTTCCTTACAGCAGCAAGCATAATGTGTCTCCTCCGAAAGTGCTATTGTGTGGTGTTTGTTCCAAATAATGGAATTGATTTTTACTATTTGGAATATCTGAATTAATATGCAAAACTAACTCTAATGTCAAGTAAGGAATGAACTTGGATAAGTCTGATTCACAAACCGGAACCTTGGGAAAAGCCCTAGCCATTTTGGATGAGATTGCTTGCTCGCCTGAGCCGTTGCGTTTTACTGATTTATTAAATCGTATGGGGCAGCCACGCGGCAGTTTGCATCGGCAAATTACGCATTTGATGGAAGAGGGTTTGATTAGCCTCAATGAGGACACGGGCACGTATGAATTAGGGGTGCGTTTACTCAATTTTGCATCCTTGAGTTGGTCGCGTAGTAGCTTGCGCCAAACCGCTGAGCCTTTTTTGAGGACGTTACATCAGCGCACCAATGAAACGGTGCATTTGGCGGTGCTGCGTGGTGATCGTGTGGTGTATTTGGATAAGGTAGAAAGCCGCCAAGCCGTGCGGATGCATTCGCAGATTGGTAATACTTCGCCCATTTATTGCACGGGTGTTGGCAAGGCGATGTTGTCCGTATTGGATGATGCGAGTGTGGCAGAGCTAGCACAACGTATTGAGTTTAAGCGTTTTACCGAACACACCTTAGCGAATGCCGAAGCACTCATTAGTGAAGTTCAACAGATTCGTGCTCAAGGTTTTGCTGAAGATCGCGAGGAGCATGAACCCGGGATTCGCTGTGTGGCAGCGCCTTTGGTGACTGCCAACCAGCAATTACGCGGTGGTATTTCAGTGACTGTTCCGGTATTTCGCTTGCAAGAGGGACAGTTAGAGCAATGGCAAGCATGGGTGATAGAAGCGGCAGCGCAAATTAGCGAAAGTTTACGCTTGCGTTTAGGGCCGCGTACTTAACACGACTCACGATGAGGAGGAGAAATCATGGCAGAGGTCGTATTACAAAATGTGGTAAAAAACTTTGGTTCACTGACAGTGATTCATGGTGTGAGTTTACATATCAACAGTGGTGAATTTGTGGTGTTCGTTGGGCCTTCGGGCTGTGGTAAATCGACCTTACTGCGCATGATCGCGGGGCTGGAATCCGCGAATTCTGGGCAAATCTTTATTGATAACAAGGATGTAACTAAGGTCGAAGCAGCCGAGCGTGGCATTGCCATGGTGTTTCAAAGCTATGCCTTATATCCGCATATGACCGTGCGTGAAAATATGGGTTTTGGCTTAAAAATGGCGGGCAAACCCAAAGCAGAGATTGATGAGAGCACCGAAAAAGCCGCCAAAATCCTAGAGTTAGGCCATTTATTAGATCGTAAGCCTAAGCAGCTATCCGGTGGTCAACGCCAACGTGTCGCCATCGGGCGGGCGATTGTCCGTGATCCCAAAGTGTTTTTGTTTGATGAACCTTTATCCAATCTTGATGCTGAGTTGCGGGTCGCGATGCGCGTGGAAATCGCCAAACTGCACCATGATCTGGATTCAACCATGATTTATGTAACCCATGATCAGGTGGAAGCCATGACCTTGGCGGATAAAATTGTGGTGCTGCGCAAAGGCTTTATTGAGCAAGTGGGTGCGCCTTTAGAGTTGTATGACAACCCGAATAATTTATTCGTTGCAGGCTTTATTGGCTCCCCAAGTATCAATTTCCTGCAAGCTGAGGTCATGGCTTCTAAAGAGGGTGCAACCACAGTGCGCCTCCCCGGACAAGGTAGTTTAACGTTTGACTTACCCTTACAAAACAAAGCGCCTGTCGGAGTCGGTTATAAGTTAGGGATTCGTCCGGAGCATTTCGACCCTAGTGCTAGTGTGCCTCTCCAAGCAACGGTGGATGTGGCTGAGCATTTGGGTGGAACCTCTTATGTTTACGCACGTAACCAAGGTGGCGAAAAGTTAGTGTTAGAGTCACGCGGCGATCGAAATGTAGAATCGCATAGTTTAATCAGCACGGCTTTCGATCCAGCACGCGCCTTTTTATTCAACGAAGCAGGTGAACGCTTACGTTGATAGAGTGCCGCAGAGTTAAGAACTATTCCTAGCTCTATCGTAGTTAAGAATTAGACCAAACATAAGCCAATTCTTAGTGCGTTGTTAGCTAGATCAGTGTCTGTAATCGGGAAAATTAACCAGTTAGCCATTAAGCACCATGTATTTACCGAATCCACCTTTGCAACACTTAGCAACACTGAGTCAATCGACTCAGCAGCGGCTGTTAATTGGCCTAGCAGGTTTACCTGGTTCTGGCAAAACTACGCTGGCTAGTCAACTCCAAAGTGAATTCCTCAAGCAGTATCCAGCAAGCTCGATGCAGGTGCTCAGCATGGATGGTTTTCATTTAAGCAAAGCGCAATTAAGCGAATTCCCTGATCCTAAGCGGGCGTTTGCAAGGCGGGGCGCGCCTTGGACTTTCGATGCCGACAGTTTTGTACAAAAACTAACTGAATTGAAAGCGGGGCAAACTAGGGTAACTTGGCCGATCTTTGAGCATAGCGTAGGGGATCCGGTCGCAGATGCGCTTGTGATTGAGCCAAGCTGCCAGATTGTGTTGGTTGAGGGTTTATATATTTTATATCGCGAAGCCGCTTGGGCAGGCTTGGAGGGTTTATGGGATGAAACTTGGTATTTAGATACACCGCTTGAATTAGCTCAAGCCCGTCTAGTGCAGCGCCATCAGCAGGCTTGGGGGATTAGTTATACAGCTGCTTTAGAGCGAGTGTTAAGTAGCGATGCGAAAAATGCAGCGTTGGTGGCGAGTTTGCGTGATCAAGCTGATTATTTAATGGCGGTCTAGCTGATGGGTTTAAAGCGGCATGAACATCAGGGCAGTTGTGCTTGCTGTGGGCGAGCAACTACGCTGACTTTCCATCATTTAATTCCGCGTAAATTGCATCGACGGACTGCTTTTAAAAAGCGTTATAGCCGTGAAGAACTGAATCAAGGTATTGCAGTGTGTCGCGCTTGCCATAATGGGATTCACGACCTGTATACCGAAATGCAGCTCGCGAAAGAGTTTTCAAACTTAAATGCTTTGCTGGCCGACGCTGCTCTACAAAGACATTTTGCTTGGGTGGCGAAGCAGAAGTAGTAGCTGCTTGCTTGATCAGCCTTTTAGTCACCCTTTATCAACTAGCTTCTTATTGATAATCGAAAAGTTATTTTTCTATTAGGCACTTGTGTCTTAAAAAGGTTTTTGCCTATACTATCGACTAACTCGTGTTAGTAAAGCGGGTTAATCGCTGGTTTCAATACGTCTGGAGGAGGACTGACTTTGAATAGCCCCAGTATTTTGTTGGATTTTCGGCAATCGTTTGAGGGATCGCGCCGTCGCGAGACACTCACGGCCTATGCCTTAATTCTACCGGCCCTAATTGGCTTTAGTTTGTTTTATGCTTGGCCTACGCTGCGTGCCCTCGAACTCAGTTTTACTGACTGGAATATGCTAAAAGCGCCGAACTTTATCGGTTTCGATAATTACGTAAAAATGTTTCATGACGGGCGCTTTTGGAATGGCATGAAATTGTCTTTTTATTACGTGCTGCTGAATATTCCACTCCAAACCGCCATTGGTTTATTTCTCGCAGTGGCGATGGATCGTTTAACCCGCTCAATCTTTGTACGTTCCTTAGTGCTCTTGCCCTACTTACTTTCTAATGTATTGGTCGCACTGATTTGGCTGTGGATGCTTGATCCACTGTTGGGTGTGGTGAACTCAATCATTACCTCAATCGGTTTTGATCGTCAGTCCTTTTTAGGTAGTCCAGATCAAGCTTTGGCAACGGTTGCAGGGATTAATATCTGGCGGCATATGGGTTTAATTGCCATTTTATTCCTAACGGGCTTGCAAAGTATTCCGCGCAGTTTGTATGAAGCGGCGATTCTAGAAGGTGCGAGCGAGTGGCAAATGTTCCGCAATATAACCTTGCCTTTATTGCGTCCGGTGATGGTATTCGTGCTGGTGACCAGTGTAACAGGCTCTTTCCAAATCTTTGACACGATCGCCGTGACTACGGGGGGTGGGCCGCAAGACAGTACCAATGTGATCGTGAATTACATCATTACCAATGCGTTTAGCTTCTACAAGATGGGCTATGCCTCGGCAATGTCGATGGTGCTGTGTGCCGTGATGATGCTCTACACCGTGATTCAAATGCGTGTCATGCGTGCCTCAGAAAGTGATTTGGCCTAAGGAGAAAACTATGCAAGGTTCAGGGATTGCAGGCTCTACATTTCAATCGTTTAGCCTATTTCGTTTAATGTGTTGGATCATTTTAATTCTAATACTCGTGGTCACAACTGCGCCATTTTGGATCGTGATTAAAACGGCGTTGATGCATAGCCAAGATGTGTTTACCCATTCGACTGAGCTGAAACTCTACGACCCCACCATTATCAATTTCGAGCGGGTGTTAGGGATGCTCAATACCGAAGAAAGCCAAAAAGCGGGTGGCTCGGGTGCTAAAGTGAATTTCTCAATGGCGATGTTTAATTCCTTTGTTTTCACCGGCTTGATTGTCATCATCCAAACCATCAGTGCAGCGATGGCGGCTTATGCGTTTGCACGTTTACGCTTTCCCGGACGCCAAGTGATCTTTGCTTTATTCATTGCCTCGATGATGATTCCGGGGGTGGTCACACTGATTCCTAACTTTGTGTTGGTGCGCAATTTAGGCTTGTTAAATACCATGCTGGGGATGATTGCGCCGTTTTGTCTAATGCAGGGCTTTTCAGTGTTTTTCTTGCGCCAATTCTTCCTGTCTTTACCCAAAGAGTTAGAAGAGGCGGCTTATCTGGAAGGGGCTTCGCATTTCTATATTTTCCTCAAGATTGCCTTGCCTTTGAGTATTACTCCACTGATCACCATTGCTACCTTAATCGGTATCAATATGTGGAATGAGTTCTTGTGGCCGTTCTTGGTCGCGAAAGAGGAATCACACCAAGTCTTAACCGTCGCCTTGCAGTCGTTTAAATCGCAAACTCCACAAGGTCAGCCCGATTGGACAGGCTTAATGGCGGCGGTGTCTATCGCGATTTTACCCACGATTGGCTTATTGATTTTGTTCGGGCGCAATGTGGTCGAATCCGTGCAATTTTCTGGCGGGAAATAACATCCGCCAACACTGAGCAATGATGGGTGTATCTGGGCATTTCTGGACTACACCACCCTTAACTTTGGAGGAGCGTTTTATGAAATTAACACAACTAGCACTCACGGTAGGCATAAGCCTAAGCGCAGGTTTAGCGCAAGCAGGCGAGGTTAAATACATGCTTTGGGATGCGAATCAGCTACCTGCTTACCAACAATGCGCCACGGATTTCCAAGCTAAAAATCCGGGCACAACGATTAAGATCACCCAATCGGGCTGGGATGATTATTGGACGGCGATTTCAACGGGCTTTATTGCAGGCACTGCACCCGATGTGTTCACCAATCACCTCGCCAAATACCCTGACTTTGCCAAAAACGAGCAGTTGCTTGATTTAGCCCCCTTAATTGCCAAAGACAAAGTGGATACTGGCAGTTATGCGGCTGGCTTGTATGAAATTTGGGGTAAGGATGGCAAGCAATATGGCTTACCTAAGGATTGGGACACGATTGCTTTTCTGGTGAATATGGATGTTGCCAAGCAAGCGGGTGTGACGTTGGACGAGTTACAAAACATGGATTGGAATCCTAAAGATGGCGGCAGTTTTGAAAAAACCGTGCGCAAATTAACACTGGATGAGGCAGGCAATAATGCCACTAGCGATAAATTTGATAAGTCCAAGGTGAAGATGCTTGGTTTCCAAACCGCTGGCGGCGGCGGGATGATGGGGCAAACCGAATGGAGTTACTTTGCGGTGTCCAATGGGTTTAAGTATCAAGATAAGCCGTGGACGAATAAATACTATTACGATGATCCGAAGTTGGCCGAAACGATTAGCTATTTAGCAGGCTTGCCCGATAAAGGTATTTCTGCACCCTATGAGCAAACCAAATCCTTAGGCTCGGATGCCATGTTTGTCGGTGGCAAGGTAGCTATGGTTCCACAAGGCTCATGGATGATTAGTTACTTTAAAGACAATGCGAAGTTTCCAACTGCATGGGTTCCTTTACCCAAAGGCCCAGATGGCAAGCGTGCTACGATGTTTAATGGATTAGCCGATTCGATTTGGGTCGGTTCCAAAGTGCAAGATGAAGCGTGGCAGTGGGTGAAATATCTCGGTTCTGCCGACTGCCAATCGGTAGTCGCCGCCAAGGGTGTGGTGTTCCCAGCGATTAATGGCATGGCTGACAAAGCTACGGAAACGCAAAAGACCGCTGGGGTCGACTCCTCTGCCTTCATTACTATGTCCAAAGAGCATACCTTCTTAGCGCCGATTGGCGACAATGGCTCAGAAATCGACAGCTTAATGAAAACCGCCTTCGAGTCGATTTATATTGGTAAAGCCGATGCGGCTGCCACGCTCAAAGAAGTGAATGAAAAAGTCAATGCATTAGGCAACTAAAAGCCTTGCTAGGGCGGGCCATTCCCCTTCGGCTCGCCCTTATTTTAACGACTATTTACTAAGGCAAGCCTAGGGTTTGCCAGAATAATAAAAGGATGCAACTACCTTGAAAATTACCTTGATTGGTGCGGGCAGTACCGTATTTACACGCAATTTATTGGGCGATATTTTGTCATTTCCCGAATTAGCGCAAGCCGAAATTGCCTTGCATGATATTGATGAGCACCGCTTAAATTTATCTAAAATGGTGGCGCAGCGTGTCGCAGAAGCAGTCGGTGCGAATCCTACCATTACCGCCACTACTGACCGACGTGCTGCTTTGGATGGAGCACAATTTGTGCTGAATACCATTCAAGTGGCGGGCTATAAGCCCGGCACTATTCGCGATTTTGAAATTCCGAAGAAATACGGCTTGGAACAAACCATTGGCGACACCCTTGGCATTGGCGGGATTATGCGTGCACTACGCACTATTCCAGTGATGCAAGGCATGTTGCAGGATATGGAAGAGCTTTGTGCACCGAATGCGATTCACCTGAATTATGTCAATCCAATGGCAATGATTACTTGGGCGCTGAATGATGCCTCCAAGCGCATTTCCACCGTCGGTTTATGTCATAGCGTGCAACACACCCGCCATGAGTTGGCGCATGATTTGGGCATTCCTGATCAAGAGATTGATTTTGAGTGCGCGGGCATTAATCACATGTCTTTTTTCACCAAGTTTGAGCACAAAGGCGAAGATCTCTATCCCAAATTAATGCAGATTTATCGTGAAAATCGCATGCCGGAGTGGAATCGGGTACGCTATGAAATGATGAACCAGCTCGGTTATTTTGCGACCGAATCCAGCGAGCATTTTAGTGAATATGTGCCGTGGTTTATTAAGCAAGGGCGCGAAGATTTACTGAAAAAGTACAATATTCCCTTGGATGAATACATGGGGCGTTGCCAAGTGTTTGAGCATGCTTGGCCGTATATTGAAAAAGAACTGAATCAACCCGGTTCGCAGCAATCGGCGCAATTACTGAATGAATTGCAAGCTGCTGGTATTAAAGTCATGCAGCGCGAAATCGGTAATGCCGCGCTCATGTTGGATGGCTTGCATGAAGTGCATCGCTCGGTAGAATTCGGCAGTGCGATTATTCATTCGATGGTGACAGGTCAACCGCGCGTGATTCAAGGCAATGTGTTGAATCACCATTTGATTGATAATTTGCCACAAGGTTGTGCGGTAGAAGTCGCCTGTTTGGTGGATAGAAACGGCGTGCATCCGACTCGCGTTGGCAAACTACCGATACAATTGGCTGCCTTAATGCGTACTAATGTCAATGTGCAGGAATTAGTCGTCGCTGCCTTAGCCACTGAAAATAAAGAGCATGTGTATCATGCGGCGATGCTTGACCCGCATACTTCAGCGGTTTTAGATTTGCAGCAAATTCGTGCTATGGTGGATGAGTTATTAGCAGCCCATAGCGATTACTTGCCAGCTTTTTTAAGGAGCTGACAGTTAAAGGAGTAAAATGATTAAACCGGCGGTCTCGGTATTAAGCCAAACAGCAACCAGCACCGATGTAGCTAAACTGGCGGGGGTGTCGCGCACGACGGTGTCGTTTGTGTTAAATAATCGCGAAGGTATGGCGATTAGTGAAGCAACCCGCCAGCGTGTGCTAGATGCCGCTGCCAGCCTTGGTTATACGCCGAATGCTGCCGCGCAAAAGTTGGCACGCGGTAGCACCGAAACCGTCGGTTTAGTCATCCCCAAACTCAGTCATTTATACGTCGATGTATTTTTGGCGCAATTAGTCGCGAGTGTGAATGAGCAATGCCATCGCTATGGCTTGAAGTTGCTGATTGAATCGAATGAAGACGAAGGTTCTGCACCGGGCGGCTTTGTTAATCTAGTCAAAGGGCGGCATATTGATGGCCTGATTGTCTGCAATCTGCGCCTTGAAGAATACCCCTATCTCTATAGCTTGGCTGAAGCGAATATTCCGCTGGTGACTTTTGGACATGGGCAGCCGGAATTAGATCGGTTTTGCACCATGGGGAATAATACCTATGAAGCCTCGGTGCAAGTGGTGCAGCACCTGCTCAAGTTAGGGCATACAGATATTGCCCACATTGGCTTTGCTTCCAGTGAATATCTAGCGGTGAATGATCGCTACAAAGCGTGGCGCGAGCTAGTTACTCAAGCAGGTTGCCAGCATGTCGAGGACTTATTTGCCTATGGCAATTTGAGTGCGCAGAGCGGCTATGATGCGATGCAAGTGATTTTAAAACGCGGCTTGCCGTTTACTGCTTTATTCGCAGGCAATGACACTTTGGCCTTTGGTGCGATGCAGGCGTTGCGCGAGGCGGGCTTGCGTATTCCTGAAGATGTAGCAGTGGTGGGTTATGATGATATTCCCTTGGCCGCTTTTTCTAATCCGCCTTTAACCACCGTGCGTTCTGATCCGGTCGGTCATGGTGTGCAGGCTATGCAATTATTAGTCGAGCAATTGCAAGCGGATGAATCGAAACGTCCACCGCCCAAGCATTATTCCGATCCAGTGGAGTTGATTGTGCGCGAGTCTTGTGGGGCGAAGCTTAAAGGTTAACTAGCTAAGATTGCAGTGCAATCTAGCTAGTGACCTACCACTAATTCTTCTTAGCACTTATTTACGTAGCTGCTCAACCCAAGCCTGTAAGCTAACCAGTTGCTCAACAATCATGCCTTGAATGCGTTCATCCGTGAGCACACCGTTTGAGTCAAAAGTATGCGCAAACGCATTGCAGAAAACTTCTGGTTTATTCAAGGGATGCAGATTTAAGTACACACAGACTTGGCGTAAGTGATACTGCGCCCGCGCACTGCCCATACCCGCTGCCGAACCCATGATGGCAACCGGCTTGCCGGATAGAAGTTCATTATTCGGTTCACGCGAAGCCCAATCGAGTGCATTTTTTAAAGCGGGTGCTATCGAGTAATTGTATTCAGGGCAAGCCAGTAGCAAAGCATCCGCTTCAGCCAGTTGTGCCAACAGGGTTTGTACCGCAGCAGGTTTTTCAGTGATATCAGCATTATAAAATGGCAGCTCTTTAATATCGGCAATCGTAATTTCCATGCCAGTTGGTGCATGCGCTTGTGCGTAGTTAACTAAGCCTGTATTGGTCGATTTAGCGCGCAGGCTGCCACTAATAGCTAATACTTTAATCGGTTTGCTCATTTAATCTTCTCTTGGTGGTTGAAAACTGTTGCGCACTACCCGTGCTTTATAGCGCCAACAGTATATTATTCGTGCAAATTGCTTGAGGGCTAGTATGGCGAGTTCAGGACTTGAACACCAAGCATTTAGGGTTATAACTATTTCAACTCTAGTTTGAGAGTCTATTCAGCACCATGCAAAAATCAGAATTAATGCAGCTGCGGCGCTTTATTATTGAGCTAGGCATCAGTCTACATGCCTATGGCGCACCTTCGCACCGCTTGGAGAATTTACTCCAAGAAACGACCGATGTTTTGGGAGTGGAGGGCACTTTTCTGGTCACTCCGACCACCATGCATTTCTTATTTCGGGAAAAGGATGCGGATGAAGAGCACTCACATATTGAACGAGTGCAGCCTAATGCTTTAGATCTGAATCGACTCGCGCATACACATAATCTGGTGGATCAAGTACTAGCTGGGCAAGTGAATTTGGAGCAGGGTTTAGCCCGTTTAGAGCAAATTAAACGCATGCCAGAGCCTTATTCACGTTCTTTAGTGTTTCTAGCTTGGGGTGTGCTGTCGGCTAGTTTTGCGGCAGTTTGCGGGGCGGGCGTGCATGATGTAGTGGCTTCTTGTGCTGCGGGTTGGCTGGTCTATGGCTTGGTGGTGCTAGCAGAACATTCAACCCGCTTAACCGAAATGCTTGAGCCACTCGCTGCATTATTAATTGCCTTAGTGAGCAGTGGTGTGGCGGCTTTAGGTGGGCAGTTCAATGTGCCGATAGTGATTTTATCCGGGATCATCGCTTTTATTCCCGGTCTAGTGTTGACCATTGGCCTGCGTGAGCTAGCAGCACGGCATTTATTATCAGGTACTGCGCGCATTATGGACGCAGGGATGATGACCTTTAAGCTGTATTTCGGCGCTCTATTCGGCTTAGCTTTAGGCGCTTTGTGGTGGGCAGCACCCATGATTCCCGTTCAACCCAGTACTGCCAGTTGGGCTAGTTATCTAGCGATTTTGGGCTTGAGCTTGTCTTTATTGATTATTTTTAAAATCAGTTGGCGCGACGCACCTTGGGGCTTATTGTCGGGCGTGCTGGCTTATCTCAGTGCTGATTTAGGAACGCAATTGTTCGGCACTAGCTTAGGAGGCTTGGTTGGGGCTTTTGTCGTAGGATTGTATGCTAATGCGTATTCACTAATTAAAAATCGTCCCACAGCCACTGTATTGTTACCGGGGATTGTGTTGTTAGTACCTGGGAGTAAAATTTATATCGGTTTAAATAATTTAGTGACGGGTGAGGCTATCATCGCTAATACTGTGAACGGTGCTGAGGTCTTTTTAGCGTTCATGGCGATTGTGGCAGGCTTGATGTTTGCCAATATGGTCTTGCCCCCGAAGCGCCGACATTAACAGACTGCCATTTCATTCTAAGCTACCTAGCGGAGGAACCACCCATGCCTAATCAAGCCATTATTAAAGAGTATTCAAACGGCGAAGTGACTGTTGTTTGGCAACCCGCTAAATGTATTCACTCGACGATTTGTTTTCGGAGTCTGCCGCAAGTCTTCAATCCACAGCAGCGCCCGTGGGTGAAAGTGGAGGCAGCCACCACTGAGCGTCTTGTTGAACAAATCAAAAGTTGTCCCTCAGGAGCGCTGTCTTACAAAATGGATAGCCAGCCAGCACCGACAGCTCCAGTCGTGACTGAAGTAGTGCGCGTGAAACTTGCCCCCAATGGTCCTTTACTAGTACAAGGCACAATTGAGCTGCAGGATAAAAATGGCGCTACCGTGACGCATACAACCATGACTGCTTTATGTCGTTGTGGTGCTTCGGCGAATAAGCCGTATTGCGATGGCTCACACGTGAAAATTGGCTTTGCCGATAATTAAAACCCCCAATAGTTATTAGTAAATTTACAGGCCAGCTAAGCTTGATTAGCTGGTTTTGTAGTGACGCTAATCGTTACTCTACTGCCAGCCATACGTTTGCCCCTAGCTTCTCGACGCTGATTTAGCGAGCTTAAGGGCGACTTCGGCAGGGAATCAGTGTCCAGTGGAATTAAGCTTAAAAGAATTACAAATCCTTAGAGATCTTGATGATGGCTCTTTATATGCGTCACCGATGTTGGTGCAGCAGTTATTGCGCTATCCTGGGATGCGCAATCCACGGTTATTTTTAAGCTTTGATGTTCAGGGCAAAGCTAACGGCTATTTACCTGTGGGACAGGCGTATAGCGATGATACTTATACCTATGTTGCCGCTATGCCGCATTCGCCTGCAATTAGCCCTACCTACACTCCGGGTGCTGCCCAAGTCTTAAAGCGCTTACGCTTATCTTATTTTGATACGGACGTGGTTAGCTATGAAGGACAGTTTAGGCAAGAGCCGACTGCGAGTGCTTATGGTTTGCCACGGGAAAAATACTTAGAATTACTCTCGCCCAGTCGGCGCACCGATATCCGGCGTAAACTAGCTAAATTGAGTAGTTTTAGTGTAGTTCCCGGTACGCTCACTGATATTGTCGAAGCCAGACCGTGGTTAATGCAAGTCTGGGCGGAGCGTTTTACACCCGCTGAACTGCTGGATCAGGATGCTTATGCCCGCGTGACTATTTCTTGGCTAGCAGCCGTACAACATTCAGGGCGCGCCATTTTAAAAATCGACCGCTATCAGCAGCAAGGCAAAATGGTGGGAATTAATTGTTGTGTCCTGCATCATTATCGCGGGCGGATGCACTGTGACGACTATTTGACTTGGTATGATCCTCAACAAGCTTCCGGCTTGGGAATTGCGAGTGCCGTGCGCAATTTAACTGATCCTTATCTGTTAGGCAGCCGTTATAACTTGGGTAATCCGGGTGTGGGCGGTACGCATCCGCGTCATATTTATAAGTTTAATATACTTCCACCCGCCTTACGTTTGACCCAAGCGGTCTTTGATACGCGAGCCTTGTATCGCCAGCAACGTGCTGCTTCTTTTTAAGTGCTCAAGGCCACTATTTAGCTGGGCTAACTCGCCAAATCCTATTGCCGACATCATCTGCGACTAATAAAGAACCAGTTTTATCGAATGCTACCCCGACTGGACGTCCTAAAGCTTTGCCTTCCTCATTAACAAAGCCAGTTAAGATATCCTGTGGCAAGCCTTGCGGTTGGCCTTGATTGAAGGGGACGAAAATTACCTTATAGCCACTACGCGGCGAGCGATTCCATGAACCGTGCTGACCAATAAAGGCTCCACCTTGATATTGGGTCGGCAGCAAATTACCTTGATAAAAAGCTAAACCCAAAGAAGCCGTATGTGCGCCCAAGGCATAATCAGGCACTAAAGCTTTAGCGACTAATTCAGGATTTTGCGGCTGCATACGTTGGTCAAGATTTTTTCCAAAGTAGCTATACGGCCAGCCATAAAAGCCGCCATCTTTTACCGAAGTCATATAATCGGGCACGAGATCATCACCGAGTTCATCGCGTTCATTCACTGTTGTCCACAAAGCGCCCGTTTGTGGTTCCCAAGCCAAGCCATTCGGATTGCGTAAGCCGGAAGCGAATAGGCGAGTTTTACCCGTTTTTATCTCTACTTCCAAAATCGCCGCCCGATTTACTTCATTTTGCATGCCATTTTCTGCCACATTGCTATTCGAGCCGACGGTGGCGTAGAGCTTGGAGCCGTCACGGCTCGCGATAATATTTTTCGTCCAATGGTGGTTGATTGGACCAGAAGGCAAGTCGACCAGTTTGCTAGGGGTAGCAGTGATTTGAGTAATGCCGGTTTGATACGGGAAACTTACAATCGCATCGGTATTGGCTACATACAAAGTGTTGCCAAGCAGCTGCATTCCAAACGGCGAATTAAGCCCAGTGAGAAACGCAGTTTTAGTTTCGGCAACTCCATCGCCATCGCTATCCCGTAACAGGCTAATCCGATTCGCACTTGGTACACCCGCACCCGCTTTTTTCATAATGAGCTTTTGGGCTTGTGCCATTAAACCACCAGAATCAGGTTTAGCAGGCGCATTCGATTCTGCGACCAGCACATCGCCATTGGGTAAGACGTGCAGCCAACGCGGATGATCTAAACCACTCGCAAAAGCATTCACCGCTAAACCTGCTGCCGGAGTCGGTTTAGCCGCATTCGCCCAACCGACGGCGGGGGCAATATTGACAGTGGGTAGTAGGGATTCTTCGGGAGCGGGTAGGCTGGGGTTTGGCCCAAAACCGACAGTGGTAGGTGGAGGCGGTTTAGTTTCACTACAAGCTGCTAAGATGAGGCTGCTGGCTAAAAGAACAAAGGTTGGGCGCTGCATAGACAAACTCCAGATGGGCTATAGTCTAAGCATAACCCTAGTTTATGAAATTTAAAGCAATAGCCTAGTTTTAGCAGGTCAACGCTGGGCAAGCTTTGAGAGAAGGCTTAGGATTGAGCTTATTAAATTTATAATGGATAGGAATTGACAGAAATGAACATTCATTCTATGTTGATTTCAACTTTAATTTAAAACCGAGAGGAGAGTGTTTATGAAATGTCGTGCAGCAGTGGCATGGGAGCCGAAAAAACCCTTAGTGATTGAAGAAGTTGAAGTCGAAGGCCCACGCGAAGGCGAAGTACTACTCAAAGTAGTCGCTTCTGGGGTTTGCCATACTGACGCATTTACCTTGTCGGGCGATGACCCTGAAGGTGCGTTTCCTTGCATCTTAGGGCATGAAGGTGGTTGTATCGTTGAAGAGGTGGGCGCTGGCGTCAAAAACCTCAAGCCCGGCGATCATGTCATTCCTTTATATATCCCTGAATGCGGCGTGTGCGAATACTGCCTCTCCCCCAAAACCAATCTCTGTCAATCCATTGCTGGCACGGTTTGGACAGGTTATATGCCTGACCACACGCGCCGCTTTAAAGTGGGCGGCAAAGAAATTTATCACTACATGGGCTGCTCCACCTTCTCCGAATACACCGTCGTCCCTGAAATCGCTTTAGCAAAAATCAATCCGGCTGCACCTTTAGATAAAGTCTGCCTACTCGGTTGCGGTGTCACCACGGGGATTGGTGCAGTATTGAATACCGCCAAAGTCGAGCCGGGTTCTACGGTTGCAGTATTCGGTTTGGGCGGGATTGGTTTATCGGTCATCCAAGGTGCAGTCATGGCACAAGCCGGACGCATTATTGCAGTCGATTTGAATCCCGCTAAATGGGAAATTGCCAAAGCCTTAGGCGCGACCGATTTCGTCAATCCGAAAGAAGTGAATGGTTCAGTGGTTGAATATATTAAAGAACTCACTGGCGGCGGCGTGGATTATTCGTTTGAATGTATTGGCAATGTCAAAGTCATGCGCGATGCACTGGAATGTACGCACATGGGTTGGGGCGTTTCGACCATTATTGGTGTGGCGGGCGCAGGTCAAGAAATCTCCACTCGCCCCTTCCAATTGGTCACTGGACGCTCTTGGAAAGGCACTGCTTTCGGTGGCGTA
The DNA here is from genome assembly GCA_049292455.1 of Thiolinea sp. Taxonomy (GTDB): domain Bacteria; phylum Pseudomonadota; class Gammaproteobacteria; order Thiotrichales; family Thiotrichaceae; genus Thiolinea. Next base: position 248,269 of record JBATRF010000057.1, read on the forward strand.
AAAGGCCGTACCCAATTACCTAGCTATGTTGATGACTACATGAATGGCAAAATCGAACTCGACAGTATGGTCACGCACACCATGCCGCTGGAAGACATTAATAAAGCCTTCGATTTAATGCACCACGGCGAAAGCATTCGCTCTGTCATCATTTTCTGAGGTGCTTATGCAGCAGATCGAAAGCATTAAAGAATGGGGCGGCTACCTGAATCGCTATACGCACGAGTCTAATACTTGTGCCTGTACTATGACTTTTTCGGTGTATTTGCCGCCCAAAGCCCAGACCGAAAAAGTGCCTGCTTTGTACTGGCTGTCAGGCTTAACCTGTACCGATGACAATTTTCGTGTCAAAGCAGGAGCACAACGTTATGCCGCTGAACATGGCATTGCTTTGATTATCCCTGATACCAGTCCGCGTGGCGATGATGTGCCGGATGTGCCAGAGCGTTATGACTTGGGCAAAGGTGCAGGTTTTTATGTCAATGCGACGCAAGCACCTTGGGATAAAAATTATCAGATGTACGCTTATGTCACTGAAGAATTACCTGCTTTGATTGAGGCGAATTTTCCGGTGATTGCAGGCTTGAAGTCGATTTCGGGGCATTCGATGGGCGGGCATGGTGCACTGATTTGTGCCCTGAAGAATCCGCAGGCTTATCGTTCGGTTTCAGCATTTTCACCCATCTGTAATCCGATGAAAGGTGCTTGGGGACAAGGCTGCTTTACGGCTTACATCGGCTCGAATCAAGCTGATTGGGAAGCCTATGATGCGACTTTTTTAGTGCAAGCAGGTGCGCGCGTACCGGAAATCTTGATTGATCAAGGTACGGCGGATGAGTTCTTAACTGAAGGGCAGTTGCTGCCGGATAATTTCAACTATGCCTGCTCCAATGCAGGACAACCCATCAACCTGCGCTATCAAGATGGCTATGATCACGGCTATCATTTTATTGGAAGCTTCATTGGCGATCATATTGCTTGGCATGCGAAAGCCTTAAAAGGCTAGCTGCCATCTTAGGGCGTTTAAGAAAATAAACGCCCTAAATATCAATATTTTACCAGTCTAAACGCACCCTATCCCGGAAAAAACCACCGGTTGGCCCATCTTCGGCTAATTGCGCTGCCCATAAGATTCCCGGAATAGCTTCATCTACACTTCGATCTGCTTGGCTACCACCCATATCAGTACGCACCCAGCCTGGACAAACACTATTCACTTTAAGCTTAGGATTATTGACATCAGCCGCCGTGAAGGTAGTCAGTGCATTTAAAGCCGTTTTAGAGAGACGATACGCAGGGTAACCTGCACCCATTTCACTCAAGCCACCCATCCCTGAAGATACATTAACAATCCGTGGGGCAGGCGATTTTTCGAGTAGAGTCAGGAAGGCTTGGGTCATACGCAACGCACCCACCGTATTAATATTAAGCGTTTCCAGCACCAATTCAGGATCAACATTATCCAAATTAATCGGCTGCCCAAAACCCTCGGTTTCAATAATCACCCCCGCGTTATTAATCAACACATCCAAGTGATCAATGCGCTGGCTGATTTGCGCGGCTACTGCCTTTACACTGGCGGTATTGCTGACATCCACTACAAAAGCTTCAGCACGAGGGACTTGGCTGGCGGCTTGGTTAATTTGCTCTTGATTACGCCCCAGCATAAAAACTTGATAGCCTTGCTCAGCAAGTGCTTGAGCGACTCCGAAGCCAATGCCGCGATTCGCCCCCGTAATGATAGCTGTTTTAGTCATTGCTTGATCCTTGCACATAGAAGTAGATAACTTATCTTACTGGATAAAGTGCAGCAGCTATACTTAAGGTTTAAATCAACAAAGCAGCGGCATGAAGTTTGCACCAAAATTATAGCCATCAGCAAACCGCTTGCCCCAAGCATACGACTGTCATAAAAACTCAATAAATTAATCAACTCAGGCAACAGGACGTGGCTGAGGCAGGCTGCGGTAGTAGCTGTTCAAGTCTTAGAATTTCAGGAGGATAATCATGTCTCAATTTTTAGCCTACACCACCTTTCTAGTGCACGATTATGATGAAGCAATCGCCTTTTTTAAGCGCATCCAATTCGAGCTACTGGAAGATACGCCGCTTTCACCCGAAAAACGTTGGGTGCGGGTTGCACCACAAGGCAGCAATCATGGCTTACTGTTAGCCCGAGCCGCTACGCCTGAGCAGCAAGCTCAAGTTGGTAAACAAGCGGGCGGGCGTGTGGCTTTTTTTCTGCATACCGATGATTTTTGGCAGTCTTACGACTTTCTGCAAGATAATGGAGTGCGTTTTACCGAAGCACCACGCCAAGAAGCCTATGGCATGGTGGTGGTGTTTTTGGATCTCTACGGCAATCGCTGGGATTTGGTAGAGGTTCCAAGTGCCAGTGCTTAACTAGCTAAAGCTTGCTCACTGCTGGCTAAGGTCAAGCGCGTTGAAACCGCATTCAGCGCGATGAGGTGAATCATTTGGCTCACCGTCGTGCAGCAATCGCTTAAGATCGACACCTGATACTTTTCTGCTGCTTTGGAGATCGCAGTATGCGTGACGCAATTCTGGGTCATCATGCCGCACACTAACAGTTCAGTTGCACCCAAGTCTTGCAAGGTGCTTTCCAAATTGGTCTGTTCAAAACTATCCGCAAAGGCTTTGTGCACCATAGGCGCACTCGGAGCGACTTTAAGAATGCGTGGATGCAGTTCAACACCTTGTGTGCCTTCATTAAAAAAAGGCGAAATGCCTTTAGTTTTATCCGCAATGTGTTGAATCAAAATCACGGGGATTTTAGCTTGCTGTGCTTGGGCAATCGCCTTTTCAATCTGTTGCAGGGTTTCCTCGGCATTCCACAGCGGAAATGCACCTTCTGGGAAATAATCGTTTTGGATATCAATTACTAATAAAGCTTTGCTCATGGTGTTGGCCTTTTCGGTAGAATGCGCACAGCTTAGGGCTTGCCCCTGCGTAATTGAAGTGTGATTTGTAAGAGTTTCGCCGTGAAAACTTCCAGTTTGAAAATGTTATGAATGCAATGAATCAAGCGATTTTGAAACGCCTAAAAGCCAATAGCCGGATGAGCTGGCAGCAGATTGGCAAAGAGGTACACCTCACAGGTCAGGCGGTCGCCGCGCGCGTGCAGCAATTGGAAGATCAGGGCGTGATTAGCGGCTATACCATCCGCCAAGCCAATGTGGAGCGGCATTTGATTGCGGTGTTTATGAGTGTGTCGCGCTTTGAGGAGTTTGAGCAGTTTTTGCAGCAGGATGAGCGCGTGGAAGCTGCTTACAAAACCACCGGTGATGCCTGTTATGAAGTGGTTTTCGTCTCGCAAAGCGAGGGCGATTTGGAGCCGTTTTTGAATAGTGTATTGCGTTATGGACGTTATCGGGTGGCGAGCGTGATTCGCTGTGTGAAATGAAAACAGTTTATCAAGTGGAGGACGAGTACGGCTCAGTCATGGTGCAAGATGATGGCGAATGCTACATCCTCGCCTTTGCCAGCCACGACGAGCAAAGCCGCTGCTTAAAGGCCGCGCCGCATATTCTGCAATACGACTACACCCAAGCTATGCTATTGGTCTTGCTGTTTTGCCACCCCAAGCGTGTGCTCTTATTGGGTTTGGGCGGCGGAACACTCGTCAATGCCTTGTATCATGCCGTTTCAGGCATTCACATTACCGCCGTTGAATTACGCGCCAGTGTGATTCAAGTTGCACAGCGTTATTTCCAAGTTCCCAATGCTAAACGCATTGAACTCCTTAACGAGAATGCCGATGCCTTTCTGCTGGAGAATGAGCTGCGCAAAGTCGATGTGATTTTTGCCGATTTATACGATGCGACCGGCACAGCCGATGTGCAATTGCGCGAGGACTTTATTCGCCGCTGTGCCGATCTATTAAAAGAGCAGGGCTGGTTAGTGCTGAATTGCTGGCAGGAACAAAAAGACGATCCTTATTTACGCGCTAGTTTGCATGAGCATTTCGCCGATGTGCGCAGCGTATTAACCGGCAGTAAAAACTGGGTGATTCTCGCTGGAAAAGTCGCGAATTATCAGGCGAGTAATGTATTAAAAGAAGCGGCGGCGAATTGGTCGGCGAAGCTGGAGTTCTCGCTGCATAAGCATTTGGCGAGGTTGCGGTATTTGGAGTAGTGCAGAGTAAAAATAACTACAAGCAAATTAATCCGCATAGAGATAGTCGCTCTAAATAAGTCTGACTCAACTATTACTTACTTTTCTTCCCTTCAACAAAATCTAAATACTTCCGTAAATACTGTAAGGTCTGCTGTGGGGTTTGCGGTTTATTGGCTTTTTTAGGTGGCACGCTAGTACCTAAACCATTGACAGGTTTTCCACTGTGTAAGGCTCTTAAGCCATCTTCAGTCAGGTCGCAATAATCGGTAAAATCTTTAAAACTCAACATCATAGAATCCTTGTGCAAGAAAATGGGGTAATTTAAGAGCAAGTTAAGCATCTTGCATCTGCTTAAGTTGTTATAGCAAAAATGGTACGGTTTAAAACGAGGTGCATATTATATACCAAACTAATCAGCCCGTATCGATAACAGCACTATATAAAGGATAAGAGTGACAACTTGGTGACATGCAAAGCATTCCTCTCCAACTAGAAAGGAATGCTGATTAAGGATAATTAGATCAAACGGTGGTTTTTAATAAAGTGATCAATCACATGGTGAACTTCATGTGAGCGTTCATCGCTTTCTTTGCTTTCGACGAATTCCAAATAGTCTTGCAAATATTGCAGCATACGCCGTGAGTTTCGTGGGTTGTGTTCGGCATCGTGTGCCATAGCGCAAGCTTCCAACGAGTCGACATGCGCTCCGCGTTGAATGGCGGTTAATTCATCATCGTTCAGGTCGCAGTAGTCTGCGCAATCTTTCAAACTCAACATAAGATCCTCCTTATGCAAGAGAATTTGCCCAATTTAGGTGCAAATCCGACTACCTTGCACGCTCCTAAGGCAGTTTAAAGTGAACTGTGCTATTAGCCCTAAAGCACAAGTTATTGAAAGAAATGAAGGTTTTGTCTACCGTCAAAGTATCAACCATACGGCTTAAAAATTGCTGCATAATACATACCAAAACGGTCAACTATTAGTTATAGCAGTCTTATTTATCAGGAAATGCTTACAGTTTGGTTAATTTTAGCAACTGGCTGATAAAAGATTGCAGACTATTTAGCCTATTAGCCATCTTGGTCGGGAGCTGGCACAATCAAGACTATGATCTCGCGCAAATACCTCTACCTCATTGCTCTAGCCCGCGAAAAACACTTCGGTCGCGCGGCAATTGCTTGCCATATTTCACCGTCTACTCTGTCCGCTGCGATTCGGGAAATTGAGCTGGAATTAGGCGTGGCGATAGTCAATCGTGGGCGTTCGTTTGGTGGTTTGACCCGCGAAGGGCAGTGTGTGGTCGAGCATGCGATTCGTTTGGCGAGTACCGCCGAAGGTTTGCGCCAAGAATTGCGTTCCTTGCGTGAAGAACTCACCGGACATTTGACCTTGGGCGTGATTCCGACCGCGCTCACGGTGGTTGCTAGTCTAACCGCCGCTTTTGCCCGCCAGCATCCGCACGTCAATCTCGAAGTGCGTTCACTCGGTACAGCGGAAATTCTCAAGCGCATGCAGCAATTCGATATTGATGCGGGGATTATGTATGTGGAATCAGGTATGCAGCAGCAACTCTTCACTGTGCCCTTGTGGGAAGAAAATCATGTGTTCTTGTGCCCACTGGATAGCGAACTCGCCAATCGCGAAACGATTACATGGTACGAAGCCACCCACACGCCGCTCTGCCTGCTCACGCCTGATATGCAAAACCGCAAGATGATCGACGCGATTTTCACTCAATTGGGTTACAGCGCCGAACCGAGTCTGGAAACTAACTCGATTATTAGTATGTTGGCGCATGTATCAGCAGGAAGCTGGTCGGCTATTTTGCCGGAGAATGTACTGGAGTTGATTGGTGTGCCTGCGGGGGTGAAGGTATTGCCGCTGACTGAACCGACGTTTAGTTCACAAACGGGTTTAGTAGTGGCGGGGCGTGAGCCTAGGCCACCGCTGCTAACAGCTTTAATAAAAGTCGCACAAGATATTTCACATGCTCATTAAGCGAGCCATCCTCCTCAGCGGTTAAGACTATCAAACCTAACAGCATTTCTGCTTTTTTTCCAAGTGACGTTTGTCAGTTTCTATGCAGAAACGACACCTAACACAGCTAAAATAAAGCGCAAAAAATAATACGAGTAAATGCTATGTTAACTCAATTAACGGCGGTAAAAATTTCTGCCGCATTGTTGATTCTGTACTTTTTGTTTATAGGGCGGCTCTCTTTTGCAGGTCTTTGTATTGTCGCCTTTCTGGTTAGTTTAGTGGCGCTCGCTAGGTATTTTCCCTTATTTGGTCGTATCGTCGGTGCTTTGTTTCTCATTGGTAGCCCCGTGACAGCTTGGCTGGTTTATGATCCCAAGCTTTTCCATACCGAAGGCTCAGCAGCGGGTTTGGTGCTCCCATTCATCTTTTTGATATTGATTTTTTTCCTGATGGGGCTGGGGTTCTCTATGATCAAAGTGACGATCACTGAACAGCTTGAAATGTCGGATCATGAAAAGGCTAAATTTATCTTGAAGGTCATGAAAGGGATGGCAAAAACTAGAGGTAGTTAAAGCCACAGTCCAAATTAATAGTTAGTTGTCTATCAAAGCTCCTATTATTTCTTTATTTATGGAAAATTTTGCATCCAGCAAGCTAGTTGGCACGTAGTATCAATAAGTGTGGTGCGCCATGCTTCCAAATTAAAATTTTCCCAACCCCTGTATGGAAGTAACTATTATGAGTACTGTTAAAAAATTATCTGCTACTGCAATCGCCGCTGCTGCAGCCACCTTGATATTATCAGGTTGTGCAAGTAACTCTGGCAGCTCATCCGAGATGAGTATGAAGCAGGCCAGCGTACATTGCAGTGGCATCAATTCATGTAAAGGCACATCGGATTGCGCGACAGCAGGTAGCTCTTGCAAAGGACAAAATAGTTGCAAAGGTAAAGGCTGGGTATCGTCCACCAAAGCGGAGTGTGATGCTAAAGGTGGCAAAGTCGTTAGTTAATTTAGTTAACTCAAAATATTAAGCTAACACGCCCTTACACATTCCGTAGGGGCTGTTTTCCGAAAGGCATGGACAGATAAACATGACTAAGTGTGCTCCGCCCTTGGGTTTCGGTCTGGGTTTGCGCAAAGAACATTACAGCACTGTGCTTGAAACTTCGCCGGAGGTTGACTGGTTTGAGATACTGACCGAGAACTATCTCGTGCCTGGCGGCAAGCCCTTGTATTTTCTGGATCAAGTCTGTGAGCGTTATCCAGTGGTCATGCACGGCGTTTCTCTCTCGATTGGGGGAACTGACCCGCTCGATTTTGCTTACCTGCACCAAGTTAAGGCTCTAATCCAGCGCACCAAGGCTCGTTGGATTTCTGATCATCTGTGCTGGACGGGTCAGGGCGGTATCAATGCGCATGACCTATTACCTTTGCCATATACAGAAGAGGCTGTACGCCATGTGGTCGAGCGCATCAGGCAAGTACAGGACTATTTGGAGCATCCTTTCCTGCTCGAAAATTTGTCCAGTTATGTGACCTATCAACAGTCCCATATGAGCGAATGGGAGTTCCTGTCGGCTGTCGCGGAAGAGGCTGATTGTTTATTGTTGCTGGACATTAATAATATCTACGTCAGCGCGTTCAATCATGGATTCGATCCACTGGATTATCTTGACGGCGTACCCAAAGCACGTATTCAGCAACATCATATTGCGGGTTACAGCCAATACCCTAAGCATATCATCGACACCCACGATCGACCCGTGGCTGATACGGTGTGGGCTTTATATGCCGAAGCGGTGAAGCGTTATGGCAAGGTATCCACCATGATCGAGCGTGACGGCAATATCCCTGAGTTGCAGGTTTTGCTGGATGAGTTGCAAGTAGCTCGTGAGATTTACCAGCACAATAGCGGTGATGCCTATGTTGCCTGAAAACGCTGCTGGCGAGTTAGCGCAATTACAACGGCAGATGCTGCAATGGCTATTGCATGAAGACACTACAATCAAGCCCTACATTGCCGAAAGTCAGCAGGACGACACGCAAGAGCGGCTCCAGATTTACTCTAATGCTTACCGTTTTCGCCTGATAGATGCTCTAGCTGATACCTTTCCAGCGGTGCATACCTTGATGGGCGATGAGCTGTTCTACCAAACGGCCTTAGCCTATATCGACGCTTATCCTTCTCATTATTTTTCCCTGCGGTATTTCGGTGGCGAGTTAAGTCATTTCTTGCGGGGCTATGATGCAGAAACTCCGATCTATGCTGAGATGGCGGAACTTGAATGGGCCTTGCGTCATTCTTTTGATTCCGCCGATATTTCCGCGATCACGCTGCAAGACTTGCAAGCAATCCCGCCAGAGCAATGGGAGCAAGTACATTTTAAATTTCACCCTTCGGTGCAGCGTCTTATGTTGGGCTGGAATACCTGTCAGTTGTGGGAAGCAATTGATAGAGAAAGTGAGCCGATACCGCCAGAACAACAGGACTACCCACAAGCATGGTTGATCTGGCGCAAGGATTTGCTGACCTATTATCGCTCCTTGGCAGTCGATGAAGCATGGGCCATAGAGCGTGCTTTACAAGGTGAGGTATTTGCTGAGCTTTGTGGTGGACTGTGTGAATGGGTTGATGAGTTAAATGCTCCAGCACGAATGGCTGGCTTTGTTTCACGCTGGATTGAGGAGGGTCTTTTGATTGAGGTTGGCTATTAAGATAGCCTCTATGCCTCTCTATCAAGGGTAACAGGATGGTGGGGAGCTACTTGAAAGACCACTCATTTGCATTCTTCAGGATCACAACCAAATTTCAATAAATTGCCATGTGGATCATGCACATAAAACTCCTTCATATTCCAAGGCCGTATACTAAAGTCGCTAATTTTCCCGCTCGTAAAGGTCACTTGATTAAACTCATCAAATAAAGCAGAAACTTGACCACCACGAATATAACAAGCAGTCATTAAAGGCAGATTGGGATCGTCGCACAGTGTGTAATGAATCTCTATCTCGTCGCGCCGCACAATCAGGTAGTCGTCATAAAGACCCACCACCTCAAATTTCAAGATAGTAGTATAAAACTGAGCAGTTTCTGCCAGATTTAGCGACGCTAATATTGGTAGGCTACGTGCAAAATCAGCCATGAGAATTTTCCTCGATCATTACAACATATATGCCATTCATGATCGTCTTTAATGTCTTTAGTAATAATAGACAAGCGAACAGCCTAAGCCCTTAACCACCAATACTCACCGAATAAATCTTCGAGTTCTTTTTGTATTTTGTCGTGATATTCTCATCCGGTTTATAAATCCCGCTGTAGTCAACCCGCAAACCCAAACCTTTAGGCTGGCGCTTGAAGGTAATATATTCACGCGATTCGATTTCGGATTTCATAATTTCCTTAACTCCGCCCCATTTTCTAGCCGCAATGGAGGTGAGCACACCTGCACCAATATTATCCTTGGTTTTGCAAGCAGGATTAAAAGTCTCAAGATTCACGATTTTTTTGGTTAAATTGATTTTGGACTCTGGGTTTTCCTCATCCGCATAGGCTTGCATCAGTTCTTTGCCATTCACCACTACCGTAATTAAGGCGATGCCTTCGCCATCGGATTCGCGTTTTAATTGCGCTCTGGGGAGGACTTTTTTAATGTCGCCGACTTTAATGCCGACTTTAACACCCGCGATGGAGTTGCTGGTGATTAGGCAGGTGGCGGCTTGTGCACTGCTCATGCCTAAAGCAGCAACCAAAAATAAGACAACACTGGACTTTTTGAAGGGTATTAGGACAAACATTATTTCTCTCCTTGCAGTCATCAATATAACCAACTTCGATACGTTTCATGTGTCGCACTCATGTCGTCGTACAACCACACCATGCGATCCACAAACCAAAGTTTAGCTAAAAATGCGAAGATTGCGCCGAGTAAGGTGGGACAAATTTCAAGTTTCACTAAGCCGTAAATCATCACCACACCACCCAAAGCGGCGATAGCGCTCAAGATATTGGGCAAGATTTGATGGTGTTTGGGCACAGGAACGGCTTTACGATTCAGCCAGACGCGCTCGCCTAATACCGCTTTGGAGGCCCAGTTATTGGTTGATTGGGGCGGCGGAAACAGGCGCGGATTGAGCCAAGTCCACAGCAATACCAGCATAATCGGCACTAAAGCCCACCAGCCCCACCAAGCGCGACTCCAAACCGCCACGATCAAAAGCGGCAAAGTCGCCATGCGCGTATACACACTCCACGGATTCGCATGACGCTGCCACGTGGCCTCATCCATGCGAAAGGCTTTACTGATTAGTTGCTCGACGTTCATCTATTGCACCTGCATTACGCCGCAGTAGCTCTGCCATGCCCACAGGTTCGGGTGGCAAATTCGCTAAAATGGCGGCGACAAAGGCAGTTTTATCCGAAAGCAGCGTTGAGTTAAAGCGCTTTTCAAAGGCAATAGTAGAGGAGGGCTTGCCCGAAATGCCTGCACCACACACGCTTCCCGCTTGTGCGCCGGGATAAATTTCCAAATGTTCGGGCAGGTTTAATAATTTATGAAATAGCGAATCATGCAGCAATGCTCCCATCTGCTCTTCTTTACCGCGCAAATCGGGGCGACCCGCACTGCCTACGAATAGTGTATGTCCTGTCAGTGCAAACCACGGCTCAGCACTGCGGCGTTTGTCGGTGACCAACAGACAAATGCTGTCCAAGGTGTGTCCGGGTGTATGCAAGACTTGCACGCTGACGTTGCCGATTTCCAAGATTTGCCCGTCTTGCAGTGGCGTAAAGGCAAATTGCGCGGCTGAGTTTTCGTGCAAGCAATAGTGCCCACCAGAGCGCTTAGCTAATTCGCGCCCACCGGATAAATGATCAGCGTGAATGTGCGTGTCAATAATGTAGTCAATCTGCACGCCTTGTTTGGCAGCTTGCTCTAAACACCAATCGACATCTTCGGCATGGATGTCAACGGCTATGGCGTGACCTTTGCCGCCGCAACCGAAAAAGTAACCGAGTGAGGAAGGATCAGAAGGTGCGGGGCGTTGGATAAAAAACATACTTAACTCCTCAATTCACACTCTGCACGGGCAAACCAGCCGCACGCCATTCCGGCAAACCTTCGGCTAAACGCAGGGCGCTAATGCCATGTTGCTGCAAGGTTTGCACAGCATGAAAGGCATATACGCAATACGCGCCACGGCAATACGCCACGATGGTTTTACTATCATCAAGACTGTGCAACTGACTAGCTAAATCCTCAGGTGCGACATGCACCGCCCCCGGAATATGACCCGCCGCGTATTCGGCATAAGGACGCACATCCAACACCGTCACTTCGTCGCGTGCCATCCGTGCCAATAATTCATCCGCATTAATCGCTTCCAGCGCCGCCTTATCGTTCAAATAAGTCTGGGCAAGGCGTTCAACTTCCGCCAAATGCAGCTCAGCGGTACGGCGCAAACTGCTGATTAATTGCACGACATCATCCCCCGCAAGGCTATAGCGCCGATGCTTGCCTGCGGTGCGTACTTGTACTAAAGCGGCTTGTTTGAGGGTTTGCAAATGGCGCGAAGTATTTGCCACGCTGAGTTGGGTTAACTGCGCCAACTCCTCAACACTGCGCTCGGCTTGCGCCAGATAATCGAGGATTTCGAGGCGCTGGGGTGAGGCGAGCGCTTGGGCAATCAGCGCGAATTGGCTATTCACTTGCTGTTTGAAAGTGGGCTGCATGAGCGGTTCTCATTCAATAGATCGCTTGAATGATGGCATGAGTGCCCAGTAATTTACAATAAGCGAGAGGTGCTTTATTCAATCAATCAGTTGAATGATTGTATATGCTTCGCTATGCTGCCCGCATTTCCCACTAGGCTTCTCGCATGTCTAATCCACTGCAACACGGTCTTCGCGCCAATCTCTCCCAAGTTCTGCTGCAACTCTTGCAAGTGTTTCTGGTGGGCTTAACCATTGGCATGACGCGCACGGTGATTCCGGGGCTGGCCGAAAAAGAGTTTGGTTTGGGTGGACAGCAGTTCTTTTTGCTCACTACCTTTGTGGTCACGTTTGGCGCAGTAAAAGCGTTAATGAATCTGTTTGCCGGACGTTTATCCGATAAGCTAGGGCGTAAAAAAGTGTTAATCGCAGGCTGGCTAATCGCTTTGCCGATTCCCTTGTTACTGCTATATGCGCCGACTTGGGCTTGGGTGGTGTTTGCGACCGCTTTGCTGGGCATTAATCAAGGTTTGTGCTGGTCAATGACCTTGAATAGCACGCTGGATATGGCACAGCTCAGCCAAAAAGGTTTGGTGAATGGCCTCAATGAGTTTTCTGGTTATGCCGCTGTGGGTTTAGCGGGCATCATGACCGCATGGCTAGTCGATATTTATGGCGCACGCCAAGGCTTATTTTTATTCGGTTCGTGTGTGACTGTCGTAGGGCTAGTGATTGCCATTTTCTTCATTAAAGAAACGCGCCCGTGGGCATTGGCGCACACTGCTAATACAACAGCCACACCAGCCCCTTCACTCGCCCAAGCTTTCCTCTATGCCAGTTGGCAAAATCGCAGTTTATTAGCGCTCAATCAGGCGGGTTTGGTAGAGAAATTCACCGACGCTTTGGTGTGGATTATTTTGCCCGTTTGGTTCGTGTCGCAACAACTCACACTAGTGCAAGGCAGCTCAATAGTGGGCGTCTACGCGCTGGTTTGGGGGGCAAGTCAATTGATCACTGGCCCTGCTTCAGATCGTTTCGGGCGCAAACCTTTGATTGTGGGTGGCATGTGGCTCTGTGGTATCGGTGTTTTGCTCTTGGTGCCCACCCATTCCGCGTGGCTTTGGACGCTGGAAGCAGGTTTAATCGGCTTTGGCATGGCGATGCTTTATCCGACTTTAGGCGCTGCGGTGGCGGATATTAGCCCGCCCGCGCAACGCAGCACTTTACTCGGTGTGTATCGCTTCTGGCGCGATTTCGGCTATGCACTGGGAGCTTTGTGTATGGGCTTACTGGCGCAATGGGCTCAAAGTTTGGACGTGACCTTTTGGTGGGTGGGTTTAGCGATGCTGGCTTCAGGATTGTGGGTGGCTTTGGGGTTTCATAAGAGCTGAAACGGGTTCAGCGGAGCGCGACTCACTACTAGGCTGTTTTACGCTGCTCAATCATTAAATGCACGGCTAAACCTGCCAACACGGAACCCATAATATAACGCTGTGCCGCAAGCCAATTCGGGTTACGCGCAAACCAGGCAGACACGCGAGCAGCGGATACAATCAAGCAAAAATTAACACTAAAGCTAATCAAAATTTGGGTAAAACCTAGCTCAAGGCTTTGCTGCAACACCGAGCCATGCTGCGGTGAAATAAACTGCGGAAAAATGGAAAGGTAAAAAACCGCAACTTTAGGATTCAAGGTATTGGTGAGAAAGCCCATGACAAACAGCTTGAGATTGGAGTCATCGGGTAATTGACGATCTTCAAAGGGTGATTTAGCGGAAGGTTTGACCGCTTGCCAAGCGAGATACAATAAGTAGGCCGCCCCCAGCCATTTCAACACCTCGTACGCCAAAGGTACGGCCATAAATAGCGCAGTCAAACCAATCGCAGCTGCCAGCATATGCACCAGAAAACCGCAAGCCACCCCAAACAATGAAATCACACCGGCTTTCCAGCCTTGGCAAATCGAGCGCGACAAGAGATAAATCATATTCGGGCCGGGGGTTAGCACCATGATTAAGGCAGCACCCGCAAATAAGGCTAAATCATTGAGAGGAATCATAGTGGACTCGTTATTTTATTAGCTGTGGTGAGTGTCCATGATAACTAAAAGCAAGCATGCTTGACTATCTATGGCAAACACAGTTGCCATGTTGCTCTCAAGCGTGGGAACTGCTCCACCCCGTCAAGCTGGCTTCGCAAAAGCTCCCAACGCGCCAGATCAAAGACCTCCCGATACACATACGCCACCCAGTCCGCCAATAGCACAGCAGCATAGGTTTCTGCATCACGGCTATCACAGGACGCAATACCTGCACTGTGTTGGTAGCCACGAATCACCGTAGCCGAATCATACCCCCAGCGTTGCAAAGCAATCGCCGCTGTCCCTGCCCGATAAGTCACGTCCTCCGGCAAATGCGTTTCAGCCTCGGCGGCAATAGGATCGAGTGCAGCAGGTAACTCGGAAAAATGCAGGTTGGCGAATAAGGCTTGCAGATGGGCTGCCAGTTCAGGCGTATTGGCGCTATGCCAAAAATTAAAAACCACCGTGTTGCGCGGTTGGGTGACCTCGGTAACAGCATGATAAGACTCAGCATGCAGCACAAAACCAAAGGCTTTATTGTACTCAGGATTCACCTTGAATACGGCTTCTCCCTCGGGTGAAGCAAACAAATCTAGCACCCCCCCATGCTCGGCTTGCCAGTGTTGATTGAGCTGTACCACCAAACGCGCTATTTCATAGCCCAAGAGCGGGCGATCGCTGTGTGTGCCAATAACGTGTCCGGGTAGCATGCGTTGCGCCGTGACCATAAACTGCTTAACCAGCGGCAAACCCGTAAGTGTGCGCATGTTAGCCAACACTTCCGTATGAAAGGCTAAGGGAATAGCCGCCGTCACGTCGCGCAAGGCACAGCGATAAAATGCGCCATCCCGATGCTGCCACTCACTCTCTTGTACAAAAAACTGTTCCAGCATCGCGCACTGCTCTGCGGAAAACGGGGCATCCAGCGTAAAAAACGGGAAGGGATAGCAGTAATGAGTAGGCTGCAATAGCAAGGGCTAAATTCCTAGGATATTTAGTAGGCGTAGCTATAGTACCGAATTTATAACCTAAGAGAGTTTCTGATTTGCTACATCTGTGGATTTGGTCTATATTTTTGGACTATATCAAAATCAGGAGTGTACCTATCATGCAAACCGCAAAAATCTTCCAAAACGGTCGCTCCCAAGCCATTCGTTTACCCAAGGCTTTTCGCCTCAGTGGCACGGAAGTGAAAATTTCACGCGAAGGAAATCGTATTATTTTAGAACCCCTCGAAGCCTCTTGGGATGGCTGGTTGCAAGCGCTGGATAAGTTTTCCGATGACTTTATGGAGCAAGGGCGCGAACAACCTGAGATACAAGAACGGGTTTGGTAATGAAGTATTTACTGGACACCAATATTTGCATTTATATGATTAAAGAAAAGCCGCCTGAAGTCTTAGCCCGCTTCACTGCTTTAAAACCCAGTCAAGTTTACATTTCAGCGATTAGTGTGTTTGAGCTGTATTTTGGCGTGGAAAAAAGCCAAGCATCTAAGCGCAATTTAGCGGCATTAGAGCAGTTTTTGCGCCCGATGAACGTGCTCGACTTTACGCCAAAAGAGGCAAAACAGGCGGCTAAAATTAGGGCTGATTTACAGCGTAAAGTTACACCGATTGGTGCTTATGATATTCAAATCGCTGCGACTGCCTTGGCGCAGGGTTTGACGGTGGTGACGAATAATACCAGTGAGTTTAAGCGGGTGGTGGGTTTGAAGTTAGAAAATTGGGTCGCTTAATTAAAAATCGCTTAGTGAATCACGTAATGCCATGAGCTTTGCGATATTGATCTATAACATCAGTCAGTTTTCCACCACCTATAGACAATGCATAGGTGTAAGCAGCCTGCCAGAAACGGCGCTCATTTGTTGGCACAGTATACCGACGTGCACTTAAATGTAAAAAACCTATGTCCTCACTATTTTTGTACTCAAAAATGTAACTCTCCGAATCACGGCTTTTAGCCATTTGCTGTGCTTCGTAACTAGCTAAGACACTGAGGTTGTTTGTGGCTCGATGTTTGAATAAACTTGGCTCAAACTTCGATAAAATATATAAGACATCCTCCATATAATAAACAATGTCACTACCTCTAACTCGATATATTACGTCAACATGATGCTCGCCCAAGATCATTGCATCACGCCATTCATCTCGAGCAGCATCATGGAATTCTTTGCCATCACATTCTATGCCAACACGATACCCAGACCCATCTTCTAGCAAAAAATCTAAAATAAAGACGCCGCATAAAGTATTGATGCTTGCCTGCGGAGTAAAAGCAATCGTCTCGGATGCATAATTGACATAGTGACGTGCAAAAATATCCTCAATCGGACTGTCATAGGGTGGATTATAGATAGCTGGCATAAGTAGTATCGTTGAGTGGTCGAGCTGTTTGAGCAATTTAGTAAACTCTTGTTTCAAGGTCAAATAGCTTATGAAGCTTCATGCACCAAATCCGAACACTTCTTCTAAATTTTCTGCTTTATCAAACAAAGCGCTTATCCTATGCTGGGAGGATGAGGAGAACCAACAATTTATAATGCTCTAGGTTGCTTTACCTCGCTTGTAAAATAATCAGGATGCTCATATGACTGCCACCATTCAAGCGCTGATCGATGCTCACCGCGACCAAGCGGGTGCTTTATTGCCCATGCTGCACGCGATTCAAGACCAACTCGGTTATGTTCCCACTGAAGCCACGCCCTTACTCGCCAAAAGCCTCAATCTATCGCGGGCGGAAGTGCATGGCGTGATTAGTTTTTATCATCATTTTCGTACAACGCCGCCCGGCAAACATACCTTGCAAATCTGTCGTGCAGAATCCTGCCAGTCAATGGGTAGCCGTGATTTGGAAGCGCACGCCAAAGCTGCGTTAGGCATTGATTACCACCAAACCACCCCCGATGGCGCGATTAGTTTGGAACCTGTGTATTGCCTTGGCAATTGCGCGTGTTCGCCAGCGGTGCGGGTCGGTGATGAGGTGCAAGGGCGTATGGATAACGCGCAATTGGATGCGCTGATTGCGGCCTTGCGTCAAGGAGTTGCGGCATGAGTTATCACGTTTATATTCCCTGCGACACTACCGCCGTTTCAGTCGGTGCAGATAAAGTCGCGCAAGCTTTAAGCGCCCAAGCGCAACGATCAAATATTGAATTAAGTGTCACGCGCAATGGCTCACGCGGTATGTTCTGGCTCGAACCTTTGGTGGAAGTCGAAACCGCACAAGGGCGCATAGCTTATGGCCCAGTGCGTGCTAGTGATGTAGCCAGTTTATTGGAAGCTGAGTTTTTCAAAGGTGGTGATCATCCTTTGCGCCTCGGTTTAACCGAAGAAATCCCCTTCTTAAAAAACCAAGAGCGCCTGACTTTTGCGCGTGTGGGTGTGATTGATCCAGTATCAGTTACCGACTATGAAGCACACGGTGGTTGGGCAGGTTTGCGTAATGCTTTAAGTTTGACGCAAGCGGATATTGTGGCGGCTGTGACTGCTTCTGGTTTACGAGGTCGTGGTGGCGCAGCGTTTCCGGCAGGGATTAAATGGCAAACCGTACTCAAAGCGCAAGGTGAACAAAAGTATATAGTCTGCAATGCGGACGAAGGCGATTCTGGCACGTTCTCGGATCGCATGTTGATGGAGGGCGACCCGTTTTGCTTGATTGAAGGCATGATCATCGCGGGTTTAGCAGTGGGTGCGAATCAAGGGTTTATCTATCTGCGTTCTGAATATCCGCGTGCGTTTTCCACCCTCAAAACAGCGATTGCGAATGCGAAAGACGCAGGCTTTTTAGGCGCAAATATTCTCAATTCCGGCAAAGTCTTTGAGCTGGAAGTGCGTCTCGGTGCAGGTGCGTATATCTGTGGTGAAGAGACTTCATTGCTGGAAAGTTTAGAAGGCAAGCGCGGGCAAGTGCGCGCTAAGCCGCCACTGCCCGCGATTCAAGGTTTATTTGGCAAACCGACAGTGGTGAATAATGTCGTGACCTTGGCGAGTGTGCCGGTGATTCTGTCTAAAGGTGCGGAGTTTTATGCCAATTACGGTATGGGGCGTTCGCGTGGCACTTTGGCTTTCCAACTCGCGGGCAATGTGAAGCAAGGCGGTTTGGTGGAAAAAGCCTTCGGCTTGAGTTTGCAGGATTTGTTGTATGAATTTGGTGGTGGCACGCGCTCTGGCAAGCCGATTCGCACGGTGCAATTTGGTGGCCCGTTGGGGGCCTATATCCCGCCGGAGCAATTTGGTTTGCCACTCGATTATGAAGCCTTTGCTAAACAAGAATTTATGATCGGGCATGGCGGTGTGGTGGTGTTTGACGAGAGTGTGGATATGGCGCAGATGGCGCAGTTCGCGATGGAATTTTGCGTCGAGGAATCCTGCGGCAAATGTACCCCGTGTCGAATTGGTTCGGTGCGCGGCGTTGAGGTAATCGAGCGCATGCGTAGCGGTGAAAATCGTGAGGCCAATGCTGCATTACTCCAAGATTTATGCGACACCATGATTAATGGCTCGCTGTGTGCTATGGGTGGCATGACGCCGTTTCCGGTGTTGAGTGCGTTGAAATATTTTCCGGCGGATTTCGGCTTGACTGCCGCGCCAAAGGTGTGAGGAATAACTATGTCTTGCAATTGCCAATCCAGCTCTCTTGATCTCGGCACACCCGCCAGCCGCTCTAGCGAAACGGTTTCCTTCTCGATTGATGGACAAACCGTCACCGCTGCTGCCGGAACTACGATTATTCGTGCCGCTGCTGAAGCAGGGATAAAAATCCCCAAACTTTGCGCCACCGAACAGCTTAATTCCTTCGGGTCTTGCCGCTTGTGTTTAGTGCAAGTAGAAGGGCGACGCGGTTATCCAGCGTCCTGCACCACACCTGTGGAAGCAGGCATGAAAATCGTCACCCAATCGCAAAAACTCGCCGATATTCGCAAAGGTGTGATGGAGTTATATATCTCCGATCACCCGCTTGATTGCCTCACTTGCACTGCTAATGGCAATTGCGAATTACAGGATATGGCGGGCGTAGTGGGCTTGCGCGAAGTGCGTTATGGCATGGCGGGCGACAATCATTTCGACGCCCAACACGCCGAACCTAAAGATGAGTCCAATCCCTACTTCAGCTTTGAACCTAGCAAATGCATTGTCTGTTCGCGTTGCGTGCGTGCTTGTGAAGAAGTGCAAGGTACGTTTGCTTTAACCATTAGCGGGCGCGGGTTTGATTCCAAAGTATCAGCTAGTGCTAGTGAAAGCTTTTTAGGCTCAGAATGCGTGTCCTGTGGCGCGTGTGTGAATGCTTGCCCGACCGCGACTTTGAGTGAGAAAACCTTGATTCAACTCGGCCAAGCCGAGCGTTCCGTGACAACTACGTGTGCTTATTGTGGTGTCGGTTGCTCCTTCAATGCCGAAATCAAAGGCCAGCAAGTGGTGCGCATGGTTCCTGATAAAAACGGGGGTGCGAACGCCGGACATGCGTGCGTGAAAGGGCGCTTTGCTTGGGGCTATGCGACTCATCCTGATCGGGTCACTAAGCCGATGATTCGTAAATCGATTCATGATGCTTGGCAGGAAGTAAGCTGGGATGAGGCAGTGACCTATGCCGCTAGCGAATTTAAGCGCATTCAAGCCCAATACGGGCGCAAATCTGTCGGCGGGATTACCTCCTCACGCTGCTCAAATGAAGAAAGTTATTTAGTACAAAAGCTGGTACGCACGGCGTTTGGAAATAATAACGTCGATACTTGTGCGCGGGTTTGCCACTCACCTACAGGTTATGGCTTAAAGCAAACCTTGGGCGAATCGGCAGGCACGCAAGACTTTGAGTCGGTGATGCATGCTGATGTGGTTATTGTCATGGGTGCAAATCCAACCGAAGGGCATCCGGTATTTGGTTCCATGCTCAAGCGTCGCTTGCGTGAAGGCGCAAAACTTATCGTGATTGATCCGCGCGAAATTGAGATTGTGCGTGCGCCGCATATTGATGCGGCCTATCACTTAGCGCTCACGCCCGGAACCAATGTGGCGATGATTAATGCCTTGGCGCAGGTGATTGTTAGCGAAGGTTTAATGGATGAGGACTTCGTTAAAACCCGCTGCGAACAGCCTGCTTTTGCGCAATGGCGCGAGTTTATCCTACGCCCTGAAAATAGCCCTGAAGCGGTTTCGGTAGTTACTGGCGTGCCTACGGAAGCTATTCGTGGCGCGGCGCGGTTGTATGCGAGTGCTCCGAATGGTGCGATTTATTACGGCTTAGGGGTGACTGAGCATAGTCAAGGCTCCACCACTGTCATGGGCATTGCGAATCTGGCAATGCTCACGGGCAATATTGGTCGCGCGGGTGTGGGTGTGAATCCGTTGCGCGGGCAGAATAATGTGCAAGGCTCTTGCGATATGGGTTCTTTCCCGCATGAGCTGCCGGGCTATCGTCATGTGAGTAATGATGCGGTGCGTAACGAGTTTTCGGCTTATTGGAAGGCTGAGCTTGACCCCGAACCCGGTTATCGCATCCCGAATATGATGAATGCGGCGATTGCGGGTACGTTCAGGGGCATGTATATCCAGGGCGAGGATATTGCTCAATCCGACCCGAATACCAAACACATCCAAGCCGCCCTCGGCAACCTCGAATGCTTAGTGATTCAAGACATTTTCTTTAATGAAACCGCTAAATATGCGCATGTATTTTTGCCGGGTGCATCCTTCTTGGAAAAAGATGGCACTTTCACCAATGCGGAGCGGCGCATTTCACGCATTCGCAAGGTGATGGATCCACTGGGTGGTAAATCCGATTGGGAAGGCACAGTCATGTTGGCAAATGCTTTGGGCGTGCCTATGCATTACAATCATCCTTCGGAAATTATGGATGAGATTGCAGCACTAACGCCGACTTTTACCGGAGTGAGTTACAAAAAACTGGATCAATTGGGCAGCATCCAATGGCCTTGCAATGCTGAGCATCCCGAAGGTTATAAGATTATGCATACTGAAACCTTCACGCGTGGTTTGGGGCAATTTATTCTCACCGAATATGTGCCGACCACTGAAAAGATTACCGCACGCTTCCCACTGATTTTGACCACGGGACGGATTTTGAGCCAATACAATGTGGGTGCGCAAACACGGCGCACGAATAATGTGGTGTGGCATTCCGAAGATAAGCTCGAGATTCATAGGCAGGATGCGGAAGATCGCGGCATTAATGAAGGCGATTGGGTGCTGATTGCGAGTCGGGCGGGCGAGACGCGCATGCGCGTGGAAATATCGAATCGGGTGCAGCCGGGCGTGGTCTATACCACTTTCCACTTCCCCGAATCGGGCGCGAATGTGGTCACCACCGACAATTCTGACTGGGCAACCAACTGCCCAGAGTATAAAGTCACCGCCGTGCAAGTGGCACGCTGTGAGGACGTTACCGCATGGCAACAGGCATTCGCGCAGATGGAGGCGGAACAACAAGCTCTGCTGCCATGAACGGCTCGGAATTCGATACCGACAACTTAGCCACCTCGCAACCCGTGGTGGCTAAGCGCTATGCCCAAGGCGATTGGAACGAACAGCCCGATCAAATCGCCGAAGAAGTGCCCTTAGCCTTGATTTATAACGGCATTGCTCACGCGGTGATGCTGGGTACTCCGGCTGATTTAGAAGATTTTGCACTCGGATTTAGCCTCACCGAAGGCTTAATTCATCACGCGAAAGACTTGCGCGATATGGAGGTCGTGAAGTCGGCATTAGGCTTAGAACTCTATATCGACATTGCCGCCGAAGCCTTTTACGGCTTCAAAGCCTCGCGGCGGCAAATGGCAGGGCGCACTGGCTGCGGCTTGTGCGGACAAGAGACCCTAGAGCAAGCGATTCGCCCCATCCCCAAAGTCGCCAACACTTTACGCATCCAACCCCAAGCACTAGAACGCGCTTTAAGCCAATTACCCAATTGGCAAACCCTACATCAAACTACAGGTGGCGTACATGCAGCGGCATGGGCCGATGTTGAGGGGGATATCCAATATTTACGTGAGGATGTGGGGCGGCATAATGCTTTGGATAAACTTTTGGGTGCTTTATTTAAAAGCAGTGTTGATACGCGGCAGGGCTTTTTGTTATTGACGAGTCGCGCGAGTCATGAACTGGTTTATAAAGCGGCCTTTGCGGGGATTGAATTGATAGCAGCGGTGTCGGCTCCGACGACTTTGGCGTTGAGACATGCGGAGGAAGCGGGGTTGACCTTGGTCGGGTGGGTGCGGAAGGGGGGATTTTCGGTTTATTCGGGTGGGCGTCGGTTTTAAGAAACCCCTCCCGGCCTCCCCTTGTCAAGGGAGGAGTGAAGAGTCACTGCCTCTTTTCTTTGTTTCTCCCTTGATAAGGGGAGGTTAGGATGGGTTTATAGCTCTCCCGCTGCCTGCAAAATCTGCTCTATCAATTTACTGCTAAGGTAAATCTCAGATTGCTCTAATAAAGTTAAACGTGAGCGGATTTCATGGATTAAACCTTCTTCTTTTGCCAGTAAGAGCAAGCCGACACTACCTAAAGTTTCTAGGCCATTAGCGAAAGCTGATTTCTTGGCTTTTTGATCGTCAATTAGAAAAAGCTGGGCATTTTCAGCTTTGTACAAAGCGATAGCTTCTAGCTCGCCTGCACCAAGTCCAGTGGTTTTTTGTAAATTAAATGCACTCAAATTGACTGTGCGCACACGCCCATCTAAATAGGCTTTTAGTTGACTCGCTTGCGGTTTGCCTTGGGTGCAGACTTCGTTGTAAACCGCAGTGGGGACAAGCACTGTACCAAATAGTGGCTCTAACCAATCCAAACCTTGATAAGTCGAAACAGCTACTAAGGCCGAGCTATCCGCAATAACAATCATGCAGCACGCAACTGCTTAAAACGCATTAATTCTGCCTCAATCTCATCAATATCAGCATCTAGAGTTTCAATCCGATGTTGCTTGCAGGCGGCGAGAAAGGTGTAAATGTCTACATCGGCAAATTCGCAAGCTGCACCGCGTGAGAGTTTGCCTGATTGAAAGAGCAACAGAGCGGTATACAGCTTGAGCTGTTGTGCTAGGGTTTTGCTGTCTTGTTGTGGTGGTAAAACGTGATCGGGTATGTCGAGGATGATTTGCACAGTATTCTCCAAGATGGGCGCTTATGTTTTTGATTATATACGATTGTGGATTTGAAGCCGTAAATAACCCCTCCTAACCTCCCCTTATCAAGGGAGGAACTAAGAAAAGAGGGAGTGACTCTGCTTTCCTCCCCTGACAAGGGGAGGTTAGGAGGGGTTCAGATACCAAACGGATTCACCAGCACCAAACCACACTCCTCAAAATCCTTAATATTGCGTGTTGCTAATTTAAAACGATGAGTACGTGCAATCGCTGCTATTTGCCCATCGGGCACGCTCATAGGCATTCCTAAACTGCGTCGATGCGCCATGATGTCTGCATAGTGATGCGCCGCTGTTTCGGTAAAATCCAGAATGCGCCCCTCGAAACCTTGAGCCACAAACCACTCAAATTTCTGCTGCAAACTCCAACGTTTTTGACCCTCTGGCAATACTTTCAAACCATATTCAATTTCAGCGATGGTAATCACCGAAATATGCACGTCTAAAGGTTCTTGTGCATTCAACCATGCCACGACCGAAGCTTGCGGACTTGGGCGCATGAGGTCTGAGATGATGTTGGTATCTAGTAAAATCATCATTAAAAACGGAGCGGTTCGTGGGCTGCATGTCTAGGAAGCTCTAGTTCAACGCCATTTTCAGCACCAAATAATTGCAGCGCTAAATCGCCCAAACGCAAAGGCGCAGTCACCGCTTGGCGCAGGATACGGCGTGCTTCTTCTTCCATTGAGACATTATGTTTTGCGGCGCGGATGCGCAGACCTTGTAGGGTTTCATCATCAAGGCGTCGAATACTGAGATTTCCCATTGTTAGCTCCTAAAATTCGCTTCTGATGTATGATAGCATCTGCACACAGTGCATGCACTTTTAAGAAATGCTGGCAAATTTTAAAGTGAGATTATAGTGATGCAAACCGAATTCGATACCTTCCGCATCAAGCTTGGCAAAGAGGATCGCGCTAAAGAATGGATGCAGTCATTGTGTGGGCGTAAGGCTGAGTGTATTGAAACGCTTGAGCGTGAGAAAATGGTCTTAGAAACCATTTTCATGACTGAAAAAGAGGGGCGTTTATATTTATCATGGTTTTCGATTCAAGGTGATGCTCATGAGTCCGTCGAGACCTCAGGCTATGAAATAGATAAGTTACATTGTGCTCTTTGGGATGAGTGTATTGATACCACGTTTAAATTAGATACTTTCCAACATGTAGTGACGTTTGCGCCAGCACAGATTCAACATGTAATTGATACCTTCAAAAGTTAGCTTTTAATCTATAATCCACCATCAACCCACTTCCCAAGGAGAGCCGCCTGTGGCTATGTCTGCGCAATCTGCTATTAATGGCGAGCATAATCCCGCCGCCTTATTTTTATTTATCCACATCAATGCAGCGGCTCAAGGTAAGTTGCAAGAGCACATTACCAGCTTCTATGCCAAGCGCCATGTGTTGGCGCGGACTGCACCTGAGGCGCAAATCACCACGATGATTTCGTTTAGTAAGGAGCTGTGGGATACATTGCATCCAACAGGCCCGGAGAATTTTCGTGCCATGCCGGTGATTGAGGGGAAATATCCGCTGCCCTTGAGTCCGGCGAATCTGTTTGTGCATATCACGAGCACGCGCATTGACCTGTGTTACGAGTTGGCGGATGCGTTGATGAATCAGTGGGATGGTGCGCAGGTGGTGGATGAGCGGCAGGGCTTTCGGTTTCATGATGGGCGCGATTTAATTGGTTTTGTCGATGGGATTGAAAATCCGGTGGAATTGGAGGAGAAAGTCGCCGCGACTTTATTGGATGAGTCGGCGGGTGATTGTGCGGGCGGCAGTTTTTTATTGGCACAGCGCTTTGTGCACAATTTGAATAAATGGCAAACCCTCACCGTCGATGATCAGGAAAAAGTGGTCGGGCGTACCAAATGGGAAGGCGTGGAGCTTGCCGATGAGGTGAAGCCATCAACAGCGCACAATGCTCGCTCCAATGTGGATGTGGATATTATTCGCCACAATCTGCCGTATGCGAGTGTGGGTGGGGATAAAGGTACGATTTTCTTGGGCTATACCAATGACTTAGGCGTGATTGAGTTAATGCTGCAACGCATGTATGGCTTGGCGGAAGATGGTTTGACGGATCGTTTATTGGATTTTACCACGGCTGTGGGGGGGAACTATTTCTTTGCGCCGCCGCAGGATTTGATGGAGAGTTTGTTTGAGTTGGATGATGTGTGAGGCGGAGTTTCCCTCACCCCAACCCCTCTCCCTGAGGGCGAGGGGCTTAAGATAAGAATTGCTTCTTGCTCCATTGCCCTCACCCCAACCCCTCTCCCTGAGGGCGAGGGGCTTAAGATAAGAGTCTTTTCTTACTCCCCTCTACCTTGGGGAGAGGGGCTGGGGGTGAGGGTTTTAGAGTTGACCAGAGAAGGCTTTTTGGGAGAGGGAGTTGAATAGACTTGAGTCATTGACTCTGTATTTATTCAGAATATTTTTATAAGCTTTGATTACTTTCAAATAGGCTTCTTGCCTGTCTAAATCCGGTACAAATGCCCTAAACTCACTCAACACAGTTTTATTAATAGTCGCAATACCAGTAGTTTGCTTTCCTACTTTTAAAAAGTACTGCTTACCCCGTTGAGAGCTGATCAATGCACTTAGAAACTCTGGTTTAATAAAACTCTGGTCGTGTATTCTTACTGAGAAAATATGATTTTGGTGAATGCAATTAGGAATTTCGCAATTCCAAATGTAACCACGCCCTAACTTATCAGGATCGCCACCTTCGGTTAAAAGGAGATCACCTTTTTCCAACTGATGCTTTTGTGCATCAGTCTGCGATACAGTAATTTCTTGAATATCTGATAAATCTAAGTAGCCATCTTGAACATTAGCTACACGCATATAAGGCAAAGTAACAGAGCTTTCTAAGTCTACTTTTTTCCCTTTGGTAACACCGGAACGAATAGCAGCTATATCTTTTAAAACGACCTCATCCCAACCCTTCGGATTCGTCACCGGATCGCCAAACATATCCAAAAACACCGAGCGCAAGAAATCGTCAGCTAATTGAATCGCTTGCTGGCGTTTACGGCGAAGCGCATCAGCCTTATCGAGAATCGCGGCAATGCGTTTTTGTTCGGCGAGGGGTGGGAGAGGAAAAGAAATATTTGAAGCATCACCTTTCGTTAATTTAGCCCTTGTAGCTCCTTTGATGAAAGGTGTTACATCGTAACGTTGTAAAACTCGATAAAGAAACCCTAAGTCCACATTACTTTTAGGCTTCAAAACATGCGCATGGTTATTTACCCAATACTTGCCCGCAGCTATGTAGGCTATATCTCTTTCTGGATTACCAAAATGACCACCATCTTCTGCTAATAAAAGTAATGGTTCATCAAATAAGTAATCATTGATATAACCTTGGCATCCGTTAGCACCGTAATATGGATATTCTCCTTCAATACGATCTGATGCTGTTATCGGTTTCCTTAAATTATCCAAAAAATCAACTGCATCACTTAAAGGTATAATTTTCCAGTTTTTGGAAAAAACAGAAGGCCTTAACATCACAACATCCGCTCCAACTCCTCCAAATCCGCCAAAATCTCCAGCTCCAGCGCCTTCAATTTCCCCAAAATCACCTTCGGCGCTTCATACTCTTCCTGCGCATACACCACTTCCTTGTAGCGATTGATCGACAGGTCAAACTTATTCGCCGCAATCAAACTAGCCTCGACCACAAATGCCGCTTGCGTCTTATCGCCAAAGGCTTTTTCAATATCCGCAGCAGGTGCATTCGCCTCCACCAACGCCCGATAACGCTGCCACTGCGCAATCACTTGCGGCAAATCATTCGCGTCGATTTTCGTGCGTTTATCATCCAGCGAATAGCCATCCGCCTGCACATCATAAAACCACACACGCTCGGTCGAACCGCCTTTAGTGAATAATAAAATCGCCGTCGACACCCCAGCATATGGCTTAAACACCCCACTCGGCAGGCTAATAATGCCTTCTAATTGATTGTGCTCCAGAAGGCTTTGGCGCAATTGCTGATGCGCATTACTCGAACCAAACAACACCCCATCCGGCACAATTACTGCTGCACGCCCACCCAATTTCAGCGCACGCAGAATATGCGCGACAAACAATAATTCGGTTTTCTTGGTTTTTACCAATGCCAGCACATCGGGATTGGTATTGGTTTCATCGAGACTGCCTTTAAACGGCGGATTCGCCAGCACCACATCGAAAAAGTTTTCTTCCTGCTGCGCGTAGTTTTCCTTGATCGACTTGCTCAAGCTATCTTGATACAAAATATGCGCCCCACTCACCCCATGCAGCAGCATATTCATACTCGACACCCGCAACATCGTGGTATCGAAATCAAAACCCCAAAACATGCGCCGATTGATATGCTCGCGCTCATGCTCATTCAGCAAATCGCCGCTATAGCTCAGATTGCCGTCGTCATCCGCAATAATCCCATCCGTGCTCGAATGCTTGCGATTCAGATATTCACGAGTACGCGCCAAAAAGCCCGCCGTGCCACAAGCCGGATCACACACCAGTTCAGTGGGCTGCGGATCAACCAATTCCACCATACAATCAATAATATGGCGCGGGGTACGAAATTGCCCATTAATCCCCGCCGTGGTCAACTTGCTCAGCAAATACTCATAAATATCGCCTTTAGTATCGCTGCTTTGCAGATCAAGCTTATCCACCATCTCAACGGCTGCCACCAACACGGACTCGTTCTTAATCGCCAAATCCGCATCCTGCATATACTCGCCCATATTAATCAGCCCTTCGAGCGCCTTACCCTCCGCTGTCACATCCTCATTCGGCTGCTCACCGAGCTTGGCAAAGAACGGATAAACATTATCTTTCAAATGCTTATGCAGCTCCTTGCCCGACAAATTCTTAAAATTCTTCCAACGCAATAACTGCCCATCTTTGTCCGTCGGAAAAATCCGCTCGAACGCTTGCTGAGTGCGAGCCGCCTTCCGCTCCGCGACTTCTTCCTGCACATCCAACATCCGCGCAAACATCAAATAACTAATCTGCTCAATCACCGTCAAAGGATTAGTAATCCCACCCGTCCAGAATTTTTCCCAGAGTTTATCGATGTCGTTACGTGCTTGTCCGGTGAGCATGGGGGAGTCCTTGTGCGAAGAAGGGGGGTAGTGTGGCTTTTGTAAACAGGTTTTTCAATGTGTTTATCACCTAAAAACGCGCCTGAGGTGCTATCATAATGGGGAACAACAAGCACCGAGTACCAAGCATATGCAAGTCTTTTCCATCCGTGATCTACGCGAACGCAGCGGCGAATTAAGCCGTGAAGCTGAAGCTGGACGCTTATCCTTAATCACCAAGCGCGGTGAACCCATTCTAGTCGCTCTGCCTTTTAATGAGGCCATGCTTGATAGTGGGATTAAGGTCGCGCTAGCTGAGTATTTATTCAAAGAAGGCGTATTATCACTAGGCAAAGCCGCCAAGTTAGCAGGCATGCCCTATGTGCTATTCACTGAATATCTAAGCCGTCGTGGCATTCCTGTGGTGGATTACCCCGCCGAAGAATTAGAAGCTGAGCTGACGGTTACTAGTTTATGAGTTTGCTGATTGTGGCAGATACAGGGCCATTGGTAATTTTAGCTAAGTTAGATCAGCTCAATCTGCTAAAGCACCTTTATACGGAGGTTCATCTACCTTTAACCGTGTTTAATGAAGCCACGGTTTTAGCCCAACGCACAGATGCGCGACGCGTCACTGACTTTGTTAGCAAAAGTGCCACCTTAGCGCCTGCTATAGAGTGTAATGCTAAAGATTTTATAGATTTCGGTTTAGACGCTGGAGAAACCCAAGCCATTCTGCTCGCTAAACAACTAGGCTGCACTCTACTGATCGACGAACGCAAAGGGCGACTTGTGGCTCAGCAAGAGCACCTAGCAGTCTTGGGAACATTGGGCTTATTACTCAAAGCCAAACAAGTCCAACTCATACCCACCCTTACACCCCTTTTAGAGCAAATGCTGCAAAACGACTATCGCTTAGCACCCGCCTTGGTTGAAAAGGCTAAAGAGTTGGCGGGGGAGTTATAGAATAATTGCGTTTGTGCACAGAACACATTACGGCTAGTAAGCAAATTGAGCTTCTAGGGTTGGTAAGGCCACTCACTACGCAGCTCCTGCTGAACAGTAAGCGGATCGCCATTAAAATTCGGCGAAGTTTTCAGAACACCAACAAATTCCACTAAAGCTGCTTTTTTGGTTGGCGTATTAGTTTGAGCAAAGCTAGGTCTAGTGCGGCGTTTTTGTCCTAAAAAGCGCACAAAATCTAACACTTCAAGTTGTTGATTCGGTGCAAGTTGGCGCAATTCACGCAAAATATGTTGTTGAGTTAGAGCGCTATTCGGAGCGGGCATAATCTTAATTCCTGCTAGGCGTTTTAAGGATTGTGGCAGTTGCACTATACGATCACAAGTTCAGGGATGAGCCGGTGGTGTATTCGTTTTCCGCAAAAACGGCTTCAGCACCTTAAACAACTCCTCCGCATAATCCTGTTTAAACACCCCATCAATCCCCTCATACGACACGCTAGTAAACGGTGCGTCATACAACTGATCCACCACAATACTGCCATGTTGCGCGATATAGTTTTTCAGCAGATTCATAAACTGCACTTGCTTAGCAGTAAGCTTCGGGTGCTTATGCAGAAACTCGGTGAAATGCGCTTCCACCGCTTGCGTATCCAAGCCAATTAACTCGCGCAAGGTTTCGTCCAATTGCTCAGCCGTGCGCCCATAAAAGCTATTCAACACCTCTAAGCTCACACCCGGATGCGCCGTTAATAGCGTGGAAGTGAGTGTTCTCAATTCACTTTCCACAATCGGTTGATGCTGGCGAATCTTTTGCAGCACTGGATTACTCGCAATCATGCCATCCAGAATATTTTTCAAACGACGACGATACAGTAGTGCTTCATCGGTTCCAGCAAGTTTCACCACACGATCCACAGCACGAATATCTTTATCCAGCGTGGAAGTTGCAGGTATGGCGTAGCTGATTCCTGTCTCGGATTGGCGATATTTCATAATCCCGCGCAGTTCTAAACGCACGCGCTCTAAAGCTGCGATGGTCAACTCGCTCCAAAACGCTAAACCGCGCACTTCCGCAATCAGCGTATCTTTTTGCCGCACTGCTTGGATATTCACTGCTAATTTATCCAAATTCGCCAGCAACTCGTCGCGCTTATCCTGTAAGCAATTAGCTTGCTCTACCCAACAAGTTTGCAAGCTGGCGATGAGCTTATCGAACTGAATCGCGTCTTTATCTTTTAGCACTCGCGCTGTCATCAAGGGAGCCATTTTGCTGGTCAGAATATGTTGAGTGGCTGCATCGAATTTTTGCAGCAGGGTTTCATGTTGCTGCAACTCATGGAGCTGACGCAGCTCTCGCTTCACTGCAATACTATCACTCGGTAAGTCATTTAAATCTTCACGAATCAATTGAATTGCCGTATCAAACGCAGGCGCATGCTGGGCTTTGAGTGCAGCTTTGGCTAAATCGATGCGCGTTTCAAATAGCGTTTGTAGCAAGGACTTGCCGCCCACATCCTCCGGCTCTTGGTATTCCTGCTCGAAATAGCTGAAGTTGTCGTAGTGATCGAAAATATAAAATTCGGTTTTATCCTTGCCTTGCCCAAATAGATTTTTGCGTAAACGTGTGCCGCGCCCAATCATTTGCCAGAACTTCACCCACGACATTACTTTTTTGGCGAATACCAGATTCACGACTTCTGGCACATCAATTCCGGTGTCGAGCATATCCACCGAAATGGCAATGCGAAATTCATTATCGCGTTTTTTAAACTCTTTAATCAGGGTATCGACTTTGGGAATGCCATTATAAATCACCTTGCAGACTTTACTGCCGTATTGCGGGTAGAGCTTACAAAACAGTTTTTCTAATTGATCGGCATGTTCCTGACGCTGGGCGAAAATAATCGTTTTACCGACTAAAGATCCAGTTTCATCCTTAATCCCCTTAGTCATCAGGTTTTCCAGAATCACCCGATCCGTATCTTCACTGAAAATCTTGCGCCCAATATCTTTTCCGGCAATCGTCGTGTTTTGCGCGCGCTCCTCGCCTAAATCCTCTTCCAATTGATGCTGCTGTTCAGGGCTTAAATCGCGATAATGAATCCCTTCACGCAGAAACTCGGTGGTTAAATCCTTGACCCGAAATGGCACTAAATACGGCGGCTCATTCTTAATCGCTGCTTCCAAACCAAACTCATAAGTCGGATCGGTTTTATCGCAATCAAACATCGCAAAGGTATTGCGGCTAATAAATTTCACCGGAGTCGCAGTCAAACCCAATTGCAGTGCATCGAAATAATCAAATAAATCGCGATATTTATTATAAATACTACGATGCGATTCATCGGCAATAATCAAATCAAAAAAGCCCACATCCAATTGCGCAAAGCGTCCCATCATCCCCGGATACGTGCCAATATAAATCCGTGCCGCTTGATCAATCTCCGAGGTTTCGCCAATCACACAGCGCGGTTCCGACGGCAAGTGATGCTTAAACGCCTCATCCGCTTGGGTGCGCAATTCGCGCCGATCACATAAAAACAAAACCCGTTTCGCCCAACCTGTGCGCAGCAATAAGTCTGCCAAAGCAATCGCAACTCGTGTTTTACCCGTGCCTGTAGCTTGAATAATCAAAGCTTTGCGGCGCTGTTGTTGAAAACGCTCGGCGACGGTTTTAATCGCCTCAATTTGATAAGGGCGGTCGGCGATTTTTAAATCAGGATTATGCTGCTCTAAAGTTTTATGCCGATAGGCACGCTGATAAATCAAATACTCAAGACTAGCTTTGCTGTAAAAGCCATACACCGGACGATAGCTATTGTATTGCTGATCATC
This sequence comes from Thiolinea sp., assembly GCA_049292455.1. Lineage (GTDB taxonomy): Bacteria > Pseudomonadota > Gammaproteobacteria > Thiotrichales > Thiotrichaceae > Thiolinea. The sequence goes on from JBATRF010000057.1 coordinate 280,220, forward strand.
CCAAATAAAGGTTTCGTAGCCATTGGTATAGAAAATCACCGGACGCTGATAGCCCATTTTTTCTAGCGCATCTGCATACAGCCGCGCTTGTTCGCGCCCCGCTTGTAAACTGGTATTGCCCGAACGCTTTGCTTCAATCACTGCTAGAGGCTGACCGTTTTCACCCCAAAGCACATAATCGGCACGACCTTTACCGGATTTATTTGCCGCATCATCCACCGGAAACTCAAGCGCCACCTGAGCTTTGTCTTTAACATCCCAACCCGCTTGCGCCAGCATGGCATCAATTAATAAGGCACGGGTTTGCGCTTCATCCCATTGCAAAGAATCCGAAACTTGTTGGCTTTGCGTTTTGCGCTGTAAGGCTTCTTGGCTATTTAATTCGGGTAAGCGCTCGGCATTTTTCGTACGTTCGCGCTCTAAGGCATCAATCGCGTGTTGCAATTGATCTTGCTGATCTTTAACTCGGGCTTCAAAAGCAGTCAGGGATTTTTTGAGTTTTTGGACTTCGGCTTTGGGATCTTGCAGTTCTATAAAGGCGGGTAAACTCGCTTGGCGCTGCCCGTAATAATTGACTGCCATATAGCAAGCCAATTTATAAGCTGTGCCTAAAGCTACTTTAGCCTGAAGTTTATTACCAATCCCGCCATGCGCAGTTTCATTACCTTCTCGACGCAAAAAATCTATTTGATGCAGTAGTGGTTTGCTGACTGAACTCTCAAAAGCCGAATTACGCAATAAATCCGCGAAACTGGATTGCGGCCAACGCGGCAATTTATCCAAGTGATAAATCGTTTTCGTCAGCTCCTCGGCAAAACTCCGCAAACGCGTTAACGCACTGCCCGGATCAATAAATAATACCGCCTCAGCTAAAGCACCCAATTCTGCAAGGTTGGGGTTATGCGCTCTCAAAAACTCAAAATTAATAGATTCCATGCCATAAGAATAAGCGAAATGGAGGGCTATAAAAAGCCAATTAGCTCAATGAATATACAGTTTCTAAAAGTGAAGCTGAGTCTGACCTTTAATCTTATTCTCTAAGCACGCCCGCCTAACTCGCTTTATACTGAAATTTATTCACGCAGGCTGTTGTTAATCATCATCTAATTTTCACTATAGATACCAAAACGAACACTCGCTTGATGGCTACTACTCATAATAAAAATAACTGGTATGGGTTAAAGCTAGGAATATGGCTAAGCTGGCTTTTGCTAGCATTCTGCTATTTGCTGCTACCCAAGCCTGCACACGCAGCTTATCCGCTCTCGTCTTTACGAGGCCATCTGGTGATTAATGAAATCATGCCTAAGCAATCGGCGGGCAGCACGATTGCGGAAAATGATGAATTTATTGAGCTGTATAATGCGGGCACGACAGCGATTGATCTAACTCAATTGCGCCTGATGGATGGCAATTTATTCACGGGCGAATTAGATGGCACGGTCGGCAATATTACCGGCAATACCAGCCCGTTTAATTTCGTCTGCACGGGTGTGCAAGTCTGTGAAGGTTCGAGTGTATTGCCGCCGAAAGCTTATGCGGTGATTTGGGCGGGGCAAAAAGGCACGCATACTTCCGCGCCGCAGGCGAGCTTTCAGGCTTGGCTGCGCAATTCGCCTAAGCTGAATGACACGGGCGAAGATATGTGGCTGTATGAGACCACCGCTAGCGGCTTGGCCTTGATTGATTATGTCGCAGTAGGCTCAACTGTGACTGGCACAGGGATAAATACCAATATCACCGCTGACATTTGGAATTTTACTTATAACGCGCCGCTGACCTCGCTCGCTAAAGGCCAATCCTATAGCGTCAGTCCGAATGGCAAACTTAGCACGGGTGCTTGCTGGGAACCGACCACCAGTGGGATTGCCAGCAGTCGCTGTAGCGGTTATCTGCCCAGCCTCGATAAAGATAGCTTTGGCACGCGCATTACCAGTGTCGGCGCCGTGAATACAGAACTCTATGCTATTAGCGGGCGCGTGTTTCACGATAGCAATGTGAATGGTTTGGATGATAGTGAGTCTGGCTTAAGCGATATTGGCATGGTTTTGTATAATGAAACCGACGCAAGCTGTAAAACCACTCGCACGGATGCACAGGGCGGCTACTATTTTGGCGACTTACTCAATGGCAATTACACGATCTATGAAGTCGCCAATGCAGCAAGCCAATCAACGTGCCCGCCGAATCCCAAAGACCCCACGGCTTATTTATCGACTAGCAGCAATCAATATGCACTGACACTCAGCAATCAATCAGTGATGGGGATTAATTTTGCCGATGTGCGTGAACCGAGTTTCAGTGCTGATAATAGTCGGGTGATTCAACCAAATAGCGTGGCGATTTACCCGCATCAGCTCCACGCCTATAGCGCAGGCACAGTGAGTTTTAATTTATTAAATGAAATCACACAACCTGCTCTTGCGTGGTCAAGCCAATTGTATCGCGACACAAATTGCAACCAGAATTTAGACTCTGCCGATTTGCCCTTAAGCAATAGCTTAAACCTCGCAGCCAATGAAACTGTCTGTATTTTGGTAAAAGTAATCAGCCCAGCGAATGTCAGCAGTGGCGCGACTCATACGCTCGATGTGCAAAGCAGTTTTATATTTGGCAGTGGCAGCTTAATCGGCGCACCGAATATACAAACCCGCCATGATCTCAGCAAAGTCTCCGCGAGCCAAAGCGGCGCAGGCAATTTGGCGCTAAGCAAATCGGTGTGGAATGTCACACGCAATAGTGCAGGCGATGTCGCATTGCCCAACGAAGTGCTGCGCTACAGCTTGCACTACACCAATAGCGGCAATGGCAGTATCAATAGCCTGAGGTTAAACGACACTATTCCCGCCTTCACCAGTTTGCTGAATCAGCAATGTGTAACAACACCATCAAGCTTAGGTGCTTGCCAAGTTGATGTGAATGGCGATGCTCTGAAGTGGCAGTTTAGTGGTGAGTTGCAGGCGGGTGAAAGTGGGGTTGTTTCATTTGAGGTGAAGGTGGATTAAGCGCTATCTTAGTGGCTTAGGTTTTTAGTCGAAAACCAACTAGAGTTTAGAGTCATGACAGAGCAAAAAACACGTCCCACTTCAGATAGTGTGGCAGATTATATCGCGAATATAGCAGATGAAACTCGCCGCCAAGATTGCCAAATTTTAGTAGCCTTAATGCAAGACGCCACACAGTATGAGCCAGTCATGTGGGGGACAATGGTTGGCTTTGGGGAATATCATTATCAATACGCCTCAGGTCATCAAGGCGATGCTTTTCTTAGCGGGTTTGCCGCTCGCAAGAATGATTTAACGATTTATATTGTCGATGGTTTTGAGCCTTATGCAGATTTATTAGCGCGTTTAGGCAGGTTTAAACATAGTAAATCTTGCCTGTATGTAAAGCGTTTGGCGGATATTGATTTAGAGGTGTTGCGTGAGTTGGTGGAGCGCTCGGTCAAAGCGATGAAGCAGGCTTACCCCGCAGACTGAATTTCACTCAACAGTGTAAGATTACCGAATCTCCTGGTAGGTAATGCCTCGATTGTTAGTTTTTAAGATTGACTAGCTTTATTCTTAAAGTTGCTAAAGAAGTAGTAGGTAGTTGTTGTTTAAATAGTGAAGCGCCCAAGTTGGAACGTTTTATCGGCCATCTTCTTTTGGCTTAGCGGCTTTTATAGCGCTGTCAGTTAGTTGGTATCTGCTTTTGCTGGTACGTGTGATACCAACAAAACTACCACCATTTTTTTGGTTTGCCAGCTACCAGATGGAACTACTAGAAACACAAAACCCCTTACAGATTACAGCCTGGAAAGGGTTTTGGGTCTATCTGGTACTGTATGAATCTAGTAGATGGTGGAGGCGGGGGGAATTGAACCCCCGTCCGCAAATCCGCTGCTTGAAGGCGCTACATGCTTATTCAATCTTTTGTTTAACCCGCATCCCGCCGATTGACAGGCTGGCTTGCAGGCTGTTTCAGTTTGGTTTTAGCACTCTTGCCCTGAACAAACGTAAGCGCGATCTTATGTTAGATGATGCCTGGAACCCGAACGCATAAGCACGGCCTCGGTCAGACAGCTTTCAACCGGTTATTAAGCGGCGAGAGCGTAAGAGTCGTCGTTTGCGACTATTTTTTGTGACTAGTGTTTAAGTGGTCACCACACCCACTGCATGCTCCCCAAGTTTTGTAACCCACGTCGAAGCCATGTCGCCCCCGGAATCACCCAACTGGTGGAAGCGCTTATTATAGGCGTTTACGCCAACGCTGTCATGTCATTCCGTCTTTCGGTATCATATTTACTTTAGAAGTCATAGGCGATTTGACCCCATGCTGATCATCCCCGGTAGTGTTGCTCTTTCAAATTTCCGTCGAAACAAGCTATTAGCCTCTTTACAAGCGCTGGTTCCGGCGATTACTGCCATTCAAGCCTCTTATGTACATTTTGTGCGGAGCACTCGCGAACTGACTGAGAGTGAACAAACTCAATTAAAAACCATACTCGATTATGGAGAAGAGCAGGGTGCTGGTTTACCGGTTGGCTCCTTATTTTTAGTCACTCCGCGCCCCGGTACGATTTCGCCTTGGTCGAGCAAAGCCACTGACATCGTGCATAACTGCGGCCTTGCTGTGGTGGAGCGGGTGGAGCGCGGTCTTGCTTATGGTATTGAAGCGAGTAGCACTCTGACCTATGCCGAACAAGCTCAGATCAGCCAAGCCTTGCATGATCGAATGACTGAAACCGTCCTCACCGATTATCAAGATGCGGTGGTGCTGTTTAGTCAGGCCGAACCTGCAGTGTTGCGTTATGTGGATATATCAGGCGATGCACGTGAAGCGTTAGCGCATGCAAATCAAGAATGGGGTTTGGCGCTTTCGGTCGATGAAATTGATTATTTAGCGGCGAATTATGCCGAATTAGGGCGCAATCCGACGGATGTTGAGCTGATGATGTTCGCTCAAGCCAATTCTGAACATTGCCGCCACAAAATTTTTAATGCCGATTGGATTATTGATGGTAAAACCCAGGAAAAATCCCTGTTTGCGATGATCCGCAATACTTATAAACATGCGCCGAAGGGGATTTTATCTGCTTACAAAGACAATGCTTCAGTGATTGAAGGCTTCGATGCCACGCGCTTTATGCCGAATGGCGAAGGCCATGAATATCATTACACGCATGAGCCTGTGCATATTTTAATGAAGGTAGAGACGCATAATCACCCAACAGCTATTTCGCCTTTCCCGGGCGCTGCAACCGGTTCGGGCGGGGAAATTCGCGATGAAGGTGCAACTGGGATTGGTTCTAAACCGAAAGCCGGTTTGTCGGGCTTCTCGGTATCGAATTTAAAGTTGCCTGATTTTCCGCGTCCGTGGGAGCGTGATTTTGGTAAGCCAGAACGCATTGTTTCTGCTTTAGATATTATGCTAGATGGCCCGATTGGTGCGGCTGCTTTCAATAATGAATTTGGTCGGCCAAATCTAGCAGGCTATTTCCGTACCTTTGAACAAGAAGTGCCGGGTGCGAAAGGCTTAGAATTACGCGGTTATCACAAGCCCATCATGATTGCAGGTGGTCTGGGAAATATCCGTGCTGGGCATGTGGAGAAAAAGCAGCTCCCTGAAGGTACGCCGATTATTGTGCTGGGCGGCCCGGCGATGCTGATTGGTTTGGGCGGTGGTGCGGCTTCATCGATGGCTTCTGGTACGAGCAGTGAGAATCTGGATTTTGCTTCAGTGCAACGTGGCAATCCTGAAATGCAGCGCCGTTGCCAAGAGGTAATTGATCGCTGTGTAGCGATGGGCAAAAATAATCCGATTCTCTCCATCCATGATGTGGGCGCGGGTGGCATCTCCAATGCGATTCCAGAAATCATTAATGATGCCGGGCGTGGTGGTAAATTCGAGCTGCGTACTGTGCCGAATGACGAGCCGGGCATGGCACCAATGGAAATTTGGTGCAATGAAGCACAAGAGCGCTATGTACTAGCGATTGCTGAAGAGCGCTTGCCACTATTCCGGGAGTTATGCGAGCGCGAGCGTGCTGTGTATGCCTTAGTCGGCATAGCAACCATTGATCAGCAGTTATTGGTGGGTGATTCTTTATTTGATAATAACCCCGTCAACTTGCCGATGAATGTACTGTTAGGCAAGCCGCCCAAGATGCTGCGTGATGTGCATCATCAAACCTTCCATAAACCTGAAATTAAGCTCGATGGCATTGTACTGCGCGAAGCAGTCGAGCGTGTGCTCACCCTGCCAACAGTAGCCTCTAAAGCCTTCCTCATCACCATTGGCGACCGCACGATTACTGGGATGGTGGCGCGTGATCAAATGGTCGGGCCTTGGCAAGTGCCAGTATCTGATGTCGCGGTGACACTGACCGATTATGTCGGCTATACCGGTGAGGCAATGGCGATGGGTGAGCGCACGCCGATTGCTTTAGTCGATCCTCCAGCCTCTGGGCGAATGGCGATTGGTGAGGCGATTACCAATCTTGCAGCGGCCGATATTGCTCATTTAAGTGATATTCGTCTCTCGGCTAACTGGATGGCCGCCGCCGGTTATCAAGGCGAAGATGCAGTACTGTTCGATACTGTGCGTGCAGTCGGCGAAGAGCTGTGTCCGCGCTTAGGCATTGCAATTCCGGTGGGCAAAGATTCTTTATCGATGAAAACAGTCTGGCAGCAAGGCGAAACAGCGCGTGAAATGGCTGCTCCCTTGTCCTTGATTATTTCTGGTTTTGCCCCTGTTCAAGATGTGCGTAAAACCTTAACCCCGCAATTGCGCACTGATCAAGGCGATACTGATTTAATTCTAGTGGATTTAGGCAAAGGCAAAAACCGCTTAGCTGCTTCTGCTTTAGCGCAAGTCTATGGGCAAGTAGGCCATTACGCACCGGATTTAGATGATCCGCAAGCGCTGAAAGATTTCTTTGAAGCGATTCAAGAGTTGCGTAGTGAGCAATTGATTTTGGCTTATCACGACCGCTCGGATGGTGGCTTATTAGCGACTTTAGCGGAAATGTCTTTTGCCGGGCATGTCGGCCTCAATGCGCATTTGGGCGAGCTGGCCGATCATGCATTGCAGGCTTTGTTTAGCGAAGAATTGGGTGTGGTCTTGCAAGTTTGCCATTGCGATACCGATACGGTGCTGGCGGTATTCCGCGAAATGGGTTTAGGCCATCATGTGCATGTGATTGGTGAGTTGAACGATACGGATGAGCTAGTGCTGACCTTTGGGCATGATGAAGTGTTGCGTTTACCTCGTACGCAACTACAACAACTCTGGTCTGAAACCAGCTATCGCATCCAAGCCCTTCGCGATAATGCGGAATGTGCTGCGCAAGAATTTGAGCGGCTTGCCGATACTAAAGACCCGGGCTTAAACGTAAAACTGAGTTTTGATCAAGACAAAGATATTGCTGCCCCTTTCATTCAAACGGGTGTACGTCCGAGTGTAGCCATCTTGCGCGAGCAGGGAGTAAATGGACAAATTGAAATGGCCGCTGCTTTTGATCGTGCCGGCTTCAAAGCGATTGATGTGCACATGACCGATATTATTAGCGGTCGGGTGAGCCTGAAAAATTTCAAAGGCTTAGTCGCTTGTGGCGGCTTCTCTTATGGTGATGTACTCGGTGCTGGGGGGGGCTGGGCGAAAACGATTCTGCTCAATTCACGGGCGCGTGATGAGTTTGCAGCTTTTTTTGCCCGCAGCGATTCCTTCGGTTTGGGCGTGTGTAATGGCTGTCAGATGCTCTCGCAATTGCGTGACATGATTCCGGGCGCTGCGCATTGGCCGCGTTTCTATCGGAACGCTTCTGAGCAGTTTGAAGCACGCTTGGCGAGCGTTGAGGTTTTAGAATCACCTTCTTTATTCCTGCAAGGGATGGCAGGTTCGATACTGCCGATAGCAGTTGCACATGGAGAAGGGCGTGCTGTGTTTGATACGTCTAAGCCTGAACAAGTCTTGGCTGAAGGCTTAGTCGGTTTGCGTTATGTCGATAATTACGGCCAAGCTACTGAGCATTATCCAGAAAATCCGAATGGCTCACCTTTAGGGATTACTGGATTGACTACACAAGACGGACGCTTTACGACGATGATGCCACATCCAGAGCGGGTATTCCGTGCGGTACAACATTCATGGCGGCCTGATGAATGGCTCGAAGATGGTCCGTGGTTGCGGATGTTTAGGAATGCGCGGGTTTGGGTGGGTTAGTCGTAAAATTTAGTAAAAGACTGTCTAAAAAAGCAGCCTTTTTTATTACACTATAAAGTGAGCACTTGCAAAAAAATTGTAGGAGTGAATTCGATATTATATTAAAGACTTCTTTCAGAAAAGCGCATATTAATGAGAAAATAGGGCTAGGAGTTTAAGGACACAATGCAATGCTGAAAAAATTGATTATCAAAAAATTCACTGTTTTCACACAAGCTGATTTTGAGTTTTCACCTGGTTTGAACATTCTTGTTGGCGAGAATGGCACAGGGAAGTCCCATGTTTTGAAGATAATTTATGCCCTTATTGCTGAAAATAATGCACAAACTAGAAAGCAAGGCATTCGCCCTATTTCAAAAGAGAGTGTTACTGGAGTAATGGTTGATTATGCTAATAAATTAGTTAATGTATTTCGTGCAGACTCAGTAAAAAGTTTAATGCGAGTCGATAAAAGCTCAAGTTTTACAGGCGGCGCTTATCTTTCTTTTAAAGACTCAAGGTTTGATTGCTCATTTACTCATAGACGGCCATATGAGGGCGTTACTAGTTTTACGCCTGACCCGCCTGGAGAGTGGATGCCGGTAACCGTTGCATTTATACCAACTCGTGAACTACTCACCATTTACCCCGGTTTCGCTTCTTTATACGAAACCCGTTACCTTCAATTTGAAGAGACTTATTACGATACTTGTTTATTATTAGGTGAGCCACTTTTGAAAAAACCCATGGCTGACTTATTATTAATATTAGAAAGTGCAATGAACGGAAAAACGGAGCTTGATAGAGATCGTTTTTATTTTGTGACAACTGAGCAGGGCAAAATAGAAATGCATATGGTAGCAGAAGGCATTCGTAAGTTGGCAATGCTAGCTCAATTAATTGCAGTTGGTGCATTACAAAAAGGAGGGTATTTATTCTGGGATGAGCCTGAGGCTAATCTCAATCCACGCTTAATTAAAGTAGTTGCGAGTGTTATCCATGAGTTATCCAAAATGGAAATTCAAATTTTCATTGCTACTCATTCATTATTTTTACTGCGTGAATTAGAGGTATTACAAGGAGCAGAAAAAAAGGCTCTCCCGCAACGATACTTTGCTTTAAAGAAGAGTAATGGTGGCGTTGAGTTAGAGCAAGGCGATAGCATTGAGGATATAAATACCTTAGTGGTATTAGACGAGGAATTGTTACAGTCTGATCGCTATATGGCATTGGAATCATAAAAATGCCGCAACTTATTACTGAGGGCTCTTTGCAGTTCAGTTTTCCCGATGGTACGACAGTTAGTAAGTATGATGAATGGGTATGTTATCGTAAGTTTAGTAGCGCGATTAATGGAACAAAAGCTGTTGATATAGTACACATAGACATAAATAAAACTGCTTGGTTAATTGAGATAAAAGATTATCGGGTTAATCGACGAACTAAACCTTCTGAGTTGAGCGATGAAATCGCATTAAAAGTGCGTGATACCTTAGCTGGTTTAGCTGTCGCACGCTTTCGAGCTCAAGTATCAGTAGAAAAGCAAGTTGCAAGAAAAGTATTGCAGGCACGACAACTTAGAGTGGTTCTTCATTTAGAACAGACAAAGAAACCCAGTAAGCTTTTCCCTCAAGCTGTAGACCCAGCGGATATCCACCAGCAACTTAAAAGGTTATTGAAAGCAGTTGATGCTCATCCTTGCGTTGTTGATCAGAATACCCTCAAGCCTATCATGTCATGGATAGTTACTAATATTTAATATTGCCAAAGGCGGCGAATGGTGTCGATTTTCGCCGCTCAACCATCAAAGCTGTTTAAGCCCGCAACTTCTCATTCTCAGGATCGTAAGGCGATTCGATAATCACGGTAGCTGGATAAATTTTGCCTAAGATTTCAACTTCCAGTTGAGTACCAATGGCCTCTAAGCCGGGGGTAACCATGCCTAAAGCTAAGGATTTGCCCATCCGCCAGCCATAACCACCTGACGTTGTCCGGCCGACTAATTGGCCTTTGTGATAAATTGCTTCTGAGCCGCGAGCATCGGCATCAGTAATATCGTGGACTTCTAGAGTGACGAAGGCATTTTTAAAGCCACGTTTTTGCCAGTCGAGCAGGGCTTGTTTGCCAATAAAATCTGGCTTGTCTAAGCGCACGAAACGATCTAAAGCCGATTCTAAAGCGGAGTATTCAATCGACATTTCACGCGGAATCAAGCGATAAGATTTTTCCAAGCGCATCGAATCCATCGCACGAATACCGAAAGGTTTAATATCAAATTCTGCACCTGCCGCCATCACTTGGTCGAAGATGTAGTTTTGCATTTCAATTGGGTGATGCAGTTCCCAGCCCAATTCGCCGACGAAATTCACACGTAAAGCTTGGGCTTGGGCAGCACCCACATTGATCTTTTTGCCAGTCAGCCATTTGAAATTAGCATTCGACAAATCAGTGTCAGTGAGCTTTTGCAGTAGATCACGTGAACGTGGGCCAGCAATGACCAATACACCGTATTGAGTGGTGATTTTTTGCAGTTTCACGCTGCCGTCGCCAGGGCACAGTTTTTCTAAATAATCATAATCGTGACGTTCGAAAGCACCTGCACCGACTAAATAATAAGCCTGCTTACCGGTTTTGTAGACAGTGAATTCAGCACGCACGCCGCCATGTTTAGTCAGCATATGGCAAAGGCCAATCCGACCAATCGTTTGTGGGATTTTATTGGCTAAAATAGATTCCAGCCAAGCTTCTGCACCACGCCCGCTTACTTCGTATTTAGCGAAGGCGCTCATGTCCAAAATGCCGACTTTTTCCATCATGTGGCGACATTCTTGACCCACAAATTCGAAATAGTTGGAGCGGCGGAACGAGTATTTCTCAACGATTCGGCCATCGGCTAAGGGTGCACCATGATTTTCATTTAAGAGCACATCATCGCTAGCCATATCTTCAGCGGATAATTGATAGCCAGCTGGCGCGAACCATTGTGGACGTTCCCAGCCATAAGTTTGGCCGAAGACCGCACCTAAAGCTTGCATGCGGCTATAACAAGGGGTGGTTTTTAACGGGCGGGCAGCGGGGCGCTCTTCATTCGGATAGTGTACAGTGAAGACATTGCTATAAGCTTCTTCGTTTTTAGCACGCAGATAGCCGCGTGAGGCATAAGGGCCGAAACGACGCGGGTCGACACCCATCATATCCACAGTAGGTTCGCCATCGACCATCCATTCAGCTAATTGCCAACCTGCACCACCGGCAGCGGTAATCCCGAAGCTATGACCTTCATTCAACCAGAAGTTTTTTAAGCCCCAAGCAGGGCCAACCATCGGATTACCATCCGGCGTGTAAGCAATCGCACCGTTATACACATATTTAACGCCGACTTCGCCAAAGGCAGGGACGCGATTGATACAAGCTTCAATATGCGGCATTAAACGGTCTAAATCTTCTTGGAAGAGTTCGTTTTCGCAATCAGGGGCAGGGCCATCCACATAACAGCAAGGTGCGCCTTTTTCATACGGGCCGAGTAATAAACCACCGGCTTCTTCACGTAAATAATAACCAGCATCGGATTCACGCAAGACGCCTTGTTCTGGCAAGCCTTGTTTTTTGCGCTCTAAAATGGCTGGATGTGGCTCAGTAACAATGAATTGATGCTCGACCGGAATCACTGGAATATCCAAGCCCACCATATCGCCCGTCTTGCGTGCGAAGCTACCCGTACAAGAAATGACATGCTCGCAAGTAATATCGCCTTTATCAGTTTTGACCAGCCATTGGCCATCCTCTAACTGCTCAATTGCAGTCACCGCGGTATGGCGATAAATTTCTGCGCCGCGTGCCCGTGCACCTTTAGCCAGCGCAGTGGTTAAATCATTCGGTTGGATATAACCATCTTCAGGATGTTGAATCGCGCCAATTAAACCTTCGGTATTGCACATCGGCCAAATGGCTTTGACTTCATCGGGGGTAAGGAATTTCACATCAACACCGACAGTTTTAGCGACGCCTGAGTAATAACGGTATTCATCCATGCGGTCTTCAGTGCAGGCAAGCCGGATATTGGAAACTTTGCTGAAACCCACTGATAGGCCAGTTTCTTGTTCTAATTCTTGATAGAAGCGCACTGAATATTGGTGAAGCTTACCGACTGAATAACTCATATTAAACAACGGTAACAAGCCAGCAGCATGCCAAGTCGAGCCAGAAGTCAGTTCTTTACGTTCAATCAGAACCACATCGGTCCATCCTTTGCGAGCGAGGTGATAGAGCGTACTAACGCCGACTACACCGCCACCGATAACGACCGCCTTGGCCTGTGATTTCATAGTGATGCCTCTTGGGTATTAAAGTTGTGTATGAAATATCATTGATTGACTGGTTAGTCAATGATAAAAGTAGCTACTAAGATCGAGGAATAAAGTGCAGTTAAGCTTGTCGTGATTCACAACAAATGACCAGTCAATAAGGGGAATTAAATGCAGAGGGTAGTAAAGAGTAGAAATAAAAAAGCCTGCACTAAGGCAGGCTCTTTAATAATGGCGGAGAGCGAGGGATTCGAACCCCCGGAAAGTTTCCCTTCAACGGTTTTCAAGACCGCCGCTTTCGACCGCTCAGCCAGCTCTCCAAGGCCGCTAAGACTAATAAAAACTCTGAGTAATTTCCAGTTTTTTTTGCTGAATGGGCAAAAAAATAGTTCAAACAGCTGAGCTAGCCTTGCATAAGACAGGCGAGTAGACTCGCAAACACCTTTGATTGACCACCGTGGAGAGTAAAATGGAAGCCGATTACATCATCATTGGCGCGGGTTCAGCGGGCTGCGTACTAGCCAATCGCTTAAGCGAAGACCCGACTAAGCAGGTTTTATTGCTGGAATATGGTGGTAGTGATCGTAATCTATTTATTCAAATGCCCACTGCGCTGTCGATTCCGATGAATACCGATAAGTATGCGTGGCAGTTTCACACTGAGCCTGAGCTTTACTTAAATAATCGGAAAATGCATTGTCCGCGCGGCAAGGTGTTGGGTGGCTCATCTTCGATTAATGGCATGGTTTATGTGCGTGGGCATGCGCGTGATTTTGATGAATGGGCAGAGCATGGCGCAACAGAGTGGGATTATCAGCACTGCTTACCGTATTTCCGTAAAGCTGATGATTGGGCGTTTGGCAGTGATGCTTATCGTGCCCAAGGTGGCCCTTTAGCCGTGAATAATGGGAATCAAATGCAAAATCCGCTGTATCGGACTTTTATTGAAGCTGGTGTACAAGCAGGCTATTTGCCGACCAAAGACTATAATGGTCAGCAGCAAGAAGGCTTTGGCCCTATGCATATGACCGTAAAAAAAGGTATTCGTTGGTCGACCGCTAATGCTTATCTAAAACCGGCTTTGAAGCGCCCGAATTTACAAGTTATCACCCATGCGATGACCCAACGTATTCTGTTTGAAGGCAAGCGGGCGATAGGGGTGGCTTTTACTCAGGATGGTAAAGAACAAGAAGCCAAAGCGCGGGGTGAAGTCATTTTGTCGGCGGGTTCAATTGGTTCGCCGCATTTACTACAAGTTTCGGGTATTGGCCCTGCTGCTGTGTTGCAAGCAGCCGGAGTTCCAGTCGTGCATAATCTGCCTGGCGTGGGTGAGAACCTACAAGATCATTTAGAGTTCTATTTCCAATTCCGCTGCAAACAACCGATCACCTTAAACGGCCAATTAGATCCTTGGCATAAATTCCTGATTGGTGCACGTTGGCTGTTAAAGCGTGATGGTTTGGGCGCTACCAATCACTTTGAATCTTGTGCCTTTATTCGTTCCAAACCGGGGGTTGAATGGCCGGATATTCAATATCATTTCCTGCCCGCAGCGATGCGTTATGACGGGCGTTCGGCTTTTGAGGGGCATGGCTTCCAAGTGCATGTGGGACATAATAAACCTAAAAGCCGTGGGCGCATTCAAATCCGCAGTGCAGACGTGCGTAATGCACCTTCAATTCTGTTTAATTACATGCAACATCCCGATGATATTGAAGGTTTCCGCGCCTGTGTACGTTTGACACGGAATATTATTGGTCAGCCTGCCTTTGATGCTTATCGCGGTTCGGAAATTCAACCGGGCGAGAAGGTACAAACCGATGAAGAGATTGATGCCTTCGTGCGGGCGAATTGCGAAAGTGCTTACCATCCTTCCTGTGCCTGCCGGATGGGTACCGATGCTTTAGCAGTGGTCGATCCTGATACACGCGTGCATGGGATTGAAGGTTTGCGGGTGGTCGATTCATCGATTTTCCCAACGATTACCAATGGCAATCTGAACTCGCCCACGATTATGTTGGCGGAGCGCGCTGCTGATTTGATTAAAGGGAAGGGGATGATGCCAGCAGCAGGTGTCGATGTGTATCTCGATCCTGAGTATCAAACGCGCCAGCGAGTAGGACAGCCGCAGCGCGCTTAATTTTGCAGCTTGGGCGAGTTAGTTAGCTCGCCCAGCCTCGGCTCATATCCGGCTGAGCATAATGCTCAAGCACCCGCTCTGGATAATTAGTGAAGACCCCATCCACACCCAAATCAGCCATCGCTTGAATATCTTCTGGCTCATTCACTGTATACACATACACTTTCAAACCACGTGCATGTGCATCATCCACATAAGCTTGATCAACTAATTCCAAGGAAGGATTGACTGCCATTGCGCCCAAATCTTGCGCGAACCGCGCATGGTCAGTGGGAATGGAGTAGCCTAAAGCAGCGATATTTAAACTCGGATCGAGTTTACGTACTTGCTCTAAAGCGCGGTGATCAAAGGAGGAAATGATTAACTGTTCGCGTCGCCAGCTGCTGACTTCGGGGTGGAGCATGGTTTGCAGGAAGTAAACGACATCCGCCGCCACATTCGTGCCTTTCAATTCAATATTCAAGCAAGCTTTGCCGTCAATTTCACCGCAGACTTCGGCGAGCGTAGGGATGCGTTCGCCATTACCTGCATCCAGCGAGCGTAGATAGCCAAAATCATGATCACCGAGCCTGCCTTTGCCATTGGTAGTACGCTCCAGCCGTTCGTCATGAATGACCAATAAATTGCCATTGACGCAATAGACATCAATTTCAATACAGGGTGCGCCTAGCTCCAAGGCTTTACGAATCGAGGCAATGGTATTTTCTGGGGCATGCCCCATAGCCCCACGGTGTGCAATACACAGTAGGGTCTGCTTAGAATGGGTTCTAGACATGAGTTATTTAGTAATACTCACAATCGCACAGCAGCCCGACATGACTTGCTGCCCATTTAAAACGGCAGTAATGGTGTAAGGATAATTTTTATCAGACATACCATCACTGCAGTTTTCTACCTTTTCTAAAAATGCAGTCGTGGTTGCATTGCTACGTGTACCAGCTACCACTGCAATCGTGGTGCTATTCGCGGATTGCTGGCGCATATTCACCGGTATAGTAAATTGTGCACCCTCTAAAATATTCACTTTCATATCGCGCTCGCTAATGCTCATGCTCCAGAAAGGTTCAGTACCACCGCATTGCATCACGACTTCAGGTTTGACTGTCGGTTTAGTCTTGCCCGGATTGTAATTCACAGTGTCCACGTCTTCGCGCAAATAATACTTATTGACCCATCCTTGCCGACCTGCCCAAGCTACTTTCACCCAGACCGAGTTGCCCGTTTTTTGTTCCTGACCGACAGCCACTAAGCCTTTCGCATTAGCAGGTAAGACCGCAACGACACTACCGCCCGTGCCAGGTTGAGTGCGCATATTTAAGCCATCATCGGGTGCTACTTTAGAGACTGCATACACCCGACTCGCACTAGTAGCGGCTGGTGCAGCGCCCGCATTAGCATTCACAGTAGCGGTACTGGTCGTGGCAGTAGGTTCAGTCGTCACGGTAACTGAGGTATTGGCGGCATAGCTGTTGGCATTGGCAACTAATACAACTAACCCCGAAGCTGCTAGCACTAAAGTCCGTTTCATCACAAGGCTCTCCCCGAGTAAAATCTGGTAAAAATATTAACAGTAGCTTTTAAATAACCCTAGTTTAGCGCGGTTTCAAGGTTTTATGACAGACTCTTGCCCAATCTATCTGAACTAAGACACAATCAAAGCCACACGCAGTTAGATGAACTCAAGGATAAGGGAGAGTAAGCATGCATTTGCTGGGGATCGATTTAGGGACATCCAGTATTAAGGTAGTGTTGATGGATGAGCGCCAGACTATTTTGGGTTCAAGCAGCCAAGCTTTAGAGGTCATGCGCCCGCATGAGGGATGGTCAGAGCAAAATCCGGCTGATTGGCTAAATGCTGTCGATCAAGCTTTGCAAGCCCTCCAACACAGTTATCCCCAACCAATGGCCGATGTCCAAGGTTTAGCTTTATCCGGGCATATGCATGGCGCTACTTTAATTGATGCGCAAAACCAAGTTTTACGCCCTTGTATTCTCTGGAATGACACGCGTAGCTATCAAGAAGCTGCGGAATTAGATGCGAATCCGCTTTTCCGAAAACTCTCCGGCAATATTGTTTTTCCTGGGTTTACTGCGCCCAAATTAGTCTGGGTACAAAAACACGAACCTGCTATTTTTGCCAAAGTACATAAAGTGCTGTTACCCAAAGATTATGTGCGCTGGTGGCTGACGGGTGAATATGCCTCCGATATGTCGGATGCTGCCGGTACGGCTTGGTTAGATGTGGCGAAGCGCGCTTGGTCGCCAGAGTTATTGGCCGCTAGCGGTATGCGGATCGAACAAATGCCGCAAGCGATTGAAGGAACTGCGATCAGTGGGCAGCTACGTAAAGATTTAGCAGAGCGTTGGGGCATTAAGCAAGTAGCGATTGTGGCTGGCGGAGCAGGGGATAATGCAGCGGCGGCTTGTGGGATGGGCACAGTCGCAGCAGGTAGCGCTTTTGTCTCTTTAGGTACTTCTGGCGTACTGTTTGCAGCAACGGCCAGTTATCTGCCGAATCCAGAGAGTGCAGTGCATACTTTCTGTCATGCTATTCCTAATACTTGGCATCAAATGGGAGTAATTCTATCCGCGACTGATTCCTTAAACTGGTATGCGCAAATTGCCGGTAAATCACCGGCTGAACTCACCCAAGCTTTGGGTAGCAGTTTAAAAGCACCTAGCAAAGTTTGCTTCTTGCCGTATTTATCGGGCGAGCGGACACCCCACAATGATGCCAAGGTACGCGGTGCTTTCATTGGTTTGAGCCATGCCGATCAGCAACAAAATTTGACCCAGGCGGTATTAGAAGGTGTGGGGTTTGCAATTCGCGACAATTTAGGCGCACTTAAAGCTGCAGGTACGAGTTTAGAGCGAGTCACTGCGGTGGGTGGTGGTTCGCGCTCGCAGTATTGGCTGAAAGTCTTAGCCACCACGCTGAACCTGCCGATTGATTTGCCTGCAGAAGGCGATTTTGGCGCGGCCTTTGGGGCAGCACGGTTAGCTTTAATAGCAGCGACTCAAGCAGAGCCACTCAGTGTCTTAACTGCGCCTGTTGTGGCACAAACTATCGAGCCAGATTTTCAATTGACTCAAGCCTTTAGCGAGGCTTATGCACGTTATCAACACTTATACCCCGCAATTAAGGGAGCATCACTATGAGCACTGGTTTCTTTGGCAATCTTGCACCCATCCGCTATGAAGGCGCTGAGAGTACTAATCCGTTAGCCTATCGTTTTTATAATCCCGATGAAGTCATTCTCGGCAAACGCATGGAAGAACATTTACGTTTTGCCGTTTGTTATTGGCATACCTTCTGCTGGCATGGGAATGATCCGTTTGGTGGCGCAACCTTTGAACGTCCTTGGTTTGGCGAAGGCATGAGTGCTGCCCGCATGAAAGCGGATGTAGCTTTTGAAATGTTTAGCTTACTCGGTGCGCCTTATTTCTCCTTCCATGATTTGGATGTGCGCCCTGAAGCCGAAACATTTGCGGAAAGCAGTTATCGTTTGCATGCAATGGCCGATTATTTCCAGAACAAAATGGAAGAAACCGGTGTAGGTTTATTGTGGGGAACGGCTAATTTATTCTCTCAACGCCGCTTTATGTCGGGCGCTTCAACCAATCCTGATCCTGCACTATTTGCCTATGCCGCTGCGACAGTGAAGCATTGCATGGATGTCACCCACCAACTCAAGGGTGCGAATTATGTACTTTGGGGTGGTCGCGAAGGCTATGAAACTTTGTTGAATACCGACTTACGCCGCGAGCTGGATCAATACGGTCGTTTCCTCAATTTGGTGGTAGAGCACAAACACAAAATTGGTTTTACTGGCACGATTTTAATCGAACCTAAACCACAAGAACCCAGCAAGCATCAATATGATTTTGATGTAGCCACTGTCTATGGTTTCTTAAAACGCTATGGCTTAGAGAACGAAGTTAAAGTAAATATTGAAGTAGGGCATGCAGTGCTCGCAGGCCATACCTTTGAACATGAGGTTGCTTTGGCGAATGCTTTGGATATTTTTGGCTCGATTGATGCTAATCGAAACGACTACCAATCAGGTTGGGATACGGATCAATTCCCGAATAATGTACCGGAAATGGCGCTGGCTTATTACTACATCCTACAAGGGGGCGGTTTCAAGAATGGAGGGACTAATTTTGATTCCAAATTGCGCCGCCAGTCGATAGACGCCGAAGATCTTTTGATCGGGCATGTCGGTGGGATGGATACTTGCGCAAGAGCTTTAAAATCAGCCGCTAAGTTATTGGAAGAAAAGGCTTTGTCAGCACCTTTAGAACAGCGTTATGCAGGTTGGAATGACCCTGAAGCGCAAGCCATGCTTAAAGGCGAACGTTCTTTAGATCAGATTGCTGCTTATGTGGAAGCGCATAATATTGATCCGCAACCGCGCTCTGGCAAACAAGAGTTGCTGGAAAATATTGTTAATCGTTACGTGTAAGTTGCTATGAAAAGTTTGTTGTTAATTGCTCATGGCAGTCGACGAATTGAATCGAATGATGAGTTGCGCGCTTTAGCAGCTAAGTTAAGCGCTTTAACTCAAAACTTTGATTCAGTCACCTGTGCTTTTTTGGAGTTAGCCGAGCCTTCGATTCCAGACGGGATTGAGGCTTGTGTGCAGCAAGGTGCTAGCGAGATTGTGATTTTGCCTTATTTTCTTTCAGCAGGACGACATGTGGCGGAGGATATTCCAGCGTTAGTGCAGCCTAAGCAAGCACAGTATCCAGAGCTGAAGATTGAATTGAGGTCTTATTTAGGGGCAGCCAGTGCGTTGCCAGAGCTGATTTTGAATTTGGTCGATGGATAAAGACGAAAGAAGTTAGTGCGTTAATAGGGATGTGTTTAAGCATCCCTATTCGCTAAATCAGAGGTTTAGCTCTTGTTAATATCATCGACTTTGTTAGCTGTTTGATGAGCTGTAGTGTTGACCGTTGAACTAGCTTGCTCAGAGGCAGCCTCATTAGCATTAGCTTTCCATTCTTGGGTCTTAGCATTGACGTCATCAGCTACTTCGCTTGCTTTTTGCTTGGCTTTTTGAGCAAGTTCAGCCGCCTCTTCTTTAGCGTCTTTGGCTACTACCACTGCTTTCTCTTTTAATTCATGGGCAGTCTCAACGGCTTCATTTTTGAAATCATCGAAGTTTTCAGAGGCGCGATCCGTTAAGTCAGCCTTTGCGGTTGTACGCTCTTCTTTGCTCGCGGTATTAATACCCAGTAGTTTATATAAGCCGCAGAAGCTTAATAAACCGGTCGCTAACACCACTATCCCAAGAATAACCAAGCCAAAGCTTTTAAACAGACCAATCACAATCAGTAAAATGCCGATACCGATGCGGATATTTTTATCAGTACGACCAACATTACGCTCAAGATTCATACAAAATTTCCTCAGATTAAAACTGGATAAGGGGGTTAATTCAGCAAAATTATTAAATTCTGGCTTTCCAGCACAGTCTTGAGCATAAAGTTTGTGCACTGCACTTGCAATTAAAAACACAGAACGCATGCTTAGCCTGTTTCGGATGGATCAAGAAATATTATATGCTAGTCGGCGTATCCCTATTCCACAGTTCAAATGTTTGAGGAATTTCTATGAAGAAGTGTCTACTGGCCTTAGTGGTTTCCAGTTTGTCTACAGTTGCGCTAGCAGCCGATATACAGCCCGCCATCGTGTACGACCTCGGTACTAAATTTGATAAATCCTTTAACGAAGGGGTTTCCAATGGAGCTAAACGCTTCACGGAGGAAACTAAGTTAGAAGTACGTGAGTTCGAACCTGCCAATGATTCACAAATTGAGCAAGCGATTCGTAAATTAGCTGGTCGTGGTTCTGATCCGGTTATCTCGGTTGGATTTAGCCAAGCCAATGCTTTAACGACCGTCGCTAAAGAGTTCCCCAAAACTAGTTTCACCATTATCGATATGGTGGTTGATCAGCCGAATGTCCGCTCCGTAACTTTCAAAGAAGAGCAAGGCTCGTTCTTGGTCGGTGCACTGGCAGCGATGGCTTCAAAAACCGGTAAAGTTGGTTTCGTGGGCGGCCAAGATATTGCTTTGATTCGTAAATTTGCTTGTGGTTATGAGCAAGGCGCGAAATACATTAAGAAAGATGTCGAAGTGTTCCAGAATATGACTGGTTCGACGGGTGCGGCTTGGAATAACCCCAGTAAAGGTGGTGAGCTAGCTAAATCTCAATTCGACCGTGGTGCGGATGTGGTGTTCGCTGCAGCAGGCGGTACGGGGATAGGTGTCTATCAAGCGGCTAAAGACAATGGCAAGTTTGCGATTGGTGTTGACTCTAACCAAAACCATCTCCAACCCGGCACGATGCTGACTTCAATGATCAAGCGGGTTGATAATGCCGCTTACGATACTTTTAAAGCCAAAATGGATGGCACTTGGAAGCCAGGCATTACTTCTTTAGGTTTAGCAGAAAAAGGCGTGGGCTGGGCGGTTGACGAACACAATGAAGCCTTAGTCAAGCCTTATATGGAAAAAATGGCTGAGATCGAAAAAGGCATCATTGATGGCAGCATCAAAATCCATGACTACATGACTGACAATAAATGTGAGTATTAAGCCTTGACTGCCTGCGCCTTAGAGCTGATTCATATCAGTAAACGCTTTGGCCTCGTCAAAGCGAATCAAGATATCTCCTTGTGTGTTCCTGCTGGTAGCATTCACGGCATCATCGGCGAAAATGGCGCAGGCAAATCAACCTTAATGAGCATCATCTACGGATTTTACCAAGCAGATTCGGGTGAAATCCGTATTCAAGGCCAGACCATCAAAATCCACGATTCCAAGCAGGCGATTGCTGCTGGGATTGGCATGGTGCATCAGCATTTTATGCTGGTCGATGAATTTACTGCTTTAGAAAATATTATGTTAGGCGCTGAAGGTGGCGCACTCTTAAACGAAGGTGAGCAGCGAGTTCGTCAGCGTTTAGCCGAACTCGCTAGTTTATATGGTTTGGAAGTTCCCTTAGATACACCAGTCAATCAATTGGCAGTGGGTGTACAACAGCGGATTGAAATCCTCAAAACCTTGTACCGTGAAGCGCGTATTCTGATTTTAGATGAGCCAACAGGGGTGCTGACGCCGCAAGAAGCCAATGATTTATTTAAGATTTTACGTACCCTGAAAGCAGATGGTGTCACGATTCTGCTGATCACTCACAAGCTACGTGAAATTATGGCGATTACTGATCAAGTCTCAGTAATGCGTCAAGGGCAAATGGTGGCGAATCGAGTCACGGCTGAAACCAATATGCCGGAGCTGGCTGAATTAATGGTGGGGCGTAAAGTCCGCCAATCAGTAGAACGTGCTGAACGTCCAGTTGGTGAAACTTTGATGCAAGTCCGTGATTTAACCGTGCGTGATAAGCAAGGCATTGCCCGCGTGAATAAAGTCAGTCTGCACGTAGCTGCGGGTGAGGTGGTGGGGATAGCTGGTGTTTCTGGCAATGGTCAAAGCGAGCTATTGCAAGCCTTAGCCGGGATTATACGTTTTAATGCTGGTGAAATTCAGTTTGCTGGGCAAACGATTAACGCGAGCCATCCTTTAAATCCTGCGCGGATGCGTGCTTTGGGGATGGCGCATGTCCCCGAAGATCGGCATCGGATGGGCTTGGTCTTACCCTTCTCAGCTTATCAATCTTCTATTCTCGGCTATCAACGTGCCGATAAATACAACCACGGTTTGACCTTAGACGATCCAGCGATTCGCACTGAATACACTGGGCGCGCGGAGCAATTCGATATTCGCCCCCGCGACCCGTTTTTAGGCTCGAATAATTTCTCGGGCGGTAATCAGCAGAAGATAGTTTTAGCACGCGAAATTGGGGCTGATCCTGCTTTACTGTTAGTTGGGCAGCCGACCCGCGGTGTGGATATTGGCGCGATTGAGTTTATTCATCAGCATATTATGGATATGCGCAATGCGGGCAAAGGTATCCTGCTAGTCTCAGTCGAGCTGGACGAAATTATGACTTTATCTGACCGGATTTTAGTGATGTGTGATGGCATTATTACTGGCGAAGTGAGCCGTGAAGATGCGAATGAGCAAACCCTTGGCCTATTGATGGCGAATGCTTTAGGCGCTACCGAACAACCAGGAAACACTGCATGAAAGCAGCGACCTTAAATAAATTTCTATCGATTTTTCTCTTGCCGTTATTAAACATTGTCACGGCTTTTATTTTTACCACTTTACTCTTTCTGATTATTGGGATTGATCCTTGGGAAGCTGCGCAGATTTTAGTGAAGGGTGCTTTCGGTTATGAGGAAGGGATTGGTTATACACTGTATTACACCACCAATTTTATTTTTACCGGCCTTGCGGTCGCCGTCGCTTTTCATGCGGGTTTATTCAATATCGGTGGGGAAGGGCAAGCCTACATTGGTGGGCTAGGTGTGACTTTAGTCGCCTTAGGCTTGGGGACATTTTTACCGCCTTGGTTACTGCTACCCTTAGCTATTTTGGCAGCCGCCATCTTTGGAGCAGCGTGGGCAGCCATTCCCGCCTATTTACAAGCGTATCGAGGTAGTCACATTGTTATTACCACGATTATGTTTAACTTCCTTGCCGCTTCTTTGATGGTGTATTTGCTGGTCAATATTTTCTCTGAACCCGGTCAAGGCATGCCCGCCAGCAATGCGTTTTCCGAAAGCGCTAGCCTGTGGACTTGGCAGGCATTGATGGCGAAGTTTGGGATTGAGTTTGCCTCTTCACCGCTCAATGTTTCGATTATTTTGGCTTTAATCTGCTGTGCAGCGGTTTGGGTGTTTTTATGGAAAACGCGCTGGGGCTATGAGCTGCGTACCGTAGGTGCGAATCCTGATGCTGCGATTTATGCGGGGATTAATCCTAAGCGGATTGTAATGCTAGCGATGCTAATTTCTGGGGCTTTAGCGGGCTTTGTCGCTGTCAATGAGCTGCTAGGTGTACAGCATCGTTTGGTGTTGGGTTTCAATACTGGCTACGGTTTTGCTGGGATAGCGGTGGCTTTAATGGGGCGCAATCACCCGATTGGTGTGATGATGGCCGCTTTATTATTTGGCGCACTCTATCAAGGCGGTGCGGAGTTAGCCTTTGAAATTCCGAGTGTCACGCGGGATGTGGTGGTCGTGATTCAAGGCTTAATTATTCTATTCTCAGGTGCTTTAGAGTTTATGTATCGAGCGCCTTTGCAACGTTGGCTATTACGTTTTGCGAGGGAGAACTAAACATGCAGGACACTTGGGTTTGGTTAATTTTAACCTTAGATGCCACCTTACGCGTCTCCACACCATTAATTTTTGCAGCTTTAGCAGGCTTATTTTCCGAGCGCTCGGGGATCGTTGATATTGGCCTAGAGGGCAAAATGCTGGTGGGTGCTTTTACTGCAGCCACGGTAGCTGCCGTTAGCGGTTCGGTTTGGTTAGGTTTGCTGATGGCGATTGTGGCCTCTGTTGGCTTTGCTTTGTTGCATGGTTTTGCTTGTATCACCCATCGGGGTAATCAAGTGGTGAGCGGAGTAGCAATTAATATTCTCGCTTCTGGCTTGACGGTCGTATTGGGTTTGGCTTGGTTCCATCAAGGTGGCTCTACGCCTGCCTTAACTAATGATCAGCGCTTTACTTCCATTAATTTGCCCTTTGCTCAGCAGCTCGCTGATGTGCCAGTGATTGGTTTGCTGTATAGCGAATTGCTATCTGGGCACAATATTTTGGTTTATATCGCCTTTGCCTTAGTCCCTTTAAGCTGGTGGATACTCTATCGTACCCGCTTTGGCTTGCGCTTGCGTGCTGTAGGAGAAAACCCTAAAGCAGTTGATACTGCGGGGATTTCAGTGTCCAGTTTGCGTTATCGAGCGGTGATTATTGCTGGCATTCTCTGTGGTTTGGCAGGTGCTTATTTATCGACTGCACAAAATGCGCAATTCATTCGGGATATGACTGCAGGCCAAGGCTTTATGGCGCTGGCGGCTTTGATCTTTGCCAAATGGCGTCCTTGGCCGATTCTATTCGCTTGTTTGCTATTCGGTTTCTTGGATGCAGTCGCGGTACGTTTGCAAGGTGTGACTGTGCCCGGCATTGGTTTAGTCCCTGTGCAATTGATTGAGGCTTTGCCGTATATTCTCACGGTGATTTTATTGGCTGGCTTTATTGGGAAAGCGAATCCGCCGAAGGCGATTGGTTTGCCTTATGTGAAAGAGCGGTAAAGGTTAGTTTAAGTCGCTAGCCAATCCCTTCAATCCGATCATTATAGACTTGAACCAGTTTATAGCTTGCGCTCAATAGGCAAATTTGTTCCCATAGTTGGCTAAGATGCTGGTGGAAATCGCGCATTTTCATATTACCTGTTCTGATATGAATGATGCGTGGTGGTGGTTCGTTCAAAAGAATTCGGTCTGAAAAATCGGCATCTTTGGTGACAATCACTAAATCATATTGCTTGGCGTAGTCCCAAATTTCGCTATCTTTCATCTCGTCATTAAGGTTAACGACATGCTGATACTGCTCGCTTGCCCATAAGGAAAAGTAGCGTGGCAAATTCACGTCAATAAGATACTTTTTCATCAATCAGGCGATCTTTTGCAGGGTATAACGTTGATTCATAAGATTGCTGGCAAAAGCAAGACAGGCTGGAATATCCTCAGGCTCTAAGGAGGGATGCTGATGCAAAATTTCGCTAATGCTCTCGCCAGCACTCAGGTAATCAAGGATGGTATGTACAGTAATCCGCTTGCCTCGGAGGGTTGGTTTACCATTGCATATATCGGGATCGATACTGATTCTGCCATAGGTGTAAGAGGTTTTTTCTAGGGTCATAGTTGGTAGTTTCCAATCACTACTAAGATAAGCATTATTCTAACATATCAAGGAAGCCTGAGAGGCTTACGCGCTTTCATCGGAATATAAAAACTCCAATAATGATTAGTAAGATTGCTGCAGCTAGTATTAACCAATAAAACAACTGCTTATTTTCTTCAGAAGCTGAGGGAGTTTGGTGATTTACAAGCAGCGTATCGTCGGTCTTTAAACTTTTTTGCAAGGCTTCGTCATTATCTTTGAAGTTCACTGTTTGCCTCTCAACCTTTGCCGTCTTCAGCGGCGCATTCCTCAACAACTGATGCAGCCCCAAATAATCCGTCATCAACTCAAAAGCATTCTGGCCTTGAAGCGGTGGAATAATATCGTGCAGCTTGCCCTCAGGAGGCAGAATCGGCACAAATTTAGTCTGCTTAGCAAAGCGTGCATAAATGTCTTGGGTAATGACTAAACCAGTAAACTCTGCAGCATCGTTGTCTAGCATTTGATTATGCTGATAGCGCTGTAAATAAGTCGGCGTGCAAATTACTAAGGTAATATCAGCGGCTACTAATTCTGCTTCTAGCCAAGCGTCCCAGCCTTCGCTAGGTGCTTCCTCTAAATAAAAATCCAATACGCAATTAAAACCATCTTCAAGTAAGCGCTCGGCTAATTCTAAAACGAATTGGGTATGTTCTTCAGAGTCATGGCTGTAGCTAATAAATACGCGGGTGCGAGATGGCATGACAAGCTCCACTGAAAGGCTAACTTTGGAGTATAGCTGGTTTCACCAAAGCTCAACAGTTCGTAGTGGCTGAAGGAACTAGCTGACTATTTGTGTGGTCTTTAAGAAAAAGGAGCCAGTCTATGTTTGCAAAACCCTCTATTCACCTGCGAGTATCTTTATTAGCCTTAGCCCTCAGTCTAAGTGCTTGTAATGATCAAAGCACTCAGCAGGCTAGCCAAACCCAAACGTTAGCAAGCACGCTAGAGGCAGAAGATCAACAAGCTGCCTTATATGATCAAGCGGATAGTCTGTGGTATTTGGAAAATCAACGTGCTCAGCGTTTAGCCGCAGGTGAATCACCAGAAAATTTCATTCAAAGCACACCACTGCAAAGCAAGCGTGAGGTGGGCGATTATAGTTTTACCCAACCGCCCGCTCCACCGGTGAGTCGAGCTGGGCAGTTGTTAAATTTGCCGGATCCGGGCGCGACGCCACGCTTTACCGTAGCTGGTTTGCAATGGCCTACTAATGTCGGTGATCTGAGTATCTCGATGTGGGCGAAAGATAAAGTCGCGGCGTTTAGCCTAACGATTGACGATAACCATGTACAAGATCATGCCTTTTGGTATGAAATGGCTGAGCAATATGGCTGGAAATGGACGTGGTTCTTAATTGCCAATCAAATTGGTTGGAGTTCAGCGGATCATTGGGGGCATTGGCAGAAAGCTTCAGATAAAGGCCATGAAGTGCAATCGCATGGGCAAACGCATTTATGTGATGCTCTGTTTTATACCTATCGCGAATACCGCCAGTCACAGGTTGAAATTGAGCGTAATCTGGCTAATGCACAAGTCAGAACTTTTGCTTATCCGTTTGGGATTAATACCGATAAAAGGGGTTCTCCCTGCGAGCCGCTCACCAGTGATCGGACTAAAAACAATCGTGCTGAAGCGGCTAAGTATTTTTTAGCCGTCCGCGATGTGTATGGTGCTTTGAGTAATCCGGCGAAAATTGATTATATGAAAGTACCTTCGGTGAGTTCAGCGCGTAACTTCTTGAATCCGCAAGCGCCGTGGGCTTATTTTGATTCGGTGTTTAATCCAGCTAGCGCCAATTATCGGACTTGGTATGTGGTGCATTATCATAATGTACCGAATGACACCGCCAAAAATGACGTGCGCCAAGTGCTAGCGCATTTGAAAGAGGTGGAGGACAAGGTTTGGGTAGCACCGTTTACTCAAGTTGCTAAATACGGCCAAGAATATGCGAGTGCTAAGCTCGTGAATATTCAGAAAGGAGCCAACAGGCTGAGCTTTGAACTCAAGGATCAAATGAATGATACATGGTTCAATGAACCCTTAACCTTGAAGCTACGCCTACCGGATGGCTGGAATGGAACACTGACCGTTCAGCAAAATGCAGCCAATCGAGAGGTGAGCACCGTGGTCAATCAAGATAAGACTTACGCGGTATTTGAAGTGATTCCCGACCGGGGTGTTGTTACAGTTACGTATTGAAAATCACCAACTTGCAATT
The DNA here is from genome assembly GCA_049292455.1 of Thiolinea sp. Lineage (GTDB taxonomy): Bacteria > Pseudomonadota > Gammaproteobacteria > Thiotrichales > Thiotrichaceae > Thiolinea. The sequence goes on from JBATRF010000057.1 coordinate 307,928, forward strand.
GAGTGCTAAACTTGGTGAAGGGGGCGGTGCACCCGCTGAGTGTCTAATCTAACGATATAAGGAAGGATTCCTAATGAAATTACGTCAAACACTACGTACAGCTGCTCTGGCATCTGTGATTGCTTTAGCTGGAGTAGTGCCAGCGCAGGCAGCAACTCAGTTCATGCAAGTGGTGAATGTCAGCAGCAATGATGTTTTAAACATGCGTGCTGGCCCAACGACGAATAGCGATGTGGTGGGTAGTATCCCCTACAATGGACAAACCGTAGTAGCCACTGGCAATAAGCAGGGTAGTTGGGTAGAAGTGAACTGGGCTGGTGAAACCGGCTGGGTTAATCAGCGTTTCTTACAAGGTAGCCGAGCTGTCGCTAGCCAAACGCGCATTCAACGTCCAACTCGTCAGACGCGTACAGTGACACGTAATGCGAGTGTCTCACATACTCATCCCGCCAACGCTTGTACTAATTCGATTACGCATAGCCATCCGGGTGGTGGCGTCACGCATAATCACAATTACTCTTGCCGTCCGGGGCAAAATATCAGTGGAGTAAAACCGAAATTTGCACCTAAATACCAGCAAATGGATATACCATTGCAGTATTAACCTAGAGTTGGGTATTTCCGCTTCTTTCGCAAGTTCAAAGAAGCGGTTTTCTAATAACCTTTCTCAAAATCAATCAGATACTCCAACGGCTCACCTTGTTGGAAGTGCTGATAATTCTTGGCGAAAATCTTCACAATATCTGCTGGAAACGAAACGGCTGCTTGGTGGGGAGTGATATAGGCATTATCCAAATCCCAAAGTGGATCAGCCGCTGCTAACGGTTCTGTTTCAAATACATCTAACACGGCTGCCCGTAATTGCTGGGCTTGTAAACTGGCTGTCAAAGCGGCTTGATCAACACAAACGCCACGCCCTACATTAATTAATACCGCTTCAGGTTTGAGTTGTGCCAAGGCTTCAGCATTAAATAAGTGCTGAGTAAGCGGAGTAGCGGGTAGTGTAATCACTACATAATCTAAATCGGCTAAGAATTCGTTTAATTGCTCAAAGCTGTAAACTTTATCCACTGAAGGTACACTCGCAGCCGTGAGTTTCAAGCCTTTAACCTGCATCGCAAAATGCTTGGCGGTGCTAGCCACATACTGACCAATATCACCTAAACCAGCAATTCCCACTTTCAAGCCTGCTAAGCTGCGATAAGCAAAAGGCTGCCATTCATGCTGGGCTTGTTGTTGCCGCGCTCGCAGTAAATCGCGCTCTAAAGCTAGGATATAGCCAAAGACATATTCACTAATCAGTTGACCAAACACGCCTTTAACATTGGTGAGCCGATAATCACGACGCAAGCCCGGCGCGCACAAGGTATTTACACCTGCATAAGTGGATTGTACCCATTGCAATTTAGGTAAATGCGGCAGCAGCTTCACTAGCCAGGGCGGATCAGCTAAGACAAGATTGATTGCTTGCAAGCTAGCAGGCTCAAGCTTGGGGCTAGTTGCGGTATGAATAGTAAGTTGGTCTAGGGAATAGGGTGCGAGTAATTTCGCATATTTCTCAGCGTCGGTGCTTAAGATCAAGAGGTTATTCATGATTGAGAGTCATCATTGAATTTAATAATCGGAACCTTTATCTGCCAATAAATAGCAGCAACGCGCAGTGCGAAAATGATCAGCATACCTGTAATCATTGCAGCGGTTTCAGGAATGTAGTTGCGCAGCAGGGTATAGATGACTACCCCAGCAATAGCGGCGAGTGCATACATTTCACTGCGCATCACAAAAGGAGTGGTGGGGGTCAGAACATCACGGATCATACCGCCCGCTACCCCAGTGATTACACCCATGATGACTGCAACAGGTTCAATTAGATGATAGCTAAGAGCTTTTTGTGCACCTAAAATAGCGAATAAAGCCAAGCCCGCTGCGTCGGCTACATCAACCAGATAAAGTTTTTGGGGAGGTTTGTAAAAGCGGAGCACAATAATGGAGGCTATTGTGGTGGCAATAATAATATGCAGATAGCTAGGGTCGACTGCCCAAAACACAGGCGTAGCGCCAATCAACAGATCACGTAAGGTACCCCCGCCTACTGCGCCGACAAAGGCTAAGACGAGAGCACCAAAGAAATCCATCTGATGGCGAGCGGCCTGCAGCACTCCACTGAAGGCTAAGGTCACAGTCGCAATGACTGTTAAGATTTGCTGAAATAAGTCTAGATTCATGCTCGCGATTTTACGCGAAAAATTAGACTGACTGCAGCGGATTCAGCGGAACTTGAAACTAAGAATTAAGCAGCGCGTGATAATTGATAGTCTTCGTTCGCAGCATTTTTCTTGAACTGGACTACAACTGCGTTAGAAGTTGGTTGTTGCAAACCTGCATCTTGAGCACGCCAAGGAAAACCAGCGACACCTTGAGCTAACAACTCACGAGAGACACCGATATCATCTAATTGGCTTTCAGAGAGTTTATTTAAGTCACGTAAAGTGCGTGTTTTTAAGAAATTTTCGATCATACTAGCGTAGATCATTGCGAACGCTTTCATTTTACTACTCTTTATTTAAGTTTGTGTGTTTCGATTTATTTGAATGCAGATTTTAAAGAGAATGCTGCAATGCAACAAGCAACATTTTTTCATCGGCAGGCTAAATTATTTTGACCTGAACGGTTAATTAGTGCTCATTAAACACTGGGAGTGATTGGTTAAACGCATTAGAAAGCTTATGCTTACGCGTTTACTCTGAGAGGCCGCTAGGGAATGCAAAATTACAATAAAGGCATTGCCTTAATGATTTTCACCACCTTTATTTTTGCCATCCAAGATACTACCACCAAAGTATTAGGCACAACCATGCCTGTCTTGCAGTTCTTAGGCATACGCTATTTAGTCTTTTTTATTTTTGCTTATTGGTGGACGACCCGTAAGCGGCCTCTGCGCGAAGTAGTAACCGTACAAAGTATACCTTTGCAGTTGTTACGCGGTGTCTTGCTTGGCCTCGAAAGTCTGTTATTCGCTTGGGTGTTGACGAAAATTGGGGTAGGGCAGATGCATAGCATTTTTGCCTGCTTTCCGTTAATGGTGACGGCGCTTTCGCCCATGTTCTTGGGTGAAAAAGTTGGCAAGATGCGTTGGTTCGCGATTCTAATCGGCTTCGTGGGGACGCTAGTGATTATTGCGCCTGGCTCCGAATCTTTTAGCATCTATAGTTGGGCAGCGGTGTTCTGTGCCATTTTATTTGCTGTTTATAGTGTACTAACCCGCTATGTCGCTAGCACCGATAGGGCTGAGTCCTCTTTGTTTTATACCGGCTTGGGGGCGATGGCGGTCACTGCACCCTTTTTACCTTTTATCTGGCAGCCGATTGAATTCAGTGCTGGCTTAAAAGTAGCTGCGCTGTGTTTATTAAGCATTCTCAGCCACTATTCGATGATTCAAGCACTCAAATATACTCCTGCGGTAGTCTTACAGCCCTTCAATTACTTTGTGTTGCCTTGGGTTTTACTGTTTGGCTTCTTGGTATTTGGGGAGCTTGTTTCAGCCAGTCAACTATTAGGCGTGTCTTTGGTGGTCGGCAGCGGCTTGTTTATCGTTTATTATCAGCGCCGATTTCAAGTTTAGAGGGTAATGAATCATGAATTGCACAATTCGTAAAGCGGTCTTCAGCGATGCAGCAGTGATTGCTGAGTTTAATCAAAGCATGGCTTGGGAAACGGAAGATAAACAACTGATCCCAAATTTGGTATTAGCGGGCGTGAATAGCTTATTGGCTAATCCGGCTTATGGTTTTTATTTGGTGGCTGAATTTGAAAACCAAGTGGCCGGTTCGCTGATGATTACCACCGAGTGGAGTGATTGGCGCAATGGTGTGTTTTGGTGGGTGCAAAGTGTCTACATTCGCCCTGAATTTCGCCGTCAAGGTATTTATCGTAAGCTTTATGCCGCCGTTAAAACCCTAGCTGCTGAGCAGGGCAATGTCTGCGGTTTTCGTTTGTATGTCGAAAAAGACAATCAAAACGCACAGGCGACTTATCGCGGCTTAGGCATGCAAGCGACTGATTATTTAATTTATGAAGAATTAGATGCGGGAATTCGCTATTTAAAAGAGCAGACTGCTTAAGGTCTGCTCATCGTTGCGCTGTTAAACGCGTGCTTAAACTGTTGTTGGTTTGATAGTAATGCGTCTTGCAATACTTGCCATCACAACACCATAGACCGGCACAAATAATAGTAAGTTCACTATGATTTTGATCAAATAATCAACAGCTGCGATTTCAGGCCAGTTGGCGGCCATAAACTCATCAGTGCTCAGATAGAAGGCCACACTAAAGAACACCACGGTATCTAAGAAACCGCCCACAATATTCGAAGCAGCCGGTGCTATCCACCATTGCGGCAAGGCACGTAAGCGGTTGAATACATACACATCTAGCAGTTGCCCGACGGTATAAGCTAAGAAGCTTGCAAACGCGATACGCGCTACAAAGGTATTGAATTCGCCGAGTGCCGACAAACCTTGAAATTGGCCTTGGGCAAACAATACCGAAAACACATACGAAATAATTAAGGCTGGGAACATCGCGGTATAAATAATCTTACGCGCTAACCCCGTTCCAAAAATCCTCACGGTTAAATCAGTCGCCAGAAAGATGAAGGGAAAAGTGATTGCACCCCAAGTGGTTTGCAGGCCAAAAATTTCCACAGGGATTTGTACTAAATAATTACTTAGCGCAATGATGAATAAGTGAAAAGATACTAACACTAGCCAAGCAGTACGCTGTTGAGCGGGACGGACTAAACTCATATTGTCTACCTTTTTGTCGATGGGGGCGAGGGAACCCAAGTTAATCAAAAGCCACAAGCGGCGCGATTATAGGCGCAAGCTGAAACTGAATACAATCCTTGGCCAGCTTTTTAAGTGCTAGCTTAGAGCATAGAATCATAGCCTTATTTTATAGAAGCTCCAGCCATGACGATATTATGGATAAATACTTTGCTTTGTCTTCTAGGAACAGCACTTGGGTTATTTTTTGCCAGTGGCAGCATTATCAGTATTGCTAATTTGAAAGTCGCTTGGTCAGGGATTTTGTTAGTGGCTGCGATCTTGGTGCCTGTAATGTTTGTGATTTCTGGGGTGGGCGCATGGTTGGCCTATACTTTTGATAAAATGAATTTTGTGTGGTACCTAGTTAGCTTACCTTGGACTTATTTAGCAGTGTTTATTATTGCTATGTTTTTAAGTTTTAAGCTAGCAAGCAATTAAAGAGGAGCTGTAAATCTTGCTCCTCATTTGGTTTTAGAGCTTGCTTTAAGAAGCTAAACCTTCCGTTTTTAAAGCAGCATGAACTCCGGGGCGCTCTGCCATACGTTTTTGGAAGGCTGCTAAATGTGGCCAAGCAGCTAAATCCAATTTGCTGACCCGCAACCAGCGCGTCACTGTAAATAAATAAGCATCCGCCACCGAGAAATTTTCACCCATTAAGTAGGGCTGCTCGGCTAGTTGCTGATTAACATAGGCATAGCGGGTTTCTAAGTTTTCTTTACCAACCGCTTTCCAATCATCGCTGCCGTGATGGAAAAATGGCACATAAGACTTATGTAGCTCCGTACCAATATAAGTTAACCAAGCTTGCAACTTATAACGTTCCAGCGTGCCATTAGCAGGGGCAAGATTTTTCTCAGGTGCCAAATCGGCAATGTACTGCACAATCGCAGGGCCTTCAGTCAGTAGCTCGCCAGAATCTAACAGCAAAGCAGGCACATAGCCTTTCGGATTAATCTCCATAAAGTTTGCACCTGTTTCGGTGACTTTGGTTTGTAAGTTTACTTTCTCGATTTCAAAAGCTAAACCTGCTTCCTGTAGTGCAATATGCGGAGAAAGTGAGCAAGCACCAGGGGAGATAAAAAGTTTCAAGGTTGTATCCTCCAATAAAAATTAAAAACCAAACATAAGCTAAGCAGGGCGAGATAGCCAATTCTCTTATTCTTCATCAAGCTCCGCAAAACGCTGCGCCAAATAATCAATCAAACTACGCACCGAAGGCAGCAAACCGCGCCGCGTGGCGAACACCGCATGAATAATATCCTTACGCAACGACCAATAGGGCACTAATCGCACTAAAGAACCCGCCGCTAACTGCTCACGCACCATCATCAGCGGCAATTGCACCACACCCACACCTGCGATAGCCGCTGCACGCAAGGCATTCATATCGGTGGTCACAAAGCGCGGGCTGTGATGTATAATGGCTTGTGCCTGCTCTGCTCCATTTAAAATCCACGTATAGGATTCTTGCGGCACACCCAAACCTAGGCTGGGCAAGCTATTCAATTCGGAGGGTGCAGTCGGAATGGGATTCGCGCCTAGCAACTTAGGGCTAGCCACCAAGCATTGCGAGCGCTCGGCTAAAATACGCATTACCAATTCACTATCTTGCAAGGGTGCAGGGCGCACACGTAGCGCTAAATCCACGGCCTCACTCACCACATCCACACGCCGATTGGTCGCTTCCAAATGGATGGTCACTTGTGGGCATTGCGCCATAAAATCCGCCAACATCGCGCTCACATACACTTGCAATAAAGCGGTCGGGCAAGTCATGCGAATCACACCGCGTGGCTCAGCACGAGTTTCATCAATCGCTTCTTGTGCTGCTTCCGCCTCGACCAACATGGCTTTGCAATGATCGTAATACGTGCGCCCAATCTCAGTCACGGCAAACTGGCGCGTAGTGCGTTGAATCAGGCGCACCCCCAAACGTTCCTCCAAATTGGCAATGCGCCGACTCAATTTTGACTTGGGCAATCCCAAAGCACGTCCGGCAGGGGCGAAGCCACCATAATCGACGATTTGCACAAAATAATAGAGATCGTTTAAGTCTTGCATGCTTTTATCGTTCCATTAGTAGAACTAACCAACTCAGTTTAGCAGACTACTCAAAGCATCGTTCTGAATATATGCTTACTCTCATACCAACACTGCACACTTTAGGAGAGCAGCATGAAAAAGATTTTAGGCACATACAGCGCCCCGCGTCCGCACTGGGTGGGCGATGGTTTTCCGGTACGCTCGATGTTTTCGTATAGCGGCTTTGGCAAGCAATTGAGTCCCTTCTTATTATTGGATTATGCAGGCCCTGCCGATTTCGCGCCCAGCGCCAAACCACACGGTGTCGGTCAACATCCGCATCGCGGCTTTGAGACTGTGACCATTGTATATAAAGGCGAAGTTGCGCATCGGGATTCAACCGGAAACGGCGGCGTGATTGGCCCAGGCGATGTGCAATGGATGACGGCTGGTTCGGGGATTATACACGAGGAATTTCACTCCCAGCCGTTTAGCCAAAGCGGCGGCACGATGGAAATGGTGCAACTGTGGGTCAATTTGCCCGCCAAAGACAAAATGACCGCACCGAATTATCAAGCGATTACCAACCAGCAAATTCCGTCGGTAGCATTGCCGAATGAGGCCGGAAGTGTACGGGTGATTGCAGGTGAGTTTGATGGCAATAAGGGTCCCGCACATACTTTCACGGGCATCAATGTTTGGGATTTGCGCTTGAATCAAGGCAGCACTACCAATCTTACATTGCCCGAGGGTTGGACCAGTGCGGTGGTGGTATTACACGGTACGATTCAAGTGAATGGCGAAGCGATTGCTCGTGAAGCGCAAATGGTGGTGCTCGACCAAGCGGGTCAAGAGTTGGTGATTGAGGCCAATAGTGATGCGACTGTGTTGCTCTTGAGCGGTGAGCCAATTGATGAACCGATTGTGGGTTATGGGCCGTTTGTGATGAATACTGAGCGGGAAATCAAGCAAGCTTTCGAAGACTTTAATACAGGTAAGTTTGGCAAAGTGGCTTGAGCTAGGTGAAATGAAAGCGGCTCGATAGATCTAAAAGCCTCAGCTTAGTCTGGGGCTTTTTATAGTGCTAAGCTTAACTTTGGGTCACTCCTTGATGCCGAATAAGTGCTCAAATTGGCTAACACTATCTGGGTTTAAATCATTCGCTATTTCTAGAAACTCTTTGCCAACTAAACGTTGTGCTCGTTTAAGTAATAGTGGAATAGGGCTGCTTGGCTCATAGCGAGCGTAGTAAGCGCAAATTTGCTCGAGGGCTTGGCGAACTTGTTCATTATTTTCTATAGGCATATTGCTATCCCTCGTTAAGGCCTGTGCTAGGGGAAGCGGTAAGCTTGAATTCAAACCACCATCAGTCTCTGTATTAGCCTTCATGGCTTCATTGGCTGGTAAGTTAGCTTCAGTTTTGAGTTTTAGTTTATTAGTCAGGATTTTGCTAGCTTGCTCTAGTAGGCTCACTAATGGCTCGAGGCTAGGTGCATGCTGATTAGACGCGACATAACTTTCAAACTTTTCTTGTAAAGTCTGAGTTTGCTGTTTACAGCTTTGTAGCAGTTGTAAGGTCACTTGTAAGTTTTCAGGAGGTAAGTCTTGAAATACAGCTTCGACTAAGCGATAGCGCTTGATTTCCTCTTCATTAGTAGAGTTTTGGAGGTTTAAACCTTCTTGCAGAGCGGCGATACTAAATTTACCTAATTTTGCAGAGCTGAGTAGGGTTTGCTTCAGCAGTCCTTGCACAAAAGACTGGCTAGCTAATTCCAATAAAGCATTGCGGCGCATGATAGCCGGATTTTCATCCTCTTCATCCAAATCTGGATGCAGGCATTCCCAATAGGAGTCTAGTAGAGTATTAGCTAATATTAAACCTTGCTCCAGACCTTTAAACCCTTCGGTATAGGCCAAAGCTATGGTTAAGCTGGCTACGACCCTTAAATCATGACTTAGTTGTGTTAAAGCGAGCGCTTGTTCTTTCACCTGCTTCCAGTCTGGTGGAGTAGCCGCAATGATTACTTCCCCAATTTGCCGCTCAGGCTCGCCTTGCTTAGCTCTTTCCATTGCAATGAAGGCAGTACTGTACTCAGTATCTGGCCCGCAAGGAGCTTCCGTACTGATAGCTTGACTCAAGCGTTCTAAATCAATCATGAAATTTCTACCTCCATAAAAAATCCAATTTTTAGCTTAAATTACATTAAAAATTTTCTTAAAAGTACCAAAAAAAAATAAAATAAGCCTATAATTATTTGTGAAGCATTTCATTTAACTATAGTTCAGACAATCCACAAAAAGATAAGACTACCAACAACTTCCTGATTAAAACGAGGAGATTGATATGGCAAAACAAAGCAGTCAAAAGTTTATTGCTAGAAATCGTGCGCCGCGAGTGCAGATTGAATACGATGTAGAGCTTTACGGTGCAGAAAAAAAAGTACAACTTCCTTTCATTATGGGAGTATTTGCCGACCTCTCGGGTAAACCTAGTGAAGCTTTAGCTCCTGTAGGTGATCGTAAGTTTCTTGAAATTGATGTAGATAATTTTGATGAGCGTATGAAAGCTATGAAACCACGGGCTGCGTTTGTGGTTGCGAATACGCTAACAGGTGAACAAAATCTTAGTGTCGATCTAACCTTTGAAAGTATAGATGATTTTTCGCCCGCTGCGACTGCCCGTCAAGTCGAGCCACTGCGCCAACTACTCGAAGCTAGAACCCAACTGGCTAACTTATTGACTTATATGGATGGAAAGTCAGGCGCTGAACAGCTTATCACTCAAGCTTTAACGGATCCTGCCTTGTTGCAAGCTTTAACCGCTATGCCTAAAGCTCAAGATCCAGCTGCCGCCGCTAGTTCGGATGCTAATCATCAAGATAATTCTGAACCTACTCCGGAGGCATAAGAATGGCCGAGTCCATGCAACAAGGATTATCTCAAGCAAGCATTGCTGGGGTAACTGAGACAGATACTTTTGCTGCTTTGCTAGAAAAAGAATTTAAGCCTAAGTCTAAAGACTCACGCGACGCGGTAGAGCAAGCCGTAAAAACCTTAGCTGAGCAAGCTTTAGCTAATACTAAACTGATTTCGAGCGATTCAATTCGAACTATTGAATCAATGATTGCTGTGCTAGATCAACGTTTATCTGAGCAAATTAATCTGATTATTCATCATCCTGATTATCAAGCTTTAGAAAGTAGTTGGCGTGGCTTGCATTATTTAGTGAATAATACAGAAACGGATGAAATGTTAAAAATCCGTGTATTAAATATATCCAAAAAAGAGCTGCATAAAAATTTAAAAAAATATAAAGGTACTGCTTGGGATCAAAGTCCAATTTTCAAAAAGATTTACGAAGAAGAATACGGACAATATGGGGGTGAGCCTTATGGTTGTTTAATGGGTGATTATTATTTTGATCATAGCGCTCCTGATGTAGAACTATTAGGACAAATTGCTCAAATCGCAGCCTCGTCACATACACCCTTTATTACAGCGCCTTCACCGACTTTAATGAATATGGATAGTTGGCAGGAATTAAGTAATCCTCGAGATTTAACTAAGATCTTCCAAACGCCCGAGTATGCTGCTTGGCGTTCATTGCGAGAATCTGAAGACTCTCGTTATATTGGTTTGGCCATGCCACGCTTTTTAGGCCGCTTACCCTATGGTGCTAAAACTAATCCTGTGGAGGATTTTGCCTTTGAAGAGGACGTGCAAGGTGCTGACCATAATCGTTATTCTTGGGTGAATGCAGCCTATGCTATGGCACGGAATATTAATCGTGCTTTTAAATTATATGGCTGGTGTTCACGGATTAGGGGAGTTGAATCGGGCGGTGCGGTTGAAGAACTACCTACCCATACTTTCCCGACGGATGATGGTGGGGTGGATATGAAATGCCCTACCGAGATTGCTATTAGTGATCGCCGTGAGGCTGAATTAGCAAAGAATGGTTTTATGCCTTTGCTGCATAAGAAAAATTCTGACTATGCCGCTTTCATTGGTGCGCAATCCTTACAAAAACCCACTGAATATGACGATCCTGATGCAACCGCTAATGCGAATTTATCAGCGCGCTTGCCCTATCTGTTTGCGACTTGCCGTTTTGCACATTTCTTAAAATGTATTGTGCGTGACAAAGTTGGCTCTTTCAAAGAACGCACCGACATGGAAGCTTGGCTGAATCGTTGGATCTTAAATTATGTTGAGCCAAACCCTGCTACGGCCTCAGAGGAAGATAAAGCGCGTAAACCTTTAGCTGCAGCGCAGGTGGTGGTTGAAGAGGTTGAAGGCAATCCAGGCTATTACACCTCAAAATTTTATTTAAGGCCTCATTATCAGTTAGAAGGCTTGACGGTTTCCTTACGCTTAGTGTCAAAGCTACCTTCTGAGAAAAAATAGTGTGGCTTATTTGTAGTGTGTTACACGAAATTTAATTAAACACGAGGGATTAAAAAATGGCAGTCGATATTTATTGCAAAATTGAAGGCATAGAGGGCGAAAGTTCGGATGCTAAGCATGATAAATGGATTGAGCTAGACAATTATACTGTCGATGTTTCTCAACCTGTTTCTGGCGAAAGCCGGACGGGTGGGCGTTCTGCAGGTAAGGCTGACTTTAAAGAGTTCGTCATTAAAAAGACAGTTGATAAATCCACTCCAGATTTACATATCTCTTGTGCTAATGGGAAGCATATTCCTAAAGTAGAAGTGGAATGCTGCTTAACCACTGAAGACAAGCATGTCTTTATGAAATATACCTTAGAGAATGTGATTGTTAGCCGCATTACTTCAGGTGGAGCACATGATGAAACTCGGCCTGCTGAAACAGTAAGTTTCCGGTATGGCAAGATTAAATGGGAATACACACCAATTGATCATACCGGTAAACCCGGTGCTAAAGTCGATCGGACTTGGGATATTGAAAAGAACCAGAAGGCATGAACCACGAAGATTATCTCCGTGCAGGTCAGTTAGCAGCAGCCTTAAACAGTTTACAAGACTGTATTCGTGCTGAGCCGGCTAATACTAAGTATCGTATCCTATTGTTTCAACTATTAGTGATATTGGGGCAATGGGAGCGCGCGCTTAAGCAGTTGGATCTGATTAGTAATATGGATACTAGCGCTTTAGGCATGGTGCATTTGTATCGTTCAGTCATTACTTGTGAGTTGCTTCGTGAACAGGTTTTTCAAGGCAAGCGTGCGCCCATTTTTGTCGGCCAACCTGCTGAGTGGCAAGCTTTATTAGTACAAACGTTGCCCTTATTAGCAGCGGAACGTTACAGCGAAGCGCGGGATTTAAAAGAGCAAGCTTTTGAGTTAGCCCCCCTAACTAAAGGTCGAATAAACGATCAAGCTTTTGAGTGGTTAGCTGACGCAGATAGCCGCCTTGGCCCCAGTTTAGAACTGATTATTGATGGTGGCTATCGCTGGGCAGCTTATGAACAAATTCAGTTTATCAAATTAGAAAAGGCTAGTGATTTACGCGATTTCGTCTGGCTGCCTGCCCAAATACGCTGGAAGACAGGCGGGAATACACCCGCTTTCATTCCGACTCGTTATCCGAACTCGGTGACACGTTCCGATAGTTTGGCTTTAGCTAGGCAAACCGAATGGGAGGAAGTTGCAGAAAGTTTTTATATGGGTTATGGGCAGCGCGTCCTAGTGTCTAATCTCGATGACCATGCTCTGTTAGACTTACAGACGATTCATCTGGGTGAGGTAAACTAATGGCTGAAGTTTATTTGCCTTCTTTATTGGATCGTTTGGCCGATGATTCTTATGTAAATAGTTCTTTAGACTTAGGCCAGCAAGCTGTACTTAAACTTGAAAAACAATTAGCTGCTATAGGACCTGAAACCCCGCCTGAGTCTAAGCAGCAATTAATCGGTGAATTGCGTCAAGAACGTTCCAATCTAATTTTTTTGCAAAACGCCCTAGGTTCTTTACAAAGTATTCGTGATTGTGTGAAGCGTGATTTAGCTTGGTTATTAAATTCACGTAATTTATGTATGGATGAGGAGTTAAGTGCTTATCCTGAAATCGCTAGCTCAGTTCTAAATTATGGCCTACCTGATTTGACTGGAAAAACGGCTTCAAGCTTACAGTTAAACAAATTAGAAGGAATGTTAGAAAAAGCCATTATTACTTTTGAACCGCGTATTTTGCCGGATTCTTTAGAGGTTAAATTGCTTAGTAAAGAGGACATGCATGATCACAATGCATTAATTTTTGAAATTAGTGGCTGGTTATGGGCAGAGCCTAGCCCTTTGCGCTTACAACTAACAACTCACTTAGATTTAGAGAGTGGCGATATGCGAATAGTGGAGTAGCTCATGCATCCAAAGCTCCTAGAGTACTACGAAAAAGAATTAAGCTTTTTGCGGGGCATGGGAAAAGAGTTTGCTGAGCGCTTTCCAAGTGTGGCACAACGCTTGGATTTGGGGCGGTTTGAGTGTGCCGATCCTTATGTTGAACGTTTGCTGGAGGGTTTTGCCTTCCTAGCAGCACGTATTCAACTCAAATTAGATGCAGAATTTCCGGGTTTTACTCAGCACCTGCTGAATATGGTTTATCCGCATTATTTATCGCCTATTCCTTCTATGGCTATCGTGCGATTTAACCCTGATTTAGAAGGTGGCGTGACGCCATCTGGATTTTTGTTACCTAAAGATACCCGTTTATTCACCCAAGCAGCCCTAGAAAATGAGGTGCGCTGCGAGTTTCGTACTGCTAATGACTTAACCCTCTGGCCAGTGGAATTAAAAAGCGCTGAATACTTATTGGCAGCCGAAGCTAGTTATTATCCGCTCAAACAGCAAGCAGCTAAGTCAGGTTTGCGCCTGCGCTTACAGGCTTGCAATGGCATTCCTTTAAATACAGTGAGTTTGAATGAACTCGTATTTTATTTAGAGGGAACCAAAGACACTGCCGGACGTATCTACGAGTTACTAGCAGCACATGCCATTCAGTTAATCATCCAGCCAGTGGCAGAAGCAGGAAAAAGTCCAGCATGGCGCCAAGTCTTGCCCTTAGCTGCTTTAGAAATGCAGGGATTTAAGCCAGAAGAAGCCTTATTGCCTCATACCGATGTCTCCTTCGAGGGTTATCGTTTATTACAAGAGTATTTTGCATTTCCCGAGCGCTTTTTATTTTTCAAACTGAGCCAATTACAGGCTGCCGTGCAGCGTTTAAGTGACTCAGATGCTTTAGAGCTAGTGATTTTGTTTAAGGACAAAAATGATCTCTTAAAGGGCATGATCAATACTGAAAACTTTGTCTTGAATGCGTTGCCAGTGATCAATTTATTTCCGCGCCGCACGGATCGTATTCATGTATCCAACTTGCTACGTGAGCATCACGTGATTGTCGATAAAACACGAGTGCAAGATTATGAAATCTACGCTATTCGGGAAGTCACTGGTTTTGACGTGAACTTGCGTGAGCAGCAAACCTTTAAGCCGTTTTATGCTTGCCATGCTGAACAGTCTAAACACTCGGCTTATTATACTTGGCGCCGCATACCTCATTTACCACCCGCTAACCAGCAGCTAGCGCGACAATATCAAGCCGGCGAGGTCTATGTTTCTTTAGTAGATAGCAAGTCAGCTCCTTATTCGGCTGATCTACGCCAGCTAGGTGTACTTGCACTGTGTACGAATCGCGACTCACCTTTGTATTGTTTACACACCAAAGGACGAGTGAGTTTTAGTTTAGAGGCAAGTGCACCTATAAAAAATGTCGAAAGTCTAGTCGGGCCTAGCGCGCCTCTACCGGCTGCGCCTGAAGGTGAGCAGGCTTGGAGGTTGATTAATCATCTTTCCCTTAATTATTTATCTCTATTAGATAAAGACGACCATCAAGGTGCAGCAGCTTTGCGTTCTTTATTAAAGATATACGCTGATTTAGGTTCAGCCAGCTTACGTAAACAAGTGGATGAAGGCATTCTGTCGATTAAAAGCCAGCAGGTAGTGCGTCGAATTGCAGGTGCTGGCCCGATTGCTTTTGGGCGTGGCTTAGGGATTGAGTTAAAGTGTCAAGAGCGTGCCTTTGATGGCTTAGGGCCTATATTGCTGAGTTCAATTTTAGAAAAGTTTTTTGCCAAATATGTCTCTATCAACAGTTTTACCCAATTAACACTAACGACCAGTGAACGTGGGGAGATTATGCAGTGGCCGATTCGCACTGGGACAAAAATGATTCTTTAGTAGCTTTAAGTACGCAAGCTAATCGTTATGATTTTTATGCGGCTTTACGCCAGTTCGAATGTGTCTTTGTGGATAAACCTCGTCTTGGCCACAGCTTGCGCTCCAGTGAGGATATGCTGCGTCTCGAGCAGGAACCTTCTAATTTGTTTGCGCCGTCAACTTTATTTTCATGTCAATTAGATCCAGACCAGCATTGGCATTTACGGGTGTTGTTTTTTGGTTTATTTGGCCCTCATGGAGCTTTGCCGCACCATTTAACAGAGTATCTGCGTGAGCGTCAACGGCAGGAAATTGATGATCAAGCTAGCTTAGCTTTTTTTAATTTATTCCATCATCGATTACTCAGCCTATTTTATCGGGCCTGGGCAAATAAGGAACCTACAGTCAATCGAGACAGGCCTGAGAGCGATCGTTTTGATAAATATATCGGCTCATTCTTAGGAATAGCTACTCCTGAGCTGCAAAACTGTGACGACATGCCTGATGATAGCAAACGGTATTTCGCTGCCTATTTAGGCGATAGTAGAAATCATGCCAGCGGCTTATTAGCTCTGATTCGAGCCTTTTTTAGAATTCCATCACAGATGGATGAGTTTGTAGGCGAGTGGCTGGCGATTCCGCAAGAAGCTAGATCAAGCTTAGGGCAAACTTTTGGTACGCAATTAGGTATTGATACTATTTTAGGTTCGCATAGCTGGCAATGCCAATACAAGTTTCGTCTTAGACTAGGGCCGATGAGTTTAGTTGACTACGAGCATTTTTTCCCCGGCGAACAGAATTTAAAGCGACTCAAAACTATTGTTCGTAACTATTTAGGGGAAGAGCTGAGTTGGGATCTGCAATTATTTTTACAGAAGGAACAGGTGCCATCTAGTCGCTTAGGCCAATATGGACGTTTAGGTCTTAATCTGTGGTTAAAAAATACTAAAACTGTGTTTCCTCATGATGCTAGTGATCTTATTCTTAAACATGACCGTTAATATTTAAAACTAATCATTTGATAAGAAATTGTGCTGCTTTGGCCTTTTTCGATGCACTATACTCTATAATCTATTTAGTTACTTATTGGTTATTAAATATTTTTTACTTAGTACTTATAACGATTAAACTTATCAAGAGAGGTGGCCGCTAATGAAAAAATTGGTCAAGTCTATCGGGTGGCTGATAGTTGCGGCTATCTCTGAAGTGGCTATAGCCAATAATAGCGCTATTGTAATTTTTGATGGCTCTGGAAGTATGAAGGCTAAGGTCGATGGTAAGGCAAAAATTGACATTGCTCGTTCAGTGATTGGTGACCTTGCTAAAGATTGGAATGAAGATATCGATTTAGGTTTGATGGTTTATGGACACAGAACCAAATCCTGTGACGATATTGAAATGGTTATTCCAGTTGCCAAAGCAGATTCCCCTAAGCTGATTAGTGCTGTTCAAGGCATTGTGCCTAAGGGGGAGACACCTATTGGTGCCTCGCTCAAGCAAGCTGCTGAAGAACTTAAATACACTGAAAGCCCCACAACGGTCATTTTGATTAGTGATGGGGAAGAAAGCTGCCAGTCAGATCCTTGCGAGGTTGCTAAGCAACTGGAAAGTGCAGGGGTAAATTTTACGGCTCATGTCATTGGTTTTGATGTAAGTGGTGCTAAGCAGGCTAAAGCTTTAGAGCAATTAAAATGTGTAGCAGATAGCACGGGGGGTAAGTTTTTTGAAGCTAAGAATGCGGATGGCTTGAAAACTGCTTTAGCTGAAACAGCCAAAGTAGTCGCTCAACCTGCTCCTCAAGTGGTAGAAAAAACGGAGCCGATCAAACCAGCACTGGAAGGCGATATTATTTGGGAAGATAAATTTGATCGGGATGAGTTGGGCGAGGCCTATGAAGTCATTGATCCTGATCCTGAACGCATGGCTTTAAGTGAGGGGCAATTGATATTGGTTGCTGCAACTAAGGCTGTCAATCGAGTGCAGTTGAAACAGCCTTTAGAAGGTGACTTTGCAGCCATTGTGAAAGTGAGTGCTGATCTAGAACCGCACAATTACGCAGGTTTGAAATTCGTAGCAGATGAAACTAGTTCAGTGGGTTTATGGTTAGGTTGCTTTAATCCTGGGTTTAATGTTGATGTGGCTATCACGAAGTATATTGGTGACACCGAAAATCAAGGTTTAAAGCGCTCAGAAATAAGATGCGACAATGCAGAAATCCTGACTCGTTATTTAAAAATTGAAAAGAAAGGTTTTAATTTAAGAGGCTATTCAAGTATTGATGGGTCAACTTGGGATTATATCGGTCAACAAACCTTATTAAAAAAGACCGGCAATATTGAGTTTGGCAGTATGAATGCACATATAGATGTGGATGCAACTTTCAATTTAGATGATTTCATCATTAAAAAGCTGCAATAGCTCAAAACGATTAGGTCATAGCAATAATGATGCACATTCCTAATTATGAGCTCAAAGAAATAATCGGCCAAGGTGGGATGGCGATAGTCTATCGCGCTGAACATACGCTGTTGAAGCAAGACCGCGCTATAAAGTTGATGTCGGCTAATCAATCTAGGGAGGCTAGTTTTGAAGCTAGCTTTCTGCGGGAAGGGCAATTAATTGCTAGTTTGCGCCATCCACATATCATTACTGTTTATGATGTCGGCTTAGCGAATGAAGGCTATTTTCTTGTAATGGAGTATTTAGCGGGTGGCAGCCTAAAAGAAAAGCTGGCTCAAGGTCCGATTTCTTTAAGACAAGCATCAATGATATTTGAACAGGTCGGTTCTGCCTTAGACTATGCACATCACTTAGGCCTGATTCATCGTGATATTAAACCTGCCAATATACTGTTTCGTGATGCTCAGGATGCAGTGCTAACTGATTTTGGGATTAGTAAACTACAAGATACTGAAACTGACTTGACGCGCCACGGCTACTCTTTAATGGGAACGCCCCGTTATATGAGCCCGGAACAAGCCAGCTCTCAGCCACTCGATATTCGTTCAGATATTTATTCCTTAGCACTAGTCTTGTATGAAATGCTAGTGGGAAAACCAGCTATTCAGGCAGATAACACTGTGATGATTATCAGGGAGCATGCGCTAGCTCCAGCGCCTGTTTTACCCCTACCTTATGCTTACCTACAACCTGTTTTAGAAAAAGCCTTAGCCAAGACACCTGAGCAACGTTACTCATCAGTCCGAGCGTTTGTAGAGGCGATTCAGCAGGCAAGTCAATCGGATACAGTCGAGCCAACAGTTATTCAATTGATGCCAAGTAATAAACCCCACCTAGTTACTCACTCAATAACAAATAATAAAAAGTGGTGGTACGCGCTAGCTGGTTTTTTATTAATTTTACTCGTGACTGTGGTTATTGCCTGGAATTGGAGTAAGTCTTCCAGCGAGTTATTCAAGGCAACCAGTTTAGCTACTGCGGAAAAAATTAATCAGCTGCTAGGTTTGTCTAAAACACCGATGCCAAAAAGTGATACTAGTGCAGGTGCTAGCCAAATCCAGCCACCTTCCAGTATGCCAGAACCCAGTCAATCTATCATTTATAGTGAGCCACCGAAGAATATTGAAGAGCCAATAAAAACTACCGAAGCACCTGCAATTATTGTTAATGGAGGCAGTGCGACAACGCTAGAAAAGCTAGTGCCAACCACTGACCCAATAGTAGGAGAAGCCCCTGTAGAACCCATCAAGGGGAGTAAGGATTCAACCTTGTCAGGAGGCCAAAATGCTCAAGTACTCGTATTATCTACTTCAAAGCCAGCAGAAGAAGTATCTTCTTCAAATATAAAGGAAATAAGTAAAAATTATCGACTGATGCGTGCTGCAAAACAGCCCTATATTAGTCTCTATGCTAGTACTGCAGCCCCAGGCAGAGTTTTGACAACAATTCCTATCAATGCGGAGCTTAAAGTTTTTGACCCAGTTCTAATAGTCGATAGGATTGAATGGTTTCAGGCAGAGTTTGGTGGTCAAGTTGGCTATGTGAAGTCATCGCAATTAAAGCCAAAATAAGGCCATTTTTAGGGAATTTAGTTATATACTTTAAATTAGCATTAAAAGGTTAAACCAAAAAAACCAAGTCGATAGGAGAGTATATGTCCGAGATTAGTCGTGCCGCTTTGTTTAGGAAACTCAATCCGCTGACTTATAAAGCTATCGAAAGCGCTACTGTACTTTGCAAATTACGCGGCAATCCGTATGTAGAGTTAGTGCATTGGTTAAATCAAGTTCTACAACTACAAGATTCAGATTTATATCGAATTATCCAAGCAGGTGAGTTAAACCTTGCCCACTTAAGCCGTGATCTGACCGCTAGTTTGGATAAACTGCCACGCGGTGCGACTTCAATTTCAGATTTTTCTACGCATATTGAGGATGCTGTAGAGCGCGGTTGGGTGTACGGCACTCTGATGTTTGGAGATAGCTCAGTTCGTTCTGCTTATTTATTAATTGGTATCTTAAAAACCAAAGATCTGCGCAATCATCTTTATGAGCTCTCTGAACAATTTCGCAAACTTAGCATTGATAAGCTGACTAATGAGTTAGCGAACATCGTCGCAGGCTCGCCAGAAGACAATATGCGGGCGACTGATGGCTCAAAGTTAGGTAATGCACAACCAGGTGAGGCGAGTGGTGCAATGGCACCGAGTGGTGCAATGGCACCCGCTTCGATGGGCAAACAAGAGGCACTCAAGCAATTTACTATCGATCTTACCGAGCAGGCGCGTAATTCTAAGCTCGATCCGATCGTGGGGCGTGATAATGAAATTCGCCAGATGATCGATATTTTAATGCGCCGCCGTCAAAACAATCCTATTCTGACTGGCGAAGCGGGGGTTGGGAAAACTGCAGTCGTAGAAGGTTTTGCCCAGCGCATTGTCAAGGGTGATGTCCCTCCTTCTCTAAAAGAGGTATCGATTCGTACACTGGATCTGGGCTTGCTACAAGCTGGAGCCAGTATGAAGGGCGAATTTGAGAATCGTCTTAAACAGATTATTGAAGAAGTACAAGCTTCCGAAAAACCCATCATTCTATTCATTGATGAGGCTCATACCTTGATTGGCGCAGGAGGTGCTGCAGGAACAAATGATGCTGCGAATTTGTTGAAACCTGCCTTAGCCCGCGGCACCTTGCGCACCATTGCTGCAACCACTTGGGCAGAATACAAAAAATATTTTGAAAAAGACCCTGCTTTAACCCGCCGCTTCCAAGTTATTCAAGTAGAAGAACCCAGTGAAGAAACCGCTGTGCTGATGCTGCGTAGTATGGCCTCTGTGATGGAAAAGCATCATAAAGTTTCGGTCTTAGATGAGGCTTTAGAAGAGGCAGTTAAGCTCTCGCATCGTTATATTCCAGCGCGACAACTCCCTGATAAAGCGGTCAGTGTCTTAGATACAGCGAGTGCTCGTGTAGCGGTTAGTCAGCATGCGACACCACCTGAGGTGGATGACTGTCAGAAACGCATTCAAGCTTTGCAGGTGGAGTTGGAAATTATAGGCCGCGAAGCAGCAGTAGGTTTAGATGTCACGGAGCGCCAAACCTTGGCAGCTAATCGTTTAAGTGAAGAAGAAAAACGTTTAGAGGGTTTAACTGAACGCTGGCAAAGTGAACTCAAATTAGTAACGCAAATTTTAGAGTTACGTCAGCAATTACGCAAAGCTTTGGGTAAGGTTGAAGGAACAGGCTCAAATTTAGAACAAGTCGCCGACGCTTTAGCTGAAACGCCAGCCAGCCCTATAGATCGTGAACAATTACTCTCAGATCTACGTGCTTTGCAGGCTCAGTTGGTGGAGTTGCAAGGTGAGTTTCCCTTAATTCTGCCTATCGTCGATGGTCAAGCAGTAGCCTCAGTGATTGCAGATTGGACGGGCATTCCGGTTGGGCGCATGGTCAGAAATGAGATAGCTGCCGTCTTGAATTTAAGCGAACGCCTTAACGAGCGTGTGGTAGGGCAGCGTCATGCGTTGGATATGATTGCCCGTCGTATCCAAACCACCCGTGCAGGCTTGGATAGCCCAGATAAACCCATTGGCGTGTTCTTATTAGCCGGGCCTTCGGGAGTAGGCAAAACCGAAACCGGGATTGCTTTGGCAGAGGCTTTGTATGGTGGTGAGGAAAATATTATTACCATCAATATGAGTGAATTCCAAGAAGCGCATACCGTATCTACCTTAAAAGGCTCTCCACCGGGCTATGTAGGTTATGGTGAAGGTGGGGTTTTAACCGAGGCAGTACGCCGTCGTCCTTATAGTGTTGTTTTGTTGGATGAAATTGAAAAAGCGCATCCCGATGTTCATGAAATCTTTTTCCAAGTGTTTGATAAAGGTTGGATGGAGGACGCTGAAGGGCGTTACATCGACTTCCGTAATACATTGATTCTGCTAACTTCCAATGTGGGCACGGAATTAATTATGAGCATGTGTGCCGATCCAGAGCTGATGCCTTCAGTCGAAGGTTTGACGACTGCTCTGAAACAACCATTGCTTAAAGTGTTTCCACCGGCCTTGATGGGACGGGTAGTAACTATCCCGTATTTTCCGCTCAGCGATGAGATTCTGAATCTAATTATTCGCCTCAAATTGAAAAAAATTGTACGACGAATCGCTCAAAACCATGATGCCACCCTGAGTTATAGCGATGATGTCATTCAGTTGATTGCCTCCCGTTGTAATGATGTCGAGAGTGGAGCAAGGGTAATAGATTCGATTTTGACTAATACAGTGCTGCCAACCATTAGCCAAGAATTTTTGGGAAGGATGTTAGAAGGTAAGCCGATTAGTGAAGTGCGGATTGAGGTGGTAGAGGGTAATTTCCGGTACTCATTTGACGCCAACGAGTAAAGGATTGGGGTGTGGAGCTGACCTTGACAGTAATCAGTTTTAATAATCGCTCGGCTGATAGCCGCCTGAGCTATACCTGGTCTAAGCGCGGCGGTAGCTTGGGGCGTTCAGCAAATAATGATTGGGTACTACCCGATCCTCAACGCTATTTGTCAGGCCAACATGCGTTGATTGAGTATCGGTCGGGTGAATTTTTTATTATAGATACCAGTACCAATGGCTTGTTTGTGAATCAAAGTAGCCACGCTCTAGGTAAAGGTAATCAGCTACGCTTACAGCAAGGTGATCAACTGCGCTTAGGGTCTTATGAGCTGGTAGTTACTCTTAGTCATGACCCCGAACCTGTATCAGCGAGCGCACCCTCTATTAGCTCAAACTGGATCATGCCTCCAGCCGGTCAACAACCATTGAATGCTAAGCATTCTGCTCAAGATCCTTTTGATTTTTTAGAGAAAAATGCAGCTAGTAGCCCAGCGATTAATAAGGAAGCCCAGCTGACACCAGCTGCACATATTGCCGATCGAGCTTGCTATCTACCCGAGCTTAGGCAGCCCGAACCGTTACCGGCTATTCAAGTTGAAGCGAACCCTACCGACAAGAGTGCTTTACCTCAAGCTTGGTGGGAAGAGTCCAGCACGCCCATTTTAAGCTCGAAAGCTAGTCAAGAACCCTTGCCCTTGCTGCCTGAGAACCTTCTAGAGCTGGCTAAGAGTGAGCCTGAGCTTCTACTGCCAGAGCAGACGCCACTGGCTGACCCCTTTAGTTTAATCAAGCCGCTGGAGTCGATTAAACCTAGTGAAGATCAACCTAGTTTACCCAAGGTAGCCGCCTCAGAGAGCGCGAGCAGCGCCCAAGCTTTTTTAAAGGGTCTAGGTTTAAGTAGCCTTAGTCAACCACCGAGCTTGGCGACTGCAGAAAATTGGGAAGCGATGGGTGCTTTGCTGCGCCTAGCCGTTCAGGGAACTTTAGAGATTTTACAGGCACGTGCAGAAATCAAATCCGCTATGCATATGGAATTAACCACGATCCAACGACGCAATAATAATCCCTTGAAGTTTTCGATCAATGCTGAAGATGCTTTGGCTAAATTACTTACTCATCATTCTGATGCTTATCTAAGCCCGGAGCGTGCAATGGCCGAGGCCTATGAAGATATTCGTGCTCATCAGCTTGCTGTGTTGGCCGGTATGCATTCTGCCCTGCAACAGGTCTTGCGTCGTTTTGAACCCCATAAATTAGTTGAACGCTTGGAAAAAGAAAACCCGGTCAGTGCCAATATCCCTGTTCAACGCCAAGCTAAATTATGGGGACTCTTTGAAGAACTCTATAGTGCTCTGGAGCAGGAGTGTACTGATGATTTTCAGCATTTGTTTGGCCTAGAGTTTGCGCGTGCTTATGAAGCACAGATTGCGAAACTGAAGAGAGGAGCATGAGATGAATACCAGTAGTGTCATTTGGCAAGAAGGCTTATTTCTACGCCCCCAACATTTTCAGCAACAAGAGCGCTTTTTACTAAATTGGGTTGAGCAACGCTGTAGCCCCTTAAGGCCTTATAATTGGGGCTTTACTGAATTAAACATTGATACAGAGTCGCTTAATTTAGGTAAGTTAGCCTTATTGAGCTGTAAGGGCGTATTTCCAGACGGTACCCCCTTTGATGCACCTACTAAAGATCCCTTGCCTTTGCCGCTAGATATCGACGCAAATTTAAAAGATTGTCGAATTTTTTTAGGTTTGGCTTTGCAACAAGAAGGTATTAGCCCTGTTTTAAATCCGAATGATACTAATACTCTAGCGCGCTATACCTTGAGTGAAGCTCAAGTGCAGGATTTATGTACGCCCGGCTTAAGCGAAACGGCAGAGCTACAACTAGGTAGCTTGCGTATGTCTTTAGTGACTCAATATGACAATACTCGCGCCTTTAGTTTAATTCCTTTAGCACAAGTGCTCGAAAAGACCACTGACAACACCGTACGTTTAGCACCGAGTTTTATCCCTAGCACTTTGCATTGCCAAGCCAGCCAGCAATTGACTGGTTTTATTCGTGAAATTTGTGGCTTACTCAAACAACGTGGGGATAGTTTAGCCAATGATTTGGCTAGTCCTGGTGCTGGTGGTGTGGCGGAGGTAAGTAATTTTTTGCAACTCCAATTAATCAATCGTTATGAGTTGCTGTTTCTGCATTTAGAAAAAATGAGCCAATTGCATCCAGAAGAAATCTTTCGTTTTCTTCTGATGTTAGCAGGTGAGTTAGCCACATTTACTCGTAATGAGCGCCGCACTATCGCACTGGAAGCTTATTATCATCATGATTTAGAACTGTCTTTCAAGCCATTGATGCTGGAGATTCGCCGCGCCTTTAGCACGGTAGCGATTAAAAAGGCTCTGCGCTTGGAAATTGCTGAGCATAATAAATATGGTATTTGGGTAGGTAAAATTCCCGATAAGAATCTAATTAGTACTGCTAGTTTTATTCTGGCCTCTAAAGCGAATCTGGCCCCAGAAAAAATTCGTCAGTCCTTTCCTAAGCAAACCACAGTTTCTACCGTTGAAAAGATTGCAAGCCTCGTTAACTCGCACCTGCCCGGTATTGATTTATACCCGATGCCGGTGGCTCCCCCGCAGATTCCCTATCATGTTGGTTTTACTTACTTCGAAATTAATACCCAAGACGCTAATTGGAAGGCTTTAGAAACCTCGGGAGGCCTAGCAGTGCATATTGGTACGAGTTATCCAGAACTAGAACTTGAGTTATGGGCTATTCGTAGCTAATCAGGAGTGTGAGCATGATAGGTAATAACACGAATGATGATCCCTTCTTCAATTTCTCGACCGATGCGGATCGTACTGTTATTCGTCCCGTGCCGGGTGGGCGTATCCAAGATATTCCACGCGCTGCTCCTACTAGCCCCGTTATTCAAGTCATCCCCTTAGAGCGTTTAGGTAAGCTGAATCCTTTAGAAAATGCAGCGTCTGCTTTATTAGATTTAGCCGCCAATTTATATGGACGCCCTGCACACCCAGCCCCACAGCAATTACGCCAACAACTGTCTGCAGAAGTGCGTAGTTTTCAACAGCAAGCCGCCCAAATGGGGATAGATAAGCAAACTATTCAACAAGCCAGCCATGCCTTATGTACCACTCTTGATGAAGCAGTTTTTAATACGCCGTGGGGTCAACAAGCAGGCTGGGCCGAACATAGTTTGCTCAGTGAGTTTCACGATTCGGTGGCCGGTGGGGAAGAGTTTTTTCAAAATTTACGTAGCTTGGGGAATAACCCTGCACAGAATCTGTATCTGCTTGAACTGATGTATCTGTGTTTAAGCTTTGGTTTTCAAGGCCGTTATCGAATGGCGAGCGATGGTAAAGCCAAATTAGAGCAAATCCAAACTTGGCTAGTCGATTTAATTCGCCAGCAACGTGGTCAACCCGATAGGGCACTGTCGCCGCACTGGTTGGGCGTATCTACTCAAGCCAGAAAGCAACAGCGTTTTATTCCGTTTTGGGTATTTTATGCCTTAGCTGCGGCCTTAGCCGTGGCTGTATTTTTCGGCTTATTATTGTCATTGTCAGCTTATGCTAGCCCCATTAAGCAGAAAATAAATGAGATAGCGTTTGCCGCACCTGCGAATGTGACCGCAGTCGCTAATCCGCCAGTCACTAACTCCTTATTAACTAGCTTAAAGCAATATTTGGCTCCTGAAATTCAAGCCAATTTGATTACAGTGTCTGCCAAAAATGGTAAGCCTTTTATTCGTTTACGCGGCGAGCAAGGTTTATTTCAATCGGGTAGTGAGCTGCTTCTAAGCCAACGTCAAGATTTAGTCAATAAGGTAGCAGATACCTTAGCAGAGCCTATGTTCGCAAAAAGCAGTTGGGCGGTCGTGGGTTACACCGATGATGTGCAGCTCAGTAACCGTATTCGCTTCAATGACAATTTTGAGCTGTCTAAAGCCCGTGCAGAAACGGTGCGTGAACTGCTGCTAAAACGCCAAGCTAATTTAAAGACGGTTACACGTGCTAAAGGTGCGGTGGAGTCCGTAGGCGATAACAAGACGCCTGAGGGGCGGGCTAGTAATCGGCGTGTGGAAATCATTTTAAACTAGGCAAGGAGGGAGTATGCATAGCTTAATCAGTTTTTTAAAAAGTTGGTTAGGTTCTCTAATTGGCTTAGTTATTTTGGCCTGTTTAATTTATTTTCTAGGGCCTGCGATCGGTATTAAAGGAGTGCACCCTCTAGGCTCAGAATTTAATCGTTATTTAGCGATCGGTTTATTATTTATCTGTTGGGCTAGTTGGCAGGCTTGGCGGGGCTGGCAAGTTCGTAAGAAAAACCAGCAAATGCTCAAGCAGCTAGTTCAGCCTGCAGCACCTAAGGCCTCGCCCGACGAAGTAGCTACCCGTGAAGAGTTGGACCAACTCTCAGGGCGCTTACAGGAGGCCTTAAAAAGTTTAGAAAAATCCAAGCAGGCTCAAGGAGGAGGGGCTGTACACTTAACTGAATTGCCTTGGTATATCATCATCGGCCCACCGGGTTCGGGGAAAACGACTCTATTAGCCAACTCCGGCCTCCATTTCCCTCTCTCTGATCAATACGGTAAAGATGCAGTACGTGGCGTTGGTGGAACACGTAATTGTGATTGGTGGTTTACCAATGATGCCATTTTATTAGATACCGCTGGGCGCTATACCACTCAAGATAGCCAGCAGACTATTGATCAAGCAGCTTGGCTTGGATTTTTAAATCTCTTAAAACAATACCGTGGTCGTCAGCCTATTAATGGCGTATTGGTTGCGGTAAGTCTAACGGATCTTGTCCAACAATCTGCTGAAATCCAAAGCCAACACGCCAAGGCAATCCGACAGCGTATCCAAGAGCTCTACGAGCACTTAGGTATTCAATTTCCGGTATATATGCTGTTCACTAAAGCTGATTTGGTGGCAGGTTTTACCGAATTTTTTGATGCTTTAGACAAAGAAAATCGCGAGCAGGTTTGGGGTATGACCTTTTCTTATACGCCCAATCCAGAGTCAGCCAGCATCAGCCAGTTTTTGGCGGAGTTTGCGCTGTTAGAAGAGCGCTTGAATCAGCAAATAATTGAGAAGATTGACCAAGAGCGCAGTACTGAACGCAAGCGCGCTATCTATTTGTTTCCTCAGCAATTCAGCTCTTTGAAAAATAACTTACAGCAGTTTCTTGAGCAGATTTATCAGTCCAATCGCTATGAAGCAGCCATTTTGCTACGCGGCGTTTACTTTACTAGTGCCACACAAGAAGGTATGCCGATTGATCGCATTATGGTCTCACTAGCGAATAGTTTTGGCGTGAAATCGCAACAAGTTAATCGCTTTTCTGCTCAAGGCAAAAGCTTTTTTATTAATCGTTTAATGTCCCAAGTAATTTTTAAAGAGTCTGGCTTAGCAGGGCATAATTTAAAATTAGAGCGCCAATTAAAATGGGTACAAGGCTTCGCTTTAATCGGCGCAGTGGTGCTCTCCCTCATCGCAATGATCCTTTGGGCGGCGAGTTATTGGTACAACCGCCACATACAGCAAGACTTTATGGCGAATGTGTCCAAAGTGCAGCAGCAAGTCGCTACGATTCCAGTGAATGATATTCCTAGAGCGCTAGGCGCTTTGGATCAGCTTAGGCTTTTATCCTGGGAGTATGCGAATCCTAAGCCAACAGTTTCTTGGCTCACGCGCTTAGGCTTGAATCAAGAAATCAGCTTGCGCAAATCTATGGATGATCAATATGAAGACTTATTGAAAAGCGCTTTAAATCCGCAGATCAAACAACTACTTGAAAGCAAAATTTCCACTAGCTTAGGTAAACCGCAGCAAGTCAGTGTCCTGTTTAGCTCGCTGAAGAACTATTTATTTTTGGGTGGTCAGGCTCCCCAAGGCTTGCAACCTGTAGAAATGCCTAATTTGGACTGGAATAACAATGGCCAAGTTGATGCTGAGGATAGCAGTATCGCTGCACATACTAAGAATTTGTTAGCTCTTGGGTCAAGCTCTAACCTAGATAGCCATCTAGTCGATCAAGCACGTAAATCACTTTTAGAAACACAGATTGATAGGCTTTCTTATGTAGCTTTTATGCAAAGAGGAATTGAGCAAGCCAAGCCCTATGATTTTATGGTTTTGGATAAAAAAGGGCTGAATAACATTAATGCCTCCTTCCAGAAAAAATCTAAAAAAGCTTGGTCTAACAATGTGCCCGGATTCTTTACCCGCCAAGGCTATGAAGAAGTCTTTTTGCCCAATTACCAGAAGGCAGCCGACAATTTTACCAAAGAGTCTTGGGTGTTAGGGGAAAGTGTAGGGCGGCTACAAGATAGCCAACAGTTAGCCAATGAATATCAAAAGTTTTATCAAGAAGACTATATTGCCGCTTGGCAAGCTTTTTTGCAGGATTTAGCCCCACAACATATTCCTAACATACAGGCTGCGAAAACGGTGCTGATTGGCCTGACTTCAAATGAAAGTAATATGCTATTTCGGCTAATGGAAGAAGTGACAGCTCAAACTAATTTTAAGACCACTAAAAATAAGTCTTTGCTGAGTTTTTCCAATGAGGCGGAGCTTGAACCTTTAGTCGCAGTGGATGCTCAGTTTAAGCTTACGCATGGATGGGTCACCGATGCTGCCCGCTTTAATCGCACCAATCAGTTAATCGATGAAATCTATGCGAAATTAGATCAACCCGATGCTTTTGGCAGTATCGATAATAATGCCTTAACTAATGCAATCGGCGAACTGAAGGGTGAGACCTTAAAACTTCCAGAGCCTTTCAAAAGCTTGATGAGTGCCTTAACTGAGCAGTTGAGGCAGCAAGTTAATGGGCAGATTCAAGGCGAGTTACGCAAACAACTAGCCGTCAATTTAAAAAGCCAATTAGGTGATTTTTGCCAAACCCGTTTGGCAAATAAATATCCTTTAGTAGCTAATGCTGCTGTCGGCGTTAATCTGGCCGATTTTTCTGATTTCTTTGCGGCACGCGGCTTGGTGAAGCAATTCAGTGATAGTTTTTTACAGGGACAAACAGCTGATCAAGCGACACTCACTAAAGTAAAACAGCAATTAGCGGGTATTCAACCTATTAGTAGAGCCTTTTTTCCTATCGATAATTTGCGGTTTACTTACAGCCTACGAGTGGTGAATCTAGCACCAAAATTTCAAGCTGTGCATCTAACTACCGGCATTCAAAACCAGGTCTTTAAAAATGGCGAGAGCAAAAGCTTTAATTGGCCTGATGGCAATGAGATCACTTTACAAGGTGAGTTAGCTCCCCAGCCAGAAGCAGATCCTGCAGCTATCCCTGATCCAACAGTCTCAACGCCTCTTACGCAGCCTCCCGCTAGCTTAGAGCTATTAGCTAGTAAGAAAGGGGACGAGTGGTTAGTTTTCCGTTTATTTGAAAAGAAAAAATGGGTCTTACCGGGTCTGGTTGAAATTCAATTAGTTAGCACTCCCAATAGCCCTTTTCAAGTGGCTACCAAAGAATTGAGGAGTTTTAAATGTCCGACCTTATAAGTCCTGACCCCTATCAATACTTAGTAGGTTATTACGGCAAAGTACCCACGCACGGGGATTTTGTAGGTAGGGGCTTGCCTACACAATTCCGTGAGCCTTGGGACACTTGGCTGCAACAAATGATGCATGTGAGTAAGCAGCAGTTAGGCGCGGTATGGATGCAGCATTTTCTCACTTTTCCATTGTACCGGTTTGCCTTATCAGCCGGTGTCTGTGGCGAGCATAGTTGGCTTGGAGTGCTGATCCCTAGTGTGGATCAAATAGGGCGTTATTATCCGATGACTTTGTGCCGTTCTATTAAGCCAGCTAGTAATCTCTTAGCGGCTCTGACGGAGTATCGCGCATGGTATGAGCAAGCAGAGACTTTAGTTCTATCTTGCTTAAATGATGATTTTGTGCTCGAAAATTTTGAGCTGCAATTAACCGCTATGCAAGAGCAGATCAATCAACCTGTGATAGATAAGCCAGAGGCTACAACCCATTTACAGCGGTCAGTACATAAACATCCTCATGCAGCTTGGCGCGTGGGCGGTGCGGGTGTTGATGAGCTGACTGCGGTCACTCCTTTACTGTTACAAAACTTACTCGATGATTTTTGTACAACTTATAGTTTTTGGTTCACTCAAGGCAGTGAGGAGGGAGCTTCATCCTTATTATTAGCAAAAGGATTGCCACCGTTTGCGGGTGCTGCTGCTTTGTTAGATGGTCAATGGCAACAGTGGGGTTGGAACACTAGTTTAAGCGGTGCAAGCTGCTTAGAGGAGGGCAAATGATGCCACTAACTCAGCTTTATCAGTTTTATGCTTATGGTGCTACTCATCAAGGCAATGTGCGTGAGCATAATGAAGATCATTTTCTAGATTTAAGTGCGGAAGGTCTTTGGGTAGTAGCCGATGGTGCCGGTGGGCATGATCGTGGTGAAGTCGCTAGTGAGCTAATTGTACAGCAGTTAGCCTCCTTAAAAACCCAGAATTTTCTAGGCGATCTGTTAAAAACAGTCGATGCTAATTTACAAGCGGTTAATCATCAGTTGATTCAAATGCGTAGCCAAGCGGGCAGTGCAGGAATTATTGGCAGTACCGTGTGTGTTTTATTGGTGCATGAAAATCACAGTGTCTGCTTATGGGCGGGTGATAGCCGCATTTATTTATTACGTCAAGGTGTGCTCAAGCAACTGACCCATGACCATAATCGTATGGATGAGTTTAAGCAGGCGGGTTTCCCTGAGGAGGAATTAGCGCACTACTCAGCTGCTCGGCAATTAATTCACGCAGTCGGCGTGGAGGAACCCTTATTTTTAGAAATGCATATGCAAGAGTGCTGCGCTGAAGATGTATTTTTACTGTGCTCAGACGGTCTCTATGGTGAATTAGATGAGCCTACGCTGCTTAACCATTTACTGAGTCTGCAAACTTCGTCGCCACAAAAGGTAGTTGACAGTCTCATCCATCAAGTACTAATGGGTAGAGCAAGAGATAATGTGACTGCTTTATTAGTGCAGCTCAAAGCGAACACGTAAAGGATATTTGTAATGGAACTACAAATTCCCAATTACCAGATTGAAAAAGAGCTAGGCAAGGGTGGCATGGCTACCGTGTATCTAGCTCAACAGCTACGCCTCAAGCGCTTTATTGCTCTGAAGGTCATGTCAGCAGAGTATTCCAGTGGATCAGGCTTTCAAAATGCTTTCTTAAGTGAAGGCCAGATCATTGCTCAGCTTGAGCATCCCAATATTATTAAAATTTATGATATTGGCGTTTTACAAGACACTGTCTTTTATATGGCGATGGAGTATCTCAGTGGTGGGAGCTTGCGTGAACGTCTAAAAGCGGGCGCATTTACTCTCGATACTAGCCTGCAAGTCTTAAAAGATGTGGGTGCTGGCCTGCAATATGCGCATGAGCAAGGGTTCATACACCGCGATATTAAACCTGAAAATATTCTATTTCACAAAACGGGTCGCGCCATTTTGACTGATTTTGGGATAGCCAAATTACAAAATTCTACCAGTGATATGACGCGCATGGGTCTAAGTGCAGGTACTGCTCAATACATGAGCCCTGAGCAAGCGACGACAGACCAATTAGATGAACGTTCGGATCTTTATAGCTTAGCCTTAGTCGTGTTCGAAATGCTTAGTGGTGAGAAAGTCTGTAAGGCCGATAGTTTAGTCAGCGCGATTTATCAGCATACTACGCTACCACCGCCTAATTTGTCGGCGGTTTATCAAAGCTTTCAGGGTGTTTTAAATAAGGCACTGGCTAAGCAGTCTCAAGATCGATACTCAACAGTTGCTGAGTTTATCCAAGTTTTTGAGCAGCAAGTCTTTAGTTTTCAACGCGCTGAGGCAATTACAGTCGCTAACTTAGCTGAAGATCCTTTGGCCGAGAGGACCGTGCTGTTTAACCGAGCGGCACCTGAGCCAGTAGTCACTCCCTCTAGCTTAGCACTGAAGCAAGACCCTAAGTTTCTGACAGAAAGTGCTGCCGTTTTAAGCAAACAGCAGCCTTTGCAAATAACTACTAAATTTGCTGCTCCTTGGTCAAATTCACTCTTTATTTTAGGTTTAGTAGGTGGCGGAATTCTTGGTTTACTTATTTATTTGCTCTGGTCTTTTGAACCACCTTCTTTATCTTTGAACTCCACTTCTAAGGCAACAGGCAACCATCCAGAATCACCTTTATTACTACCTAGCACGCGACTTGAAATTGAAGCACCTATCAATGAATCTACAACGGCTACCACAGCTATCAACAATGTGCCTGTGCCTAGACCACCAGCTTCCTTACCAATAAGCACCAATGCAACTTCTACAGGTAATACAGTTAAACCTAGTTTAAAACCACGTAGTGTGCCTAATCTCAAGGGCAAGCAATTCATGACAACTACGCATAATCTGAATTTACGCGAACAGCCTACGGCCAGCTCTAAAAGCTTGGGTGAACTGAAAATTAATACAACTGCTCAAGTACTAAGTGGGGATGTTTATGATGAAGTGATTAAAGGCAAAAGTGGTAGTTGGCTTTATGTCCAAGCCTTAGGTAAACGGGGTTATGTATTTAATGTTCATTTAACGGCAGTAGATAATAAAAACGATGTGACCACACCAAGTAACTCAACTGATTCTGCTTATGTGATTAGGCGCTCTAAGGCGCGTTTATATCAACAGCCAGACAATACCGCTGCTAGTGCACTCTTACCTATAGACACTATTGTTTTTCTACAGAAGCAGGATAAAAAAGATACCGTGGATGGGGAGAGTGGGCAATGGTTATTAGTAAAAAATCAACAAGGAAAAACAGGGTATATTTTTGATTTAGACGCCTTTCCTTTGGCGCGCACCGATCCACAGAAAACGCCAGCCACTGTTTTCAAGTTTGCCAAAGGTGCTGATACTGGTGTTTTGAATTTTAAACCGATGGAACGCCGCAAAATTTATATATTAGGGGCTAGTGGCACTCAAAAAATTTCTATTAAAGCTAGAGATGCCTCTTTAGAAGATAGTATTGGTATTTATGTGTTTGGTGATGATTTAAGTGTAGTCGCTAATAATGAAACTAGCTTAGTCAATAAAATTTTACCTAGGAGTCAAAAATATTATATCACCTTTCATTGGATAGGAAAGGAACTCCCGCTGGCAGAAGCCTTAGTAGAATTTGATTTGATAATTAAATGGTGAATTAGGTTGTTAAAATGCAGAATGAAGATAAAACTATCATTATGCCGACGCAAAGCCAGAATAACATAGTTGGACAACCTATTTATCCTTCCCAAGTTAGCTTGCAAATCATTGTGAAACAGTTTGGCTTGATCTATGGAACGTACTTTTTTCAGCAATCTGTCAGAGTAGGGCGCGCTACTGATAACGATCTGGTTTTACCTTTTAGTATGATCAGTCGTTATCATCTTGAAATAAAGCGAGGTATCAATGCTTGGTATATTCATGACCTCAAGAGCGCAAATGGAACTGTAGTAAATGATGAAAAAATTTCACAATCTTTACGTTTAAACCTGCCAGCCGAGGTTCAGTTTGGTGATGTAGACTGTTTTTTAGAGTTAAGCTTAACAGTTAATAAAAATCAAACTCAACTTAATCCAAATCATTCAACAGATGATGGTAATGTGGGAGCACCGGTAAGCTCAAGTCAATCAAAATTGGCTAATAATTTAAGCAGTAGCCAGACTGCTCATTCTGTAAAGAAGCTCGAACTATCGAAAGAATTAATGCGCAAGCGCTTATTAAATTCGGCCGAAGTTGAGGATTTGGGAGATTATACCAGAATGGCGCGTCAGATAATTCATGAAGATCGGGCAAAGCGTACTAAGTACTATAGAGGTCTAAGTTTTTCTGCAGGTATTTTAATAGTAATTTGCGTAGGTCTTTTGATTGATCAACAGTTGACTATTACAAGAGCACGGCAATTAGCTATTGATATGTTCTATGATATAAAAACTATGGAGCTAACTCTAGCTAAGGCCGAGATTGATTTGGACGAAAATAGTGAGAGTTTAAAAAATAAATTAGATAAACTTAGTCAGCAAGACATCCAAGAACAAGAAAGAAAACTAGCTATTATTGATCAGAAGGTAAGTGGCGAGCGAGCTAAGATCAATACTATGAAAAATAAATATGGAGAGTATATAAGAGAAGCGAGAGGCTTAGATTTTAAATTACCCACTGCCGAAAACTATGAAACTGATTTAATTATAAAAATTATAGGGGAATTTGGTGAAAGCGAGCTTGAGGTTAATAAGGATTTTGTTAAAGAAGTTAAAAAGTATATAGGCTTATGGAAAAAAACCCCACGCTTGGCAAATGCGATTGAACTTTTGGAAAAAAATAATTATAAACTGATCATAATCAAAGCCTTAGATAAGAAACATATCTCAAGAAAATTCATTTACCTGCCTTTGCAAGAAAGCAATTTCAACACTCAAGCTATTGGCCCAGAAACTCGTTATGGCATAGCCAAAGGTGCTTGGCAGTTTTTAGATGAGACTGGTAAACAGTTTGGTCTAAAAACTGGCGACTTAGCGAATGCTCCAGTTTATGATGCTAATGATGAGCGCTTTGACTTAGTGAAGTCCAGTACAGCCGGAGCTAAGTATTTAAAATATATCTATAGTACTGAGGCGCAAGCTTCTGGTCTATTAGTTATGGCAGCTTATAATTATGGGCATAATCGCGTTAAATCTTTAATTAGAGCTCTGCCAGAAAATCCAAGAGAGCGGAATTTTTGGAAGTTTTCTCAAAAAAACCCTTTACCTCAAGAAACCTATGATTATGTTTTCTATATCATTTCTGCCGCGGTGATAGGTGAGGATCCCAAGCATTTTGGATTTGCGTTTGATCCGCCTTTAGAGTTAAAGGAGAGGATTTAAACTATGTTAGAATCCACTAATTTTTCTCTCGCAAATGGTTTTAAGCTAGACTCCTATGAAATTCAATCAATTTTAGGAATTGGTGGTTTTGGGATAACTTATAAATCTTATGATCGCGTATTAAAGCAAGTAGTTGCCATTAAAGAATATTTTCCACATGGCATTGCTTATAGAACTGTGGGAAAGGCTGAAGTAGTTATTAATGATGAGGAAAATCAAGCTGTTTATCAATACGGATTAGAACGTTTTTTAGAAGAAGCTCGGATCCTAGCAAAATTTAAGCATCCTAATATTATTCGTGTGATGCAGTTTATTCAAAAAAATAATACAGCCTATTTGGTAATGGATTTTGAAAGTGGCGCATCTTTAGCTCAGCTACTAAAAAAAATAAAAGCTTTAGATGAGTTGCAGATCGTTAATTTTTTTATTCCTATCCTCAACGGACTTAAAGTCATTCATGAGCATAGTTTTTTGCATCGAGATATAAAACCTTCAAATATCTTAATTCGTGAAAATGGCACACCTGTTCTAATTGATTTTGGCTCGGCTCGCCAAGCGTTAAATCAACAGAATACTATGCTAACTGCGATGGTTACACCTGGTTATGCACCATTTGAGCAATATTTTAATGACGAAAAACAGGGTGCTTGGACAGACTTATATAGTTTAGGTGCCACTGTTTTTCACTGCATGGTAGGTGAAGCCCCGCTAGTTTCTACTAAGCGGATGGGCTTATTACGTGAAGAGAAGGTGGACCCAACCGGCTTAGCTCTAAGAAAACTGGGGTCTAAATACTCCGCAGAACTAGTAAACGTGATCGATAAAACTTTACAGGTAGATCCTAAAAATCGGTATCAAACGGTGAGTGCTGTATTAGATGCCATAAAAAAAATAAGCAGTTACCAAGCTCAAACTACACTATTAGTTGAGCCTCAAGAAACCATTTTTTCAAAAGAATTAATAAGATCAATCACAGCCAATCTCGCGGAAGAAATCGGTCCCATCGCTGATACCGTTATTAGGAAAGCTATTTATAAAGCAAAAAGCATCGAAGAACTAAAGGGTTTGTTAATTAATACCATACCTACTGAGGGAAGAAGAAGTAA
The DNA here is from genome assembly GCA_049292455.1 of Thiolinea sp. Taxonomy (GTDB): domain Bacteria; phylum Pseudomonadota; class Gammaproteobacteria; order Thiotrichales; family Thiotrichaceae; genus Thiolinea. The sequence goes on from JBATRF010000057.1 coordinate 343,855, forward strand.
TTTTTTAAAGAAGCTAGCCTATTTACCTAGTTCGATGAATGGCTCTTTAGTTGAAAAAAATAGTAGAACGCCTAATGAGACAACTTATGAAGAAAACAGCATGCATGAGTCATCAAGCTTAGATCAAGCTTTTATAGAGCAAGCTAAACTAGCTTTACTGGTTGCTTTGGGGCCTATTGCGAATGTGTTAATTAAAAAGGCTACTAATCAAACGACCTCACGTGCCGATTTTATAGCGCAAATCACTAAGCAAATGACAAAGGAAAAACAAATTAAAGATTTTTTAAAGAGGATGCAGCGATGAAAAGAAGAGTTGTTTCTTGCTTATTAAGCATAGCGTTAGTAAATTCTATCTGTCTGGCTGAGGATATAACTTGGACGGTAGCCGATAAAGAGTCAGAGGGTTGCAAACTTATTACGCCTAAAATAAGCATGGATGATAGTCAAGGTGAAACCAAGATTTGGTTGGAGCTAGCAAAGCAGCAGCTATTAATTAAAACGGAATCCGAGTTAGATAATGCCTACAACGATCTTGCTATACAAGTAGATGATAAGGAATCTATAAAAAGTAGTGAAATTGTAGATAAAAAAAACTTAGTTTTTAAAGAGTCTATAAAAGAAATAATTCCCGAGTTTATTGAAGGTAGAAAGGTAGTTGTCAATCTAAGATTCTGGCCTACCTGGCCTAGCGTAGGTATTAAAACCATCAGCTTTAGTCTAATCGGTTTTACTAAGGCTTACAATGAACTAAATTCTTGTAAGAAAGATGAGGCTGTGACTAAACCTCAATAGCTTAAAATTGATAAGGTTATAAGGAGATTGCTATGAAACTGGCCACTAAATTCAATTTGATCTTAATAACTACACTATTAATTGGGTATATGATAGCAGGTTATGGCTCTTATTATGTTTTAAGTAAAAATGCCAAGCAAGAAGTTTTAGATAGAGCTAACTTACTGATGGAGTCAGCCCAAGCTGTTAGGAAATATACGACCGAAGAGATTAGGCCTTTATTAGCAGTGCAAAATAAACGTCAGTTTTTACCGCAAACTGTAGCAGCTTATGCAGCCACACAAACCTTTGTGCAAATGCAAAAAACTAATCCAGAATATAGCTATAAAGAAGCAACGCTTAATCCCACTAATTTAAGAGATAGGGCAGTGGATTGGGAAAATGATATTATTCAAAATTTTATTAAAGATGAAAAAGAGGTATTGACCGTCACCGAACGTGATACGCCGAATGGGCGCTTATTGTATATTGCTAAGCCGATTCGTATTAACGATCCCGCTTGCCTAAGTTGTCATAGCACTCCAGAGGCTGCCCCTGCAACTATGATTGAAAAGTATGGGTCTGCCAATGGCTTTGGCTGGAAGCTTAAAGAAGTTGTTGGTGCACAAATTATCTCAGTGCCTACTACTGTTCCTCTCAAGCATGCTGAGCAAGCTTTTATCACTTTTATGGGTTTACTAGGCGGTACTTTTTTATTCGTTATTATAGTAATGAATATGTTATTAAGAGTCTTAGTGATTAAGCCAGTCGTTTCAATGGCGAATACAGCCGACAAGATTAGTAAAGGTGAGCAGGATTTAGCAGAGTTCAATGAGGCAGGTAAAAGCGAAATTGCTGTATTAGGTGCAGCTTTTAATCGCATGAAACGTAGTTTAGAGCAGGCTATGAAAATGTTAGAATAAGCTTTAAGGTTTTAACTGTGGGCGGTAAAACCAAAATTTTCCAGTGACTTCTATTTTCAAGGTAATTTTTTCGCTGTTTTGCTCAGAGGTCGTTGTACTATTAGAAAAATAAAGCTTCGATCTACGCACCAACAAATTTGCACCGTCGGGAGTATCGAAGTTGGCTGAAGCATATTCAGCTTCAATGTTTTGTTCAATAACTTGAATAGAACCATCCTTATTAAGTTTTTCAACAATGGCTGTGTGGTGAGGGCGTTCAATTTCTTTGCTTTGAGTGTCAATACCTTCGCTGGTTTGAGTCGTTTTAGTTAAAGTCACCTTATAGTTTCTGAACTGGATAATATCACCTGCCTGTACACTAGCTAATTCGACCTTAAGGCCCCAGACATAATCACTATCAGCTTTGACTTTTCCATAATCATTTGAGGTCTTAGCACCCGCTACTTTAAGAGCTTCCTCAGCTAAATCCCAACATTCGCCTCTGCCGACTTTGGTATTTAATTTACTTGTCGCAAATTGTAGTACTTTTTCTCCTAAGGAAGCGGAGGTTTGGGCTGGTTGACTCGCTAGACCAGTGGTTCCAGTTGGGGCGGGCGCAGTCAGTGTCAATAAACTAGGCGAAAGCTGGCTAGGGGCATTTATACCAAGCGGACCTACTGATGTATATTCACCCATAATACTTTCCCTATCTTAAAGATTTAACAGTTTTTTCTGACGGCTGACTTTAGCGCAGGTTTCAAATAAAGCAGCTGCAGGGCTGCTTAAGGCTAACTCTAGAGCCGCAGCATAACGTTGGCGTTGCATCGCAGTTTTTAGCACATGCTCGCATTGTTCAGAGGTTATCATTTGACCCATTAAATAGCGTTGCCCACTAACAAATTCTGTTTGATGTTGTTGCCACCACTCTTGGAGCAAAGTTGGATCAGGCCAAGGCAAGTTTTCATCGGCATCTAAAGCCACATTGTCGTCGTCTGCATCTTCACTTGGGCCTGCTTGAAAATCAGCCGGTTTATCCATCTCTAAATCGTCATACGCTAAATCAACACCCGTAATTAAGCTGAAGGCTTCGCCAGCGACACGGGCTTGTTCAGGGACAGCCATTTGTTGAATGAGCCAAGGGATATAGCGGCTATCGCCACTTGCTCCTGCTCCTTGAATCGCTAAGCGTAAAGCTTGGTGTTGTTTGAAGAGTGTACCTAGTAACTGCTGAGTTGCAGCTAGAGTTTGAGTGCGGCAGAGTAAACGAAGGGCTTCTTCAGCATAGTTAGTTGGCGTGAAGACAAACTGTTTCAACGCTTCTAAGGCTTCAAGTCGATTGCCGAGCAAGGTCAAAGACCATGCTGCCCAAAACTGCACATCAAGGTCTTTATGCGCTAAATTGGGGGTAATCATATTACGCAAATTGCTACGTCCTAATTCACCACAAGCTTTTAAAGCGCGACTGCGTAACGCACTGTCTTCGTCTTGTAAGGCTTGTTCTAAAAACTGTTTGGGATCAACGCGATGAATAGCACAAGCCGCAATCCCGACACGCCGCCAAAAAGGCGATTTGGAGCTAAGCAGACCGTTCACTTTACCTTGTAAGTATTCCGGCTCAACCCATCCCAATGCAGAAATCAATCCATCGACTGCTTCGGGTGTTTGCTCGGCAATGACATACAAGGTTTGTAGATAGTCGGGATTGGAGTTTTCAAAGGCAAGTGTCGCTGTTGCAAACATTTCGCCTGATTCTTTAAATTGCTCTAAATTGGCGAGTGCGCATTCCCAGCCTGTTTCTTGTGCAACCCGCAAACCGTCCAGATGGGCTTCAAGACGGTCTTCTAGGCGTTTTAAATGCATTAAATTATAGTGCGCTTCTTTAACTGCGTTATTGCGTAACAACCAGAGGAAAGCAGTTTCTTCAGCGTGTTGTGCTACAATATCTCTTATAGTTGCAGGTTCTGTTTTGTAACATATCATATATTATTACCTGCCTAAAATTTTATGTGACAAAGTTCTGATAATCACAGTTAAAAAAAATATCGTAACCTGCATAATTGCTTTTAAATTTTGATTCTTTTTTAGTGAAATTATTTGTTTCTATATCTAATGAATTTTTTATTATTGCTAGGATAATGGAGTTTTCTTGAGATGATTTTAAAGTCTTTGTTGCCTCTGTGACATAACTTTTATCTATTATTTTTATTGGCTCGTTAATTTCAAGCAATGCAGCGTCCGACTTTATCGTAATTGCAATGTCTGTTAAGAAAACACAGTAATCTTGAATTTTTTCTTCTGAAGAAAATTCATGAAAAAACGTTGCAGAAAAATCTGCTATCTGTAAGCATTCTTTTTGAGTAATAGGGTTTTTATAAAAATAGACTATTCTTTGCCCATAATTACTATGAAACAGTAAAGCTATATCTTGATTAGTTGTTTTTTTAATTTGATTGGTATTTTTTATATAAAAACACGGCTGTTTTTCAATAAATTCACGATTATTTTCATCAAATTCTATTTGATATAATCTCCCAGAAAACTTATAACCATGAATATTTATTAGAGAGAAAACAGTATTTATTAAATTCTCTCTTTGTTCGTAGGTATCTAAGTATGTTGTAGTGTAAAATGATGACATGATAGACCTCAAATAACAATATTATTTATGCCATTTTGTGAAGTAATTTCACTTGTCTTTCCTGATTTTTTACCATTTTTTATTTTATATAATAATTTTATTTTCATGTTTTCGGCATACCCTTTTTGAAGATCCATTTGAGAATTTTTAACGCCTCCTGATTTGCATTCTACCATAGTAGTTATTTTTCCTTCAGAATCGCGGAGGATATGATCCACTTCTGCTATACGCAAATTACATTTTTTGCAGTAAATATAAAGCTTAGAGGTTTCGTTTGCTCCAGACATATCATTCCCATTATTAACATTGTTATGTTGAGCACCAAAGGCCTCAAAATTATCTCCTTCATTTTTGCTTTTTCTTAATCTATCTTTTTTTTCTTCAGCTGAAGATTCTGTTTTGGGGTTTCTAATTTCATACTCATGAGCACATTCGTGAGGCGACTGCTTAGGAACAGCCCCTTCTATATCACCTGTTGGAACCGACCCCGTGCCGGGTTTGCTAGCATGATTATGAGTGGTCATATCAGCAGTACGTGCGACATGCTTACCTTCAATAGATACATCCATTGACCAAGCAATAAAATACATTTTACCTTTAATAGTGCCCGAGATAATTCCTTTTTTGGCAGGAGTGGCACAACCTGCTTCATCACCGGTGCTGGTCTTGTAGTAAGAAGCATCCTGTAACATTACTTCTTTTTGATCTATTTTAACGGTACGACTGCCTTCAGTTGCGTCCCGTGAAAAGGCGGTATTAGGGTAGGGAATGGGCACACCCATCGGCGTGGCAGGTGTAGTCGGTGGCGTCATGCAAACATCAGGAAATTCGCAAATAGATTTTCCATCCCCGCTTTTGCAAGATATTTCGCGTCCATTAGCAAAAACTTCATTGGCCATGCTAGCTCTCCCCTGTTGTTTGCCAAGCTAACACCATGGCAGTACGGTTTGAGTTATCAGCACTAAAATGGCAGAGAATATGTTTACCTAAAGCATATTGTTTGATAGAAGCAATTTGACAAATAATGAGAGCGATCAAGCCAATAGCAGCACCAGTTTCTCCAATACAATCGGCAGGGTGCCACATAGGAAACTCTTCTTTTACTTTCCTGAGCGTTTTACTCAATGCTAAGCTAGCTTCTTTGAAATAATATTGCTTGCCAGAGACATCAGTAATTCGAAAGTCTATAGCATGCATTTCGCAATGAGCTTCTTTTAAAGCTGCTTTAATCGCATTGGTTAAACCCTCAGCTCGTAGTGGCTCTTCAGAATCAATTGAGGCTGGCTCAGTTCCGAATCCCAAACCGTGACAAATCAGCTGTGGCTCAGTTTTACGGTAAACAGGAGTAAGCATCAGTGCTGCGCTGGCCTCACCCGGAATAAATCCATCCGAGTTAGCGCTGGTCAGTAGATAATCACGCTCTTGAAATTCGGCTAAGGTTTTAGCAGTTAGCAGACTATCTGTAGCAGCAATTAGGACTTGCTTAGTAACGTTTCCATGAATCAGTGTGCGTGCGTGTTGCAAGGCCACTCCCACCGAGACTCGTCCCTGAGCAATGACCCGAGATTTAGGATGAAATTGCAGATTTAACTCCTCCTGCAATTCAAAGAAAAAAGCATTGTCATCTTCAATCGCTCTACCTGGGCGATCTGCTTCAGGCAAGCATAGTAATAAAGGCGTTTCTTCTGTTTTGATCGCTGGGGAGGCTTGTGCAAGGCATTCTAGAATCGACATCGCGGCCATTTTGATCAGCTTAGTTTTACCACGCCAAGGCTGCTCTAGTGGCACGCTACAAGCCATAATCCATTCACCACTTTGATCCATAAAGCGAGTTTCTTGGAAGTTATTAATGCCACTACGAATAGCTGTACAGCTAGCAGGTGCATTTAAGCCGACACCTGTCACCATACCAACCGCTGTGATAGCCAGAGCTTGAGTCATGAATCGTCCTTAGCTATTTGGTATCTTTCCTGAGCTAAGTGCGCTAAAGACGGATACCATGTTTTCCCTGAGTTGTGCGCTCTCCACCAAGCCTTGGTCATTTTGCCCACCGAAATTTGCTGAATCTCAAAAATATTTTTACGTAAAGGTAAGTTAGCGCGCCAAGTCATACTGAAGCTAGACTGATCGGGTTCAATCACGATCGTGTCAATGACCGCCATCAGCTCTTGTTTATCGCCTCTTTTGGGAAAAGCAGTCACTGCGAGGTCGAGTTTAGGTAATCGAAATTGCACCCTTCCACTAGCGCTTAAATTGACTAATACCACCTCCTCACCACCTTGCGGATAAGGCATTTGTTGATCAGGAGGAGCACATTGGAAATAACGCTTATCAAAGTCTTTCGGTAAAAACGGAAACTCGTGTTCTAGCCACGCATTATCATAAGTACCGCCATAGCGATAACGCGGTTCCCAATTGCGTCCAATAACACCCAAGGCCATCGGTTTATAGTTTTGATCAGGGGAGCGGATTGGCTGGTTAAGTTCTTCAGTGTTAGGTAGTGGTGTACCAGCGACTAGATAACTATCTAATTCACGATGATAGCCTTTGCCCACAGGATTCAACATATAAGGCGTATGTCTGCTGGCATCAGCGTGAAAATTATCTACGCCACCGAATGCCCGATCATAAGTAATTGGCATTTGCTCAAAAGCTTGTGGTTTACTTGGGCTACTGCCTACAGCGCCTGTTTCCCAATGACGATCACCGATTACCATGAAGGTTTTAATAACACTAGCTACCTTCATGCCCACTTGTACTTGAGTGACTGGTTTACCTGCGGGTGCATAAGCACTTCCAATTAAAATCACGTCGCAAGCAGGCTTACTAGGGGAGTAATCGACTTCATAGATGGGAGCTGAAAAGCCAGGAGCACCACTAAAGGTATCAGACATGATTAAGGGTAATTGCTGCTCGGCTAAATGCGGTTTGTCATCAGGGTGCTTAGGAAAAGCAAAAGTGCCTTTTACAGCAACGACAATAAACTCACGACCCGATACATCGATTCCGAGGGTGTAGCCCGCTTGCATTTTAGTCGCATTAATTAACTCCATACTGCTCTCAATTCAGTTGTACTGAACCACCTTTAATTCGATTAACCCCAGATGAGCGACTTAATAAATAAGTACCGCGTAAGAGAATCTTTCCAGCTTTAGTTAAAGTAATACTAGCTTTGCCGCATTTCAGCGTAATGCTCTGCTCAGCAGATAAGACCAAATGCTCCTCATCAAGTTGGATATCTATGGGTGGTTTAATAGGTAATGTTGTGTGCGGTTTTTGAATGCGCCCAATGATAAGTGGCAGAGCCGGGTCGCCATTTTCAAACAGTAAAGCGACTTCTTTACCAAGATCATCAGAGTGTAGTGGAGTGGTTGCACGGGCAGGAATGGCTGTTTCTTGAGGATTAGCAGGGAATACAATAAGCGGCTGTTGGTGTTCATCTAAGCCGACTAAGATCCCAATAACCACTCCATCCAGTCGAATTGCTTTAGGCTTTTCGAGCGTGTCAAGCATAGTCGTCCTTCCTCCCTCTAGATAATCAGTTTTCCAAAATCTTTTGGCCTTTCATCGTGATATTGCCATCAGCTTTCACATTGATTTTTCCTGAGCCTTTAACCGTAATATTTTTGCCATTGATTTGAATCGTACCGTCTTTTTTCATGACTATGCTGGCACCACCTACCGTAATAGAAAGTTGATCGCCAGCGCTGATGGCGATTTTTTTGCCTGCAGAAATACTTTGGTCTTGACCAATCGAGATGCTTTGCGACTTGCCAATCGTTTCGCTGTGGTCTTGTGCAACATTAGTGGTCTGACTACTACCATAGCTTTCAGTGACAGCCCCTCCGACATTAGTGCTCTTACTACCTCCTACTTGCTGCGATTTGGCAGCGCCTACTGATTCATTCATCACTGCACCTACAGTAACCTGGTAGAGGCCACCAATAGTCAGCTCCTTAGCAGCCCCAATCGTTTCTGCTTTATTGATAGCGATAGTTTCTGTCTTATTCATACCAATCGTGACAGAGCGGCTGGAGCCAATAGAAATGGTTTCATTAGCCCCCACTTTTTCAGTGCGATTAATCCCAATGCTAATAGTCTCATTAGCACTTACTGTTTCAGTGCGGTTATTGCCAATCGTAATGGTCTCATTAACGCCTACCGTCTCCGTGCGGTTATTGCCAATATCAATTTTTTCATCATGAACCACCTTTTCGGTGCGGTCATGACCGACAAAAGTCGTTTCGTCATTCTCTACAATATTGTCTTGGTTCTTTTCGGCATGAACATAAAGCTGCTCTTGGCCCTTTTTATCTTCCATACGAATTTCATTAAAATTCGCCCCTGTTCCACCTTTTGAACTACGACTTTTAATACCACTTTGGGTTTTGTTAGCAGGCAAACCATAAGGCACAATCTGTTCACCGTTATACACGCGACCTGTAATAATAGGGCGATCAGGGTCACCCTCTAAAAACTCCACAATCACTTCTTGGCCGATGCGCGGAATATGGATAGCTCCCCAATTCTTGCCAGCCCACACTTGAGAAACACGCACCCAACAAGACGAGTTTTCATCAGATTTGCCATAGCGATCCCAGTGAAACTGTAGCTTCACCCGCCCAAATTCATCGGTGTAAATTTCTTCTCCGGCAGGGCCAACGACAATGGCGGTTTGTGGGCCACGAATATGCGGCTTGGGCGTGAGGCGCGCGGGGCGGAAAGGTACTTTGCTATCAATAGCCGTAAAAGAGTTGGTATATACAGGTTGTTGCTGCGCGCTGCTACGTGCTTCAAATACATCCTCATTGAGCAGATGAGTGACTGAAGTTAATAAGTATTCGCGATCTTGATCGGTACGCGGGAATTCTTGCAGATCAAACAAACCACCTGCCAGCATAGTGCGTACATTGCTTTGCCCATAGGCTTGTTCATAACCCGTTTGTAGTTCCTCTAAACGGGTACGCACATAACTAGAGCCAGCATCGACTTGCTCATAGCTGCCGGGATAGTCGTACACCTCATAATCTGCAATCGGATGAGCAGGTACCATTGAATGATTGACCCGTAAATCTGCTTTAGGGCGTTTAAAATCAAAATCTTTTAAAACATATTTGCCTGGTAGAACCTGCTTAGAAACCTGCCATTGGGTACAAAAATAGGCTTCTCTTGGCATATTATCAGGCGGATAAAAAGTAACTTTGCTGGCAGCTGGAATAGGTTGATGAGAGCCGTAATTATCTGCTAACACTAGATCGTGTTTGCCGTTTTCATGTTGGAAATAATAGTAAATACCTTCTTGCTCCATGAGGCGACTCACGAAATTGAAATCGGTCTCACGATATTGAACACAGTAATCCCAAACAGGATAGGACTGACTGAGCTTCTCTTTGAAATCGGTGTAGCCTAAGTCGCGGAACACAAATTTAATGATATCGGGAATAGTTTGTTTCTGAAAAATACGACAATCAGCAGTGCGCGTGAGAAACCAAAGCCAAGGGTTGATCCTTGCCTCATAGACTGCATAAGCACCTTGGTTCATGCCTTGTGCAAGTGAAGTAACATAACCATTAAAGAAGCGCTCACCTTGTTCTAGGTTTAAGCGTAGGCTGACTTTAGTGCCCAAGAGGTCTTCAAACTTAATATTTTCTTTTAAGCTATAAAGTTGGGCTTGGATGGTGGGGAGTTGAGAGAGCTGTTCATGGATAGTTACGCTGCGTAATACGACCACATCGCTACCTAATTGAGTGTCGATAGCTATTTGACGTTCAGCTTGCGTAATACTCATAAGCTTACCCCCCCAAGGAGTTTAGTCCTATTTTAGTGTTTATAAGGTATCTAAATGGGATTTTAGTAAATTTTAAGAATCTTTTTACATAAATTTTACTTTTTTAAAATTTAATTCATTGAGCTAGCTGAGGTAAGGCTTGTCTCCATAGAGCAGAACGCAGCAGCATTATAATTTTTTATGTGTCTGTGACCAAAAGATACCGGCAATGATTAAAAGGACGCCAAAAAGTTGTGCTATGGTAGCAAGCCATTCTTTACTAATTCCGTCAAACAGTACGCCAGTAAACATCTGCCCGCTAATCACCAAGAGCGCTGTTTTCGTCACTCCCAAACGCGGAATCACATAGCTATTAATCGCCACAAAGAAAGTACCTAGCACCCCACCCAAATATACATACCAAGGAGCTGTCGCTGCTTGTTCCCAAACGAAACCACTGATCGCTACTAGGATCACCGTCAAGAAAGCAAAGCCGACGACATGATTCCAGTACGAGGCTTTGAATGCGCCCAAAGACATGCCAACTTGGCCATTTGCCGCCCGATTGAGGCTAATCAAAATACCAGACAGGACTGCTAGAAAAATACCTAAACTCATGCTTAGCCTCGAAAGAAAATGATTAATAAGCTGCCGCTAAGAATTAAGGCGGTGCTGATCAGATCATGGATCGTCAGCGCGCGTTTGGGCATGCCTAACCAACCGAATTGATCAGCTAATAAACTAAAGCCAATTTGCCCGACGAGGCTTAAAGCCAAAGCTCCGGCTAAACCCAAGGGGCTATTCACCGCCATCGTTGCCACGACCACCACCATTGCACCCACTATGCCGCCCGCATAAGCCCAGCGCGGTACTGGCCGAATCGAGGGCGCGCTGGGTGGATACCAACGCGCTAGGCTAAATAGAAAAATAATGGATACCACGGTGCCAATGGCATGTGCTATCCAAGAAGCAAATAAGGGTGTGCTCGCTTTCGCCAATTGGCTATTGAAGCTAATCATTGCAACTAATAAAACACCGGCCGTTAAGGCTAATAAGCTTTCACGATAAGCTGACATTTAGCATCCTAGCTCTAAAAGGGCTGAGGATACTCGGGGATTTGTGAGGATGAATAGCATTATTTTTGACTAAGCCTGCTTTAAAGTTTTAACTGAGCGCAGCTTCACCCAAAGACTTAAAATCACCGCTAAACCTAAGCCATACAACAAAGCACTACCCAAGCTAATCGCAAAACCAGCACAGACGAGCAGGCTTAAGATAATGGCAATTCGATATTTCGGATTGACTAAACGCCAGGCAGCTAGCATCGAGGCCACATAAACACAAAGAAATACACCATTCGCCCAGAGCACCAGGGCTGTAAAGTTTTCGCCCACGCTATAAGCTAGCATCAAGCTGAGACTGGATAGCAATAAAACGACGGATAAAGCGACACTCGGAACATGATGGCGATTGAGAGCTTGCATAAAAGCAGGTAGCACTCCATCTTGGCTCAGCGACCACGCCAAGCGCGCTAAGCTCGCCATATAGACATTTACAGTAGCCAAGCCGCTCGCAACCCCCAAAACCGCAATCACCCAGCGACCACTATCATTGTGCAACAGCATTTCATAAGCGCCCACGATAGCGAGTGGCGCAGTCATATCAAGTCGGCTGATTAGTGTGCATCCAATATAAATTAAGCCGACTAATACTGTGCCACCTAATACCGCAGGCACAAAATCACGCTGTGGATTTTTGAATTCAGCGGATAAATGCGTCACCGCTTCAATCCCCAGAAAGCTCCACAAAGCGAAACCCATGGCTTGAAACATGCCACTCACGGAACCAGCAGGTAGACTTGTTTTCGGGCTGGGCATTTGCCAAGCAAAGCCTAGCAATAAGACTAATACAACAGCCACAATCGCTAAAGTTAAGCCTAATTGCGCCTTTCCCGATAAGTGCATGCCGCGCCAATTAATAATAAATAGCAGGGCAAAAGCTGCGAGTTGCCCGAGCAAAGCTTGAAACGGGCTTAAACTGATAACAGGTTTAAGGAATTCAAAGGTAATCATTAAAGCAGCGGGCGGACCGACAGGCACAATCATCAGGAACAAGAGACCAATAACTTGTCCAAAAGGTTTGCCAAAAGCGCTTTGTACAAAAAACGCTGGCCCTGCCGCATTGGGAAAGCGTCTACCTAACTCAGCGAATACCAAGGCAATAGGCAACATAGCGAGGGTTAATAGCAGCCAAGTTAAGCTCGCTAAACTACCCGCAGTGCTAAGGGTCAATTGCGGCAAAATAAAAACGCCCGTACCTAGCAAAGTCGTAGTCATTAGACCGATACCTTGCCAGCGAGTAATTGTCGGATTTAAGCTAGTCACGCTCAGCGCCCTGCAGGAAAAACGCTAGTATAGGCGAGCGCTGAGCAGCAAACTGTCGGCTTTCACCGTGATTTCGCCATTTTGCAAGACCTGCCCGCGACCAATTGCTACACTCGCCCACTGACTAGCTACTGTGTGCAGTTATGGATGATTTTGATCGAAAAATTTTAAAGCTATTGGCGCAAAATGCACGGCAAAGTATTTCTACCATTGCCGAACAAGTAAGCCTGTCGCGCTCTGCGGTTTCCGAGCGGATTAAGCGTTTAGAGGATACCGGCGAGATTCAAGGCTATCAAGCCATCTTACGTAAACCCACTCAGCAGCAAGTCCAAGTCTGGTTTGAAGTACGCCATAACGGTTTTTGCAGCAGCATTGTGGATAAAGTGATGGCCTTCGCTGGAGTACGTGAGTGCTACGGCATCAGTGGCGATTTAGACATGCTGATAAAAGCCGAAACAGAATCGCTGGCTGACATCGAACAACTCCGCCAGCAAATTGATAGCATTCCGCAAATTAAGCAAGTGATTACGCATGTGGTATTGCGGGAATGGAAGGCTTAATAACAGCTACTGCATCTCAGTAGCTGTTGCAATCAAGCATAAATCACGAAGTCAACAAATCCGCCATCCTAACCCCAATCAACACACAAGCAGGCATGGTTGGCACTGACACAATCCTCGGCATAATCGAGCTGTCGGCAATGCGCAGATTGCGAATCCCTTTGACCCGCAATTGCGAATCCACAACGGCTTTATCGTCTTTGCCCATGCGGCAAGTACCGGAAGCGTGGAAATAGGTGGTAGCGCCATTGCGAATGAAATTGGTTAAGTCATCGCCTTTGAGTTCTTTGCCCGGTGCTACTTCGCGCACGACATAATTTTTCAAGGCAGGTGCGTGAGCAATTTCACGCGCTACTTTAATGGCTCTGCCCAAGTATTCCACATCGTCAGGGTGGCTCAAGAACTGCATATCGACAATCGGGCGCTCAGTCGGTTTATTGGAGGCCAGCTTGACCGTGCCACGACTTTTCGGTGCAACCAGACCTGCACATAATGCCCAGGTATTTTTCGGGTTAGTGAGTGGATATTCTTTGCCAATCACATCGCTGGTATAGGGCAGTTCAATCTGCACAATGCTGACATCGGGCAATTCCAGTTTGGCATCGGTTTTAAGATAGCCCGACATATTCGCTGCACTATTACGATGTTCAATCGGCTCTGAAGCTTCAAATAAGCAGCCGCCATGTAAGATATGGTCTTGGGCATTTTTGCCGACTTCGGGGGCGTTGAGCTTGGTTTCAATAGATACCTTTTTCAAGTCAGCTTCATCGCCAATTCCGCTCAGCATCAGTAATTTGGGGGTATTAAAGCCGCCTGCGGACAGAATAATTTCACGCTCAGCGCGCAAGGTGACGGTTTCGCCATTGCGGGTGCATTCCACACCGACCGCTTTATCGCCTTCCAGCACAATGCGGTTCACTGAGGTATTGACCAGCACGGTAACATTATTACGTGCCATTGCTGGATATAGATAAGCCCGCGCCAGTGAGTTGCGCCGCCCGTCTTTAATAATCTGATTCATGACACCAAAGCCACTGCCCGTCAGTTCACGTTGGGTATTCAAATCATCGGTGACTGGCATACCGACTTCGGCGGCGGCTTTGAGGGTGGCATCAACTAAAGGTAAAAGATTTTGCGCAGGTTGCACCCAAACCGGCCCATCCGTGCCACGAAATTCTGGATTCGGTTTGCCGCGCCAGTTTTCAATGCGCTTAAAGATTTTCAGGCTATTGTCGTAATTCCAAGCCTCATCACCCGTGACACTCGCCCAATAATCCATATCGGCTTTAATCGGGCGCGACCAAATGGTGGCATTAATACTCGAACCACCGCCGACTACCCGCCCAGTATGTTCTGGAATAGAGCGGTTATTCACCCCTTTACTGGGGATCGAGACATCGCCCCAGTCGCGCTCCGTACCTAAATTAGCAAACCACGCGCGCGGATCATCCACCGTGGGCGCGGTATCCCAATCGCCTGCTTCAATGAGCAGAATCTTGGCATCGGTTTTAGCGGCTAACGTGCCTACCAAAGCGCAGCCCGCACTACCCGAACCGACCACAATATAATCATAAGCCTGTTCGAGTTTAGCGGTTTTATCAGACTGAACTTTGCGAATATTTTCTAGCTCGTCCGCCAGCGCACGTAAAGGCATAATGCCCATTAATCCGGTGGCTAAGGCGGCGGCAAGGAAGCCGCGGCGCGACATTTTGCCATTGAGAAATGAGTGCTCAAGGCGCTCTAATAGTAGATCGTTGTTAGTTTTCATGGCTCTCCTCCGATATTGATATGCCAGCCCCCAGCAGGGGCTAGTGCTTAGCTGCCCAAATTTAGAAGGGATAGCCTTGATTACTTTGCTCAATGGTGAGCCATTTCAGTTCGGTAAATTCATCAATCACCGCACGTCCATCAAAGCGTCCAAAGCCACTGGCTTTCGTGCCGCCATACGGGGCTTGGGCTTCGTTTTGCACGGTGGAGCCATTGATATGCACGGAGCCTGTTTGAATGCGCCCCGCTACATCTAAAGCGCGATTAATGTTTTGCCCAAACACTGCTGCCGATAAGCCAAATTCAGTATCATTCGCGATACGGACCGCATCTTCAGTGTCTTTGGCGCGAATAATCGACACAATCGGGCCGAAGGTTTCCTCACTATAAATCCGCATCTCAGACGTGACGCCATCCAACACGGTTGCAGGCATCATTGCGCCATCACCCGCACCGCCCGCCACAATCCGTGCACCTTTAGATACGGCATCGTCCAATAAACCTTTAAGCCGATCCGCTGCTTTCATGCTAATCACCGGGCCGAGCACGCAAGCGGATTGCAAAGTAGGATCACCCAGCGGTAATTCCTTAGCACGCGCTGCAAATTTCGCTACATACTCATCGGCAATTTTTTCATCCACAATAATGCGTTCGGTGGTCATGCAAATTTGCCCTTGATATAAGAACGCGCCAAACACGCCAGCCGTCACCGCATCATCTAGCTTGGCATCTTCCAATACCACCAGCGGCGATTTATCACCCAATTCGAGAATACAGCGCTTGAGGTGTTTGCCCGCTTTTTCACCAATAATGCGCCCGACCGCAGTTGAGCCAGTGAAGTTCACGCGCCTTACCGCAGAGTGCGCAATAATAGCTTCAACCGCTTCGGGAGCGGTGGAGAGATCGTGAGTAATGAAATTCAACACACCCGCCGGAAAACCTGCCGCTGTGACGGCTTCGGCAATCAATTCATGGGTGCGTGGGCTGGTTTCTGAAGCGCGAAATACTACGGTATTGCCACACACAATCGGGTAAGCAATGGCACGCGCCGCCAAGACCACCGGGCCATTCCACGGCACAATACTTAAGATCACGCCCACAGGTTGGCGCAGCGTCATGGATAAGGTATTGGGTTTGTCGGTGGGGATAGTTTCACCCTGAATTTGGGTGGCGAGTCCGGCGGCTTCGCGAAATAAATTGGCTGCTAGCATCACATTAAACTGTGCCCATAAAGCATTCGCGCCGACTTCGGCTTGCATGGCTGTTACGAAATCATTCATGCGGGCTTCGATTTGATCGGCGGCTTTTAGTAATAATGCGCGGCGTTGTCCGGGGCCAGTTTTAGACCATTCGGCAAAGGCACGGCTGGCGGATTCTACCGCTGCCAAACTGTCTTTCACGCCTGCGGCTGCACCACGGGTGACGATTTCCCCCGATGTGGGTGCGATACGATCAAACGTGGCGCCGCCTTCTGCGGGCACGCGCTGATTATCAATGTGTAATAGGGTTTCCATTGCGCTCTCCTCCTCGATAATAAAATGGCTAGCTCCGCCTCTGAGCTTTCACTGCACTATAGGGAGAGTTTAGATATTCAGACATAATGCAGTTACAATAGTCGCTATTCATAACGGTGATGATAGAGCCATGATTGAACTCAAAAAAATCGACTTAAATCTGCTGATTCTGTTTCATCTGCTCTACCAAAAACGCAAAATTGGCTTGGTTGCGGATGCACTGGATTTGACCCAACCTGCGGTGAGTAATGCCTTGGCGAAATTAAGAATCGCTTTGCAGGATGAGCTATTTGTGCGCACCGCACGCGGTATGAGTCCCACCCCTTATGCGGACAATATCGCCGAGTCGGTCGGCTACGCGTTAAGTACCTTAAAAGATGGCTTGAATCACGAATGGAAATTCAATCCCACGCTCAGTGATCGCTGTTTTTCTATCAATATGACCGACTTAGGTGAGATTTATCTGCTGCCGCGCTTGCTGGCCTATTTGGCGAAACATGCACCCAATATTTCCGTGAATACGGTACGCGATAACCGTTATTCCCTACAGGAAGATTTAGAAACAGGCAATGTGGATTTAGCGGTGGGGTTGTTGCCACAATTAGAAGCGGGCTTTTATCAACGCCATTTATTCGCCCAAAAATATGTCTGTCTGCTGCGCAAAGGGCATTTATTTGAAAAGGTGGAATTGACCTTAGAGCGCTTTTCCGAAGCCAAGCACATGATTATTGAAGTGTCGAATACCGGACATGGGCGAGTGGAAAAGCAACTAGCCAAAAGTGGTATTACGCGCATTAGCCGTTTGAAAATACCCCATTTTACTTCAGCGCCTTACATCGTGGCGGAAACGGATATCATTGCCACCGTCCCGGAAAAACTCGCTCTGCAAACGGCCACCAAATTCGGTTTAATCATTAAACCCCATCCTGTCGAGATACCGCCCGCGCAGATTAATATGGTTTGGCATCGGCGTTTCCATCAGGATTTAGGCAATATTTGGCTGCGCAATTTAATGTTTGAGCTGTTTGCAGAGTGAGTTAAGTATTGATTCTACTCATAATTCACCGGATAAAATGCATCCGCATAAATATGTTCCATATTTGCGCCGCGCTTGGTGCAAGCTAAGGAAGCCGCCTCGACCATGGCGGGTGCGCCTGCCAGATAAACCCGCCAGCCGTGCAGCTCAGGAAAATACTCACTAATCGCTTCAGTAACCATACCCTGAAAATAGCCCTTGCGCGTGCTGTGCTGGGTGCAAATGCGATAGTGGAAATTCTTGTACTGCGCCGCTAAGTCTGCCAATCGCTCCAAACCGTATAATTCATTTTCAGTCCTCGCGCCAAATAACAAATGGATTTTATTCGGCATACCCGATTCCAAAGCACCGCGAATAATCGACAAAATCGGCGCTAAACCTGTGCCTGTGGCTACACACAATATCGGGCTAGTGTTTTTCCGGCGCAGATAGGATGCACCTAAAGGGCCATTTAATTTAATTGTCGAGCCGACTTTCAAAGTCTCATCTAACTTAGAAGTGACCCGCCCATCTGCAACGATGCGAATATGAAACTCCAGCTCCCCATCGCTCGTAATACCCGCCATCGAATAGGGGCGCGTGCCATCTTTCGCCCAGAAACTGAGATGCACAAATTGCCCGGGCGAATAGTCAAAGGTTTTATCAATCTTCAGACGTAAACAACGTACATCGTGCGCCAAAGGCTCATAAGCACTCACCAGCGCTTTCAAGGTTTTGGTCGGGTGGCAGATCACTTCATCAGCCTCAGGAATCTCCACCATCCCTTCCGATTGCACATAGGTTTGGCAAGCCAACACATAACGCCCACTCAAGGCCAAACGCCCTTCAGCCGCCGAAGGCCCGACCATCTCCCCCTCCAACACCTTGCAACGACAAGTGCCACAGCGCCCCGACATGCAGCTATAAGAAATCGGAATTTCATGGGCGATCAAGGCTTCGAGCAGAGTGCTGGTCGCAGCTACGCGAATCCTTTTATTAGTGGGCTTGATTAAAACTTCCATCACGAGTCCTCTAGGGCGGGGTAGGCCGCTATTAGAGGAACTATAAAAGTTCTCTGATTATTCAGATATAAAATGCTTGGAATAGTAATTATTCAAAATCGTGATGATAAGGGATTTGGCTTTAGGCTAATAAGTCCGGCAAACTTATTGAGTCAGTAGTCATTTACCTAATTTCAAGGAGTAAGACGGTGAAGCAACTAAAACTGATTTTTATCTTAAGTGTCTTAGCATGCTTACTCTCCGCCTGCGCCACTATCCCACAAGGCGTAACGCCTGTGAGCAATTTTGACTCCAAACGCTACCTAGGCAAATGGTACGAAATTGCCCGTCTCGATCATGTCTTCGAGCGTAATTTAGAGCAGGTGACGGCTGAGTATAGTATGCGTGAGGACGGAGATATTCGTGTGCTGAATCGCGGTTACAACACCGTCAAGCAGCAATGGCAAAATATCGAAGGACGCGCCAAATTCGCAAGCCAGCCGAATGTAGGCAGTTTGAGGGTATCGTTTTTCGGTCCGTTTTATGGCGGCTATAATATTGTCGAGCTGGATAACGATTATCAACATGCCTTAGTGGTGGGCAATAATCGCAAGTACTTATGGATATTGTCGCGCCAGCCGCAATTGGCTAAGTCCATACAAGAGCGGCTAGTGGCGAAGGCTAAAGCCTTAGGGTTTCCGACTGAAAAGCTAATTGTTGTAAAGCATTAACAGCTTATTTCAACAACTTCTTCAGATTCACCGACGCATCCGCCAACACACTCGGCTCAATTTTCGCTTGCTTGGCGATCAGCATTTCCGCCATGCGAATATCTTTAGCGACGGCGGTGGCAATGCCAATCCCCGCCGCCATCACTAAGTGCCCCTGATTATCCAGCTCAAACTCAATAAATGAATCTTCATTGAGTTGGCGCACCACACGCTGATGATCGGCTGAGGCGAGCCCTGCCACTTGCAAGCCCAATTCATATTGATCTGACCAAAACCACGGCACGGCAGTGTGTGGTGTTTGTGCGCCCATTAAATTGCTGGCGGCTAAATTGCCTTGTTGCTGGGCATTGCGCCACGTTTCTAGGCGCATAATTTGTCCGCTTTGCGCGTGCGGAAAGGCGCAACAATCACCTGCGGCATAGATATATGGGTTGGACGTTTGCAGGTGTTCATTCACCACAATCCCGTTTTTGACTTCAAGTCCGGCTTGTTCAGCTAAGTGTGTGTTTGGAATCGCGCCAATGCCAACCACTACCAATTCCGCACTAAGTTGAGCGCCATTGTTTAAGACAAAATTGATCTGTTTGGCGTCTTGGCTCACACGTTGGATGGCGGCATTGCAGATAATATTCACGCCTGCTGCTTGATGGCGCTTGACGATGACTTCGGCAATGCTTTCAGGAATCGCACGGCTCAACACACGGCTATCGGCTTCTAACACAGTCACTTCCACGCCGAGTTTGCGAGCGCTGGCAGCCAGTTCTAAGCCAATTAGGCCCCCGCCAATAATCACCACATGCTTGATGGTTTGCAGGGCGGCGCGAATCTTTTCCGCATCGCCTAGGGTACGAAGATAACTGCAATCAATGCCGATTTGGGTAAACAGTGGCAAAGTGCGTGGGCTAGAACCCGTAGTTAAAAGTAATTTGCTATAGGGCAGGGTAGAGCTTTTGCCATTCGTTTCCAGCGTAATCGTTTGTTCAGCGGGTTGTAGGGCGGTGACTTTTTGCCCCAGCTTCAATTGAATATTCGCCTCATCAAATTGCGCGGCGGAGGCAATGTATTTGGGTTCGGGCTTGTCATCCACCATCGCTTGTTTGGAGAGAGGAGGGCGTTCGTAGGGCAGGTGCTGCTCTTCGCTGATTAAGATCACCTCACCCGTAAAGCCTTGTTCGCGTAGTGCAAACGCTGCCCGCGTACCGCATTCGCCCGCACCCACAATCACGATTGATTCGCTCATCACTCCCCCTCCTTAAGTCGCGTTACAGTTGAATATACACTGTATCGTCTTCCACTTTCACCGTATACGTTTTCAGATTCACACACACGGGCGCACCCAAAGCCGCTCCGGTTTTGTAATTAAAACGCCCATTGTGTTTGGGGCATTCAATAATGTGATTCATCACCAAGCCATCCGCTAGATGTACTTTTTCATGGGTACAAAGCCCGTCCGTGGCGAAATATTCATCTTCGGGGCTACGATAAATCGCATAACTTTGCCCGCCGTGATCAAAGCGCAACACATCTTCTTCATCAATTTCGTCCGCCGCGCAGACTTCAATCCAATTGCTCATAAGCTCCTCCAAGGGTGTTAGGCATTCGCCAAGTTAGGATTATTCAGTGTCGTTTCGGTGTTATTCGGCAAATTGCGGTGCACAAAATAACTTGGGTCCGTGAGCTGACGCTTGAGGGTTGGAATAATTTCTTGATAAGCCGCCATTATGCTTGGATAGGGCGCGGGGCAATCGTTTTTCATTTCTTCATGCAGCGCAGGCAGCATGTGATACGGAACCATCGGGAACATGTGATGCTCAAGGTGATAATTCATATTCCAATAAATAAACTGGCTGACCGGATTCATATAGCAAGTGCGGCTATTCAAGCGGTGATCGAGGGTATCTTCCGCCAAACCTGCATGCTGAATAATGCCCGTCAACACATGATGCCAAGCGCCATAAATACGCGGCAAACCAATCAACACCAACGGCAGCCATGACGTAAAGATCAAGCTCGCCGCGATGGTTGTTGCATAAATCGCTGTCCAAATGCGTGCAACTTTATACACTTTAGGCCATTCGCTTTCTGGCACATAATCTTTATCTTCAGCCCGCATGCGTCCGGTGTCATTAATCAACATGGTTTTCATGGCGTTATAAACATCCACCACACCGACAAAGGCTAATAAAGTCAGGGCAATATTCGGTGGACGTTTGACGGAAATCTCAATATCGCGCCCGACAATAATCGTGTCGGTGTGATGGCGCGAATGACTCCATTTCCATGTGACCGGATTGCGCATCATCATAAAGCAGGCGATTTGGTAAACCACCTCGTTTTTCCACGGCGTTTTGAAGGCCGTGCCATGACTGCATTCATGCCAACGACTATCACCGCCTGAACCATAGAGCACGCCATAGGCGAGGAAGAAGGGCACTGCCCACCAGCTACCCCAAAGCGCAATCCCAATCCCAGCAAACAAAACCATTAACCCTAACCACAGCGCAGTATCACGGGTAGCACGTTCATCCGAACGCTGCATCAGCTCTTTCATGCGCTTACGCGGAATCTCGGTTTTATACCAGGTCGCATTCGCCAAGCCGCGCTCGACGGCACGCGCATTTTCTGGGCCAGTGAGTGAATAATCGCGTCCTTGAACTGTCATCATTAAAGCTCCTAACTACGTCGCGTTGTGCGCTAACCAATCTTCAAAAGCCTGCGCCACCTCGTCTTGCACGGCTACTTTATGAGCGGGCGCGGGATACACACCTTGCAACACATCCGCCGCGAAGTGCTTATAAACTGCAATACGCTCTTGCTGAAGTTGGGCTAGTTTGGCGGCAAAATTGTCATAGATTTTGGCGTGGCGTGGGACGTGTCCGGTGTTTGCCCCTAACACATCTTCGGAAAATAAATACTGTGCATGTGCGCCGCTGCCTGCTCCCATTCCGAGTAATAACAGCGAGCTGCGTTGTTTAACTGCTTGAGCAATCGCTTCCGGCACGACTTCAATTTCAGCCGCGAAAGCGCCCGCCTCTTGCAAAGCCACAATCCCTTCCCAAATCTGCTTGGCGCTGTCTAAGGTTTTGCCCACCGCTTTAAAGCCGCCCGTCCACGTCATTTTGGAGGGGATTAAACCCACATGCCCACAGACGGGAATGCCTTCTTCGGCGAGGCGGCGAATAGTTTGAGTGCGTGCCGCGCAATACACCGCATCGCCACCCGCTTTTAAGGCACGAAAGCCTGCCGCCAAACACTGCTCTTCGGTTTGATAGCGTCCGTAACTGATGCTGGGAAAGGTAAAAATGGTGGGTGCAACAGCGCGCAAACCATGTTCGAGTTGTTCGATTTCAATCGAGATGAGATCAATGCCAGCCGCTTGGGCTGCCGCTGCTTCCTCATTGGTTTCGGTACGTAACATCGACAAGGTACGTACCTCGCGTAAGGCTAATAAATCAGCCACGGTCAGGCGGGAATGGACTTGCATAATCTCCTCCGATTTAGTGCATACGCAGACTATCCGCAAACCTTTAAATGATTGCAAGTGCTTGCAGTATTTACTTTCATTTTCTATCATTAAGGGGTTCGGACGATGATAAAAAGGTGTCAGCAGCGTATGGCTAATCGAGTTACCATTGCGGATGTAGCGCAAGCAGCAGGTGTGAGTGTAGCAACCGTGGATCGGGTGATGAATAAACGTCATGCGGTGCGGGAGGCGACGGCGAAACGAGTATTTGAGGCCGCCATGAGCATTGGCTATCACGCCGCGAATGTGATTGGCGCACGCTTGCAGCAGGATTTGCCGGTGTATCGTGTGGGGATTTTATTACAGCGCCCGCATCAGTCGTTTTATCAAGCCTTAGCTCGTACTCTGGAACAACAAGCGCAACTGCAAACCGAGTGTCGCTTATTGGTCGAGATTGAATTTCTCGACTCGCAAATTCCTTCGCAAGTGGCACAGCGCTTACGTAATTTGGGGCAGCGCGTGCAAGCGGTCGCCATTGCGGCTATTGATCATGCCAGTATTACCGCCGTGGTCGAGGAGCTGAAAACACGCGGTGTTCCGGTATTTACCTTGCTGTCCGATATGGCTTATGGCGTGCGGGCGGGCTATATCGGTGTGGATAATCGCAAAGCAGGGCGTTTGGCAGCATGGCTGATTAGCAAAATGACCAAGAAAACCAGCGGCAAAGTGGCTTTATTTGTCGGTAGTCATCGCTTTTTAGGGCATGAAATGCGCGAATTAGGCTTTCGCACTTATTTCCGCGAGCATGCACCGGAATTTGAGGTGATTGATACTTTATTAAATCTGGAAGAACTCACACTTACCCACGAAGCGACGATTGATCTACTCGCGCGTTACCCCGATTTAATTGGTTTTTATGTGGCAGGCGGCGGCATGGAAGGCGCGATTACCGCCTTGCGCGAGGAGCATAAAAGTGGGCAATTGATAGTCGCTTGCAATGAGTTAACCCCTGATTCGCGCGACGCACTCTTGGATGAAACTATCACGATGGTGATCTCCACACCCTTGGTAGCACTGGCGCAAGAACTCTATACCCAGATGGTGAATGCGCTGGAAGGCAAAAATTATCATAGCCAAAACCTACTCGCCTTTGAAATCTACACCTCAGAAAATCTCTAAATGCAATAAAAGCTTTCATTTCTAAAATCATGCTCGCAAAATTTGCGAGTAAATGAAGGTGGGAGTATTGACCAGTTGGGGCAAAATCGTGATAACTCTTAGGCATCAACACATGAGGAGAGTTTTCATGAGCAGCGCTCAACCACAGTTTTCATTAAATCACATGACCACCCCTAATTTATCCGTGCAGGACTTTTTTGCCCTTAGCAAAAGCCTTGGGATTAATGCTGTCGAGATTCGCAATGACCTGCGCGATAACGCGATTATTGATGGCACGTCACCCGAGCAAGTCAAGCAATGGGCGCAAGCAGCAGGGGTGGAAATCCTGTCTATCAATGCCTTGCAGCGTTTTAACCAGTGGAATGCCGAGCGTGAAGCCGAAGCGATTGAATTAGCCGATTATGCTCAAGCGTGTGGCTCGGAAGGCTTAGTGTTAGTGCCTGTGAATGATGGTTGGGGGCGCGAAGATGGGCAGCGTCAAGCTAATTTAAAGACCGCTCTAGCAGCACTGAAACCGATTTTAGCGGCGCGTGGTTTGGTGGGCTTGGTCGAGCCTTTGGGGTTTGAGATTTGCTCGCAGCGCTCCAAAAAAGAAGTGGTGGACGCGATTCATGCGGTGGATGGGGCGAATACTTTCCGCATGGTGCATGACACCTTCCATCATCATTTGGCGGGCGAAGGGCAGTTTTTCCCTGAATTCACGGGTTTAGTACATATTTCTGGCGTGGCGGATGAAGGCGTGCCTGTGTCCGAGATGCGTGACCCGCATCGGGTGTTTGTCGATGCGAGCGATAAATTAGGCAATGTGGCGCAAATCAATACCCTGCTTCAACAAGGCTATAATGGCTATTTCTCGTTTGAATTATTCTCTAGTGAAGTGCATCAACTGCCCGAACCTGCCAAAGCGATTCAGGCCAGTGTGAATTATATTCGTGAGGGTTTGGCGCATCTGTAAATTAGATATGTATTTACAGCTTTGCTAATAAATTTCTATTAGCAAGGTTTTTGCTTTACAACAAAAAACATCTATTTTTCTAAATTTTGGCCTTATTAAAGATAATTAAGGTAGTAATAGTAGCATTGGCTGATTTCCCAGTATTAACTTTCATAATAAGTTTCTCATTATTACGTAGTAATGTTACAAGCATATGATTAGTGGTTAAATTAGCTAGTTTATTTGCAATTTCAAATGGGTCATCTATAGGTTTTTCATCTATTTTAATAAGGACATCTCCATATTTAATATTGCTATTTTCAAAAGCTCCACCTTTTTCGATATCTAGAACTAATATACCTAGACTTCCTTCATAAATATTAGGATTTTCTAATCTTTTGATAGCAGCTTGAAGCATCAAATTTTGTTGGCTATTAAGTTCTGGATGTGCAAGAGCTCTAGCTAAATATGTCTTAGTGGCTTCACCATCAGATTCTAGATAAGCAAGTCCAGCCATCTCTACAAGCTTACTTGGATCAGTCTCATTTGTGTTGATCTCTTTTGACTGTAAGATCATTAGCTCACCCTCAGTCAAAGTAGATGGCAAACCAGCTTGTTGCCTCAACATGACTAGATAAGGATCAGTAATTAACCTTGAAATTTCTCTTTTTTTTGCTATTTGGATTGTCTGTGAAGTTAGTAGCATAGTTTTTTCTTCTACAAAGCTACCTGCTAATCTCATAGCATCTTGAAAGCCTTTCACGCCTTCAGCGAACGTATAAGTATCTTTTTCTGATAAGGATACTAAAGTAGCATTTAACATTAGTGCATCCTGCTGATTAGCGACAGTGCTAAAAAAACTTAGAGCTGTCGCTAATGTTCGCTTTGCATCTAATATAATTTCTTTTGATATAAGTTTAGCTCGTTCAGTTCTTTCTGTATCACTAGAGATAGGTAAGTTCATAAGATTTTGTAATGCACTGACAAGGCCTTTTAAGGAGTCTAGTGATTCATTTTGCCAAAAGTATATTTTTTCTATATTCTGATCAGCTTCTATACTATAAGAAATGTTGGTGCGATTACTACTATAGGCTAATTGTGAAAATCGACTAAAGTTTATAGTTTTACTTATATCATCAATATAGTTCCGAAAATTGTTTTTGGCGCGATCCTGATACATTAACTCTGTTTCATTAGGCCGCCTTTTATCTAAAAAAGGTTTTGGGGTCTTAGAAGAGACAAGAAAAACTATGTTTGAAAGATCCGAGAAGTTATTAATAATTTCATTTTTTATTATTAGCTGGCTTTTTTCAAAACGATCCTTTGCTGTATTTGTTGGATCACCTATGACGGCATGTGGTGAGTTGATATTAGATTGGTTAATGCTTATAGAGTTTTGACCTGAATTATCCTTCTCTGTGCTAGAAAAAGAAAAAGCAAGAGTTACTAAGCCAATTAGCATAGCTATTAAACTCGATATTTTGTCAGTTCTTTCAAGAAAGGTGTCTTTCAAATAACCTTTGTGGCTAAGATAAAATAGGACTATAGCTAAAAAAACAAAAAATATACCTAGTATACTAGTAACTTTCATTATGTCACCATTAAATGATATTATCATTAAAAATGAAAGATCATACGATCAAAATTCATCAATTAGAACTTGATGCTATAGGATTCAACATACATAATTTTGCATCAATAAACAGTCTTAATAAAGGGGAAAATTATATGTCTATATGAATAGACTAAAATTCCATTGATATTGAAAAAATTAATAGTGAATTTGGTTACTATAAAACTAGCATTAGGAGATAAGACATTGAACGAACGTGATCGTAATTTTTTCCAACCCAAATGGCGGCGCGTCGCTATCACTGCCTTTTGTACCGCATGGGCAGCGTTTGAATGGTATGGGCAAAATGCCTTTTGGGGGATGATTGCCACGGGTGCAGCGGCTTACTGTTATTGGGAATACATCTACAAATTTGAACAGCATAAGGGTGCTTGAGAGTGTCGTGTTAGTTACACTCTCTGCAATTTATCAACTGCGCTGATTATTTAATAATGTGCCTAAACGTCAAGCTAATACGCTCACCAACCCCTGCTTGTTTAGGAATGGCATGTAGCCATTCTTGCTGCACCATATCATTCATATACAGCAACATTCCACTTGGTAATGTGTAGCTCACTATCTGCTCTGGATGAGTTTTCGATTTGTAATTGATTTGGCGCTCAGCACCTAGTGAGATAATAGCTACCCCAGTGCCAGCTAGTAGCTCCTTGCTAGAATCCGAGTGATAGCCCATTGATGAATGACCATTCAAATAATAATTTAACAAGCAATTATTCGGTAAAAAGCCAAGCTGCTGGTCAATCTGGGTGCAAATCGGCAGCAAACTCTCCAGCATAGCGGTTTGTGGATAAGCAATGCCGGAATAGTTATATGACACACCAAAGCTAGCAGTTTTGCGGGCTTTCATGCGCTCATCCCACGACACTTCCACGCGTAATTGCTCAAACAGTGTGTCAGCGTTAGTAATAAAGTTCTCAATGAGAACGAGGGGTGGTGACATGGGTATTTCGCTTTTAGCTAGCAGTGCTTAAAGCGCTGCTGACACCACAATTTCCACCTGAAACGCATCGCCCGCCAACTCCGTCACGCCTACGGTGGCACGGGTTGGTGTATTGCCTTTACTCACCCATGCTTCCCACGCTTTATTCATCAGGTCGAATTGGCTCATGTCGGTGAGGTAAATCGTCGCGGTGAGGAGTTTGGATTTATCTGTGCCTGCTTCAGCCAGTAGCGCATCAATTTGACTCAAAATCACTTGAGTTTGCACTTCAGCCGAACCACGGCTTTCGGTTTCATCGACTTGTCCGGCTAAATACACGGTTTGATTGTGGATGACGATTTGGCTCATACGGGTGTTGCTGTGTAGACGTTGGATCATGGGGTTTCCTTATGCATTTTAATGCGTCAATATGGAACTTAGGGGTATTAGTAAAACGTTTACCATGTGCTTTGAAAGTTATAAAAAGTAGTCGTTTTAACAAATTTTGTATCCATTGATACGGCCTTGAAGTGTGCTTGCCCGCATTTGATCTTGCCATCTTCGCTAGGGCGCAGTGTATCGGATAGCAACGTGCCTTTGGTTTCCACCACGAAATACAGCTGTTCCTTACCATCTTGTTCTACCAGCACGGCCCAGTCCGGATTGTATGTGCCGAGCGGGGTGTCGATCTTGAACCAGCCGGGGAGTTTGGCGTAAAGCTTCACGTCCTCACTCTGCTCCATACCCAAAGCAAAGCTGGCTTCCACATCGGAGTCATACACCACATGCTCATACACGCATTTGGCAGCGGCCTGCATATTGTCGTTGAGGTAGCCGCGCAATTCTGCTGATTCAAACAATGCTTGGGCGTAGAAATGCCCATCACCGATTTTGTGGTATTTGATGCCGTCCACCAGTGCCAAGCGCATGGCTTGTTGGATGATGGCAGTGGCCTGCTCGATAAACTTTTGCGGGTTGCTTTTGAAGTCTTTCAGGCGACCTGAGCGTTGCAGGATGTCAATCACGCTGCGGCGTGTCAGGTTGGTGGCATCCTGTAAGTAGGTAACGATGTCCGGCAAGGTGTAATCACGCAGGTCGTAGACGTAGGTTTGGGTTTTTACGTCTGTGCCTGCGATTTCGCTACGGTCAATATGGAGCTTGGCTTCAATGGATTCAAAGCGGGTTTTGCCCACGATCATCTCACCCAGCTTGCTGGCGCAAGTATTAATCAGGTTTTCAGGGGTGAAATTCACCTGGTAGGTGGTCTGGTGTTTGATGCGATCCCACAGCGCGGTGAATTCGGGGCTGAGGTAAACCTGTTTGTTGAGCTGTACCGTTTGCCCTTGGTCGGCATTTTTAATGTGCTTTTTGACATCAAAACGGATGCCTGCATCCTGCTCGTATTCACGCTGAAGCTGCACTGTGAATGCTTCGTAAGACTCATTCGCCATCACGGTCAGGGTGTTGACGGCAAAGCCCTGGATGCGCTCACCTTGCTGGTTGACGGCCAGACGCAAGCCACGCCCGATTTCCTGGCGTTTCTTGATGGTGGAAGCGGTTTCATTCAGGGTGCAAATCTGGAACACATTGGGGTTGTCCCAGCCTTCACGCAAGGCAGAATGCGAGAAAATGAAACGCAGCTTGGAATCGAAACTGAGCAGCTTTTCCTTCTCCTTCATGATCAGGTTATAGGTGTTTTCGTCTTCAGCCGTGGTGCCGCTGCTGTCCTTGAAACGTATCAAGCTATCCGGGTCGCCTTTTTTGCGCTTGTCGGCGGAGAAATAGCCGTCATGCACTTTGCTGGCTTCCACCGTTGGGTCGATTTCGCCGAACAGGGAGCGGTATTTGGGCTTGGCTATCAATGTGCGGTATTCGGCTTCAAACCATTGTGCGTATTTGCCGAGGACGACATTACCCGCTGCATCGTAGCTGCGGTAATTGGCTACCCGGTCGATAAAAAACAGGCTCAAGACTTTGATGCCCATCGGGTTCAGGAGCAGTTCGCGTTCCAGATGCTTTTCGATGGTCTGGCGGATTTGCAGGCGTTTACGCGCATCTTCGTCCACATCGCCAATGGCTTGCCCTAGCTTAAGGATGTCGGGCTTGCTGGTGAAGTCGATGTATTCGCTACCCGGTGTGCAAACGATGTCGTTGATGATGTAACCGTCGTACAGGTCACGTCCGCCGGAAACTTCCAGCAGGTCAGCCCCGGCTTTGAGCTTTTTGCTGATGCGTTTTACCCCGCCACCTTTTTGCAGCGCGTCCAGTTCGAGGGTGGCAGTAATGGGTGACTTGCGGTTATCGACGCTGAGCAGCTTGAGGTAGGCTTTGTTATGCCCGTCTTGCACATTGAGGGATTTGACTTCAATCTGTTTGACCAGCTTTTGCTCGAAGGCATCAATCGCATCCAGCTTGTAGAGCATCTGGTGCTTGTCTACGTGGGTGGCGGAATAGCGCAAGGTACACAGCGGGTTGAGGCTGGCAATCGCTTCTTTGGCTTTGTCGGTTCTGTCTACGCTTTGCGGTTCGTCGATGATCACAATCGGGCAGGTGTCGCGGATGAATTCAATTGGGCGTTGCCCGTTCAATCGGTCGTCAGCACGGTGGATCAGGTTGGCTTTGGTTTCTTTGTCCGGGTCGCTGAAGCTTTTGCGGAAGGCATCAATGTTGATCACCATGATTTGCACGTAGTCGCTGGTGGCGAAGCTGCGCACCTGTTCGCGCTTTTGCGAGTCGTAGATGAAGTAGTCGTAGCGGATGTTTTGGTACAGGTCTTTGAAATGCGTGTTGGTGATTTGCAGCGATTTGTACACGCCTTCCTTGATGGCGATGGACGGCACGACAATGATGAATTTGGTGAAGCCGTAACGCAGGTGCAACTCAAAAATGGAACGCAGGTAGACGTAGGTTTTGCCCGTGCCGGTTTCCATTTCAACGGTGAAATTCAGGACTTTTTTGTCCAACTTGCTGGTTTGCTTGAGGCCGTTTTGGAGTTGGACGCGGCGCACGTTGTCCAGCAATTCACCCTCCGGCAACATCAGGCGGTTGGCGATGCCGTATTCGCTGGCTGCGGCCGTTTGTAGCCAATCGCCTTGACCGCGTCCGTTGAATACCGGGCGTTGGGTGACGGTGAAAGTGGTTTGGGTGGTTTCTTGCCCTTCAAACACACCCAGAACGGCTTCCACGGCTTGGGCTTGGTAGGCAAGGTTGCTGTCGAACTGGATTTTCATGCGCCATCGCCACCCTGTATATCGTGATTTAATTGAAGAACATGGCGGGCTTCTAGCGCCTGCCGCAACTCTTCTTCACTAGGTAGCACCCGCAGGTATTTGGAGGCGAACAATTGTTGGCTGTCGTTCAGGACTGAGTAGCGCACGATGGTATCGTCTTTGTCGGCACACAAGATAATGCCTAGGGTTGGGTTATCATCCGCACCACGTTTGAGGTCGTCAAACAGACGCACGTACATATCCATTTGCCCGATGTCCTGATGTTTGAGCTTGGTGGTTTTCAAATCAATCAGCACGAAACACTTGAGCAAGTAATTGTAGAAAACCAGATCAATGTAAAAGTGACTGGTTTCGGTACTAATGCGGAATTGCCTGCCTACAAAGGAAAAGCCTTTACCCAGTTCCAATAAGAAGGGTTGCAGTTTG
Source organism: Thiolinea sp. (assembly GCA_049292455.1). Lineage (GTDB taxonomy): Bacteria > Pseudomonadota > Gammaproteobacteria > Thiotrichales > Thiotrichaceae > Thiolinea. The sequence continues at coordinate 374,689 of JBATRF010000057.1, forward strand.
CTGATAATGGCGGCTTCTAGTGCGTTTTCGTGTTGGGCTTGGCTTTCGGGTAAATCCAGAAATTCCAGTACGTAAGGGTCTTTGATAAATTCTCCGGTGGTGACGAGGCTGCCCGTGACCGCAGCTTTGATGCTGTCTGGTTCAGTCAGTAGCCGCTCATAATAATGGCTGGCGATGTTTCGATCCAACTGGCGGGAACTCCATTGCTGGTTAGCGGCTTCTTGCAGGTAATAATCCCGCGCCTTGGGGTTGCTTACCCGCATGATCAGTCGGTAATGAGTCCATGACAATGGGCTACGCACTGCGTAGCCTTTTTCAAAGTCGGGAAATGTCATATAGAACTGTCGGCAGTTTTTCAGGTTAGCGATGGAAAAGCCTTTGCCAAACTCATCCCCTAATTGCTTGGCAAGTTTACGGATCAGAAAGTGACCGTAATCGGCGCGGTCTTTGCCCACCTGTTCTTCCTCGACAATGCGTTGACCTATTTTCCAGTAGGTTTGCACCATGAGGGTGTTGACTGAGGCATATGCTTGTTTGCGGGCTTCGGTCAGAATTTGGAGAATGTCTGCAAAGAACTGGTTCTGCTGAAGGTTAGTATTTGTCATTTCACACACTCCGCACGTCGTTAATTCCTGCCTGCTTAAGGATTTGCACAGCGTTGATCTTCACTACATCGTCTGCAAAGCCGGAATCGCGAAATACTACGCGCATCATACGGTCTTCGGGTTGAAATTCATCCTTGAGTTTAGCGATGCCTTCCACTACATCCAGCGTAATTTGCTTATCCAGACACACGACCAATTCACCCATGTTTATGCTGTAAACAGTTTTGCTTGCTAGCGTGTGGGTGATAATAGGTAGGGACAAATCTAACCCATATTTGAGCAGGATTTCATACAACACGTCTTCTGCGTTGCGGTCGGGCTTGATGCTGTCTGTGTAAGTGAGAATGTCTTGTTCCAGCGTGTCAAAGCTTACATCCCACGGTTTTATGTTGGTAGAGTCCAGTTTAAACACCTTAAATCCTATGTCTAATGGATTATAATTGCTGGCTGGCTGGCTGGCTGGCTGGCTGGCTGGCTGGCTGGCTTTGCGATAATTGCGTCTCCAGCACGACGAATCCGTTCTTTGCCAATGTCGGCAATCGTGGGGTAATCGGGCTTATCGGTCGGTTCGGGCAACTGCACCATAATGAACTTCCGGTTGCCACCATCCTCGGCATTCAACGCCATTACTGCGTGCGCTGTTGTCCCACTCCCTGCAAAAAAGTCCAACACAATGTCATCATTTCTTGCCGTTGTTTTTATCAAGTGGTTGATCATGGAAGCAGGTTTTGAGTAATCAAACGGATTTTGCTCAAATAAGTGTTGTAGTTCGCGTGTAGCTTCCGTATTAAGACCAACTTCACTCATCCACGTCGAAACAGGATTTACGTCGGATTTTAATTCAGTTTTAAATCGTTTAAGCATAGGGCGACGACTGGTATCTGCAGGGAAAATGATGCGTCCTTCAGCGATGAGCTTATCCATGCTTTCAGGAACATATGCCCATACCCTATTTGGATTTGCTGGGTAATTCTTACCTGTTTTCGGATCAATTAATGTGTAGTATTGATTAGGACGTAAATCTTTTCCCATCCCCACCGTCAAATCACCACTTACCCAGTCACCTCTTGGATCATGATCAGGGTTTGAATAGTTACCAAAATCTTTACTGATACCTAGTGACGTAAATTCATGTTTTTGGTATGCCAATACATATTCATGGTCGGTCGAAACTAAACGTTCTGCTAATGCTGATGATGCACGTCTTCGCCATGTGAATGTACCAACCCAATGTTCTTCACCGAAAATTTCGTCGCAGAGTTTACGTAGGTTGGCAACTTCGGTGTCGTCGATGGAGATGAAAATTACGCCGTCGTCCCGCAACAGGTTACGAGCCAGTTTGAGGCGCGGGTACATCATATTCAGCCAGTGGGTGTGGTAACGCCCCGACGTTTCGGGGTTGGTGGCGAGTTTGCGCCCGTCTTCCCCAGTCTGAGCAGTCAGTTCCAGATAGTTGGCGATATTGTCACGGTAGTTGTCGGGGTAGATGAAGTCCTTACCTGTGTTATATGGCGGGTCGATGTAGATCATCTTCACCCGCTGGTGATAGCTCTTTTGCAGCAGCTTCAGCACTTCGAGGTTATCGCCTTCGATGAACAGATTTTGGGTGCTGTCCCAATGCTTGGATTCCGCCAGACACGGACGCAACGTCCCCGTGGACGGGGCAAGTGCTAAACGCCGTGCTTGCGCCTTGCCATGCCAAGTAAAGTTATAACGCTCTTCCTTGTCATCAATCACTGTACCCAACAACTCCTGCAAGGCTTCAAAGTCCACCTTTTTGCTGCCGTCCACGTCTTCGGTGAGGATTTCCGGGAACATCTTGGTCAGTTTGGCGATATTGTCGGCGACCAGATCAAGGCTTTGGGTTTCAGCATCATGGGCGGTCAGCTTGTGCATGGTATTCCTTTAATCGAGTTGGGCGGTTAATGCCCGTAGCGTATAAGTTCCAAAAAGAGGTCTATATATGCCATAGGACGTGCGAAGTCTTCAATTTTTATTGTAAGAAGTTGGGGAGGTCAAAGTAAAAACGGATGCCCATTTTAAATAGAAAATCCCACTATTTATAAAAAATAGCGGGAAGTGGAGGAGTGTAATCTACTAGAAACTTTCAGAAATTGGGGTGCGTCATCGACTCTTACGCATTTTATTCTGGCGCTGCTGATCAATAATCACGGCTAAGACAATAATCCCGCCTTTAATAATATCTTGATAATACGCATCAATTTTCAAGAAGGTAAAGCCCGACAACACTACACCCAAAATCAACGCACCAATCACTGTACCTAGAATTTTCCCACGTCCACCGGAGAGTGACACACCACCAATGACTGCTGCGGCAATGGCATCCAATTCATACATCATACCAATGCCAGATTGGGCGGTTTTGATGCGGGCAATTGCGACCATTGCCGCCAAACCTGCTAATAGACCCGCGATCATGTAGACCTTGATTAAGTGGTTGTCGATATTAATCCCCGACACGCGTGCGGCTTGCGGATTCGCGCCAATCGCATAAGTGAATTTACCAAAGCGGGTGTAGCGCATGACTACATGGAAAAACACTGCTACTGCTAAGAAAATAACCACAGGCATCCAGCGATCTAAGCCATTACCGAGCATGGCAAAACTTTCGGTGAAGCCCGACACAGGGGATGCATCGGTGTACCAACGTGCGACACCGCGAGCCGACACCATCATGCCTAAAGTGGCAATGAAGGGCGGGATTTTGGTTTTGGTAATCAGCCAGCCATTCACAAAACCTGCCGCCGCGCCAATTGTCAAGCCGACAAATAAGGGCACTATAAACGGCAAATCCGTTAAGGCCGGGTAAAACACTTTCGGCCAATCACTGGATTGGGCAAAGGTCGCGGCAATCATGGCGGACATCGCTACCACTGAGCCGGAGGATAAATCAATGCCGCCCGTGATAATCACTTGGGTGACACCGACGGCAATAATTCCGATGACCGAGACTTGTAAAATAATGATTTGTAAGCGGCTAGGGTTGGCTAGGAAGCTTTGCCCAACAAAAATCCAGCCCAAGATTTCAAATAAGGCAGCAATGCCTAATAACACTAGAAAAATACTAAATTCAGGCGGTAAACGGCGCTTTTGCGCGGGTGCAGCAGGTGGCGTGCTTGGGGATTCAGTCCCTTCCGAAATAACAGCGGCCATAATGGCTCCTCCTTAAAACTTGCTAACGGCTAATTAGAAGCCAGATCCATAATCTTGACCTGATCGGCCTCGTCACGATTCAAAATGCCCGTGATGCGCCCTTCATGCATGACCACAATCCGATCACTCATGCCCAGCACTTCAGGCATTTCAGACGACACCATAATCACGGCTACACCTCGATGTGCTAATTGCGTCACGAGGCGGTGAATCTCGGCCTTAGCGCCCACATCAATACCGCGTGTGGGTTCATCCATAATCAGGATTTTCGGGTGAGTGAGTAACCAGCGTCCAATCAGCACTTTCTGTTGATTGCCACCGGAGAGATTTTCAATGATTTCAAACATGCTGGGCGTTTTGACGCGCATCTTGGCGCAGATTTCATTGCTTTGCTCATCCAGTGATTTTTGCTCGACAAAGCCGTGCTTGACGTAGTGTTCGTGCAAGACCGCAGGCTGAATATTTTCCTGCACCGATAGGGGTAAGAAGCAGCCTGTTTCCTTGCGATCTTCGGTCAATAAGGCCATGCCGTTGCGGATCGCATCTTGGGGGGATTTGATCTCAACACGCTGGCCTCTAATTTCAATATGACCACTGTCAGCAGGGCGCACGCCGAAAATGGTTTCCACCACATGCGAACGCCCTGAACCCACCAAGCCCGCAAAGCCTAAAATTTCGCCTGCCCGCACATCAAAGCTAATATTTTGGAAGTCTTTACCGCGACACAGGTTATGCGCGGATAACACCACTTCACCGATTTCTACTTCCTCTTTGGGGAACATTTGTGAGATTTCGCGCCCGACCATCATGCGAATAATATCGTCGCGGGTCACATCGGTGGATAAATGTGTACCGATATATTTGCCATCACGGAACACTGAAAATTCATCCGCAATCTCAAATAACTCATTCATTTTATGCGTAATGTAGACAATGCCAATGCCTTGAGCGCGTAGGTCCCGAATGATCTTAAATAGATGCTCGACATCTTTTTCGGTAATCGCCGAAGTGGGTTCGTCCATGATTAACACATCAGAATTAAACGAGACAGCTTTGGCGATTTCGATTAATTGGCGACTGCCAACACTGAGATCACCTGTTTCCGCTCGTGGGTCAAGATGAATCCCCAAACGCTCAAATAACTCTTGGGTCATTTGAATCATTTTATTGTGATCAATCAGGCCAAAGGCGTTTTTGGGTTCGCGGCGTATCCAGATATTTTCAGCTACGGTCATGGAATTCATCAGCAATAATTCTTGATGAATCATGGCAATTCCGGCTTGTTGCGCGGCGAGTGGGGTAGGCAGGGTCACACCATTGCCACGCAAGCGAATCGTGCCAGAATCAGGCTGATAAATTCCGGCGATAATTTTCATTAAGGTGGATTTGCCTGCGCCATTTTCGCCCATTAAGGCATGCACCGTGCCTGGGCGAATTTTCAGTTGCACATTATCAAGGGCAACCACGCCGGGGAATTCTTTGCGGATATTTTGGACTTCAAGCACGTATTGATACGGGCGGGCTTTAGCAACGGGTGCGCTTGCAACTGCTGGGGTAGACATACACCATACTCCTCCTCGGTCGGTCTAAAAGGTAAGCACGGGGGTTGTGCTTACCTTGGCGGATTCCTATTATTTCTTCATATAGTTATCCAGATTGGCGGGTGTGACTAATTCAAACGGAATCCATACTTTTTGCTCAACCGCTTCGCCTTTAGCTAATTTCACCGCTGCATCTAATGCACCTTTACCTTGACCTGCGGCACTTTGGAACACGCTCACATCCAAGTCACCCGCTTTCATCGCAGATAGCGCATCGGCAGTCGCATCAATGCCTGCCACAATCACTTTATCCATGGGACGACCTGCCGCTTTCAGGGCTTGAATCGCACCCAAGGCCATTTCGTCATTGTTCGATACCACTGCATCAAACTCAGTACCAGCAGACAACCAGTTGGTCATGAGGTCATTGCCTTTGGTGCGCGACCATTCGGCGGTTTGCTTTTCGACAATCTTAATGTCTTTGCAGCCGTCTTTGGCGATGACATCTTCAATGTCTTTAGTGCGTTGTACGGCAGCTTGGTTAGACAGTTCGCCCATCATCACCACAATCTTGCCTTTGCCGCCCATCATTTTGCACACTTCAGTCATTTGCAAAGTGCCAGACACAACTTCATCAGAAGCCACAAAGGCTTGATTATCAGGGAGTTTATCGACGTTAACGGGCTGGCGATTCACGTAAATTAACGGGATTTTAGCTTTTTCAGCCGCTTCACTCATCGCTACGGTGGCATCAGTGTCGACAGGATTGACGATAATCGCTTTAACACCTGAGGCGACGAAGTTTTGGATTTGGTTGAGCTGTGTGCCGACTTCGTTTTTAGCATCTTCGATTTGCACTTCCACGCCTTGTTCTTTGGCGCTGGCTTCGATGCTATTGCGTAGGGTAGTCAGGAAGTTATCGTCAAAAATCGCCATTGAGACGCCGATTTTCATAGGATCGGCAGCAAAAGCTGAGCTAGTTAAAACAGCAGACAGCATCATTGTTAATGCTAACTTTTTCATGGTGGTCTCCTCCGGTTTGTAACGCTAAGTGTAGTAGTACACAAGACGGCTTGGGGGAGTAGGGTGATGACTTGCGACAAATTGCTCCCCCATATTCGTCACTATTTAAGCGTTTAGAATCTTATTAAAAGTAAAATTCTAAATTTTTAATAGTTTGGAATATTTATTCCATATTGCCCATGCAAGCCTTGCTTGTCAATACTTCAAAACATTTCGGTCAAAAAATTTCTCTGGCAAAATTATGATAGAAATCTATCAAATTAAATGGGTTTGAGAGTATTACTTTCATTAGCAAAAGCCTTGGTCTAGTCGTCTATAAGGCAGTATCTATGTGAAATGTTGGTCACTATGCACTGAAGCTAATGGTGAATGCTATAAAACCGTCATATAGAATTAAATGAGTTAAATGACACTCTATTTTTGATAGTTTTATTGCATTAAGCTTGTTTTTGGAATGAATATTTCATTGACAGTAAAATATAGAAAACATATTCTGCACACAGATGCACGAAGTGTAAGCTTGCATCACAACAAACTGTAAGCGACCGCTCTTAATTCTGGAGGAGAGTATGAGAAAGTTGGTTAAATCGATTGCTTTAGCACTGGCTATTGCAGCCCCTGTGGCGATGGCTGCGGACGATAGCATTATTGTCGTGTCCCACGGTCAAGCGAATGATCCGTTCTGGACGGTGGTGAAAAATGGTGTAGAAGCCGCAGGCAAAGATATGGGCATGAAGGTTGATTATCGTGCCCCCGAAACCTTTGATATGGTAGCGATGTCCGCGCTGATTGATGCTGCCGTCAATCAAGAACCTGCGGGTTTAATCGTGTCGATTCCTGATGGCAAAGCCTTAGGCCCGGCGATTGAGAAAGCGGTCAAAGCGGGCATTCCGGTGATTTCGATGAACTCTGGTGTGGATGTGTCAGCCCAATTAGGCGCATTACTGCATGTGGGGCAAGAAGAGTTAGCTGCTGGCAAAAAAGCGGGCGAAAAACTCAAAGAAATGGGCGGCAAGAAAGGCTTATGCGTCAACCAAGAAGTCGGTAATGTCGCGCTAGACCAACGCTGCCAAGGGTTCAAAGAAGGTTTCGGTGATGTCGAAGTCATCCCTACCAGCAATGATCCCGCCGATGTCAAAGCGAAAGTGCGTGCTGCTTTAGAAAAAGGTGCGGATGTTGATACCATTCTGGCCTTGGGTGCAAGTACCGCAGGCGAGCCAACCTTAGCAGCCGTCGAAGAAGTGGGCAAAACGGGCAAAATCAATGTGGGTACGTTTGATATGTCCGCCAACTTCCTGAAAGCGGTTGCCGAAGGTAAAGCGGCGTTCTGTATTGACCAGCAGCAATATCTGCAAGGCTATCTGCCCGTGGTATTCCTCGCGAACTACAAGAAATTCGGCTTAATGCCCGGTGGCAATGTGGCGTCTGGCCCGAACTTAGTTACCAAAGACAAAGCCGCGCAAGTGGTTGAGCTGTCCGCTAAGGGTATTCGTTAATTCTCAGTTACTGGCTGTAACACTCTTATCAAGTCGCCCTGTTCATGATCATGAGCAGGGTGTTGCGAGGTCACCTACCCCATGAGTACGCCACAAGCATCCCCAACGCAGGCAGCCCCTGCGGCTGACGAGCGCATCGGCAAAGTCAGCTTTTTCAAATCTTTGTTACAACGTCCCGAAGTGGGGGCGATTGTTGGCCTAATCGCGATTGTTCTATTTTT